>NZ_PNYB01000022.1 GCF_002879855.1 Trinickia soli | reverse complement strand
GGCGGGCGGCGGGTGGGCATTGCGTCATTCAAATAGCGACGCCAGCACGCGGCGACGCCAGAATTTACGCAGATCGCCGCGTGTCGCATCGAGCGTGACCGAACCGGTATCGCCGCCGAGCGTCATCGCGAGCGCGCCAAGGCGCCCCGCCTCGAGGGCCTCGAGCGCGGGGGCGAACCAGTCGCGCTCGAGTCTGTCGAGCGCCGCTTGCCACGCGGCCCAGTCTTGCGCGATGAACGGCGCCACGAACGGTGTCAGCTCGACAAGCGTCGTGCCGCTTGCAAGGGGACCCAGCGCGCGGAAGGAGGCCGGGGTCGCGCCCGTGTCCGTCCCGGCCGCGAGCGCGAGCCCGCGCGTGGCGGCGGCGTCGGACAACACGCGCGCAAAGGGGCTGTGCACGCGCTGCGCGACACCCTGAGCGTGCAGCCAGATGGAGTTGACCGCCGGTAGGCCGCGCGCTTCGCGAGCCTCGTTGACGGGGTGCTCGAACCAGCCCATCTGCACTTCGTTTTGCAGCTTCATCCAGATACGCGAGCGCTGCCCGGACTGCGCGTCGTGAGGTAGCCAGATTTCGATGCTGCGGCCGCTCGCGCGAAGCGGCGACGCGCCCGCGAGCGAGCCCAGCGCGTCGCCGGCCAGATACCAGCGGTGCGGCGTCGGCGCCTCGATGCGCACGCCGAGCGCTTCGATCAAGGGTTTGGCGACGGCGAGCAGTTTGGTCGCGTCCTCATCGGTCAGGTCGAGCGCCGACGGGTCGATCAGCACGAGATGATCGTGCGCGATGCGCACGTGAACGGGCTCGACGCAGGCCCATTGAACGTCGCCCGGCTTTCCACCGTCGGCAAGCAGCATATAGGGCGCGAGCGGCGCCTCGTCGGCCGCGTTCGATGCGATCGCGCCGAACTGGCGGGCGACCCACCGCTCGTGCGGCAGCGTGCGCTGGAAATCCTCGCCGGCTACGCGCTCGACCAGCGTCGCGCGAGCGAGGAGCTTGTCGAGCGCCGGACTGCGCAGATCGTGCAGCGCCGAAGAGGCGTCGGCGGCGGTCGGCAGGGCAAACGGCAACAGGAGATGAAGACGGTTCGGATGCATGATGGTGCGCATTGTATGGCAAACTGCGCGCTTGATCGGGGCTGCGCCGGCTCATCTGCCGGCATGCATGTTGCGAAGCGGCGGACCGCGCCGCTCGCCTTGGGGGCGCTACGGCCACGTACGAGCCGCGTAAGGGCCGCGTATGCGCGAGCGCTGTAGGCCGCCCCCGCAGAGAATTGAAGGATTCGCTTGAAACTTCCTTACGAATGGCAAATCGGCTGGCGCTACACGCGCGCCAGCAAGCGCACGACGGGCAACGGCTTCATTTCATTCATTGCGGCCGTCTCGATGTCGGGTATCGCACTCGGCGTGGCCGCGTTGATCGTCGTGCTTTCCGTCATGAACGGGTTTCAGAAAGAGGTGCGCGACCGCATGCTGTCGGTGCTCGCGCACGTCGAAATTTTTTCGCCGACGGGCTCGATGCCCGATTGGCAGCGTACGGTCTATGAAGCGCGTCGCAATCCCGCCGTGATCGGCGCCGCGCCTTACGTGGATGCGCAGGCGCTGCTGACGAGGCAGGATGCCGTGAGCGGCGTGGCGCTGCGCGGCGTCGAGCCTTCGCAGGAACCGCAGGTGTCCGATATCGGCAAGGATATGAAGGCCGGGCGCTTGACGAGCCTCGCGCCGGGCGAGTTCAACATCGTGCTCGGCGTCGACCTGGCCGCCAATCTCGGCGTCTCGCCGGGCGACAAGGTGACGCTGGTGGCCCCCGAAGGGTCGATCACGCCTGCGGGCATGATGCCGCGCTTGAAGCAATTCACCGTTAGCGGCGTATTCGAATCCGGCCACTACGAGTACGACAGCTCGCTCGCGCTGATCAACATTCGCGACGCCGAGGCGCTCTTTCGGATCTCCGCGCCGACGGGCGTGAGGCTCAGGCTCAAAGACATGCAGGAGGCGCCGCGTGTGGCGCACGAATTGGCGCGTACGCTTTCCGGCGATCTTTACGTTCGCGATTGGACGCAGCAGAACAAGACCTGGTTCTCGGCCGTGAAAATCGAGAAGCGGATGATGTTCGTGATTCTTACGCTGATCATCGCCGTTGCCGCATTCAATCTGGTTTCGTCGCTCGTCATGACGGTGACGAACAAGCAGGCCGATATCGCGATTTTGCGCACGCTCGGCGCGCAGCCCGGCTCGATCATGAAGATTTTTTTCGTGCAGGGCATCACGATCGGGTTTATCGGCACGGCGACCGGCGTCGCGTTGGGTTGCCTCATCGCCTGGAGCATTCCGTGGCTCGTGCCGATGATCGAACATCTGCTCGGCGTGCAATTTCTGCCGCCGTCGGTCTACTTCATTACCGAATTGCCTTCCGAACTGGTCCCTGCCGATGTGGCGAGAATCGGCGTCATCGCATTTGGCCTGTCGGCGCTTGCGACGCTTTATCCGAGCTGGCGCGGGGCCAAGGTGCGCCCGGCCGAGGCGCTGCGCTATGAGTGATTTCATGATCGAACGACCGACCGCCGGCGGCGCCGCGCACTATGCCCAGGGCTCGACCGATTGCGTGCTCGAGGCACACGGCATCTCGAAAGCGTTTGTCCAGGGCGGATTGAATGTGCCGGTGCTCAACGGCGCCGATCTCACCGTGCGGCGTGGCGAAAAACTCGCGATCGTCGGCGCATCGGGGTCCGGCAAGAGCACGCTCCTGCATGTGTTGGGCGGGCTCGACGAGCCGAGCGCCGGCAGCGTTTCGCTGCTTGGACGGCCGTTTACGAAGCTCGCCGAGCGCGAGCGCAACGAGCTGCGCAATCGCGCGCTCGGCTTCGTCTATCAGTTCCACCATTTGCTGGCCGAGTTCAGCGCGGTCGATAACGTGGCGATGCCGTTGCGCATCCGCCGCATGCCGGCAGAGGACGCACGGCGCGAGGCGCTCGCGACGCTCGAGCGCGTCGGGCTTGCGCACCGCGCGAAGCACCGTCCGGGCGAGTTGTCGGGCGGCGAACGTCAGCGCGTGGCCGTTGCGCGTGCGCTCGTCACGAAGCCCGCGTGCGTGCTGGCCGATGAGCCGACCGGCAACCTCGACGGGGCGACGGCCGACAATGTGTTCAATCTCATGCTCGAGTTGTCCGCCACGCTCGAAACGAGCTTCATCATCGTGACGCACGATGCCGACCTGGCCGGCCGCTGCGACCGCATCATGCGATTGCGCGACGGTGTCCTGCACGAAGAGCCGTCGGTGCCCGTGTAGCGCGCCCGAATTTTGCTGCGATCACGCCCTCATGTGGATCGACACTCACTGTCATCTCGACGCCGGGGAATTCGACGGCGACCGTGACGCCGTCGCGCGGGAAGCGTATGCGTCGGGGGTGTCGCGTATTGTCATTCCTGCTGTCGCACGCGGCAATTTCGAGACTGTTCGTGCGCTCGCGCACCGCGTCGAGGGCGGCGTCTACGCACTCGGCATCCATCCGTTATTTGCGCCGCAATCGCGCGACGCCGATATCGAAGCGTTGCGCCGCGAAATCGAGTCAAGCCTGGCCGACCCGCGCTTCGTCGGCATCGGCGAAATCGGGCTCGATTATTTCGTTCCGGGACTCGACGATGCGCGCCAGCGCTTCTTCTACGAAGAGCAGCTCAAGCTTGCGCGCGAGTTCGAGCTGCCTGTCATCTGCCACGTGCGCAAATCGCAGGATCTCGTGCTCAAAGGGCTGCGCCGTTTTGCGGTCAAATGCGGAATCGCCCACGCGTTCAACGGTAGCTTCCAACAGGCGCAGGCTTTCATCGACCAGGGGATGAGGCTCGGCTTCGGCGGCAACGTCACGTTCGAGCGCTCTCGTCAAATCCGGCGCCTCGCGACGGAGCTGCCGCTCGAGGCCATCGTCGTCGAAACCGACGCGCCCGACATTCCCCCCGCCTGGCTCTACAAACAACGCAACGCGCCGGACCAGGTGCCACGCATCGGCAGCGTCATCGCGCAATTGCGCGGCATCGGCGTTGATGAGCTGCAGGTAGGCACAACGGCTAACGCGCTCGCTGCGCTGCCCCGACTCGCGCTGGCTTGCGCATAATCGACGATGGTTCGCGTCGCGCGATTGACCGGCCGAGGGTAGACGCTCCGGCCGTCTTTCTTCATGCAGCGGCGCGCTGATCGAAGGAGGGGGGATGCGGGCGGTGTTGATCGGCTTCGCGGTGGGTGTCGTCATGTTCCAACAACGCGCGACGTTGCCCGCGCACTGGGAGTGGGCAACGCTCGGCCTGCTGTTTGCCGCGGCCCTGGGCCTCGCCGCCGTGAGCCGCCGCGTGAGCGGATCGACTCGGACGCGTCGTGCAGGCGAGTCGATGACATCGAGCGAAAGGACTCCGATCCGGCGCAAGCAGTTCGCGGCTCATATGACCGTTGGCGCGCTTGCGGGCGCGGCCGTCGTCGCCGGCTATACCTATGCGGCGCTGCGTGCGGAAATTCGCTTGGCCGAAGCGCTGCCGCAAGCATGGGAAATGCGCGAGTTGCCCCTTACCGGACATGTACGCGGTTTGCCATTGCGCGATGGCGCGAACACGCGGTTCTTGTTTGATGTCGACGTCGGCGCAGTGCGGGAGCGAACCGGGATCGAACGATTTCCGTCTACGGTGCAACTGAGCTGGAGCGCGCGCGGCGCAGACGCTCCGCCATTATTGGCGCCAGGCGATCGCTGGCGTTTGACGGTGCGCCTGAAACGTCCGCATGGCTATGCCAATTTCGCAGGACAAGACACGGAGGTGTCGTTGCTCGCGCGCGGTGTGCGTGCGACGGGTTCGGTCGTCGCGTCCGCAACGGCGCTTCGCTTGATCGATCCCTCAGGCGGCCTCGGCGTTGCCGTCGACCGCATGCGCTTCGCCCTACGGGAGCGCATCGCCCACGTGCTGCCCGGCACGGTGCATGGGGGCATCGTAACGGCGCTCGCCATCGGCGCACAGGACGCTATCGGCCAGGCCGATCGGCTGGCATTGCGCCGCACCGGGACGAGTCATCTGGTTGCCGTTTCGGGCCTGCATATCGGGTTCGTGGCGGGACTCGTCGGCGCGGTGACGGGTTGGCTTTGGCGTCGGTCGTGTTTCTGCGGCGCGATGCTGGCTGCCCGCGGCGCGCGAGAATGGCCGCTGCTTGTGCCGACGCCGATTGTCGCCACGATAGCGGGTGTGGCCAGCGCCGTCGGTTATGCGGCGCTGGCAGGGTGGAACATACCGGCGCAGCGTGCGCTCTGGATGCTGTTGGTGGCGAGCTTCGCCTTCACGCTCGGGCGCACCGTCGCGCTTTCGCTTGTGCTCGCCTGGGCGGCGGCGCTCGTGCTCGTCGTCGATCCTTGGGCGGGCACTTCGGCTGGCTTTTGGCTGTCATTTTGCGCAGTAGCCTGGATCGCGTTCGCGATGCGCGCGCGGTGGCGCGTGCGCCGGGACGAGCAAGATCCGCTCGCCATGCTCGATGCCGTCCGTGCGAGCGATCCGGCCTGGAATGGGTCGTTCGAGCAGCCGCGCGACGCTCGCCCGGCGCGATGGCGGCGCACGCTTGCGACGCTGCGCACGCGCTGCGCCGACGCGCTGCGCGCTCAATGGGCTGTCACGATCGGCCTTGCGCCGCTGACGGCATATTGGTTCTCTCAGGTTTCGCTCGTCGGCCCTCTCGCGAATGCCGTGGCGGTACCGTGGGTGAGCGTGTTGATCGTGCCGATCGTGCTTGTCGCGATCGTTTTGCCGGCGCCGCTCGATGCGCTCGCTTTCGAGTGCGCGCATACGTTGCTCGAGCCGCTGATGCGCGCCCTTCATGCGCTCGCGCAATCGCCGTGGGCCGATCGCCAGCCGCCGCATCCTTCGCTCTGGGCGCTGGCGTCTGCGCTCGTGGGTGCCGCATGGTGCCTGATGCCGCGCGGTTGGCCGTTGCGCTTCGCCGCGCCGCTCACCTGGCTGCCGCTCGTGGTGCCGTCGGGGCCGCAGGTCGCGGAGGGTGCCTTTCGATTGACGGCGCTCGACGTCGGACAGGGCGCGTCGATCCTCGTCGAAACCCATCGCCGTGCGCTGTTGTTCGATGCCGGAACCGGCCCCGAGTCGACTCGTGCCGGCGAGCGCGTGGTCGCACCGTATCTTGTCGCCAATGGCGTCGCGCGGCTCGATACGCTCGTGGTTAGTCACGGCGACGCCGACCACGCGGGCGGCGTGCCGGCCGTTCTCGCTGCGGCCGAAGTTCGCCAGCTGCTCGGCGGCCTGCCGGATTCGCATCGATTGTGGGATATCGCGCAGGCGGCGGAGATCGACCGCCTGCGCTGCGCGACGGGCCAACGCTGGCACTGGGACGGCGTCGATTTCGAAGTGCTCTGGCCCGACACGGGGCCGTTGCCGACGCGCTCGAACGAGCAGTCGTGCGTGTTGAAGGTGAGCGCTCCCGGTATGAGCGCGCTGCTGACGGGCGACATTGGGGCACCGTCAGAGCGCGCGCTCGTGCGACGGATACCCGAGGCGCTGAACGCCGATATCCTGCTTGTTGCCCATCACGGCAGCGCCACTTCGTCCACCGAGCCTTTCCTCGATTCGGTTCATCCGCGCGTCGCTGTATTTCAGGTAGGCTAGCTGAACACCATTTCCCGAAAACTTCCCGCAAGGCCTTATGCCACAAGGCTTTGCGGCCTTTCTTCTCCCGCACCCTCAGGGCTGTGTGCCCAAATTGTGACCGTCGCGGCGTGCTCTGCCAGATGGTCGGGCGCAAGGTGCGCGTACCGCAAAACGTGCTCGTACTTCGACCAGCCACCCAACTCCATCAGGCGATTAAGCGGTGTGCCGCTTTGCACGTGCCAGCTCGCCCACGTGTGCCGCACGTCGTGGAACCGGAAGTGATCGATGCCGGCCCGCGCGACGGCGCGATTCCACTGCGCCAGATCCCACCGTACGATCGGCTTGCCGCGGCGCGAGAAGACCCGCGTCTGGTGCTTGCCGAGCTGGCGCCGGATGACATCGACCGCTTCATCGTTCAGCGGCACGCCGATTGGCCTGCGTGCCTTGGCTTGGTCCGGGTGGATCCAGGCCCTGCGCTTTACAAGATCGACCTGTGACCATTCCAGCGCCAGCAGATTCGATTGCCTAAGACCCGTCGCGAAGCCGAGCATGGCGATGTCGCGCATCCAGTCCGTGCCGATGGCCTGCAAAAGGCGCTGCGCTTCCTCCCGCGTGATCCACCTGATGCGTCGGTTGTCGGTCGCGAGGTTCGGCAACTTCGGCGCACCGGTGATCCATCCCCACTCGTTGGCCGCCATGTTGAACATCGATCTGATCGTGCTCAGATAGAGGTTCTTCGTGGCCCGGCTGACCGGTACCGTCTCGCGTTTCTTGCGCCGATTCACTTCCGGCAGCGCCTCGTAGATTTCGTCGCGCGTGATGGAACCCAAGTCACGGCCGCCGAACTTGGTACGGAAGTGCCGCATGTGCAGCGTCTTGTTGCCGAAGTCGGATTGACCAGCCTTTTCCTTCAGGAACCGAAGCACGGCTTCGGAGAACGTCCGCTTTGGCTTCTCGCCGAGCTTGGCGACCCGCCACAGATCGTGCTTCAGCTTGTCGTGATACTCCTGAGCCTCCTTCCGGTTGGTTGTGCCAGTAGTTTGTCTAATTCGCTCTCCACCTGGCGCGCGTAGGTCGACGTGCCAGACGTCCGAGCCGTTGCGCTTTCGGATCGACATTTCTTGCTCCTTTCGTCCGCCCGCGCCGGTCGATCGGGATTGTACTCGGTCGCGGATTTCAACTTTTCCGGCCAGACGCGCCACTGGTTTCCGACCTGGAAGAAGCCCATTGCTTCCTTGTGGGCGTAGATCGTGGAGTAGGAGACGCCGAGCAGCGCGGCCGCTTCCTTCAGGCTTAGGGCGCGCTCGGTCATGGCTTGTTCCTCTTGAACTCGACGACCCACACCCAGGGATTCGTGTCCCAGCCGAGCCCCCGCGCAGCGTTGAGGCTGTCCCACAGTTCTCGATACTTCGCGACGCAGCCTTCGACCGGGTCCACTCGCCATGCGGCACGACGTGGATCGCGAATACCTTCCGCGATCGCGTCTCCCCAATCAATCTCTTGCAACCGCTCGACGCTGACGCTCATCACTTCGATCGTGATACGAGAGAACGCACGAGGCATGAACATTGATGGCCGACGCTTTCCCGCCCAGTCGGGCATCGGCTCGTCGTCGGGATAGACCGTCTCGTCGCGGCCCTTGGGTCCGACTGAGCGCCAGCCGCCAGCCTCATACAGCACGGTTACGCCTTGGCCGCGATCGAGTAAGCGCGGCAAGATATCTCGCGGCGGGTAGGTGTCGTTCGGCTTGCCGACGCGCCAAGCTTCGCGCACCCACAGACGGTCGCCGGGCTGGCCGTATGGGCATAGGATTGGCACCTCTCGCGTGATCCAGTCAGGGACATGCGGCAAGTCGCCGAGATTCGAAAGCATCTCGCCCTTCACCACGCGCCGGGTTTGCGTCTTGCGGCCGTCGAGGATCGCGCGGACCATGTCGCCAGCGAAAAGAATAGGGCGCTCGGTCATCGTCCCCTCGCCATCATCGCGAGCTCGACCCGCGTCTGAAACATCGCGTCATAGCCGTGCATCGTCGCCTTAAGGTCTGGCGGGTAAGCTGGCCCGGCCACGCTTGTCGTCAGATCCTTCGGCGTGCGCTTGATGACCTTGGCCCAGGCCAGAGTGCGATCCTCTTGCCGGACTCGTTCGATGTCTCCGGTGCGGCCGAGGCGATACAAGACGTCCTGCATGTACTGCTTGGGGACTTCGAACTTCTCGGCGAGTTCGGGGGACGTGTAGAGCCGATCGGGCTTCATGCGCTCAAGCACCTGCTCGGGGGTCGCGTGGGGGAATTTGAAGGGCGTCATCACTCCCCCTTTGCGCGGTCGAGGCGCTCGATTTCGGCGAGAGCGCGTTGCAGTCGTTCAGTTGAGTCACAGGTGCCGAGAAACACGTCACCACCGCCCACGTCGTGCTGATGCCCGTTTGCGAGTACGTCTTTTGCTGCCTCGATCAATTCCCGCGCCGCGTTCGTCTGCGGCATCGGCTGGGGATGGGCGGCTCGTTGTTCACGCAATACCTTCACATACCCATCGCGAGATTCGAGCGCTTTGCGCAGCCTTTCGTTGTCATCAAGCTGACCGAACGAAAATCCGGCTTGCAGCCCCGCGCAATATGCGCTGTCTTGAAGCGCATCAGACGTGTCTTTCGATACAACCTCGCATTGCGGCTTCCCACAAACAGGCGCAGCCTTCATTGCGGCGAGAATCGCTAGCTTCATGTCGAAGTGGTCGATACATTCGCCGGCAGGGCAAGCGGCATTTACCATTTCGGCAGTAGGGACGCACGGAACAAGCCGCCAGCCCTGTGGTGTATGCAATACCCCCTGCGCCCCGGCGCTGTGCGCGGCGAGAAGCTCTCGCGTATCTTGCGTGCCGGCGCTGTATCCCTTGTTGCTTGCCGCTGTCCATGCGGCGCGCGCAGCATCATCGGTTTCGAAAACGTCCGCGTAAGTGTGTCGCCATTCTTCGAAGGTCAGCATGCCATTCTCCTTTTGCGGTGCGATCATCCGTATCAATTGCGAATGGATGAAGGGTTAAATCGACAATCTGCGGACGGCTCGGGCACGGAACCGGTAGCCCTGAGGGTGGCTGCCCTGGCGGCCGTAGTAGAAGTCCTGATACCAAGCCCAGCCGGAATAGCCAGAGTCGGTATCCGGCGTATTCGACCAATACGCGGTTTGCTGAAACTGATCCCGATGCTGTTCGTAAGCGATGACGAGTTCGGCGCGCGTCGGAAGATCCCCTCCGATGCTTTTCGCCCAATCCACCTGCTCTTGCCACGTTGCTGCATCGTTGTCGCCGGGCAGGAGGATCGTGTGCGATACATCGCCATTGGCGTTGACGAAACCGCCGAGGTAGATCTCGCCTTCGGCGAGAGGGGGAATCTGTTTCATGTCATTCTCCGTTTGCGAGAAGGGCGCGTAGGTCGTTCGCGGTTTTGTGGTAAGCCTCTTGGTCGAGGATGGCTGCCGCATAGCGGACCATTTACAGTCTTCGCAGGAACCACCATATTCCTTCGGCTCGGCCATGCGATGCGGAAACCCGAGTGCGGTCAGTAAATCTTGCGTTGCAATCAACATGCTTGTGCTGGCGTCAAAGTAATCGGCTCCTGCCGTGTTGGCTGCTTCGCAAAGCGCATCAATGCGACGGTGTACGGTCTTGGCGCGCACAGCAACTTCCCCATCGCCACCGCTCAACGTCGGCGCGCTGGCGTCGATCCGCTTAGCGACGCATCGAAACAAGCGCTCGTACACATCTGCATCGTGTGCGCCCAGCGAATCAAAAAGGTTTCGCTGATCTGGCGACATGCATTCGTCAGCGGCAGCATGTAATAACGCCGTTCCTTGCTCCCCGCGCGTCGCCTCGCCATAGCACTGCTTACACGCGCCATCGTCTACGCCGTGCGGGCAGTCTTGCGGCTCCCCGCGCTCGCTCGGCTGCTCGGCAGCGGCAACGGGTAATGGCGAATGCTTTGGCTTCGCGGCCTGTTTGGCGCGGATGCGGATGACCATATCCGGCCGGCTAATGCGCTCAAGCTCTGTCTCGCCCGATGCATGCATGTCGAGTCCATTAGCGAGGCACAGCGCCGCGAGCGTGACCATGACGCCACCGACTTCCTGAGACTTCTCGCCTACCGGACGGCCCCATGTGTAATCGATTAACTGATGCGCTTCGCTTGCGGTCATTCCGCATGCCTGCACGAGTTCGGCCGCTTCCTCGAAGAATCGATGATTGCGCTCGACCGTATCGGCGGCAATTTCAGAGCCAAAGCATTCCAGCATCCACGGCTTTACGCGCGCCTGAAACGCCTGCTCGGGTTCGGATACTGGCGCAGGGGCGGCGGCGAACAGTGAGCGCGCGAAGAACGGAGCTTGATATGCGCGATCTGGAAACCATCGCTTTATTGCGTCGGCAATTTGTTTTTCGGTGATGCCCTCCTGCACTCCCGCCGATTGGCTAGCGAGGGCGGCTTTCCACGCGTCTTGCCACGTATCCCATAGCGCCTCGCGCTCGCCGACGATTTCCTCGCTGGCCGTTCCTTTCTCGATTGATGCCTTGCAGAGCGGCCAGTTTTCGGCGTAGTAGGCATCGAAGGCGGCTTGCATATCTGTCTTGTGGTTCATGGGGGATCTCACTCAAACAAATCGGCCACAGCAAGCCGTTTCCGGCGCGTGGCAGCTGCATTCTTCGCGTGGTGCTCGGCGTCGTAGTTCAGGTGGCAGCGCTGGCACCACGCTTTCAGGTTGTCGTCGTCGCAGTTCTCGGGCGTATGGTCGAGATGCGCGATCGTCAGCACGACCTTGCTGCCCGTCTCGGGATGAGGCTCTCCGTTTTCCGCACGGCAGTTCGGATAGTCCGGCGAGCCTTCCCACCGGTTGCCAGCGCGATCGAGAATGCGCGCGCGGATCTGCTTCCAATCTTTTGGGTAACGGGCCCGGTTCTCCGGTTTGATCGGCATGGCTATCGGGCAAGCTCGAGAAACGCGTGCAGTGCGAGCACCTGCGTGTCGCTCAGATCGACGACGTTGTCGTTTGCGCGGACCGTCAGGTTGCCGGCGGCCCACTGGATGATTTGCAGCGCGCCTACACACAGGGACGCCGAAACCGTGGTGTCGTTGCCCGCAATCTTCGGCGGCCGCGGCGCGCGCTCGTCCTTCGTTGCGCTCTGCTTCGGCGCTGCTGCCGTCTTCTCGGCCGCCGCCAACTGCTTGCCGTCACCGAGCCTGAACACGTTTCCGTCGCGCACGATGCGGCCGTCTTTCAGCGCTGCTTTCAGATATGCGCTGACGTGGTCTCGCCTGATGCCCAGCAACTCCGCGATCGCTGACGCATCGGTCGGACCTTTTCCGCGAAGGTGCGCAATCACGCGGTCAGCCTTCGTTCCGGTCGTGCCGATCTCTGCTTCGGCCTCGCGCAACTCGCTGGCAATGCTGACCTTGCCGAACGCTGAAGACGGCGGTGCAGTGGGAAATCCGCCCGCGTTTTTCGACGTGCTCGGCGGCTCGTCGTTTAGGTCCGGCGCATTCGGGTCAGCGCTCGGAAACATGTTGGCAGCAGTTGCCATGCGAATCTCCAAAAAGCGGGGCGCCGAACTGGCCGCCCACCAAAGCCCGCGCGCCTAATCCGAGGGCCAACGGCGCGAGGTGAGAGAGGGGAATATCAGTGTTCGGCCGGCGGCGCTTCACCAGCTCCACGGACCTTGTCCGGATCGGGAAAAGGCCAAGCGGCCCCGGGCGGCAACCCGCGCGACTTCTTCTTCGTGCTGACCACGGCGTCGCTCTTCACCGTCCCGCGTGCGAGGTCGGTACCGGCGAACGGGTCTTCTTTGGGCGCGTCGCTTGAGCCGCCCTCCGGTTGATCGCCGTCGCCATCGCCGTTGGCTTCTGAACCGTCGCCGTCGCCGTCTTGCTGCTGCGTCATGCCCGGCAGGTTCGGTTGATCGCCGGTGTCGGGCGGCATGATGCTCACGGGCACGTCTGTTTGCAGCAACTCGTCGATCTTGCCTTTCTCGTGCGCGGTCGGATGCACGATCGCCTTGCACTTGACGAGCGTGACTGCGAGGTCCTTGGGCAGCACCTGGAACGCACTGACCTTCGCTTCGTCAAGCACAATGTGCGACCGCTCCGTATTGCCCGTGTGAAGCGTGAGCACCCAGCCGGTGAGCTCGCCCGGCACGTCGATCCATTGCTGCCACCACGGAAACTTGAGCTGCGAGATACCGTCCTCGACGCTCGACGTGTCGATCTGCACTTGCCCGGACTTGTTCACGCTGGCCGACTTCGGCTTACGGTAGAACGCCTCGCGCAGGCCGTTCTCGTCCATGCGATCGAGGACCGTGTTGGGCATCGCGAACTCGAAAATGATCGAGTGCGCCGGGCGCTTTTTCTTCTTGCCGTGCTTCTCCATGATGGGCGTCACCGAGGTGATCTTGGCCATCGCTTTTTCAATCTGGACGTACATGCGGTTCTCCTGGGCGTCGGTGACAAGTGGGAGGGCGGTTACTTCGACTTGGGCATGCGCGCGTGGATGTCGCGCACGCGGGCGATGACTCGCTCGGGCAGCGGAATGACCGGACCGCCGTCGAGCGCCGCGAACGCCGGCCGCAGCAACTCGCGATCGACGCTCGACATTTCCGCGTCGCGGATCTCTCGAAGCATTTGAAAGAGGGGACTAGTGACGGTCATGCGGCCGCCTTCGCCCGATGGTCCAAAATGCCGAAGTAGACAGCCTTGCACGCAGCGAGATCAACAGCGGCGTTGTGCGCGCCCTCGAGCTTCTTTCCGGTGAAGTACTCATAGGCCTCGCCGAGATTCGGCGACTTCGGTTTGTTGAAGCCGGCCGCGAGCATCTTGGGTGTCGGTGGAAGATTCAGGATCGACAAGCTGTTCGTTTGTGTGCAAAACACCGATCCGCGCTTCCAATCCTCATGGAAACCGTGGCGTTCATTGAGAACGCGGACGGCCTCGATGCGAATCATGCGTTGGTCGAACGACTCGTTGTGCGCGACGCGCAAATCGCTTTCGCACCACATCTGCATGAACATCGAGAGCGCGTCTTCGAGCGGATGACCGAAACGCGAAACGAGTTCGTTCGTAATGCCCGTAAGCTTTTGCAAATCCTCCGGAATGGTCCATTCGTCCGGGTGAATCAGGACGTCCATGAAGGCGAGCGTGCGGCCGCTATCGGCGTCGAAAAGCTCGGCCGCAAGCTGCGTGATGTGCGGCTGACCCGGATGGTTTGAAGGCTCACGCCATAACGGCAGGCCGTTCGTTTCGGTGTCGTAGAAAAGGATCGGCTTCATGGCTTAGGCTCCGAGCAGCACTTCTTTGCGGTCTTGGAAAGCTTGCTCGAGCTTGACGAACTGATCCTTCGGCAGATCACGGCCGCTGTCGAGCGCGAGCGCGGCGAGTTCCACGTCGTTCGCCTTCTGGATCTGCGCGAGTAGGTCGTCGTAGGCCGGCAGCGTGTTCTCGGCTTGCTGCGCTCGCTGGTCAGTGATTTCGCCGGTCGATTGATCGATGCCGTCTGCGTCGTCGCCCACGGTCGTGAACTGACCGTCGATGATTGCGCCGTTGTCCTGCGAGAGCCCGGCCTCGGCACGCTCGTCCAGGCCCACCGCCATCTGAATCTCGATGCTCACCGGCAGGAACTTGAACAGGCGACGCACGACCGTCTTGAGGGCCATCGCGGAATAGTCCGTTACCCAAGGCCCATTGCTGGCCGCCTTCGATCGCGCGCGAATCCCATCGATCTCGGCCCGGCTCATTACGTCGAACTGGATGCCGCCGTCCTTGAGCTTCGCCACCGCGTAGACGAACTGAAGTTTCGCCGCATCGGCGCGATTCGCGTTCGTCCAATCCGGTTCGTGCTCAATATGCGGATCAAGGCCAAGGCGGCATTCGAACTTGTCGCCTTCATAGACGGCGCGCGCGTCGATGCTGATGATCTGTCCGGAGCGGCGCGCCAGGTCAATCATGCCGCGGTAGCCGATGATGAGCTGCGCCTCGGGAACCTTCTTCCAACCCGTATCCGTCTTGACGCTCTTGTCGTACGGCAGGATGTAGGCATGCCCAAGTGCGTTGCCCGGTTCGAGCCCCAGCTGCGCGCACTGGATCACGGCGCCGAAGAAGGAAACCGGAGTGCATTCGGCCAGCTTAGGCGTCTTGCGGATCTCCGTCGTCACGATGCGCGCGAGGCGCTCAGGCGTCATGTGGCGCGGCAACGCGGCCTTGATCTGCGCCTGCATGCTTGTGCTCGCGAGCAGCGCGGCAACGCGATCGACTGGGTTCTTTTTTTCTTCGACCTTTCCGGTCGCGACTTGCTTTAGGGCGGCGGTGCTCATGCTCGTTTGACTCCGTTTGGGGTTCGGGTAGGGTGTTCTGTGCGACGCGCGGGTTACTTCAGCTTCAATCTCAGCACGCGGATTTCCTTCGTGCGGCTGTACTTGGCCCAAATATCGGGCGCATCTTCCTTCAGCAGCTTTTGGTCGACGCGCGTATCGTCCTGGTTCTTCCAGGTCGCGATCGTGGCGCCGCCGTAGGTGAGCACGGCATTGGGTTGCATGAATGCCGTGATGCGATAGGAGAGCTCTTCCTCCTGATCCTTGAAGACCTTGAGCTTGTGTTTTGTCTCGGCCAGCTTTGACACAGCCTCGCGGATCTCCGGCGTTGCTTCGATGCTGCCGCCGTTCGATTTCGCGTAGATCGCGCGGCAGTCGTCAAAGTCGATCGGATCGGGCGGCAGGTCCGCGAGCACACACTCGTTCCAGAACTGGACGGCGCGCGCGCGGATGGCATCGATCGTTTCGTCGTCGCGGTCGACGAAATAGATGAGCAGGTCGTCCATGCCGATCAGCGTTGCGACGATGCAGCGGCGCCGGCCGGTGATGCCCAGGCCGTGCATGAACTGCGCGGCGTAGTCGATCGGCACTTCGTCAGTGCCTTCCTCGCCCCATTTCTTGGCCGCGAACGGATGCACCGTCTTGCAGTCACCGTTGATGTGCTCGCCGTCGAGCATCAGCTCGAAGTCGATCTCGCAGGCGAGAAACGGGTGCGTCTCGTCGGTATAACGCTTGTTGCGGCAGATCAACTCGACGTCGTGCCCTTCGTCGGTGAGACGATCGATGAGCATGTCGAGCACGACCGGCTCAAGTCGGTGTCCGCGGTCGAATCGCTTTTGCTGGGCCGGGCTGACTTCTTCGCGCTCGGCCCGGCCGGTCTTCGAAAGCCAAAGCTCGTACGGCGTTTTCCAAGGGCTCACGCCCAGGATGGCGGCCACGTCACTGCCGCCGATGAAGGTCGAGCGGTCAATTTCGGGGACAACGGCCAATTCGGTGCTCACGCTGAAAACCCTCCAATGTGAGTGATGGCGGGCGGCATGGCGTCGCCGCCGATGAAGCTGATTGCGATCTCGCAAGCGAAGCAAATAAGGATCGCGATCAGCATTGCGAGCAGCGGGTGCCGCTCATAGAGAAAATCGAGGCGCGCGCACAGGCGGCGCAGAAGGGCGTTCATTTCGACAGCCCCAGGAGAGCGCACCAGCCGATGACGACGCCGATCGCAAGCACCCACACGCGAGCGGTGTCGCGAAACTTGGCCGTCTTCAGCAGCGGGTTATCGTTGCGGGCGCGGCGCAAGCCTTCGCGCGAGAGCGTCACGCGGCTATGGCCGTCGTCGTAGAGGTAAAAATCGCGGTTGCGCATGTCAGGCCACCTTCTTTGAACGTGCGGTCTTTTCTGCGTCGAGCAATGCCTGCACAGTGGAGACGCCGTAATGGGCGCAATCTCGGATCAACTTCATGTAGCTGAGGGTCTGCGCGACGCGTTCGCGCGGCTTGCAATCGCGAACCGAGAGGATCAAGCAAGTTCCATCGGTATATCGGATGGAGAATGCCTGTTCAGCCCATGCACGCAGTTTCTTTTCCGCTTCGTCATGAACTGAGCGATGCACTACTCGGTCCTGGCTTGATCGGTATCCTTGCCAAGTCCCTTCGATGATGTAGCGTCCCATCTCACCCCCCAATCCGAAGTACTTCGTCGATACTCTTGCCCGTGGCCTTCGCAATCGCATTCGCCACAATCGCCTGCTCGCCCGTCGTCAGGTGCCCGCCTGCGAGCACCGTTTCTAGGGCGGTGAGCATGTCGACAGAAGCGGCAAACTGCCGTGCGTAGTCCGCCCCATGCTGCGCCATCGAACAATCTGCGACCTGATGCGTTGTGTCGCCGCGTCGAGCGCTGACGTACGGCCCATACGCTTCGAGTTCGGGCGGCGTGTGTTTGGGGGCGGTCATGTCAGGCCTCGATCGCAAGAAGCTGCTGTATCTGCGCTTTGATCTCGGTCACGCGCTTTTGATAAGCAGCCATGACCGCCTGTTTCTCGGCTTCGAGATTGGCAACAAGGCCATCCCGAATGTCGAAATCGTCAGGCACATCGACCTCGATTTCATGCTCTCGCACGAGAACAGCTTGGGGCGAGTATTCCTTCGACTTTTGGTATGTCGCGAAGTCGAATCTCAAGGCATCGACGAGCTTATCCTCATCGTTGCTCCACCTTCTGCATGGCTCCGCGTAAATAAATCCTTTGATCTTCACTTGCATCTCAGCCCCCGATAATCAGCCGCACCAAGCGGCCGTGTTCAATGAAAGGCGCGATCGCGAGCGCCGCGAACGTGCCGAAGGAAAGCGCCTTGATGACCGCGTGCGCCAGCTCGATCAGGCGTAGGTCGCGCGGCGTGAGGTCGGTCGATAGCGTGTGCATGTCATGCTCGCGGTTGTCAGGCGCCAGCGATGATGAAAGTGCGGCGCCGCGGCGCTTCCTCGCGGGCCGACCCTTCGATGCGGATCAGCACTTCCTCTGCTTCGAGGTCCGCTTCGTCGGCCAGTTGATCGCGCACGACCCGCATCAACATCGCGCCAAGCGCTTCTTCGCCATCGAGCCACGCAGCGCGCAGTTCGGCTCCATGCTGCGCCCGAGTCACGCTGTGCAGCCCGGCGACGAGATCGTCGTGCGTGAGCGCGGCGAGCTTCGCGTTCAAGCGCGCCTTCGAGATCGCGGCCTTCTGCTCGTCGCGTGACTCGGCGCGGTCTTGCGCTTCGTCGCGCTGGGCCTGCGCACGCTCGGAAATGAACGCAAGCGCATCGTCGGTGCGGGATGGGATCAGGGTGGGTTGCATGGTCGCCTCCTTATCGAGCGCGGCAGATGCGCACGATCTCGGTCGTGAAGCCTTGACGGCCTTCGACCTTTTCGATCGCGAGTTCCTGCGCTTCTTCGCAGTCGCGCGCCTCGACGCGGACCTCGGTGTCGACGAATGTGACGATGTACGGGGTGTGGTCGGTGGGTTGCATCGCTGTCTCCGTAGCGCGTCGTGCGCTGTTGAGACAATTAAACAATACGGCTCAAATCATGTCAAGCACGCTATACATTCGACTCATCAGGGGAATTCCCGAACCCGTTCGAGGGCGAAAAAAAAGCCGCGTTATGCGGCCTGGATTACAGAGTGTTGGGAAATCGCTACGGTCGATGCGCAGCCCCTGCGCGAAGGGAGTTGCGCAGCGCCGGCCAGCCGAAAACGACGAAGGGCCAAATCATGCACGCGGCTCCGACGGCGAGCGCGACGGCGCCCAGCGCGAACTGGCGGGAGGGAAGGTAGGCAGCGAAGAAGACGAAAGCGGGTATGGCGACGCTCAGCACGCCCCAGCTCGCGAGCGCGAGCACCTTCAGCGCAACGTACGCGCGCGGCATGCGCCCGCAAATCCAGACGAGCGCCGCGACGAACGCCAGGCCAAGCAGCAGCCTGACGAGTTCGCCGGCGGCGTCGTCGAAAAATGCCATCAGATCCGCTCGCTTTGCTTGTGCACGATGCGGCCGATGATAAACGTATCGCCGTTCATTGGGCGGTCGCGGTAGATCCGTTTATCTGGATTGTCGGAGGCGGCCACCCATTGGCCGTCGGTGCGGAACAGCCGCTTGACGACGACCTCGCCGTCATAGTTCACGGCGAACGCGATGCCGTCGCGCGGCTGCGTGTCGTCGGTATTCACGACGACCCAATCGCCGTCGTATAGACCGGGCTCCATGCTGGCCCCGTTCACTTTTATGGCTATCAGACTCTCGGGACTGTAGCCGTTGCTCTCGTACCACGACCGATGAAAAACAATCGGCGCATGGTCATCCGCCAACGGCTCGACTCCAAAGCCAGTGACGCCAGCCGATATTTTTATCTTCACACGTCGTATCGCAGGATATTCGGGATTGTCCTCCAGAGCGATTTCTCTGGGGGACGCCGACTTCATCCTGCCACGGCCGGTCGCGAGCCAATTCGGTGAAACGCCTAGAACTTGCGCCGCTTTTACTAGATTTTCTCCCTCGACTTTTGTGGTAGCGCCCTTCAGCCAGAGGGACACAGCGCCCCGGGTAATCCCCACCCGGCGCGCGAGTTCGATCTGTTTCATCTTCGCCTGATCGAGAGCGACCTGTAAGCGTTCGGCAAGTGTTGTCATGGTTAGCAGATTAAACACTTGCACGGTTAGAGTGCTCGACATATCATTTGTCTAGTATGCTCAACAACAGGTGGCGGCTATGACGCTCACGAAGCAACAAGCAATCTTGATTTTCGGCAATCAGTCCGAAATTGCGCGTGCGCTCGGCCTCACGCGC
Organism: Trinickia soli; assembly: GCF_002879855.1. Taxonomy (GTDB): domain Bacteria; phylum Pseudomonadota; class Gammaproteobacteria; order Burkholderiales; family Burkholderiaceae; genus Trinickia; species Trinickia soli. The sequence goes on along the minus strand of NZ_PNYB01000022.1, from coordinate 66,963 downwards.
GGCGCTGTTTCGCTTTGGCCCGACCAATTGCGTCAAGACCAAAGCGATCGCGTCGTCGGCGCGGCAGTTCGCCTCGGCAAGCGGGATCTTTTGCCGCCCGAATTTGCGGGCAGCAACCCCGAGCCCGAGTCACAGGCGGCGTAAAGCCCTTGCTGTCCGTTGGCCGAATTAAACACTCCCTATACCGCACCGCACAACGTTCAGGAGATCTACGCGTGAACATCACGGACGCTGCCTACGCGGTCGCGCACGACTATCCGGGCGGAACTGAATCACTGGCGCCGCGCCTTGGCATGTCCGGCGCAGTGCTGCGCAACAAGGTCAATCCGAACAATTCGACGCACCACTTGACGCTCAAGGAAGCCGCATTGCTCTCGGCTGTTGCGAACGATCGCCGGATTGCGATCGCGTTCGCTCGCGAGCTTGGGCTGACGTGCATCGAGGTACCGGAGCCGGAGCATTGCGCCGACGCCGACGTCATCGAGCTGATGGCGAGGACCTGGGAAACCAATGGCGAGATCGGCCGCGAGGTCAACAAGACATTCGAGGACGGGATCGTCGAGCAGCACGAGGTGCGCCGCGTGAAAGATCGCGTGTGGGATCACATCCGCACGCTGTTCGGGCTCGTCGGCCGCATCGAAGGCATGGCGGAGAAGTGACCATGATCGACCTATGGATCGACGCATACATGGCCGCGCTGATCGCGTTCGCTTTTGGCGCACCGGTTTGGGTGTGGTGGCGGGTATGAAGACCGTCGCAGTGCTTTTCGCGCGCGCCGACAGCATCTACAAGACGCTACCTGGATGCGACGTATGGGGCGCCGAGCGCGCGCGGCGATGCGTCGCGCCGACGGTTGAGGTGGCCGCATGATCGATCTCCCGCAACCCCTCACGCCGGCCGATTGTGACCTCGCTGGCTATCGCTGGATGCCGCTCGATGTTGAGCGCGTCATCGACAGCGACACCTTCGGGCTCTCCACCGGCGACGAGTTCAAGACCGCGTTTCGCCTTTGGGCGAAGTCATGGAAGCAGGTGCCCGCCGCCAGTCTGCCCAACGACGACAAGCTTCTCGCGCATCTTGCAGGCCTTGAACCGGCCACCTGGAAGAAGCGAAAGGCCGTGGCGCTGCGTGGCTGGATCCTGTGTAGCGATGGTCGCCTCTACCACCCGGTCATTGCCCAGAAGGCGATCGAAGCCATGGACAAGCGCGAGGCGTACGTCGAGCGTGAACAGAACCAAGAGACGCGCCAGCAGCGTTACCGCGAGCGTCGCAGAGAGCTTTTCGCAGTGCTTCGCGGGCGTGGAATCGTCGTCTCGAAAGAAGCGAAGATGGACGAATTGGAGCGCCTTGTCGCGTCACTTCAAGCGTCACCAAGCGTAACGCAAAGCGTAACAGGTGACGTAACGCGAGACGTAACGCATGACGCCTCAGCCACGGCTAAAGAGAAGGACAGGACAGGACAGGACAGTAAACCTAAACCCTTAGAAGAGCAGTCACCAGCTCAAACGAAGGTAGCCCCGCCTGCCGACGACTGCTCTTCTCCGGTTTCGAGATCGGTCGAGATCGCGGTCTACCTGCGACAACGCGGCGTTGTGGGCGCGAACAGCATGAACCCGAACATCGCGACCTGGGGTGACGACGCTCGCGTGACGAACGAGATCCTCGACGCGGCGATCTCGAAGGCGAGGGCAAGCCTCACCGAGGGCGCGCAGCTTGGGCCGAACTACCTCGCGCCGGTCGTCGCCGATCTGCTTAATCCGAAACCGGCCAAGCCTGTGGTCAAGCGATTCGACGACTGGGACCGTACGCAGGAGGGCATCAAGCGCAAAGCGCGCGAACTGGGCTTCGGCGACGGCCGGCAAAGGGAATCCTGGGATGAGCTCAAGGCCCGATGCTGGGACGAGATCAAGCGCCGTGAGGCGCAGGGAGCCGCCGCATGAGCGCCGAATCGAGCGAATGGGGCATGTGCGCGGCGAACGGCTGTCCGCTGTTCGGCTCGCTCGGCGGCCATCCCTGGTACTGCTTTTGCCACCACGGGCGCCCGAACAGTGCGAACGATGCGATCACGCATTGCCTGCGCAACGCCGAGGCCGTCGTCGTCGACCTCACCAAGGCGATCCGCGCCGACAGCATCACCGGCCACAAGTCCGAGGCAACAGCGATCGCCCTGCGCGAGCTCAAGCAGCACCCGAAGGCGCGAGAGCTCGCGTTCGATCGAAAGACGGACGGCAACGCACGCGCATGGCTTCAAAGGCTCGAGCGGCACCTGCTCGATGCGACGAACGATTTCGGCCAGCAGCAGGGCCTTTCCGGCATCGTGCCGACGGCGCCCGTCATCGGCCCCACACACGCCTTGGACCACTACTCGGAGGTGCAGCAGTGACCGTCATCAACCCCAATCACCCCGTCATGCGGGCGACCGAAGACCTCTGGCACAAGCTCGCCGCGATCTTGCTGCTTCGCTTGCCGGAAGCACAAGCCGTGATCACGTCGACCGACATCGATGCTCTCGTGCGTCACTTCCCGGGCGAAGAGCCGACCGTCGTCGTGTGCGATAAGTCCGATGGCCTGCATCTGTCGCTCGTGCCGCGCTCGCAAGGCGAAGCAATGGCGCGTGAAGCCGGAGGCCTGCCATCGTGACCAAACCTTACAAATTGCCCCAAAAGGGTGAATTCGAGCGTCCCGAGGCAATGCGCACGATCGGCCAGCGCATCCGGCACGCACGCCAACAGCGCGGACTGAGCCAGGAGAAATTGGCGCAGGCCTGCCGCTGCGCGCGGTTTGCGATCATGGGACTTGAGCAGGACAGCCGCGACGTGGATGCGTTCCTGTTCATCGAGATCGGCAAAGCGCTCGGCGTCTCGCTCGACTGGCTCGCATTCGGGATAGGCTTCGACGGTGCCGACATCGATGCCGTGCATCGGCATAGCGACGATCAACGCGAGGAGGTGTCAGCGTGCTGACCGTGACCCTCCCGTATCCGCTTTCCGCGAACAAGTACTGGCGCCCGGTACCGATCAACGGCCACGTGACGATCGTGCCGACGAAAGAGGCGAAGCAGTACAAGGCCGAGGTCGGTTGGATTCTTCGAGCCGCCGGCGTTCGTGCACCGATCGAGGGCCGCGTGCGGATCCACATCGACCTGTACCCGGAACGTCCCCAGGACTGGCAGACGCGTCAGCGCAAGCTCGGTACGGCATGGGACGACAACGTCCGATGCATCGATCTCGACAACGCGCGCAAGGTGCTCTACGACGCGTTCAAGGGAATCGTCATCGTCGACGACAAATGGATCTGGTCGGACAGTGCGCGCCGTTGCGAGCCTGACGGCGAGGCCCGCGTCGTTGTGACGATCACGCCGATCACCACCGAGCAGCCGCAGGCTGCGCTTTTCGCGTGAGGCTACGGTGATCACCGCCCAAAAGCTCGCCGGCATGTTTCCCCGCGATGCTCAATTCCGCGAGTGAGTCGCGCAATGGATGGTCCCGCCGCGCGAGGTGGACATCGACACCGCCGCGGCGTTCATTCGCACCGTATGCGAGATCGAGAGCCGCCGCGAGCTCGCCACCGACATCGAAGCGCAGCAGCGCTTTCACAAGTTCCTGCGCCGGCCGTTTCTGGCCTGGCGCGATAAGCAGCACCAACCCGCCTAGGAGCAACCACGATGCGACTATCGCAACTTTTGAAACTCATCCTCGCCGCGGCGTTGCCGCTGCACATGGCCGACGCAGCACCGAGCAGCACCGAGCCCGTCAGCACGGCCGGCGGAAATTCGACCGATAACGCGGGTATTTCCGCCGCGACGACAGACGCCCCAAACGCTGCTGGTGGTGCCTCATCGGTAGCGCAAAAACCGGAAGTCACCTCTGCGATCGATGCAGCAGCTGGGGCAAGCGCGGGTGAGCCGGGAAACGCAGGTGCGCCCGATGCGGCGTCCTTCTCCGAAAGCGGCGCGGCGTCTTCTGCACTTCCTGCCTCGCCCAGCGAAGACACCGCGGCAAACCAGGACCCCGCTTCTACCGGTTCTGAGGCCGCCGCTGATCCGCATCCCGCATCGACTCACCTTGACGAGATCGAAGCGATGGTCGAGCGCATGTACTACCGCGCCGAACAGTTCGCCGTGCACGAGTGGAAGGCCGTCATCAATGCAGCTCGCGCTGTTCTCTGAACTCGTGGACAAGCGCGTGCTCATCGGTCGAGAACAAGCCGCTGAGCTGCTTAACCTCAGCGTCAACGGCTTGATCGGGCGCACGCGCATGAAAAACTACCGGCCCCGTCCTATCCGGCAGGGCCGGCGGGTGCTTTACGACCTCGACGAAGTGATGGAGGTCAAGCGGGTCATGGAATGGCTACGGGGCCGCGAAAAATGAGCACCGAACTCACACCCAAGCAAATGCGGTTCGTTCAGGAATACCTGATCGACTCCAACGGAAAGCAGGCCGCCATACGCGCCGGATACAGCCCCAAGACGGCTGAGGCACAGGCGTCGCGTTTGTTAAGCAATGCGAAGGTAAAGGCAGTTGTAAGCAGCCGCACCAAAAAACTGATGAGCAAACTCGACGTGACAGTCGAGCGCATCCTCACCGAGCGCGCCCGCATGGCGTTCTACGACCCGGGCGACATCGCCGGCCAGCGCATCACCAAGCCGCAAGACATCGCCGCATTGCCCGAGGACGTGCGCCGCGCTGTGGCCGGCTGGGGCTACGACAAGAAGGGCAAATTCACGCTCCGGCTCGCCGACAAGAACGCGAGCCTGACTGCGCTTGAGAAGCACCTGAACATGTACCGCGACGATGCTGGCGACGGCTCGCCGCTTCACATCCACCTTCACCTGGGCGACTGACCATGCGTATCACCGACATCATCATCCGTAAAAGCCCTGTGCATGAGCGTGCTTGGGTCATGCACATCGAGATCAACCAGTGCTCCTACACCGGCTACTTCGACGACTTCGGCGGCTTCATCACGGCCGTCACCGAGGCGGCCAAGTACTTCGCGGTGCGCGCGGGCAAGCTGCGCGTGAAGGACGCCAACCTGACGCGACAGGTCGTGCCGGGTGATGGCCGGGCGCGCGCGCTGCCGGGCGATAAGCTGCAATGAGCGACATCCCGTCTAACGGCCGCGAGATCCACTACAAGCCGCCGGGCCCGGTCGGTCGCGACTTCATCAAGTCCGACGCGTTCGTCGCCGGCATCATGGGGCCGATCGGTTCCGGCAAGTCCGTTTGCTGCGTGATGAAGCTCGTGCGCAACCTGCAAAAGCAGAAGCGCCAAAAGGACGGATGGATCAGGCGCCGCACGGCGATCATCCGCAACACGTATCCCGAACTGAAGACCACGACCATCAAGACGTGGCACCAGTGGATTCCGGCCAGCTACGGCAACTATCGCGAGTCAGGGCCGCCCACGCACCACATCGTCGATGCCGGGCAGAAAATCGATTGGGAATTGATCTTCATCGCGCTCGATCGGCCTGACGACGTGCGCAAGTTGCTCTCGCTCGAGCTATCGGACGCGTGGATCAACGAGGCGCGCGAAGTGCCCAAGGCGATCCTCGACGGCCTGACGGGCCGCGTCGGACGTTTCCCGCGGCGTGAAGAGGGCGGCTGTACCGATCCGCAGATCATGCTGGACACGAACCCGCCTGATTCCGACCACTGGTGGTACCGGCTGGCCGAGGAACCGACGCCCGAGGACGTGGAGACTGTCGCCGAGCTTGAGCAGCAGCTGCGCGACGTGGGTTCGCTGCGCGCCGATCAACCTCTGTTCCAGTGGTTCCGGCAACCAGGCGGGCGCTCGCCGAACGCCGAGAACCTGCAGAACCTCGACCCGGGCTACTACCTCAAAGCGTGCGCGAACAAGAAGCCGGAATGGATCCGCGTCTACGTCGACGGCGAATACGGCTTCGTGCTCGATGGTAAGCCCGTCTATCCCGAGTATCGCGACAGCGTGCACTGCAAGACCTTCGAAGCGAACTCGCGCCTGTTCCTGCACATCGGCATGGACTTTGGTCTCACGCCGGCCGCCGTGTTCGGGCAGCAGATGCCCAACGGCCAGTGGCGCAAGCGCACCGAGATCGTCACCGACAACATGGGCATAGTGCGCTTCGCCGAGCTGGTGAAGACGCACCTTGCGCAGCAGTACCCGACGTTCAAGATCGGCAGTATCACGGGCGACCCGGCAGGCAACGCACGCGGCGCCGACGAGCGCACGGTGTTCGACATCCTTGCAGCCGCTGGCTTGCGCGCAAACCCCGCCAGGACGAACGATCCGACGCTTCGCATTGAAGCGACGCGCACGCCCATGACGCGGCTCATCGATGGCGAGCCGGGCATGATCATCCATCCCGACTGCCGGTTCCTGCGCAAAGGCTACGCGGGCGGCTACAACTACAAGCGCGTGCAAGTCGGAGGCGATGAGAAGTACCGCGATGTGCCAGATAAAAACATCTATAGCCACGTTTGCGACGCAGATCAGTACCTTATGATCGGCGCTGGAGAAGGTAAGGCGATTGTGAAGCGTGAGCCCGTGGCTAATCGCCCGTCCTTTGCGATCACAGACTACCAAACCGACTTCTAGGAGCGCGGCCATGTCCACTCTCTTTTCCAAACCGAGCACTCCCTCGCTGCCGCCACCCCCTGTTGCGCCGCCGCCCCCGACAGTCGATCAGGCGAGCGTTCAAGCCGAGAACGATGCTGACGCGCTGCGCCGCCGCCGCGGCATGGCCTCGACGATCCTGGCCGGTGCCAACGGCTCGTCGGCAACGCAACCGGTCACGTCCGCAGCGCGCTTGCTCGGTAACTGATCGTGAGCGGGCTACCGAACCTCACCAACCCGCTGCTCAAGCTGACCGACCCGCTCGGCCTCATGCCGAAGGAAGTCGATCGCACGGTGGCCGATCCGCTCGGGCTCGTCACGAAGCCTGCCCAGCCCACTACGCCGAGCCAGCAACAGCTTTACGGCCTTGTGCAAAGCCAGCAGGCGGCCAAGCGCGCGGCAGCGATCAACGAGTCCAACACAACGAACGCATCACTTTCGCGCCCCTCGATGGGGGCGTCCTATCTCGGAGGCTGACATGGCGCGTCGCGCACAACTCACACTCTCGACCGCTGGCGGCGGCGCTGTGGCAAGCGTCGACTGGCAAGGCGGCCGCGGCCTGTTCATGGTCGACGCAACATGGGGCGGTGGCACGGTCGCGCTCGAGCAGCAATCGCCCGCCGGCGTGTGGCTTCCGCTCAATCACGAAGGCACGAGCACGCCGATATCGCTCACGGCCAACGGCACGGCAAACTTCGTTTCGGCCGCCGGCGCGATCCGCGCGAACGTGACGACAGCCACCGCGGTGAACGCGTACGCGGTTGGCGTCCCGACGAACAACGCGGGGTAAGCCATGGCTGACGAACGCGCTGATGCGCTCATCCGCCTGCAGGAACAGATGCAGGCGCGACGCGGTATCTGGGAGGGTCATTGGCGCGAAGTTGCCGAGCGCGTGCGGCCCACGCAAAATATCTTTCAGCAGCAGCGTCCGGACGGCGACAAGCGCAACGAGAAGATCTTCGACGCCACGGCGCCGCTCGCGCTGCCCAAGTTCGCCGCGGCGGTCATCAGTTTTACGATGCCGTCGACCCAGAAGTACCAAGCGCTCACGACGGGCGATGAGGCGCTGGACGAAAACAGCAACGTCAAGCGCTACCTGGAGGCGGTGAACGACGTCTTGTTCAAGGCCCGCTATGCGGCGCGTGCGAACTTCATTTCGCAGTCGTCCGAGGTCGTGCTCGACCTGGGTGCGTTTGGCACCGGAATCCTGTTCGTCGACGACGTGCTTGGCGTGGGCATCCGCTACAAGTCGTTTCCGCTTGCCGAGTGCTACGCCGAAGAGGACGAGCACGGCTCGATCAATCGCCTGCATCGCAAGTTCCAATACACCGCCGCGCAGGCCGCCGCGATGTTCGGGCCGCAAAACCTGTCCGAGGGCATCAAGCGCGCGCTCGAGCGCAATCCGCTTGAGAAGTTTTGGTTTCTGCACTGCGTCGGGCCCAATGACGATTTCGCGCCCGGCTATGCGCTGCATCCGACCAAGGGCAAGAAGTTCTCGTCCTGCTACATCGAGTTCGAAACACGCACCGTCGTCGATGAGGGCGGCTATCGCACGTTCCCGTTTGCTGTGCCGCGCTACGAAACGAGTCCGCGCGAGTGCTATGGGCGCTCGCCCGCGATGGCTGTGCTGCCCGACATCAAGATGCTCAACGAGATGAGCAAGACGGTGCTGCGCGCCGGCCAGCAGGTCGTGGCGCCGCCGATCATGCTCTCGGACGACGCGAGCCTGCAGGCGTTCAACGTGCGATCGAACGCGCTCAATCATGGCTACGTCGACGCCCAGGGCCGTCCGATGGCGATCCCGTTCCAGACGCAGGGACGCGTGGACATCGGCCTGGACATGATGAATCAGCGCCGCGAGGTCATCAACGACGCGTTCTTCGTCACGCTCTTTCGCATCCTCGTTGAGGAACCGCAGATCACGGCGACCGAAGCGATGCTGCGAGCGCAGGAGAAGGGCCAACTGCTCGGGCCGCCGATGGGGCGCATGCAGTCGGAGTTGCTCGGGCCGACGACCGAGCGCGAGCTCGACATTCTCGCGATGAACGGTGCGTTACCGCCGATGCCGCGCGAACTGATGGACCGCGGCGCCGAGGTGCATATCCGCTACCAGGGTCCGCTCAATCAAGCCCAGCGCGCCGGCGTGGGCGTGGGCATCATGCAGACGATCCAGTCGATCGCGCCGCTCGCTCAGATCGATCCGTCGGTGATGATGATATTCGACCTGGAAGCGTGCGCGCGCGAACTCGCCTCGATCAACAGCGTGCCCGAGCGGCTGTTGCGCACCGATGAGGAAATCACCGCGCTCAAGGAACAGCAGGCGCAGCAGGCGCAGGCCCAGCAGCTTCTGGCCGCCGCACCTGTTGCCGCATCGGCTGCGAAGGATTTCGCGCAGGCCCAAAGCATGGCCGGGTCCGCGCCCAATCAGGTCGCACCGAACATCCTGCCAACGCCCGCGCCCGCTGGAGGTCAGTAATCCATGGGCATGATCGATCGCATCCTGCGCCGCCGTTCTCACTACCGCGCCACGTTCAAGGGAGACTCGGCGCGCCACGTGCTGGCCGATTTGCGGCGCTTCTGCCGCGCCGGCGAGTCGCCGCTCGTCGTCTCCACGATCCGCCAGCAGGCCGACCCCATCGCCACGGCCGTGCAGATCGGCCGCCAAGAAGTGTTTCAACGCATCGTCGCGCACCTGCATATCGACGATGCACAACTGCTGAAGCTCAAAGAGGAAGCCGACAATGACGACTAATTCCGCCGCCGCCGCCTTTTCCGCAGCACCTGCTGCCGCACCTGCCGCCGCAGCGCCCGCTGCAGCTGCTGCCGCTCCCGCTGGAACGCCTGCCGGTTCGCAAGGCGCGCCCGCTGTTCCGGCCGCAGCTTCTGCCGCGCCGGGCACGCCTGCCGCTGGAACGCCCGCGCCCGCGCCTGCAGCCAACGCCGACGCGTGGTACTCGGGATTCGAAAACCCGGACGTTCGCACGTGGACGCAAGCCAAGGGCTTCAAGGACCCGGCCGCGCTCGCCGAGAGTGCATGGAACCTGGAGAAGCTGCTCGGGCACGAGCGCGCCGGCCGCACTGTCGTGATCCCTGGTGAGGACGCACCCGCCGAGGAAATCGCCGCGTTCCGCGCAAAGATGGGCGTGCCGGAGAAGGTCGACGATTACATGAGTGTCATCAAGGTCCCGGAGGGTCAGCCCGACACGTTCGCAAAGGAAGCGGCCACGTGGTTCCATGAGGCAGGCATCCCGCCCAAGCAAGCGGCGCAGCTCGTCGAGAAGTGGAATGCATCGATGGCCTCGGGCGCCACACAGCAGGCCGAGCAAGCGCGCGTGCAAGCCAACCAGGAATTCGGCCAGGTCGTCGCAGCCTGGGGCAAGGAAGCGGACGCCAACCTGGAACTTGGCAAGCGCGCGGCCGCGCAGTTCATCCCGGCCAAGGACGCGGCCGAGCGTCAAGCGATCCTCGGCAAACTCGAAGGCGCGATCGGCACGAAGGCGATGCTCGAAATGTTCGCCTCGATCGGCAAGAACCTGGGCGAGCACAGGATGGCCACGAGCGGCGATCCGGGCGGCCTGGGCACATCGCCGGCCGAAGCGCAGGCAAGGATCAATGCGCTCAAGAGCGACAAGGCGTGGACGACTGCCTACCTGCAGGGCGATGCCACCAAGAAGGCAGAGATGGAGCGCCTCATCAAGATTGCCTATCCGACTTCGGAGTAACGCATGGCTGATACCACAAACGCATCACTAACGCCGGAGGCGATCCGTCTAGAATGCCTTCGACTGGTCTACAGGCCCGACAAAGACGATCAGTGGATTATTGATCGTGCAGCGAGCTTCACGCGCTTTGTCTGTGGCCCTGCTTTGACCGCACCGCCAACGGCGCCGGTTGTGGACGCGAAACCAGAACCCACTCCCGAGCCGCCGAAACAGACCGACAAGCCGACGGCAAAGGCCCGGTCCAAGAGCAGCTAGACACTGCCGCATGGCCCCGCGTAACGGGGCAAGAAGCGGCCCCGAACAGGGCAAGCCCTTCGAGAACGTGAGTCTCTTTCACTTTTTCTGGAGGGCGTCATGTCCCAGTTCGTCACCACGCACTACGTGCAGCAGTACACCACGAATGTCCAACTGCTCTCGCAGCAGAAGGGCTCGCGCCTGATCGGCTCGGTCACGCAAGGCACCTACGTCGGTAAGCAAGGCGTGCCGGTCGATCAGTTCGCACCGACCGTCGCAACCAAGCGCACGACCCGCTATCCCGCTCTCACGCCTGCCGATACGCAAGCCGATCGCCGCTGGGTGTTTCCGAGCGACTACGACTGGAACGACCTGATCGACAGCATCGATAAGCTGCGCCTGCTCATCGACCCGCAATCGAGCTACGTCACCAACGGCACGGCCGCCATGAACCGCGCGAAGGACGACGAGATCATCGCCGCCTTTTTCGGCACGGCCAAGACGGGTGTCGACGGCAGCACGTCCACGACTTTCCCTTCGTCGCAGCAAGTGTCGGCCTCGGAAGGCGCGAGCTCGGCCACGGGCATGAACGTCGAGAAGCTCAAAGCCGGCATCCAGATCCTGCTCTCGAATGAAGCGTGGGATCCGTCCTCGGGCGAGCGCATCAACTGCGTCATCAGCGCCAAGCAGAACCGCAACCTGATGGACGAAATCCAGGTCATCAACGCCGACTACAACGGCGAGAAGGCCGTGGTCAACGACGGCTTTGTCATGTCCTGGGGCAAGGTCGACTTCATCCACTCCGAGCGCCTGCCGCAGAACGGCTCGTCGCAGACGCGTTGCCCCTTCTACGTGAAGGAAGGCATGCACCTGGGCCAGTGGCAGGACATCTCGTCGGACGTGTCGCAGCGTAAGGACCTGGCCGGTTTGCCGTGGCAGGTCTACCTGTACGGCACGTTCGGCTCGACGCGCATCGAAGAGAAGAAGGTCGTCGAAATCCCCTGCGCGTAAGCGCGGCGGCAGGGCCTCTTTCTCACGAACCAAAGGAGTGAATCATGGCAGTCGTTACTGCAAAGTCCACCACGATCACGAACCGCGATGCGGTCCCGCCAGTCATCAACGACGGTCGGCTCGAACGCGGCTCGCTTCGTTCGTCGCACGGCTACGTCACGGCCGTGAACGGCGATTCGATCGGCTCGAAGTACATCCTGGCGTCCGTCCCGACGACCGTGATGGTGCGCAAGGTACTGCTCTCGTGCGCAGCGATCACCACGTGTGCGGCCGACATCGGCGTCTATCGCAACACGAAGGACGGCGGCGCAGCGGTGAGCGCAGCCTTCTTCGGCTCGGCCGTCTCGCTCGCTTCGGCTCTGTCCAATAGCGACGTGACCAACGAGTCGGGCACCTACACGATGGACAAGCAAGAGCAGCCGCTGTGGCAAGCGGCGGGCTTGAGCGCGGACCCGGGCGGCACGCTCGACATCGTTGCGACGCTCACGGCAGCGGCTGGCTCGGGCGGCATCGTGGGTGCATCGGTCGAATACGTAGACAACGGTACGTAATCACTTTCTTTTCAAGCAGGACGGCGATTTCCCGCGGGCTTCACGGCTCGCGGGCTTTTTGCAAATTGGAGAACCGAAATGGCAACCCGTCGTTATTCGATCAACCCGGAAGACAGCGACCACCAAATCACCGATGCGGCGGGCCTTGCCGTCGTGACGAAGAACATCGAGCTGACCGTCGATTGGGATACGCTGCGCGCCGATGGCCTTTCCGAGCCGCAGGCACGTATGCAGGTGCTCGCCGCGCTCGAGCGGTTGCACGCGTACATCGAAACCTCCGGCAAGTATCAGGTCGCGGGCTAAGGCGGTGAGCCATGGCCTCGCAAACCGAAGTCTGCAATCGCGCGCTCACGAAGATCGGCGCTGCGCGCATTACCGGTATTCTCGATAACAGCAAGGGCGCGCGCGTCATGAACGCGCTCTGGGATACCGTGCGCAAGGCCGAGCTGCGCCGCAAGATCTGGCAATTCGCGACCGTGCGCACGACACTCCCCGCCATCACGCCGGCGCCAGCCTGGGGCTATAACAACGCCTTTCAGCTTCCCTCCGACTTCCTGCGCCTTGTGCAGGTCAACGACACGTTCGCCGTGCCGGGCCTGACCGACTACCGCGATCAAGACGACAGCGCCTACGTCATCGAAGGCAATCAGCTGCTGACCGTCTTTAATGCGCCGCTCAAGATCCGCTATATCAAGGACGTGCCCGATACGGGCGTCTGGGATGCGCTCTTCGTCGAGGCGATCGCGGCCAAGCTCGCCTACGAGGCATGCGAGGAAATCACGCAGTCGAACACGAAGAAGCAGACCGCCCAGCAGGACTACACGGCCGCGTTGCGCGACGCTGTGGCGACCGGCGCGATCGAGCGCCCGCCGCAGGGCTTCCCCGACGATTCTTGGATGCTGATCCGGATATGAGAGCTTCTCCCATCCTCGGCTCTTTCAACTCGGGCGAGCTCTCGCCCAGGCTTGAGGGGCGCGTCGACATCGCCAAATACAGCGCTGGCCTGAAGATCTGCGAGAACTATATCCCACTCATTCAGGGCCCCGCGATGCGTCGCGGCGGGTTTCGCTTTATCGGCACGGTAAAGGACCAGACGGCCAAGACGTGGCTTGTGCGGTTCGAATTCAACACGACGCAGGCCTACGTGCTGGAGTTCGGCAACCAGTACATACGCTTCTGGGCGAACCACGGCCAGGTGCTCAACGGCGCTGCGCCCTATGAGATCGCATCGCCTTGGTCGACGGCCGATTTGTTTGATGCCGACGGCCTGTTCACGCTCGACTTCGTAGAGTCCGCAGACGTCGTCTACATCACGCATCCGAGCTACGCGCCGCGCAAGCTCTCGCGCCTTGGCCCGACGAATTGGTCCCTCACGACCATGCAGCAGATCGGCGGCCCGTTCAAGACTGCGAACACCTCGAGCACGACCGTCTATGCGTCGGCTCAGACCGGCAGCGTCACTCTCACAGCATCAAGCGGCATTTTTCAGCCCGGGCATGTGGGCTCGCTGTTCCAACTAAGCCGCAAGTCGGCGGCGGCCACGACGCAGTGGATGCAGCCGGAAGTCATCAATAACGGCGATCTGCGCATCTCCGACGGCAAGACTTATAAGGCCGTGAGCCCGAACACAACCGCGCCGCTTATTCGTGTCACCGGCCCGAACAAGCCCGTGCACACGCAGGGCGCGCTATGGGACGGCGGCAACGTGGTGAAGGGAAACTACTACGTGCCGTCGGGATCGACGACCGGCATCGATGCGCAGGTCGGCGTGCAATGGAACTACGAAGACCCCGGCTTTGGCATCGTGCTCATCACCGGCTACACGTCGGCCACGCAGGTAACGGGTACGGTCGTGCCGATCACGACGGCAACCTCTCAGGCGCAACTGCCCGCCGATGCGGTCGGCTCGGGTAACGCCTCGGTCAATTGGGCGTTCGGCGCATGGTCAGACGTCGAGGGCTGGCCTTCGGTCGTGAGCCTGTTCCGGCAGCGCCTGGTGTTTGCGCGCAAGCAAACCGTCTGGCTGGGTGTGGCCGGCGACTTCGAGAATTTCAGCGCCAAGGACCTGAACGGCTTGGTGACGACCGATATGGCCATCACCGCGACGCTCGCATCCTCGCAGGTGAACGACATTCAGTGGATCGAGCCGTACGACAGCAACATCGAGGCACTCGTGTGCGGCACAGCGGGGAGCGAGTTCGTGGTCAAGTCGCTGACGGAGAATCAACCGTTCGGGCCGGATAACGTCAGCGCGCCGCCGATCTCGTCGTTTGGCTCGCGCAACGCCAAGCCCGCTCACGTGGGTCGCACGCTGCTATTCGTGCAGCGCGCCGGCACGAAGCTGCGCGACATTTCCTACGATCTGATGTCGGGTGACTTCCAATCGAACGACCAGTCGATGCTTGCCGAGCATATTCCGCAGCCGCAACTCAATCAGATCGTCTACCAGCAAGAGCCGTACTCGGTGAACTGGGGGGTGCGTTCCGACGGCGCGCTCGTCGCGATGACGTATTCGCGCGAGCAGTATCCGGATGCGCCTCACGGCGGCTGGCACCGTCATCCAATCGGCGGCGGCGGCAAGGTCGAAACCCTGGCTGTCATTCCCGCACCGGACGGCTCTCGCGACGAACTGTGGGCGATCATCAATTTCACGATCGCGGGCGTTACCAAGCGCTACGTCTGCTATCTCGAATGGGAGCGCAGGGCAGGCGATGATCCGGAGGACGGCTTCTACGTGGATGCTGGCCTTACGCTCGATAACACAATCGACGGGTCGCTCACACCCGGCGCCGGCGCGACGGTTGCGCATACCCAGGGCGTGCAATTCACAGCGTCTGCATCGGTCTGGGCCTCGACCGACGTAGGGCGCCAGATTCAATATCGCTACACCGCACCGGCCTTGGACGTAAGTGGTAACACGGTTACGCAATTCCACACGGCCAAGGCGACAATCACGACATTCGTCTCGCCAAACATCGTCATCTGCACGATCGACGCTGTGTTTCCCAACCTCTCGCCCATCGCGGCCAATGCTTGGCGCATGACGGTCACAACGATCGGTGGCCTCTCGCACCTCGAGGGGCAGACGGTCGATTTGCTTGTGAACGGAGCGACGCACCCGTCTCGCGTTGTGAGTGGTGGCCAGATCACGCTGCAGAACCCTGGCTCGAAGGTGCATGTCGGGCTTGCCTGTCCTGGGCGCCTGCAGACGATGCGCTTAAATGCGGGCGGCGCGGACGGAACGAGCCAAGGCAAGTCGGCGCGTATCAATCAGGTCGTCGTGCGCGTGCTCGAAACGCTGGGGCTGCAATTCGGTAGCAGCTTCGCGAGCATGGACGAAGGGCAGTTCCGAAATGCCCTCGATCCGATGGACAACGCGCCGCCGCTCTATACCGGCGACATGCTGTTCGACTTTCCAGACGACTACGACAGCAACCCATGGGTGTGCATCACGCAGCCGTATCCGCTTCCATCGACCATCGTCGCGATCCTGCCGCAGGTGACCACCTATGACCGCGGATGATTTTCACGTCGAACCCTTCGAGCCGGCGCACTTGTCCATGCTCGCGCTGCAGCCGCATCAGCAGCCGATGCGCGCGTTCATCCAATCGCCGGGCTACGCCGAAATGCTGGCGACAACGGACGCCTTCACGGCGTTCGTAGGAGCACGGGCCGTGATGTGCGGCGGCGTCATGACAATCTGGGAAGGCCGCGGCACGGCGTGGGCGCTGCTCGCGAGCGACCTTGGCGGCGATGTGATGCGCCGCGTGCACTACGCCACCAAGCGTTATTTCGATTCGTCGACGCTGCGCCGCATCGAGGCAACGTGTGATGTGAATTTCCAAGAGGGCCACCGCTGGCTGTCGCTGCTCGGCTTTACGCTCGAGACACCGGTGATGCGCGGCTATCGTCCAGACGGTGGAGATGAATCCATGTACGTGAGGATCCGATAATGGCTGTCGCAATCCCCTTCATCATCGCGGCTGTGTCCGCTGTCGGTGCGCTCAAAAGCGCGCAGGCGCAATCGGCCCAGGCCGACGCCTCGGCCAATGCCGCAACCTACAACGCGCTGGCCGATCAAAGCCGCGCGACAGTGGCGCTGCAGCAGGGCAACGCCAACGAGGAATCGCAGCGGCGTCAGGCGGCTCTTGCGCTTGGCAACCAGAATGCGGCGATGGCTCAATCCGGCGTCGACCTTGCCTCGGGGTCCGCGCTCGATCTCTATAAGCAATCCGCGACGAACGCTGAACTCGACGCGCTCAATATCCGCTACGGCTCGCAACTTCAGGCGCAGGGCCTGCAGTCCCAATCGATGCTCGACCAGGCACAGGCCGCGCAGGATCGGCGCAACGCCTCGACGGCGATGACGGCGGGCTATCTAAACGCGGGCGCCGCCGCGCTCTCATCGTACGGAAACTACTCGACGCGTCAGGCGCAGCTTGACTATTACCGGTCACGCCCGATGGGCACTTTGGCGACCCGCTAAATGCAAATCCCACTCTACAATCAGCAGGTCAATGTCGGCGGCGGTGAGCCGCTTCCGCGCGCCGAGCCGTTGCAGGTTTCCGGCGCGATGGGCGCGGCGATCTCCAATCTCGGGCAAGGCGCCGAGTCGCTCGAGACAGGCATGATGATTCGCCAGAAGGCGAACGAGCGCTTGCTCTCCGAGCAGCAAGAGCAGGACGCCAAGACGTGGGCCGGAGACACGCTCTCGAAAGCGCACCTGGATTGGCAGCAAAACCTGACCGATAGGCAGCAAGCGGCCACAGGCAGCGCGGCAGGCTTCACACCCTCCGTCCTGAACGACTTCGACGACTACACGAATAAGACGCTTGAGAATGCGCCGACGCCACTTGCGCGACGTTTCCTGCAACAGAGCCTGCAAACGCTGCGCACACAGGTCGGCTCGCAGGCGATCACGTTCGAAGCGCAGGCACGCCTGGGCGATCGCATCAACACGCAGACGAACTCAATCAACAATTGGGCAAACGTCGTTTTCAACGACCCGTCGCAGTACGACACAGCGATGAACGCGGTGCGTCAGACGATGCCGGAGGTCGGTCCCGAGCACAGCAACAGGCTGCTCGACTACGCGCAAAAGACGCTCGCCTATGCCGCTGCGACCTCGGTCGCGCGCAGCAACCCGGATTCGATCGTCGGGCCGCCTGGCATGGGCGCCAATGCCGCGACCGGCGGACAGTATCAGGGCGGCTTCGCCGGCGCGGACGCATTCATCGCGCAGAAGGAAGGCGGCTTCGTTGCAGACGACAGCGGTCACGGCCCGACGAACTTCGGCATCAATCAGCAGGCCAATCCGGACGTCGACGTATCGAAGCTCACGCCAGAGCAGGCCACGCAGTTGCGCAAGACGCGCTATTGGGATGCGATTCACGGCGACGCGCTGCCGCCCGCGATGCAGCCGGTTGCCTACAACTTCGCGATCCAGGCGGGTGCGGGCGCCGCGAATAACCTGCTGAAGCAAGCCGGTAACGATCCGGCGAAGTTCAACGACCTGGCAAAAGCCTATTACGACGCAATCCCGTCCGATCGCGCTAACGGCAACACAGCCATGTGGAAAGAGCGTAGCGACGATGCGCTCAAACTCGGCAGCGCAGCGAGCGCGCCGGCCGACAACCCAGTCCTCGCAAACCTGCCGTTCGAGCAGCGCTTGCAGGTTTGGAATCAGGCCAAGACGCAGCAGAGCCAAAACATGGCGCTCGCGCGGGCTCAACTCGACACGCACCTGCAGGATGCGCAATCGATGGCGGCCAACGGCGTATCGGACCCGTCGCCCGTCTCGTTCCAGACGCTGGTGAGCGCGTATGGCCCGCTCGAAGCACCCGCGCACTATCGCGCCTACCAGGACGGCCAGCAACTGGCGATCGACGTGTCGAACATGAAGGGCATGCCGATGCAGGACATCGCCGGCATGGTGACTTCGCGCGCGCCCACGCCCGGGCCCGGCTACGCTACGGCCGCTCACGATCACCAGATCCTTCAGGCCGCCGCCGCGCAGGTGCTGCAGCAGCGCGAGGCAGATCCGGCCGCGTATGCTGCGAAGAACGCGCCGGCCGTGCAAAGTGCGCAGCAGGCGTTCTCGGCCAATCCCACGCCGCAGACAGCCCAAGCATTCGCGCAGGCATCGCTCGCCGAGCAGCAGCGCCTTGGCGTGCCCAAACCGCAAATCCTCACGAAGCTGCAGGTGCAGACGCTCGAGGATCAGATCAACGCCAACGGCGGCACGCAGGCTGATCAGGTCATCCAATCGCAGGCGCAACTGTGGGGCGATAAGTGGGGCGATGTCTTCGGGCAACTGAAGGGGATCTCGCCCGTCGCCAAGGTGCTCGGCTACCTGGGTAATAGCGTCGATCCGGCAACGCGCCAGCTCGTGCTCTCGGCCGCCAACACGAAGATAGAGGCGCTAAAGGACGGGATCGACCCGGCCAACGTGAAGGCCGTCGAAACCAAACTGCAGACGCTTGCGCAGCCGTTTGCTGCGACGATGGCCTACTCGGCGGGCGGGGCGTCGACCTTCAGTGCACTCTACGACTCGGCAAACCGGCTCAGCCTGCAATACGTGCGGCAAGGCATGTCGCCGGGAGACGCGACCGCGAAAGCATTCAATGCACTGATGGGCGGCCAGTTCATGATCCGCGACAGCGCGCGCATCCCGACGCAATTCGATGCAGACGCCGTGATGACCGGCGCCAAGGCGATCCAAAGCGGTCTGGGCGATCTGGACCTGACCCTGCCGCCTGCGCCCGCTGCAATGCGCGCCGAGGATGCCAAGGCGCTCTATGTCTCGAACCTAAAGTCGCAAGGCAAGTGGATCACGACGGCCGATGGCAAGGGCCTGGCGCTGTTCGATCCGGTGTCGCAGTCGATCGTCAAGACGCGCGACGGCAAGCCCGTAGGCGGCACGTTTGGCGCGCTCGCGGCGCCTGCAAAGGCCTCGACGCCTAACCCGTTTGCGTCCGACCTTCCTAACATTCCGGCGGTCTTCTGATGGGCGACCTTGTTCTCGACGGCGATCCGCAGGCCCCACTACGGCCGATCACCGACTATCAAACGCCGCTTGGCGACTACCTCAGCGCGCAGGCCGGCTCTGCCCTGCAAGGCATCAAGGACCGCTGGAACTACATCGAAGGCGCGCGTCCTGACAACACGGTCATCGATTACACGCCCGAGGGCATGCCGATCTACGGCAATGATCCGGGCCAGCAACGGTTAGATGCGGCAAACGCACAGCAGCGCCTGACGGCCGCGGGCCTAAAGATGCAGCCACCGGAATCGGGCATGTACGCCGATACGCTCGATTCGCTGATTCAACGGCACCAGGAACAGACCGCGCGGCAGATTGCGATCGCGGGCTCGCCGACCGGCTTGCGCTCGATCCTGGGCTTTGGCGTGCAGGCGGCGACCTCCATGCTCGACCCGCTCAATATCGCGGCGTCGTTTGTGCCGGTGATCGGGCCGATGAAATACACGGCACTCCTTGCAGACGCCGGCAGCGGCCTTGCGCGCTTCGGCATACGCGCTGCAGTCGGCGCCGGCGAAGGCGCGGCGGGCACGGCGCTCTTGCAGCCGCTTGAGTCACAGGTCGCAAAGAGCGTCGGCGACGACTTCTCGATGACGCAGGCGCTCGAAAACGTCGCGTTCGGCGCAGCGTTCGGCGCGGGCCTCCATTCGATCGGCGGAGCGGTTCACGACTCGATCTTCGGCGCACCCACCAAGCCCGTCGTCAAGACTGACGTTCCCGAAACCGTGCCAGATTTGGCACCAACTGGCGAGGCAGCGCCCGCGGCCAAGCCGCTCGTCGTGCACCTGGAAACGGGCGATGTGCCGATCTCGCCCATGGGCGCGGCGTGGATCAACAATAGCGTGTCGCACGAGACGCGCATCGCGGCGACCTCGACGGCGGTATCGCAACTGCTCGACGGGCGCGGCGTGACGGTCGATCCGGTGATGCGCGCTGACCCGGCGCTGCAATACGCCATGGCCGAGCGCCAGCAGCCGACGGACATGGCCACGGCCTTACAGCAAGCGCGCAATGACGTCGCACCGCAGGTGAAGGCCGAGCTCACGGCGCAGGCGGCCAACGCGTCCGAGCCGGGCGCGGTGACGCAGATGCGCGATCAACTTGACCAACTGCGCACACAGATCGACGCGCTGGGTGACGAGCCGGCCAAGTCCGACATCCGTGCGCTGCAGCAGTCGCAAAAGCTCAAGTTCTCCGAGGCACAGGCCCGCGCGCAGGCCGAGCACGAATCGCGGCGCGCCGATCTGCAATCGCAGGCGCAGCGCCTCGAGCAGCAGATCGACAGCAACCGGCAAGCGACGCAGGCCGCGCAGGATCTGGCGGCGCTCGATCGCGGCGAGTTTCCCGAGCGCTACAACGACGCGGTGCAGCAGCGCGCCGAGCAGCTCTTGCAGGGCGATCCAATTCAGGCCGCGGTGCGGCAAATGTTCGATCCGTCGCCCGATGCCGATCGCGCGGCCGCGCAGCGCTTCAACTCTCCGGAAAACGTCGCCGTCGCCGATCCTGTCGCCTCGCGCGCGGTCGACGCCAAACTGAAAGAGATCCCGGAGGCCGTTAAGGACGGCGCGGCTGAGGGTGCGGAATTGAGCATGAAAGCTGCCGAGGAAAAATACCGGATGACACTGGATCAGCTAAAGCAAAGCGGCGCGACCGAGCGCACGCTTGATTCTTTCGCGCGCGAGATCGAACCGTTTGACGCCGACGTGCGCGATGCCGAGGCGCTCGGAAAGGGCATTCTCGGCGCGGCGCTGTGCGGGGTGACTCGATGAGAAACGTTTGTATCGAGGCGCTGAACGCCGGCGCCGGGCGCGAAGTCGGCTACGACGAAGCTGACGCGCTCTTTTCCAAACTGCAGGCTCACGAGCGCATGATCGCGAGCCAGCGCCCAGACCTCTCGCCGCGCGACGTGTCCGTCATGGCCGCCCAGCGCGTCGGAGAAGAACTGAAGCAAGCTGCGTTCATTCAGCGGCGCAACGCGCTCATCAACGCGACGATCCGCGCCGAGCGCGTGCAATGGGTCAAAAACCAGTTCGGCGCGCGCCCGGCCGAGGGGCTTGAGGCACTGCTCGTCGGCGTGAACCGGGCGAAGCAAGGTGCGCGCAATTCCGTCATGGCCGTACAGAAGACGCTGCGTGACAAGGTGCTGGGCGGCTTCGTGCACGACCTGGAGAAGATCGGCGCGACCAAGGTGCTCGCGAGCGGCACGATGGATCGTGATGTGGCGCGCGCGCTGTGGGCGATCGGGCGCGACAATGAGGCGGAACTCACGAAGGGACTCGCGCCGCTCGCGACCGACATCGCTAAGGTCATCAACAAGTGGCAGGAATGGACGCGCAACGCCGCGAACGAGGCGGGCGCCTGGGTCGGCAAGGAAGCCGGATACATTGTCCGGCAGTCGCACGACATGCTGCGCGTGCGGGACGCCGGATTCGAGACGTGGCGCGACACAGCAATGCGCACCTTCGATCTGCCGCGCATGGTGGCGGAGACGGGCGAGCAAAACGTCGACAAGCTGCTGCGCGGCATCTACGACAACGTCGCGAGCGGTGATCACATGAAGGCGATCTCGCGCATCGAAGAGCAGCCGTTCAAGGGGCCGGGCAACCTTGCCAAGAAGCTCAGCCAGTCGCGCGTGGTGCACTTCAAAGATGCCGACTCATGGTTCGATTACAACCAGCAGTTCGGCGCGCGCAATCTGCGCGAGGCGGTGGCCGCCGGACTCGATCGCGGCACGCAGCAAATTGGCTTGCTGCGCCAGCTCGGGCCGAACCCGAAAGCGATGATGGAGTCGATCGCGCAGCAGCTTGTCGCGGACGCCAAGGACGCCGGCGAGTTCTCGAAGATCGACGGCATCAAAGGCGCGCAGGGCAAGCTCGAAACGTACATGAAGGCCGTCGACGGCACGATGAACATTCCGGGCAGCGCTCTATGGGCACGGCGCGGCGCGAACATTCGCGCCTGGCAGTCGCTTGCCAAGCTCGGCGGCATGATCATGTCGCAGTTCAACGATATCGCCGCGTACGGGTCCGAGGCAAAGTATCAAGGGCGCTCGTTCCTCCAGGGCATGGGCGAATCCGTCGCGGGGATGGGCGCGAACCTGAAGACCGAGGAACGGCGCGACCTGCTGGCGAGCCTGGGCGTTTTCTTCGAGTCCTCGATTGGCGAGATAGCGCGCACCGGTTCGTTTGAGGATGCCGGCTCACTTACGCGTGCGCAGCGCGTCTTCTTCCGGCTTAACCTGGGCCAATGGTGGACCGAGAAAATGCGCGCCGCGGCCGCCATGGGCATGTCGCATCACATGGCGCTGCAGGCCGGAAAAGCGTGGGAAGCGCTCGAGCCGGAGTATCAGCGGGTGCTGAGCCTCTACGGCATCGATTCGGCCAAGTGGGATGTCGCTCGCTCGTCCGCGAAGATGCAGGTCGACGGCCGCGCGTACATCGCTCCCGATACAATCTCAGATCCCAAGGTTGCCGATGCGATCCAGACATACCTGAACGATCGCACCGGCTTTTTCCAACTGGAGCCGGATGCCAAGACCCGGGCAATCATGTTGCAGGGCACTCAGCCTGGGACGTTTCTCGGCGAGTTCATGCGGTTTCTCACGCAATTTAAGAGCTTCACCGGCGCGTACCTGCAGAAGATCTTCGGGCGCGAGATCTACGGACGAGGCTACGAGGGCACAAACCCGCTCGCAGCGCTCGCGCATGGCAACGGCGAGGCGATGGGCATCGTCAATCTCGTGCTGTGGTCTACTCTATTCGGCTACGGCTCGATGGTCGCAAAGGACGCCATGAAGGGGCGCACACCGCGCGTGCCTGGGAACGACCCGTCCGAGGACAGCAAGATCTTCGTCGCTGCGCTCGCGCAGGGCGGAGGCATGGGTCTGATGGGTGACTTCCTGTTTGGCGATGCCAACCGGTTCGGCGGCGGCATGCTCTCGTCGCTGGCCGGGCCGACGGCTGGCGCCGCAAACGACATCGTGAACCTCTACACGTCGATGCGTGATGACGCGCTTGCCGGCAACCTTCGCGCGGGCAAGGTCGGCGCAGACGCGCTGCGCGTGGCATTGAACAATACGCCCTTCGTGAACCTGTTCTACACGCGCATCGCCCTGGACTATTTACTGTTTTATCGTATGCAGGAAATGATGAATCCGGGGTATCTTTCGCGCATGGAACAGAAGGTACGGACGCAAAACAGCCAGGAGTTCCTGCTGCCACCGAGCAGCGTGATTCGATGAAGCGGGCCACGAACCGCCGAACGTAATTCGCCGTCCTCAAGTCACCTTGAGGACACCATGACGGTCACGACCACCAATTCGCGCATTTCCTACATCGGCGATGGAACGTCCGTCGCCTTTCCGTTTCCGTACTACTTCCTTGCGCCGACGGACATCGATGTCTTTCTCGATTCGACCGAGCAGCAAGGCGGCTTCACGGTGACGGGCGCCGGCAGTACGCAAGGCGGCACAGTGACGTTCACGGTCGCGCCAGCGGTCGGCGTGAGCATCTTGCTCGTGCGAAGCCCGGACCTGTTGCAAAGCACGGACTTCCCGTCGAACGATCCGTTTCCGGCCGACTCGGTCGAGCGCGGGCTCGACAAGTTGACGATGATCGCGCAGAAGTTGACCGAGGACGAAAGTCGCAGCGTGCGCTTTCCACTTGTCGAAGTTATCGACGGCCAGTTGCCACTGGCAGGCCAGCGCGCGAATAAGGCCTATGCGTTCGATGTCAACGGCAACCCGACGTTTTTGCCGCTTCCTTCGAGCCTCGGCGCGGGCGACCTGAATTGGGAAAACGGCATCGACGGTACGCGCGGTTTTAAAACGGGCGCCGATTTCACGCCCAACGTCACGGCGCAGCTCACGCTCTCGCGCAGTCCCGGCAATGACGCTAACGTCTGGGTTTATTGGGATGGCACTCCGCAGACTGATTTCTCGATCTCCGGCAGTAAGCTGAATTTCCCGACGGCGATCCCGAACGGGGTGTCGGTCGTCAATGTGCGCATCGGCACGACGCTTTCGCTTAATGTCCCGGCCACCCAAAGCGTCGGCGATGACCAGATCAATTGGAACGGGATACTCGCGCGCACGGTCGGCTCGTACACCGAGTTGCGCGCGCTATCGAAAACGCGCTACGACCGAGCGCTGTACGTTGGCTCCGCGCCGGGTTCAATCTATCAGCTGGATGGCGCCGATACGACATCGGTCGACGACGGCTTTTTGGTCATTGTCGCGAGCGACGGCGGCCGCTGGAAGCGGCTCGATAAGACCGTCATGACCCCGGAGATGTTCAACGCGCAAGGCGGCACGGCTGACGATACGCTCGCGTTCCAGGCTATGGCAGCGGTGCTGCGAGTGCTCGGCGGTGGCGTCGTCATCATCTCGCAACCGCACAATGTCTTCACGACGCCCGTCGCGGCCGGCGCGACGCTCATGGACCTCACCGGATGCCGCGGCGTCACGGTCATTTACGAGCGCGGCGGTCTCATCAACGCCGTTTATCCGAACGGTACGACGAATATCGCGACTGCCTGGATCTACGTGTTCAACGACGTGCAGGGGTTCAAGGCAATCAATGCGCGACTCACGGCAAATTCGAACATTCCCACGGTGTCGGGCGTCGTCCATTTCGCTGTGTCCACGACCGGGCTTGCGAATCCGCAGTCATACAACCTTGAGTTTGAGAACGTCAACCAGGCGGGCGGCTTGGGCGGCCTGATCGTGTACCCGAGCGGGACTTCGAATGCACATGCCGCGCGCATTCGCATGACAGGTAGCTTCAACGGCACGTTTTACCCGGCCAATCTGCAAGCGAATGGCGACGACTTCGTCGGGGATTACATCGTCCGCAATTGCGGACGCGGCTATTTTATGTACAACGCCAGCAATCACGACGTTTCGGTCGACTCTAACAACGGCACGGCATTCGATGACATCGATATTTCGTGCTACACCGACCAAACCTTCCGTGAGACTTCAAATATTCACGTGAGGTACAAAAACTACGGCAGCGCTTCTATCGGGAATGCCGTCGCGATTAACTTTGTTCAATCCGATGCTACCTCGCGCCCCGCGATCATGCACGGGATCCATATCGAATACGACATGTTTCTCGGCACATATCCGGGGGCATATCTGGCGATCAATAAATACAACTCGGGTTCGCCTGGCGCACCTGGCGCACCCGACGATACCGCGCGCGGCTACGACCTCTACGATGTGACAATTAGCGGTAACGCCAACGGCAATGCCGTGCAGAACTGCGTACAGGCCTTCACCTCGTCTAATTGGACCGGTGAACGGGTGCGCGATATCAAGTTTAAGAATCTGAATATGGTCGCCGCCGCGGGCAGCTTTTTCGCGCTCGACGGTCGAGGCTTCATGACTTCTACCGGCGCGCTTCTGTTCGAGAACGTGAACATCGCACCGGCCGATTCTTTGGTCAATATCCCGCAGAACGTGCTCATGTACCGCAATGCCACTTTTAGTACGGGGCGACGCGATGGGGACGTTACGGGGAACTGGATTATCACATACCCGTCGCCTGGCATCGCACACGTAGCCACGAAAACGCCGGTTCCTATCGCACCCGGAGGCACGCAGGTACAGCTGCCTTTCTCGGATAAGCGCGGAACCAATCCGGCGGTCTTCTACGCCCCGATCGGCGGCGCTGTGACCGTGGCGCTCAACTACAACACGGCGCAGACGTTCACGCTTTCCCATAACGGTGCGGGCGCTTTGAACTTCAATATCAGCGCCGACATTTACGTTTGAGTCGGGGGGACCGGTGAAAGACCTAGCGGCAAGCGCAGCAAAGGCGAGTCCCCCTGTCGGGGCCAATGTTTGGCTCTGGCTTGCGGGCCATGACATCAACTGGTGGGTAGCGGCAGCGACGATCTTCTACATCGGCCTGCAGTCGTTCTACCTGATCCGCAACAAGGGTAGGAAAGGAGCGGCTGAATGAGCACCTACGATCAATCCGCGCTGCGTGCTGAGCTTACGCGTGACGAAGGCCGGCGCAACCGGATCTACAGGGACACGGTAGGCAAGACGAGCGGCGGCGTCGGTCGCAATCTCGACGACGTGGGCCTCATGGACGACGAGATCGACCTGATGCTCACCAATGACATCGCGCGCGCCGAGCGATTTCTCGACGGCAATCTGCCCTGGTGGCGTCAACTCGACGACGTGCGTCAGCGCGTGCTCTTGAACATGGCTTTCAACATGGGCGGCCGGCTGCTCGGCTTTCACATGATGCTCACAGCAGCCAAGGCCGGCGACTACGAGACAGCGGCCAACGAAATGGCCAACTCGAATTGGGCGAAGCAGGTCGGTGATCGCGCTGACCGTCTCGAGAAGATGATGCGAACAGGAGGTGTGTGATGCTTGGAATCGACGATGCAATTGCGGGCGTCTCGAAACTGATCGATGACGGAATCAACGCCGCGTTCCCGACGCCCGAGGCGAAAGCCTCCGCTCAGGCCGCGATCATCAAGGCACAAACGGACGCGGCTGTCGCCACGCTGCAGCAGCAAATGAGCGTGATGCTCGCCGAAGCAAACAGCAAAGACCCGTGGACGAGTCGGGCCCGTCCGTCGTTTCTCTACGTGATGTACGTGATGATCCTGGCGGCGATCCCGATGGGGGTCGTTGCAGCGCTGCGCCCGGAACTCGCGACAGCTATCGCGCAGGGAATGCGTGCGTGGTTGGCAGCAATTCCAGACGCGCTGTGGCAAGTCTTCGGCGTGTGCTTCTGTGGCTATACCGCCTCGCGCGGCTGGGAAAAGATCAAAGGAGTAAGCAAGTGATGAAACGACTTCTGACCGCGGCGCTGCTCGCGCTTTCATCGGCGGTGTTCGCCGCGACAACCGTTCCCGTTCAGCTGCTCAACCCAGCAGCATCGACTTCCGGCCAGGTTATCTCGTCCACTGGACCAAGTACCGCGCCGGCCTGGACTACGCTCACGGCGGCAGGCCTCGGCGGTTTGACTGCGTCGAACAATCTGTCGGATCTCGTGAGTGCGGCGACCGCACGCACGAATCTCGGACTGACGAGCGCGGCCACGACATCGATCGGCACGAGTGGCGCAACGATCCCGCTGCTCAGCACGGCCAATACGTGGACGCTTGGACAGACATTCAGTGTGCGCCCGACTTTCAACGGTGCCACGCCGTGGGATAGTGCAAATCTGGCGAGCCCTGCCAGCACGACGGGCAATCTCTCTCAGTTCGCGGCCACAACGAGCGCACAACTGGCCGGTGTCCTATCGGATGAAACGGGGAGCGGTGCGGCTGTATTTGCGAATTCTCCGACCATCAATACCCCCTCGATCGTCGGCCCGACCAACGGCTCGGGCGCCGCGGCCGGCAACGTGGGCGAGGTGATCTGCGCTCAGGTAACGAGCGGCGGTTCACCGACAGGATGCGCGACTAACTCGAGCACGCCGGTTTCACTGACCAGTGGCATCACGAATAACGTTACGTCGATAACTCTGACGCCGGGCAACTGGCGGGTATGGGGGCAAGCGATCACGATTCCGGCTGGAACGACTACGCAATCCGTCGTGAACGCAGCGATCAGCCCGACCAGCACGTCTTTCACCGGACAGGTGGCGGAACTCCTTCTTCCGTTCTCTGCGCCTGCCGGCTCGGCAGTGGGCGGAACGCTTGATCCGATGCCGATTCGGGTGACGACGAATACAACCTATTACCTGATTGTGAATTCGACTTTCGCGGTATCCACTAATACAGCGATCGGGTTCATCGCCGCCCAGCGAACCAACTGAGGCAAAAGCTGTTTCCCGTTTATCGGTGGCACGGTGTTATATTCTCGGCTCCGAGAATGTGACGCCGCGCAAAAAGACGGGGGCAATCATGGCGCAACTAACACACAGCGACGAAGTTTCGGCGGGCCAGCGTTTTGAGTTCGGTGCCAACTGGACGCGCTTCCTTTCGCTTCTTAATGACGATCGTATTGCGCAAGCCGAGCAGAGCCTGCGCACCATGCTCGGCGTCGATTCCTTATCCGGCAAGACCTTCATCGACATCGGCAGCGGCAGCGGACTTTTTTCGCTTGCGGCCCGGCGACTTGGTGCGACGGTTTTCTCCTTCGATTACGATCCGCAATCGGTGGCATGCACTGCCGAGCTTCGGCGCCGCTACTTCAAAGACGATGGCCAATGGACCGTCAACGAGGCATCGGTGCTCGATGCGGCATACCTTAAGCGCCTCGGTCAATTCGACATCGTGTACTCGTGGGGCGTGCTGCACCATACCGGCCGTATGTGGGAGGCGCTCGGCAACGTCGCGCCTTTGGTTTCCGCCGGCGGCAAGCTGTTCATCGCGCTGTACAACGACCAAGGCCGCGCGTCGCGGATGTGGTGGAAAGTCAAGAAAGCCTACGTATCGCTGCCGCCTGCGCTGCGTTGGCTTGTGCTCGTGCCAGCCTACACGCGGCTGTGGGGCCCGACGACGATCAAAGATTTCCTTCGCTTTCGGCCGTTCCACACGATGCGCACGTACACGACGATGCGAGGCATGTCGGCGCACCGTGACGTGATCGATTGGGTGGGCGGCTTTCCCTTCGAAGTCTGCAAGCCGGAACAAGTCTTCGATTTCTATCGCGAGCGCGGCTTCCAGCTTGAGCGTCTGGTGACGTGCGCGGGCGGCCTCGGTTGCAATGAGTTCGTCTTCACGAAGGCGCGCGCCTAGCGCTGAGTTGCCGGCTGGGCGGCGCTGTGCCCAGGATGTGACCGCATCCTTACAGCACGGTGCGAAAATGGCGGAAAGAATAACAAAGTGGCACAGTCTCGATGCTGACCGGCGCGAGACTTTTTGTGAAAAATCAAAGTGTTAGGCTGTGCCTGTATTGCATGTGGTGCGATAGGCTATCGCAATCGCTTTCGCCATCCCCATCCACATGTGTGGTCTCGTTTCGGCGCGCGCGACATTGCGCTCGCACGAACCGATCGCGATGGCGCAGTGCGTGTCACGCTCGAAGACGGACGGCTCACGCTCGAACGCTATCGCCAGACGCACGCGCGCTACTGGATGGGCCGATAACACGAACGGACCGGGAGGCCGCGGCGCTTGAAACAAATCATTCACTTCTCCCATGCGAACGGCTTTCCGGCGTCGACGTACCGCACACTCTTCGCCGAGCTCGCCGACGATTACGAACTGCGGTACATCGAGCGGATCGGGCACGACCCGCGTTATCCGGTCACGAGCGATTGGCCGCATCTCGTCGAGGAATTGCTTGCCGATATCGGTCGCCGCTACGAGCGGCCGGTGTGGCTCGTCGGCCATTCGCTCGGCGGCTATCTGTCGCTGATGGCGGCGCTCAAACATCCGCACCAGGTGCGCGGCGTCGTAATGCTCGATTCTCCCGTGATCGCAGGTTGGCGTGCGAGCGTGCTGCGCTTCACGCAATGGACGGGGCTCGACGAGCGGCTTTCGCCGGCGGCCGCGACGCGCACGCGCCGCACGCAGTGGGCGAGCCGCGACGAGGCATGGCGCCATTTCCACGCCAAGCCGGCGTTCGCGCGCTGGGACGAGCGCGTCCTGTCCGACTACATCGACTTCGGCATTCCGCCGGGCGCGCCGAAAGGATCGCCGTACGGCTCTCTCGAAAGTGGGCGGCAGCTTGCCTTCGATCGCGACATCGAATACCGGATCTATCGAACGTTGCCGCGCACGCTGGGCGCGCGCCTCGCGCACGGCGCGCCCGTGCCGGTCGGCTTCATTGCGGGCACGCATTCCAGGGAGATCCGGCAGGTCGGGCTTGAAGCGACCGCGCGCGCTGCGCATGGACGCATCGAATGGATCGAGGGCAGTCACTTGTTCCCGATGGAGCGACCGATCGAAACGGCGCGAGCGTTGCTGGGCATGCTGCGCAGGCTGCGCGAGGAGGGTGGCGGCTAGTCGCGGGACGTCGACGCTGCACGCCGACGCTGTTCGCGAGCGGTAGGGCCTTAAGGTATAATCCGTTTTTCCCGCGAGCATTCAGCGATGACTAAATATGTTTTCGTCACCGGCGGCGTAGTGTCGTCCCTCGGCAAGGGCATTGCCGCCGCTTCCCTCGCCGCGATCCTCGAATCGCGCGGTCTTAAAGTCACCCTCCTCAAGCTCGATCCCTACATCAACGTCGACCCCGGCACGATGAGCCCGTTTCAACACGGCGAAGTATTCGTGACCGAAGACGGCGCTGAAACGGATCTCGACCTCGGTCACTACGAGCGGTTCATCAGCACGAAAATGCGCCGTGCGAACAACTTCACGACGGGGCAGATCTACGAATCGGTGATCCGCAAGGAGCGTCGGGGCGATTACCTCGGCAAGACCGTGCAGGTGATCCCGCACATCACGAACGAAATTCAGGCGTTCATCGAGCGCGGCGCGGCCTCGGCCACCTGCGGCGAACCCGACGTGGCGATCGTCGAAATCGGCGGCACGGTCGGCGACATCGAATCGTTGCCGTTCCTGGAGGCGGCGCGGCAGATGAGCCTGCGCCTGGGCCGCAACAGTGCCTGCTTCGTTCATCTGACGCTGGTCCCGTTCATCGCAACGGCCGGCGAACTGAAGACGAAACCGACACAACACAGCGTCCAGAAGCTTCGCGAAATCGGGATCTTGCCGCACGTACTGCTGTGCCGCGCCGATCGCCGCATTCCCGACGACGAATGCAAGAAGATTTCGATGTTTTCGAACGTTCCGGAAGATGCGGTCATCTCCGTGTGGGACGTCGACAGCATCTACAAGATCCCGCAAATGCTGCACGACCAAGGGCTCGACAGCATCATTTGCGAGGAACTCAGGCTGCAGCCGAAGCCGGCCGATTTGTCGATGTGGTCCGAGATCGTCGACAAGCTTGAGCGTCCGCTGCACGAAGTCACGATCGGCATGGTCGGCAAGTACGTCGATCTGACCGAGTCGTACAAGTCGCTGATCGAAGCGCTGCGCCATGCGTCAGTGCATACGTCGACGAAGGTGAACATCGAGTACATCGATTCCGAGCAGATCGAAGCCGAGGGCGTCGACAGCCTCAAGCACCTCGACGCCGTGCTCGTGCCGGGCGGCTTCGGCCGTCGCGGCACCGAAGGCAAGATCGCGGCCATCCGCTATGCACGCGAAGCGAAGGTGCCGTATCTGGGCATCTGCCTCGGCATGCAGCTCGCGGTGATCGAGTTCGCGCGCGATGTCGTCGGCCTGGAAGGTGCGAACAGCACCGAGTTCGACGTCAATACGGTACACCGCGTCGTCGCGTTGATCACCGAGTGGCACGACCGCGAAGGCCGTGTCGAGAAGCGCACCGAAGAGTCGGATTTGGGCGGCACGATGCGCCTGGGCTCGCAACGCTGCCCGATCAAGCCCGGCACGTTGGCCGAGAAGATCTACGGCAAGGATGTGAACGAACGCCATCGCCACCGTTATGAAGTCAATAACCGCTACGTGCCGCAGCTCGAAGCCGGTGGCCTTATCATCAGTGCGCGCACGCCGAGCGAGGACCTGCCCGAAATGATGGAACTGCCGGGCAACCTGCATCCGTGGTTCGTCGGCGTGCAGTTCCACCCCGAATTCACTTCGACGCCGCGCGACGGGCATCCGCTGTTCAAGTCGTTCGTCGAAGCGGCGCTCGCTTGTCACCAGGCGCGCAAGGAGAAGGCATGAAGCTGTGCGACTTCGAAGTCGGCCTCGATCAGCCGTTCTTTCTGATCGCGGGCACGTGCGTCGTCGAATCCGAGCAGATGACGATCGATACGGCCGGCCGGCTCAAGGAGATTTGCGCCAAGCTCGGCATTCCGTTCGTCTACAAGTCTTCGTACGATAAGGCCAACCGCAGTTCGGGCAAATCGTTCCGCGGGCTCGGTATGGACGACGGCCTGCGCATTCTGTCCGAGGTCAAGCGCCAGCTCGGCGTCCCGGTTCTGACCGACGTTCACGGCATCGACGAGATCGAGCAGGTCGCGTCGGTCGTCGACGTGCTGCAGACGCCGGCGTTCCTTTGTCGCCAGACCGATTTCATCCATGCCTGCGCACGCTCGGGAAAACCCGTCAATATCAAGAAGGGACAATTTCTCGCGCCGCACGACATGAAGAACGTGATCGACAAGGCGCGCGACGCGGCACGCGAAGCGGGTTTGTCCGAAGACCGGTTCCTCGCCTGCGAGCGTGGCGTGTCGTTCGGCTACAACAATCTCGTCTCCGACATGCGCTCGCTCGCGATCATGCGCGAGACGGGCGCCCCCGTCGTGTTCGACGCCACGCATTCGGTGCAGTTGCCGGGCGGGCAGGGGACGAGTTCAGGCGGCCAGCGCGAATTCGTGCCCGTGCTGTCGCGCGCGGCCGTGGCCGTCGGCGTGGCCGGGTTGTTCATGGAGACGCACCCCGATCCCGCCTGCGCGCTGTCGGACGGCCCCAACGCCGTTCCGCTGCGCCGCATGGCCGACCTGCTAGAGACGCTGGTTGCGTTGGATACCGTCGTGAAACGCACTCCGTTCATCGAGCGCGATTTCAGCTGACTGCACCGTCAAGCAAGAAGAATTCATCGTCATCCTTAGAGGAAATCATGAGTGCAATCGTAGATATCATCGGCCGCGAGATTCTGGATTCGCGAGGCAACCCGACCGTCGAATGCGATGTGCTGCTCGAATCAGGCACGATGGGCCGTGCGGCCGTGCCTTCGGGCGCGTCGACGGGCTCGCGTGAAGCGATCGAGCTGCGCGACGGCGAAGCGGGCCGTTACAACGGTAAGGGCGTGCTGAAGGCGGTCGAACATATCAACACGGAGATTTCCGAAGCGATCATGGGGCTCGACGCATCGGAGCAGGCGTTCCTCGACAAGACGCTGCTCGAGCTCGACGGCACCGACAACAAGTCGCGCCTCGGCGCCAATGCGATGCTGGCCGTGTCGATGGCCGTCGCGAAGGCGGCGGCCGAGGAAGCCGGCTTGCCGCTGTACCGCTACTTCGGCGGTTCGGGGGCGATGCAACTGCCGGTGCCGATGATGAACATCGTCAACGGCGGCGCCCATGCGAACAACAGCCTCGACATCCAGGAATTCATGATCGTGCCGGTCAGCCAGCCGACGTTCCGTGAAGCCCTGCGTTGCGGCGCCGAAGTGTTCCATGCACTGAAGAAGATTCTGTCCGATCGTGGCATGAGCACGGCGGTGGGCGATGAAGGCGGCTTTGCGCCGAACTTCGGCAGCAACGCCGAATGTTTGTCGGCGATCTTGCAGGCGATCGAAAAGGCCGGCTATCGCGCGGGCGAAGATGTGCTGCTCGCGCTCGATTGCGCGGCGAGCGAGTTCTACCACGACGGCAAGTACCAACTGGCCGGCGAAGGCCTGCAGTTGTCGTCGGCCGAGTTCACCGATTACCTCGCCACGCTCGCCGATAAATTCCCGATCGTTTCGATCGAAGACGGCATGCACGAGAGCGACTGGGACGGCTGGAAGCTGCTGACCGACAAGCTCGGCAAGAAGATTCAGCTTGTCGGCGACGATCTGTTCGTGACCAACACGCGCATTCTGAAGGAAGGCATCGAGAAGGGCATCGCCAACTCGATCCTCATCAAGATCAACCAGATCGGCACGCTCACCGAAACGTTCGCGGCCATCGAAATGGCCAAGCGTGCCGGTTACACGGCCGTCATTTCGCACCGTTCGGGCGAAACGGAAGATTCGACGATTGCGGACATCGCTGTGGGTTTGAACGCAGGCCAGATCAAGACGGGTTCGCTCTCGCGTAGCGATCGTATTTCGAAGTACAACCAGTTGTTGCGCATCGAAGAAGATCTCGGCGATATCGCCAGCTACCCGGGCAAGTCGACGTTCTATAACCTTCGTTAAAGCGTCGTTTCCTTCTACTCGATCGTTTCTGCATACCGCCTCGTGCCTTGTCCCCGAAAGGGGGGAGCGCTCGAGGCGGTTTTGAATTTGCGGCCTTTTGAATGCGCCTTGTTACCGTTGCCCTCGTTGTCCTCCTTGCGCTGATCCAGTATCCGCTCTGGTGGGGCCATGGCGGATGGTTGCGCGTGCATGAACTGCGGGGCGCATTGGCGGCTCAGGAACAGAAGAATGCGGACGAAAAGCTGCGCAACGAACGCATCGAGGGGGAGGCGCAGGATTTGCAGAACGGCACCGCCGCTGTCGAGGAGCGGGCGCGTTACGAGATGGGCATGGTGAAGGACGGCGAAGTGTTCGTGCAATTCGTTTCGCCCAATGCCACGTCGAGCGTCGCCGCAACCACCGTTCCCAGCAATACCTCGACGCGAGGCGAGGTCTCGGCCGCACCCGTCAGCGTCGTGCCCAATCCCGTTTCGCGCGAGAAGCCCTCGAAGGCGAAGAAACACGCATCGGGCAAGGCGAAGCACGCCACGGCACCGAAAGGCCGCAACGCCGGCTGAAAGTGGCAGCCTGGAGCGCGGACCCGCGGATGAACCGCGAATCTGAACGCTGTATCAGCCCGCTACCACCACCATCCCGGATAGTACCCGGGGCTTGAATAGCCCACTCCCCATCCGCTGTTCCATCCGCCGTAATACGTTCCGAAAGTCACGGGCGCCGGGTAGTAGTACGGCGCGTAGTAGCGCGCCCACGTATTTGCCGACATCGCTTCGTTCTGCTCGCGCAGCACCTGCTTGTCGATCTCCGCGTAGCGCTTTTTCTCCGCGTCCGAGAGCGGATGTGCGCTTTCGGCGGCGCCCGGTTGCCCCGGCGCCAGGCGGCTCAGTATCGGGCCGGGCGGCGGCGCGATCACGCAGCCCGACAGTGCGGCGACGGCGGCCGTACAAGCGGCCGCACAGGTGAGCCGCCGCGAGAGGGCTGCAAACGATGAAGGCGGGCGAATAATCATGGCGTTCATCACGTTGTGCTCCGAATGACCCGAGTGTTCAAGCGAGTGTTCAAGCGACTGTTCGATCGAGCGACAGTCGGAGTGACAGTCGAATGACGACCGCCGCGGGACTGTCCGGCGAAGCGTGGCCGAAGCGGGCCCGACCATCCGAGTCGGGCCAATCGGGCTGGCGCGGCCACACGCTTTCAGTGGCGCTGCCCTGTGGCCGGCGCGACGCCCGAAGCCACTTCGGTCGCTGCGAACAACTGCGCCACATCGACAGGATCGAACTCGTATCGCTGATTGCAGTATTCGCAATGGATTTCGACACGTCCCTGCTCGGCGATGACGCTTTCGACTTCGTCATGACCGAGCATTTTGAGCATCGAGCCTACGCGTTCACGCGAGCAACTGCATTCGAAACGCGTGAGCGTCGGCGCGAAGTGCTGCACGTTTTCCTGCCAGAACAGGCGCCGAAACAGCGTCTGCGGTTCTTCCTGAAGCAACTCTTTTTGCGAGAGCGTGCCGCCCAGTACGCAGACGCGCTCCCAGGTATCGGCGTCATGGTCGCCCGAATGGGGGATGATGCCGCCGTCGCCGGGCAGTTTCTGCAGCAGCATGCCCACTGCGCGCTCGGTGTTCGCTGCCAGCCACAAGCGCGTGTCGAGCTGCTCGGAGTGGTGCATGTAGTGCTCGAGCACCGCGGCGATCGACTGCAGCGGGCCGTCTTGGCTGCTCAACGGCACGATGCCCTGATACGGTTGTTGGCCCGGGAGCTTGTCATGCGGATCGAGCGTGATGACGCAGCGGCCATGGCCGCTCGCGTTGAGCAGTTCGACGAACGAAAGGCTGTCGCTCAGCGTTTCGTCGAATTCGCTTGCGATCTTTGCAGTGGCACGCATCGTCAGGTTCGAGCTGCACTGGACGACCAGCATCTTGATCGGCCCGTCGCCGAAGATTTGCATGATCATCGTGCCGTCGAACTTGAGATTCGCCGACAACAGCGCGCAGGCGGCCATCATTTCGCCCAGGATGTCGCGTACGGCCACGGGGTACTGCCGACGCGTGAGCACCTCTTGCCACGTATTACGCAGTGAGACGATCTCACCGCGCACGGGCGCGGCCGCGAACATGAATTTTTGCAACTGGTCGTCCACAACTTTTCCTTCGATCATGAGCGCGCCGGCTCGGGCCGGCGGCGAAGCGGCGCGGAATCGCCAAATGTTTACCGCTGATGTTTCCCGTCGATGGTTCGCGTCGATGTTTGCCCTCGACGTGCTCCGATCTGTCAGCCGATTCGCACGAGTTGTGCCTTGAACAGATCGCGGCGCGCGACATACGTTTCGGCGCTCTTTACGAGGTCTTCGACTTCCTGGTCCGTCAATTCCCTCACGACGCGGGCCGGGGCGCCAAGAATCAGCGACCGGTCGGGGAAGGTCTTGTTTTCCGTCACGACACTGCCCGCGCCGACCAGACAGTTGCGGCCGATCACCGCGCCATTCAAGACCACGGCCTGAATGCCAACGAGGGACCCGTCGCCGATCGTGCAGCCATGCAACATCGCCTGGTGCCCGACTGTGACGTTGCGGCCGATATCGAGCGGGCGGCCTGGATCGGTATGCAGCACCGCGCCTTCCTGGATATTGCTGCCTGGGCCGATGGCGATCGGTTCGTTGTCGCCTCGAAGGGCCGCGCCGAACCAGACGCTCGCGTTTTCTTCGAGCGAAACTTTTCCGACGATCGTGGCCGTATCGGCCACGAATACGCTCTCGTGAATGGTCGGGGCATGTTCTCCCAGCTTATAGATCGGCACAATGGCTCCTTGGGGCAGGGGTGCGCGGGGCGTTACAATGCCGCCGCATCGGGGGCGACCACGCGCAGTGTCGAATCGCATATTGTAAACGGTCCGCTTGGACGCCGTGGCGGGTCGGCCTCGCGGCGCTTCACGCACCTTTGCCTGGTTCCACTATCGATGAAACAACCCCTTTCCAGTCACGTGCGCGCCCATGACGGCGCGGCCGACATGCGTCGCTCTGCGCTCGTCGCGCTGTGCGAGCGCGAGC
This sequence comes from Trinickia soli, assembly GCF_002879855.1. GTDB lineage: Bacteria > Pseudomonadota > Gammaproteobacteria > Burkholderiales > Burkholderiaceae > Trinickia > Trinickia soli. The sequence continues at coordinate 29,911 of NZ_PNYB01000022.1, read as the reverse complement.
CGTCCGCCAAGGCCGCGGCGGCCGGCGCCCTGCTCGCGCAGTACCGAGCGGGCGAAATTTCGTGCCAGGTCGACGAAACGATCGAGGGGCCCGTCGGCCTTCCGGGAAGACCCGACCGGCCGACGCTCGTCGAGCCGCGTTCGCTGCGGCATAGAGGAATGCAGACGGAGGCCGGTCGAGCCGTCTTGCTGCATGCGCTGGCCCATATCGAGTTCAACGCGATCAATCTGGCCCTGGACGCTGTCTGGCGCTTCGCGGGGATGCCCGAGGCTTACTACGCCGACTGGCTGCAAGTGGCCGCGGAGGAAGCCCACCATTTCGGTCTGTTGCAAGCGCGGTTGCACGACTTCGGTCACGCATACGGCGATTTCCCCGCTCACAACGGCCTGTGGGATATGTGCGAACGCACGCGCGACGACGTCCTCGCCCGCATGGCGCTCGTCCCGCGTACGCTCGAAGCGCGCGGGCTGGACGCTTCGCCACCGATTCGCGCGCGCCTGCAGCAGGCCGGCGACGCGCGATCGGCGGCGATTCTCGATGTCATCCTGCGCGATGAGATCGGCCATGTCCGCATTGGCAATCGCTGGTTTCGGTACCTTTGCGAATTACGCGACCTTGCCCCGCATGAAACTTACGCTCGCCTCGCTGCACAGCATCGTGCGCCACGGCTGCGCGGGCCGTTCAATTTCGATGCGCGACGCGACGCTGGGTTTGACGAAGACGAACTGGCGGCCTTGATCGCGCAGTCGCCGGCCGCGGCGGCAGGCGCCGAAGATGGCGCCTGGCGATGAAGGCCGGCGCGGCGGTCCTTGCGAACCCGAATTGAGCGTCGCATCTGAACGTCGATCGCTCGCGAAACTGCTTCCCGTCTGATACGCGGATATAATCGAACGATCATTCGTTTTTGCGGCATCCGCCGCCTCCTGACATGAACAACCCGCAATCCGATTTCGTCACCGTGCGTGGCGTCAAGCTCCACGTGCGCCGGTGGGGCTCCCCCGATGCGCCGACGCTTTTCATGCTGCATGGCTGGATGGACGTTTCGGCGTCGTTTCAGTTTGTGGTCGACGCGCTCGGTGGCGATTGGCAGGTCATTGCCCCAGACGCTCGCGGGTTCGGACTGTCGGATTGGCCGGTGGCCGAGCGCGGCGGCGGGCATTACTGGTTTCACGATTATCTGGCCGATCTCGAAGCGCTGCTGGACCACTACGCGCCCACGGGGCAGGTTAATCTCGTGGGGCACAGCATGGGGGCGAACGTGGTCTGCCTGTACGCGGGGGCACGGCCCGAGCGTGTCCGGCGCGTCGTCGATCTGGAGGGCTTCGGGCTGCCGCCGGCGCGACCAGGCGAGTCGCCGCGCAGGCTGGCGGCCTGGCTCGACGATATGCGCGAGCCCGCGCGCCTGAAGACCTACGAGACGTTGGAAGAGGTGGCGGCCCGCCTCATGAAGACCAACTCGCGACTGGCGCCCGAGCGCGCGCGTTTTCTGGCGCAGCACTGGGCGAGGCGCGGCCAGGACGGCCGCTACATGCTGTTGGCCGATCCGGCGCACAAGCACCACGGCCCGCTGCTGTACCGTCTCGATGAAGTCATGGCGGTCTGGTCGAGCGTCACGGCGAAGGTTTTGCATGTGGAGGCCGTTGCGTCGCCGACCTTGGCGATGCTGGCTGGAACGATCCCGCTCGACGAATACAAGGCGCGCTTCAAGGCATTCCCCGATTGGCGCGAAAAACTGATCGAAGACGCCGGGCACATGGTCCATCACGATCAGCCGGAGCAGGTGGCGGCCTTGATCGAGGCGTTTTGCGCCTGAGTCCGGGCGCCCGGACCGGAAGCGAGCTTACGCTTGCGGGCGGGAGCGGCCGGCGTTCGTGTCGGCGCCCAGGCATGCGGTTTAGCCGAACGACAAGGCCTCTGACTTGCTGCGTTGCGGGTAAAATAGTGAGATTACTTCGATCCCGACAGCATGAACGCCGATCTGCACTGCCATTCAAACGTTTCCGACGGTTTGCTCCCGCCCCGGGAAGTGGCGCGCCGCGCGCAGGCGGGCGGCGTGATGTTATGGGCGCTGACCGATCACGACGAAGTAGCGGGCCAGGCCGAAGCGCGCAGCGAAGCCGAGGCGCTCGGCATGCGGTACGTCTGCGGCGTGGAGATCTCGGTCACATGGGCTTCACGCACGGTGCATATCGTCGGGCTTGACATCGACCCGTCGTGCTCCGTTCTTACCGGCGGGCTGTACGCCACACGCAACGGTCGCGCTGCCCGGGCGCAGGCGATGAGCGACGCACTGGCTGAGTTCGGTATTGAAGACGCCTATGCAGGCGCGCTGCGCTACGTCTCCAATCCCGATCTGATTTCGCGGACGCACTTCGCCCGCTTTCTCGTTGAAAAGGGCTATGCGGCGTCCACGTCGGACGTGTTCGAGCGTTACCTTGGCGAAGGCAAGCCCGGCTACGTGCCGCATCGTTGGGCCACGCTCGAGAACGCCGTTGCCTGGATCCAGGCGGCGGGCGGCGTGGCTGTGATCGCACACCCGGGTCGTTATAAATTTACGCCGCTCGAGTTCGATACGCTGTTTGGCCAATTCCTCGACCTCGGCGGCAAGGCCATTGAAGTCGTGACGGGAAGCCACGCGCCGGATCAGTTCCGGGAATACGCCGAAGTGGCGCGCCGCTTCGGTTTCGAGGCATCCCGCGGGTCCGATTTTCACGCGCCGGGCGAGGGCCGTACCGAACTCGGCATGCTGCCGCCGCTGCCATCCGATTTGACGCCCGTTTGGCAACGCTGGCTCTAAACGTCCCGGCGTTTTCACGCGCACCGTCCGCGCGCGGCGACCTGCCGTGCGCGCCGAGGCGCCGACGGCAGCTCAGCGCCGTTTCCGCCAGCTTATCGACCGCTTGCACATGTCCCAATTTTTCAGGATTCATCCCGACAATCCGCAGCCGCGCCTGATTTTGCAGGCGACGGAAATCGTCAAGGATGGTGGCGTGATCGCGCTGCCTACCGATTCAAGCTATGCGCTCGCGTGCCGACTCGACGATAAGGATGCGGTGACGCGCTTGCGGCACATTCGCGGGCTCGACGAGCGGCAGCATTTATCGCTGCTCGTGCGCGACCTGTCGGAGCTGGCGACTTTCGCAATGGTCGATAACCGGCAGTTTCGGCTCATCAAATCGGTCACGCCGGGGCCTTACGTCTTCATCCTGCTTGCAACGAAAGAAGTGCCCAGGCGTTTGTCGCACCCATCGCGCAAGACGATCGGGCTGCGTGTGCCCGAACATGCGATTACGCTTGCGCTGTTGGAGGCGCTCGGCGAACCCTTGATCGCCACGACCCTGATCCTGCCGCCCGACGACGAACCGCTGAACGAACCCGAGGAAATCCGCAATCGTCTCGAAAAGCAGATCGATCTCGTCATCGATGGCGGCGCGTGTCCACGCGAGCCGTCGACCGTCATCGACCTGACCGGAGACGAGCCTGTGCTCGTGCGGGCAGGGCGGGGATCGCTCGAGCCCTTCGGGCTCGCCATATCTTGAACGTCGACGGCGCTAAGCTGCTCCGGCCGCTTGTTACAATGCTTCTATGAATCCCTCTTTAATCCAGACCATCGTCGTCTATGCGCTACCGGTGATCTTCGCGATCACGCTGCATGAGGCCGCGCACGGCTATGTCGCCCGGCTGCTCGGCGACAACACCGCCTACATGATGGGGCGCGTCTCGTTCAATCCGATGCGCCACATCGATCCACTTGGGACGATCGCGATCCCGCTTCTACTCTACTTCGCAACGGGCGGCGCGTTTATGTTCGGCTATGCCAAGCCGGTGCCCGTTGCGTTCCGCAACTTACGGAATCCGCGGTGGGGCACGTTCTGGGTTGCCCTGGCCGGGCCACTTTGCAATTTCGTGCAGGCGCTGCTTTGGGGCGTGCTCACCCTGGCGTTGGCGGCGTTCGGCGTCGACGAACCGTTCTTTACGCGCATGGCGGCCGCGGGCGTCGGTGTCAACCTCGTGCTCGGCGTGTTGAACCTGTTTCCGCTTCCGCCGCTCGACGGCGGGCGCGTGCTGACGGCGCTGCTGCCGCCGCGGCAGGCTTTGTCGCTCGCCCGCTTCGAGCCATATGGTTTTTTCATTGTCATGGCGCTCGTGATGACGGGCGTTCTCACCAGGTTTTGGCTGCGCCCACTCGTTGCGATCGGCTACGACGCCGTCACGGCTATCCTGACCCCACTTGCTTCGCTCCTCCACTGACACCATGTTTCCAGCCCGCATCTTCTCCGGTATGCGCCCCACCGGGTCGCTCCATCTCGGCCACTACCACGGCGTGCTCAAGAATTGGGTCCGGTTGCAGTCGGAATACCCCTGCTTCTTTTGCGTCGTCGATTGGCATGCTCTGACGACGCACTACGAAACGCCCGAGGTCATCGAAAAGAACGTCTGGGAAGTGCTGATCGACTGGCTCGCTTCCGGCATCGATCCCGCGCAGGCAACGCTGTTCATTCAGAGCCGCGTGCCCGAGCACGCGGAGCTTTCGTTGCTGCTCGGCATGAGCGCACCGCTGGGCTGGCTCGAACGCGTGCCGACCTACAAGGAGCAAATCGAGAAGCTCAAGGACAAGGATCTGTCGACGTACGGCTTCCTCGGCTATCCGGTCCTGATGGCGGCCGACATTCTGCTGTATCGCGCCTCGCTGGTGCCGGTGGGCGAGGATCAGGTGCCTCACGTCGAAATGACGCGTGAAATCGCGCGGCGCTTCAACCATCTGTACGGGCGCGAGCCCGGGTTCGAGGAGAAGGCGCTCGACGCAGCGAAGAAGCTCGGCGGCAAGCGCGCGAAGCTCTACCATGAGCTGCGCAATGCCTATCAGCAGGAAGGCGACGACGAAGCGCTCGAGCAAGCGCGTGCCATGCTGCAGGAGTCGCAAAGCCTGTCGATGAGCGATCGTGAGCGGCTGTTCGGTTACCTCGAAGGTTCGCGCAAGATCATCCTGGTCGAGCCTCAGGTGTTGCTGACCAAAGCGTCGCGCATGCCGGGCCTGGACGGGCAAAAGATGTCGAAGTCGTACGGCAACACCATCGGTTTGCGCGAGGACGCCGAAACGATCACGAAGAAGGTACGTACGATGCCGACCGACCCGGCCCGCGTGCGCCGCACCGATCCGGGCGATCCTGACAAGTGCCCGGTGTGGCAGTTGCATCAGGTCTATACGGACGAAGCCACGCACGAGTGGGTGCAAAAGGGCTGCCGGTCCGCCGGGATCGGTTGCCTCGAGTGCAAGCAGCCCGTGGTCGAAGGCATCCTGCGCGAGCAGCAACCGATGCTCGAACGGGCGCAGAAGTACATGGACGACCCGTCGCTCCTGCGTGCGATCGTCGCCGACGGCTGCGACAAGGCGCGCAAGTTCGCCACCGAGACGATGCGCGATGTCCGCGAGGCCATGGGGCTTTCCTACTCATGACCGCAGCGTGCGGTAGCGTCGGTCTGTGCGCGGGCGCGCAGCCATGACCACACCGCCGTGCGCCGGCGCGGGTGCTGCAGTCGGCGGCGAGCCGTCCCCATGGGTCGTGCGCTGGTCGCATCTCGTCGCGCCGGGTGGCGCCGTGCTCGACATAGCGGCGGGCAGCGGGCGGCATGCGCGCTGGTTTGCCGCGCGCGGGCATGCGGTCGTTGCGATTGATCGCGCCGAGGCTGCACTGGCTGCGCTGGCGTGCATCGAAGGCGTGACCGCCGTGTGCGCAGATCTCGAAGACGGCAGCCCCTGGCCGTTACCCGACGGGCAGCGATTTGCTGCCGTGGTCGTGACGAACTATCTCTGCCGGCCGCTGCTGCCGCGGCTTTCGCAGCTGCTGGCGCCGGGCGGCGTCCTGTTGTATGAAACGTTCGCTCGGGGCAACGAAACCGTCGGCAAGCCGTCCAATCCGGCGTTTTTGCTCGCGCCGGGTGAGTTGCTTGCGGCCATGGATGGGCAACTGCGGGTGGTCGCGTATGAGGACGGCTACGTGGCGGCGCCTCGGCCGGCTTTCATTCAACGGATTTGTGCGGTGATGCCGGCGCAGCCGCCTGCGGCGGGCTTGGCGCCTGCGCGTTACGATTTGCCCGTCTAATCCGCTACAATCGCGCTTTCACGTTTGAATTCATTGCGTTTCATGGCTAACGGCACATCCAGCGGCACCCAAGGCGGCCTGCGCATTCGCGGCAGCATTCCTGCGATCGTCACGCCTATGCTCGAAGACGGCGGCCTCGATCTGCCGGCGTTTCGCAAGTTGATCGACTGGCATATCGACGAAGGGACCGATGCGCTGGTCGTCGTCGGCACGAGTGGCGAATCGGCCACGCTGTCGGTCGACGAACATATTCTTATGATCAAGACGGCGGTGGAACATGCCGCCGGTCGCATTCCCGTCATTGCCGGCGCAGGCGGCAATTCGACCGTGGAAGCGATCGAGTTGACCCGGCACGCCAAAGGCGTCGGCGCAGACGCGACGCTGCAGGTCGTGCCGTACTACAACAAGCCGACGCAAGAGGGCATTTACCGCCACTTCGCGAAAATCGCCGAGTCGGTGGATCTGCCCGTGATTCTCTATAACGTGCCGGGCCGCACGGTGGCCGACATGTCGAACGAGACCGCGCTGCGCCTCGCGCAAGTGCCGGGCATCATCGGCATCAAGGATGCAACCGGCAACATCGACCGTGCAGCGCACCTGATCAAGGCGGCGCCTGCACACTTTTCGATTTTCAGCGGCGACGATCCCACTGCGATCGCGCTGATGCTGCTCGGCGGCCACGGCAATATTTCCGTCACGGCGAACGTTGCGCCGCGCGCCATGAGCGAGCTTTGCAAGGCGGCACTCGCCGGCGACGCGAAGACGGCACGCGAAATCCACCTGAAACTGTTGTCGCTGCACAAGAACCTGTTCATCGAATCGAACCCGATTCCGGTGAAGTGGGCGCTCGAGCAGATGGGGCGGATGCAGGGCGGTATCAGGCTGCCGCTGACGCCGCTCGACGCGCGGTGTCACGAAGCGGTCCGCTCGGCGCTGGTCGAAGCGGGTGTGCTCGCCTGAGCGGCCGGCTCCATCCGCGCCGCTCGTCGCATACGGTGGGTTGTTGCATTCATTGACGTCGATTCCGGGCCGCATGGCCCGACGCCGTCGCAGGCATGTGTTGCGCATCACGAAGGACTTCATGAAACGTTCCGCTTTCTCTCTCCATGCCATCCGCGCGGCGGCGCTCTTGCTCGCGATTTCGACCCTTGCGGGGTGCGACACCCTAAACGACTGGTTCGCGCCCGATCGCGTGAACTACAAGGCGACCGGCTCGGCGCCGCCGTTGCAGGTGCCCGGCGACCTGTCCACGACTCAGACCCAGCCGCAATACACGGCGCCTCCCGTGACGGCTGCACTTGGCGGCGCGCCGACGCGCAATGCGACAGCGGCCGGCAATTCGAGCGAAGGCGTACCGAATACGGCCGATCCGCTCGGCATGCACATCGAGCGCGACGGAGATCGGCGTTGGCTCGTCGTCGATGGCCGCACGCCGGACCAACTATGGCCGCAACTCGAAGCGTTTTGGCGCGACAACGGCTTCGTCCTGAAGACCGATACGCCGGCCACAGGCATCATGACCACGGACTGGGCCGAGAACCGCGCGAACATCCCCGACGACTGGTTCCGTCGCACGATCGGGCGCGTTATCGACTTCGCATACTCCTCGGGTACCCGCGACAGTTTCCGCACGCTCGTCGAGCGCGGAGCGAACGGCACCACGGACATTTCGATCACGCACAGCGCACTCGAAGAGATGCTGATCGGACAGGACAAGTCTTCGTCGCGCTGGATCGAGCGGCCGCGGAACCCTGTGCTCGAAGCTGTGTTCCTTTCGAAGCTCATGGAGAAATTCGGGCTGACCGAGGCGCAATCGAAGCAATTGCTGGCTGATGCGCGGCCGGCTACGGCCCCCGCGAAAATCGACATGAGTGCAGGCGCGACCACGCTCGATCTGACCGATGGTTTCGAGGTCGCCTGGCTTCGCGTGGGCCTCGCGCTCGATCGCACGAACTTCACCGTCGACAATCGCGATCGAGCGAAGGGCATTTATTACGTGCGCTACGCGGACTCGACGCAGGAACTCAAACACGATGGCTTGTTCAGCAAGCTGTTCGCGAGTGCTCCGGCCAAGCAGAAAACCGGCAAAGAATTTCTTGTCAATGTCCGTGCAGCCGGCGCCGGTACGCAAGTGGCTGTCGTCGATGCCAACGGGCAGGTCGACACGTCGGCTGAAGCGCAACGCCTGATTTCGTTGCTGCACGCCCAACTGAACTGATCCGGCCATGCGTTTTGCGAGCCTCGGCAGCGGCAGCGAGGGCAACGCACTCGTCGTCGAGGCTGCGAGCGGTCACACCACCACACGCGTTCTGCTCGATTGCGGTTTCTCCGCAAAAGAGCTCGATCGCCGCTTGGCGCGATTGCAACTCGGCATCGACGCACTCGACGCAATCGTCATTACCCACGAACACAGCGACCACATAGGCAGCGCATTGACGCTGGCGCGCAAGTGGTCGCTGCCGCTCTATATGAGCTGGGGTACGGCGAAAGCGGTCGGGGCGGAGAGTGCCGACATCGATTTGCACGTCCTATGGGGCGACGAGACGGCCGCCATCGGCGATCTCGAGGTGCTGCCCTACACCGTGCCCCACGATGCCCGTGAGCCGCTCCAATTCGTGTTCTCCGACGGTGTACGTCGCTTAGGTGTCCTAACCGATGTCGGCACTTCCACGCCGCATATCACGGCCATGTTGAGCGGTTGCGATGCCCTCGTGCTCGAATGCAACCATGACGCGCGCATGCTCGCGACGAGCCGTTACCCGCAGTCGTTGAAGGCGCGTATCGGCGGCAGCCACGGGCACTTGAGCAATGACGCCGCGGCGGAGATCCTGGCGGCGTTAGACAGGTCGCGGCTCACGCATGTTGTGGCGGCCCATCTCAGTCAGCAAAACAATCTGCCGGAGCTTGCGCAAGCGGCGTTGGCGAACGTGCTCGGCTCAGCGCAGGAAGAGGTGAGGGTTGCGTCGCAGGAGCTCGGATTCGACTGGATCGGCTGCGGCGCGGCATGAGCGCTCGAAGCGGCCGTAGACAAGCAACTGGAAAGAAGCGACGAAGGAGAAGGGCCGGCTAGCGGCTTCAGTCGCGATCGTTCATGGGCGGGCGTTGATGCACGTTTGGCGTGGGCAACAAAAAACCGGCTCATGGCCGGTTTTTTGTTGCCTCGTTGCAGGCAGCAGCTTACTGGCTTGCGCCCGAAGCCGGTGCAGCCGTAGCGGCCGAAGCAGCTGCGTCCGAAGCAGCAGCGGCAGCGCCCGAAGCGGCAGCAGCCGAGTCGCTCGCAGCAGCAGCGCTCGAAGCAGCAGCGCCAGCGTCCGAAGCGGCAGCAGCCGGAGCCGAAGCGGCCGTGGCGTCGCTAGCCGGTGCAGCAGCGTTTTGATCGCTGCTCTTGTTGCACGCAGCCAGTGCAACAGCCGCCAACAGGGATGCTACGAGGAGGGATTTCTTCATGATCACGTCCTTTTATGGTTAAAGGTAAGCAACAGCGCGAAATAATACCGGTAATGTGCTCCAACACCAACCTCGGCCGCTGGTGGGATGCACATCAGAGCGTGAATCTTCCCCACGGCTTGGGCGGAAATTATATGCACTTTCGTACCGACCGTCGACAAAGCAGGGTCAATACGTTGCCTTTCTCATACAGAATTAACCGTAATCGATAGGCCGGGCACGGCGAGCGTCATAAAAGTGCGCCGACTCGTACCCAGCCGGCACGATACCACTCGTGCAGCAGCGCTGTCATCGACGGGTCCGGCAAGAGTGTTACAAAGCGTTTCCCCTCGATTCGTCTTGCATCAGCCAGTTCTAAAAGCCATTTGCGGCGGCGCGGAAGGGTCGCTTCCTCGCCGTTGACGAAATAAGTCCGGGCGCCATACAAGAGCGCCGTCTTGTTGTCCAGACGCACGCCCTCCAATTGCGCGCGCCGGCTGAATGCGGCTTCGGCCAGCGGCCGCTCGGGCGCATCGAACACCACATGGGACTTCGGTTCGCTCAAATAGCTGCCCAGGAACGAGGTCAAATCGCGTTCCGTCCACCGGACCCGTGCAAGGATTGCGCCAAGTTCTGCGATGAGGGCAGGCGGGAGGGCTGCCGGATGGGCGACAGCCTCCTGATGCGGATCGCGGTAAAGGCGCGCGCCGGCTTCCGAGCGTGCGACATCGCCGCGTTCGGCCAAATAGTAGAGAAACTGGCCGATCAATTCGTTCGCCGACGGCGCGCGAAACCCGATCGAACATGTCATGCATTCGCCCACGGCGACGCCGTCGTGCGCGATATGCGGCGGCAGATACAACATGTCGCCGGGCTCCAGCACCCACTCTTGCTCAGGTTCGAAATGCTGTAAAACCTTCAACGGCAATCCAGGTTTTAACGTCAGATCGCGCTGTGCAGAAATGCGCCAGCGACGCTTGCCCTTCACCTGGAGCAAGAACACGTCGTAAGAATCGAAATGCGGGCCCACGCCGCCCCCATCGGTCGCGTAGGAAATCATCAGATCGTCGAGGCGGGCGTCGGGCACGAAGCGGAACCGGTCGAGCAACGCGCGCGCACGGTCGTCGTGCAAGTCGACGCCCTGCACGAGCAGCGTCCAGTCGCGGCGTTTGATGCTCGGCAGCGCGTCGCTGTCGAAAGGGCCGTGGTCGAGCCGCCAGCGCCCGCGTACTTGCGATACGAGCCGTGATTCGGCGTCGTCGCTCGCGGCGAGCGCGAACAGTGCGTCGCGGGAAAGCGGCGGCTCAACGTCTGGGACTGCGCCGCGAATCAACAGCGGCCGCTTCTGCCAATATCGCCGCATGAATTGCGCCGGCGTGAGTCCGCCGAGCAGAGGGGTGGGCGTATCGGGCTGGGGGCGGGAATCGGGTGAGGCTGACAGGGCGGCCGTACCGTCCTGATGGTAGAGGGGCCGCTTGGGCATCGTATAATGGAACCGTATTTTGGAGACTCGGATGAAAATTGCGAAGAACACCGTTGTGTCGGTGACGTACAAACTCTCGGATGCCCAGGGCAATCTCATCGAAGAAAGCGACGAGCCGATGGTTTATCTGCACGGCGGCTATGATGGCACGTTCCCTAAAATCGAGGAAGAACTCGACGGGCACGAGGCGGGCTTTCAAACGCAGATCCAGCTCGACCCTCAGGACGCATTCGGCGAATACGATCCTGAGCTCGTGAAGATCGAGCCGCGCAACCGCTTTCCGGAGCCGCTCGAAGTGGGCATGCAGTTCGAAGGCACGCCCGAGGACGGCGACGACGAGATGGACTCGCTGATCTATACGGTCACGGATCTGGCCGAAGACAAAGTTGTCCTCGACGGCAATCACCCGCTGGCCGGCATGGCGCTACGCTTCGCGCTCACGGTCAAGGAAGTGCGTGAGGCGACGGCCGATGAGATCGAGCACGCACACGCGCACGGCGCCGAAGGCATCGAAGTCATCGACGACGACGATGACGACGAGGAAGGTGCCTCAGGAGCCCCCACCCTGCATTGAGCCCGCCCCCGGCTGAGGTGAGGCATCGCTGCCGGCCGGTTGCGGTGCTGACGGCGGCGACGGTGAAGTTGACGGTGACGGTGACGTATTCGCCGGAGCCGGCGCTGTTCCGTCTGGTGTGCCCGCGGGCAGTAGCGGGGGTTCCGAGGCGGGCGCGGCGGGTACCGGCGGCGCGGCGTTTGGCTCAGCCGGCGGTACGTACTGGATACCGGGCAGCGGCCCAATGACCGGGCCCGGCGCATCGATCGGTGAGCTGGGCGCTTGCCACGGTGTAAGCGGTGCGTTCGGCAGTTTCCGCGGCACGGTATGAACACTGACCCGGAACGGCGCCGGACGGCCGAATCCGACATCGAACGAGACCCATTGCTGTGTCGCGTCGCGCGGTGCGATCGCAATGCGCGTCAAATTGGCGATGCGCACGCCCTTATCGTTGAATAGCGGTTGATCGATGACGAATCCGCTCGCTAACGGACGCGCGCTGTGATGAATCACGATTACAGGCCCATGAAACGTGCGGGCGGCGTTCACGAGACTTCGTTTGAACTCCAGGTATCCGTCGCGCTTGCGATGACGAGCGAACCGCAACCACTTAAATCGATCGGCGTGTTCTTCGTAGCGGGCGAAATCGGGATCTGCTTCAACGAATACGACAAGTGCTTTCGCGCTGCGGCGTTTGGCATATTCGGCCGCATGCTCAAGCCAGAATGTCGACGCAATCGCGCGGTCGTCGAACTCGCCGTTGCGACCTCCCGCATCGGAGTAGTGATTGTTGTCGCCAACGACATCGAGCCCGACGAACACGGTATCACCCATCACCCACCGTACGTTTTCGCGGAAGCGACGGAATCGCGAAACTTCGCTTTCGCGCGTCAAGGCGAGCGTGGGGCGCCCCAGCGAGACACTGTCCGAAAAGAAAGTCTGCCTCAGGAAATCGAGGCGTTCGGCCGCATCGTAGCCCCCGGCCGCCATTGACGCGCAATCGACCCAATCGTGCTGACCCGGGAGCAGGACGAGCGGTACCGGAGATGACCGGAGCCATTGTAGACGGCGCTCGTAAAGCGCATCGGCGCACGGTTCGTCAGCGCCTTTGATGTTGCCGTCGTAGACGACGAAGGAGGAGGCGGCGTCGAGTCCGATGGCCTCGAGCAGCCGCTGTGCGGCGGACTCGTCGGCTGGAGTGCGCACCACGCCGGAAATAACGGCGAACGTATAGCGCGGCTCCGCGGCCCGGCCAAGGCCGACGTGCGGCGCCAGGCAGCCGAATGCCGCGGCGACGGCGGCGCAGCCGCGCCATACCCGCATTCGGCGAGGCGCGTTCACCCCTTTTGCCCCTCATGCCGGCTTTCGCGCGCGGCGCTCGCAAGTTCATGCAACTCGTAGATCAAATCGAGCGCATCGCGTGGCCGGAGTTCGTTCGGGTCGATCTCGCGCAATCGATCGAGCGCGGGATGGGGCGCGGGGACATCGCTCGCGACGTGGGTATTCGCAGCTTCGTCCGGAGCGTCTTCGGCATAGACCGGAGCAGCGAACAAATCGAGTTGCGGTGTGCTTTGCGCGACCGATTGCTGCTCGAGGTGAGCGAGGTGTTTGCGCGCTGCGCGAATGACGGACGACGGCACGCCGGCCAGTTGCGCCACCTGCAGGCCGTAGCTTTGGCTTGCAGGGCCCTCGCTGACTGCGTGCAGGAAGACGATGCCGTGCCCATGTTCAACGGCCGACAAATGAACGTTGGCTGCCTGCGCGAATTCGAGCGGCAGTTGCGTCAGTTCGAAGTAGTGCGTGGCGAAGAGCGTATAGCAGCGGTTGGACGACAGCAAATGCCGCGCGATCGCCCAGGCGAGTGCAAGGCCGTCGAACGTGGACGTACCGCGGCCGATCTCGTCCATGAGGACGAGGCTTTGCTCGGTCGCATCGTTCAGAATCGCAGCGGCTTCCGTCATCTCGACCATGAACGTCGAGCGCCCGCCCGCGAGATCGTCGGCCGCGCCGATGCGCGTGAAGATGCGGTCGATCGGGCCAAACCGCGCGCGCCGCGCCGGGACGTAGCAGCCGATGTAAGCCATCAGCGCAATCAGCGCCGTCTGCCGCATGAATGTGGACTTGCCGCCCATGTTGGGTCCGGTGATCAGCAGCAGCTTTCTGTCCGGGCTCAGGCAGCAATCGTTGGCGACGAATTGCTCGACTTGTGCTTCCACCACCGGGTGTCGCCCTTGCTCGATCTCGATGCCCGCTTCATCCGAGAACTCCGGCGCCACCCACCCGAGCGCCTGCGCGCGTTCCGCGAGGGCGCCAAGCAGATCGAGCTCGGCCAGTGCCGCCGCCACGCGTTGGCAATCTTCAATGAAGGGCAGCAGCATCTGCAAAAGCGCGTCGTATAGCGCACGCTCCCTCGCCAGCGCGCGCTCCTGCGCCGACAACGCTTTATCTTCGAACGCCTTCAGTTCAGGCGTGATGTAACGCTCGGCGTTTTTCAATGTTTGCCGGCGACGGTAATCGTCGGGCACTTTGTCGGTTTGACCGCGCGTGACCTCGATATAGAACCCATGCACCTTGTTGTACTCGACACGCAGGTTGCCTATGCCGGTGCGGGTGCGCTCGCGCGCTTCGAGATCGATCAGGAATTGGCCGCAGTTCTCGGAAATGTCGCGCAGTTCGTCGAGTTCGCTATCGTAGCCGCGGTTGATGACGCCGCCGTCGCGTACCATGGCGGCGGGCTCTTCGGCGATGGCGCGCGTGAGCAGATCGACGCAACCGGCCGGCGGCTCCAACGCTGCGCCGATGCGTTCGAGCGCCGGCGTGCCCGCGGCCATCGCGGTGACGAGTTCGCGCAATGCGGGCAGAGCGCCGAACGTATCGCGCAGGCTCGAGAGGTCGCGCGGGCGGGCGGACAGCAGCGCGAGACGGCCCGTGATGCGCTCGACATCGGCAATCCGACGCAGCGCAGTGCGCACGAGTTCGAGGCTCGTGGCCGTGGGGGCGTCGAGCAGTGCACCGATGGCTTGCTGGCGCGACTGCGCAACGATCGAGGCCCGCGGCGGATGATGCAACCAGTGGCGCAGCAGACGGCTGCCCATCGTCGAGCAGCACGTGTCGAGCAGCGAGCAGAGCGTGGGCGATTCTCCGCCGCGCAGCGTTTCCGTGAGCTCCAGATTGCGGCGCGTGGCTGGATCGAGGCCGATGTATTCCGATTCGGTCTCGACTTTGAGGCTGCGGATGTGGCGCAGCTGCTGACCTTGCGTCGAAGCCGCATAAAGCAAGACCGCACCTGCCGCACCGCACGCGCTCGTCAATCCCTCGGCGCCGAAGCCGTCGAGGCTGGCGACGTTCAACTGATCGCATAGCCGCTGAGCGCCCGAGGCGACGTCGAAGTGCCAGGCCGGCACGCGGGTCAGCGTGCCCGATGCGGCGCTCGGCATGAGTTCGGCCGTGCCGTCGCCCACGAGAATTTCGGCCGGCCGGATACGTTCGAGCGCTGCGCTCACTTCGCCGGGAGCGACTTCCGCGAGCCGCAACGCGCCGCTGGCGAGATTCAGCCATGCAAGGCCGATCGCCGTCGTCACGCCGCGCTTGTTATGCGCGGGGCAGGCGGCGAGCAGATAGGCATCGCTTTTGTCTGAAAGCAGTGCGGCGTCGGTCAGCGTGCCGGGCGTGACGATGCGCACGACCTTGCGTTCGACGGGTCCTTTCGATGTGGCCGGATCGCCGATCTGCTCGCAAATGGCGACCGATTCGCCGAGCTTCACGAGCTTGGCGAGGTATTGCTCGACCGCATGATGCGGAACGCCCGCCATCTTGATCGGATTGCCGGCCGAAGCGCCACGTTGCGTGAGCGTGAGATCCAGCAGGCGCGCTGCCTTTTCGGCGTCTTCGAAGAAGAGTTCGTAGAAGTCGCCCATGCGAAAGAACAGCAGCGTGCCCGGGTGATCGGCTTTGATCCGCAAATACTGCTGCATGTAGGGCGTGTGCTTCGCGAGGGCCTGCTCAGGCATGGCTTCGGCGCTAGATTCTGTTTTCATTCAATGGGTTGTTGAAAAACGTGTTCGGACATTTGCGGACATTCGCTCCCATCTTTCGCCATGCTCCCCGCTGTCAAGGGGGAACGAACGGGGACCTTTAGCGGCCATTCGTTGACTATACTTCGAGCGCAGTCCCCCGGCCATAAGCCGAACGGCCAAAGCCATGTGAAGCAAGGGATTGCCGGCGATTCGCCGGTCCCCCTTGTTCGGGGCCTTTCATACACTCGAAGCGAACGACAACCGTGAAAGCAGACCTGAATTTGGCGCTAATAAAGCGTCTGAAACTCGGCGAAAGGCCGGTCGCCGTCAACGCGAAGGGCGCCCTGGTGTTCGAAGCGAACATGGAAAACAAGCCCTACATTCTATGGGATTCGAACCGCGATGCGCCGCCCGGATTTGGGGTCCGCGTCGCCGGCAAAAAGACCTACATCATCCGGCGGAAAGTGGGTGGGGTTTCGATCATGCCGACGGTGGGCAATGTGGCCGATTTTCTCGACCTGGGGCTCGCGCGGAAGAAGGCCGCGGAGCTTGCTAGATCGATGGTCGAGACGGGCAAGAATCCGAACAAGACGAAGCGCGAGGCCGGCGCGTTGGAGCCCACTTTGGGCGCTGTTATCGCGGCTTACCGCAACCACCTTGCGACGCGCGTGAAGCGCCGCGCGAGCGCCGAGACGCTTCGCGCCGTTGACCGCGCGGCGAACAAGTTCAAGGAGTGGAATTGGGCGCCGCGCAACCTCAAAGAGCTCAGGACCGACGAGATCATCGAGCAGTTCCACAAGGGCGCAGCGACGCCCACAGCGACGGAGCAAACCTTTCGCTTGGCGTCGACAGCGACGAAATGGGCCATCGGCAAAGAGATGCTCGACGCGACTCACGAGGGGCGCGCGCCGGCACTGACGGCGAATCCGTTCACGATACTGACGCTGCACGGCATGTATCGCTCGCGCGCGCAGATCGCGCGCGAGCGCGAGGAGCGGGGCGCTCGGAATCCGCTTTCGCCGAGCGAGACGCTCGGGCCTTTCCTCGAAGCGGCTTGGAGCAAAAGGCTCGAGAACGACAACCGCACCGGCGTCGACTTCCTCATCACCATGCTCTTGCTCGGCTGTCGAAGTCAAGGCGGGCGCTGCGAAAGTTATAGCACGCAGCACACGGAGCCGGCAGAGCGAGATTCATCCACTTATGCGATACAGCTAAGAAAACCGACACAAAACGTCCATTATGCGCAGGTCACAACTATGCGCACACGCCATGAGATCGCCGACGTCGCCCTCGATTCGGTGAGGATTTGGGCCGAGGTCTTCTTCGCATAGTTATAACGTTCGCGGTGCTGCCGGGAGTGAGTCCGGGTCCTCGGCGATATTGGTCTGCTCAGCGGTTCGAGCCGTGCAGGTGCCCTCGTTCTCGTTGCTAGGTCGGTCTCGACCTAGCGGTGATGATTCGTCCTGCCATCACGGTCAAGCCAAAGCGACTACTTCACTCACCAGAAACTATGTCCAGGTCCACGCTGAACGACCGCGCCGGGAGCCGCGCCGGCGCTGAATCGGCCACGTGCAAGCGCATGATCTGCATATAGTTGCGACGTGCGCATAGTGGTCGCCATGCAGAGGTTTACATAGTGGCCAAAAGACGTCGCTTGACAGCTATTCGACCTGGACGGCCTCAGGCGCGAGCGACGGCTGGTTATGAGCGGCGCATTGCGCCGCGGTCGGCACATCATCGAAAGCGGCAACCTCGCCCGCCCGGCCGCTTTGCTCGGGGCGGTCATGCTTCCCGCAAATCCATACACACGCTCAGCGTCGGGCGAGGGCCCGCCGAAGCAAACGCGCGGCGCCTGGCCGGCGGCCGCCGCGCCCGCCCCAGCGCTGCGCTTGGGCCGTTCACGCCGGCCGCTTCTTGCCTGGCGCCGCGAATCGCCGCAAACCCATTCAGAAGCCGCCACGAGCGGCTTTGTTCATGCCCACGTCAGGTCTCTCAGCGATTGCGAAGAGACCTGACGTGGGCATCAACGAGCAAAGCCGGCAAGAGCCGGTTTTTGCGTTTCTTCCCTGCGGCGCCAGCCCACCACCCCCGCCTCCTCCCGCGGGGAGGAGGAGCGAAGAGGTTCCCGGCCGAGAGCATCGCTCTCAATTTCTGCAACCAAGACCGGAACCAAACATGAACACCTATTGCGCATGTCCTTACAATCTTGACGCCGTCGGCTTTTGCTTCGGCACTTTCGATGAGTATTTGCAACGAGCCGCCGCCTGCGCGGACTCTTTCGGCAATGTCGTGGAGGAGTTTGAAATCCAGTTCATCGACGGCGACGCGGCAGACGCGCAGCTTTTCGCAGCGTTCGGCGTGGATCAAGCCGGCCTTTCGGCCTGGTTCGACCGCGTGGAAGACCTCCGCTCGGAGGTCAAGGCAGCGGCCTTTTACCTGGCGTCGCGATGCGGCCAGACGGTGGGGGACGCGATCGACAACGCCGAGGACGTCATCATTCGCAAGGGCGAGCTCGCTGACGCGGCAGCCGAGCAGTTCGACGACTTCTATTCGGACCTGCCGCGGGGCGTTCGGATGTATGTCGACATCGAGGCTTACGCGCGGGATTGCCGGCTTAGCGGCGACCTCGACGAATTCGAGTTCGCCGGACAGGCTTATACGGTTTTGAACGCTAACGAGTGTTAATGCGTCGGCGGCCTCGCTTGAAAGCGACGGCCGCCGTCACGGCCATTCCCGAAGAACCTCTCCGTGCGGGAGGGGGCGAGGGCGACCCGCTCGCTGTGCAGCCTCGTCTGCCGCAACCCCAGCGATTATTTTAAGCCTACCACCCATGGTGAATCAGGCTATATAGTTTCAGAGTTCCGAGTCGCGGCGCGGGGGCTGCGATCATGAGAGAGCGCAAGAAAAACCAATGGCGCGGAGACCGTATGGAAAATGAAAATATTGGTTCGACATGGAAAAAGTGGGATTTGCATGTGCATACCCCAGCATCCATCGTTCAGCACTATCCGGGCGGCCCGGACGCCGCGTGGGAAGCGTTCATCTCCGATCTCGAAGCCTTGCCTCCCGAATTCAAGGTCATCGGCATCAACGACTATGTGTTCGTCGACGGCTACGAACGGGTCTTGCAAGCGCGAAAGGCGGGCCGGCTTCAGAACTTGGACTTGATTCTTCCGGTCGTGGAACTGCGACTCGACAAGTTTGGAGGCATTCTCCAAAAGACGAAAGAAGGATACTCCGAGTCGAATTGGAGCCGGATAAACCTGCACGTCATTTTCGACGAGGTTGATCCCGCGTTGATCCGGGATCAGTTCCTAAGCGCGATCACCCGGCATTACAAGCTGATGCCGGAGGCGCGCGACCATGAGGCGCGATGGGGCGGCGTGATCACGCGCGAGAATCTTCGCGCGCTCGGCGAGGCTATCATTGCGGCGGCGCCCGACGATCAAAAGTCAGGTTATGGCGATCCACTGACCGAGGGCTTCAATTCGTTGAACGTCAGCATGGAGAAGGTCAAGGAGGCGCTCAGCTCGCCGTTTTTCGAACGCCGTCATTTGCTTGCCATCGGAAAAACAGAATGGGACAGCTTGCGATGGAGCGATCACACGATCGCCGACAAGAGAAGCGTCATCAACGAGGCGGATCTCGTATTCACCGCGGCGGAGAGCCCGGCGGCTTACGAAAAGGCCCGCAAAAGCTTGGCCGATGCGAACGTGAACGACTTGCTTCTTGACTGCTCGGACGCTCACTGGTTGAGCGGGGAGAAGGACAAGGACCGCGTTGGGAACTGCTTCACGTGGATCAAGGCCGATGCCACGTTTGCGGGCCTGGTGCAGGCGATCCGCGAGTTTTCGAACCGCGTCTACGTCGGCGACAACCCGCCGAAGCGCCAATTGGTCGAGCGCCATAGGACGAAATACGTTTCGTCGATTCGCGTGAAAAAGAAGCCCGGCTCGGCGTTGCGAGATCCATGGTTCGATGTGGACATGCCCCTCAACAGCGACCTTGTAGCGATCATCGGCAACAAGGGGAGCGGCAAGAGCGCGCTGTCCGACATTATCGCGTTGGCGGGCGACACCAAGAACCGGACCGGCTTTTCGTTCTTGAACGAACAGCGCTTCAGGAACCCGAAGGGCCGGCCGGCGCAACATTTCACGGCTGCGATCGTCTGGCGAGACGGCTCGGAATCGACCAGGCAGCTTGACGAAAACCCTTCGCCGACCGCCGTCGAGCGAATCAAGTATCTGCCGCAACTGTATCTCGAAACGCTATGCAACGAGCTCGGTGAGGGCGGATCATCCACGTTCGACAGCGAACTTCGAAAAATCATCTTCTCCCACGTCCCCGAAGAGGACCGGCTTGACCAACCCTCAATGGACGCGTTGATCGACTTCAAGGTCGCCGAAATCAATGCCGCGAGGCAAGCCATCATCAAAGAGATTTCGAGGGTCAACGCCGACATTCTGGCCACCGAGGATCGGATGACGGCTGAGTTCCGGACAGGGTTGGAAAAGCAGCTTGAGGCAAAGCGCTCCGAGCTGGCGGCGCTCGACGCTGGCAAACCCGTTGAGGTCGCAGACCCGGGCGCCTCCCCAGAAGCGCAGCGCGAATCGGAGCAAGCGGCCGAGCTGATCCAGCAGCTCGAAGCGCAAGCGGCGGCCGTCGACAAGGAGGAGGCGGCACTTCGCGATCGCAAGGGGGCGGCTGTCAAGCGGCAGGCCTTGGCGAAGCGTATCTCGCAGGCAGTCGACAATCACAAGAAGGCTCACGACCAGTTTCTCCAAGAGCTGGCTCCTTTGTTGGCCGAATTGGGCGCGGAAATTCGCCCCGATCAGCTTGTCTCATTGCAAATCAACCTGGCTCCCGTCAATGAGGTTAGTGTGGCGGCGGCCACGGAGATTCTCAGCGTTGACGGGGCGCTTCTGAGCGAAGAGGCGGACGGCCTCGTTAAGCGACGCGAGACCGTCAGGGCGGCCATCGAGGCGACGAAGACGAAGCTCGGCGAAAGGCAGCGCTTGTTCATCCAATACAAGGAAGCGCTCGCAGCATGGGAAAAGGCGAAAACCGAACTGATCGGCGGGAAGGACAAGGCAAACAGCATTGGCTGGCTGGAAGCGCAGATCGAGGGGCTCGCCGCGTTGCCGGCGCGGCTTTCGGATTTGCGCGCGAGCCGGATCGAGAGGGCCAAGCAGGTTCATGCGCTCATCGTGGAGGCAGTCAACGAATACCGTCGGCTATACGAGCCGGTTCAGTCCTTTGTTCAATCGGCGCAGCAGATGGACATGCCTCTTCCTCTCGACTTCCAGGTTCGGATCGACGAGTCGGGTTTTCAGGAGCGCTTCTTCGCGAGCATCAATCGCCAGGCGCGAGGATCGTTTTACGGGATCGAGGACAGCGATCAACGGATGCGAGAGCTTCTGAGCGAAGCCGACTTCTCAACCGCGGAAGGGACGATCGCGTTTGCGGAAACACTCGACGATTTTCTTCGCCACGATCGCAGAGACGACGCAGGGCGACCGACGAGGCTGGCCGACCAAGTGCGACGCACGGCTGGGCCGCGAGAGGTGCTCGACTACATCTATGGGCTCGCCTACCTGTC
The DNA here is from genome assembly GCF_002879855.1 of Trinickia soli. GTDB lineage: Bacteria > Pseudomonadota > Gammaproteobacteria > Burkholderiales > Burkholderiaceae > Trinickia > Trinickia soli. The sequence goes on along the minus strand of NZ_PNYB01000022.1, from coordinate 8,730 downwards.
GCCGCGATATTCGCTGACCTACGCGCAGCAGGAAATCGGGCAACTGTCGCCGGGTGAGCGCGGTCTTTTGCTGCTCGTCTTTTACCTGCTCGTGGACAAAGACGACATTCCCATTGTCATCGACCAGCCGGAGGAGAATCTCGACAACCAAACGATCTACAAGATCCTGGTCAAATGCATCAAAGCAGCCAAGGAACGGCGCCAAGTCATCATCGTCACCCACAATCCCAACTTGGCGGTGGTGTGCGACGCTGAGCAGATCATCTACGCGGAGTGCAACAAAACCGAGCACAGCTTTAGCTATGAGGCCGGGGGCATCGAGAACCCGAACATGCTCGAAAAGGTGATTCACATCCTCGAAGGGACGAAGCCGGCGTTTAAGAACCGCAGCGACAAATACGCGCTTTGAGCGTTTCGTTGGCGATGGCGCGAGGCAGCGGGTTCGCGTGCAGAAGGGCTGCCATCGTCGCATCAGGGCGAACATTGAACGGGGAAGAGCCATGTCGCAGCGCAAGCATCAGTTGCCTCCTTTTCTGGATGGCGTCGTGTCGGAGCAGGTCTATTTTCGATGGCTTGCTCGTAAAGCTATCTCTCACGTGCGCAGGGATCGCAAGCGATTTGCGAATTACGCGATGGGTGCCGCTTATCGCTAGGCGATTCACGAAGCAGTTGTCGCGAGCGGCGGCCGCGACGACTACACAGGCGAAGTGCTCGACTGGACGCTCATCAGCAAATATACGAACGCCGAATCCCAAGAGGGCCGGCATCAATACAAGGCGGGCTTCGCGTTGTTGCCCACCGTTGACCATGTTGAGGCGTCGGCAAGCTCGGCGGCGTTCAAGGTATGCGCGTGGCGCACGAACGACGCGAAGAACGATCTGTCCGTCGAGGGCTTCATCGCCTTGTGCGAGCGAGTCCTGATCCATGCCGGCTATCGTGTCGATCCTCCCGAGCACAAGCGCGCGGCGTAGCGTTCACGCGAATATCAAACCCAACCAGGGCGACTCGCTTTTGGTCGCGCGGTTTCCCTGCTAGGATTCTTCCACAAACATCAAAGTCCTTTTACGGGGGACCGTATGTCGAAAGTGTTCAAGGAAGCGCTTAAAGGCCAGCCGACCCAAAGGGACTCGTCAGGGGCGGCGCCAGCAACATACAGAAAAGTCGTGAACGGACTGTCCAGGGCGCTGGATCGTGATCCGGTGCACACTCGCCGGCCAAGCCAAGACTTTGAGTTGCTGCTCGACGAGATTCCCGAGGCGATGAAGACGAAGGCGCTCGAATGGTATGAGCGCGGGATCAAGAGAGGTCTGGCGCGGGCCACGGACCTTATGGGCAGTGGAAAGATCACGGTCGCAGAAGGCGTGGTCTATGCACCCTCCGAGATTCAGGTGAATGTGCGGACAAAGTTCCGCGGCGAAGAGTGGGAGTCGCGAGAATTCATCGTTGCCTCGACGGACATCGGTTTCGACAACGCCAGCGGTGATTGAACTTGCCGGCGCGAGGCTTTGGTGTGCCCTAGTTTGATGAGCGTAAGAGCGAGAGGCGGAACTAGCGAAGGTGTTGCCATCCGCGAAGGCGCCGAGCATGCTTTCAAAACCGGAGCGACAAATACGAAATTTGACGGTTGCGGTCCTAATGAACGTGGCAGCAGCGTTTCGGGTGGCCGTAAACACGCATCGGGCTTCTGCCCTTAACGCCGATGGATAGTCGATGGACAACACAGGCAAAAGCAGCAACGATTGGAAGCTCGTTGATTGGCACGTCATTGCCAAAGACTTTTTGCCTTTATCCCGAGCATGGCGTTTTCTCGGGAGAAGGGTCCCGCAGGTGTCCGCGGTTTGGGCTGCGGTGGCCCTGCTGTTGAGAATTCCACTGTTTGTCAGCGCGTTTGATGCTTTCGGTCGAACCTTCAAATCGCCGTTCTTCACGGTGGGAAGCGTCCGCGCCAATCAGCCGGTTGACGTAACAGCGATTTTTCTGATCGGTTCAGCGGCAATATTGGTGGATGTGCTTTTCATCGCGATCATTTACGTCTGCATCAAGATCAGCATCCGCATGACCAAGCGCCGCCCGGTCAAAGTGGAAGAATGGGCGGGTAGGTTCTCTAACAAGATGACCGACGAAGTGTCGTCGATTCTGACTCATTGCTCGGCCGCGACGTTGGTGCTGCTGGTCCGCGTTTGGCCGGAGGTTCACGGAACTCCGCTCGGCTTCTTGTGCACGACGATGGCAGGGTTCACATTCGTTTTTGGCGCAGTTTGCTATCGCGAAACCTAGCTCGCCACAAAGGGCGAGTGCCGGCGGCTTTGGACAAGCGCGTGGCCGGCCTACAATCCGTAGGCGCCGCCCAACCGTTCAAGCGGCCGCGTTCGGAGACTCGGCCGGTGCCGCGAGGTTGCGAGCCGCACTGAACGCAACGCGCCGATGCAGGCGCAAGCCGGAGCGGATGAAGTGGCGGCGCGTCCCGGCGCCGCCCTATTCTCGAGTCTCGCGCCGGGACGGAAGATCGCGCGTCGCGTCGTCTCTCCCGACCAGCGAGCCCTTTCTTTCCGCGCTGCTGTTGTCGTCGTAGACATTTTTCGCCAACGCGAGCAGATCGCCGAGCTTCTCGAAGCCGAAGGTTTCTCCGGCGAGGAACCGTTTCTTGGCCAGATGCCGGATAAGCTTATACGGTTTTGACGCAAACGCGGTTTGACGATCCGATTCCCCGCCTGCGGTCGGGGCGCCGAGGCAATTGCGCTCGCATCCATCGGGCGGTCAGAAAAGCAACCCGACCGGTGCCGAATTCGGCCGCGGCGCAAGCGCATGGCGCTCGATTCGCAAGGCGACGCTTTCTACGGACTTCGTCGAAGCTATAATTCTTCCGCAAAAAAGAAGCGGCGAATCGCCGCAAGAGAGTTTGACGGCGAGCCTGGCGTCAAAACCATCTGGCTAGGCATGCAACGAGTGGTCGATTTTGCCGCCGGCATCAGATACGCACGCGAGCTTGAGCGGCAGACTTGTGTGTAATGGAATGCGTTGGGGCCACGTTTGATTCGGTGGCCACCAACACGATTGGCAACGTCGCGCGCGACACGTTCATTGCCGCTTGACGCTCACGAAGAAGCGAAGTGAAGGGAAGCGGGGGCGAACGCGCCTCCGAGCGTGGCTCTGTTTTGTGCGTTTTGCTGATATCGAAACAGGGCAGCGCGCGAGCGCTTCTCAAACTTCAAAGCGGATTCGGCAAGGCGTTTTCCGCAACAAGCGGTGTCGTGTCGAGCAGAGCGGCTTTGGCTGCGAGCAGGCCATCTTCGTCCATCTCGAAGCGGCGAAGCCATGCCACCGTCGACGCCTTTGTGTTGTAGACGGGCGCGTCGCCGTTGGCGGTCCCGCGCTGCAAGCTGTCCATCTCGCTCGCGCGGATTGGCCGGAGCGCCGCGTCGAGGACCGCATAGGCCGGCGGGCAGGCGGGCGGCTTGCCCTCGTCGTCCGAGATGCCGCTCTCCGGCTGGATGCCGGCTCGGATGACGACGCCCGAGCCATAATCGCCGATCGCGAACCAACTTGGCGGCAGATGCCCGCGCAGTCCGGCCAAGCCGCCCGCGGCTTCAAGCATCGGCTTGCTGATCGCGGTGAGCCAATCGACGGTTTTCAGTTGCCCTTTGAGCGTCCGCGTGGACAAGTCGGCGGGGAAGCCGACATCGAGGCCAGGCATCGTCTGGCTTGCCCAATGCTCCGTGGCTTCGTTTTCCTCGCGGCCGGTGGGCGAGAGATTGAAGGCGAGCCCGGCGTGCCCCCAAGGCGCTTCTAGCCGCGCGGCGGCGTCGAAGAACAGCTTCGCGAACGCATCGGGCCGCTCTTGGGCGGCGAACACCGGCCAGGAGAACCACAGGGCGTTGAAGCCGCGGTTGCCGAGCTTCTCTTGCCATTGGCGTTGGCCGCCGACGTGGAACTCCCACAGGCTCGCGTCCGTGGGGCGCTCGCCACTCACGAAGTCGAAATCAAAGCGGTCGTCCGGACCGAGCCCGGCGGCGGCCGCGCGCAACGATTTGGCCTTCGCCATCGGTTTGGCGGCTTTGCCGTTGCTCCACATGTAAGTGAGCTTTTCTTCGCCCATCGAGGCGACGAACTCGTCGAACGTTTGGGCGAGCGCTTCGCGCACCGCCGCGTCGGCCGCGCGCTCAAAGTAGACGCATGCGCGGACGACAAAAGCCGCGCCGATTCCGTCATGCGGATAGCGAGGTTCGAGCAGAGCGTTGGCGACCAGCGCTTTGGACTGGTTGGCCTTGGCCCATCTGAGAAAGTCTTGCGTTATCTTGGTCATGGAGCGAGCCCGCGCGAGTCTGGCGGGATAGGCTATCAGGGAATCACAGGGGGCGCGGAGGGCGGCGGCAGGCCTGGCCCGGCTCCCGGCAACCTCGCGTTGGAGAGCGCCCGCAGCGAGCGCCCCAGCTCCGAGAGCGCGTCGGACACCGCCGCTTTGACCGGATTCTCGCCTCCGTCGTCGTCGGAGCAATCGCAGTTTTGCTGCCCAAGAACGACGACCTTGTTCGGCGCTCCGGCGATCGTCTCGTAGTCTTCCGTTTGGCCGAGGTCGGGCGCCTGAGGCGGAAACTTGACCTCGACGATATTCTTGATGTTGTCTTGGGTGGGCGGCAGGGCGCCGTCTTTCACGATCACCACGTCCGGGCGGCGAACAGCGCCGGAACCGGCCGGATACTCGTCTTCTCCGCCGGGCCAGTATTTCTTGATCCAGGCGGGCAAATACGGGTGGGCTTCCAGCGGATTGGCCGAGCGCATGATCGGCGCGGGCGGAACCTTCGACATGTCGTAATTGACTTCGGACTTATACGGGCTTTGCCAATCCATGCTCCGGTCGACGTCGCGCAGGTTGCGCGACACGCATTGCTGTTTGAGGCTCTGGCCGGAGGACCCCTCGTCGGGCTCGCGCGAACAAACGCAGACGGCTTTGCAGACCACCTTCTTGTCCTGCGGGTCAAGCCCGGCGCCGCGCAGTTGGACGCTTGTCGTTTGCCCGCCGCCTCGCGCGGTGGAGCCCGAGCCGGACCCGGTTCCGTAGGCGTCGCCGCTCATTCGTCGCCCGCTCCGCCTTTGACCTGAGTCGACGGGGAAGAGAAGGTCAGGGAGGCCGGCGAGGCGGCTTCGTGCCACTGGGTGAATCCGTTTTCGTCGGTTTGGCCGGAGAGCGTTTGTCCGTTTGAGGCGCGCAGCGTGTAAGGATGGTTTGGAATTGGCATTCCGGTCGTCTCGTCGAGCACCTGAAACCGGCCACGATAGGGGCCTTCGCCGCTCGTGCTCGTCTCATGGTTGACGAGGGGGCCGGAGTTTCCTCCCGCTCCGCCGGTCGGCTCAGCGGTGGTGTTCGATTGCGAGGCGATCAACGTCGCGCCGCAGGCGGTTTTGTCGCCCTCGAATGCCGGCGGCTTTCCGTCCATCGTTATGCCGCGCGGCAGGATCTGGACGATGGGGTAGACGCCGCCGCACTTCGGGCATGAAACCATGTCCCCGAGCCGAGCGATGGAAAGCCCGTCGATTTGGTCATTGGGCGAGCAGGCCAAAACCTTTCCGCCGTGGGATGTCGTGTCGCCTTCGCGAATAAATGCGCTCATTGGTTCTCAGAGCATCGTTGCGTTTTCAAAAGGATTGCAACTTTACATCAATCGGAGTTCGCAATGGCGCACGCCAGCGGTGTTGGCGCGATAAAATTGTGTGAGAGCGATGCAGGGAGGTCGGGCTTTGAGGGGAAGAGGGCCGTAGCCGATTGCAGACGATCGCGTGCCAGCTATTGCGGCGATTCGAGCAATGCGTCGAACGATGCCGTGGTGCGGAGAAAGAATCTGAAAAAAGATAGACAATTCTGTATTTTATTGGCGGCAGCGGTCGCCAGACCGCTGCCAACCCGCCTTAAGCCTCTCGCCAGTGATCGGGGTTCCCTTTGTCGGTGTCGCGCACACGCGCGACCAGCGGCTTGTGTCCTAAACCTTTGGCGGCGACGATGGCCGCGTCTTGCGTTCCGTAGGTCGTGTTGGTTACAGGTTTGTTGTCCTTATATTCCAACTTGTAACCGCTGATGTGCCCGTGGTGGCCTTTCGGCTGCGGTTCAACATATACATTTGGCATAATTTGCCCTCGTCGGATTGATTTGTGTGGTCGAAGGGAGCCCCTTCGAGCGACATATTTATCCGGAATCGGAAAAATTGCAACGCGCCAACCTAAATCGGTCATTTTGTCGCGATAAACCGAGCCATTCCAAGTCGCCGGAGCATCCGCGATTGATTGTTGGCACGCGGATGTCGATCGGGAATAATGATCGACTCTCTCGCGATGCGAACCCGTGGCCAATAAGAAAAAGGAACGACATGCCGACTCAATGCACATTCAGTCTTAACGACAAACAAACATCGCTCTTGTCTTGCCCTGGCGTTGGCGCCGTTTCTGCGTTTTCCGGCAGGGGCGTTGGCCGCGACAACCCGGCGGCGGTCGACAAGGAAGACGTCGGCCCGATTCCGAGGGGGCTCTATTACATCATTGACCGCCAGTCCGGAGGCCGGCTCGGCGCGCTTCGTGATTTTTGGAACGCGCATGGTTGGGGAACGACAGACCACAAAAAATGGTTCATGCTCTGGAATTCCAAGACCGGCGACTCGACGATCATTGACGGCATCAAGCGCGGGTCCTTCCGGCTCCATCCGATGGGACCAATGGGTCTGAGCGAAGGATGCATCACCGTGGTCAATGGCGATCAATTCAACCGGCTGGCCGAATATTTGCGGTTACGCGGCCCCGACCTGCCGGTTCCCGGCTCTGGATTCAAAGCCTATGGCACGGTGGAAGTGAAATGAAAAAGGCGGCTTATATCCTGGCCAACATTCTCGTCGCGCTGGTCGGCGGCTGGTGGCTCGCTCAATTCGTCGGGACCCTGCCTTATGAGATGCCGTCGTGGCTCGATTCGGCGATTCGCGGGGGCATCCGCCTCACGGGCAGCGCACAGCTCGACAACACTGACGACATCGAGACGATCGCGATCATTGTGATTTTCTTGGTGTGTTCGGCGTTGGTTGGCGCTCTGCTGGCGCTCGCGAATTTCGCCGGATGCCGCTTTTTGTCCCGTCGGCATAAGACGTCTTAGCGGTTCGGGCGAACGCGGCAAGATCCAACATCGTGTTGGCACGTTTGGCGGGATTGCCCCGCCATGCGTGGTTGCTCGCCGGCCCAGCTCAGAACAAGGATGGAGGCAATTCGTCCTGGTGCTGCGACTCGGCCAATTTCTCCAATGCCTGCTCGAATAGCTGGTCGGCATTAGCGAACCGCAAGCGCCCGTCGTTGAGCACAGCCTCCAAGTCCTCTTTGGTCAACACAAGAACACCTGTTTCAGCTGCCGCTCCAAGGTCTGCTTTGACCTCGTCGCGGGTCATTGCCGTCACGATGACTGGCAAGACGCGAACGTGTTGAAGGTCAGACGCTGAGAGCATTTTGCGCAGCGCCGATCCGCGGGCACTCAACTTCGAAAGCTTGCTCTCCGCGCGGAGAAGGCCCGTCGTGCATTCGACGACAAGGAAATCGCCCTTGGGGCTGACGGCCAAAATATCGAAGGTATCGCGTGTTTTGGCGTTCATTCCGAAGCTGACGGGCGCAAAGCCCAAACCCCAAAGCGTCCAGGCCACGGCCGACTCGAAGTCGTCCGCAGCCCTGCCCCTCGCCGGCAAATCTGGGAACAAGTATTCCCGCAGCAAATTTCCGGTTTGGTCGACGTTGTAAAGAACGGCTGCTCTCGCGTTCTGAAATGTCTGCGGATCGCCGAACCAGCGCACGTGGTGCGCTTGCCCAGCATATGAAGCTATACATTGGACGACGGCGCCTCGCGGCACATCGAGCGGAAAATGCCCAACGATGTCGCCCGAGCGCTCGCCCCATTCGAGCTTTCCGCCTTCGACCGAACTGCGACTCACAACCGTTCCTTTGTCAATCACTCGGTATCCGAGCCTCGATTGTGAGCGGTCGAGCCCTGGCGGCAGCCACAACCCCAAATCGGCCTTGCCGTCTTTGACGCTGGAAGACAGCCATACCTGGACGCCAGTGTGCGCGACCACCTCGAACATGGACTGCCTAACGTAACCGGCGCCTAGGCCATATTCAACGCAGAGTTCGCCCACGGAGTCGAAAGGAATTTCGGCCGCTTTAAGCATCCAATCGGTTTGCGGTTGCGGGATGAGCATCTCTCGCGAGAGACCCGACATGGTCAAAACCGCAATGCGGTCGCCCACGCTCAGCCCATCGGCATGAAGGAGGTCGGGCATCCCGACAGTGATGTTTTGGTTGTCTTCTGGACGAAGAACAAGTTTTCCACGATCAGGAATCGCAAAACCATCGGGAGAGGCAATTTTCTCAACGGTCTGGGCAAACGTGGAAGCCCCGTTTGCAACGGTTTGGCCGGCTGCAAGATTCTCGCCGACGAGATCCAAGTGCCCGGCCACGAGATCGCCAGCCTCAAACCAGTCCTTTGCAGGAGCGCGGAAGGAGCTGGCCAAATGCATGCGCGCGGCCACGACTACAAGATAACCGTCGAGCTTGACGGCTAAGAAGGTCAATCTCGCCGCGGTGTATGCCGAGCCCCACGGCTCGATCGCCTTAAAGAACTCGTCGATCATTTTCTGGACATGCGGATTCACAAGGTCTCCTGGAGAGGGCAAATCGAAAAATTCCAATGGAGCGTGGGGAGGGGGATAGAAG
>NZ_PNYB01000021.1 GCF_002879855.1 Trinickia soli | reverse complement strand
AGATGTGTATAAGAGACAGACGTCGGCCGGCGCCGGCGGCGGTGGCGCGGGGTTGGTTTTCATGGGTGGCACGCTGCTCGTCAGCGGTAACGATCTCATCGGCGGTGCCGGCGGCGACGGCACATCGACCAGCGCTGGCGGTGGTGGCGGCGTAGGGCTGTTTTTCCAGGGCAAGGCGTTCACTTTCAATTGGCAAGGCGACGTTCATAGAATCCTCGGCGGTTATGGCGGGGCATCCGGCGGGAGCGCCGGCGCTGCCGTCGTGGTGGCCACCGACGGCGCGAGCGTCACGAACATCAGCAATCGCTTCGGCACCGGCTTCCAGGGCGGATACGGTGCGGCAGGGGTCGGCAGCATCCCCGACGGCAGCGGTGGCGACGCCATGGACATCTTCGGCAGCAACAACACCTTCATGAACCGCGGCTATGTCAATCCCGGCGGTTCGGCAGGGCATGCCGCGCTCGCGATCGGTCTGCGCGTACAAGGCGACAACAACACGATCATCAATGCCAACGGCGGCAGCCTCGAAGGCGGATGGTCGCTGCTGAACCCAACGCAAACCGCGCCAGGCGGCGTTGCCGTTGAGCTGACAGGCAACGGCAACATCCTCGAGCTCCAGGCGGGATACGCCATGGGCGGCAAAGCCATCGCGGCCGGCGGTGGCAATATTCTCGCGCTCGGTGGTTCATCGGACGGCACGTTCGATGTTTCGAAGATCGTCGCCGCGCTCGATAACACGACGGGCCTGGAGCAATACCAAGGCTTCGCCGAATACCAGAAGACAGGCCTCGGGACGTGGACGGTGACCGGCCGCATGGGCGACAGCCATCCATGGGCCATCGAGCAAAGCACGCTCAAGCTCGGCGCCGACGCAGACCTGTCAGCTGCGAGCGATATCAGCGTGGACGCGACGTTCGACGTCTCCGGCGTCACGGCCAACAGCACGACCATTCAAAGCCTGTCGGGCGCATCGACGGGCACCGTCGTGCTCGGCAATAAAACGCTCGTCATCGCCAACGGTCAGGGCGGCAGCACGCCCTTCTCGCCCGGCAACTTCGCGGGTGCGATCACCGGTACGGGTAGCGTCGAAATCGACGGCGGCAAGCAGACCTTCTCCGGCACCAATACCTACCAAGGCGGCACGCTCCTGAACGGTGGCACGCTGGCTGTATCGGCCAACGCCAATCTCGGCACGGGCGGGCTCTCGTTCAACGGCGGAACGCTCGAAAACACGGCGGCCATCAGTTCCTCACGCGCTGTCACGTTGAACGCCAACGGCGGCACGTTTCAAACCGATAACGCCCTCACGTTGTCGGGCGCAATCTCCGGTGCAGGCGGCCTGACGAAGACGGGAGCCAGCACGCTGACGCTGACCGGCGCCGGCACGTACACAGGGCCCACCACTCTCTCCAATGGCACCCTGGTCATCGGCAACGGCTTCGACAGCACCTTTACCAGCGCGATCACGAACAACAGCGCGCTCCAATTCAACGATGGTGAAGCGTTCTCTTATGGCGGCGTACTGAGTGGCACGGGCAGCGTCACGCAAAACGGCGCGGGCGTCGTGACGCTTTCGGGCAACAGCAACGCCTTCGCCGGCACGAGCACGGTCAACGCAGGCACCCTGGCGATCAACGGCACGCTCGGCGGCACCGTCACCGTCAATAGCGGCACGGTCGAAGGCACAGGCACGATCAAAGGCGATGCGACGATCGGCGCCGGAACACTCGCGGGCCGGCAGGGCGACGTGCTCAACGTCGGCGGCAATCTTGCGCTGTCGAGCCGCTCGAATGTCAACGTATCGCTTGGCGCGCCCAGCACGGCGACGGGACTGTTCAACGTCGCGGGCAACCTCACGCTCGCCGGCACGCTCAACGTCACCGATCTCGGCGGCTTGGGGCCCGGTGTCTATCGCGTGTTCGACTACGCCGGCACCCTGACGAACAATGGGCTGCTAATCGGCAGCACGCCAAGCGGCACGAACGCGACCGACTTCTCCGTGCAGACGGCCACGAGCCATCAGGTCAATCTCGTCGACACGGGCGGAGCTACGGTCAATTTCTGGGACGGCGGTACGGTCTCCAACCATAACAACGGCGCGATAGATGGCGGCAACGGCATCTGGAATGCCACCAACGACAACTGGACGACATCGAGCGGCTCCGTCAATGCGAACTGGCAAAACGGACAGTTCGCGATTTTTTCCGGGCAAGCGGGTACGGTCACGGTCGATGACACCGCGGGCGCGATATCCGTGCTCGGCATGCAGTTCGCGACCGATGGCTATGCGGTCAACGGCGACGCGATCACCCTGGGCAATGCGAAAACCATCGTCCGCGTCGGCACGGGAGGCGGCGCACTCAGCACCGGCATCACCGCGACGATCGCCTCGGCGTTGACCGGCACCGGCGGCCTTGAGAAAACCGATAGCGGCACGCTCGTGCTATCCGGTTCGAACACCTACACGGGCGGCACGTTCGTCAACGGCGGCACCTTGTCCGTCTCCTCCGACGCCAATCTCGGCGCGGCAGCAGGCGCGCTGACGGTCGACGGCGGCACGTTCGAGAACACCGCAGCGTTCGGCTCCGGCCGCACGGTCACGCTCGGCACAGGCGGCAGCACCTTCAAGACCGACGCCGATCTCGCATTGACGGGCGTCGTCAATGGCGCCGGCGCATTGCTCAAGAGCGGCAGCGGCACGCTCACGCTCACGGCGAACAACGCGTATACCGGCGGCACCCAGATTTCCGCGGGAACGCTGCAACTGGGCAACGGTGGGACATCGGGCTCGATCTCGGGAAGCATCGACGACGATGCCATGCTCGTTATCAACCGCTCCGATGCGTGGACCCTCAATAGCGCGATCGGGGGCAGTGGCAGCGTCACGCAGGCCGGCACCGGCACCACCGCGCTCACCGGCGACAGCAGCTACCTGGGCGGCACGACGATCACGGCCGGTACGCTACAGCTGGGCAACGGCGGCACATCGGGCTCGATTTCGGGCGACGTCATCAACAACGCCACGCTCGCGTTCGACCGCGCAGATACCGTCATCTTCGACGGGAAAATCAGCGGCAACGGCAGCATTACGCAGATCGGCGCCGGCATGACGCAGCTCACCGGCGACTCATCGAATTTTGCGGGCACAACGACGGTATCGAACGGCACGCTGTCGGTCGATGGCGTACTCGGCGGCGTCGTTTCCGCGCAAGCGGGCGGCACGATCGAAGGCACGGGCACGATCAAAGGCGACGCAACGATCGGCGCAGGGACACTCGCGGGCCGGCAGGGAAACGTGTTGAACTTCAGCAGCAACCTTAAGCTGTCGAATGCCTCGAACGTCAACGTATCCCTCGGTGCGCCCGATACATCGACGGGCATGTTCAATGTCGCCGGCAATCTGACGCTCGCGGGTACGCTCAACATTTCCGATCTCGGCGGCCTGGGCCCGGGGCTCTATCGATTGTTCGACTATGCCGCCGGCCTGAGCGACAACGGATTGCACATCGGCAGCATTCCCAGCGGCGACCGCGCGAGCGATTTTTCCGTGCAGACTTCGATTACGCATGAGGTCAATCTCGTCAATACCGGCGGAGCGAGCGTCAACTTCTGGGACGGCGGCACTGCGTCGAATCACAACAACGGCACGGTAGACGGTGGCGACGGCATCTGGAACACAGCCAACAACAACTGGACGACCGCAAACGGCGCCGCCAACTCGAATTGGCAAAACGGGCAGTTCGCCATCTTCGCGGGGCAACCGGGAACCGTGACGGTCGATGACAGTGCGGGCGCAGTCTCGGTCAGCGGCATGCAGTTCGCCACCGATGGCTATCTGGTCAATGGCGATGCGATCACGCTTGCCGACGCGAAGAGCATCATTCGTGTGGGTGCGGGAGGTGGCGCACTCACCTCCGGCATCACTGCGACGATCGCTTCGGCATTGACCGGTGCAGGCGGCCTGGAGAAAACCGATAACGGCACTCTGGTGCTATCCGGTACCAACAGCTATACGGGTGGCACGTTCATCGAGGGGGGGGCGCTGTCGATCGCCTCCGACTCGAATCTCGGCGCAACATCGGGCGGCCTGACGCTCGACGGCGGCACGCTCGACAACACCTCCGGCTTCAGCTCCGCGCGCAGTGTCACGCTCGGCGCAGGCGGCGGCACCTTCAAGACCGACGCCGATCTCGCACTCACGAGTGCGATCAGCGGCAGCGGAGGCTTGTTCAAAAGCGGCGCGGGCACGTTGACGCTCGATGCGGACAACACCTACTCGGGAACCACGACGGTAACAGCCGGCACATTGTCGGTGAGCGGCTCGGTCAGCGGCCCTGTCTCGGTGCAAGCAGGCGGCACGCTGACCGGTACCGGCTCGGTGGGTACGACCGACATCGCCTCGGGCGGCACGATCGCACCCGGTCATACGCCCGGCACGCTTCATATCAACGGCGACGTCACGTTCGAAGCGGGTTCGATCTATGCGGCCGGCATCCTGCCCGATCAGACAGGCGATCTCATCCACGCCACGGGCCAGGCGCTCATCCAAGGCGGCACGGTCCAGACGATCAAGGCAGGCGGAGTCTATGCGCCGGGCAGCCAGTGGACGATCGTTTCCGCAAACGGCGGCGTGACCGGCACGTTCGACGCATTGACGCAGAACATGCCGTTCGTCGATCTGTCGCTAGCGTATGACGCCAATCACGTCTATCTCGACACACGGCGCAACCAGAAATCGTTCTGCAGCGTCGCCCAAACGCGCAACGAGTGCGCTACCGGTCAGGGCGTCGAAAGCCTGGGGCAAGGCAATACGATCTACAACGCGGTCGCGTCCGTGCCCGACGCCGCTTCGGGACGTCAAGCGCTCGACGCGCTCTCAGGCGATGTCTACGCCTCGCAGAAAGGCGCGATGATCACCGATAGCCGCGTCTTTCGCGACGCCGCCATCGCGCGATTGCAACAGGCGTTCGCCGACGATATCGCGCCTACGCAAGCATTGGTTGCGTCCACTGACAACGATTTCCTGCCGCCGACGCCGGGCGCGAGGCGCGTCGCACTGTGGGCACAAGCCATGGGCGGTTGGAATCAATGGAACGGCGATGGCAACGCCGCCACGTTCGATCGAACGCTGAGCGGCCTCGCGATCGGCGGCGACGTACCCGTGTTGCAGAACGGGCGCGTCGGCCTCATGGCCGGCGCCACCAATTCGCGCTATGACGTCAGTGCGCGCGAGGCATCGGGCGCGATCGTCGATGCTCACTTGTCGTTGTACGGCGGCTCGCAATGGGGCCCACTCGGCGTCCGTTTCGGCGTGGGCTACACCTGGCACGACATCGACACGCACCGCACCGTGGCATTCCCGGGGTTCTCCGCGGATCTGAGTTCGCACTACGGCGCGGCGATGGTGCAAGGCTTCGGCGAAGTGGGTTACCGGCTCGATTCCCCGCTCGTCACGGTCGAGCCCTTCGTCAATGTCGCCACGATCAATCTGCATACGGGCGGCTTCACCGAAACCGGCGGCGCAGCCGCACTGACGACACCCGCGAGCACGACCAACGTCACGTTCACGACCGTCGGCATGCGGGCCAGGAAGGCCTACGCCCTATACGGTTGGAAGGGGGCCGTGCACGGCACCGTTGGTTGGCGTCATGCGGTCGGCGACCTGACGCCGCTCTCGACCTTCAGTTTCGACGGCGGCAGCGCCTTTACGATCGCAGGCGTACCCATCGCCCGGGATGCGGCGACCATCGATGCCGGGCTCGATCTCGCATTGAGCCGGGCCGTGACGCTCGGCGTCGGCTATTCCGGCCAGTACGCACACCATCTGTCGGACTATGGGGTGCAGGCGAAGCTGACCGTGGCTTTTTGAAGACCCGGGCAATTGATCAGGAGTCCTTCTTTCCAGGCAGGACGGAGGCCATGACCTGCCTGGCCGTATTGACGATGACACTGCCTTCGTCGGGATCGCCTTCCATCAATGTGCGGGCGAATTTGCGCGCCTGTGCGAGCGTCACATGGGGCGGCAAAGGCGGCACGTCGGGATCGGTCTTGATTTCAAGCACGACGGGACGGCCCGCGGCCAGCGCTTCCTCCCACGCGGGACCAATGGCTTCCGGCGTATCGACGTAAATACCTTTGAGCCCGATCAACTCGGCGAAGCGATGAAACGGCACGTTCGGCAGTTCCTGTGAGGCCTCGAATTTCGGATCGCCTTCCATGACGCGCTGCTCCCACGTCACCTGGTTCAGATCTTCGTTGTTCATGACCATGCAGATCCAGCGCCCGTCTTTCCATTGTTGCCAGTACTTGGCTACCGTGATCAGTTCGGCCATGTTGTTCATCTGCATCGCGCCGTCGCCGACGAACGCAATCACCGGTCGGTCGGGATGCGCAAACTTCGCGGCGATAGCATACGGTACCGCTGCGCCCATCGAAGCGAGGCCGCCCGACAGCGAGCACATCATGCCGCGCCGGATTTTCAAGTCGCGTGCATACCAGTTCGCACATGACCCCGAATCGCTTGTCAGAATCACGTCGTTCGACAGCTTCGGCGAAAGTTCGGTGAAGATGCGCTGCGGATTGACGCCGCGCTTGACGGGTTCTTGCGCGCGCTTATCGAGCGTCTCCCACCAATCCGACGTCCATCCCTCGATACGTTTGCGCCACGTGTCCTCGGTCTTCTGATCGAGCAACGGCAGCAGCGCGCGCAACGTCTCGGCGCTATCGCCCACGAGGTTCACTTCCATCGGATAGCGAAGGCTCAACATGTCGGCGCCGATGTCGATCTGCACGCCGCGCGCGTCGCCCTCCTTCGGCAGGAATTCCGAGTAGGGAAAGCCCGAGCCGATCATCAGCAAGGTGTCGCAGTGCGTCATCAATTCCCAGCTTGGCTTCGTGCCGAGCAAGCCGATCGAACCCGTCACCCACGGGTATTCGTCCGGCACGACGGCCTTGCCCAGCAGCGCCTTGGCGACGCCAGCCTTCAATCGTTCGGCGACGGCGATCACCTCATCCGTTGCGTGCAATGCGCCCGCGCCGACGAGCATCGCGACGCGGCGCCCTGCGTTGAGCACTTCAGCGGCGCGAGCGAGATCGGACGGCTCGGGCATGATGCGCGGGCGCGAATAGCCGACGCCCGAATGCGCCGTCCCGTGCTTGCGTGGCGGCGGAGAATAATCGAGTTCTTGAAGATCGCTCGGCAGAATGATCGCAGTCACGCGCCGCTGCGACAGCGCGATGCGGACCGCGCGGTCGACCATGTGCCGCACTTGTGCCGGCACGCTCGCCTGCTGCACGTAGGAACCCGCGACATCCTTGAACAGCGAGGCGAGGTCGACTTCCTGCTGATAGTGGGAACCCAAGGCGGCGCGCGCTTGCTGACCGCAAATCGCGAGCACCGGCATATGGTCGAGCCTGGCGTCGTAAAGACCCGTGATCAGGTGTGCGGCGCCGGGGCCCGACGTTGCGATGCAGACGCCGAGCTCGCCCGTGAATTTCGCATGGGCGCTCGCCATGAATGCGGCCATTTCCTCATGGCGGGCCTGCACGAATTCGATTTTTCCCTTCGCACGACGCAACGCGCCGAACACCCCGTTGATGCCGTCGCCGGGGTAGCCGAACATGCGTCGCACGCCCCACTGATGCAATCTTTCGACGATGAAGTCGCCTACCGTTTGCGCCATCTGTGCCTCCGATAAAAGTCTGTGCGTGAGACCCTATCCGGCGCAAAAAGCGCGCCCGCGGCGCGCTTTCGGCAGATCTGACGAGTGCTGTTTGCTTCCCTTCACCCGCCCTTCATGCCCAGGCGTTCGCGCATGCTTTTCGTAATGCGCTGCTTCGTGCCTGCGTAATCGGCCCAGGGATCGACTTTCAGCGATTCGAGCCGCTCATGGACGTTTTGCACCGTCCATTGCGCACCACCCGTCGTGTCCGCGAGTTCATCCCAGGCGAGCGTCACCGATACGCCCATTCCCGGACGCGCACGCGGAGAGAATGCGGCGACCGTGCTCGACCCGCGGTTGTTGCGCAGGTAGTCGACAAATATTCGGCCGCGGCGATTTTGCGCGCCCATCTTCGCGCTGAAGCGGTCGGGCAACGTCGCGGCCATATGCTGCGCCGTGGCTTGCGCGAATGCTTTCACCTCGTCCCAGCCCGCCTGGCGCGCGAGCGGTACGACCACATGGAGCCCCTTGCCGCCGCTCGTCTTGCACCACGATTGCAGCCCGAGTTCGGCGAGCAGCTCGCGCGTCAGTTGCGCCGCCTCGATCATGCGCTCCCAGCCGAGCTTCGGATCGGGGTCGAGATCGAACACGACGCGGTCGGGCTTTTCGATATGGGTGGCCAGCGCGTTCCATGTATGCAGTTCGACCGTGCCCATCTGAGCGGCGCCGACGAGTGCCTCGACGCGATCGAGCGTGATGAGCGCCGGGTGACCCGGATCGAGGCCTTCGTGCTGTGTGATGTTCGGAATCGACAGGCGATTGCCGTGCTTCTGAAAGAACAGTTCGCCTTCGATGCCGTCGGGGGCACGCACCAGCGCGACGGGCCGTCCCTTTACATGCGGCAGCAACCAAGGCGCGATCCGCTCGAAGTAACGCACGAGATCGCGTTTGGCGAAGCCGATCGATCTGTCGATCATGCGTTCGGGATGCGAGATACGCACGCCTGTGACCGTCTCGCCCTCCTTCATCGCTTTGGCCGATTGCTTGGGAGTCCTTACTGTTTCGCTTTCCATAGCAGGAGATACTTTGGCGTGTTTCCTAACCACTGCGGTATCGCTCTCGGGTTTCGTCCCGCCGACTTTGCGCGGCGCTTCCTGCACGATCGCGCGCGCGGGCTTATCGCGGCGCAGGCTGACAAACGATGCCTGCCGCACGATGCGCTCGCTCGTCCACTCGGAAAAATTGCATTCGGCGACCAGCTCGGGGCGCACCCAATGCACCTTCGTGCGACTGCGCTCGGCGGGCGGCTCCGCAAACGGCGAACGGTCGGTTTCGAGCGCATCGAGCTCGCGCTTGATCGACCGCAGCAGCGCGGCATCGAAGCCCGTTCCCACGCGTCCGGCGTAATGCAGCTTGCCGCGCGCGTCGAACACGCCGAGCAATAGCGCACCAAAACCGTTGCGGCTACCCGAAGGCTCGGAATAGCCGCCAATGACGAACTCCTGCCGCCGCCGACAGCGCAACTTGATCCAGGAGCCGCTGCGGGTAGACGTGTACCGGCTGTCGCATCGTTTGCCTACGATTCCTTCCAACGCCATCGCGCAAGCACTGTGCAGCAGGTCATGCGGGTCGAGCGCGAAATCTTCGGAGAAGCGAACGGTGTCGTCGTCGGAACCTTCAAGCAAGGCGCGCAGCAATGCCCGGCGTTGGACGAGCGGCACGTCGCGCAAGTCATAGCCGTTCAGATACGGTAAATCGAAGGCGAAGATCACGATGTCCTCGGCACGCCCCGAATCGAAGGCGTTTTGCAGCGCTTGGAAACTCGGCACGCCGTTCTCGTCGAGCATCACCGCTTCGCCGTCAATCCAGGCCGTCTCGACTTCCAGTGCCGCAAACGCCTGCGCCTGCCTCTTGAACTTCGCGGTCCAATCGAGGCCGCTGCGCGTCAGAATCCGCACGGGCCTGGCGTCCCCATGATCGATTCGCGTCAATGCGCGATAGCCGTCGAACTTGATTTCGTACGACCAGTCGTCGCCCAGGGGGACATCGTCGACCAGCGTCGCAAGCTGCGGCTTCAACGATTCGGGCAAGCGCGCCTTCACGGCGCCCTCGATCGACGGCGACACGGCGAGCTCGCGCAACGACTGCGTCGTACGCGTCGCAACGATATCGGGGCGCCCGGCATGAAATCGGCCGGCATGCTGCGCATGAGCAGGCACGGCCAATGCGCCTTTGCGCCCCTTTCCATCCGCGCCCTTCGCCGAGCGCCGCTCGGTGTCGCTCGCCTTCCTGGCCGTCTTGCTGGTCGTCTTCGTGGCCGCTTTCCCGGCTGACTTTCTGTTCGACGCTTGCCCGTCCGATAACGCGCTGCCTGGCGCTTGCGCGATGACGTCGTATTCGCTCTCGGGCCGAGCCTCGTCATCGCGCTCTTTGATCAAGAGCCATTGTTCCTTGTCGCCGCTGCCACGCATGCCGCTTCGCACCAGCGCCCATCCGCCATGGAGCTTCTTCCCGTGCAGCGTGAACTTGAGTTTGCCCGCAGCGTAGGCTTTGCGCGCCAGTTCGACGCCTCCCGCCGGCTCCCACGTGCCGCGGTCCCATACGATCACCGTGCCGGCGCCATAGTTGCCGGGCGGAATTTCGCCCTCGAATGACCCGTATTCCACGGGATGGTCTTCTACGTGGACGGCGAGCCGTTTGACCGATGGATCGAGGCAGGGCCCTTTCGGCACGGCCCACGATTTGAGTGTGCCGTCCAGTTCGAGCCGGAAGTCGTAGTGCAGGCGTCGAGCGTGATGTTCCTGGATCAGGTATGAAAGCGCCGGGCCGGCATCGCGGTTTGTCGCCGCGCGCTTCGCGCGGCGGGCGCGTTCGGCGCCCGCGGGCTCGGGCGTGTCGTCGAAGCGCCGCTTGTTGCGATAGGTTTCGAGCTTGTCCGCCATGCTGGTCCGTGTAGGGTCCGCGGCTCAGTCAGGCCGCATGCTTGCCCTTGCCCCGGCCGAGACTGCGTTTGAGCAATTCCGATAGATCGACGACGTCGGCCGTCGCGCGCGTACGAGCCGGCGCACGTGCGCCTTCGCTGATTTCGTGCGTCTTCCCTTCGCGCACCTTGCGATCGACGAGCGCGAGGATGTCGTCGCGAAACGTGTCGTGGTAATGCGTCGGCTCCCAGTCTTCGGTCATGTCCTCGATCAGCTTCGTGGCCATTTCGAGTTCGCGCGCGCTCACTCCGGCCGATTTCGCATCCGCGGGCGGCAACGCCAGATCGCCGACGTCGAGCACTTCGCCGCCCCAGCGCAAAGTATTGAGCGCGAGAACGGGCCCTGCCGGAATCAGTGCCGCCAGGTGCTGCTTGTTATGCAGCACGACGTTCGCGATGCCGATCTTGCCCGTTTGCGCGAGCGATTCGCGCAACAGCGCGTATGCCTTCTTACCCTGTCGCTCGGGTACGAGGTAGTACGGCGTATCGAGGTAAAGGAAGGAAACCTTGTAAGCCTCGACGAATGCGAGGATGTCGACGGTTTGCGTCGACTCGGGGCTCGCCGAGCGAATTTCGTCGTCGCTCAGAACGACATAGGTGTTCTTTTCGTATTCATAGCCACGCACGATGTTTTCGCGGCGGACTTCTTTCCCCGTTCGTTTATTGATCTGCTTATAGCCGATCGGGTCGGCCGTCTCCTTGTCGAGCAGATTGAAGCTGGTTCGTTCCGGGCGCGTAGCGGGGTGCAACTGCACGGGCACGTTGACGAGACCGAAGCTGATCGCCCCTTTCCAGATCACGCGTGACATGGCAACTCTCCTTTCGCTGCCGGCGCGCGATAGAGTGCGCGACGAATGCCGACGGCGTATGCCGATGCCAGGGACTTCCCGCCGGGACAGCACGAGCGCTCGGCATTCCTTGCAAAGCGCTCGTAATCCCTGCAACGGCAGTAACTATTATGTTCCTGCGACCGTCACCTGAGTACGCCGATCAGCAGCGTCGCCAGGAAAATGACGAGGAAAATGAAGAACAGGATTTTCGCGATTTCCGCGGCGCCGGCCGCAATGCCGGTAAATCCAAAGACGGCCGCGATGAGCGCGATGATGAAGAAAACAACAGCGTATCGAAGCATGGCGTCCTCCTGATGAAAGCCGGTGCGCCGGCATGGGCGTTACCGCCGCGCTCGCTTGCCGCGGCAGACACGTGGCGTTGAGGTTATTCGTGGCAACGCTCGCTTTGATCCTGCAACGACTATGCCGGGAATCCGCATTTCGCAGTCGAACATGCTCCGCAGCGCAGCATTCTGGCTCTCCCGCCATTGTCACGGGCGGGTCCGGTCATGCTCAGCGCAAGCAGGTGGCACGTCGAGCGCCGCGGCGCATTCCAATCAAAGGAACAAGGGAGTGCGATCGGCCGAAGGCCGGCCGGGCCGGACCGCGCGCGCTGTGGCTGCGTTGTTTAGCATCCCTAACGATTGGCGTGTGCCTCGGTGCTGGTGGCCGAAGGCGCACGCGCAGTGGCCGCGCCGTCGATCGGTTCGACATCCTTCGTCGGATCGAAATCGGCCCAGCGTCCATGCTGCCAACGGCCATGTGCCCGCTCGACTTCAAGGCTGCCCGCCTCGCGCAGCACGCGCGCGGCCTCGAGCTGATTGTCAGGCGACACATGAACGGCGACGAGCACGCCCGAATCGCGTGATTCATGCATCACCTGATGCTCGGGCACATTGCCGCCGCCGCGCGTGTGCGACATCGCGCCGATCAACGAACCGATGTATGCGCCAACGCCGGCTGCTACAACGAGAATCAGAAATGGCGAGGAAAATGCGCTGAACAATGCAACGCCGATCGCTGCGCCGATGACGGCACCGATCGCACCGCCTTTACCGGCGCCTTTCGATGCACGTGCCGCCTGAGGGTCGGCGTATTGATCGCCGCCGATCGCGAAGCGCGCATGCTGCCCGCGCGGATTGACGAAAAACAGCGTGACGTCCTCTTGCACGAACCCCGCGGCAAACAGCCGATTCGCGGCCGCTTCCGCGTCGGCAAACGTCGTAAAGCGACCTGCGACGATCAGCGACATGACTTGTCCTCCGTAGTTCGTTCTCGTTTCGCTCCGCTTCGGATGCAGTGCGCTTACGTATGCTCAGGCAGCTCGCGTACACAACAGCACGCTTAAGCACGCTCAGGCACGCTCGATACGGAACAGCCCACTGCGCAACACCACGGCCGCGCCGTCGCTTTGCTCGATGGCTCGCTGGCAGACATCGCGGATGCGCTCGCGGCCATCGGCATAAGCGCGCAGCAACTCGGATTCGAGTGTCGAGCCGGCTCCGAAATGGTCTTCCAGCGCCTCGGCCGTGATCGCACACGAAAGCGGCACGCCTTCGACGTTCGCGACGAACCTCACAACCATCTGTGCGCCGTCGAATACCGGCGCGTCGTCGGGGAAGGTCACCCGCATCGTTGGCCCCGCCGTCTCATGTCCAGGCCCGCCTCATGCGACCTGTCCCCGCTGTTCGAGCCGCGCGATGAGTGTCTGATTGAATGCCGGAATATCGTCGGGCTTGCGGCTCGTAATGAAGTTGCCGTCCTCGACGACTTCCTCGTCGACCCACGTCGCACCCGCGTTACGCAGATCGTCTTGCAGGCTCGGCCAGCTCGTCATCGTGTGGCCTTTGACGATGCCGGCCGAAATCGGCAGCCAGCCGCCGTGGCAGATCACGGCAACAGGCTTGTGGGCTTCGTCGATCGCACGAACAAACGCCTGGGCCTCAGGCACCGACCTGATCGCGTCGCTATTGACAACACCGCCCGGCAATACGACGGCGTCGTACTGCTCGGGTCGCACCTGATCGAACGTCGCATCGACGGTCACCATGCAACCGCGCTCGACGTGTCGAAAGCCCTGGATCTGCCCAGGCTTGTTCGAGATCACATGCACCAGTGCGCCGGCTTCCGACAGCGCGCGCTTCGGCTCGGTGAGCTCGGCCTCTTCGAAGCCGTCCATCGCCAGCACGGCAACCTTGCAGCCCTCGAGCGTTTTCGTCTTTGTGGTCATCGGCGCCGCTCCTCTAAGTTAAGTGAAGTGCTATACGCAGCGCAGCAAACGTAATGCCCACCACGACTCAACGCGCTTTGTGCTCAGCGGGCAAACCCGACAGCAGATCAGCCATATCGTCAGCATGCTCCTCCTCCACTGCGAGAATGCTTTCCATGACGCGGCGCGACGTAGGGTCCTTGTCGCCCAGGAACCGGATGATCTCGCGATAGCTATCGATCGCAATGCGTTCGGCCACGAGATCTTCCTTGATCATGTCGACGAGCGAAGAGCCTTCGACATACTCGGCGTGGCTGCGCGACAACAACCCGTCGGGCGAAAAGTTCGGCTCGCCCCCCAGTTGGACGATGCGTTCGGCGATCTGGTCTGCGTGCCCCTGCTCTTCGTTCGAATGCTGCAGGAATTCGTCGGCGATGCTCTTCGACTGAATGCCCTTCGCCATGAAATAGTGCCGGCGATAACGGAGCGTGCAGACGATCTCCGTGGCCAGTGCATCGTTGAGCAACTTGAGCACCGTTGTGCGATCGGCCTGATAGCCGGCGGTCACGGCGCCTTCTTCGATATGCTCGCGCGCACGCTTGCGAAGGGCCTTGACGTCCGACAGAAACGGTTGATTCGCCATGGGGTTTCTCCATCGATTTGTATTGACGAAACACGGCTCGGCGCGCGAGCGGCCTGCCGTCGCGTGCCGCTCACGTTCGAGGGAGGGTATGCATCATTCGTGCCAAAGCGTATCGCCCACCTTGGAGGCGTTCGGCATGGGCATTGCACCATCGATGTCTGGCACCCGCCGCCGTATCACCCAAGTCAAAGTTACATTCGGCCGCACCCGCAATCGCACGGCCGATGGCGAAAGCGATCCCCGCAGGCGTCGCCATGCGGCGCGTCAAGGCGCAGCGCTAGCCGCCGTTGGGCGGATACGCGAATTTGTCCGGATCGGCCTGCGTGCGATAGGGCAAGGAGTCGGATGCAGGGTCGGTCGTGGTCGTATCGAGCACGCGTTCGACGTCGGCCGTTTTGGCGAGTTCGGAGAGGAAGGCATGCTTGTCGAAACCGGGCGCGACACAGCCTTGCACGTAGATGAATCGCCGCTGCAATGTCAGCCACAGCGTCGTCTGCTCACGCCAGTGCACGGCCGGCTCGATATTCGATAGACGCCGCTTCACGGCCTCTTCGATTTCCTTATCGTAGAGATACCCGTTCGGCAGTCTGCAACGTCCCTCCCACCAGCAGCTGTTGCCACGCTCGATACGGTAGTGCGATTCGCCGAGCCATTCCTGCTCCGTCTCGAACGGGCCGAGCGGAGCCGGGCAGGCCGGGATAGCGTCAGAGATCCGGAAGAACGGATCATGGCCATGATTGGCGCGCACGCCGTCGGCGACAACCGGTACTGCCACTGCCAGCGCCGTCAGCGCTATGGCGACCGTCGCGGCCGCCCCCATGCCAGATGCTTGCAACGAATGCTTCATTGTCACGCCCCCGGGGTACGAGCGGCGCATCGTGAAGGCAGCGTGGCGCCGACTCCGCGCGATTGGAGCACGCCGTTTTGGCTATGACAAGTCTGCGGATTCGTGGTGTGCGCAACGCGTGCGCGGTCGGTGCACAGCGTTCTCGTTCAGCGACCGCCGCACGGCTCACCGTCGCAGGAACGGTCGATGGGATCCAAAACGTGAGACGCGCCCTCGCTCGCAAATTCGAGCACACGCAAAATCAGCTCCGGCGTGAGCGGCTTTGCGCAATGCGCGTCGAAGCCTGCCTCCCGGGCGCGCGCGCGGTCCTCCGACGATGCGTAGCCCGTGCATGCGATCAGCAGCATGTGCGCCGTCGCCTCATCGGCGCGAAGCCGGCGCGCCAGTTCGAGGCCGTCCATTCCGGGCATGGCAATGTCGAGCATGACGGCGAACGGTTGCCATTCGCGCGCGATCGCGCAAGCCTCATGCGGATCGCTGGTCGCGCGGCATTCGAAGCCGTCCGCGTCGAGCAAAAGTTGCAAGGCCTGCGCCGCGTCGCGATAGTCGTCGACCACCAGCACCCGCCGATGATTGGCCATCGCCGGCCGGAATGTGCGCCATAGCACGACGTCCTCGCTCGCTTTATCGGGCTTGGTCACGGCCATCTCTCCCCAGGTAGGTCTCGACGCAAACGCGAAGCAATGCAAATAACGCACCCGCTCCCGCTAGCCGCGACAAAAAAAGGCATGCGCATTGCTCACAGCTCTGGCACGATTTGCTTGCGCCTCTTGCTATCGAATAAGGAAAACAGCTTATGTCGACCTCCATCGCGGCATCGCGCGTGGCTCTTACGGGCGCCGTTTTCATGGCGCTCGCTCCTGCAGCGGTGCATGCACAGACGCCCTCGCCGCTCGCCGAGTGGCAGTACTCGTCAGGCATTCTGCTCGAGCAAATGTTTGAGCCCAAGCTTCCCACCTGGCGCATCCGCGTGGGGCCCTCCGCCAGTTTTCAGCCGCGCTACGACGGCTCCGACCGCTATCACCTGATGGGCGGCCCGAGCATCGACATTCGTTACCGCGATCGCTTCTTCCTCTCCACGGGGGAAGGCATTGGCGTGAATGTCCTGACGGGCCCGAACTGGCGCGTGGGAGTGGCCGCCTCCTATGACCTCGGCCGGCGTGCAGCCGACGATCTCGATCATTTGAGCGGGATGGGCAACATCAACCCGGCCCCGAGCCTGCGACTGCTCGGCGAGTACGCGATTTCGAAGTCGTTTCCGCTCGTCTTGCGAGCCGATCTTCGCCGCAACTTCGGCGGCGACAACGGCTGGATCGGCGATCTCGGCGCCTATATGCCGATGCCGGGCAGCTCGGAGACGTTCTCATGGTTCGCCGGCCCCACGATGACGATCGCCGATTCGCGATACATGAACAGTTGGTTCGGCGTCAACGCGCAACAGTCGGCACGCTCGGGCTATCGACAGTACGATGCGTCAGCCGGCATCCGCTCCGTAGGATTCGGCGTTTCCGCGTCGCTGAGGGTCAGGAAGCATTGGATCGTCAGTGCCGACGGCGCATTCCAGCAACTCGTCGGCGCCGCGGCGCACAGCCCGATTACCCAAACGCGCGCGTCAGGCGTGTTCGACGTTTCAGTGAATTACGAGTTCTAAGCGGCAACGACCAGACCGTTCCTTCGACCGCAGCGTCAGCGCGATCACCGGTCTTCGACCGCTTCGACGGCTTCGCGAGGCAACGACACGCGGACGGAAAAGCCGCCGTCCGCTTCAGTTCCGATAGACACCGCTCCGCCCAGCCTGCGCACGCGTTCGCGAATGCCGGCCAATCCAGAGGGGCTCGGCCGCCCGTGAACATCGGCGGCGCCGTTCTCGATACCGACGCCGTTGTCGCGAATCATCACCAGACACGCCGTTGCATTGCATCGGAACTCGATCTCGACCGCGGTGGCGTGCTGCGCATGTCGCACCACATTGGTCAGCGCCTCCTGCACGATCCTGAAGATCGCCGTCGAGGCGGCGTCGTTGAACACGACGCCTGCGGCATCGCTCGTGATGTCGACGTGCAACCGCGACCGCTGGCGGAAATCGTCGACGAGCCATTCGAGCGCGGGCAACAAGCCGAGATCGTCCAATACCGCGGGACGCAACCCCGCCGCGAGCCGCCGCACCGATGAAATCGCATGGTCGACAGCCTCGCGCATCGCAAGCGCGCGCACGCGGACCGCCTGCAACGAAAGCGAGTCGTCGATGCTTGCCTGCGCGTCGGCCTCGGCCAACACCGCCAGGTCCATCTTCAACGCGGTCAGTTGCTGCCCCAGATCGTCGTGCAATTCGCGGGCGATGCGCTTCTTCTCCTCTTCGCGCGTCGCCTCGATCCGCGCTGCCAGCTCGCTCGCGTATTCGAGTTGACGCAATTGATTGCGCTCGCTGATATCGCGCACGACCTTGGCGAACCCGACCAGGTCGCCGGCCATGCCGTAGACCGCCGTCACGACGATGTTCGCGCAAAACCGCGTCCCGTCTTTGCGCAGGCGCCATCCCTCTTTTTCGATACGGCCGTAGGCCGCGGCGTCGGCCAACTCGCGTTCGGGCTCGCGCTCGGCGATGTTCTCGATCGGATAGAAACGCGAGAAATGCCGCCCGATGATTTCGGCCGCATGGAACCCGAGCAGGCGGGTCGCGCCCCCATTCCAACTCGTCACCTGTCCTTGGGGATTGAGCATGAAGATCGCGTCCTCGACGGCGTCCATCAACCGACGCATGCGCTCCTCGCTTTGGCGCAATTGCTCTTCGTTATTGCGGCGTTCGGTCAGGTCGCGCGTGATTTTGGCGAATCCCATCAGATCGCCCGTTTCGTCACGCAGCGCGGTGATGACGACATTGGCCCAAAAGCGCGACCCGTCCTTGCGCACGCGCCACCCTTCGTCTTCCCAGCGGCCGAGCTCCCCGGCCCTGAGCAACTCTTCGTCGGGGTAACCGCGCGCCACTACGTCCGCGGGATAGAACACCGAAAAATGGCGCCCGATGATCTCCTGAGCCCGATAGCCCTTGATGCGTTCCGCCCCCCCGTTCCACGTCGCGATCCGGCCCTTCGTGTCGAGCAGCAAAATCGCGTAGTCCTTGATCGAGTCGACGAGCACCCGATAGCGTTTCTCGGGCGAAATACGCTGCAATAACGCACCGTCGTTATGCGGGTCTGAAGGTGACGGCCGAATATTCAAGGAGCGGCTCCCGCGATCGCTAATACCTCAGTCTAGCTCTGGTATGAGAGAACTGTCATGCGAAGCGCGAGATACTTCGCAAACGTTTGCTCACGAACCCATGTAAGCCGTGTCTGACAGACGAGCCGAAACACGCACAGCAATCAAGTCCCAAGCTGATTTCACACGTGATTCGTTTCCTGGACACTGAAGGCATCCAATCGAATTGTCGTTGTCAGTCATGAAGGTGTTACTCGTAGAAGACTTCGCGCCCATCCGCGACCGCCTGTGCGAACTCGTGCAAATGGTCCCCGGCGCACAAATCGTTGCACAAGCCGACGAGCCCGCCGCCGCACTCGCTGCCATCCGGGAGAGCGAGCCCGATGTCGTGATCGTCGATCTGCAGCTCAGAGGCGGCACGAGCGGACTCACGATCCTGAAGTGGTTGCACCAGCATCGGCCCGCGACGACCGCCATCGTGCTCAGCAATTCCGCCTACGCACAGATGCGCAAGGCATGCCTCGATCTCGGCGCAGGACTTTTCCTCGACAAGGCGGGCGAGTTCGCCCGCCTGCCCAGGGTGCTGGCCGAGTTGTCCGAGCACTAGGGCCCGGGAGCAACTTCCGGGAGCAACTTCATTGCCGCGTTCAGCGTTCGGCGAGGCACAAGCCATCGATTTGCTTTCTTGGTATTTTCGTTTTGCTTTCGCAGTCACCCCCGAGGGGATGGAGGTTCGACCGCGCATCGCCGGGCGACACCGTTGATTCATGTCAAAAGCGCGAAATCGACGCGCGCTTAGATTGAGGCCGTCAGGCCAGGAGATCGACATGCAGCACAGCCCTCACATCGATTCGCGAGCGGCGCAAAGATCGGCGCCCACGTATCTTGCGAGCTACATTTTTCCCGTGCTGCTCCTCGCATTCGAGGTCTACCGCGTCGGCTATTGGATGGCCTCGCACGGGATCGAGTTTTCCCACTTCGGCGAGTCCAGTCGCGGACCTTCGTTGATGCTTGCCATGTTCGCCGTCCAACTTCTGGCCGAAGGCGTGTTTCTGGCCGCTGCGTGGGTCGCGCGGCAATCCGACCTCCAGCATCGCTTTACGACGGTGTTTCTCGGACTGTTCGGTTCATTGCTCATCCTGGCGTTCGACTACGGCTTGAGCATCGCGTTTTGACGCATCACGGTACCCGCCGCGCGCATGCGCCCGGCTTGTAGGCAAACGCTGACATCGCTCCTCTCCCTCCTACGCCAAGTTCGGCGCCCCCTGATTTGCAACGCCCGCGGCGCGGCCAATACTCCAGACAACGGATACCGATTCGTTGAGCCCGGCGCTCTTCCGGCCGATAGCTCGCGATCAAACGCCATACGGAGAGCCGCCATGTCGACCAAAGTTGCGAATCATGCTTCGGCGGGAAACGTCGAAGACATTCTCGAACTCGCACGCGATGCAGGATTGCTCGTCACGCTCGACGGGCAGATCGGGCGCGAGAGATACCAAAGCGTGGCTGGCTCGCTCAATTCGTTCCTGCGCTTCGTCGACGCGCTGCGCGACACCGACAAACATTGATTGACGCTCGCCGCTTGCTCCGGTCGCCCGGCAAGCGGATTGGTGTCGATGGCTCGATCGAATCGAGTCTCGTCCATGGCCGAATGATCGCAGCGCTCGACGGGCCGATGGACATGCCCTCGCGCTACGCGCTGTTTCGCGATCAAGCGTTCATTGCCCATTCAAACGCGTATTGAATCAATCATCGGGCGCTTTCTGCCCGAACCACCGTTCGACGATAAATCGCCGCCCGTAAAATTCAACGAGCATTTGGCGTCGGCACGTTCAGCCCATTGCGTCTTTTTCGCGTCTTTTTATTCTCTGATCTATGCTTCGCTTGACCGGCGGCGGCGAGGGCGACGCGCGCGCCATTGGCAGGCGGGCGTTAATCTAGGACAATTCGCGCCAAGCCTGCAGAACTCGCGCCAGGCGATCGCCGGCTTGAATCTCGTAGTTTCGGCCCTGCGCCGCGTGAAGCGGCCCAGGTACTCGACCATCCGCAGGATGAGCATGTCCGCAGCAGGAACCTCGCCTTCACCCGCCACGCCGCCCGATGAGCGCAAGGGCGACAACGCGCCGCTGCGCGTGCCGTTGTTGGCCGCGATCGCAACAGCGGCCGTCTTTTTCTTTGCCGCGTTTGTGTCGGCGCTCGTCGTGCACAAGCATCTGCTCGCCGTCGCCCAGGGCAGCTTCGACACGCGAGCATCCCATGTCACCGGTGACGTTCGGCGCGAACTCATCCTGTGCTCGCAACTGCTGCGCGGAGCGAGCGGCCTCGTCGCCGCTCAATCATCGTCGGGCGACGGCAGGCCGTCGCCCGACGCGTGGGACCGATATATCTCGCGCCTCGACCTGGACGACGCGCCGCCCTGCGTGCGCACGCTCGGTTACGCCGACGCCTCTGCGAGCGCGCTCGCCTCGATGCCACACGCCACGAACGCCGACGCTACCGCAGGTCCCCTGGCGCGCACCGTGCTCATGTGGCCGCCGCGTGGCGACGCGCCCGACGGCGGGGACCTGGGCGTCAGCGACCTCACCCGCGCAGCATTGATGCGCGCCGCCAATAGCGGCGAAGTGGCGATGTCGGTCCGCCCCCTGCCACGAGAAAGCGCTAGCGAGACAGAGCAAGGCGGGGGCTCGGCGCATGCGCGCGTCGATCTTTATCTGCCCGTCTACCGCACGGTCCCGCCGCCGGCGCTGGCCCCGGCACGCCGCGCTGCGCTGCTCGGCTTCGTGGTAGCGCGTCTGGACACGGAATACCTGTTCGCCAGCATCGCCGCGCACGAGCCGCATTTCGAAATCCGCGTATCGGCAGGCCAGCCGCCGATGTCGCTTTATCCTCCGGGCGCCGTGCTTGCCGACAAGAACGATCGGCCGCAGCAGTTTCACCGCACCGACACGTTGCGTTTCGGCGGACAAGCGATATCGCTCAATTACGCCACCAGCGATCCGACGCTCGCCGCCTCGGCCGATTTCAGCAGCAGCGCCATTTTGTCGGCGGGCCTCGCCGCCGCACTGATCATGGGCGCTGCGGTCTTCATCTTCATGCGCCAGCGTGGCACGACGCTTGCAGAAGCGGGCCTGGCACGTTCGCGCTCCTCGTTGAACGAGGCCCGCATGATGGCGATCTTCCATTCGTCGGGCGAAGCAATCATCACGCTGGACGCCCAGCAACGCATCGTGTTGTTCAACCCCACCGCCGAACAAGTGTTCCGCTGTTCGGCCATGGATGCGATCGGCACGCCGATCGACCGCTTTATCCCGGCCCGCTATCGAGAGGGGCATCGCAAGCATGTCGAGCGCTTTGGCGAAACGGGCGTGACGCAACGCAAGATGGGGCGGCAGCAGCCGGTACTGGTCGGGCTGCGTGCCGACGGCGAAGAATTCCCGATCGAGGCGTCGATCGCGCAGGTCAACGACGGCCATGGCAAGCTTTACGCCGTCATGCTGCGCGACGTCACCGAGCGCGTGCGCTCCGAAGACACGCTGAAGGCCTCGCGGCAGGAGTTGCGCGAGTTGTCGGCGAACCTGCAAAGCGTCCGCGAAGACGAGAAGACCCGCATCGCGCGTGAGTTGCACGACGACCTCGGTCAGCAATTGACCGCATTGAAAATGGATCTTTCCGCGGTCGAGCAATCGCTCGCCGATTCGCCGGCCGCGCCGCCAACCGTGCTTGAGCAACTGCAAGGCATGCGCCGCCTGATCGATTCCACGGTCGGCTCGGTGCGCCGCATCGCAGCCGATTTGCGGCCGGTGATGCTGGACGATCTCGGTCTCATGCCCGCGATCGATTGGCTGCTCAACGATTTCAAAACGCGCTATGGCATCGACATCGAGCGCCGTATCGAGCCGGGCGATACACTGTTCTCGAAAAATGGTGCAACCACGATCTTTCGTATCATTCAGGAGGCGCTGACAAACGTGGTGAAGCACGCCGAGGCGACGCGCGTGTCGATCGCGCTCGATACCGAAGATGGCCAATGCCGGCTGCGCATTGCCGATAATGGACGTGGGGTGCGCGACGCGCAGGCGGCCGAAGGACACGGGGAAAAATCCTTCGGGCTGCTGGGAATACGCGAGCGCGTCCATGTGCTCGGGGGTTCGGTCTCGATCGAGACAGCGCTCGAGAGCGGGTTCGCGTTGAGTGTGCGCATACCGCTGGCCGCAATACAACAGGAAGAGGCTCTGCCATGACAAAAGTACTACTGGCCGACGACCATGCGCTCGTGCGCGATGGCTTGCGCCATATTCTCGAAGGCACGAGCGGTTTTGAAGTTGTCGGGGAAGCGTACGACGGACCGACCACGATTGCGCTCGTGCGCGGCACGCCGGCGGACGTGCTCGTGCTCGATCTATCGATGCCGGGGCGCAACGGCATCGAGCTCGTCAAGCAAATCAAAGATGAACTGCCGACGCTACGCGTGCTCGTGCTGACGATGCATGCCGAACAGCAGTATGCGGTACGCGCATTCAAAGCAGGGGCGTCGGGCTATCTGACGAAAGAAAGCGCCAGCAAGGAACTGGTGTCCGCACTCACGAAAATTTCGGCTGGCGGCGTCTACGTCAGCCTGTCGATGGCCGAACGGCTCGCACAGAGCCTGAACGAGCCGACCGACATGCTGCCTCACCAGCGGCTGTCCGATCGCGAGTTCGACGTATTTCGCCGCATCGCATCAGGCCAGACGATCAGCGAGATCGCGCACGAACTGTGCGTCAGCGCAAAGACGGTCAGCACCTACAAGACCCGCATCCTCGAGAAAATGCAGATGCCGCATGAGGCCGCGCTGGTTCGTTACGCGATTCAGCACAAACTCTTCGAAGACAGCGAAGATTTGTAACGGGCCGTTACCGCATCGTCGGATGATTTGCGTGAAAAGCCCGCTGCGCGGGCTGCTCGGCGCTCGTGTAGGTTGATTCCTACAAACGCCTTCCACGCGACTGACACGACATTCCTACCGAGCCGATATTTATTTGACGAACGGCTGACGATACTGTGCTCATGAAAACGAGCCTGCCATCACCGTTGAAAGTTTTCGTCGTCGATGAGTCGACGCTCGTGCGCGATCGTCTCACGCGCCATATCGGGCCGGACGGCGCCGCTTGCATCGTCGGCGAAGCCGAAGACGTCGAGACGGCGCTCAAAGGCATCGCCGACACTGACGCGGAAGCCGTTGTCCTCGACCTGCGCCTGATCGACAGCAACGGCATGGATCTGCTTCATGCGCTGCGTGGTCGCACCGATCCGATCGTCACGATCGTGCTGACGAACTACGCGTCCCCTGTGTTCCGCGAAGCGAGCGTCGTGGCCGGCGCCGACTACTTCTTCGACAAGACAACGGAATTCGATCTTGCGATGGAGACGATCGCGCGCCTTGCCCGAGAAAAGCAACACGGTACGAACGGGGCCTGATGCTCAACGGATTTTCAGCAGTCGATGCATAGCGGCTGATAGCGGCGCCTGCAGCATCCGTCGATTCAATTGCCAAGCCGAAGAAAGGCATGCCCACGATGAGCGAGTTCACGTTCGGCATAGTCGAAGGCGGCGCGCACGGCTGCCTCGGGATCTTTGTCGGAGCAATGCGGCAACGGGATGAACTGCTTGTCGGGTGTGACGATATCGAGCCGAGCGTCGTAATAGGGCCCGTTCGGCCCGTGCATTGCCTCGATCGCGAGATGACAATTGTTCACATACGCTGCAAAACGCATCAACCGCAAGAGCTGCACCCCAGCCTCAGCCTCGATTCGTGCCGCCCCCGGAAAGCCGACGTACACGATTTGCATGCCGATGCCCATTTACCGTCCCCTCGCCCATTCGATCGCCTTTTCGGGACCGCGCAGACGCGACCCTCGATCAGCTGGTTCTCATGGTGGGGCATCAGACCGCGAAACGGGTTGACCTGGGTCAACCGGGCGCAACGGCGCAGCGGAACAATGACGGCGAGCGGGGCGCTTAGGGCGGCATCGCCCCGCCAGGCGAGCGGTTAGACCCTTTGCTGCGACGCCAATGTGGAGGGAAGAGGTGCGGCCATTGGACGAACGCAATAGGCCGCCGTGTCGGCCTTCGCTACGGGCTTCACGCAGTACGGTGCGGTGTCGCCGCTCGCCGCGGGTTTCACGCAATAAGCCGTCGCATCGCCCTTCGCCTCGGGCTTCACGCAATAAGCCGTCGCATCGCCCTTGGCTTCAGGCTTCACGCAGTAAGCCTTCGCATCGCCCTTCGCTTCGGGCTTCACGCAATAAGCCGTCGCATCGCCCTTGGCTTCAGGCTTCACGCAGTAAGCCTTCGCATCGCCCTTCGCCGCGGGCTTCACGCAATACGCACTGCCTTCGCCGAACTCGCGCACCTTCAGGTCCTCGCTTTGAGCGGCCAACGCGAGATGCCGGGCTTCGTCCTCGCCCCCGTCGATCCCGCTGAACGGATCGTGATGAATCATGTATCCGAAGATGCGCTCGCAGTCAGCGCTATAACGCTGCGTGTCGAGGATATGCATGTGCCAGAATTCGTCCACCTCCTGGCTCGGAACGATCGGCGCATTCGGATATTTCGCGGCCAGTTTCAAGAATTGACGATAGTCCGCCTCGGCGAGTTCGATCGTGCGCAAGGCAATCACGCCGTCGCGTCCATGCATGAGTTTCGCTTTGATACGCGTGAAATCGAGCTCGTCGATCGCCTTGTACATCTCGGCAATACCCCGTTTAATGGTCTGCATGATGCTGTTCCTTCAAGACTGATTGGGCGCTTTGGGGTTTATTGGCCCCGGCTCCGTGGGTTGAAGATCTCGCGGAGGGAGCGAGATCGGATTCCGCGACACGGCCGAGAAAGCTCTCGACATCGTCGGCGGGAATGGGGCGGCTGTAGAAGTAGCCCTGCACTTCGTCACAGCCTTCCTGGCGTAGAAAATCGATTTGCTTCTGCGTCTCCGCGCCTTCGGCGATCACGGATAACCCGAGGCTATGGCCGAGGGCGATGACCGCACTCGTAATCTGGGTATCGCTGTGGCTATCGGGCACATTGCGAATGAATGAGCGATCGATCTTCACCGTATCGATCGGGAAACGATTCAAATACGCGAGCGACGAATAACCCGTGCCGAAATCGTCGATCGAGAGCCGAACGCCAGTGCGCTTGATGGCGGCGAGCCAGCGCACCGCTTGCTCGGGATGACGCATCACCATGCTTTCCGTCAACTCCAATTCGAGGAATTCACCGGGCAGGCCCGCATCTTCGAGCGCATCCAGAATGCTTTCGTGCAGCCGGGGATCGGCGAATTGTCGTGCCGAGAGATTGACGGCGACACGTATCGGCCCCAGGCCGCGTTCGCGCCATTGCGCCGCCTGGCGGCAGGCCTCGCGCAACACCCAGGCACCGATCGGCACGATCGCGCCCGTCTCCTCCGCGACCGGAATGAAATCGGTGGGCGAGATGGCGCCGAGCTCGGCGTTGTTCCAACGCAGCAGCGCTTCAACTCCCGTGCAATGACTCGAGCGCAAGTCGATCCGCGGCTGATACACGAGGGAGAACTCGCCGTTGTCCACGGCATGTCGCAGCTGCGTTTCCATTTCGACGCGCCGGTGCAACGACATGCTCATCTGCCGCACGTACATTTGATAAGTGTTCTTGCCACGCTGCTTGGCGCCGTACATCGCCATATCGGCATGCTTGAGCAGGGTCTGCGCGTCTTCGCCGTCGCCCGGGAACGAACTGACGCCAATGCTCGCGCTCACCTGCAGTTGCGAACCGCTGATCGTGAACGGCTGGGCCAGCGCCGCCTGAATTGCATCGATCGTTTCGATGACGACCGCCAAGCCGTCGCCTTGCTGCTTCACGAGCACGACGAACTCGTCGCCGCCGAGCCGCGCGATCATGGCGATGTGAGGCAACGCATCGTGCAGACGCGCGACGACCGCGCGCAACAGCAAATCGCCGACGTTGTGCCCGAGCGAGTCGTTGACGTCCTTGAACCGGTCGAGATCGATAAAGAGCACATGCAGCGCCGTGGCATCGGCGCGCGCACGTGCGAGCAATTCGTCGAGATGCTCACGGAACATCAATCGATTGGGCAACCCGGTCAACGCATCGTGCGTCGCAAGGAAATGGAGATTGTCCTCGGCCTGACGACGTTGCAGGAAGTGGCTCATCTGGCTCACGATCGAACGGGCCATGACCAGCGCCTGCGGCTCGACATGGCGCCGTTGATGCGAATAAAACTCCGCTACGCCGACCACGACCGAACCCAGCCGCAACGCGAACGAAAATGTCGTGGCAATGCCTGCATCCGCGAGCCAGGATGCATCGTCCGCGCTATTCACGGCGCTCCAACGCGGTGCAGGCGGAGTGTCCTCCTCGCTCGTCACACTCGGTCCATGCGTGAGCAGGCGGACTTCCAATTTGCTATTGGTCGCGGTGGACGTAGCACAAAGCAATTGCTTGACGCCCGCGGGGGTCGGGCGGAATGCACCGCCATCCCAGTCCATGCCGCTCACGATCGATTCGATCAAATGCCGACAGACGTCGAATTCATTTCCGGCTGTCGCGAGATAGAGCGTAAAGGCGTGTTCGAGATCGCGCGCGCGTTCAATCGATTTTTGCTTCGTGATTTCGAGTGCCGTACCGCGCAGCATGCGCGTGCCGGCCGGCCCGTACACATGGCCGATTATGCGCAGCCAACCGCGCCTCCCGTGCCGCGACGCATATCGGCATTCGAGTTCGAACGCATCGCGCGAAGCCAGCGCAGCCCTGGCTTGCTCGATCAGCACGCGCCGATCGGACGCATCAATCGTACGCAACAGCGCTTTGAGGGAATCACTTTGTCGCCGCCATCCGATCAAGCGCGCCATTTCTTTCGACAGCTCAGCACCACCGCCATCGACATCGCCTCGCCAATCGCCAAGATGTGCGATCCGTTGAGCCTCGGCGCGCGCGGCTTCGCTTTCGCGCAAATCGTGCGTCATTCGATCCGCGAGCCTGAGCGCCCGCGTCCGTGCCGTCGACAACGCATAAGCCAGAACCGCCAGCAGCGCGCTGATAACGAGCCCGGACGCGAGTGCGAGATCCGGCAAAAAGCGCTGCGTGCCGCTAAGGGCCGCAATATCGGCCGAAAATATGATTTCCCATCGGCGCCCCGCGAAAGGCTGCTCCGCGCGCCGCTGCAACCATTGCGCCTTGGCAGGACGCGCCGCACGTGGAGCGAACGGGACAACGGCGGGCGCTGCGCGCTCCGCGGCACGTGCACTGCCTGCGGGGCCCGCCGCGAGGATACTCGCCGCACCGTCGATGCTGTCATAGAGCAGCGACTCCTTCGAGCTCGATACCGGCGGCGTACGCATGCTGCCCGCGTCATAGATCTTGAATTTGATGACGCGCAACGTCTCCGCGCTAAGCAGGCCGTCCAGCATGTCGTTGACGCGCAGGCCGGCGCCCACCGAACCGACATAAGCACGGCGGCGCTCTTCCACCGTGCCTGTCGGCATCCCCTTGTGATAAACGGGCATGCGCATGGCCAGCCCAACGAAATGTGCGCCGCGATCGTCGAGAATCAGGCGCCCGCTGCTGATCGGTTCGCCGGAATCGCGCAGCGCAGCCATTGCCGCGCGTCGTTGCGGCAGCGCTGCGATGTCGAGGCCGACGACCTCGCGATTGGCAGCCAGAGGTTCCAGGTACGTCAACACGTCGTAGCTGTCACGCACGCTGGGGGGGTGAATCGAAAACGCGATACCCGCGCCCTGCAGAATCTGATCTCGACGCTGCGCGGCGACGAAGGAATCCACATCGGCCGCGCGCACGTAGGCCGCGTAATTCAACGTTTGGAAACCCGGATATCGCCCCGGTAAATCGAGACCGACAACGAAATCGTGAAACTCGGCGCGCGTGACGTTCGCGTCCTCGCCGAACAGGGCGCGCATCGTAACCAGAACGTCCGTATAAAGCCGTACGCGCACGGCGATTTGCTGTTCCAGGCTGCGAGAATCGTTTTCAAAGCGCAGATGCGCCTCCCGATTTACGAATTGCTGGCACAACGAATACACCGTGACCGTGGCGGCCAAAGCGAGCACCAGCACGCCGAGTGCAAATCCCTGCGCAAACCAGTTGCGACAGGCACGCCTCACACGTTCAAATGTTGCTCGCACATCATTCCCCAAAAGACGCACCCTGAGCCCATCAGGCCATCCGGCGCGAAATCGACACGCGCGCCGGTCCCGCACGACGCCGGTGACGGCTACGCGTTGCGGGTAGGCGACGCTTACGGTCGCAAACAGTCGTTGATCGATTGCCGGACACGCCCATTCAGGGACGCATCAGGCACGTCACACGCCCGATGAAACGGGCGACTAAGTGGAACGGCGGCCTGAGTCGTAGTCGGCCACCGCAGCGGAGGTAGGTTTTCTTATAGGCTCTTTTGTACGAAGGATAACGGTCCGCGACCTTGATACAAGTCAAACAAACCCTATCGACATAAACCCGTCATCGATTGCAGACACAAAAGAGTCGATAAAAAGCACCTTTTTACCGCATTGAAAAAGCACGACGACTGACTTTAGAACAGGTGCCTTACACCGAGTGAAACGACCGTTTGAGAATTGGAATTCGCGGCGGGGAGCGTGAATAGTTGTGCGCGCACGCCGTTACTGGAACGCAACATCACTGCATTGCAATAGATATCGGTGCGCTTTGAGAGGGAGTAATCGATACCACCCACAATTTGATTCCAATGGGCTTGACCGAGCTTCGAGTAGGCATAGCTGCCCGATAAAGAAAACGCATAATTCACGGAATATTTCACGCCGCCTTCGGCGGTGCGCAGCGAAGCGCTTGCACCATTCTGGCTGAATTTCACGAGCGTCAGCAACCCATGTAGAAAGGCTGGCCCCCATTGATAACCCGCGCCGACGCCGGCGACGGTCAACTTGTCGAACGCTTTGAAAGGCGACAAAAGCCCCTGGGGCCCGGTGCCCACGAGCGAAGCCCCGAGCACGGTCGTCCCGATGCCGAAAACGGTCGTGAAATTATGGATCTCCGTATAGGCCGCGCCGGCGCGAAACGGCCCGTTTGCGTATGTCATGCCGAAGGCAACGGTGCTGTTCGCCACGAAATTCCCGGGCTGCCCGCCGAACGCATACAGCGCACCGATTTGGAAACCCGCCATTTCGGGCGTCAGATAGCGGACGGAATTGTCGATTCGCTCCGCGCCGAGCCGATCGAGATCACCGAGGTGAAACGCAAAAACCGATGGCGTCAGCGTACCCGCCGCGAACCGCGTGAGATTGGTCGCCATGAAGTCGTACTGCCGCCCCATCGTCAATGTCCCGAGCCGATCGCTGGCGAGACCCACGAACGCCTGACGCCCGAATTCGAGGCCACCTTGCGAAAAGCGCCCGTCGTTAAGCGTGAAGCCGTTCTCGAGTCGAAACACGGCGCGCCATCCACCGCCGAGATCTTCGACGCCGCTCAGCCCCCAGCGGTCGGATTGCCCCACGCCGCTCGTTTGCGCCCATGCATGCTTGCCGCCTTCGTTGGTGACGTAAGTCAATGCGTCGTCGACGAGGCCATATAGCTGTACTTTGCCTTGCGCGTGCGCGTTCGTTGCAGCCGCAACAAAAGCCGAGCTGAAAAATACGCGGGCGACGACAGCACCGCGCAAGCGTCCTTTCGCCCCACATGACTTCGACATTGCGCCTCCGTTGCATGTTGCCGTTGAAACGACACGATGCCGCGCTTGAGCGAGCCGAGGCGCCAAACAAACATTAATAACGGTTGGTCTCTAGCGCAATAGCGAAAGGCTTAAAAAAATCCGCTAAAACAGCAAACAAGCCATGCAATGTAAATGCTCGAATCAAGCGATGCAATATGCCTTCGCAGTCAGCACAACAAAACTCTGCCGTCGATAGCGAGATTGGCGGGTGGTCCAGGACCGATTCGTCCGTCTCGCGCGGCCGCGGGCAAAACTGAACTGCCTCAACGCAAGCGAGCGTCGTTGCAAAGGAAATCGAGGAAGGTTCTGACCTTGGGCGAGAGGTATTTTCGATGGCGATAAACGCCATAAAGCCTGGTGCCGAAAAAGCGATAGTCGGTGAGTGCAGCTTCGAGCGCACCGGACTCCAGGTCGCGCGCGATCAACACCTTCGGCAGGAACGCGAGGCCCATTCCTTCAAGCGCGGCCAGCCGCAGCAACGACTCGTTGTTCGTTTGCAAGACGGCATCGAACTTCAAAGGCTCGACGCCATGTGGGCCTTCCACCTCGAGCGCACTGTTGGCCGGGAGCATCGAATAGCCGAGCATCGTATGGCGCGACAGCGCTTTTACATCGCCGGGCACACCGGCGCTGCGCAGGTAGCCCGGGGATGCGACGAGATGAAACGTCACCGGGGCGATCGGTCGTGCAATCAAAGCCGGCCCTAACGACAGCGGGTTCGTTACGCGCAGCGCGAGATCGAAACCCTCTTCGACGAGATTGACGAAACGGCCCGACAAATCGATATCGAGCGTGACGTCGGGATAGCGCTTTCGATAATCGTTCAGGACACCTACAAAAGCGGGATTGGCCATCCAAACAGGGACGCTGACCTTGAGTGTGCCGTGCGGCGCCGCGATCGATTGGCTGACGGCCGACTCGACGTCGTCCAGTTCGTCGAGCAACTGCCTTACGTGTTCGAAATAGGTGGCGCCCGATTCGGTGAGACTCAGATGGCGGCTCGTGCGATTGAGCAACAATGCGCCCAGGCGACGCTCGAGATGCATGACGTGTTTGCTCGCCATGGCCGGCGACATGTCGAGCCGGCGCGCCGCGGCGGCGAAACTCTTCAGGTCGACCGCGAGGCGGAAAACCCGCATGCTCGTGAGCGTATCCATTCCATCGTCAACCAGCAGTTAATGATGGATCAATCATAGCCGAGTTGATCCGGGGCGACGACCGCCCTATCGTGGCGGGATTCCGGATTTTTCACCCGGAGCAACCATTCCTGTTCGTTACGGAAATCACCAGAGGCCAATATGATCAAAGAGAAAAGCGCGCCGTTTGCGGCGCTCGTGCTGCGCGTCAGTCTCGGCATTTTGTTTCTTGCGCACGTCGGCCTGAAGCTGTTCGTCTTCGGCGTGCCGGGCTTCGTCGGCTATTTTGCGTCGCTCGGTTTGCCGGCCATCGCCGCGTACCTGACGATCGCGCTCGAACTCATAGGCGGTCTCGCGTTGATCTTCGGCGTCTACGCTTCATGGTTGGCCTTGCCGCTCGCCGCGGAAATGCTCGGCACGATCGTCCTGGTTCACGGTGCGAACGGCTGGCTCTTCACGAACAAGGGCGGCGGTTGGGAATATCCGGCGTTCTGGGCTGTCGCCCTCGTCGTGTTGTTCCTGCTCGGCGATGGTGCGTATGCGCTGCGCCCCGCCAGGCACAGCGCCTGAGCGCCCGCGCCGCTCATTACAGCATCTGCATCTGCATCTGCTATCGCATGTTGCCCGTGTGCCCAAGCGAATAACGCCCAGGTTGCGGCCATACGGTCAGCCCGTGCGGCTCCATCCCGACCGGAATCGACCTGACTGCCCCCGATGTCGTGTCGAACGCATAGACGACATCGTCGAAGCGTCCTGAGAGCCACAGCGTTTTACCGTCCGCGCTGACATTGCCCATGTCGGGGCTGCCGCCACCCGGGATGGGCCACGTCGCCACCACTTTGCGCGTCGCGAAGTCGAGCACCGAAACGCTGCCCTTGCCGTGTCGTGGGCCATGCACGCGGTTCGACCCGCGATTGGCGATATAAAGCCTCGTGCCGTCGCGGCTCGGGTACAGGCCATGCGTGCCGACGCCCGTCGCGATGAAACCCACTTGCTGAAAGCGATCGCCATCGACGATATAGACGCCGTCGGCCATCATATCGGCCACGTAAAACACCTTGCCGTCCGGCGATACGCGAATGTCCTGCGGCATGCCGTTCTTGCGAAGTTCCAGGTAACCGATCACCTTACGCTGCACCATGTCGATCTTCGCGAGCTTGCCGCCAAACTCGCACGTAAAGATCGCATATTTGCCGTCGATCGAAAAATCGGCATGGTTGATACCCTTGCATTGCGGCACATCGAGACTCGCGTGCAACTGCATCGTCTGCGGATCGCGAAAATCGAGCCGTGCGTGGGTTTCGGCTACGACGATCGCATCCTTGCCGTCGGGCGTGAAATACATGTTGTAGGGGTCATCGACCAGCACTTCCTTGCCGGGCTTGCCGGTGGCCGGATCGATCGGCGTGAGGCTGCCATCGGTTCGCCCTTCGGCGTTGTTCGTCACCCAGAGCGTATGCAGATCCCAAGACGGCACGATATGTTGTGGGCTGCGTCCCACCGCAAATTTGTCGACGACCTTGAATGTGGAAGGATCGATGACGTAGACGTCGTCGGAACGCAGGTTCGGCACATAGACGCGCGATAGCGCGCCGCTAACGGCCGGGCTCAAATGGTTCGCACGCGCCTCGCCATACAGATTCGATGCATCGACAACGACCGGCATACCCGCCACCGTCTGCACGGTCGATGTCGCCGCACCGCACGACGTCGACATCATCGCCGCGCCGCCGATCAGCGCGCCGACCCACGAAGCAAGCGGCTTGTACCGGGAGCCATTCCAACGCATAGCACCTCCTATCGATAGCCTGCGCCGCCGCATACGGCGCAGGCGATGGTTCAATGTCCTGCAGTCTCCCTGCGAATGGCCTCGACCGTGTGCGCGACGATTGCATCGATACCTATCTGTCCAAGCCCGGCGCTCGAGCGGCGCGGATCGCCGCCGTAGACGCCCTGTGCTGCGCCGGGCTTCGGCGCGTTGCGCAGCGCATCGAGCCTGACCATGCGCGGCGCCACGGCAAGCAGCAGCGACGTATCGGCCAGCGCCGCATGCGTGCCGATTTCGTCGTCACGATAACCCTTTTCCCGGAGCAGCCGCGCATAACCATCCGAGCTCTCGCCGTAGTACTCGGCCGGCACAAAAGCGCGCGCCTTCGTCGCGGCCCAGGCTTTATTCAAACGCGCGACCACGTGCCTGATATCGTCCTGATAGCCGCCATGGTCGCCGAGAAACACCACGTTCCTGAAGCCATGCACCATGAAACTGTTCGCCGCCGATTCGAGCGTTTTTTCGAAAACATCGTCCGGCACCGTGATCGTGCCCGGGAAACGCATGTGAGAGGTAGGCGGCAAATAGCCGCCCTCGGGCACATAGGCGATCACGGGCGCGACGAGTGCGTTGCCAAGGCGCTGCGCGATCCGGGTCGCGAGAATTTGCACGCGCACGTTGTGCTTGCCGAGCGCCACGTAGGGTCCGCTTTGCTCGGTGCCGCCGATCGGAATGAGGATCGTCGTTTTGCCCGCGGCGATCTCGTCGCGCAGTTCGGTCCACGTCAGATCTTCCAGCTGAACGGAGTTGGGTGTTTGTGCCAGCGCGTGGACTTGCGTGACCGCAAGGCCCACGCACATGAAAGCAATTTGTAACAATGACCGCATACCGCACTCCGCAATGAAACTGCAATGGACGCTAATGCTGCGCGTCGATTATGGCCAAATCCGTAATGATGATTTATCGAATTAGGCGTTAACCCTAGGGCCTCTGATCGCTAGACTGCAGTCATCGGTTCTACGCAACGAGCCGGATGCAACAGATAGCACACACAAACTTCTGGAGGTCATTATCATGAAATCGCTCATTCAATCTGTCGTTATCGCTGCCGCCCTTACTGCTCCCGTCGCCGTCTTCGCACAGTCGAACGCGCCCGTGACGCGCGCTCAGGTCAAGGCCGAACTTGTGCAGTTCGAGCAAGCGGGCGGCCTGCGCAGCTTCAGCAACGACCCGTATTACCCGGCCGACGCCCAGGTTGCGCAAGCGCGCGTCAATGCGCAAAACGGTCAAGACGAGGCGATCGGCGGCGTGCATGCCGGCTCGTCGGCTTCCGGTGCGCCGGTCCGTCCCGATGCGACGAAATCGCTGTACTTCGGCAACTAAACCGCGCTGTCAGAACACGTCGGCCTTAGGCGCGGAAAGCGCTGCGCGGGCCGACATATAAAAACTTCGCTGCATCGAATCGATCCCGGCTTGCTTCGTCGCCCTGACCGCAAGCCGGTTTTGTATCGATACCTCCGCCGCCGGTCTCCGGCGGTTTCGCCTGGCCCATCCGGCTGGGCACTTTTTCAGCTTTCGGCCCCTCGCTCAATTCGCCGGCATGACCATGGCCGTTGAGCATTAGCGCATCGAGCATCGAACGCGGCATAATCCGCCAATACGGCCTTCTGAAAGCGGTTGCCTGCCGCCGGGAAATTTTCGATGCTCCACGATCTCGTAGTGCGTTATGGGTCCGCCCTGGTGTTCGTCAATGCGCTGGCGGCTTCGCTAGGGCTGCCGGTTCCCGCCATGCCGACACTCATCTTGTTCGGCGCCATGGCTGCACTGCACCCGGTTTCGATCGGCGCGCAGCTATTGCCCGTGCTCGTGCTCGCCGTGTTCGCGTCGGTGATCGGCGACAGCGTCTGGTTCTTCGCGGGCCGTTACTACGGCGGCGCAACCCTCAAGACGCTCTGCCGCCTGTCGTTGTCGCGCGACACCTGCGTGAAGAAAACCGAGCGCTTTTTCGGGCGTTGGGGCGTACGCGTGCTGACCGTCTCGAAGCTCGTGCCTGGGTTGTCGCTGCTTTCGGTGCCGATGGCTGGCGCCGTCGGTACGCCCTATCGCACATTCGTTGCACACGATGGAATCGGCGCTGCCATCTGGGCCGCGCTGGGTTTGATGATCGGCGTTCTGGTGTCGCGCCAGGTCGATTGGATGTTCGGCGCTGTGGCTCGCCTGGGCCATGCCGGTTTATTCGTCGTGGCCGGCCTGCTTGCCGTCTACGCGGGCTATCGCTGGATGAGGCGGCGCGCGCTGAATAAAAAACTCATCGATGCGCGAATCCTCGTGGACGAGCTCGACGAACTGATCTCGGGCGAACGCGCTCCCGTCATCCTCGATATCCGTTCCGACGAAAAACGCCAGCTCGATCCCTACATCATCCCGGGCACGCGCTTCGCGGACGAACAC
Source organism: Trinickia soli (assembly GCF_002879855.1). GTDB lineage: Bacteria > Pseudomonadota > Gammaproteobacteria > Burkholderiales > Burkholderiaceae > Trinickia > Trinickia soli. The sequence goes on along the minus strand of NZ_PNYB01000021.1, from coordinate 60,488 downwards.
CGCCTTGACGAAATCGTCGCCGACTACCGCCCCGATCAGAAGATCGTCATCTATTGCTCGTGTCCGAACGAGGTGTCGGCGGCCTGGATGGCGAAGAAGCTGGTCGAAGCGGGCTTTCGCGATGTATTGCCGCTCAAAGGCGGCATCGATGCATGGCGCGAAGCCGGCCGCACGGTCGCCAAGCTGCACGTCCAAGCGGCTGATACCGCACCCGCCGACGATCAATCGGCACCGCGGCCGGCCTGATAGGCCGCGCGCCGCGCCGGCCGCCAGGACCACGCGCCCACTGTCGTTTTCTCGGCCCGTCGCATCCGGCCTTCCGTTGTCGTACCTCGCTTGCATGTTGTCTTCGGATGCGGACTGGCAATCATCGAGATGCAACCGGTATTGCAGTCACGGGAAGCGCGGGGTAACATGGCCATGTGATTTAACTCGGCCATGTGAATTCACATGGCCATGAGAGCGCAATATGGATCCACTTCTGCACACACTCCCCGAGGCCAGGGGGCTGTACGCCTTCCGCGAGCTATTCGAGGACACGGGGTGGACCCTCAAGGTGCCTGCGGCCAGCGGACCTCAAACGGAGGATATTCTCCTCGTTGATAAGGAGGGACAAAGCTATCACGCCGTGCTCAAGTCGTTGCACGAAGGGCGTCCCGACCGGGTCACCGCACTCTTTGCACAGGCGCTGCTCGAGGCCCGCACGCGTGCACGAAAAGCCCGCGTTCGTCCTGCAGTCCTGATCTGGGTCAGCAGTGCCTCCCGATCTCTAACTGACCGTCTCGTTGATTTCCATCAGGCCAACGGAAATCGCGAGCCCTTCGCTCTGCTCTCCATGGACGGCACGCAGTACGTCGAATTCCCCGGCCTGCGTCTTACCGAGCGCCCCGGGCACCTTACCAGCCCGCACCGCACAGTCCATAGCGCGCCACCGCGCGTCGTGTTCACGGATCGCTTCCAGTGGATGATCAAGCTACTGCTGGCGGCCGATATCAAGCATGCAGACCTGATCGCGGCGGCGCCTGTGCGCTACAGCACGGCTACAGAACTAGCGCGTGCAGCCGGCGTTTCTACGATGACCGCCACCCGGCTGGTCAATGCCCTGAAAGCGGAAGGTTTTCTGGAGTTGTCGCCCTATCTAAAGCTGGTGCGTCGCCGCCAACTGGCCGATCGTTGGAAAGCCGAGTATCGCAAACCGCCGCTGGCGCTCGCGATGAAATTCGCTTTGCCTGCGCCACCGGATGATCTGCTTCGAAAGCTCCTGAAAAAGCACACGGGCATTGTCGGCCTCTTCGGCGCAGCCGAAGCACTCGGTTATGGCCATGTAAAGGGCGTGGTGCCAACCGTGTGGGTGGACAATCTGAAAGAGGCGCAAACCTGGCGGGCGCTGCGCCTCGCCAAGGACGGCGAGCGTCCCGACCTGATCCTCCAGGAGCCCGGTTTCCCGCAGTCACTGATGCGAGGTGCGGTCTCTCGCGACGGCATCATGGTGACGGACATCCTCCAAACCTGGCTCGATGTTTCCGCGCATCCGGCCCGAGGAGCCGAACTGGCCTCGGAACTGGAGAACGGTATTCTCGCAACCGTGATCGGGGATAACGCGTGAGCGACTTCGAGGAATTCAGCAAACTGGCCGTGACGCTAGAACCATGGCGCTCCAAAATCGTGTTCATTGGCGGCTGGGCGTATCGGCTCTACCGCTACGAGCCGCGTGCTTCCAAGCCAGACTTCGCGGCAATCTACACGCAGGACGCCGATGTCGCCTTTCCGGAAAAGAATGCTCTTGATGGCGACATCAAAAAAGCACTCGTTGGCGCCGGCTTCCGGGAGGAGCCGAATTTCGCGGGTGGCTTCCGTCCTCCCGCGATGCGCTACACGCTTGGCGACGCGGCCAACGGCTTCTACGCCGAATTCCTGACGCCGCTAACGGGCAGCCCCTTGCGACGTAACAAGGCAACAAAGCAGTTTGAATTGAACGCCACCGAGGCAAATGGTGGCGTGGTCGCCCAGAAGCTGCGCCACCTGGAAGTGCTGCTACATGCGCCCTGGCTCGTGACAATCCCGGCTGAAGATTCGGGCCTTGGCGAAGCAGTCGTCGATCTTCGCATCCCCAACCCAGTGAGCTTCATGATCCAGAAGCTGCTGATTCGTGACGATCGGGCTCGGGAAAAACGCGCTCAAGATGTGCTGTATATCTACGATGCAATGTACCTTTTCGGCAGCGCGATCGAAGATGAACTTGCTGCGATCTGGAAGGACCTCGAGGGCACGCTGACGGACGCACAGCGAAAGTCCGTCAGCGCGGGCGTCGGTGAGCTGTTCTCCGAGGTGAACGATCTTCTCCGTGAAGCGGTAACGATTCCCTCGGATCGGCGCATCGATCCCGAGGACATGCTCACACTGTGCCAGATGGGCTTCGAAGTGCTATTTGGTGGTGCCGGTTAGCAGGCTGTATGGCCCTTGGCCTATGCGGCGCCCGACAGAAACGCCCGCACCGCATCGACAAACGCGCGCTCCGACTCGACGTTCGGCAGATGCACGCAAGGCAACACCAAATAACGCGCCCCCGGTATCGCCGCGGCAATCGCTTCGCCGTGACTTGCCGCCGTGACGTTGTCATGCTCCCCAGAGATGACGAGCGTCGGTCGCGTAACGAGCGTGACGATGCGGCTCAAGTCAGTGTCGCGCACGGCCGCATAGCTGCCGGCCAGCCCTTGCGGCGATGTTTGCAGCACCATCTCCCGAAACGACTCGACCACGGGCAATCGCGCATCGACCATACTCGACGGGAACCAGTTGCGGATGAAGCCCTCCGCAATCGCTTGCATATCGACGTCGCCCGTGAGCTCCGCGATGCGACGATCGAATTCCTGCGGCGGCCCCAGGTGCGCCGACGTATTGCTGAGCACGAGACGATCAATCCGCTCGGGTGCACGAACGCCCAACCATTGACCGATAAAGCCGCCCAGCGATAGCCCAAGAAAATGGACGCGCTCGAGACCAAGGCCATCGAGCAACTCGATCACATCCCGCCCCAATCGATCGAGCGAATAAGCCCCGGCGGGGGCATCGGACGCGCCGTTGCCCCGCGTGTCGTAGCGCAACACGCGAAAGTGTTCGGCCAGATCGGGCATCACGCCGTCCCACATGTGCAAAGAAGTTGCAATCGAATTGGACAGCATCAGCACGGGCGCATCCGCACGACCGTCGAAGCGATATGCCATGCGGGCGCCGTCGCCCGTGGTGAAGAACGATAGACCTTCCATGAAAACCCTCCTCATTGAGCGTTGAGTGACTCGGTTCGACAGGAAGCATCGTAGGCGCGCAGCTCGACGAAAGACATTACAAAGTTTTGATATTCTTTGTAATGTCTTTCAACGGCACTCCGACATCTATCGACATGAGTGAATTCACGCTCCACGATTTGCAGTGTTTCGACGCCGTCGTCCGCGCAGGCGGCTTTCAAGCGGCCGCCGCCGCACTGCATCGATCGCACCCGGCCGTGTTCGCGGCCGTGGCCAGACTCGAGCGGCAACTCGGCCTCGAGTTGCTCGATCGCAGCGGCTATCGCGTGCGCATGACGGCCGCGGGACGCGCCTTGCATCGCAAGTCCCAAACGCTGCTGAGCGAATTCCATGGGCTGCGCACCTACGCTGCGCAGTTGGCGATGGGAGACGAAAGCGAATTGCACGTCGTCATCGGCGATCTGTGCCCCAGGCAACAGACGCTCGAACTGCTCTCTCAATTTTTTAGAACCTGCCCGGGCACGCGGATGCATCTCCATGTGGAGGCCGTCACCGGGCCCCAGGAACGCCTGCTCGACGGCGATGCCGATTTGATCGTGCACGTCGTCGACAAGGCCAACCCGCGCATCGAATGGATCGATGTCTGCAAGGTCGGGCTCATCCCCGTCATTTCGCCCGCCCTATTGCCGGCCGGTTTGCCTCGCACGGTCAAGCCCGACCATCTGCGCGAATTGACTCAATGCGTGATGCGCGACACGGCGCGCCACACACCTTCACGCAATTACTTCGTCATCGACGGCGCTCCGCAATGCACCGTCGCCGATCAGTCGATGAAGCGCGAAATCATTCTGCAGGGCTTGGGCTGGGGTCATTTGCCTCGATACATGATCGAAGACGACCTGCGCAGGGATCGACTGCGGTCGCTCGCCGGCCGTCATCTTCCCGGTGCGAGCGAGGACATCGTCATCGCGCGCTGCAGCGACAGGCCGCATGGGCCCGTTGCAGAGCGTCTTTGGCGCTATTTGGGCGAGCAGGCGCGGGCCAGGCTCGGCGGCTAGCTGTGCGTGAGGCTGAACGCAAATGCCTCGCGCGAGAACTGCGCGCGGGCCGCCTGCCGCACCACCCGCCGATTGTCCCATCCATGAGACGGTGAGTCCGCGCCGTAGGTCTTCTGATCGATGAAACGTTGGCCTAGACTCTGTACCCATCGACGCCAACCCTGCTTCATTCGTTCGGCGTCCTAACGTTTCGGAGGAAAAAGATGATCGAAATCAGGAAAGCTACCGATCGCGGCGTCGCCGAGCATGGATGGTTGAGCTCGCGCCACACCTTCTCGTTCGCCAACTACTTCGACCCGGAGCAAGCGGGCTTTTCCGATCTGCTCGTGATCAACGACGATCGCGTGGCTGCGGGACGTGGCTTTGGCCGTCATCCGCATCGCGACATGGAAATTTTCTCGTACGTGCTCGAGGGCGCGCTCGAACATCGGGACTCGATGGGCACCGGCTCGACGATCGTGCCCGGCGACGTGCAGCTGATGAGTGCGGGTACGGGCGTCGCGCATAGCGAATACAACCCGTCGTCCACCGACCCCGTGCATTTTCTGCAGATCTGGATTTTGCCTTCGGAGGCGGCGCTGGGTGCGCCGCCTCGCTATCAGCAGATGCACGTCGGTGAGCAAGAGAAGCAAGGAAACCTGCGGCTCATGCTTTCGCCCGACGGGGCCGACGGATCGCTGACGCTGAGGCAGGACGCACGCGTCTATTCCGCCAAGCTCGACGGCGATCAAACGGCGTCGCTGTCGCTACCGGCCGAGCGGTACGCGTACGTGCATGTGGCCAGCGGCGAGGTCACGCTGAACGGCGTCAAGCTCGTTGCGGGCGATGGCGCCAAGCTCCGTGACGAGACCGCGCTGACGCTGACCGAAGGTAAGGCGGCGGAAGTGCTCGTGTTCGATCTGCGTGCGCGGGAGACGCCGCAGATGCGGTGAAGGTGCGCTGATCGGCAGCCGGGACATCGCCCTGGCCGCCGTTGCTGGCCGCGAACGGCGGCCAGCAACGCACAGAGAGCCCCTTCTCCGTCGTATTACGATCCCAACAACCCCGCCGCGATATTCACCGAAAGCCCCAATAGCGCGGCATTGAAGAAGAACGACAAAACCGATTGAGCCAGCGCCGTGCGTCGCGCGCGACTCGAACATAAAGAAACATCGGATGTCTGCGATGCAACCGCAATCGTGAATGAGAAATATAAGAAATCCCAGTAATCAAGCGGTTCGTCTTGATCCGGAAACTTCAACGACGCCTCATGTTCGCGTGTCTGGTGGTAATAGCGCGCGTACTGCAATGTAAAAACCGTCGGAATCAACAGCCAGGCGCCCAGCATGGTCGCGCCGGTGAGCGCATAGTTGATGCCCGCCTGCTTCGGCCCGAGTCCCTTGGTGGCGGATAGCTCGACCACGATTGCAGCCACGCTCGCAATCGCCGCACAGGTAATGATGGCGAGCACGGCCGTCGCGCCTTCGTTCTCGCGCTCGGCCACCCGTTGCACATCGGCGGGGCTGGCCCTCATCATCAGCACCCAGATCATGACGAGGTAAAGCCACATGCCAACGTCCCATGCGAGCAGCGCCCGCTGAATGGGACGCAGCTGCCACGGCTCGATCAGGTATGCCAGGATGCCGAGCGCCGCGGCGATAACGATGCGCGGGCGGTTGCCGAGAAAGCGCGCGATGCGCGTCAATGTGTTCATGGGTATCCGAGCGAGTTGGAGAAGGCGGCGCCCACGTGCATACGAGCACGGTTGACCGAATTATCGCCGCAGCACGCGCTTGGTGCCGAATCGAACCTATCCGCGCAGCGCGGATCGGCCGCCGCTGTGGCCGAATTTGCTATCATCCCTGTACATTTATACAGCCCCGCAGAACCGTCGTGCTTTCCACCGCTCCCTCGCCCTATTACTTGTCGAATTTCGAGCGTGCGCTGGCGTGGATCGCTGAGCGCTACGACGATTTGCTCGACATGGGCGAGCGCGACTTTCTGCATGACTTCGCCGGTCTGCCGCTGCAGTCGCGCGCGCTGCTCGTGCGCATGTTGATGCGTCAGGGGCCGCTGTTTCGCGCGAGCCGGCTCGTCTACGAAGAAATCGGTTGCCCGCTGGCGGCGGCCGCGCCGCTGGCCGCGCTCGGGTGGGTGGACACGGACGCGCCGGTCACGATCGACGAACTGTTCTCGCTCGCCACGCGCCCCGAACTCGCGCGTATGTTGCCATCGGCCGCCAGTCATAAACATCTGAGCAAGGCTGCCTGGCTGGACGTGCTTCGCGACACTTACCCGGAGCCACGGCGTTATCGTGAATGGAGCGCGAACACCAACGAAACGGACACGGTATTGCGCACGACGATCGCTGCGCTGTGCGAACGGCTGCGGCTCATGTTTTTCGGCAACCTGCACCAGGATTGGACAGAATTCGTGCTCGCCGATTTGGGCATCTATCAATATGAGTCCGTGCCGTTTCCCATGTCGGCTCGCGCCTTTCGCTCGCGCGCGGATATCGACGGCTATCTCTCGCTGCATGCATGCCGCGCTGCGCTCGATGCGCTCGTCGAAGCGGACGATCTTGCGCAGTTGCTCGGCGCGGCGAAGGGCGTCGACATCGACAATCCCTGGCTCGAAATGCGACGCGCAAAATTGCTGTTTCGGATCGGTCATCACGCCGAACGGCTTGCACATTGGCCCGTTGCGCTCGACGCATATGCTGGCAGCGCATGGCCCGGTGCAAGGCATCGGCGCATGCGGGTGCTCGAACGCGAGGGGCGCTTCGCCGAGGCGCTCGAACTGGCGGGCCAAGCGATGCGCGAACCCGAAAGCGAGGCAGAATCCCAGCGCGTTGCTCGCATGCTGCCGAGACTGCACCGGGCGTTGGGACGGAGCACGGAGCGCGCCGCCCGCGAGCGCGCAATCGAGCGCGAAACGATCGTACTGCCTTACCCCGACGAGCCGTTCGCCGTCGAATACGTCGTTCGCGATCATCTCCATACCGATGACGTTCCGGTGTTTTACGTCGAAAACGGCCTGATCAATTCGCTGTTCGGTCTGCTGTGTTGGGAAGCCGTGTTTGCGCCCGTGCCGGGCGCATTCTTCCATCCGTTTCAACGCGGGCCGGCCGATCTGCACGCGCCGGACTTCTTCGCGCGTCGCAAGCAGATGTTCGCGAACTGCCTTGCGCAACTCGATAGCAGCGCTTATCAGGCGACGATTCGGCATCACCTCGAAGTCAAAGCCGGCTTGCAATCGCCGTTCGTATTTTGGGGAATGTTGACGCCTCACCTCGTCGACCATGCGCTCGATTGTCTGCCCGCGACTCACCTGAAGCTCTGCTTTATGCGCTTGCTCGCCGACATTCGCGAGAACCGCTCGGGCCTGCCCGACCTCGTCCGGTTTTGGCCCCGCGAGCAGCGCTACGAGTTCATCGAAATCAAAGGCCCGGGCGACAAGCTGCAAGACAACCAAACACGCTGGCTGCGCTATTGCATCGCGCACGGCATCCCCGTGCGAGTGCTGGACGTGCGCTGGGCACAAGCGCCCGCCTTCGACACCGTAGCGGCCTTGCCATGAGCTACATCGTCGCGGTCCGGACACTGTGCGAGTTCACGGCCAAGCGTGGCGATCTGGATCTGCGTTTCACGCCGTCGCCCACTGCGCTCGAAGGAATGGAAGGCCATGCGGTAGTGACTTCGCGGCGGGCTGCCGGGTATGAATCGGAGCTGACACTGAGCGGCGCCTATGGCGAGTTGACCGTGCGCGGCCGGGCCGATGGTTATGATCCCGCACTCAATCGCCTCGAGGAAATCAAAACCTATCGCGGGCAGCTCGAGACGATGCCCGAGAATCATCGCGCGCTGCATTGGGCGCAAGCGCTCGTCTATGGGCACCTGCTCTGCCAGGCGCGAGCGCTCGAACGATTGAACGTGGCGCTCGTCTATTTCGACATCGGTTCACGCAAAGAAACCGTGTTGACGCAGTCATACGAGGCGTGCGCCCTGCGCAGCTTGTTCGAGCATCAGTGCGAGCGATTCCTCGGCTGGGCCATGCGCGAGAGCGAACATCGCGAGGCACGCAACGCGGCACTCGATCGCCTTCGGTTCCCTTATGGCGAGTTTCGCAGTGGACAGCGCGAGCTGGCCGTGGCCGTCTATCGCGCGGCGCGCGATGCCGGTGCGTTGATGGCGCAAGCGCCGACCGGCATCGGCAAAACCCTCGCCACGATCTTTCCGGCGCTCAAGGCGTGCGGACAAGGGCACGTCGAACGCGTCTTCTTTCTCACGGCGAAGACGCCGGGCCGAGCGCTCGCGCTCGACGCGATCGATTCATTGCATCGCCACGCCGATGCGTTGCCGCTGCGTACGCTCGAACTCGTTGCACGCGACAAGGCCTGCGAGCACCCCGACAAGTCGTGCCATGGCGAATCGTGCCCGCTCGCGCGTGGCTTTTACGACCGGCTTGGGGATGCACGGGAAGCGGCGCTTGCAAGCCACCGCCTCGATCGGGAAACCGTGCGTCAGGCAGCGCTCGCCCATGACGTCTGCCCCTATTACCTGGCACAAGAGCTCGCGCGCTGGTGCGATGTCGTCGTCGGCGACTACAACTACTACTACGACAGCAGCGCCCTGCTCTACGCGCTCGCCCGTATCAATCAGTGGCCCGTCGCAGTGCTCGTCGACGAAGCGCACAACCTGCTCGAGCGCGCGCGCAAGATGTACACGGCCTCGATCGAGCAAAGCGCATTCAAAGCCGCCGGAAAAACTGCGCCCGACGTGCTTAAAGAGCCGCTGAAGCGGTTGCAGCGCGAGTGGAACGCGCTCAATCGGACGCAGACGAACGCGTATCAGGCGTACGCGGAAGTCCCCGCACGCGTCTTGTCCTCCGCTCAAAACCTGATTGGCGCGGTGACCGACCATCTGGCCGACGCGCCACTTTCGATCGATGACAGCCTGCTGCGTGTCTTCTTCGATGCCATGCATTTTGTTTCGTTGTCCGAACAATTCGGCACGCATTCGGTGTTCGATGTGCGCTTGAGCGCAAAGGCCGCAGCGGACCGCGGCAAGGTTTCGTCTGCGCTGTGCGTGCGCAACGTCGTTCCGGCGCATTTCCTTGCGCCACGGCACGCGCTCGCACGCACTACCGTTTTGTTCTCCGGCACGCTGGCGCCGGAGCACTTCTACCGCGACATGCTGGGGTTGCCCGAAGAGGCGGCTTTCATGAGCGTCGACGGCCCATTCCGCCCTCAGCAATTGCGCGTTCATATTGCCGCTCATGTCTCCACGCGCTGGCGCGATCGCGAACGCTCGCTGATCCCGATCGCCGATCTCATGGCACGCCAGTATGCCGAGCAACCGGGCAATTACTTAGGCTTCCTAAGCAGCTTCGATTATTTGCAGCGGGTGGCAACGCTGATGCAGCAGCGACATCCCGATGTGCCGATCTGGACTCAAGCCCCCGGCATGGATGAAGCGGCGCGCGATGCGTTTCTCGCGCGCTTCCGCTCGGCCGGCAGCGGGATCGGACTGGCCGTGCTGGGCGGCGCTTTCTCCGAAGGTGTCGACCTCGTCGGTGAGCAGTTGATCGGTGCGTTCGTCGCCACGCTCGGACTGCCGCAAGTCAACGAGGTCAATGAAGAAATGCGGCGCACGATGGATGCCAGGTTCGGTAGCGGCTACGACTATGTCTACCTGTATCCCGGCTTGCAAAAGGTCGTACAGGCGGCGGGGCGTGTCATCCGCACCGAAACGGACGTCGGCGTCTTGCATTTGATCGACGACCGCTTCCGGCGCGCGGAAGTCAGACGGCTGCTGCCCACTTGGTGGGCGTTGCCTTGAATGCCCGCTTCCGCGCCTGGTGCCCGTAATCACCGGTTGCGATGATCCGGGTCGATTGCTCGCATACCGCCGTTAGAACATCGGACCAGCACAACACTTCCGCGCCGTCTTGGGCCGATCAGGCGATCGAATACCCGCCGTCGACGAGCAGGCCATGCCCCGAGATAAACGAAGCGTCATCGGAAGCGAGGAACGCCACGACCGCGGCGATCTCTTCGGGCGAACCGGCCCGGCCCGCAATAGTCGAATCTGCGAAAGCCCGCTTCGCTTCGACATCCGGCCAGATGCGATCCTGGAACGGCGTGTCGATGATGCCGGGATTGACGGCGTTGACGCGCACGCCTTGCTTGAATAGCTCGATCGCAGCGGTCTTGGTCAGGCCCAACACCGCGTGCTTGCTCGCGATATAGAGCCCCGCATTACCGAAGCCGATCACGCCGCCCATCGAGGCATTGTTGATGATCGTTCCACCTCCTTGCGCCAGCATGGCTTTGGCCTCGTGCTTCATCGACCAGAAAACGCCGCGCACATTGGCGTTGAAGATGGTGTCGTACGTCTCGTTGGTCTGCTCGACGAACGGCGTGAACGCGCCTTCTGTCCCAGCGTTGTTGAATGCGATGTCGATGCGTCCGTAGGTCGAAACCGTCTTGGCAACGAGGTCGATGACACTCTGCTCAACGTTGATGTCTGCGACGACCGCAGACGCCTCGAAGCCTTCCTGCCTGATCTCGGCTACAAGTTGTTCGAGCTCCGATTGCCGACGGGCGCTCGCGACGACCTTGGCGCCACGGCGCGCGAGTTCAACGGCGCTCGCGCGGCCGATACCGGAACTTGCGCCGGTCACCAGAGCGACCTTGCCGGAAAGGGTTCGACGGGTAACGGATGCGTTCATTTTCTTTCTCCAGATTGGAAGACGTTTCGGCCCTTGCTTGGCAGACGGGCGTCTGTTTTCAGGCCACGGACGTCATTCTGGACTTCCGCACTAATGCCATAAAGTAGCCAATTTTTGATTCAATAGTGAACTACACTCATCAATAACTGGATGGCTAACGGTGCGGCGCCGCTCAGACGGCGGTGCCCCAGCCCATCACAATTTCGAGGTGCAGCCCTGGAACGCGCGGCGCACAGGCACCGCGGCATACCGGCCTTCCAACGACCGGCCTTCCAACGACTACAACGAACCTTTCGTACGGGGAATCGCCATGAATCGTCGCATCGCGTCGATCGGCGCGGGCATCGCTTTGCAATGCTGGCAAATTGCTGCGCAGACTGCGCCCCCGTTGGATGCCCCTGCGTTCTCGCTACAACCTCGGCAGCAGGTGAGCGCGACTGGGGAGGCGTCACGCACGTCCGCCGCGGACCCCAATCAGATCGAACGGTTGCTGGCAGAGCAGCAACTCAAACCGGCCCAGGCGAACACGCAGACGGACGCCGATGCCGCCGCCGAGATTTCCGCCTGCGTCGCGCGCAACATTCGCACGCTCGACCCGACCAATCCGAAGTGGAACGAGACGGACCCGCGCTGGGAACCGATGCGGCGAACGATCATGCAGGATTGTGCGCGGCGCCGTGAATTCCGAATCAAAAGCGTGCAATCGGAATTGCAGCGCATGTATCGCGACGCGCTCGCGAATAGCTACGCGCAGCATTTGTCGCACGCAGACGCGGAGATCTTGCTGCGGTTTTACTCGACGGAAATTGGCCGTCGCTTTCTGGCGTTTCAAAACCGGCTGACCGTCATCGAATTCGATTCGATGCAAAAGGCGCAGTTGCGTGCCGCCGCCGACGGCACGATGCCAGGGTCAGTGCCAGCGCCCTCGTCGATGCCGGTTCCCGCACCCGATGTCGTCAAGCGCCGCGCCGCCATCTTGCTGATGTCCCGCCAGATCCTGCTGATGGTGCAATGGCAGCAGGATGCGGCTAAGTCGGGTGGCGATGCGAGTGGCTGGGCCATCGCACCGATCATGATGAATATGGCGACCACGATGGAGGGCGAGGCAATCGATCAAATCGAAACGGAATATGCGCGCGACTTGCCGGCCTTCTCGGCTTTCTTGTCGTCGCCTGCCGAAAAGAATGAAATTCGCGCGCTTGCCGATGCGCAGATGTCGTTTGGCACCGCTTCGGCCACGCAACTGATCAAGCTCGCTCCCGAATGGAACGGCGATCTGGCGAAGTGGCGCGAGCAATACCGGGCACTATCGCCGGTATCGCCGGCTTCGGGCACGCGCGCTGCGAGTGGCCCGGCTTCGAAGTAGCGCTGGTGCGGCTAGCAACGTTGGATCAGTCACGATCGGATTCGCGGACGATGTCGGATCGAACCCGGCGTTGTTGTTGGCGAAGGTCGCCATCGCCTGCAACCTTCCGACCCATTTTCGATTTCAAGTCGTGCCGATGCTGCGCCCGGAATGGCCGTGACTTGACCGCGTCCGAACTCCAATCGCCAACCCCATACCGGTCGCGCAGAAAGCTGATAAACGCGTTGACCTTGGGCGATGCGCTCAAGCGCGATGCATGCAGCGCATAGAGCTGCAACGGCTCGATCTCCCAATCGGGCAACAGTCGCACGAGCCGCCCCGCATCGATATCGTGTTGCGCCGCCTCAGGCTTGAGCAGGGTAACGCCACCGCCGCTCAACGCCACCTGGTAGCCGATCGCGGGATCGGCTACGATCACGCGCGGCTCGAAGCGCACTTCCTGGCGCGTAGCACCGCGTTGCATTCGCCACGCGGAAAAACCGGGCGCAAGCCCCTGCGCGGAGCAGTGCCCGGTAATGCAATGATGCTCGCGCAAATCGGCCGGTATTTTCGGCATGCGCCGTCCGGCAAGATACGCGGGGCTCGCATAGGCCGCAAGCCGCACCCGAAACAGCGGCGTCGCTCGCAACGTGGAATCGGCGCCCGGCGCCGGACCGATCACCACATCGGGCGCCGCATCGCTCGCGCGATGCTCGGCCGCCAGCAGTTGCAGATCGACGCGCACCTCAGGGTATGCCGCCAAAAAATCACCGAGCACCGGCGCAAGCGCAAAGCGCGCAAACGGTACCGACGTAGCGACGCGCAACAGCCCACGAGGCTGAGCATGCATCGCGCCGATCGCAAGATCGGCTTGCTCCGCCTCCTCCAACATCCGCCTGCAGCGCTCGAGATAGAGTTCGCCCGCTTCGGTCAACATCAGACTGCGTGTCGTACGCTCGATGAGCCGCACCCCCAAACGCTGCTCCAGTCGCGACAATGCGCGGCTCACGCTCGATTTCGGCAGGCCGAGGCGCTCGGCGGCCACCGTAAAGCTTTGCGCTTCGCAAATGTGCGCAAAACACTGCAGTTCATTCAGATCGATCATGTATCGCCCCCACGGATTGTTCCACGTCAGCAACGGATTGTTCGATATCTATCAATTGTTGCAAATAATAGCCAATCTTTCGGGCAGACGTTGAAAGCGTTCAATTTTCAATTACCAGAAGGAGAACCACCATGTATTTAGTCACTGGAGCAAGCGGTAACGTCGGCAGTCAGATCGTCGCCCAAATGCTGGCTGCGGGCCATGCGGTTCGGGCTTATGTGCGGGATCCGTCTAAATTGGCGCAATGGAACGGACGCGTGGACGTCGTTGCCGGGGAATACGACACGCCCGACGCATTCTCGGCTGCGCTCGATGGCCCCGTCGAAGGCGTGTTCCTGATGAATGTCGGCAGCGCAGACACTTTCCGCGAATTGATCGCGCGCGTGGCAGCCAAGCGGGTTCGACGCGTCGTGTTCCTCTCGACGCACATGGTAGAAAGCGCGCCCGATACGCTGCTCGGCCGCCTCCATCGCGAGAAGGAAGACATCATTCGCACCGCCGGGCTCGACGGCCGTTTCCTGCGGCCTACCGGCTTCATGTCCAACGCCTATCTGTGGCTGCCGAGCGTTCGCGCGAGTGGCGTCGTGCCCAATCCGATGGGCGACGGACGCGCTGCGCCGATCGCACCGGAGGACATCGCGGCCGTCGCCGTGCGCGCGCTGACGGATGCCTCCTTGACCGAGAGGGAACTGGTGCTGACAGGCGGGGAAATCATCAGCGTGCCCGAGCAGGTCGCACTGCTCTCGCAAGCGATCGATCGTCCTCTGCGCTGCGCCGACATCACGCTGGAACAAGCCACCGACAATCTCACACGGGCCGGTCTGCCACAGCCCATCGCGGCATCGGTCGTCAAAGCCTACGAGCAGGTGAAAGCAGGCCGCGCCGCGAAAGCGACCGACACGGTTGAACGGCTGCTCGGCCGCAAGCCGCTTCGCTTCGAGCAATGGCTGCAAACACACGTAGAGCACTTCCGGTAAGCACTATCCGCTTTCTGCTCTCGATCCGGCGCCGCGGCTCCGCGGCGCCGATCTCGTTGCTCAGTTCGTTGCGCTGCACGCGCCCGCGGCCATCGTCGACATGCGCCGCATGCAGCACAACATCACCGCCATGCAAGCGCGAACGAACGCGCTGGGCGTCGCGTTACACCCGCGCATGTCATTAACGACGAGCTTGAATCTGCGGTACGTGGCAGACTATGCTGTTTCGTTGGTCACCCATCGGAGCGAGCATGGATCGCATTCAGGCAATGGAAGTCTTCACGCGCGTCGTCGACGCCAACAGCTTCACGCGTGCGGCAGAAACGCTGGGCATGCCGCGCGCATCGGTGACGACGATCATCCAGAATCTCGAAGCGTATCTCGGCGTGCGCCTCATGCACCGGACGACGCGCCGGCTTTCGCTGACGCCCGACGGCGCCGCGTACTACGAGCATTGCATCAAGATCATCGGGGAAATCGCCGAAGCCGATGCGAGTTTTCAGGCCGGCAATCGCAAGCCGAGCGGCGCATTGCGCGTTCACATGCCGAGCGCATTGGGGCGGCGCATTGTCATTCCCGCATTGTCGACGTTCCACCAGCGCTATCCGGACATCACGCTCGATCTCGGGTTGTCGGACCGTCCCGTCGATCCGATCGAAGAAGGCGTCGACTGCATGCTCCGCGTCGGCCCGCTCGAGGATTCATCGATGGTGGCGCGGCGCATCGGCATGCTCAAGCGCGTCACGTGCGCCTCGCCGGGCTACCTGGCGAAGCACGGCGAACCGAAGACCATCGAAGATCTCGCCTCGCACCAGGCCGTGAATTTTCGCGCGGCGCACGGGGGCCGGCCCGTCCCCTGGGTTTTCCTCATCGACGGCAAGCCCGTCGAAGCGAAAATGGACAGTCTCGTGACCGTCAACGATTCCGATGCTTACGTAACCTGTGCGATCGAAGGCTTCGGATTGATCCAGCCCACGCTTTTCATGGTGCTGCCCCATTTGCTCGACGGCTCGTTGAAGGAAGTCATGGCGGGCTTCAATCCGAAGCCGAAGCCCATTTCCATCGTGTATCCGCATAACCGCCACCTTTCCGCAAAAGTGCGCGTGTTCGCCGAATGGATCGGCGAATTGTTCGATTCGATGCCGGCGCTCGAAGATGTCTCGCGCCCGCAGGCGCCCGTCGCGGCCAAAAGCACCCGGCCACGTCGCGACGCACTCGCGGTTTGAAGGGCTGAGCCTTCGCTGCAAACGCGCGGCAACTTCAAACTTCCACAGTGCCGCCGAGCGACACGAAACGCGGCGGCCGCGGTGGCTCGGTCGGTGGCAGCGGTACGGCACGCCAAGCGGCCGGCGTCAAATCGGTTTCTCGTTTGAAGGCCCGCTGAAACGCCGCCTCCGACGCATAGCCAACCGCCTCGCCGATCGCCGCCACCGACTGTTCGGTGTCTTTCAACAATCGACTTGCTTCGGCGATACGCACGCGCGTCACGAATTCGGCCGGCGTCATCCCGGCTGCCGCACCGAAACTGCGTATCAGCGATGAGCGCGACATATGGGCGATCCCGGCCATTTCCTCGATCGTCCATGCCTGCGCAGGCGCGCGAACGATTTGCACCGCGACTTCGCACAGGCGCGGATGCGCCGCCAGCGCGAGCATGCCGGCAGGCGCTTGCGTGCCATGCATCGCCGCGCGCAGCGTCATACCGAACAGTGCCGCGGACAGGTGGCGCAGTACCGCGGCGTGGCCCGGCTGCGCGTGCTCGGTTTCTTCTTTCATCAGCGCAAGCAGCCGGCTCAGGCGTGATGAAGTGCTGTCTTGTTGGTCGGGCGCTTCACCAACTTCACCAACTTCACCAACTTCACCAACTTCACCGGCTTCACCGTTCCCGCCGAAACTCGCCATGCGCTTCATGTCGGCGTTCGTGCGAACGATGACGTAGTCCGGCAGCAACGAACGATACAGCCGCCACGCCGCGGGCGTCATCAGGAACCGCCCGCACAGCAGGATCGTCGCCGCGCCTCCTGCCTCGTAAAGCGTCACCGTCTCGGGCGCTTCCCCCCGGCTGCGCCCGGGCGCCACGCCGCCCGCCCGGTTCACGATCGTATGAGCCTCGCCCGACGGCAACATCAGCACATCGCCTGCATGCAGCATCGTCGGCTCCAGCCCTGGCCCTTCCACCACGGCAGAACCGGCGAGCAACGCGTGGTACGGCATCTCGCGTTGCGCGCTGCGCGCTTGCGCAACCGTCGAGGATGCGCGCAGTTCGCATCGCTCATCGAGACGCCCGTCAACCGCCCCAAGGCTCAACAGTCTATCGAGCAGATCCAGATCCATAGGACTCCGTAGGTTGAAACGATCGAGCATGTTTGTGGGCCGCGCGAGCATTCATCAAAAAGGCCCGCGTTCTTAAAGTACACCTACCGCATCAAGCGGCCTTAACCCTGAATGACAACAAGGAGCCCATTATGTCCAGACTTCCCGCTCTTGGCGCCGAAGACACGCCCGACGCCGCGCACGCCCTGTTCGAGCGCATTCGCAAGGCAGCAGGAAAATTACCGAACGCATATGCGGTGATCGGCAGCTACAGCCCTGCCACACTCGGGCTCATGGTGGACGGTGACGCAGTGCTTGCGCAGGGCCAACTGAGCAAACCCGATATCGAAGCGATCCGGATTGCAGTCAGTTCGCTCAACGGCTGCGATTATTGCGTAGCGGCGCATTCGCTGGTGGGCAAGCTTGCCGGCTTGCAGCCCGATACGTTGCGCCAGCTTCGTGCAGGCGAAGCGACCGGCGACGCCCGGCGCGACGCGCTCGTCACGTTCGTGCGCACCGTTGCCGGGACGCAAGGGACCGTAGACGCTGCGGTATTGGCCGCCGTGCGTGAAGCGGGCTACACGCCGGCGCAAATCGTCGAAGCGCTGCTGGCCGTTGCGCTGATTTCGTTCACGAATCTGTTCAACCGGGTCAACGACACGGAGATCGATTTCCCGATTCCGAATTGAAAACAGTGCATCATACTGACCGGCGCAGCGTCGATTCGCGAAGTTCGATCGGCGCTCGCCTTTGTTTCTTTGGAAAGTTGGGGAAAGTTACAAGGGGAAAGCGCCTCGCAATCAATCGAAAACATCGAAGCGTTGGAGAAAAAACTTGAAGAAAGCGACTGCAACGGAAGATCGGCCGGCATCTGAACTGATCGACGAAAAAATCGCGAGCCTCGGCGATTGGCGCGGTGAAACGCTGGCCAGAATGCGTGCGCTCATCAAGGAAGCGGAGCCTGATGTCGTAGAAGAGTGGAAATGGATGGGCACGCCTGTCTGGTCGCATAATGGCATTCTGTGCACAGGAGAATCGTACAAGGCCGTCGTGAAACTGGCGTTTCTCAAAGGCGCGTCTCTGAAAGACCCCCGAAAGCTTTTTAATTCGAGCCTCGACGGTAACGCGCGACGCGCGATCGATATTCACGAGGGCGAAGAGATCGACGCGGACGCGTTCAAAGCGCTCATCCGCGAGGCCGTTGCGCTCAATGCCGCAGGGGCTGTCGCGAAGCCGAAACGAGCGAAGCAAGGGACGCATTGAGGCGCCCCCGCGCCGACTGAAACACCGTAGCCACGCTTGCTCAGCGCGGCGTTCCGAATCAATGCCCGATCGGGCGCCTCGCCGAATGCGGGGCTCGATTCCCACATGCGATTCCTTTGACGGCCACGGGAAACGCGCCCGGCACACCGCCCCGGAAAACGCCAAACGTCCGGCAATGGCGCCCAGGGTTGTCCGCACGCCTTCAGAAATCCTTCAATTTGGCCGTTATCCAGGCGATAGCACAGCTCCCGGCGCACCCATGGCGCACCCATGACACGCCAATTCAGCAATGCACCCTGAGCTGTAATGCTTAGACGAATAGCACCTTGAACCGCATGGAAAACTCTGAAATCGCCAGCGAAGACGCGTACCGTGTGCCTCTCGGCGATCTGCACATCGCTGCGATCCGCTACGACGCGCACGGCGGGCGTCGTTACCTGAACCGCGCGGCGATACAGATGATGAGCGCCGACCGCGGCGGCTCGCACGTTCTGCTGAGCGAAACCGAGCTGCTGTCGGAGCCGGTCTATCAGCGCTTTCAGGCCGCGATCCGGGAAGTCGCGGCGACCGGCGTGGCGCGCGAGATAGAGCTCGCGTTTGACGGCATGCCGACGGACCAGACGCAACACTATCGGGTTCAGCTCGCGACGGACCCGGCCGCGGACGGGGCTGTGGGCGTGCTCGCGCTCTGCTTCAATATCACGGCGCACAGACACGCCGAGGCGCAGCTGCGCGAACGCGAATCGTATCTCGAGTCGCTGCTGGACACGATTCCGATCCCCGTTTTCTCAAAGGACAGACAAGGGCGCTATCTCCAGCTCAATCAGGCGTTCCAGGATTTTCTGGGCATCTCGAAGGATCGGTTCGTTGGCAAAACCGTATTCGAAGTGAACCCCTATGAGCTGGCGAAAACCTATTTCGAGAAGGACGAAGAGTTATTTACGGACGGCGGAATTCAACGATACGAGTTCAGGGCCCGAAATGCGCAAAAGGAAGACCGCGAGGTCGAGTTCACGAAAGCGATCTTTTACGACGCGGAAGGCCGTCCGGCGGGATTGATCGGCGCCATTTTGGACATCACGGAACGCAATCGGGCTCAAGCCGAGTTGCAGGCGCAATACGAAAAAATTCTGGAGCTGAACGCGACGCTATGCGCCAAAGCGCGCGAATTATCGCAGCGCGAACGCGAGTTTCGAACCCTCGTCGAACATTCGCCCGATACGGTGGCGCGTTACGACCGGCAGCTTCGCCGCCTTTACGTCAATCCGGTCTTCCTGACATTTGCCCCGGGCGGCGCAAACGCTTTGCTCGGAAAAACGCCATCCGAATATCCGGGCGGACCGGATGCCGTGCGCTATGAGCAAGAGATCACCCAAGTGTTCAACACGGGCATGGATCGACAGTTCGAGTTGAAATGGCGGCCCGGCGACGGCAAGCAGTTGTGCCACATGATTCGGCTGACAGCAGAGTTCGGCGCTGACGGTCAGGTGGAAACCGTGCTCGCCATCGGTCGCGACATCAGCGAGCTGCACGCGTCGCGCGAAAAGATTCACCACATGGCGTATTTCGATGAGCTGACCGACCTGCCCAATCGCACGATGTTCAACGAAGCGCTACGGCGTGCAACGGAAGGCAGTGCGCAGGATCGATTGACGGCCGTGATGATGATCGACATGGATCGGTTCAAAGGCGTCAACGACACCATGGGCCACGCGGTCGGGGACGAGTTGCTGCGTGAAGCGGCCAAGCGGCTGCTCGAATGCGTACGGCCGGGCGACATCGTCGCGCGCTTTGGCGGAGACGAATTTGCCGTGCTCCTGCCCGATGCGCGCAACCGTCGCACGCTCGAAGAGATCTCCGCGAGGATCATTAACCGGCTCGGCGAGCGCTTCGTGCTGCATGGAAGGGAAGTGTTCATTTCCGGCAGTCTCGGCATTGCCCTCTATCCGATCGACAGCACCGATGCCGACGATCTGCTCAAATACGCCGATTCGGCGATGTACCTGGCGAAGCGTTCCGGCCGTCGAGGCTTCCGCTTCTATACGAACGAGTTGACCGTCGAGGCCGATGCGAACCTGCAACTCGAGGCGGAACTGCGTCGCGCGATCGATAACGCCGAACTCGAACTGCACTACCAGCCGCAAGTGGCGTTTCGCAATGCCGAGGTCATCGGCGTCGAAGCGTTATTGCGGTGGAATCGGGCCGGTTCGGGTTTTATTCCGCCCGACCAATTCGTGCCCGTGGCCGAAGAGACCGGATTGATCGTCGATCTGGGCAAATGGGTTCTACGCGAGGCGTGCCGCGCAGCGGCGGAGTGGAACGCCGCGGGCGGTCCTCGCCGGGTCGTCGCCGTCAATCTGTCGCCACGGCAGTTTCAAGCGAGGGGCTTCGTCCAAACAGTCGAGAAGATACTCGACCAAACGGGCTGCCGCGCCGAATGGCTGGAATTCGAAATCACCGAAAGCCTGCTGCTCGAAGAAGACGAATCGGTCACGCGCACGCTTTCCGCGTTCAAACGGATGGGCGCCTCGATCGCGATCGACGATTTCGGCACAGGCTATTCGGCGCTGAGCTACCTCGCGCGCTTTCCGATCGATACGCTCAAGATCGATCGTTCCTTCATTCAACAGGTCACGCACGATTCTCGCCACGCCGAGCTCGTCAAAGCCATCCTTTCGATTTCGCACTGTCTCGGGCATCGCGTCGTCGCAGAGGGCGTCGAAACGGCGGCGCAAGCAGCGTTTCTCGACATGCACGGCTGCGAGGTGGCGCAGGGATTTCTCTACTGCAAGCCATTGCCCAAGCAGGCCATTGCCGCGCTACCGCGTTATATCAACCCGGACGTCGAAATCGGCGCCGATCTGCAGATGATGGGCAGCGGGCGATAGCGGCTGCAGGCTCGCAGGCACAGGGATCTATCGCCGCATCCGCACCTCTACCGGCTCACGCGAGGCTTGATCCGCTGCAAGATCTCCTGCGTATGCTCGCCGATCCGGGCGAGCGCTTGCCGCACGCCCGGCCGCCGTCCGCCCATCGTCAGCGGCAGCAATACGACGTCGGTGGTGCCGCCGTCGTCCGTCGTCATCGGCACCAGTCCACCGCTCGCCTTCAAATGCGGGTCGTCGAGCAATTGTTCGGGCCGCACGATCGGGGCATAGGGAATGCCCGCGCCTTCGAGCTTCGGCACAAGCTCGGCGACGCGATGCGCGCTGAGCACTTCAGACAAGAGCGGAATCAGCTCGGAGCGTGATGCCACGCGTTGCGAATTCGTTGCAAAGCGCGGCTCGGCCGCCAGATCGGGCCGATGCAACACGTCGCACAACGCGACGAATTGCTTGTCGCTCACGGCGCCGATGAACAACTGCTCGCCTTGCGCAAGCGTGAATACGTCGTACACGCTCCAGGCCGAAACGCGGGCCGGCATCGGCGGCAGCGGCTCGTGCGTCATCGCGTACTGTTGCATATGTTGAGCACACAAAAAGACGCAGTTCTCGAACAGCGCGCTTTGCACTTCCTGTCCGCGTCCCGTGCGATCGCGTTCGCGCAACGCGGCCAGAATCCCGATCGCGCCGAACATCCCGCCCATGATGTCGTTGACGGAGGCGCCGGCGCGCAGCGGACGCCCGACCGGGCCGGTCATATAGGCGAGGCCGCCCATCATCTGCACGACTTCGTCCAGCGCAAGCCGCTTGTCGTAGGGGCCCGGCAGAAAGCCCTTGTGCGACGCATACACGAGCCGAGGGTAGCGCCTGGACAGCGTGTCGTAGTCGAGTCCGAAGTCGCGCATCAATCCCGGCCGGAAATTTTCGATGACGACGTCGCATTCGCCGATCAAATCGCCGGCGGCAGCCTGCCCTTCGGGCGTGGCGATATCGATGACGACACTCTTCTTGTTGCGATTGAACGTGCGAAAAAAACCGATGCCAAGCCCGGGAAGGCGGCGCGTCTTGTCACCGCCGGGCGGTTCGACCTTGATGACCTCGGCGCCCAGGTCGGCAAGGATCATGCCGCATGTCGGGCCCATCACCATGTGCGTGAATTCGACGACGCGGATGCCGTCGAGCGGCAGCGAAGTAGCCATACTCATTGGACACCTGCCGTGAAATCGTTGGGCGACCGCCCGGTGAAAGTCTTCGGCAAACCGGCGCGCGCGAGGCTGCCGTGCAGCACTTCGTTCGGCAACCAGCGCTCGAGTTCGGCGCGGAGCGCGAGCAAACCTTCGATGTCGACGCCTGTCGCGATTCCCATCTCTTCGAGCATGAAAACGAGGTCCTCGGTCGACGCGTTCCCGCTCGCGCCGGGCGCATGCGGGCACCCGCCGATCCCGCCCAACGACGCGTCGAATCGCTCGATGCCGGTCTCGAGCGCTGCAAAAACGTTCGCCAGCGCCAGCCCCCGCGTGTCATGAAAATGCGCGCATGCAAGGCGATCGCCCGCCACGCGGCGCGCTTGCTCGAACAACGCACGCACGGCACCGGGCCCCGCATAGCCCACCGTGTCGGCCAAGCCGACCTGATCGGCGCCCGCATCGAGCACTGCCTGCAGGCAGCGCATCACTTCCTGCCGCGATACGTCGCCCTGAATCGTGCAGCCGAACGCCGTGCTGATGCCCACCTCGATGCGCGTCTTCGCGCCAGCGGCGTCGCGAGCCGCTCGCATTCGCCCGATCTCGGCGATGACTTCATCAGGAGTCCTACGTAAGTTCGCCACGCTGTGCGCATGGCTCGCCGACAGCGGGACGAGCATCGCATCCGCTTCGACTTCGAGCGCGCGCTCGGCGCCTTTCAGGTTGGGCACGAGCACCGACACGACAAGGTCCGGCAACGTCTTCGCATAGGCGACGACCTCCGCCGTATCGGCCAGCTGCGGCATCAGCCGCACAGGGACGAACGAGCCTACTTCCATTTCGCGCTGCCCCGCCTCGTACGCACGCCGGATCCAGGCGCATTTGCGTGCGGTCGGCAAGATCGTCTGGATACTCTGCAAACCATCGCGCAAGCCTACTTCTCTGATGATTGCGCGGGAGGGCAGTGACTTCATCGGGCATGTCTCCGTTGGCTGCGCCGGTCGCTCCTGCGCCGGCCGTGTGCTAACTTTAGACATTCCGAACGATCGGGCAAGCGTTATTTTGGAACCGAAAGCCTTCCCGTTTGGAAACCCTCGCTTTGCGCAGGACGTTACCTTGCCCCTCCATACCGAGCGTTCGAATGCGTGACATCGATTTGAAGACCTTGCGCCTTTTCGTGGCGGTTTGCGATCTCCGCAACATGGCGCGTGCCGCCGAAGAAATGCACATCGAGCCGTCGGCAATCAGCAAACGCATCGCGCAACTTGAAAGCGACCTTGGCGTACCGTTGCTCGTGCGAACGCGCCGCGGCGCGCATCCGACGCCGGCGGGCATCGTTCTGCTCGAACATGCGCGCAACGCGCTGTTTACGATGGAGCGCATCTCCACCGATGTCGCCGGATTCAAGCACGGGCTCGTCGGCAGTGTCACCGTTTGCGCTTCGGCGTCGGCGATCGCCGAAGCATTGCTCGACGACATCGCTTCGTTCTTGCGGGCGCCCGAACACGAAAACGTGAAAGTCAGCGTCGACGAGCAAATCTCGCTCGAACTCGTCCGTCGCGTCCGCGACGGCGAGACCTCCATCGGCGTGTGTTGGGACAACGTCGATTTGAACGGACTCATGTCCCGCCCTTACCGGCAAGACCACCTTGCGTTGGCCGTGCATCCCGGCCATCCGTTGGCGAAACACAGGTCGGTTTCTCTCGAACAGACGCTTGATTACGAACATGTGGGCATGCCCCCTTCGACAGCCGTCCACACCACGTTGCGCCGCGCCGCCGCGGCGCTTGGGCGCAATGTGTCCTATCGCATGGTCGTATCGACGTTCGACGCGACGTTCCGAGTAGTCGCTGCCAATCTCGGAATCAGCGTTGTGCCCGCCATCGTCGGCCACACCTATGCGCGCATTTTCGACATGAAGATCGTCCCACTGACAGACGCATGGGCCGAACGTCGCTTCGCCATTTTTTTCAAGGACTACGAAGCCTTGCAGCCGGCCGCGCAGAGGCTCGTCGTTCATCTCGCCGAATGCGCCGTCGCGAGCCGTCCATGCGCGTAGCGTTTCGATCGATCGCGCTGTGACGGTTGTCGCACACACCACCGCTGGCACCGCAGTTCACATCGCTCATACCCGAGCGTCGCAGGAAAAACGAAAGTTGATGGGCGCATGCAGTTTCCGTCACAATCTCGTCGTCGACCGATAGCGATGCATTTCTCGCGCGCATGCGCTCGTTCCGCAGGTCGATGTCATGGCAGTGTCACGCAGGGTCTTCGCATCGAAACGGCGCACCACCGCGCTACGCTCAACAAGCAGTGCATGGAGACACCAATGAAAGCCATTCCACTTGCAGCTTGCAGTGCCGTCCTATTGGCGGGCGCCGCAATCGCCGGCGCCACGCTCTTTTCGACGGCGGCCCGCGCCGGCGATCGCGACAGCGCACCGTCGAACTTCAACCGCCTGCCGTCGTTCGTCGTCGCGAGCAGCCTGCGCACCACGACTTACGACGGCGTCACCGACGATCTGCTGACCGGCGGCCTCGGCAAAACCGGGCTGGCAGGGCCTGCCCCGACGATCGCGAACCCGGCCAGCCCGACCGCAGCCGAACTGCGCAGGCTCGCGATCTGGTCGAACTACCGTGCGCTTGTCGACATGACGGCCAACGGCGGATACGGCCGCTTCTGGGGGCCCAATATCGACATCAACGGCAACGATACGTTAGGAGAAGGAAAAGTCGCGGGCACGGAATATCTCGCCTATGCCGATAACGGCGCCGGCAACCAAAACGTCACCTTGATGGTGCAGGTGCCAACCCAGTTCGATCCGCAAAAACCTTGCATCGTCACGGCGACATCCTCGGGCTCGCGTGGCGTGTACGGCGCCGTATCGGCCGCGGGCGAATGGGGCCTCAAGCGCGGCTGCGCCGTCGCTTACACGGACAAGGGCTCGGGCAACGGCGCGCAAGAGCTGATGACGGGTCACGTCACGTTGATCGATGGCCTCGTCGCCGACGCCGCCAGCGCAGGCCGCGACAGCCTGTTCACGGTCGATGCCAGTGCGAGCGACATCGCCCGCTTCAACGCGGCATTCCCCTATCGATATGCGTTCAAGCACGCCCACTCGCAGCAAAACCCCGAGCAGGAATGGGGCAAAGACACGCTTGAAGCTATCAAGTTCGCGTACTGGGCGTTGAATCATCAATTTGGTGCGACCGTCTCCGGCTCGCGTCGGCACGTCCGCTACGAGCCCGGCAGCATCACGACGATCGCCGCGTCGGTCAGCAACGGCGGCGGCGCTTCGCTGGCCGCTGCCGAGCAAGACAAGCGCGGCTGGATCACGGCCGTCGTCGTCGGCGAGCCGCAGGTCAACGTGGACCTGCCGCATCGCGCTCGCGTGCTCGAAGGCGGCCAGCCGATCGCACAAGCCGGCAAACCGCTCGCCGATTACACGACGCTCGCGAACCTGCTGCAGCCCTGTGCCGCATTGGCGCAAGCGGCCACGGGCGCGCCTTATCTGACCGCATTGCCCCTCGCGACAACAATTGCGATCCGGCAGGCGCGCTGCGCATCGTTGGCTGCGGCCGGCTATGTGACGGGCGCCGATCTGCAGGCGCAAGCCGACGATGCGCTCGCGCAGTTGCATGCCGCGGGCTATGAAGCCGATTCCGACCTGTTGCAAGCCGCGATGTGGGATTCCCAAGCCGTGCCGGCCGTCGCCGTCACCTATGCGAACGCCTATACGCGATCGAGCGTGCTCGACAATCTCTGCGGTTTCAGCTTCGGCACGACGAATCCGGCCACGGGCGCAGCCGGTGTGCCGCCGGCCGCCTCGCCGATGGGGGCCGTGTTCGGCCTCGGCAACGGGATTCCCCCCACCAACGGCATCAGTCTCGTCTACAACGACGGCGCCACGGGCGCAGCCGACCATCGCTTCGCAACACCCGATGCGAGCTTTGCCGGTGCGCTCTGTATGCGCCAGCTATGGACGCAGCATGACCCGCGCATGCACGCGAGCGTTCGCGCCATTCGCGTCCGCGCCGATCTTCACGGCAAGCCCGCGATCCTCGTGCAAGGGCGCAGCGACGCGCTTGTGCCGATCAACCATGCTTCGCGGGCATACCTGGCCGCCAACAGCGCGCGCGAAGGCGCTCGCAGTCAGGTATCGCTCTACGAAGTGATGAACGGACAGCACTTCGACGCATTTCTCGGTGTGCCCGGCTTCGATACGCGTTTCATCCCCGTCCATTACTACTACCTGCAAGCGCTCGATCTGATGTGGCGGCACTTGCATGACGGTACGCCGTTGCCGCCGTCGCAGGTGCTGCGCACGATACCGCGCGGCGGCACGCCCGGCGCCGCGCCCGCGCTGACCACCGCCAATCTGCCCGCCATTGCCTCGAACCCGGGCAGCAATGCGATTGCCGTGAGCCATGGCGTAGTGGACGTTCCTCACTAAGCCCGCTCAAACCATTCGCAGAACTGGTTAATGGCGCGGAAGCGATCGATGAACCGATGAATCGATGAATCGCAGAATCAACGAATCGGAAGGCCGTCGATGTTGTCGATCGCTTGCAATCCCGAATACGGAAATCGATCGCTTCGGAACTCCCGCGACATTTGCATTGTCTTTGTATCAGCTTCGCCGCATGCGGAATAACACGTCGCGCGCGACCATCAATCGTTCGCTTGTCAGGAGGATTCATGCAACGCCGTCGATTCATCGCAATGACCGGAGCCGCACTCGCATCGGGCGGACTTGCGCTCACCGGATGCACGACCACGCCGCTTTCTTCGAGCTCCTCACCGGGGGGCGACGCCGGCAAGCGTGCAGCGATCGATGCAGATGTCGAAGCCACGCTGACCCGTCTATATTCGACGGTGCATGGCTCGCGTGAGCTCGTCAGTAACGCGCGCGGCGTTCTCGTCTTTCCTTCCGTGCTCTCCGCGGGGTTCTGGATCGGCGGGCAGTATGGCCAAGGGGCATTGCGCATCGGCGGCCAGTCGAGCGGCTATTACAGCATCGCGGCGGCTTCGTTCGGGCTGCAGATCGGCGCGCAATCGAAAGCCATCATCATGCTGTTCATGACGCAAGAGGCGCTCGATAAATTCACGAGCAGCCAAGGCTGGGCGGCGGGCGTCGATGCCACGGTGGCGCTCGTGCGCATTGGCGCGAACGGCAACGTCGATACGTCGACCGCGACAAGCCCGGTCGAAGCGTTCGTTCTCACGAACGCCGGCTTGATGGCCGGCGTATCGCTGGAAGGCACGAAGATCTCACGGCTCATCATTTGAGCAGCGATCGTTCGCCGGGCTACGCGCGCGCATTGCAGGCGCGCGCCGGCGTTCACGGCCCAACCGGAATGTGAATGATGTCGCCCGGGAAGAGCAGATTCGGATCGCGCTTTCCTTGTCTCGCCGCGTCGATTCCCAGCAAAGACCAGTCGAACTCGGGGTTGAGCGGAGCGAGCCCTGGCAGCGTCGTCCCGTTCGATTGCGCAATGCCGCCGAGCGTATCGCCGTCATGCGCGGTAACGTCGCGCTGAGTCGGCGTTGGGGTTGGGGCTGGGGCTGGCGTATGGGTCTTGCCCATGCCACGCTGGTCGGGCGGCTCGGGCGGATTGGTCGTAGCGCCGCCGCCGCTCGGTGCCGCGGTCGGGAAGGGAATGCCATCGTCCTTGGCCCATTGGATCAAGCCGTCGAGGCTGTGCGGTGTTTCCCGCTCCAAAGCCAACTTTCTGTAGTAGCTATCGTCTGCATTCAACGGCGGTTGCCCCTGGCTGTCGGCGGATGGAAGCAACGTCGGAATGTCGAACAACGGCGTGTTTTTCTCATAGAAGCCCTTCAGCGCCAGCCCCGACAATCCGGCAGGCGCATCGGCGATCGCATCGTCGTGACCGAGCAGCGTGGCCTGGTAATTGCCCTGTGCATCGGCGTTGACGTTCTGCGTGGCCAGCACGAGCTCGTTCAGCTTCTGCATATCCGTGAACGACTTCAAATAGTCGCCCATCTGCTTCCCCGAGAGACCCAGCCGGTACGCCGTTGCCTGCAGTGTCGGGCCGATGCTGTTGCCGTGCTCGTCATCGTTGGCCAGCAACTTGGCCTGGTCAGTCGAGAAACCGAGGTTGTGCAGCATGGTCCGGTTCAGCGGCTCGGCCGACGCAGCCGCGATCTCGTTGCGGATCTTCTTGACACCGTACATGCCCGTCGTCAGCAGCAACGTCGCGACCGTGCCCAGCGGACCTGCCAAATCGGCGCCCCCTGCTTCCACTGCAGCGGCAGCCGCCACGCTTTCTTCCAAGGCGTCCCCGGCAATGGCCTCTTGTGGCCCGCCCGCCAGCCACATTGGAATCTTCGGGCTATATTTCGCGGCAAGAGGATAGCCGCCGATGACCGACACCGCCAGATGAAGCCCCGACATCAAATAGTCTTTGTGTCCGAACTCATAGGCGGCGATGCCGGCGAGGAGCAGCGATGCGACGCCGTCGAACGCCTCCCCCGAATACTCGAATATCGTGCCTTTCCCCACGGCAGGGCTCGTCAGACGATCCATCCAACTGCCAATCGGCATCTTGTTCTTGAACAGCATGGAGTTCTCGCCGACCAGCAGCGTGCGTGCCCAACTCGAACCGAGCATCGCGCTGTTGTTGACGGCTCCCCACAGGACGACCCAGCCGAAACTTTGGTTGATCAGCGCAGGCACCGGATTTTTCCCCGGCACGACCGGCGTATCGATCAGATCCGCCGCACCGATCAGGTACAGCGCCGTGCTGAGGCCGGTCATCGCCTGGCCCGCCGGCGTGCTCAGCGCCAAGCCTCCACGTGCGGTGATTTGATCGATGTCGGCGTCGGTCATTTTCTTTACGGCATCAACAACCGTGGCTTCCCGGGTTCCCCCTTCAGGTTCGACCAACGTTTTTTTAATGGCTCCTATGTCCGACGTGCCAAAAAGCTGCTTGCGCTGCTCGTCGGTCATGCGGGAAATACTGGCTACCGCCGCGTTCAATTGGTCTCCGCTACTGGCCGGCATCTTCATCGCCGCGATCTGGGAAACGAGGCCACGCAAGACACGCGATGACCACCAAAGGTTAGGCGGTTTCCCGGGCGCGTTGTAGGCTGGGTTTGACTTTGCCAGCTGCAGCGTCTCGGCTTGGCTGACCGCCGCTTGCGCGGTCGCACTGACACCCAGCGATTTCGACGTCTGCTGATCGTGCTGCAGCTGCGTCGCGGCACCCGCCAATGAATCGATGCCTGCGACCCCTTGCAGATCAGCCTTCGCATTCTGCAAATCGATCAGTACGCCCCAGGCGTCAGCCGCCGTTTGATCGACTTTTTCCTTTTTCGCCGCAAGCGGCTTTGCCAACGAAGGCGTTTGGTCGATCGTCTTCGCCAGCGCATCCTGAAGCTTCGCGATGCCGGCCGCGTCGTCGCCAACGAAGCCGCCCCAGCGCAGCGCTTGCTGCGCCAATTCGGGCGCCGGCGTCGTGAAGTCCGTCATCGCATTGTCGTTGTTCGTGCGCAGCGTCCGAATGGCAGTAGCGATCGCGTCGAACAGTTGTTTCGTTTCAAGCCGCGGTGGCGGTGCCATTGCCGCACTTGTCCCGTTTGTACTGCTCGGCGCAGGCACCTCGGATGCCCTCTTCACAAGGGCGAGCGAAAGCGCAGCGCCATCGCCGCTCGATACGGCGTTCGTCACAGCGCTGCTCATCAGCGCGTTCGTGTCGACGTTCTCCAGCGACGGAAAATACACGGCGTCCTTCGCCTGGTATGGCAGGGCCGTAACGATGCTGGAGGCCACCTGTTTGGCCACCGCATCCCCGTCAGGGCCCTTGCTTGCCAATTCCACGGCGGCCGACAGGTCGGCATAGACCGACTTGAACTCGTCTTGCGACGCAATCCTCCAAAGCTGAGGCGGATAGGCTTGAGGGACGCCGTCCTGCTGGCTCTTGCGCAGGCTGGTCACGGAGCCGCTCGTCGTCGGCGGAAGCAGGAATCGGGTGGAGAACGCCGTACCGCCCAACTCTTGCACGATCGCGTCGACGGTCGGTTTCGCGGCTTTGAAAATACTGTCGGCTACCTCGGGCGGCGCGCCTTTCAGCGCATTGTGAAGACTCGCCGCGGCCGCCATCGCGCCGCCCTTGCTATAGGCATCGGCAATCTGCTTCGCAGCGGGGGCGACGATGCACGCATCGAAGGCGTCCTGGACGGCTTGTGCTGCGACCTGGTCGTTCTGCGTTTGCTCGATCAATTGCAGCGCTTTCGCATAGACGTCGTCGGGATTCTGCGTCTTCTGCAGTTCGTCGAGCACTTGCGCTTCTGTCAGCGGCGGTGTTGCCGATGGCGCTGGCGGTGGCGCGCCCGTCGGCACCGACGTAGACGCCGGCACGGGCGTGGGCGATGAATCACCTATTGGAGCGAGAGACATGGTCGCACCTCCTGAGAAGGGGGTGCTACGCTCAATGGAAGTTTGCGCCCGGTCCGGTCGGCACAGCGAGGGGCTGCCGGCTCAGGCCATCTGGACAAGCGTCACACGCCCGACATAAAAAGTGCGTAAAGGCTACCAGTGCGCGAATGCCGAAAGCCGTCCATTTCCGTAACCGCGCGCCCGCGAAAGGTGCATTGTCGAGCCTGAACTTACGGGGGCCTTCCTTTTTGTTTGAAGCTTGAACGCCTCGCTAGCGCGATCTGCGCGTCCGCACGGCCTGTGCCAATACATCGAGGACGGGCTCGGTCTGCGCCCAACCCAGGCATGCATCGGTGATCGACACGCCGTAGCGCAGCGGCACGCCCGCTTTGAGATCTTGCCGACCGGCCTCGAGGTGGCTTTCGACCATCACGCCGACGATCCGCTGTTCGCCGTTCGACAACTGCTGCGCCACGTCGTTGGCGACGTCGATCTGCCGTTCATGCGCCTTGCCGGAATTCGCATGCGAGCAATCGATCATTACCTGTTCGCGCAGCCCCGCCGATCGAAGCACGGCGCAACATTCCTCCACGCTCCCCCGATCGTAATTCGGCCCCTTTTTGCCGCCACGCAAGATGACGTGTGCGTCGTGATTGCCACGCGTCTCGAAGATCGCAGCCATGCCCATTTTGGTCATGCCCATGAATGCATGGCTCGCACGGGCCGCGACGATCGCATCGGCCGCAATTTGCACCCCTCCGTCAGTGCCGTTCTTGAACCCGATCGGGCAACTGAGGCCCGACGCCAGTTGGCGATGGCTCTGACTCTCCGTCGTACGCGCGCCGATCGCGCCCCAGGTAATCAGATCGGCGATGTACTGCGGACTCAGCAAATCGAGAAACTCGGTGCCGGCCGGCAAGCCCAAACCATTGACTTCGAGCAGCAATCGACGCGCTGCACGCAGGCCTTCGTTGATTCGAAAACTGCCGTCAAGCCGCGGATCGTTGATATAACCCTTCCAGCCCACCGTCGTACGCGGCTTTTCGAAGTAAACACGCATGACGATCAGCAGATCGTCGCGCAACTCGTCGGCAACCGCTTTGAGCCGGCGCGCATATTCGAGCGCTTGATCGTGATCATGGATCGAACACGGGCCGACGACGATCACCAGCCGATCGTCGCGACCGTGCAGGATGTCACCGATTTCGGCGCGCGTACGCTCGACCAGTGTCTGCACCGCGGGCGGCACCGGCAGTTCGTCTTGCAGCAACGCGGGAGAGATCAACGGGCGCACCGCGCCGATACGGACGTCGTCGATGCGCGTCGTGTCCTGCGTCGCATCGGCTACGCCGACTTCTTGATCGTGAGAGGGATTGTCGAGGTTTCTCATAGGCGTCGCTCCGAGCCGCATTCGAGGGATCGATGATGGCGCTTGCGACGCAGCCGCAAGCGGCCGAAACAGCAGTGAGGCGCGAAGATGATGCGCGGTCGGGAACCGCACGTCACCTTCGCCAGGCCGCCCGATTGCGCGGCCGGAATGCCGGCCGGGCTTACTTGTCGTCGCCCTTGATTTGCGGCAGCGCCGAAGCTTCGCCCGGCGTGAGCAGACCCACTTGCGAATAGATCCGCAGCTTCTCGCGCGTATCGGTGATGTCGAGATTGCGCATCGTCAGCTGACCGATACGATCGCGCGGCGAGAAGGTCGACTGCACCTTCTCCATCGACAACCGCTCCGGTTGATAGGTCAGGTTCGGCGACTTCGTGCTCAGGATCGAATAATCGTTACCTCGACGCAGTTCGATCGTCACTTCGCCCGTGATCGCGCGCGCGACCCAGCGTTGTGCCGTTTCGCGCAGCATGATGGCTTGCGGATCGAACCAGCGGCCTTGATAGAGCAAGCGGCCAAGGCGACGGCCGTTGTCGCGGTACTGTTCGATCGTGTCTTCGTTATGGATGCCGGTGACAAGACGCTCGTAAGCGATGAACAACAGCGCGAGCCCCGGAGCTTCGTAAATGCCGCGGCTCTTCGCTTCGATGATGCGGTTCTCGATCTGGTCGCTCATGCCCAGGCCATGGCGGCCCCCGATGCGATTGGCTTCGAGCAGCAGTTCGACGGTATCGGCGTATTCGACGCCGTTCAGCGCCGTCGGGCGCCCTTCCTCGAAGCGGATCGTGATTTCCTCTTTGGCGATCTGCACGTCGTCGCGCCAGAAGGCCACACCCATGATCGGGTTGACGATCTTGATGCCCGACTCGAGGCTTTCCAGATCCTTCGCTTCGTGCGTCGCTCCGAGCAGATTCGAATCGGTCGAATACGCCTTCTCGGCCGACATCTTGTAAGCGAAGCCCGCTTGACGCATGAACTCGGACATTTCAGCGCGACCGCCGAGTTCGTCGATGAATTGCTGATCGAGCCAGGGCTTGTAGATCTTCAGGCTCGGATTGACGAGCAGGCCATAGCGGTAGAAGCGCTCGATATCGTTGCCCTTGTACGTGCTGCCGTCGCCCCAGATGTTGACGCCGTCTTCCTTCATCGCGGCCACGAGCATCGTGCCCGTCACGGCGCGGCCGATCGGCGTCGTGTTGAAGTAGGTCAGCCCCGCCGTCGAAACGTGGAATGCGCCGCATTGCAGCGCCGCGATGCCTTCGGCGACGAGTTGCGCGCGGCAGTCGATCAAACGTGCCCCGGCAGCGCCGTACTCGAGCGCGCGACGCGGAATGGAGTCGTAATCGTCCTCGTCGGGCTGCCCCAGATTGGCCGTATAGGCATAAGGGACTGCGCCCTTGAGCTTCATCCAGTGCAGCGCGGCGCTGGTGTCGAGGCCGCCGGAGAAGGCGATGCCGACCTTCTGGCCAGCCGGGAGGCTTTCAAGAATAGTACTCATGAGGAAAACCGTTCAATCGAGGAATGGAGGTGGAATCGAGCAAACTGGCCGTCTGGAGCCCGCGCCGGCGCCGCCCCGATGGGACATCGATGCCGCGCAAACCGCTATTGTAGCCCGTGCGCGAGGGGGCCAGCGCAGTTGGGGCGTTGCCCCGCCTGCGCGGTGTCGGTTCGCGCCCTCGCTTGCACGTCGGCCCGGCGGTCAGGCAGGCTTCGCCGCGTCCTTCAATGCGCCCAGATAACCATGAATCTGGGCGATGACCGCGGCGCCGTCGCCGACCGCAGCCGCGACCCGCTTCGCGGATTCCGAGCGCACGTCGCCGATCGCGAACATGCCCGGCACGCTGGTTTGCAACGGATACGAAACGCGCCCTGCGCCGGCTGGCGCACCCTTGCCCGTGAAACCCGTCATGACGAAGCCGTGACGATCGAGCTCGACGCCGCTCGACGCGAGCCAATCGGTTTTCGGATCGGCGCCGATGAACAGGAACAAGTGCCGCGACGCGATGATTTCCTGATCTGCGCCGCGCCGAATGATGACGCGCGCCAGCCCGGCCTCGTCGCCTTCGAGCGCTTCGAGCGAACAGCTGTCGCAGATGGACACGTTCGGCAGCGCGCCGATTCGGTCGATCAGATACCGGGACATGCTCGTATCGAGCGACTGCGCGCGAATCAACACACGAATGCTGCGCGCAAAATTGGCGAGGAAGACGATGGCTTGACCTGCGGAATTGCCGCCGCCGATCAGCACGATGTCCTGCCCTTTCACGAGTTTGGCTTCGATCGGCGAGGCCCAGTAGTAGATGCCGCAA
This sequence comes from Trinickia soli, assembly GCF_002879855.1. Taxonomy (GTDB): domain Bacteria; phylum Pseudomonadota; class Gammaproteobacteria; order Burkholderiales; family Burkholderiaceae; genus Trinickia; species Trinickia soli. Next base: position 26,311 of record NZ_PNYB01000021.1, on the reverse strand, counting down.
CCTTCGAAACGAGCGAGACCGGCCACGGGCGGCTTGCGATACGCGGCCCCGCTTGCGACGACCACCGTGCGGGCGTCGACGCGTTGGCCGTCGGCGAGCGCGAGCACGAAGCGGTCGTCCTTCCGCTCCACAGTGGCGACCTGGCCGGGAATGGCGAGATGGGCGCCGAACTTCAGCGCCTGCTGGTAGGCTCGCGCGGCCAACGCCTGCCCAGAGATGCCCGTCGGGAAGCCTAGATAATTTTCGATGCGCGCGCTCGCGCCCGCTTGTCCTCCCGGCGCGCGCTGATCGAACACCGCGACGGACAGGCCTTCGGTGGCCGCATACACCGCCGCGGCGAGTCCTGCCGGACCCGCACCGACGATCGCGACATCGTAGACGCCCGCCGACTCGAACGACGGCACGAGCCCCAGACAGGTTGCCAGTTGCACTTCGTCGGGCCCGCGCAGAACGGAACCGTCCGGGCAAAACACGAGCGGAAAATCTTGCGGCCCGACCGTCATACCGGATAGGAGCGCGACCGCTTCCTCGTTATGACGCGCGTCGAGCACCGTGGACGGATGGCCGTTTCGGCGCAAGAAACCTTGCAGCGCAATGACACGCCCATCGCCGCCGTCGCCGACGATGATCGGCCCCACGCCCTGCTCGATCAATCCGAGCCGCCGCAATATCAGCGCGCGCATGATGCGCTCGCCCAGTTGGGCGTCGGCCACGATCAGCGCACGCAGCTTCGCCGGGACGACGAGCAGCGTCTCGCAGTCGGTCACGGCCACCCCGTCGACGAGCGACGGCTTACCCGAAAGCTGAGCAATTTCCGCCATGAAGCCGCCGGCTTCATTGTGCTCGGCAATGATCCGCAAGCCGCCCGCTTGGTCGCGCGAGCAGACGCGCACGTGTCCTTCCAGCAACAGAAAGAGGCCCGGCCCCACCCGTCCCGCCTCGAACAGATAGTCGCCGGCTTTGTACGATCTCGGGCTGGCGAAGCGTCGCAGGCTGGCGATTTCGGCCGACGACAGCTTCGGAAACAATTGATGCCGCCGATGTTCGAGCGATGAAAAGGGCGCATCGTCGTCGGGGGAGACCGGCGCCGCGGGAGCAAGCTGCTCTGAGCTGTTCATGATTGACCCTGACAGGTGCGTCGACGTCGCGCCGCAACGGCGCGCCTTCGCTCGATCGCCGGTGCTGCTGCGAACGAGCAGCGCCAGCTTAGCAAGGTTCGCCGGATACCGTCGTTCAAGTCGGCCGCTGCCGGGACGCGCTGCTTCGTTTGCTACCATGCAGCCTTTTCAGGCTGGCGCGCCGGCAGCGCGACGTAAAGATTCATGACGACCGTACGTGATTTCCGCACCAAATGGGCCGGCCGCGTGGCCCGATTGGCGAAGGCATGCGCGCATCTCGCGGTGGCGCTGACCGGTTTCCTCATCGATTTGACCAAACGCGCGGCAACCGCCCTATGGCGTCACGCCCGTCATCCGACCCGGCGCGGCGTCCTGCTTGCGCTGGCCACGCCACCGGCGCTTGTCGTGCTGTACGTGCTCGCATTGATTCCGTTCACGCCAAGCATCAGCGACATCCGCAAAGCGCGCGTCGATCGGCCGGCACAGATCCTCTCGGCGGACGGCAAGCTGTTGGCGGAGTTCAAGCCGTCCAATCGCGAATGGGTGACGCTGAAACAGATCTCGCCGCACATGATCGATGCGCTGATCTCGACTGAAGATCATCGCTTCTACCAGCATCACGGTATTGACTGGAAGCGCACCGCTTCGGCGGCACTGCATACGTTCGGCGGCAACCGCCAAGGCGGCTCGACCATCACGCAGCAGCTCGCGCGCAACCTGTACCCCGACGAAGTAGGGCGCGCGCCCACGCTCACGCGCAAGATCAAGGAAGCCATCACCGCGGAAAAGATCGAGATGGCCTACAGCAAGGATCAAATTCTCGAGACCTATCTGAACACGGTGCCGTTCCTTTACAACGCCTATGGCGTAGAGATGGCGGCTCGTACGTACTTCGGCAAATCGGCCCATGAGCTCGACATTCTCGAAGCCGCGACGCTCACGGGCATGCTCAAGGGCAACAGTTACTACAACCCCGTGATCAACCCCGAGCGCGCGCTGCAGAGGCGCAATACCGTGCTGGGGCAGATGGTCAAGTACGGTCGGTTGTCGGCTGCCACCTACGAGAAACTGAAGACCAAGCCGCTTTCCGTCGATTTCGAGCGTCAGGTCGAGCCCCCCGGGCCCGCACCGCATTTCGCGCAACAGCTGCGCAAATGGCTGATCGGCTGGGCCGATGCCAACGACTACAACATTTACTCTGACGGCCTGATCGTTCATACGACGATCGATGCGCGGCTGCAGGCGATGGCCACCGCCGCCGTCGCGTGGCAGGGCAGACAGTTGCAGTCGATTGCGAACGGACAATGGAGCGGCCGCGCGGGCTGTTCGCCAACGAATGACCTGTTCAGGACGTTCATGCGCGAATCCCCCGACTATCGCAGCGCGCGAGCCGCGGGGCTCAGCGAAAGCGATGCACTGAAGCGGCTCGGCGCGGATCGCAGTTTCATGCGCAATTTGTGCCACGACAAAACCGAAATACAGGCGGGCTTTCTCGCCATCGATCCACGTAACGGACAGATCAAAGCCTGGGTAGGCAGTCGCGATTTCAGCGAAGAGCCGTTCGATCACGTCCAACAGTCGCGCCGCCAACCCGGCTCGACGTTCAAGCCGTTTGTCTATGGCGCAGCGTTCGCGGCCGGCGCAAAGCCAACCGATACCTATATCGATCAACCGGTTGAGATTCCGCTCAAGGGTGGTGAAATCTGGCGTCCCGATGACGACGTGCCGCCGAGCGGCAAGCCGATGACGCTGCGCGACGCGCTTGCTTACTCGCGCAACCGCATTACTGCGCAATTGGTCGAGCAGGTCGGGGCCGAGCGCGTCGCGCGCCTTGCACAAACGATGGGCGTGCGCGACAGCAAGCTCGATCCTGTGCCGTCGCTCGCGCTCGGCACGAGTCCGGTCACCGTCAAGGAGATGGTGTCGGCCTACGCGACGATCGCGAACGACGGCGCGTATCTCGAGCCCCGCATGGTTACGAGCATCGCAGATCACGATGGACACGTACTCGCGCAATTCGATGCGGCCGAGCCCGAACAGGCACTGCCGGTAGCGGCCGACCGCACGCTGATCGACGTGATGCGCGACGTCGTCAATCGCGGCACCGGAGCGAGCATTCGCTCGCGCTTCGGCATCCACGCGGATGTAGCAGGCAAGACCGGCACGACGCAGGACAATACGGACGGATGGTTCATCCTCATGCATCCGCAGCTTGTCGCCGGGGCATGGGTCGGGTTCGACGACGGCCGCGTGACGCTCGGCGGCAATTACTGGGGCGAAGGCGCGCACAGCGCACTGCCGATCGTCGGCGACTTCTATCAGCGAGCGTTGCGTGCGCGACTGATCGACTCGCGCGCGCGCTTCGACACCGAAGTGCAGCCCGGCGCGTTCGATGTGTTCCGCGACAAGCTACGTGCGTGGATGGCATGGCTGTCCGGGACGAAGGTTCACGCCCCGACGGCGCCCGCTCCGGTGCATCATGCGCCTCGGGCGGTCAGTCCGGTTGCGCCGTCCGTGCCGTCCGCACCGTCCGCACCGTCCGCGCCGGCATCGGCCGTAGCGCCCGCGTCGGCGGCCGTCCCAGGTTCGGCACCTTCGCCCTCGCAAGCGTCCGCGCCGTTGCCTGCGTCCGTTCCTCCTCTGCTCGGGGCGCCGGCGAGCAGCGTGCCGGAGTCGGCGTCGGGTGCGGCGGCATCGGGCCTAACCGCTCCGGGCGCAGTGGGCGGTGTAGCGCCACAGCTTGCGCCGACCATCCTGCCGCCCGATTCGGGCGCATCGCGCGCGCGCGGTGGGTTCCCACCGGCGGGGGCGGGATCGTCGCCCACCCCAACGCCGGACATCTCCGATACTCCCGATACGCCCAATACACGCGATCCACGGCAGGGGACACCATCGGGAGCCCCCTGAGGGCGCCCGGCTCGATGAAGATCGATGCCCCCTTGACGCCTTGAACCAGGCTGCTTCATCGCGCGCCGAGCGAAATTTCCGCCCCACCGCTAGAATGGCCGCTTTGCGGGTTAACCCAGTTTGACGGCGGCAGCGAACGATGCACCAACATGAAGCAGCACAGAACAAGACGGCCTGGGTTCTCCTCGCGTTAGCCGTTGGGGGCTTCGCGATCGGTACGACCGAATTCGCGACGATGAGCGTGCTGCCGCTGTTCGCGCAAGGGCTGGGCATCAGCGCACCCGTTGCCGGTCATGTGATCAGCGCCTACGCACTTGGCGTGGTGGTCGGCGCTCCAGCGCTGGCCGTGCTCGGCGCGCGGCTCGATCGTCGCGACCTGTTGATCGGGTTGATGGCCCTATTCGCCGCGGGCAATACGCTAAGCGCGGTCGCGCCGAGCTACCACTGGATGCTCGTCTTCCGCTTTATCAGCGGATTGCCGCACGGTGCCTATTTCGGCGTCGCGGCGCTCGTCGCGACCTCGCTTGTACCTGAGAATCGCCGCACGGTCGCCGTCGGCCGCATGTTCCTCGGGCTCACCGTTGCCACGATCGTCGGCGTGCCTTTCGCAAACTGGCTCGGCCATGCGGTCGGCTGGCGCTGGAGCTTCGGCTTCGCGGCAGCGATGGGCGTGGTCACGATGACATGCGTGCGTCTGTGGGCGCCGTCTACGCCGGCAGCCGCCGACGCGAGTCCGCTGCGCGAACTGGGCGCTTTGAGGCGCTCGCAGGTCTGGTACACGCTCGGCATCGGCGCGATCGGCTTCGGCGGTTTATTCGCCGTCTATACGTATCTGGCCAATGTGCTGGCCTCGGTCACGCACGCTCAAGTGGGTACCGCATCGCTCGTGCTCAGTGTGTTCGGCATCGGGATGACGCTCGGCAACATCGTCGTGCCGATGTTCGCGGATCGCTCGGTGATGCGCACGGCCGGGCTCCTGCTCGTGTGGAGCGCACTGACGCTGCTCGTTTTTCCGCTCGCTGCGTCGAACATCTGGGCCATTGCAGCGGACGTTTTTCTGATCGGCGTGGGCGGTGCGCTCGGCACGGTGTTGCAAACGCGCTTGATGGACGTTGCCGAAGACGCGCAAAGCCTCGCCGCTTCGCTCAATCATTCCGCTTTCAACACGGCCAATGCATTGGGGCCGTTTCTTGGCGGACTGGCGATCGCCGGCGGCTTCGGCTGGACTTCGCCGGGATGGGTCGGTGCGCTGCTCGCCCTTGCAGGCCTGGGCGTTTGGGCCGCAGCATGCTTGTCGCAGCGAAGCGCCGATCGCAAGGCGGCGCAATTGGTGGGTCGTGCCTGTCTCGAGACGCAAGGACGTTGAACGGGGTCCTCGATCGCCGACCCGGTATTCGCTGATGCGGCAGCCGCAATGACATAAAAAAAAGGCACCGCAAGCGATCAGCCTGCGGTGCCATTGCGTCGTGCGACTACGAAGAAACGCCCCGTAGCCCGACTGCGTCCTTACATCGTCACAGTACTGGCGACTTCCTTGAAGTCTTCGATCTGGTCGAAGTTCATGTACTTGTAGATCTGGTCGCCGTTGGCGGTGAGCACGCCCATATCGGCCATGTACTCGTCCTTGGTCGGGATCCGGCCCAGACGCGAGCAGATTGCTGCCAATTCGGCGGAGCCAAGGTACACGTTCGTGTTTTTACCCAGCCGGTTCGGGAAATTGCGGGTCGAGGTCGACATGACCGTCGCGCCTTCGCGCACTTGTGCCTGATTGCCCATGCACAGTGAGCAGCCCGGCATTTCAGTACGAGCGCCGGCAGTGCCGAAGACGCCGTAGTGGCCCTCTTCGGTCAGTTGCTTCTGGTCCATCTTGGTCGGCGGGGCCACCCACAGCTTGACCGGGATGTCGCGCTTGCCTTCGAGCAGCTTCGATGCGGCACGGAAGTGACCGATGTTCGTCATGCACGAGCCGATGAAGACTTCGTCGATCTTGTTGCCGGCCACGTCGGACAGCGTCTTCACATCATCCGGATCGTTCGGGCAGGCGACGATCGGCTCGTGAATGTCGGCGAGGTCGATTTCGATGACGGCCGCGTACTCGGCGTCCGCATCGGGCGACAACAGTTGCGGATCGGCCAACCACTGCTCCATCGCTTGGATGCGGCGCTGCAGGCTGCGCGGGTCTTGGTAGCCCTCGGCGATCATCCACTTCAGCAGCGTGACGTTGCTGTTCAGATATTCGATGATCGGTTCCTTGTTGAGGTGCACCGTGCAACCCGCGGCCGAACGCTCGGCCGACGCATCCGACAATTCGAACGCTTGCTCGACCTTCAGGTCGGGCAGGCCTTCGATTTCGAGAATGCGGCCCGAGAAGATGTTCTTCTTGCCTTGCTTGGCCACCGTCAGCATGCCTTGCTTGATGGCATAGAGCGGGATCGCATTGACGAGATCGCGCAACGTCACGCCCGGTTGCATCTTGCCCTTGAAGCGCACCAGCACCGATTCGGGCATGTCGAGCGGCATCGTGCCGGTGGCGGCCGCAAACGCAACGAGCCCTGAACCGGCCGGGAAACTGATGCCGATCGGGAAGCGCGTGTGCGAATCGCCGCCAGTGCCCACCGTGTCGGGCAGCAGCATCCGGTTCAGCCAGGAGTGAATCACGCCGTCGCCGGGGCGCAGCGCAATGCCGCCGCGCGTGCTGATGAAATCAGGGAGCGTGCGGTGCGTCTTCACGTCCACCGGCTTCGGATAGGCTGCCGTATGGCAGAACGACTGCATGACGAGATCGGCCGAGAAGCCCAGGCACGCCAAGTCCTTCAATTCGTCGCGCGTCATCGGGCCGGTCGTGTCTTGCGAGCCCACCGACGTCATCTTCGGTTCGCAGTACGTGCCCGGCCGCACGCCCTGGCCTTCCGGCAAGCCGCAGGCACGGCCGACCATCTTCTGAGCGAGCGAGAAGCCCTTGCCGCTATCGGCCGGCTGTTGCGGCAGGCGGAACAGCGTAGACGCAGGCAAGCCCAGCGCCTCGCGTGCCTTGGCCGTCAAACCGCGGCCGACGATCAGGGGAATGCGGCCGCCGGCGCGCACCTCGTCGAACAGCACGTCGGACTTGACCTGGAATTCGGCAATCACTTCACCGTTTTTCAGCGCCTTGCCCTCGTAGGGACGCAGCTCGACGACATCGCCCATTTCCATCTTCGACACATCGAGTTCGATCGGCAGCGCGCCGGCGTCTTCCATCGTGTTGTAGAAGATCGGAGCGATCTTGCCGCCCAGACACACACCGCCGAAGCGCTTGTTCGGAATGAAGGGAATGTCTTGGCCCGTGAACCAGAGCACCGAGTTGGTGGCGGACTTGCGCGAGGAGCCGGTGCCGACCACGTCGCCTACGTAGGCAACCAGATGACCCTTTTCCTTCAGCGATTCGATGAACCTGACCGGGCCGCGCTTGCCGTCCTCTTCCGGCGTGATGCCGGGACGCGCATTCTTCAGCATCGCGAGCGCGTGCAGCGGGATGTCGGGACGCGTGGTGGCATCCGGGGCCGGCGACAGATCGTCGGTATTGGTTTCGCCCGGCACCTTGAAGACAGTGATTGTCAGGCTTTGGGGCACTTCCGGGCGGCTCGTGAACCATTCGCCGTCGGCCCAGCTTTGCATGACGGCGCGGGCGTTGGCGTTGCCCTTATCGGCCAATTCCTTGACGTCGTGGAATTGATCGAACATCAGGAGGGTTTTCTTCAGCGCATCAGCGGCCGCGACACCCACTTCGGCGTCTGCCAGCAGCTCGATCAGCGGCTGGATGTTGTAGCCGCCGAGCATCGTGCCGAGCAGTTCGGTGGCGCGCGTGCGCGAGATCAGCGCGCAGACGGTCTCGCCTTTGGCGACCGCGGCCAGGAAACCCGCCTTCACGCGAGCGGCCTCGTCCACACCGGCGGGCACGCGATGCGTGATCAGGTCGACCAGCGTTTGCTCTTCGCCGGCGGGCGGATTCATCAGCAGTTCGACCAGCTCGGCGGTCTGCTCGGCCGTCAGCGGGAGGGGAGGAATGCCGAGCGCAGCGCGTGCGGCTACGTGAGCACGAAAGTTTTCAAGCATGGGGACCACCTGCTGGTATTGCGGTTCAAAGGGAGGCCTGGGGCACGCCGCGTGCGGTTGCCAGCACAGCTTCGACCGCGATTCTAGTTCCAACGCCCAGCGACGTCAAATGTCTTATGTCTTATATAAGACTCAACACGGCAGTTGATCGGCGCCGTCATGAGTGTCGATGTAGGGTGTGGGGGCACGACTGTGCGATCATCGCGGACAACAGCACCTGTCTAAAACGAGCATGGAACTTCGGCATCTTCGCTATTTCATCGCCGTTGCCGAGTTGCGAGGCGTGCGGGCGGCATCCGAGCAATTGCACGTCACGCAACCGGCAATCTCCCGGCAGATACAGGATCTCGAAGAAGCGATCGGCGCGGCGTTGTTCGAACGCACGCCGCGCGGATTGACGCTGACGCCCGCGGGCGAAGCGTATCTGACGCAAGCGCGCGAGATCCTCGCCCGTGTTGATGCCGCGAACCGGCTCGCGCGCCGTATCGCCTCCGGCATGCAGGGGTCCTTGCGCATCGGCTTCGTCGAGAACGCGGTATGGAGCGGCATCGTTTCGCGGGCGTTGCGCGCTTTCGAGCAAGCCGCGCCCGATGTTGCGCTCGAACTCACGCCGATGAACACGCCTGAACAGTTCGACGCGTTGGCCGCGGGACGGCTCGACGGCGGTTTCTGCTACCGTTTCGGCGCGATCCCGGAAGGAGTCGGCAGCGTGCATGTGCTCGATCAGAACGTGGTGCTGGCGGTGCCCGAAGCGTGGCCCCACGGCTGCGCCGGGGCTGTCGCCGCTCGTGAACTCGTCGGCATGCCGTTCATCGCGTTCGCGCGTCGCGTCTACCCGGCGTATTACGACCGCCTGTTGTCCGCCTGTGCCGAACGAGGGCTCACGCTCGATATCAGACAGGAAGCGTCTACGGAAACCGCCATTCTTTCACTGGTCTCCGCGGGGATGGGTGCGGCTATCGTGAACGCGGCCAATCGCGACCGGCCGCCTGCCCGGGTGCGTTTTGTCGAATTGCAGGATCTGTCGGTGCCCCTGCCGCTCGAATTCTGCTTTGTCGCGGAGCACCACAATCCGGCGCTCGAGCGTTTCGTGGAACAGCTGCAATAGCGACTCCGCACGCGATGCCTGAAAGGCATCGCCCGCCGCAGAAAACGGCATTGGCCAGAGAACTTTTCGTCACGGATAGTAAAGACACCCAGGCTCTTTACTGTTTGCGCCATGACTTCTCCCGCTACGCTGATCACCACGGATATCGAATTCGAACGCACGGGGTTCCAGACCGGGACGCTGCGCCTGCCGTATTCGCACGACCGCTCGGCATACGGCCACGTGCCGATTCCGCTCGCGCTCCTCAATGCCGGCACGGGCACCGGCCCCACCGTCCTGCTGACGGGCGGCAATCACGGCGACGAATACGAAGGCCCCGTCGCGCTGATGAAACTGATGCAGCGCATGCCGTCGATGGCGATACGGGGCCGCCTGATCGTCATTCCCGGCCTGAATTTTCCGGCCTTCGTCAACGGTACACGCACGTCTCCTCTCGATCACGGCAATCTGAATCGTCTATTCCCTGGTGCTCGCAACGGCCAGCCGACGGAGATGATCGCGCATTACGTCGAGACCGAACTGCTCCGGCGCGCCGACGTCGTCATCGATCTGCATGCAGGTGGCGCATCGTTCGACCATGCGCCGACCCTGCTCGCATCGCCGCCCGCCGAACGCGAACGCCGCGCGCTGTACATGGACCTCGTACGCGGGTTCGGGGCGCCGAACACGATGATCATGGACCTGCTCGGCGAGGACCGCACGTTCGCAGCTGCGGCAGAACGATACGGCAAGCTGTTTCTGTGCGGCGAGTTTGGTGGACATGCGGGATGCGATGCAGAGAATCTCGCGATTGTCGCGACGCGGCGTGTCACTGTCGCAAACTCAAACCAGCGCTCGAAGAGAAGGAATTGACATGGAATCCGCTTTACAAGTCCATCGCGTCGGCGCCGCGACCGTCACGCGCATCGACGAGACAGGCTTCGCGCTCGCACCGAACCTGCTGTTTCCTGACTGGAGCACCGCGGACGGCCGTGCGCTCGAAGAACACTTCTCCATCGAGAGTCTCGATCTGAGCAACACGCGTGTACCGTTGAAGACGCATCTGTGGGTTGTCGAAATCGGCGGTATGACGATCGTCGTCGATACGGGCATCGGCAACGGGAAATCGCGGCCGTTCAGTGCGCTGTTCGACAAACTCGATAATCCGGTGCTCGATCGACTCGAAGCGGCGGGTTTCATGCGGGAGAAGATCGCCTATGTGCTGCTCACGCATTTACATGTCGATCATGTTGGCTGGAATACGCATTGGCAGGATGGCCGCTGGGCGCCCGTGTTTCCGAACGCGACCTATGTATTCGGCGAGCGCGAGTGCGATTATTTCGCCACGCCGGAAGGCGAGTCGCGGCGGATGGTCTTCGAAGATAGCGTGCGGCCCGTCATCGATGCCGGTCAGGCACAGGTCGTGCCCGATGCCGGCGCGGAAATCCTCGACGGCATCCGCTTTCTGCCAACCTTCGGCCACAGCATCGGCCACATGGCGATCGAAATTCGCTCGTGCGGTGAAACAGCGCTTTTCTCTGGCGATGTGATGCACAGCGCGGTGCAGGTGCATCGGCCGGATTGGAATTCGATGTTCTGTCTCGATCAGGAACAGGCGCGCGCATCGCGTCAGCGTTTGCTCGCGCGGGCGGCGGATACAGGCGCAACGGTGTTTGCGGCGCATTTTGCCGAGACGTCGGCGGGGACCGTCAGGCGAATCGATAAAGATGGCTTCCAATGGCGCTATGTGTGAGCGCGATTCGCCTTGCCGACGACATATCGAAGATCGGGCAAAGGAATTCAGAGGCTGTTCTTCCACTTCGGCGTCGATTTCGTCAAGCTAACCGTCTTGATGTACCACCTCCTCGTGGCCGCGACCGAAGACGTCGGTTGCGGCACAATGAATCAGCGTATCGATAAGATATTTGGCGCGTGGCCATGGGCCGAAACCCGCAGCGGTATTGACCTTCAGCGCGCGGGAAAGACGCGCGCCGCCCGCGGGATCGCGAACGCGGCATCGCCCTTCTCGATCGAGAGCGCGCGCCATGTGTCGCGCTCGATCTGCGCTTCCAGCACGTCGCCGGTGCGAGAGGCCAGTTCGACTCGAACCGTGGCACCCAGCGGTACGACCCGGCGCACATGAACCGATATGCCGCCCTGCCGGCTATCGTTCGCCGGCGTAAGCACGACATCGTGCGGCCGAACGTACGCCAGGGCCGGCCCCGCGAAATCGGCTGCTACAGAAAGCGGCACCGAAGCACCGTCGGCGAGAAAGCTATCGGCAGTAACAGTCCCCGGCAAGCGGTTCGCCGCACCGAGGAACGCACAGACGAACGCGTTCGCCGGATCATCGTAAACCGCCTGCGGGCTACCCGACTGCTCAACGCGACCGCGGTTCATCACGACGATTCGATCCGCAACATCGAGCGCCTCTTCCTGATCGTGCGTGACGAAGATCGTCGAGATGTGCAGGTCGTCATGCAACCGGCGCAGCCACGCGCGCAACTCCTTTCTGACTTTCGCGTCGAGCGCGCCGAACGGTTCGTCGAGCAACAGCACTCTGGGCTCGACGGCGAGCGCGCGGGCAAGCGCGATCCGTTGCCGCTGGCCGCCCGATAGCTCGGCAGGATAGGATCGCGCAAGCCAATCCAACTGAACCAGGCCGAGCAATTCACCGACTTTCGCTCGAATCGCCGCTTCACTGGGCCTGGTCCGGCGCGGCCTTGCACGCAGCCCGAACGCGACATTCTCGAAGACGGTCATGTGGCGAAAGAGTGCGTAGTGCTGAAACACGAAGCCAACCTGCCGTTCACGTGCGCCGACCGACGCAACGTCCTGCCCGTGCAGCACTACCTGGCCGGCGTCCGCGCACTCCAGACCCGCGATGACGCGCAGCAGCGTGGTCTTCCCGCAGCCGGACGGCCCCACGAGTGCAACGAGTTCGCCCGAAGGAAAATCCAACGACACATCGTCCAGCGCCGAGAATTGCCCATAGCGCTTATTCAAATGACGTAGCGTAATACCCATAATGTTTGTCTCGTCAGGATTGCGATACCGGCAGTGCGCGAGCTTCCCGTGCCGCGCCGAGTTCGGCCTCGACACGCCGCTCGGCGATCAGCTTCAACGCCAGCGTGACGAGCGCCAGCATCGCGAGCAGCGATGCGACGGCAAACGCCGCGGCCATGTTGTAGTCGTTATAGAGCGCCTCCACGTGCAGCGACATCGTGTCGGTCTGCCCTCGGATGTGGCCGGACACCACCGATACCGCGCCAAACTCGCCCATCGCGCGCGCATTGCACAGGGTCACACCGTAAAGGAGCCCCCACTTGACGTTGGGCAGCGTGATGCGGCGAAAGATTTGCCAGCCTGACGCGCCGAGCACCCGAGCGGCCTCTTCCTCGTCGCTGCCCTGAGCTTGCATCAGCGGGATCAGTTCACGCGCAACGAACGGAAACGTGACGAAGATCGTGGCGAGCACGATGCCCGGCACCGCAAATACGATCTGTATGCCATGTGCGGCGAGCCACGGCCCGAACCACCCCTGTGCGCCAAAGAGCAGCACATACAGGAGCCCGGAAATCACGGGGGACACCGAGAACGGCAAGTCGATCAAGGTTGTAAGCAGCGCCTTGCCTCGGAACTCGAACTTCGCGATTGCCCACGATGCGCACACGCCGAATACGAGATTGAGCGGCACGGCGATCGCCGCCACCGTCAACGTCAGCCCGATCGCGGCCCGTGCGTCGGGATCGGAGAGTGCGGCCGCATACACCCCGATCCCCTTGCTGAACGCTTGCGCAAAAACCGCCACCAACGGCAACACGAGAAACAGCGCGATGAACAAGAACGCCGCGCCGGTCAGAAGCGCACGCGCAGCGCGTGGTTCGTCGACCGGATCATCCCAGCTCGCAGAGCGAGCGCGCCCCGCGGGGAGAGAAGCCAAATAGACAGGGTCACTCATAACACACCAGCCTCCGACGCGACGGCGGTCGCGGGCGGCACCGACGCCCCGCGCCCGTTTCGGCTCGAACGGTACTGCAGCTGCCACTGAAACGTATTGACGAGCAACAAGATTGCGAACGATGCGAGCAGCATCGCGACCGCCACCGCGGTCGCTCCGACGTAGTCATATTGCTCGAGCTTCGTGACGATGATCAGGGAGGTAATTTCAGACTTCATCGGCACGTTGCCGGCAATGAAGATCACCGAGCCGTATTCTCCGAGCGCACGGGCGAACGCGAGCGCAAATCCTGTAACCAGCGCCGGTGTGACGGCGGGCAGCACGACGCGCAAAAATACATGCCAGCGAGAGGCACCCAGGCACGCTGCGGCCTCTTCCTGTTGACGTTCAAAATCTTCGAGCACTGGCTGGACTGTGCGCACAACGAACGGCAGGCCGATGAAGGTCAGCGCGACGAATACGCCCAAGGGCGTATAGGCGATGCGAATGCCGAGCGGAGCAAGGAGTCTGCCGATCCAGCCGTTCGACGCGTACACCGAGGCGAGCGCGATACCCGCCACCGCGGTCGGCAACGCAAAGGGCAGATCGACTGCCGCGTCGACCAGCCGCCTAAGTGGAAACGGATAGCGCACGAGCACCCAGGCAACGAGGAAGCCGAACACCGCATTGATGAGCGCGCCGACCAGCGAGGCGACGAATGTCAGACGATAGGAGGCGAGCACACGCGGTGAGGTCACCGCTGCGACGAACTGGTCCCACGAAAGCGAAGCGATCTTGAAAAACGCGCAAGCGAGCGGAATCAAAACCACAAGGCTCAGGTAGCTCACTGTAATCCCGAGCGTCAGACCGAAGCCGGGTAACGCACTGGGTTTGCGAAAGACGAACGTGGTCATGCGGAACACACTTCTTTGATGAGGCACAGGAGACGAAACCAGACGACACGAACGAACGGCGCGTCCAGGCATGCTGTCCTCAACCATGCGCAAGGCAATCCATGAGGTTCCGATCGAGTCTATCGAGGTTGCGCGATATCCAAAAGCAACCGTTCCTCATTTCTTTATCGCCGATTCTGCTAAGCAGATCCAACCAAGTGCGGGCACGGTCATCGGCAACCACTACGTGCTTCCCTTCCACCAGGCGGGCAGAGCGAATGAATTACTTCGACTAAATATCACCGACTTGCAGCAGAGCACCGCTTTATATCAGGAGGAATAACGTTATGCGTAATGCTTGCAAAGCGCAGCGGCACCTTCCGGCAAACTGATTGCACAAAAATACGCTACGGAGTGAATATGCAAGATGATATGCCATTGGTTTCGCCATCGCGGCGAAAGTTTCTCACCGGACTGACCGTCGCCGCCGTATCGTCGCTCGGGCTCGTGCATACCGCACATGCAAGCACGAGCGAGTCGCTGCTCAATGTCTCCTACGATCCGACTCGCGAACTCTATCGAGACTACAACGCGACGTTCGACAAGCGATGGCAGGCAAAGACAGGGACGAGCGCTCAGTTCAAGCAATCTCACGGCGGCTCGGGCAGCCAGGCGCGGGCCGTGATCGACGGCCTTGCGGCCGACGTAGTCACGCTGGCGTTAGCTTACGACATCGATGCGATCGCCGATCGCGGACTCATCGCGCAGGACTGGCAGAAGCGGCTTCCGGATAATTCGAGCCCGTATACATCGACGATCGTGTTCCTCGTCCGCAAGGGCAACCCGAAGCGTATCCACGACTGGGACGATCTGACTCGCGCCGGGGTTAACGTCATTACGCCAAATCCCAAGACCTCTGGCGGCGCACGCTGGAACTATCTTGCCGCGTGGTCCTTCGCCGAACATCAGGCAGGCGGCAGCGACGCGAAGGCAAAGGCCTTCGTCGCGGCCTTGTATAAGAATGTGCAGATCCTGAACTCTGGCGCCCGCGGCGCGACCGTCACCTTCGTGGAACGCGGACAGGGCGACGTGCTGATCGCATGGGAGAACGAGGCCTTTCTGTGTATCAAGGAGTTCGGCTCCGACCAATTCGAGATCGTCGTCCCGTCATCGAGCATCCTGTGCGAACCACCCGTCGCATGGGTCGACAAGATCGTCGCTCAGCATGGCACGCTCGAGCTCGCCAAAGCCTACCTCGAACACCTGTACAGCGACGAAGGACAGCGGATAGCGGCAGAGCACTTCTATCGCCCGCGCTCGAAGACTGTGCCCGCCTCTCTCACGCATAACTTCCCGAACCTGAAGTTGTATACGGTGGACGGCGAATTCGGAGGTTGGCGCGATGCACAGAAGCGCCACTTCGCCGACGGCGGCGTGTTCGACAGCATCTACACGCGGGGGTAACCGCGCAGGCCGGCCATTGCATAGCCGGCCTGCCGGGGTGGGCATTCACGCTCCGGAGCAAAACGCCTAAGCGATCTCTCCGGAGGCCCGCGATATCGATAGCAGAAATCGTTGGTTGGGTTGCGCGACCCCGCGCCATACACTGCGACGCAACTTGACATTACGAGTTACGCCATGCCCCACGCAACCCGCAACAATCTCGTTCCGCTACCCGTCGTGTCGCTTCATGCGCAGATCAAGGAAACCCTGCGAACGCGCATCCCGCGACATCTTCCTGATCATCGAGAACGACTGCAACGTGCTGCTTAGCCGCGCGGATGTGGCGATCTACGCGATCCTCGCCGACGAGGATATCGGCGATGCATTGCGCGTCGAGGAAGGCAGCCCGGTGCTGCGCATCGACCGTCTCACACATGACGCCGATGGCACACCGATCGACTACGAACACCTCTATTTCCGCGGCGATGCGCTCCAGTACCGGGTCCGTATCGAACGCAGCCGGCCGGCAGCGAGCACAACAAGGATTATCGTTTATGAACACACACGTCCTCGAATTCGATCTGGTGGTGATTGGTGGTGGCACCGCCGGCCCGATGGCGGCCGTCAAGGCCAGGCAGCGCAATCCCGCGTTGAACGTGCTTCTGCTCGAAAAGGCCCACGTCAAGCGTAGCGGTGCCATCTCGATGGGCATGGACGGCCTGAACAACGCGGTCATCCCTGGGCACGCGACGCCCGAACAGTACACGCGCGAGATAACGCTCGCGAACGATGGCATCGTCGACCAGTCGGGGGTCTACGCGTATGCAAAGCACAGCTTTGCGACGATCCAGGAACTCGACCGCTGGGGCGTGAAGTTCGAAAAGGACGGCAACGGCGACTATGCGGTGAAGAAGGTCCACCACATGGGCGCGTACGTGCTGCCGATGCCGGAAGGACATGACATCAAGAAGGTGCTGTACCGGCAGCTCAAGCGCTCGCGCGTCGCCATCACGAACCGCATCGTGGCCACACGTCTTTTGACCGACGTCAACGGGCACGTATGTGGCGTATTGGGCTTCGATTGCCGCACCGCCGATTTCTACGTGATCCGCGCCAAAGCCGTGATTCTCTGCTGCGGCGCCGCCGGGCGGCTGGGCCTGCCGTCGTCCGGCTACCTGATGGGCACCTACGAGAATCCGACCAACGCAGGCGACGGCTACGCGATGGCCTATCACGCGGGCGCGGCGCTCGCGAATCTCGAGTGCTTTCAGATCAACCCGCTCATCAAGGATTACAACGGGCCCGCATGCGCGTATGTAACGGGGCCGCTCGGCGGCTTCACCGCCAACGGTAAGGGCGAGCGCTTCATCGAATGCGATTACTGGAGCGGCCAGATGATGTGGGAGTTCTACCAGGAACTGCAAAGCGGAAATGGCCCCGTGTTCCTGAAGCTCGACCATCTCGCCGAAGAAACGATTCAGACGATCGAGCAGATCCTGCACACAAACGAGCGTCCGAGCCGCGGCCGCTTCCATGAGGGTCGAGGTACCGACTACCGGCACCGAATGGTCGAGATGCACATTTCCGAAATCGGCTTTTGCAGCGGCCACAGCGCGTCCGGTGTCTACGTGAACGCGCGGGCGGAGACCACCGTGCCTGGACTGTACGCTGCCGGCGACATGGCCGCAGTGCCGCATAACTATATGCTCGGCGCGTTCACCTACGGCTGGTTCGCCGGCGAGAACGCGGCCGACTACGTCGCGGGCCGGGAGCACGCTAGCGTCGACCAGGCTCAGGTCGATGCCGAGCGTGAGCGTGTCTACGCGCCGCTCCGGAGAGAACACGGCCTGCCGCCCGCACAGGTCGAATACAAGCTGCGCCGCATGGTGAACGATTACCTGCAGCCACCAAAGGTCACACGCAAGATGGAGATCGGTCTCGAGCGCTTCGCGCAGATCACCGACGACATCGACGCGATCAGCGCGCAGCACCCGCACGAACTGATGCGCGCAGCCGAAGTGCGTGCGATCCGCGACTGCGCGGAGATGGCTGCACGCGCGTCACTATTCCGCACGGAAAGCCGTTGGGGCCTCTACCACCATCGCGTCGACCACCCTCGACGCAACGACGCCGACTGGTTCTGCCACACGTGGCTGAGCAAGGACGCGAGCGGCCGGATGCACACGGAAAAGCGTCCAATCGAACCCTACGTCGTGCCGCTTAACGAACTCGAGCGCGACGCCTACGAACGCCTGCGCATTCGCACGCCCGCCACCGCCGTCTGAGGAGATCACACCGTGTCCTACCTGCCCCGCACCATTTCGAACCGCACGAGCGCGCCCGTGACGATCGACGAAGCGCGCTGCATCGCCGACAAGGGCTGCACCGTCTGTGTCGACGTGTGTCCGCTCGACCTGCTCGCGATCGACCTGACGAAAGGCAAGGCCTACATGCAGTTCGACGAATGCTGGTACTGCATGCCCTGCGAAAAAGACTGCCCCACGGGCGCCGTCAAGGTCGATCTCCCGTATCTGCTGCGCTGACGCGCGGCCGCTCGTCCACTCCCGATACAGCACACGCCGAACGCACCATGGACCTTCGTCACCGTACCTTCCGCCTACTCTCTGCCACACTGCTCGCAGCGGCCGCGGCGACCGCTCATGCCGAAACGATCCGCGTCGCCATCGGCACGCAAGACACGACCATCAACTGCGCGGCCGGCGGCCTTTTGATCCGCGAACTGCACCTGCTCGACCGGTACTTACCGCATACCGGCCGGTATGCACACGTCACCTACGACGTGCAATGGCACGACTTCACGTCCGGCGCACCGATCACCAACGAGATGGTCGCTGGCAAGCTGGACTTCGGCGTCATGGCCGACTTCCCCGGCGCGCTGAACGGCGCTGCGTTTGAGAAAGCCGGTAAAACGAGCAAGTTCATCGCCGTGCTGTCGGCCAGCATCGACGGCAGCGGCAACGGCATCGTCGTGCCGACCGATTCGAAGATCCACTCGATCGCCGATCTGAAGGGCAAGACGATCTCCGTCCCGTTCGCGTCGACCGCGCACGGCATGCTGTTGCGCGCGATCGCCGCGCAGGGCTGGGACCCGGACACCGACGTGAACATCATCACGCAGGCACCCGAAGTGGCCGGCAGCGCACTGAAGGCAGGACGCATCGACGCACATGCGGACTTCGTGCCGTTTGCCGAGCTGTTCCCGTACCGCGGCATTGCCCGCAAAATCTACGACGGCTCGCAAAGCCATGCGCCGACCTTGCACGGCTCGCTCGTCGACGCCGACTATGCGAAGCGGTACCCCGAGGTGGTGGTCGCCTACCTGCGCGCTGCGATCGAGGCAAACCGCCTGCTCACCGAGGATCCCGAGAAGTACAGCCTGCTGGTGGAGAAGGTAACGGGCGTCGAGGCCCCCGTGGACTATCTGTACCTCGGCCCGCTCGGCCTGCAAACGCGCGACCTGACATGGAAGCCCGAGTACCGCCGCGCGGTCGCGACAGCAATCTCGACGCTGAAGTTGCTGAAAAAGACGGATACGGGTCTGAACGCCGACACGTTTATCGATGACCGCTATATCCGCGAAGCGTTCAAGGAGTCGCGGCTCGACTACGAAGCCGCGCTCGCGAACTACGCGAAGCAGCCACTCGCCGCCAACGATGCGTTGACCGGCAAGCCGATTCGCGACTTCAACGGCGTCGCACAGGTGTGGCTCGCGAACGAGACGAAGATTCGCAACTACGCGAATCCCGCTGAAGCGTTTGCCGCGTTGAAGAAGATCGGGCAGACCGGCCTTAAGATCCGCGCCGCATACGTGCATGACCACACGAGTGGACTGAAACTCTTCGCGAAGCAGGCGTGGTACGTACGGGACGCGCGCGGCGGTCTCGCTGCCTTCCTGCTCCAGTCGAACGCCGACGCATACGCCCGGGCCACATCCGGCTCCGTCGTCGACTACGCAGCGGCAGCATCGGGTGCGACAGAAGCGCTCGCCGCACGCTGACGCGAGCGCGTCAGTCCGGCGGGCGGATCCGGCCACGCATCCGCCCACACATTCGCCCCCCATTTGAACCGAACAGGCACGCTCATGGCCATATCGCTTGAACTTCCCGACCACGCCGCAACCGGCGCGCCAGCTCCGGCCGCCGCCGACAGTGCGGCCCGGCAACGCCAACGTCTCCTACGCGCGGGTTCGATCGTTTTCTTTGCCGCACTGTGGCAGCTTGCGGTCCACTTACGTCTGTCGCTCGGCTTCGTTTCGTTCTCGACCATGCCGGCGCCGAGCGATGTCGGCCCTGCCTTCTGGGAACTGCTGCATTCACCGAAGCTGCCGCTCGATCTCGCGGCAAGCGTGCTGCGCGTGCTCGCCGGCTTTAGCGGGGCCGCCGTCGCGGGCGTCGGGCTCGGGCTCGCGATCGGCCGGCATCGCGCGCTCGAGGACACGCTGCTGCCACCGCTCGAAATGCTGCGCCCCATTCCTGCGGTCGCGTGGATCCCGCTCGCGATTCTGATCTTTCCGTCATCCGAACTCAGCATGATCTTTATCACCTTCGTCGGCGCGCTCTTTCCCATCCTGCTGAACACGATGCACGGCGTCGAGGGGGCGGACCCGCGGCTCGTCGCCACCGCGCGCGGGCTCGGCACGAGTCCGTTGCGTCTTTACACCGAAGTCATAGTGCCAGCCGCCGCGCCCGCTATTTTCACGGGATTGTCGATCGGCATGGGAACCGCGTGGTTTTGCCTCGTCACCGCCGAGATGATCGCCGGCCAGTATGGGATCGGCTACTTCACGTGGGAGTCCTATACGCTGCAGAACTATGCAAACATCGTCGTCGGCATGGCGATCATCGGCGTGCTCGGCATGGGCAGCAGTCTGCTCGTGAAGCGCGCCGGCCGCGCGCTCACACCGTGGCATCAGGCGCGTGGAGGTCACCGATGAACGCGCTTGCCGGGAGCTACGCTGCGCGCGTGCAGGTGCGGGCACTATCGATCGACGTGGGCGCGCCCGGGGCGCACCTCACCGCACTCGATACGGTCGATCTCGACATCGCGCCGGGCGAGTTCGCCTGTGTGCTGGGTCCGTCCGGCTGCGGCAAATCGACGTTGCTCAGCGCCATCGCCGGACACATCCCGCCCACGCGCGGAAACATCTTCGTCGACGGCCAGCGTGTTGACCGACCGCATCCCGAACGCGGTCTGGTGTTTCAGCAACACACGCTGTTCCCGTGGAAACGGGTGATCGAGAACGTCGCATTCGGTCTGAAGATGAAGGGCGTCGCGCGGCATGCGCGACTTCACGAAGCCGCGCGGCTGCTCAAGCTCGTCGGGCTCGCCGGCTTCGAGCACCACTACCCCGCCCAGCTCTCCGGCGGCATGCAGCAACGTGTCGAAATCGCGCGCGTGCTGATCAACGGGCCACGCATCTTGCTGATGGACGAGCCGTTCGGCGCACTTGATGCGCAAACGCGCCGGATGATGCAGACACTGCTGCTCGAGCTCTGGTCGACGATTCGCACGACGGTCGTCTTCGTTACGCACGACATCGACGAAGCGCTCTTCCTCGGCGGGCGCATCGTCATGCTGTCGAGCCGGCCTGCGCGTATCGTCGACGACTTCGCTGTGCCGCTGGCACGGCCCCGCAGCGACGAAAGCACCACCGACCCTGCGTTCATCGACCTCAAGCGCCGCTGCATCCGCGCACTGCACGAAGCCACCCATGCTCCCGCATCGCCACGTCCGGCTGCCGTTGTGCCAGCCGACCGCGATCTGATTGCCCTCACCCCGCCCCGATGAACTCACATCCCACGTCTGCCCAGGATATCGATCCGCTCGCCGATACCGCAACGGGTCCGCTCGCGCGCTTGCAATCGCCGGACGCGGTCGTGCGCCGCATCGCGCTGCTCGAACTTGCCGACCTTGAAATCCCCGACGCGGTGCCCGCGTTCATGGCGGCATTGCGCGGCGACGCCGCCGCCGAGATCCGCGCCGAGGCCGCCGCAATACTCGGCGCATGGGAACGCGACGACGTCGTCGATGCGCTCTGCGCCGCGCTTCTCGATCAGGACGACGAGGTCCGAGATGCCGCCGCCGACAGCCTTGCCGGGCTGCAGCAGCCCTCGTCCGGTGCGGTGTTGCGGCGGTGGGTGCAGCAGCCGGCTCCGGCGGTCCTGCGCGCGGTGCTGCGAGGCCTGCGCGAGTTGCGCTACGCCGAGGCGCTCGAGCCGGCGCTCGACGCACTCGCACACGACGATGCCGCGGTGCGGCTCGAAGCCGTTTCCGTGCTCGGCTGGTTGAGGGACGAGCGGGCGCTCGCGCCGCTTATCGGACGTGTCGCCGGCGACGTCGATCCGGTTGTCCGCCGCACGGCCGTTGGCGCACTTGGCTTCGCGCCATCCGGCGACGAAGCGACGGTGCATGCGCTGCTCGCCGCACTTCGCGACGACGCTTGGCGGGTCCGCGAGGAAACCGCAGAGACCCTTGGCAAGCTACGGCCGCAGTCGGCTGTTGAGCCGCTCGTTGCGGCGCTCGACGATCCCTACTGGCAAGTGCGGCTGCGCGCGGTGCGTGCGCTCGGGCAACTGCGCGACGCGCGCGCAGCCCTACCCGTCGCCGCGCTGCTGACTCACACGATCGGCAACCTGCGCCGCGAGGCAGCGCTAACGCTAGGCGAACTGCGCGACGCGCGCACACTGCCGGCGCTGCGCGACGCGCTGCTCGACCAAGACCCCGACGTGCGCAAGGCAGTGCGCATCGCGCTGACGCAGATGGGCGACGAACAGCGATGAATGCGCCCACATTGCTCCGCGTCGATGCGACCGCCCGCGCACTGACGGTATCGTGGGCGGATGGCCGCACGCAACGCGTCGCGCACGCGCAATTGCGAGCCGCTTGCCCGTGCGCGGAATGCACCGTGCGCCGGCGTGCAGGCGGCCAGGTCGACGTGACGCCGGACGTCGCGCTGCTCGGCATCGAGGCGATCGGCTATGGCATCCGGCTCCTGTTCAGCGACGGCCACGCGCGCGGCATCTACCCGTGGACCTATCTGGCGCGCGTGGCGGAGACGGAGACGGAGACGCAGGCCGACGCCGCATCGGGACTCGTCGGCTGACCGGCATTGACCGTGACGTGGCGCTGACTACACGGCAAGCACGGGCGTGCGCTCGCAATCTTTGCCGCGAGGGTGTCTCAGGGTGCGTTCGTTCGATCTCAGTGGTCATTCAGAAAACTCCTTGGTCGACATCGCTTCGCTCGATGCCATGCCGACGCCCGCGATGAAGATTGCCCGTGAAGAAGCGTTCGGGCCGGTGGCAGCGCTCTTTCGCTTCGATACCGACGACGAAGCGATCGCGATGGCCAACGACACCGAGTATGGGCTTGCCGCCTACCTCTATAGCCGCGATGCGGCGCGCATCCGGCGCAACGCGGCGCGCATCGAATCGGGGATGGTGGGGATCAACTGCGGACTCCTCTCGAACGAACTCGCGCCTTTTGGCGGCGTGAAGCAGAGCGGCCTGGGGCGCGAAGGCTCGCATCCAGGCATCGACGAATTCGTGGAGGTCAATGACTTGTGCTTGGATGGGCTGGTTTCCCGGTGACGCAACCACTGAGCTTGCCCCTGTTTCACGAGTCCGATAGCTGAAACAATCGGACCGCGCGCTCCCGCCGACTTGCGGTCCAACGCATCTCGAAGGTCATCGTGTGCGTACGGCACGCACCGTCAACGCCACTCGTCCATCAATCGCGCTTTCACCTTCTTGCCCTTCACTTTCCCTGCGTTGAGCTTGCGCAGCGCGTCGCGCGCGATGCTTCGCTCGACCGCGACGTAGGTCGAGTATTCGGTCACGTTGATCTTTCCGATCTGTGCGCCGCTGAAGCCCGCTTCCCCCGTCAGCGCGCCCAGCACGTCGCCAGGGCGAATCTTTTCTTTTCGCCCACCGAGGATCTGCAAGGTCTCCATCGGCGGCAACAACAGCGTGTCGCTTTGCGCCTTGAGCTCGCTGAGAGGATGCCATTCGACATCGCGCTTTTGCGCCTGCTCGATGCCGCCCACGCGCCCCATTTCATCCATGCTTGCGAGGCTCAGCGCCCAGCCATCTTCGTCCGCGCGGCCCGTGCGGCCAATTCGATGCACGTGCACTTGGGGATCGGGCGTCACGTCGACGTTGATCACCGCCTCGAGCTGCGTAAAATCCAGCCCGCGCGCAGCGACATCGGTGGCAACGAGCACTGAGCAGCTACGGTTCGCGAATTGAATCAGCACCTGATCGCGTTCGCGTTGATCGAGTTCACCGTGCAACGCCAGCGCATGAAAACCCTGCGCACGCAGTACATCGAGCAAGTCGCGGCATTGTTGCTTCGTGTTGCAGAACGCTAGCGTACTCACCGGGCGATAGTGATTCAGCAACATGCCCACCGCGTGCAACCGCTGCTCGTCCGTCACCTCATAAAAGCGCTGGCGAATCTTGCTGTCGTCGTGACGCTCTTCAAGCCTCACCTCTTTGGGATTGCGCAGGAATCGCTGGCTGAGTTTGGCGATGCCGTCGGGGTAGGTCGCGGAAAACAGCAACGTTTGCCGCTCTTTCGGACACCGATCGGCCACCTTCGCTATATCGTCGTAGAAGCCCATGTCGAGCATCCGATCCGCTTCGTCGAGCACGAGCGTATTCAATGCATCGAGGGCAAGGCTGCCACGCTCCAGATGGTCCATGATGCGCCCCGGCGTCCCGACGACGATATGTGAGCCATGTTCGAGACTCGCCGCCTGCGGCGCGATCGGCGTGCCGCCGCAGAGCGTCAGCACCTTGATGTTTTCCTCGGCGCGCGCGAGGCGGCGGATTTCCTGCGTGACCTGATCGGCAAGCTCGCGCGTGGGACATAGAACCATCGCTTGCACGTCGAAGCGGCGGGCGTCCAGCCGCGCGAGTAACGCGAGCGAAAATGCGGCTGTCTTGCCGCTGCCCGTCTTGGCCTGAGCGATCAGGTCGTGCCCCGCCAGCGCGATCGGTAAGCCCGCCGCCTGAATCGGCGTCATGGAGACATAGCCGAGCCGGGCGAGATTGGCGAGTACGGCGGGCGCAAGCGGGAGCTCGCTGAAGGACGTGGCGGTCGGTTTATTGGTCATGAAGGGGCGTCGTTCGTCAATCGTGCATGTTCAATCTGAATGAACACCCGCGCATCATGAACAACAACGCCAGTGCGATCAACTTTTTTGAGCACAAAAGACGCTTAGCCCGCCACCAACAGCGGGCGAACCGATCGACTTCGCCGCCGCGTCGCACGCCGGCCCGCCAGCGCGCGCTTTCGCGTGGCTTTCCTGGCTACCGCACCGGTAGTGGGTGCAAGCAATCTTAGCGGCGAAAGCACAAAAAATGGATTCCAAAGAATGGCGCAAACTTCGCGATCGATTGAATGATTTTCTAACGACCGAGCTGAGAACACCTTCAACTCGCCGCTGGCGTCGTCAACTGGCGAGCGATCGCGAGAAAATTTTCCACCTTCGACGCTTTGGGCGGAGCCTGTGACGCCAACGCCAGACGGATGGTGATATTCGCACCGGCGACATCCGCATACACCACCCCCTCGACCTGAATCTGGCAGACCGATGCCGGCACGAGCGATACGCCGAACTCCGCAGCGACGAAGTTGACGACGGACGACAATTGCGGCGCCTGCTGGCCCAGCACAGGCTCGTATCCCGCGTAGCGGCAAGCGCCCACGATGACGTCGTGCAGCGTGGGGCTGACGTCCCGAGGCAGCAGCACGAACGGTTCGCCGTCCAGCATCTCGAGCTTGATTCGCTGCTTGCGCGCCAATCGGTGCGTGGCCGGCAGCACCAAGCGCATCCGTTCAGCCGCGATGTGATGGAACGTCATGCTCGCCGGTGACTGCGCGCCAAGCCGCACGAAAGCCACGTCCACACGGCCGGCTTTGAGATCGTCGAGCAGTTCGGCCGTGTTGCCCTCGGACAGTGTGAGGGTCACGCCGGGATAGGACTGCCGAAACTGCCGGATGATCCTCGGCACGACCGGATTGAACGCCGCCGACCCCGTGAAGCCGATGTTCAGTTGCCCCGTCTCGCCCCGCCCCGCACTTTGTGCATTGGCGATGGCTTGCCCGGCGCTTTCGAGGAGCCGGCGCGCGTCGATGAGAAAGGCCTCGCCGGCTTCGGTGAGCACGACGCCGTGCCCGGTCCGACGAAACAGACGCACGTTCAGTTCGGCTTCGAGCGCGTGAATCTGCTGGCTCAGCGGCGGCTGGCCGATGCCGAGCTTCTCCGCCGCCCGCGTGACGTTTCGTTCCTCGGCGACCGCCAGGAAGTAGCGAATATGCCGTAGCTCCATACCGATATCTGTAAAATGTATTTCTGGAATACAAGATAGATATTAGACAGCATATCAGGATGGGGAGACAATATCCGCAAAATTCTTGGGTGCGGCATGACGCCGCGCTCACTACGCGCCCCTCACACCCCCGGCCTGTCCGGTCCGGTTCGAAAGTTCGCCCGTTGCACGCGGCGGCTTGGCGTGAGGCGGCCGTAGCGCGATCGGGCTCGATACGACAAAGGGGTATGACATGGCAGGACCTGTGGACAAGCAGAGACAGAGGCCGGAATTCCGGAACATCGGTCTGGGGCAAATCTTGACGGCATATCGTCTACCGTTGGCGGGACGCGTGTCGATCCTGCATCGGGTCAGCGGTGCTGCATTGTTTCTTTTCCTTCCGTTCCTGCTGTACCTCTTCAGTCAGAGCCTTACTTCCGAACTGAGCTTCGAAGTCTTCAAGGGCTTCCTGTCCAACATCATCGTCAAGCTGATCA
>NZ_PNYB01000020.1 GCF_002879855.1 Trinickia soli | reverse complement strand
GAATGACCCGATCGCGTCCTTCCTGGCAGAAGTCGATGTCGAAGTCAGGCATCGACACGCGCTCGGTATTACCGATCTCGATCCGCTGCGCTACAACCTGCTGTTCGAGCGCTTCCTGAACCCTGAGCGCGTGTCGATGCCTGACTTCGACATCGACTTCTGCCAGGAAGGACGCGATCGGGTCATTCAGTACGTGAAGGGCAAATACGGGGCCGATGCCGTATCGCAGATCGCCACCTTCGGCACGATGGCGGCGAAGGCGGCCGTGCGCGACATCGGCCGCGTGCTTGATCTGGGCTACAACTTCACCGACGGCGTCGCAAAGCTGATCCCGTTCAAGCCCGGCAAGCATGTGACCATCGCCGACGCGATGAAAGAAGAGCCGCTCTTGCAAGAGCGCAACGACAACGAAGACGAAGTGCGCCAGTTGCTCGAACTTGCGCAGCGCGTTGAAGGCTTGACGCGCAACGTCGGCATGCATGCCGGCGGCGTGTTGATCGCGCCGGGCAAGCTGACCGATTTTTGCCCGCTTTATACGCAGGGCGACGATGGCGGCGTCGTGAGCCAATACGACAAGGACGACGTCGAAGCCGTCGGCCTCGTCAAATTCGACTTTCTGGGTCTGACGACGCTCACGATTCTCGATTGGGCCGAGCGCTATATCCGCCGGCTCGATCCGTCGAAGGCCGACTGGTCGCTCGCGCAGGTGCCGCTCGACGATCCGGCTTCGTTCTCGATCCTCAAGAAAGCGAATACGGTCGCCGTGTTCCAGCTGGAAAGTCGCGGCATGCAAGGCATGCTGAAGGATGCGCAGCCCGATCGCTTCGAGGACATCATCGCGCTCGTGGCGCTGTACCGTCCGGGCCCGATGGATCTGATTCCGAGCTTCTGCGCGCGTAAGCACGGCCGCGAGACGGTCGAGTATCCCGACCCGCGCGTCGAGCCCGTCCTGAAAGAGACCTACGGCATCATGGTCTATCAGGAGCAGGTGATGCAGATGGCGCAGATCATCGGCGGCTACTCGCTCGGCGGTGCGGACTTGCTGCGGCGTGCGATGGGCAAGAAAAAGCCCGAGGAAATGGCCAAGCACCGGGAAATCTTCGCTGAAGGTGCGGCGAAGAACGGCCTGACGCGCGAGAAATCCGACGAGATCTTCGACTTGATGGAGAAGTTCGCGGGCTACGGCTTCAACAAGTCGCACGCGGCCGCCTATGCGCTGCTCGCGTACTACACGGCCTGGCTCAAGGCGCATCATCCGGCCGAATTCATGGCAGCCAACATGAGCTTGGCCATGGACGATACGGACAAAGTCAAGATCCTCTACGAGGACTGCAAGACGAACGGCATGGCCGTGTTGCCGCCGGACATCAATTGCTCGGCTTATCGCTTCGAGCCGGTGGCGGAGCCCGACGGCAAGCGTTCGCGCACGATTCGTTATGGCCTTGGCGCCGTCAAGGGCAGTGGGCAAAACGCGATCGAAGAAATCCTGCGTGCGCGCGAGGACGGTCCGTTTTCCGACCTGTTCGATTTCTGCGCGCGGATCGACCGGCGCGTCGTCAATCGGCGCACGGTCGAGGCGCTGATCCGTGCCGGCGCCTTCGATTCGATTCACCCGAACCGCGCGCAACTGATCGCTTCGGTGCCGCTCGCGATGGAAGCGGCAGATCAGGCGAGCGCGAATGCGATGCAGGCGGGCTTGTTCGATATGGGCGACGCGCCGTCGCGCGGGCACGAACTCGTCGACGAACCGGCTTGGCACGAGAAGCGCAAGCTGCAGGAAGAAAAGACGGCGCTCGGCTTTTACCTGTCGGGGCATCTGTTCGATGCCTACAGGGACGAAGTGCGGCGCTTCGTGCGCATGAAGCTTGCCGACCTGAAAGAAGGCCGTGACAAGCTCGTGGCCGGCATCATCGCATCGCTGCGCACGCAGATGACCCAGCGCGGGAAGATGCTGATCGCGCTGGTCGACGACGGCACGGGCCAATGCGAAGTTACCGTCTTCAACGAGCAATACGAGGCGAACAAGGCCCTCTTCAAGGAAGACGAACTGCTCGTCGTACAGGGGCAGGCGCGCAACGACGCATTCACGGGCGGCATCCGCTTTACGGTCGATTCGGTGATGGATCTCGAACGGGCGCGCAGCCGTTACGCGCAGGCGGTGAAGGTGAAGATGAACGGCAATGCCGATGCGGCCGTGCTCAGGCGCGTGCTGGAAGCGCATTGCGCGCCCAGGGAAACTTCGCAGGAAGCGGTGCCTTCCACGTCGAGTGTTTCACGTGCGGGCGGGCAAAGGCCCGGTGCGGGGCGTGACAGCGGCCGTCAACAAAGCGCTGCCGCTTCGTCGCCAGGCCTTGCAGTTCAAATTGCGTATAGCAACACGAAGGCACAAGGAGAAATTCGTCTGGGTGACGCGTGGCGTGTGCGTCCGACCGACGATTTTCTCTCGGCACTGCGCAGCGAGTTCGCCGGCACGTCTGTTGAGATCGTCTATTGAGCGCGGCTTGACTCAACATGCCACCTGTCTGGTTTTCGTGATGTCATCTCCTTTCTTTGCGTCCCGCCCTCCACGCTCGATTTTGGTTGTCGTCACCCGTAGGATCGGCGATGTGCTGCTAACCACGCCAATCGTGCGTTCGTTGAAAGCAAAGTGGCCCGACACGCCGATCGACATGCTCGTTTTCCGTGGCACCGAAGGTGTGCTGGAAGGCAATCCCGACGTGCGACGCGTCATTGCCGTCGCTCAGCGCGCGCGATTTGCGGAGCGGTTTGCCGATGCCCGCCGAATCTGGCGGCGTTACGACCTTGCCTGTGCCGCGGTGAGCTCCGACCGTCCTCGCTTTTACACCTGGTTCGCTGGAAAGAAGCGCGTTGGACTCGTCGATCCGGAGCGCGTCAATTGGCTCACGCGTTTCATGCTGACCGGCACCGCGCTGAACCAACACGGTTCGGTTCATACGGTCAATAGCACGCTCGCACTCGCCACTGTGCTCGGAATCCCGCCGGTTCCGCAGGTCGTGCCGCCAGCTGTCGTCGACGAAGCGCAACGTGCACGGCTCGAAGGGCGCCTGGGATATGTGCCGTCGCGGCAGCCGCTGATCGCCCTGCATCCTTATCCGATGTTTGCTTACAAGCGATGGCATGTTGACGGATGGGCGAGGCTGATCGATTGGTTGCGCGAGCGTGGCTTCGCGATTGTGCTGACGGGTGGGCCCGCGCAGGACGAACGCGACTATGCACAGCAGGTTGCGGATGTCGCGGGTGGCGCAGTGATCAACCTGGTGGGCCAGCTCTCACTGGCTGAAAGCGCGGAAGTCATGCGGATGGCGAAGCTATTCGTCGGCCCTGATACGGGGGCGACACATATTGCTGCCGCGACGGGGACGCCTACTATCGCGCTGTTCGGCCCTTCGGACCCGGTGCGTTGGGGGCCGTGGCCCTGCGGATGGCCTGCTGGCGTCGATCCCTGGGCGTTGCGTGGATCGGCTCGCCATGGAAACGTCTACCTGTTGCAAGGCGAGGGCGCCTGCGTCCCCTGCCGGGCGGAGGGCTGCTTCCGGCATATCGAAAGCCCGAGCGAGTGTCTGACCGGGCTCGATGTCCGGCGCGTCATCGCCGCCGCAGCCGAAATGCTGGCTTTGCAGTAATCGGTAGTCAGTAGATTTTTTATCTCAAATGCCGATATCCCGGGTGTGCCGTTTGGACAACGAGCCTGGGGCATGGCGCCGTCGGCGCGACGCTGGCGCGCAGATCGCGGGGGAGCTGACCGCATCAACAATCGGTTCATAGGATCTTCAGGTGAACAAGTACCTTGACAATTGCGCCCAAAAACTGACGAAAATTCACTACTCCATTGTGCCGAATACCGCTGATGATTTCCTTCGATCTCATTCGCGCCTGAAGCTCGCAAAGAAGTTCTTGCACCGCTATGTTTCGCTCGCGGTGTCAGGCCAGCTAAGGCGCGAAATCCGACGAATCGAAGCGGGGATGCGCGTGCTATGGATTTACGCAGGGAAAAGCAACTTTGGCGATGCGATCATGGATTTGTCAGGGCGAGCGCTGCTGCGCAATGCGAATATTGCGCTCGAACTGCTGACGCTATCGAAGTTGCAGCCTCTGTTCTCCGAGGATGACGTTTTCGCGAGAGTCTATTCCAGTGTGGAGCAGATCGAGGATCGCGGGTACGACGCAATTGTTCTGAACGAATTCAACTATCAGTCGATCGACCTGAAGGTCAGGTATTTCGCGAAACTGCCGTTCGCTTGCCTCTTTCAATATTTTTATGGCCCCGACCGCAATCAGACGCTGTTCAGTTTCGCCGCAGTCAACGCCGTATTCCAGCGAGGCCTTGGCGACAGCGAACTGCTCGAAGTCGCGAAGCCCTACTTGTCGGTCCATGAGACGACCCGCCGAGCCGTGGATCAGTTGTTCTCAGAAGCCGCCCCGGATCTTGCGCTCGCGGTAGGCGGCATCGACGTGCGGCGGACCTACGATGCCTGGCTCGCTGTGCTCCAATGGCTCGACCGGACTGGCGTCGGCGACGCGCCGCTTCGAGTCGCGCTGCTCGGATCGGACAATGGACTTGCCATCGCCAGGGATATTGCGAACCACGCGTTCCATCGGCTCGAGGTCAATTCGTTCGTGGCCGATCTGTCGTTGCTCGAGGCGCGGGAGGTCGTTGCCCGTTGCCGCCTGTTCGTGGGCTGTGACGGCGGCCTCATGCACGTCGCTCACACGACTGACACGCCGAGCCTCTCGCTGTTTGCTCACCTCGAGCCGCCGCATTTGCGACTGACCAAGCGCTGCCAATCGCTGGCTATCCATAGCAAGGGAGGCGTGAACGAAGTCGCCCCGGAAACGGTCGCGCGCGCGATCATCGGGCGATTGGCTCCGGTAGAGCGCGAGCGCAATGCGGGCGTCCCGCTGCTGTAAGCACAGCGAGCCGCCTATGTCGATCCATGGCAAGTGTCCAGCGGCCTTTTTCAGATGGGAGAGGCGACATGTATACTTGCGTCCGGATCGCGAATCGCGCGTTGGCTGCAACGCCCCCGGGCGGATCGAACGCCAAGCGCTGCCGCGACCGTCGAGCTCGGTCATTGACGGCGGATCCACTCGAATACTTCTTCCTGCCCGTCCGCGTGAGCGCACGGCTAATTTGCTCATGATTCCCTATCGGACAATGCAGGCCGGCTATGCAATCACCGGCAACTGGCTGGCCGCCGTTTTTCTGTTGCTGTATCCCATCGTTACGCTTGCCGTGCATGGGGGGGCGAGCGCGCTGCTGATCTCGGCAATGATCATTTCGACAGGCGTCCTCGCTTTTGCGCGGAACGCTTGCGCTATTGCGCTGCCGGACGATGGAAGACGCCTCGTCATGCTCACGTGCATTGCATTTGCGAGTCCACTCGTCGCAACCTTCGCGAGTGAACTGTGGCATCGGAACATCGTGCTTAATCTGTTGGATGCGCCGTGGCGATTTCTTGCCGCCGTGCCAATCATCTTCGCGCTTCGCCGCTTGCCGCTGCGTACGATGCGCTGGAGCGATTGCTCGTTTGCTATCGGTGCGATCGGATCGCTGGTCGTTCCATTTATCGCGCCGCCGCAGGGCACCACCAGGCTGGCGAGTTCGTTCCTCGACTCCATCCATTACGGTGATATCGCTCTCGTGCTCGGCCTCATGTCGGGGCTGTCGATCGACTGGTGGCAAAAGGACCGGCCGCTGATTCGCGTGCTCAAGCTCGGCGGATTGGCGGCGGGGATATGGGCGTCGGTACTCTCCGGGTCGCGGGGCGGATGGCTGGCCGTGCCTGTCATCGTGCCGCTGGTCATCTTCGCGCGTGGCCGAGACAAATCACGTCTTTGGCGGCTGTCGGTGCTGCTCGCAGTCGTGGTCGGATTGGTCGGGCTCTGCGCGGCTTCCGCGGAAATACGCGATCGCCTGTACATGGTCTGGACGGATATCGTCCACTACTCGCAAGGGCAGAAGGACACGTCCACGGGCGTGCGTCTCCAGCTCTATAAGGCGGCTATCGAGTTGACGAAGCAATACCCGCTCTTCGGCGCAGGCCCGAACGGGTTCGCCGGCGCGATGCAACCGTTCCGGAGTGCCGGCCTGATCACGCCTATGGCTGCGCAGTACGGTCACGGTGAGACACACAATCAGTTGCTCGCCTACACGGCCAATTACGGGATTATTGCCGGCGTGGCGGGACTCGCGACGCACGTCATGCCGTGCCTGCTGTTTGCGCGATATCTGAAAGCGCCGTCGCGCGCCGTTCGTGCGGCGGCGCTGCTCGGTTTGACTTTCGTCATTTCATTCTTTATTTTCGGGCTCACCGTCGAGACGTTCGACCTCAAGATGGTCGTGTCGTTTTACTCGGCCGTCGTTGGCATACTGGTCGGCATTGTGGTTTCGCCTGCCGCGTCGCGCGTGATCGATGGTCAAGATTCTTCCTTGCTCAGTGGCGGCCAACCGCAATGTTCTCCATCCTGATTCCCTCCTGGAACAACCTTCCGTACTTGAAGCTGTGCATCGAAAGCATTCGACGGCATTCGGCTTTTGATCACGAGATCATTGTTCACGTGAACGAAGGATCGGACGGCACGCTCGAATGGGTGCGCGCAGAAGGGATTCGCCATACCTGGAGCCGAGGCAATGTCGGGGTGTGCGTGGCGATGAACGACGCCGCCCAGCTTGCCACGCGCGACTGGGTCCTGTTCATGAATGACGACATGTACTGCCTGCCCGGGTGGGACAGCGCATTCGGCGCGGCGGTCGAGGCAATTGGCGAAGACGTGCCCATGTATCTGGCGGCTCACTTGATCGAGCCGCTCGATACGGGCAACGAGCAGGTTACGGTGGCGAATTACGGTACGGGACCAGAGGGCTTCGACGAGCAGGGGCTGTTGTCGTTCGCCGCGGGCGTGAAGGCGAGCGATCGAAGCGGCATCGCGGTGCAGCCGATGCTCACGCAGCGCCGCCTTTGGCATATGGTCGGCGGCTATAGCATCGAATTCGGCCCCGGCATGAGCAGCGACGACGATTTCCTGATGAAGATCTGGCTGGCAGGATGCCGGACTTATCGGGTCGTCGGCGCCTGCCACATTTATCATTTCGGCTGCGCCACGACCCGACGCGTTCGACGCAATAAGGGCGGACGCACCTTCATTCTCAAGTGGGGCATTTCTCAGCAGGAGTTTGTCCGAAGCTATGTGCGACGGACAGCAACGGCCGAGCGCTCGTCGCTACCAACGGTCCCTCGGGCGGGAATGGCGGGAAGGCTCAAGCGGGCGGTCTACGCGCTGGCCAGGTACCCGCTCGGTGACCTCGAGAATTGGGAGCCTGACCTGCCTCGACAAATCGTCATGAATTCCTCGAGGTCGGCGCGCGTCGACCTCGACTGATGCGCGGGCGCACATGACGCGGCTTTCATTGCGGGCCAGGACGACGAGTGATGGCACGGCTGCCGGAATCGGCCCGACCTCACTGACTGCGCCCTGTTTCAATCGAACGAGAGCGCCCGTTTGATCCGCCCGCGCCACAAGGCACGCTTCAACCGTCCGCGAGCGGCTGGCGTGTCGAGTTCAATGCCCCCTTCGGCGGGCTCGCCACGGCGCAGATAGTAGCGATCAAACGTAGCCTGCGTCATGCCCCATTTGCTCAGGAACTGCTTGCGGCCGTTGTTCTTGACGATCTTGCCCGTAGTTTTTTGCTGAAAGTGATAGACGAGACTATCGCCGACGCCGAGGAAGATACGGCACCCCGCGTGCCATAGCTTCATCGAGAAATCGTTGTCGCTGCTCATCCCTGGCGACAATTCGCTGCTGTACCCGCCCACGCGATTCCACCAATCGCGATGGACGAGCGTGGGAGGCCACGTTGCACCGAGCCAGTCGGCCCGCTTGAGTCTTGGCACCGCAGCGATGAGTTCATCGGGGCGAAAATGTGCGGCGTCGCGCCCCGCGTCATGGACGACCACACATCGATTGCCGGTATCGACCGGCTCGACCATCGTGCCCGATAGCATGAACAGGTCCGACGGCATTTGCCCGATGTGCTTGACGAGTGCTTCGTCCCAGCCCGGGCACACATACATGTCGTCGTTCATATAGACGACGTAGTCGCGCTGCGCGTGAGAGGCGGCAAGATTCACCGCGTGGCAGATGCCAATATTGTCCGGCGATGCGGTGTGTGCGATGCCTTGTTCTCGCACCCACGAGAGCGTACCGTCCGAGCCGTCGTTGACATGGATGATCACTTGGTGCTCGTACTGCGAATGGCGTCGGATGCTGTCGACGACCACCTTGAGGTAGGGCAGGTTGTTCCAGGTTGGGATGATGATGGAGAACATCGGGTGGGCTGTGCTCGCTTCACGCTTCAGAGAGTTGCACCGCGTGCTCGATGAGTCCTGACCGCCCGCGGAAAACGCGCCATCTTAACACTTGCCCGAGCCGGCTCCTGCGTTGCGCTCCTGGCTTCTCGCCAGGGAAAGTTTAAGAAACCGGTAATAGACCGTCTCGGCGTTGAAGACGGCGATCATGAATCCGGTTTGACCATCCAGAATGCCGCCGCGCAGCAGATAGGTCCGCAAAAATGCCCAAAGACCTCGGCCGACGGCGCGCGCGAATCCGCCGCGGCTGCCGGCTGCGAGCCGTTGCCGTGCGCCGGCGCTCGAATACGCGTCGACCTTGCGCAGCACCGTTTCGAAATCATCGTAGGAGTAATGCAGCAGACGGCCGGCGAGTTTATCGACGCGGCCGTCGAAGACGAGCCGCTCATGCACCAGGTCGTCCGAGAAGCGCGCCGCGTCACGCTTGAACAGGCGCGGCACCCAATCCGGATACCAGCCGCTGTGACGTACCCAATGTCCGCAAAAATTGGACAGGCGATCGAGCGCATAGACGTCCGCACGCGGGGCTTCGAGTGTTTGCCTGATAGAAGCGGCGAGCTCAGGCGTGACAACTTCGTCGGTGTCGACCGAAAGAATCCAGTCGGTACCGAGCGCAGCGACGGCACGGTTCTTTTGACGACCGAAACCCGGCCAATCGGGGGCATGGATCACACGAGCGCCGTGCGTTTGTGCGATCGATACTGTCTCGTCCGTGCTGCCGCCGTCGATCACGACGACGTCATCGGCGAAGCGCACGGCGTCGAGACACTGGGCGATCCTTGCCTGCGCATTGAGCGCGATGATCGCGACCCCTAATGTGGGGCGCCGGGCGCTGACGGATGCGATGGGCGGCGAAGTCACGGCAGATGCGCTCGAAGGTCGGGAAAGGCGCCAGTATACCGATCGGGACGGCGCGATCGCGGTCGGGGTCTGTCGGGACCAGCCTTATAATGTGTCGCTTTCGTCGCGATGCGGTTGGTACGCCGGGCTCGCTCGCGTGCGGAATCGGCACGAAACACGCGATGGCAA
This sequence comes from Trinickia soli, assembly GCF_002879855.1. GTDB lineage: Bacteria > Pseudomonadota > Gammaproteobacteria > Burkholderiales > Burkholderiaceae > Trinickia > Trinickia soli. Next base: position 91,490 of record NZ_PNYB01000020.1, on the reverse strand, counting down.
CGCGCAACAATGCAAGGAACAGATTGGAAACCCGAGCCACTTTGAGAAAATCGGTCGGCGGCGAGCAAACGTCGACGGCGGCCGTCATGCGGCGCTTGTGGCCCTACCTGAAGCCCATCGTCTGGGTCATGGTGCTGGCCGTCGCCGCGATGGGCCTGTCCGCCGCCACCGACGCCGGCATTCCGGCGCTGCTCAAGCCATTGCTCGATCACGGCTTTGGCGCGAACGCGAGCGACCATGCCCGCTGGTACGTTCCGCTCGCGGTGATCGGCCTCGCGATCGTGCGCGGCGTCTCGCAATACGCCTCTCAGTATCTGCTCTCGTACGTTTCGAACCGCATCTTGCTGCAACTGCGGCTCGATATGTTCCAACGGATGATTCATACGAGCGCGTCGTTTTTTCAGCGCGAAACAGCGAGCACCATCATCAACGCGATCGTCTTCGAGGTCAATCAGATCCTGAGCGTCCTGACGAGCGTCATGGTGACGCTCGTACGCGATTCGCTGTCGGTCGTTTTCCTGCTCGGCTATCTTTTTTATCTGAACTGGCGTTTGACGCTGATCGTCGCACTGATTCTGCCCGGCATCGGCTGGCTCGTCAGCAAGATCAGCCGGCGCTTGCGGCGCCTGGGCCGCGAACAGCAGACGCTCACGAACGAGCTGTCGTATATCGTCGAAGAAACGGTCGCCGGCTACAAGGTCGTGAAGGTCCACAACGGCGAATCCTACGAGATGGGCCGCTTCGCGGCGATGAGCCAACGCTTGCGTGGTTACGCCATGCGCATGACGGTCGCGGGCGGCCTCGCGCAGCCGCTCACGCAGATTCTCGCTTCCTTCGCGCTCGCGATCGTCATTACGGTCGCCGTCGTGCAATCGGCCCACAACCAGACGACGGTCGGCGGCTTCGTGGCCTTCGTCACGTCGATGCTGCTCGTGATTTCGCCGCTCAAGCATCTGATCGACGTCAATCAACCGCTGCAGCGCGGCATGACGGCCGCCGAGTTGATCTTCGGCCTCATCGACGAACCGCTCGAACCGGCAGGCGGCACACGTCGCCTGCAACACGCGCGTGGCGAAATCGAGTTCAGCAACGTGACGTTTACCTACGGCTCGCCCGATCGGCTGACGCTCGATCACGTGTCGTTCACGGCCGCGCCGGGCGAGATGATCGCGCTCGCGGGCCCGTCAGGCAGCGGCAAGACCACGCTCGTCAATTTGCTGCCGCGCTTTTTCGCACCGACGGGCGGCCGCATCCTCGTCGACGGCGTGCCGATCGACGAGTATGACATTCACGATCTGCGCGGTCAGATCGCCATGGTCAGCCAGGATGTCGTGCTCTTCAACGATACGGTCGCCGCCAATGTCGCCTACGGCGGTACGCCCGATCGTGCGCGCGTGCAAGCGGCGCTCGCGGCCGCGAACCTGTGGGACACGATTCTGGCGATGCCCGAAGGCATGGACACGCTCGTCGGCGGCAACGGTATGCGTCTTTCGGGTGGGCAGCGCCAGCGGTTGGCCATTGCGCGTGCGATCTACAAGGACGCGCCGATATTGATTCTCGACGAAGCGACTTCCGCGCTCGATTCGGAATCGGAGCGGCATGTTCAGGCAGCGCTCGAGACGCTGATGAAAGGCCGGACCACGCTCGTCATCGCGCATCGACTTTCGACCATCGAGCGCGCCGATCGCATCCTGGTCATGGAAGCGGGTCGGATCGTCGAACAGGGCAGCCACGAGGCGCTGCTGCAACACAACGGGCTCTATGCCCATCTGCATCGCATTCAATACCAGCAGCAGGCGGCCTGAAGGCGACGAGCCCGGATGCCGCGGTGGTTTTCAGACCCCGCTTGTCACGAGCGACAGCACCGACAAGTCGGGGTGCGTGCCGTCGACGACGGCGCGCCCGACATGCATTCCCTCGTCGAGCGCCGTCTGAGCGCTCGGAAAGCCGATGTCGCCTTCCGCATAAAACGACACGGCGTGGCCCGGCAGCTTGGGGTTCGCGCCGGGATGGCACACGTAACCGACGTAGGTATAGGCCTCGCTCGCGGGCGGCGGATCGCTTTCCTGATTCTTGCTCAACGGGGCGACATGGATCTCGAAACCTTCGTACTGCGTCATTTGCCAGAGGGCATCTTCTTCTTCGGACACGATCTTCTCCTCCGCGCATCAATGCCGATGCCGAAGCCTGTCCCAGAGCCGGGTATTGTCCATACGATGTAACCATCGCGCTTTTTGATGCTCGCGGTGGTAATGCGCGGCAACGATGATCAGCACTGCGATCAGCAATATGATGCCGACGACGGCGTCTCCGATCGATTGAGCCATGACACTCTCCTTGCGGGTTCTTGCAAATCGGCCTACTGAAAAAATTCTAGGAGATTTCGCCGAAAGCGCGCGATCGAATCGCATGGCGACACACGTCTCGATGCCGCCCTAATTGAAAAACGCTATCCGCGGCTGCATTTGATTACAGCGGTCATTACAGGTTTTACGCACTGACACAACTTGTTATCGAACGCCACAAGCAATGCGCCGATCTAAGCGGGAACAGGAGAAGCATCATGAAGAAGTCGTTCGTTGTCCTAACCTATGCGCTCGCAGTCGCCGTATTGGGCAGTGGCTTGTCCGGATGTGTGGTTGCGCCGGCCGCGCCCGGCTACTACGGATATGACGGTGACTACTACGCGCCGGGCTATTACGCGCCGGGGTACTACGGTTATCCGGCCTATGCGGAGCCCTCGATCGGCATTGGATTCGGGTTCGGCGGAGGCGGCGGCTGGCACGGCGACCATGATCACGACTGGCACGGCGGTCGCGGCGGTCGCGGTGGGCACGGCCGTCATTGACGGAAGACAAGGGCGGCTCGGCCGCCTGTTTTCGTATTAGCTTTGACGCGAACGATTATCCCTTCGGGTGGCGCTCGGCCGCGTCCTCACGCTACGTCGGCACGATCTTCCTCTGACGATTACTTGACGAGACGCAATTCGCTGAGCGACCCGGAGATCGTGCTGAAGATGTTTTGCAACTGCGTCGGATCGGGCGAAAAGAAAGCGTTCTGCGGCGAACTCGCGCAGTCCGTCATGATCTTCGCCGCGTTCGGATCATGCGTATCGGTGGCGCCGTAGCGGATCGTGTAGATGATGATGCCGTCCTTCTTCATCGCCGTGCATAGATCTTTTTGCATGTTGTCAAAGTCGGTCGGGTTGCCCATATAGTCTTTCACGGAGCCCGAGTCGGTCGTGCCGTAGGGCGGAATGTCGTCGCGGCCGACACCGCTCATGCCGTTGTGCGAAATCGCATCCGGATAGTCCGCCACATCCCACGGCGCCCAAGCGGAAATCACTTCGTTGCCGCCGTCGCTGAGCAGCACGACTACGCGTGTCAGGTAGGGATTGGTCGCGGGATCTTCCGGCAACGTTGAGTTGCCCCAGCCGGCCGCGCCTTTCCACTTCGGCGACAGCATGCGCCAGCCCCACATCAGCCCTTCGGGAATGACGGTCGAATAGGCGGGCGGGTCGAGCGCGGTGAGCGCATTATTGAGCGTCGTGGTGTTCGAGGTGAGGAACGTCACCGGATGAGCGACGCAACCCCAGTTGTAGACCTTGCCGTTGTACGGGTAGTAGTACGGCTTGAACTTACGGCCGGACGGCGTGCCGGGCTGCAGTACGATGTCGCCGTTGGACGCGCGCGGCTCGACGGTGCAGCCCCCCCACGTCGACCATCCGTAGCCGGTGCCGGACCATGCGCTTGGCGCGGCGCTGGACATCCAGGCGCGCGTCCTCGCGGAATTGCCGACGTTGACCGTCGTCGCGAACGGCACCAAGCCCATATACGAGTTCGTCGCCGTGCTGGTGGAATTGAACATCTCCTTGACGAGCATCTTCGATGCCGCGATCAGATTCGTGATCTTTCCACTCTCCGACATCGAGCCGGTGTTGTCGAGCACGAGCGCGACTTCGAGGTTGCTGCGCGTCGCGCGCACGGTCTGGTTCGAAGCGGGAATCGTGATCGAGGTGAGATTGAGGAGCCCCGCGCTCACGAGCGGCAGCTTCAATTGCGCGGACATCGTGACGCGCTGACCCGTGGACGGTGTGCCGCTCAGTGCAACGCTGAACGTTTTGGGATCGAACGAGCTGCCGAGGTATTTCGACGGCATGTTGCCCGTGAAATAGGCGAGCGCGTCGGTCTTCCACTGCGTGATTTGCGCGTTCGTCGCCCCTGCCGGCAGCAGCCGCAGTTCGCTGCCGGCGGCGATCGCCGCCGCATCGAGCGAATACTGGAGCCGCGACTGCGCCAGGTGGAAGCGGACCGTGTCGATGCCGCCGAGCAGCGCCATCAGCATCAGCACGATCGACACGCTGAACATCGGCGTGACCGCGCCGCGAGTATCGCGTAGCGTATTCATGTCGGCGAGAGCACCAGTTCGTTGCCGAAGCGCAGGCGGTAGTACGCGCGTTCGTAGAGGGTGAGATTGCCGGGCGCCCCTGTCCAGAAAGCCGACGTGATGGCGAACGGCTTGTAGGTGTAGAACACCTCGACGGCCACCACGCAGTCCTGCGGCTTGAAGGGGTAGCCCGCGGGCAGGAGGCCCGCGCCGAGCTGCGACACGGCGCCGGGCGACCACGGGCTCTTGCGCTGCCACGCGAGGTGCGGCTTGCCTTTGCCGGTGGGGTCGTCGATGACGGTCACGATGACCGCGCCGCGGCCCGACAGCTCGAGCGGATTCGCCATCGTCACCGCGCCGTTCCAATACGCGGCGAGGCTGGCCGCATTGGATGCGTCGGTGTCGTCGATCACCTTGGTCTGCTGCCCGAGACTGTCGGCGAGGGTGAACGCCGTACGGGTGACGAGCGCCGATGCCCGAAAGTATCCGTACAGCTCGACGAAGCCGACCAGCATCAGCAATACGAGCGGCATCAGCACGGCGATTTCGATTGCCGCGACGCCGCGCGTGTCAGGCAAGATCCGCCATGGCCGGCGCGATCGCCGCTGGCGCGGAAGGACGTGTGTTTTCACGGTTCGTTCTGGATCAGGATAGTGCGGCTGAACGTCAACTGATGAATGCCGACGATGCCGAGAATGCCGGTGAACGTCGGACGCGTGAACGACACTTTGTAAAGCACGATGTCGCCGAGATTGCCGGCGCCCGTTTGCGTTTTTACGCCGCTTGCGTACGACGGGTAGGTCGTCGTGCTGATCGTGATTTGCTGAGGCGATTTGACCCACAACGTCAGGTCGCGGTCGACGAGCGCGGTAATCGCCTGATCGCGCGTTTCGCCGGTCGGCACCATCGTGGTTTGGCCGAAGCGTGACGCTTGCCGCACCGCGGCCTCCAGCGACGCATCGGCCATCAGGACCATGCCCATCTCGATCGTGCCGATCACGAGGAGCAGCAGAAAAGGCAAACCGATCACGAACTCGAGCGCCGTGAGGCCGCGGCTGCGCGACGGGCGGGCGAGCGTGCGTCTTGCGGCGTGCATGGACTTCCGGGGTCTCATTGCGCGTCCAGCAGGGGCGTTTGCCTGCGCAGGCCCAAAGGCGGCAGCGCCGGGGCCGGAGGCCGCGGCTGCACGGCAGGGCCCGCCATGTCGTGCCTGTTGGCCGTGGTCGCCGACTCATATGCGGGGGCCGCGATCGCTGGTACGGCCAAGGTATTCATCGCCACGGGCGCGAGGGGCGTTGCCTGCTTCGCGGCCGTCACGGGCTCCGTGGGCAGCGTCGCCACTCGCGCCGCGGAGGCAAGCGGCTTGAGCGTGAACGTCTGCACGCCGATGTGCCGCGAAGTCGGCAGCATCGTGACCGGCTTGTCCGGCGGGCCTGCGTCGAGACGCGCGCGCACGACTTTGTAGTACGTGAGGTTGTCGTCGGTCGACGCGCGCGGCAAATCGCGCATCAAGATTTTGTCGGCCGCGCCGCTGTTGCCGAGCAGGCCGTAGGCGAGCGCGAGATCCTGGCGGGCTTGCGCGGGCGCGCCGGGTTCGCCCGCGACGCTCAGGAGCAGGTTCGCCCCCTCGCGCACCTGCCCGTCGAGCACCAGCGAGAGACCGAGATCGATCGTCAGCATCATCTCACCCGGATGCCGTCGCAGGCCGTCCCGATAGATAGACTGCGCGCGGTGCGCGTCGCCCTTGAGCGCCCACGCGGTACCGAGTCCCGCGCAGGCGAGGGCATTCGACGGATCGCGCGAGCGTACGCGCTGATACAGCTCGATCGCTTCGTCGAGACGCCGCTGCTTCACCGCGATGCGCGCGAGACCGAGCGTTGGCGCGCTCTGCGTGGGCGCGAGCGCCGCGGCGCGCTCGTACATGCTGCGCGCGCGTTCCAGATCGCCCGACAACGCGAGGGCCGCGGCGAGTCCGGTCAACGCTTCGAGGTTGTGCGGCTGGGTCTCCAACACCTTTTCGAACATCGATGTGGCAAGCGAAATATCGTCGCTTTGCAGCGCGCTTGCGGCGATCGTCATATCGGTGAGGTTCGTCTTGCCGTGCCGGCCGGCGGTCACGGTGATCGGCTGCGAGCGCACCTGCGTGACCACCGGCGTGCAGGCGGACGCGAGCAGGGCGCATAGGAGGAGGGAAGCACGCAGCGTGGACGCGATGGGCGAGAAAGCTTTCATTTGAATACCGCCATCAAACTAAGGACGGCCGGGCCGGCCGCAATCAGGATCACCGTCGGCAGGATGAAGATCATCATCGGCAGCGTCATCTTGGTGGACAGCTTGGCCGCCTTTTCTTCCAGCAAATGCATGTGCTGCGCCCGCTCGGCGCGCGCCAGCACGCGCAGCGCCTGCGTGATCGGCGTGCCGTAGCGCTGGGACTGGGCGAGCGTGGTCACGAGCGTGCGCAGCGACGCCACGTCGACGCGGTCCGCGAGGTTGTGCAGCACGGACGCGCTGTCGTTGTCGATGCGCAGTTCCTGGGCGGTCAGTCCGAGCTCATAGGCCAGCGCGGGCGCGATGGTGCGCATTTCGTCCGCGATCCGCACGATGCTGGACCCGAGGCTGTAACCGGCATTCGTGCAGATGACGAGCAGATCGAGTGCGTCGGGCAGCGCCGTGGCGATTTGCTTCTGGCGACGCCGTATATGCCAGTCGAGCGCAAACTCGGGCAGCATCATGCCGATCATGAACAGCGCCGCGATGGCGGCGATGCGCAGCATCATCCAATGTTCGAGCAGCGGCACGTGCGCGCTCCCCATCAGCATCGCAAGCGCGGTGACGGCGCCGGTCACCGCCTTGATGCCGATCAACACGGACACGGGGCGTGTGCCGCGAAATCCCGCACGTGTCAGGCGTCGTGCCAGATCGCTGCGATGCGCGGCTTCGAACAAGGGCAGACGATCACCGAGCGCGGCAAGACGCGCGGCGATGCGTGCCGGAAGCGACTGTGCGACAGGTGCTGCGCCCACTGCGGTGCGCCGTTCGCCGGCAAGCTGTCGGGCTCTTTGCGCGATGCGCGCGCCGGGCCGGTTGCCGTTCACGAACGCAACGACCGTTGCCGCCAGCACCGCGATGGACAGGATCTTGTCGAGAAAGGACAGCGTCATGATCAGGTATCCAATTTGGCGATGCGCTGAATGATGACGAGCCCGGAAACCAGCAGCACGCCGCTCACGACGAGAATCATATGGCCCGCGTGCGTATTGATCAGTACTTGTGCGTAGTCGCGGTTGATCACATATAGCGAGCCGAGGATAACCGGCGGAACGCACGCGATCACGCGGCTTGCAAGATGGCTTTCCGCCGTCAGCGCACGGGCTTTCTGACGCACTTCCTTGCGACCGCGGACAATGTCCGCGAGACCTTCCAGCGTTTCTCCGAGCGAGCCGCCTGTTTCCCGCTGCAGCAGCAGCGCGACGCAAAAAAATGAAAACTCGGGGATACGCAAGCGCCGCATTGCCTCGTTCAATACCGTTTCGAGTTCGATGCCCAGTTGCAGACCGTCCGCGATTTGGCGGAATTCGGCGGCGAGCGGCTGCGCGCATTCGTCGGCGACGATCTCGATCGCGCGTACCACCGGCACGCCGGCGCGCACCGCGCGCACCATCAGATCGAGCGCGTCCGGAAACACGCCGAGCATCCGCAGGCGAAAGCGTTCGATCAACATCTTGCAGAACCACCGCAGCGCGGCGAACGGCAGCACGACGAGCAGCAACGGGCCGGCCCACGCCGGCACCACGTCGATCTGCGCGATGCCGATGGCGGCGAAGATGGCCGCGACCACGACCACCCCGGTGAGCCGCAACCCCAACTTGCCGCCGACGATCTCGATGTGGCGCAGACGGTCGTCCAGCGACGTCCACGAACGCCAGCCGCGCGCCTGTTCGTTGAAGAGGGCGGCTGCGCTCGTTTCGTCGCCGCCCGCCGCGTTCGTCGCCGCCGTCACGTTGAGCGTGAAGAGCCGCGCCCGCATCAGCGCGGCAGGCCGCGCGCGCATGATCTGCCGCGCCGCATGCAGCAGCAACCCGGCGCTGAAGACCGTGACGAACACGGCGAGGGCGAACAGGTTCGCGCGGCTCATGCGTGCAACGCCTTCATCAGGCTCTCTTCGAGCCCATAGTGCGCGGCGCGTGACGAGAACGCGGGGCGCAGCGACGAAGACTCGAAGCGCCCGCGCACCTCGTCGCCGGAGATGCCGTCGTCGTAACGGAACAGGAAAAGATCCTGCGTCAGGATCACGTCGCCTTCGAGTCCCACCAGTTCTGTTATGTGCGTGACGCGCCGCATGCCATCGCGCATGCGTTCGGTCTGCACGATGAGATGCACCGCGCTCGCGATCTGGCGGCGGATCGACAACAGCGGCAGGTTGCCGTTCGCCATCATCACCATGCTCTCGAGGCGCGTGATCGCATCGCGCGGCGTGTTCGCGTGGATGGTCGTCATCGACCCGTCATGGCCCGTGTTCATGGCCTGCAGGACGTCGAACGCCTCCGCGCCGCGCGTTTCGCCGAGGATGATGCGGTCGGGCCGCATCCGCAGCGCGTTGCGCATCAGGTCGCGCTGCGACACGGCGCCGAGACCTTCGGCGTTTTCGGGTCGCGTTTCGAGGCTCACGACATGCGGCTGCTGCAATTGCAGTTCGGCCGCATCCTCGATTGTGACGATGCGCTCGCGCGCGTCGATGTAGCGCGACATTGCGTTGAGCAGCGTGGTTTTGCCCGAGCCAGTCCCGCCCGACACGATGATGTTGAGCCGGCACGCACTGCCGATTTCGAGCGTGCGCGCCATCGCGGCGGACAAGCTGCCCTGAGTCGACATCCGCTCGAGCGTGATGTCGCGCTTCGCGAACTTGCGGATCGCGATGCAGGCGCCGCGAATCGCGAGCGGCGGCAGAACCACGTTGACGCGACTGCCGTCTGCAAGACGCGCATCGACCATCGGACTGCTTTCGTCGACGCGCCGTCCCACCGATGCGGCGATGCGCTGCGCCACGTTGACGACGTGCGCGTTGTCGCGAAACTTGAGGCGGGTCAGCTCGAGCTTGCCGTGCCGCTCCACGTACACTTGATCCGCGCCGTTCACGAGAATGTCGGTGACCGAGTCGTCGGTCAAGAGCGGCTCGATCGGCCCCACGCCGAACATGTCGTTGAGGATCTCCTCGATCACCTGCGACTGCTCGGTGAGCGTCATCTTCAGCCGCTCGCGCTCGACGATCTCGGCGGCGAGGCGGGCGATCTCTGCCTGCGCCTGGTCGCGCGTCTGGAGCACCGCTGCCGATACGTTCATCGATCCGAGTACGAGCGAGCGGATGATGCGAAAACTGTCCGTGCGCACGAGGTTGTCGTTGCGCTCGACCGCCGCGGGAGCACGGTCGGCGGCGCGCTCGGCTTTTTCAGGGCGCTCGCGCCCGCCTCTCGCCGGAAGCGCCGGGGCGAGCGCAACGACTCTTTCGTCGCGCGCGCCGCCGCGCGGGGGCGGTACCTCGTCCGTGTCGTCCACCGTGTCCGGGGGCGTGAATTCGTGCAGCAGATCGAGCCGCACCGGGACGTTCTTTTGACCGAACATCAGCGTCTCCTCTTTTGCAGCAAGCTCTTGTACCAACGCGGCGCGGGCGCGCTGGGGCGTCCGCTCAAGCCGTCTGCGAGTACCTGGATCGCATCGCCGAAGCGCGACTTGCCCGGCGCGATCGGCTCGCCCAGGTTTTCCGCGGTGGCGAGCACGGCGCCGTCGAACGGCAGTTCGAGCAGCACGTTGCGGCCGATAGCGACCGCGAAATCGGACGTATTCAAATGCCCGCGCTGCGAGGCGTTCGGTACGTTGAGCAAGACGGACATCGACGGCGCGCGATCGACGCCGTCGAGGTAGCGCGTGAAGCGCAGCACCTCGCGCGCCGAGTGGATCGATGGGTCGGCGAGCAGATACAGCAACTGCACCTCGGCGAGCGCGGTATGGGTGAGCGCGTGGCCGTGGCCGGGCAGATCGAGCAGGATGTAATGGAAATGCGGTTTCAGGCGCTCGAGCAGATCGGCGAGCGCGCGCTCTTGCGGTTCGAACGTCTCGCCGTAAGGCAACTCCGCCGACAGCACGAACAGGCGGTCGTCGTGCGCGACGAGCGAACGCTCGACGAACTGCGGGTCGAGCCGGTCGGCGTCGCGCAGCACGTCGAGCAAGCCGTTGTTGCTCTTCAGTCCGAGCAGCGTGTTGGCCGCGCCGCCATGCAGGTTCATATCGACATACGCGATGCGGCGATGCGCGACCATCGCGAGATGCCGCGCGAGGCCGGCCGCGACGGTCGTCACACCGACACCGCCGCGTGTGCCGGCAAAGCCGATGACCTTGCCCGTGCGCGACTGCCGCGCGCTCTTTCCCTGGCCGGTTCCGCCGAACGAGCGTTGCAGCAGCTCCAGTGTCAGCGGCTTGACGAGGTAGTCCTGCACGCCCAGTTCGAGCAGATTTCGATAGAGCCCGACGTCGTTGGTTTCGCCGATCACGATCACCGACACCGACGGCTCGCACACCGCGGCGAGCCGGGCGAGCTCCGAGAGCGGCATCGGCGTAGCGGACACGTCGATGAGCAGCACGGCCGGCGAGCGCGCCATCTTCGTCAGGTGGTCGATCGCGTCGTCGATGCGCCCCACTTTGACGAGCGCCTGCGTGAAATTTTGTTCCTGCGCGAAACGTTGCACCACGTCTTCGCTATGCCGGTCGCGCACGAAGGCGACGAAGCTTGCTCCCGGGTTGCGGCGCGGCTGCGCGGCAAGTTTCAGCAGAGTATTCATCGCGAGCCTACTTGTTGAAGCTGGATGTATCGGTCGTCGGCAACGGCGGGATCTTGCCGGTCTCGTAACGACGTACGGCGCTGGCGGCAACCGGCGCGTCGGCGCCGGCGAACGGCCGCGGCGCGATGAGGTCGTCCGGGCGCACGAGCACCGCAGCGAGGTTGCGGTAGGTCGCGCAGCCGAAAGCGTTGGTGGGACGCGCCGCGCCGGCGTCGCGGAAGTTGGTTGGCGTCGCGAGCGCTTCGCAGTCTGGCGGCACGGCGCGGCCGTCCTGCACGCCGATCACCGAGGCGTCGGGCATGCCGATCGGCGGCGTGCTCGACAGGCAGCCGGCGAGCAGCACGCTAAGCAGCGTCGACGCGCGCAGCAATATGCGCTTGGACGAAGCCGGCGGATTCGATGGCGCGCAGTGGACGAATCGCATGCGTGTCTCCGGTCAATAAACGAAGCCGGCCGCGCCGACGAGCCGCGGCGTCGAACCGTCGAGCGGATCGAGTCCGGTCTTGCGCTCGATGATGGTTTCGATGTCCGAGCTCGGCGTCATGATGGTGTCCACCGGGCTCGTCATATGCGCCGCGCTTGCAGGCTGCACGAGGTAGGGCGTGACGATCACGACCAGCTCGGTCTTGTTGTTCTGGTAATCCTTCGACGAGAACAGCCGGCCTAGGATCGGCAGCTTGCCGAGGCCCGGCAACTGCGAAACGATGTCGCGCGTCTCGTTTTGCAGAAGCCCGCCGATCGCGAAACTCTGCCCGCTCGAAAGCTCGACCGTGGTCTCGACGCGCCGCACCGACAACCCCGGAATCGTGATCGAGTTGGTCGTCACGCTCGCGGTCGGATCGATCTGGCTGACTTCGGGGCGCACCTTGAGGCTGATGCGGTTGTCGGCGAGTACGGTCGGCGTAAAACCTAGCGACACGCCGAATGATTTGAATTCGACGCTCAGCGTGTTCTGGTTTTGAGCGACCGGAATCGGAAATTCGCCGCCAGCGAGAAAGCTCGCCGACTCACCCGAGAGCACCGTCAGGTTCGGTTCCGCCAGAACTGTGAGGAGGCCGTCCTGATCCAGCGCATCGATCACGTTTGTGATCGATTGGTGTCCGGTGTGGAACCCGGTGAGCACCCCGGTCGCGTTCGATTGCGGTAAGTTCAATGCGCCCGTCGTCGCGTCCTGGATCACGCGGCCGCTGAGCAGCCCGACGACGAAGTTGCCAACGGAGCCGACCGCGCTCCAATTCACGCCCAGTTGTTGCGTGACGTTGCGGTCGATTTCGACGAAGCGCACGCGCAGATAGACCTGGGTCGGCTGGCCGACCGTGAGGTGATTGATCAGCGTTTCCTTGTCGTGCAGCATCGGCGTCAACGTTTGGGTGATGGCATCGACGTCGGCGGCCGATCCCACGGCGCCCGACACCATGACCGATCCGGGGGCCGACGCGAGCGTGAGCTGCAGATGCGGGAAGCGCTGGTGCAGCAGCGTGTTCAGCGCGTCGAGGTCGCGCCGTACGACGACCGAGCGGCGCAGGATCACGCGGTTGTTCGGCCCGAGCGCGAAGAGCGTCGTACGGCCTTCCTTCTTGCCGACCAGGAACACCGCGCCGGGCGTCGGCACGTGAATGTCGGCGACATCCGGATCCGCGACGAACACCGCGACGGCCGGTTCGCTGAGCCGGACGACTTCGCCGGCGCCGGCGTTGACGGTCAGCGTTTCGTCGGCGTGTACGCTCGCCGCACACAGGAGTGCGGCGAGCGCCACGGCTGCCGAAGCGGCCGCCGTGCGGGCGCGAAGCGCGAGACGGAGGGCCGTAGCGGCGACAGGCGCAATTCGGACGACGCGTAGGAGGCACACGCGGCGACCGCGTTCGAAAAAGCCGGACATCATTGGCTCCGCGCGGCGAGCGCCGGCGCCAGCGCACCGGGCATTTCAGTGGATTGTGTGCCGTCGTGCAGGGCCGGCGCCTCGCCCTTCGGCGGAAGCGGAAGGGCCAACAACGGTGAGCGGGCCTCGGCATCGCCTTTCATGGAGCCGCGATAAACCAGCACCGCGGGCGCGCCCGTATCCGACTGGCCGTTATCGTGCGTGGGCGGCAGCTCGCGCACCGCGCGCGACACATCGCCGGCCCAGACCGGCGGCGCAGCCGCGATCCCATTGTCGGTCGTTGCGTGCACATCGGAGCCGCCGCGCGCGAAGGTCGCAAAACTGCGCAGCGCGAGCGACAGCGTGCCGAGCCGCGCCGAGATCGCGACGACTTCCGCCATGCGCGGGTTCACTTCGAGCGTGACGGTACGCGCGTGCGCTTTATCCGACGTGGTGTCGTCCTTGGGGCGCGTGAACTCGGAGCCGACTGCGAGGACGCGCACATGGTCGACGACCGTTTCGCTTGCGACCGACAGGCGTGCCGAATCGGTCTTGTTGGCGAGATCCTGCGTGAGGATGAGATCGACGTAGTCGCCGGGCTGAATCAGGCCGGCATTGCCCGAGACATCGTCGATAGCGACCGATACCGCGCGCATGTTGGGCTTGAGCGCCGCCGCGAGAAAGCCGGGGGCATTCGGAAACACGACGTCCTTCGCGGTAACCGGGGTGCCCGCCGCAAGCGGGTGCAGCATCGCAGCACCGGCGACATCCGGGGTCGACGGATTGCCCTGCAGGACTGCACCCGCGGGTCTCTGGGCCGCGGGCATTTGCTTCCACGCGAGATCGCTGTCGCGCAACAGCAATCCCGCCGGCAGGTCCGCGGCGGCGACCCGCACGCGCTCCGATGTCGGTGAGTCATGCGCCGGTCGCGCGGAGGCCGCGATGAACATCGCGCGCACGATCAGCGCGATGACGATGGCGACCCCGGCAAGCAGCGCGAGCTTGACTGTGCTCGACATGGCATTTTCCTGATACGGTTATCCGGCGATGAGAGTTCGCGGCCACACCACGCACCAGCCGCCGATCGCGAGCGCTACGCCATAGGCCACGCCGCGCCGAACGGACCATAGCCGGGCGAGGGGCACCACGAACGGCACGGATGACGCAAGCCTATCGGCGATGCAGCCGAGCACGACGATGGCGAGACCCGCAAGCGAAACGAGCGCGAGCGTCGGCAACGCAGCCCGAGGGCCGGCCCACAGCAGCACGGTGCTCGCGAGCTTCACATCGCCGCCGCCGAACTGTCCGGCCGCGTGCAGGAGGGCGCCGATCGCGAAGCAGACGAGCGCGGTTGCGGCGTGCTGCGCGAACGAGGTCCACGACGTGTGAGCAAGCCACGCGTGCGGGACATACAGCGCGCCGAATACCGCAACGAGTGCATTGGGCAGGCGCCGCGTGCTCAGATCCCAACACGAAAGGACGAGCAACGCCGTGCAGGCGGCATAGCTGACTACGTCTGACATGGTCGTTATCGATCCGCCGCCGAGCTCGCCGACATGCGGCGAGGCTCGCGCGACGCTATGAATCGAAACCCGGCTTATTTACCCGTGGTGGCGGCCGTGTTGACCGTGTCGAGCAGCTTCGTGAAGAGTCCGGGGATGCCGGTGGTCGTATCCTTCAGCACCGTACCCGCGGCGACGACGGCAATGACGATAATGCCCGCAAGCACGGCATATTCCATCGAGCTGACACCGCGGTCGTCGCGACGAAGAGAGCGGAGGAAGGAGAGCATGAGACACCCCGTATGATGAGTTGATGGACTTACCTGGTCTGGTCGTGCCGGAGCTTTTCGTGCTCCGCTTTAGTGAATTCACTATAACGATCCGATATCCGTGCCACAAATCCGATAATACGTAGGCGTCATTCGTTTGGACGGGGTATGTGCGGATGGAACTACGAGTTCTCGGCTCCATCAGGCGCACGCGTCGAAGCGTGCGCATTTTCATCGTCTTTCGGAGAAAGGCGGCGAGCTTGCCAGAGGCTTGCTGGTGGATTCAACGTTGGCTGGAGACAAGCTTTGGAACGATGGCGCTTCGCGGCGCCCCGCCCGACAAGGCGGAGCATGTTTCCGAAATGACGCGCCTCTAAAAGAGACGGTTGCGTCCGCAACCACCTGTCATCGGGGGTGAGCTGGGGCGCGTAGGGCGGCAGGTAGTTACATCAGCACGATGTCGTACTGCTCCTGGCTCAGGTTCGACTCGACTTGCAGCGATACCGGCTTGCCGATGAAGTCGATCAACATCGCCAAATGCTGCGATTCTTCATCGAGAAACAGGTCGATGACTTCCTGCGAGGCGACGACGCGGAACTCGCGCGGATTGAATTGCCGCGATTCGCGCAGGATTTCTCGCAATACGTCATAACAAACCGTTCGCGCCGTTTTGACCTGCCCTTTGCCCTGGCAGACAGGACACGGCTCGCACAGCACATGGGCCAGCGATTCACGCGTGCGTTTGCGCGTCATTTCTACGAGCCCGAGCTGCGAGAACCCGTTGACGGTCGAGCGCGTACGGTCACGTGCCAGCGCTTTCTTCAGTTCCCCGAGCACGGCATCGCGATGCTCGGCGTTCTCCATATCGATGAAGTCGATGATGATGATGCCGCCCAGATTGCGTAGCCGTAACTGCCGCGCGATCGTATGAGCCGCTTCGAGGTTCGTCTTGAAGATCGTGTCGTCGAAATTGCGTGCGCCGACGTAGCCGCCCGTATTGACGTCGATCGTCGTCATCGCCTCGGTTTGATCGATCATCAGGTAGCCGCCCGATTTCAGATCGACGCGGCGCGACAACGCGCGTTGGATCTCGGCCTCGATGTTGTAGAGGTCGAACAGCGGCCGCTCGCCCGTGTAGTGATGCAACTTCGAACTGACGGCCGGCGTGAACTCGGCAGCGAACTCGGTCAACATTTGGAACGTCTCGCGCGAATCGACCTGAATGCGGCTCGTTTCGTCCGTGACGAAATCCCGCAACACGCGCTGCGCCAGGTTCAAATCCTGATAGAGCAGGCTGGTGGGCGGCAGACGCTGTGCTTGCGCGACCATGGTCGCCCACGTTTTGCGCAGATAGGCGACGTCGCTCGCGAGCTCCTCGCTCGTTGCGTCCTCTGCGATCGTGCGGACGATATAGCCGCCTTTCTCGTCGGCCGGCAGCACCGCCGTCAGGCGTGCCCGGATCGCTTCGCGTTCGGCCTCGCTTTCGATTTTTTGCGAAATGCCGATGTGCGGTTCCTGCGGCAGATAAACGAGCGTGCGGCCTGCGATGCTGATCTGCGTCGAAAGGCGCGCGCCTTTCGTGCCGATCGGATCTTTGATGACCTGGACCGTCAGCGTCTGACCCTCGAACACGATCTTCTCGATCGGCTGGGGCGAGCCCGCGTGCTCGCCCGCGAGGCGCGGATGCCAGATATCGGCGACATGCAGAAACGCCGCGCGCTCGAGGCCGATGTCGATGAACGCCGATTGCATGCCGGGCAGCACGCGCACGACCTTGCCCAAATAGACATTGCCGACGCGCCCGCGCGAGAGCGTGCGCTCGACGTGCAATTCCTGCACGGCGCCCTGTTGGATCAGCGCGACCCGCGTCTCCTGCGGGGTGACATTGATCAGGATTTCTTCGTTCATGGTCGAGCGCTTTAGAAGTCGACGCGCGCTTGGCGCAGCAGCGCAGCCGTCTCAAATAGGGGCAGACCCATGATACCTGAATAGGATCCGTCGATTCGTTCGATGAACTCGGCGGCGCGGCCTTGAATACCGTAGGCGCCTGCCTTGCCCAGCGGCTCACCGGTCGTGGCGTAGCGCGTCAGTGCGGTGAGCGGGGCCGGTGCGAAGCGGACCGTCGAACGCGAGAGCGCCGGATGCAGCAGCACGCCGTCCGCGTCGATCACGGCCACGGCCGTCAACACCTCGTGTTCGCGTCCGGCGAGGCGCGCCAGCATCTCGACCGCATGTTCGACGTCGTCAGGCTTGCCCAGAATCGCGTCGTCGATCGACACGGTCGTATCGGCGACGAGAACAGGTGCCGCCACATGCCCGCCTGCCGACAGTCGCGCGCGCGCCGCCTCGGCCTTCGCCACACAGACGCGTTGCACGTAGAGATGGGCCGGCTCGCCGGGCAGTTCGGCCTCCAGCGCTTCGGCGTCCTCGTCAGGCCGCGGCAACAATAAGTCGAAACGGACGCCCAGTTGCGCGAGCAGCTCCTGCCGGCGCGGGCTTTGCGATGCAAGGTAGATAAACGGGTAGGGCGAGAGGCGGGTATTGGGCTGCGGCATGTATCGTTCTCGTTGGGCCTGGGCGGCCGCTCACGAGAACGGACGCCGCATCAGACGCGATGGTAAGGGTGATTCTGCGTGATGCTCCACGCGCGGTAAAGCTGTTCCGCGAGCAGGACACGAACCATGCCGTGCGGCAGGGTCAGGCTGGACACGCGCAGCAGCAGCTCGGCCCGCGCTTTCAGCTCGGGATCGAGGCCATCGGCGCCGCCGATCACGAATGCAACGTCGCGCCCGTCGCGCTGCCACTCGGGCAGCGCAGCCGCAAGCTGCATTGTTGTCCAGTCGCGGCCGCGCTCGTCGAGTGCGACGAGGCGTGCGGCCTTGGGCAACGCGGCGTCGATGCGCTGGCGCTCGGCCGCCATGACGCTTTGCGCCGAACGGCCGCCCGTTCTCGGCTCGGGCTTGATTTCGCGCAGCTCGATCCGCAGCTCGGGCGGCATCCGCTTCGCGTACTCGTCGAAGCCGGCCGCGATCCAGTCGGGCATCTTATGGCCGACGGCCAGGATATGCAGTTTCATTGTCGCGCGAGACGCCGCGTCGTTACTTCGCGCCGCCCTTGCGCGCAGGGCTCTTACGTGCCGGGGCCTTGCTTGCCGGAGCCTTGCGTGCCGGTGCTTTGCGCGCCGGTGCTTTGCTTGCCGCGGTTTTGCGTGCGGGCTTGGGCGCGGGCTTCGCCACGCCTTCTACGTCGGCATCCTCGTCGTCGTCTTCATCCTCGGGCTCGCTCGCGCGGGCGCCTGCGAACGGGTTCGTGCTTGCGAGTTTGACGCGCACGGGCTTGTCGCCCCAGATTTCCTCGAGGTTGTAGTACTGGCGCAGAGCAGGCTGCAGGATATGGACGATCGCGTCGCCGCAGTCGACCAGTACCCATTCGCCGATGTCCTCGCCCTCGGTGCTGATGATGTCCCCGCCGGCTTCCTTCACTTTCTCGCGCACGCTCGAGGCGAGCGCCTTCGTTTGACGGTTCGAGTTGCCGCTCGCGACGATCACGCGATCGAACAGCTCGGTCAAATGGCTCGTGTTGAAGATGCGGATGTCTTGCGCTTTGACGTCTTCCAGACCGTCGACGATTGCGCGTTGCAGTTTGCGAATATCCATGGTTACGGATGGTACAGATGATGTTGGAGAATATAGTCCCAGACGGCCGCCGGGATCGGCTCGGGAGCTGGCGTATGTGTAGCGCCCGGCACGGCGGCGGTGGTCCGGCCCGCCGCAGCGTCGTGCGCGAGCTTCGCTTTCAGGTGCGCGCGGATGTCGGTGGCCGAGACGTCTAGCGCGAGTGTGTCGTCGACGAGGAGGCACCCCGCGCGCGTGCAGCGCAGCGTATTGGCATCGGCGCGACGCGGGCCGAGTTCCTGCGCCAGTGCAGGCGAGAGGCTCGACAGGTCGAAGCCCGGCCGCGTGGCCGCGCAAACATGCGCGTAATCGAACAGCTTGCGCCAGTCGTGCCACGTGTCGAGCCGCAGCAATTGGTCGGCGCCGATGAGCAGCGAGAGCGATGTGTCCTCGCCTTCTCGCGCACGCCAACGCGCAAGCGTCTCGACCGTGTAAGTCGGCCCTTCATGTTCGATCTCGTCGGTGGCGACCGTCACGGCAACACCGGGCAGTGCGAGCGTCGCGGCCGCGGCACGCGTCATCGCCAAACGATGCTGCGCGGCGGAGACCCCGGCCTTCTGATACGGCTGGCCCGCGGGCAGCAATACGAGCTCGGTCAACGACAACAGATCGGCGAAGCGGCGCGCGAGCGCAAGGTGCCCGTTATGAATCGGATCGAATGTGCCGCCCAGCAAGCCGACGCGGCGCGGCAACGGCTGCGCGCCGGTTGCGCAGCGTGACGGGGCAGGTCTGGTCGAATTCAGATGTCGGTCCTTTGCGGTCGAACGGCTCGCTTCATGCCCAATCGCGCGGCGTGAGGAAATCGCTGTAAAGCCGCGCTTCGGGCGTGCCCGGTTCGGGTCGCCAGTCGTAACGCCAATTGGCCACCGGCGGCATCGACAGCAAAATCGACTCGGCGCGCCCGCCGCTTTGCAGACCGAACAGCGTGCCGCGGTCGTAGACGAGATTGAATTCGACGTAGCGGCCGCGACGGTAGTTTTGAAACGCGCGCTCGCGCTCGCCATACGGCGTGGCGCGGCGCTTTTCGAGCAGCGGCAGATAGGCGTCGACAAAGGCATCGCCGACGCTCCTGACCATCGCGAACGAACGGTCGAAACCCAACTCGTCGAAATCGTCGAAGAAGATCCCGCCTACGCCGCGGGTCTCGTTCCGGTGCTTCAGGAAGAAGTAGTCGTCGCACCAGCGCTTGAAGCGCGGGTAGAGATCGGCCCCGAACGGCGCGAGCGCATCGCGGCAGACGCGATGGAAATGCGCTGCATCTTCCTCGAAGCCATAGTAGGGCGTGAGATCCATGCCGCCGCCGAACCAGAAGATCGGCGCCTCGCCTTCCTTGGTCGCCGCCAGCATTCGCACGTTCATGTGGGCGGTGGGGCAGTACGGGTTGAGCGGATGCATGACGAGCGAGACGCCCATCGCCTCGAAGCCGCGTCCTGCCAGATGCGGCCGCAGCGCGCTGGCCGACGGCGGCAGCTTGTCGCCCGCCACGTCGGAGAATCCCACGCCGCCGCGTTCGATCAACGCTCCGCCCTCCAGGATGCGCGTGACGCCGCCACCGCGCAGGCTGCCGCCGGCCGGCCGCTCCCATGCGTCAACGCCGAACGATTTGCCGTCGAGCGCGCCCAGCGCGTCGACGATGCGCGCTTGCAGCCCTTGCAAATAGCTGCGCACGGAAGAAACGTCGTAGGTCGGATCGGACATAGTGTTGCGCACGCGAAAGGGCTGATGGGCCGAGCCGGACATGGCCCGGGACGGATGAAGGCCGCGGCGCGAGGGCGCCGCGACCGATCAATGCTTGCGGCTCAACGCGCGATAGCCGATATCGCGGCGATACTGCATGCCGTCGAACGAGATCTGATTGATCGCTTCGTAAGCGGCCGACTGGGCACCGCGCACGGAGTCGGACAAACCGACGACACAAAGCACACGCCCGCCGGCCGTCACGAGCTTGCCGTCGACGAGCGAGGTGCCCGCATGGAACGTCACAGCGGTGTCGGTCTCGGCCGGGATGCCGTTGATGCGATCGCCTTTGCGCGGCGCATCGGGATAATGATGCGCGGCAAGCACGACACCGAGCGCCGTGCGGCGATCCCACGTGAGTTCGACCGTATCGAGCGTGCCTGCGATCGCGCTCTCGATCACTTTCGAAAAATCGCCCTTCAGACGCGCCATGATCGGCTGCGTTTCGGGGTCGCCCATGCGGCAGTTGAATTCGAGCGTCTTGGGATTGCCCTCGGCGTCGATCATGAGGCCCGCATAGAGAAAGCCCGTGTAGCGGATCCCGTCCTTTTCCATGCCGCGCACAGTGGGCAGAATGATTTCGCGCATCACGCGCGCATGCAGTTGCGGCGTGACGATCGGGGCGGGCGAGTACGCGCCCATGCCACCGGTGTTCGGGCCTTGATCGCCGTCGAGCAGGCGCTTGTGATCCTGGCTCGAAGCGAGCGGCAGCACGTGTTTGCCGTCGACCATGACGATGAAGCTGGCTTCTTCGCCCGCCAAAAATTCCTCGATGACGACGCGCGCGCCGGCATCGCCGAGCTTGTTATCGGCGAGCATCATGTCGACGGCGGCATGCGCCTCGTCGAGCGTCGCCGCGACGACCACGCCCTTGCCCGCGGCGAGGCCGTCGGCCTTGATCACGATCGGCGCGCCTTGGCGGTCGATATACGCGTGGGCGGCGGCCGCATCGGAAAACGTTTCATAGGCGGCCGTCGGAATGCCGTGACGCTTCATGAACGCCTTGGCGAAATCCTTCGAGCTTTCGAGCTGCGCAGCTTCTTTGGTCGGCCCGAATACCTTGAGACCGCGCCGGCGGAATACGTTGACGATGCCCGCGGCGAGCGGGGCTTCGGGGCCGACCACGGTCATCGCGATCTGCTCTTTTTCGGCGAAATCGGCTAGCGCATCGAGGTCCGTGATGTCGATGTTGCGCAGGCGCTCGTCCTGCGCCGTGCCGCCGTTGCCTGGTGCCACGTAGACAAGCTGCACGCGCGGCGATTGCGCGAGTTTCCAGGCCAGGGCATGTTCGCGGCCACCGGAGCCGACGACGAGTAGTTTCATGTGCTTCGCCCCTGTCTGTTACTCGTCGGCGATCGACGCGTTCGTGTAGACCTCTTGCACATCGTCGAGGTTTTCGAGCGCATCGAGCAGCTTCTGCATCTTCACGGCGTCTTCGCCCGTGAATTCGACTTCAGTTTGCGGCTTCATCGTGACTTCGGCCAGTTCGGCCTTGAAGCCGGCCGCTTCGAGCGCCTGCTTGACCTTGGCGAAATCGTTCGGCGCGCAGAGCACTTCGATGCTGTCGTCGTCGTTCGTGACGACGTCGTTCGCGCCCGCTTCGAGCGCCGCTTCCATGAGCTTGTCTTCGGGCGTGCCGGGCGCGAACAGGAACTGGCCGACGTGGTCGAACAGGAACGCGACCGAACCGTCCGTGCCCATGTTGCCGCCGAACTTGGAGAACGCATGGCGTACTTCGGCCACGGTCCGCGTGCGGTTGTCGGTCATCGTGTCGACGATGACGGCCGCGCCGCCGATGCCGTAGCCTTCGTAGCGGATTTCCTCGTAGTTCGCGCCGTCGACGCCGCCCACGCCGCGCTGGATCGCGCGGCTGATGTTGTCCTTCGGCATATTGGCGTCGTACGCCTTTTCGACGGCGAGCCGCAGACGCGGGTTCGAGTCGATCTCGCCTCCGCCCATGCGGGCCGCCACCTGGATTTCCTTGATGAGGCGCGTCCAGACTTTGCCGCGCTTGGCGTCGGCAGCGGCTTTCTTATGCTTGATGTTGGCCCATTTGGAATGACCAGCCATACGTTTCTCCGTGGCGCGTGCCCCTCGGGCACACGCATGATGCGTTTTGTCGATTGCGAATCGTGCTGACCCGGTGCTAACCCAGCGCTAACCCGGTGCGAACCGTGCAAGTCATGCCGGTGGTTCGGGTGTCGGGCGGCGTGCTGCGTGCTATCCGCGCAGTTGCGCTCGCGCGCCGCGATGCGGGAGGGGGCAGGCCGTCCGAAGAGCAGACGGCGATTTTACCATGCCCGGCGGGTCGCGACCGCCGCGCTGGGGCGCGGCTTCGGCCTGCTGCAAGGGGCGATATACCAAGCGGCGAGCGGCGATCCCGAAGGTGCGCCTAGGCCTGCGGTTCAATGGGTGCGAGGGCGGACGTCCGGCGCGCTGCGCGCCCGGTGCGGGCGCCGAGCAGGGCGCCGAACGCCTCCGGTGTGAGCGGCCTGCCCAGCAGGAAGCCCTGCATTTCGTCGCAGCGCAGCGCTTTGAGCTTGTCCCACTGTGATTGGGTTTCGACGCCTTCGGCCACGACGTCCATGCCGAGCGAATGGGCGAGCGCGATGATCGCGGACACGATGGCGGTGCCCTCGTCGCTTTGCTTGTCGAGTCCATCGACGAAGAAGCGATCGATTTTCAATTGCCTTACGCGGAAACGCTGAAGGTACGCGAGGCTCGAATAACCGGTGCCGAAATCGTCGATCGCCACTTCGAATCCGCTGTGCTGGAACGCACGCACCATGTCGGCCGTGCGGCGCACATCGTGCATGGCCGCTGTTTCGGTGATTTCGAACATGATCTGGTCACCCGCCACCTGTTCTTCGCGCAGGATTTCGACGATCTTTGCGAGCAGATCCTGCTGCGCGAGCTGGCGCGGCGAGAGGTTGATCGCGACCTTCGTCGGTTGGAAGCCCTGCGCCTGCCAGCGGCGAATCTGCCGGCACGCCTCGCGCACGACCCAGTAGCCGATCGGGACGATTTGCCCGTTGCGCTCGGCGATGGAAATGAATTCGGCCGGCGAGAGCAGGCCGAGGGTCGGGTGATTGAGTCGCAACAGCGCTTCTGCGCCCGCCAGCGCGCCGTCGTGCCCATAGAACTTGGGCTGGAAATGCAGGGAAAAGTAATCCTTGTCGAGCGCCTCGCGCATGGCCTGCTGAATCTGCAGCGTGCGCGTGGCTTCTTCGCTCATGTCCATTTCGAAAAAGCGGCAGGTGCCGCGCCCCGCGCGCTTGGCGGCGTACATGGCCGCGTCCGCGTTTTTGAGCAGCGTCTCGACGGTATCGCCGTCGCGCGGGAACAGCGCGATGCCGACGCTCGGTGCGACGAGCAGCGGTTGCTCTTCCACCCAGATGCTTTCGTGCATGCGCTCGAGCACGGCTTGCGCAACGCGGCGCGCGTCGCCCGGCATGTCGACTTGCAAGACCAGCATGACGAACTCGTCGCCGCCGAGCCGGGCCACGGTGTCACCCGCGCTCGCACAGTCGATCAGGCGTTGCGCGAACGCTTTGAGCACCTCGTCGCCGACGGTATGCCCGAGCGAGTCGTTGATGGTCTTGAAGCCGTCGAGGTCCATGAACAGGACAGCGAATTGGCCTTTGCCGCGTTTGCCGAGATCGATCGCGCGTTCCATGCGCTCGGTGAGCGTGCGGCGGTTCGGCAGCTCGGTCAGGGCGTCGAACGACGCCATGTGCATGATGCGGCCGTTGAGCTGCGACACCGATTTGACGAGAAATGCAGTGCGCGCATCGAAGCGCGAGAGCATCAGCGTCACGATCAAAATGGCGAAGGTGAAGATCGCGATCGTCGTGCCGAGCCAGCGCAGGTCCACGCCGCCTGCGGCGCCGCAGATCGATCCGGGCAGCACGGTGGCGGCTGCGTTGGCCGTGTAGTGCATGCCCGTGATGGCGAGGCCCATGACCAGCGAGGCGGCCGCGCGTTTGACGAGCACGTGTTCCTGCTCTTCCGAGCGAAGTCGATGGGCCATCCATAGCGCGGCCCCCGAGGCGACGATCGCGATCGCGATCGAAGCCGCGACGAGGAGCGGATCGTACGCGATGCCGGGCTGCATGCGCATGGCTGCATCGCCCGTGTAATGCATGCTGACGATGCCAAGGCCCATGAGCACGGCGGCGACCGGGAGGCGCCGGATTCCGAGGTCGCGATGCGTGATGACGCGCAGCGCAAAATATGAGACGACGATCGCGATCAGCAGCGAGCAAGCGGTGATCGCGAAATCGTAGCCGACCGGAATGGGAAGGGAGAACGCGAGCACGCCGATGAAGTGCATCGACCAGATGCCGACGCCCATGGCTCCGGCGCCGCCGATCAGCCAGGCTTGGCGCTGACGACGGCGCACGACCGAAGCGATCCGCCCCGAAAGGTCCAGCGCCGTGAAGGAGGCGAGCGTCGCGACGGCAAGCGACAGCGCGACGAGCCAGAAGTTGTAAGTGCCGTGCATGGCGGAGACTCAGTGGCGCGAATGGTTTCACGCCAGTTAACGGCACGCGGGGCGGTTTTTTGTATGGTGCCCCATTTCTATTTATTCGACGACTATCGTCGTCTTGCAGGCGGGCGTGGACGACCGGCCGATGGCAAGCCGCGGGCTGGGGCCGCGCAGCGCTGAGGCGCGGGGGCCGACAATCGCCGGCTAGTTCTTGGTGCCGAAGAGCCGGTCGCCGGCGTCGCCGAGCCCCGGCACGATATACGCGTGTTCGTTCAAGTGGGAATCGAGCGAGGCGACGTAAAGCTTTACGTCCGGATGCGCGTCCTGGAAGACCTGGACACCCTCCGGGGCTGCCACGAGGGCGACGAACGAAATGTGCTCGCCCGCGACGCCGCGCCGCTTCAATACGTCGACCGCATGGACGGCCGAATAACCGGTCGCCACCATCGGGTCGCAGAGAATGAACGTGCGGTCTTCCAGGTCGGGCAGCCTCACGAGATATTCGACCGGACGATGCTCCGCATCGCGATACACGCCGATGTGCCCGACGCGCGCGGACGGAATCAGCTCGAGCAACCCGTCCGACATGCCGACGCCGGCCCGCAGCACCGGCACGATGGCAAGCTTTCTGCCCGCGATCACGGGCGCGTCGATCTCGACGAGCGGCGTCTCGACACGCCGCGTCGTGATCGGCAGGTTGCGCGTTATCTCATAACCCATCAGCAGCGTGATCTCGCGCAGCAGCTCGCGAAACGTGCGCGTCGACGTGTCCTTGTCGCGCATGTGCGTGAGCTTGTGCTGAATCAGCGGATGATTGAGGATGAACAGATTCGGGAAGCGGCTGTCTTGTTTCATGGCGGGCGGGCGCGGCGGCGCGGTTCGAAGTGGTTTGCGCAAGTTTACCGAAAGAAGCGACGGGAAAAGTGCCAAAAGGAACCGGGGCGGCGATTTTCCGTTGCGGCATCTATTGGGCAGCAGACGCCGCGACGCACAGTGGCCTTCGGCGCGGTTGCGGCGATTCTTCTACAATCCGCCCATTGCCCGTCGATATTGGGGACACACGGATGGATCTTGGAATCGCAGGTCGCACCGCGCTCGTTTGCGCGGCCAGTAAGGGGCTCGGACGCGGCTGCGCCGAGGCGCTCGCCGCTGAAGGCGTGTCGCTCGTCATCGTCGCCCGTACCGAATCGACGCTCGAGGCTACGGCGGCAGAGATTCGCGCGAAGACGGGCGCATCGGTGCGTACGGTCGCGTGCGACATCACGACGCCGGCCGGCCGGGAAGCGGCGCTTGCGGCGTGCCCCGCGCCCGACATTCTGGTGAACAATGCGGGCGGCCCGCCGCCCGGCGACTTTCGCAAATTTACGCACGACGATTGGATTCGTGCGCTCGAAGCCAACATGCTGACGCCGATCGCACTGCTGCAAGCGACGATCGACGGCATGATCGAGCGCGGCTTCGGTCGCATCGTCAACATCACGAGTTCGGCCGTGAAGGCGCCGATCGACGTGCTCGGCCTCTCGAACGGCGCGCGCTCGGGATTGACGGGCTTCGTCGCCGGCGTTGCCCGCAAGGTCGTGCAGCACAACGTGACGATCAACAACCTGCTGCCGGGGTTGTTCGACACTGACCGCATCGCCACGACGCTCAACGCGCAGGCGCAAGCCAAGGGAATCAGCGTCGAACAGGCGCGGCGCGAACGTGCAGCCGGGATCCCCGCACAGCGGCTCGGGCAGCCTGAAGAATTCGGCAAAGCCTGCGCATTCCTCTGCAGCGCACATGCAAGCTACATCACGGGCCAGAACTGGCTCATCGACGGCGGCGCTTACCCCGGTACGTTCTGAACCTTTGCTGGACGCGATCGACGCGTGAGTCGATCGACGATTTTTTGATCTGCTTGTTGAAACTGCCTCAAACGGAAGGAGTGGCGCCATGACCCGATGCGTTGCGCTGATTGCGCACGATCACAAGAAGGAAGACATCGTTGCCCTCGCCGGCGAGTACGCGTCGACGCTGCGCGGCTGCAAGCTCATCGCGACGGGCACGACGGGCGGGCGCATCGCCGACACCCACGGGCTGACGGTGGAGCGCATGCTGTCGGGGCCTTACGGCGGCGACTTGCAAATCGGCGCGCTGCTCGCGGAAGGGAAAGTGGATCTGGTCATTTTCCTGCGCGATCCGATGACGCCGCAGCCGCACGAACCCGACATCAATGCGCTCGTGCGCGCCTGCGACGTGCATGACGTCCCCTGCGCGACGAACGTTGCGACCGCGCGCATGCTGCTCGACACGCTTGCGGGGCAGGTGGCGGCCGGTTGAATGCGACCGCAAGCCGATCGGCTTGCATCGCAATAGGGAACCCGGGTTGCCGCGCGCGGCGCCGTCGCCCGGATCGGATGGATCGAGCCAAACGCTCTTCAAGGAGAACCCCATGGTGAAAGCGATTCGAATCGAACGGACCGGCGGACCGGAAGTCATGCAGTGGGTCGAGGTCGACGTGGGCGCGCCGGGCGCCGGCGAAGTCCGCATCAAGCAGCATGCCGTCGGCCTCAACTACATCGACGTCTATTTCCGCACCGGCCACTACCCGATGTCGCTGCCGGCCGGGCTCGGGATGGAGGCGGCCGGCGTCGTCACCGAGGTGGGCGCCGGCGTCACGCGCTTCAAGGCGGGCGATCGCGTCGCCTACGTCGCGCGCCCGCCGGGCGCGTATGCCGAGGAGCGCGTGCTGCCCGCGGATGTGCTCGTCAAGCTGCCCGATTCGATCGGATTCGACGATGCGGCTTCGGCGATGCTGCAGGGGCTCACCGCGCAATACCTGCTGCGTCGGACCTTCCGCGTCGAGCCGGGTCAGACGATCCTGATCCACGCGGCCGCGGGCGGAGTCGGGCTGTTCGTGTGCCAATGGGCCAAGGCGCTGGGTGCAACAGTGATCGGGACGGTTGGCTCGGACGAGAAGGCCGAACTGGCAAAGGCGCATGGCTGCGATTACCCGATCGTCTACACACGCGAGAACTTCACGGAGCGCGTGAAAGAGATCACGAACGGGGCCGGCGTGCCTGTCGTCTACGACTCGATCGGCAAGGACACCTACAAGGGCTCGCTCGATTGCCTGGCGCCGCTCGGCTACTTCGTCAGCTTCGGCAGTGCGTCGGGTCCGCTGCCACCGATCGAGGCAGCCGAACTCTCGAACCGCGGCTCGTTGTTCTTCACGCGGCCGACGCTGTTCAGCTACATCGCCAAGCGCGATTGGCTCGATACGATGGCCGCCGAGCTGTTCGACGTGATCGGTTCGGGCAAGGTCAGGACGAACGTGCGCCAGCGCTATGCGCTCAAGGATGTAGCCGAGGCGCATCGGGCGCTCGAAGGGCGCAAGACGACGGGCTCGACCGTGCTCATCCCTTGAACGCGGGCGCGCAGGTGCGTAGAAGCGGATGCGCGGCGCTGTGAGCGGATCTATAGCCTGGCGCACTGACTGCGTAGGGCCGCGCGGGCGGCCCGGCAGCCGCGAGCATGAGGGTTCCCGCACCTGTCTATAATGGGACGTGAGCGCGCACCGCCCGGGTGCGCACGCGGCGCCAAACGCCACGAAGGCAGGGAGGGGGCAATGCTCGACGCACTTTCGCTCGGCGCCGGTCTGTCATGGGCCAGCGGCTTGCGCCTTTATCTGACCGTTTTTCTCGTCGGGGTATTTGCCAGACTTGGCATCGTCCATCTGCCTGACACGCTGTCGTCGCTCGCGTCGGGCTGGGTCATCGGCGCGGCGGCCTTACTCGCCTTCGTCGAATTTCTGGCCGACCGCATTCCCGCCTTCGATTCGCTGTGGGATGCAATCCATACGTTCATTCGCATTCCCGCCGGCGCGCTGCTCGCTGCCGGCTCGCTCGGCCATGCCGATCCGGCGCTGCTGACCGTCGCCGCGCTCGCGGGCGGCGCGCTCGCGGGTTCGGCTCATCTGACGAAGTCCGGCACGCGTGCGCTCATCAACCTGTCGCCCGAGCCGTTCTCGAACTGGGTCGCATCGTCGATGGAAGACGTGCTCGTCTGCGTGGGCCTCGCGCTCGCGCTGTTCGTGCCGCTCGTCTTTCTCGTGCTGATGGCGGGTTTCCTGGCATTTGCGAGTTGGGCGTTGCCGCGTCTCTGGCGCGGGGTGCAGGGCGGCTTTCGCGGGATGGCGGCCCATATGGTCTCGCGGCTAGGCTCCTTCGGAGGCAAGCGCGATTGAGCGGTTCCGCGCCCGTCATCGAGTCCAGGCGACCGGCCGGCCGCATAGGCCTGGTGCGGCAGGCCGCGCGCATGACATTGCGCGACTGGCGCGCCGGCGAACTGACGATGCTTGTGCTCGCGCTCGTGCTGGCCGTGGCCGCGCTCGCGAGCGTCGGCTTTCTTGCGGATCGACTGCAACAGGGGCTCGAGCGCGACGCGCGGCGGATGATCGCCGCCGATTTCGTCGTCCGGGCCGATCACCCCGTCGATACGGCTTTCTTCGATGAAGCCCGCAGTTTGGGCTTGCGCACGGCTACGACGGCAATCTTTCCGAGCATGGTGGCGCGCGTCAGCGCGGCGTCGCAAGACGACCGGTCGTTGGCCGATGCGCGACTTGCCGCAGTCAAGGCCGTCTCGTCTGCTTACCCGCTGCGCGGCGCATTGCGGATCGCTGCCACGGCAGATGCACCCGATCGCCCCGCCGACGGTATTCCAGCGAAAGGCACGGTCTGGGTCGACGACCAACTGCTCGAAACGCTGCACGCACACGTGGGCGATGTCGTGGCCCTCGGCGGCCGCCGGTTCACGATAGGCGCCGTGATCACGCGTGAGCTCGATCGCGGCTTCGCATTCGTCAATTTTTCGCCGCGCTTGATGATGCGCGCCGACGAGCTCGCGTCGACAGGGTTGATCGGCTATGGGAGCCGGGTGACATACCGCCTGCTCGTCGCTGGCAATGATGGCGCCGTGGCGCGCTTCGCCGCGTTTGCGCATGCACACGTCGACGGCGGCAAGTTGCGCGGCGTTGCGCTCGAATCGCTGAACGACGGTCAGCCCCAGGTGCGCGCGACGCTCGATCGCGCCGGCCACTTTCTGCGACTCGTCGCGCTACTGACTGCGTTGCTGGCGGCGGTCGCGATCGCCATGGCTGCGCATCGGTACATGCGACGCCATCTTGACGGCTGCGCCGTGATGCGCTGCCTCGGGCTCGGCGAGCGCGAACTGCGTACGCTCGTCGCGCTCGAGTTCGCGTTCATTGGCGTGACGGGCGGCGTGATCGGCGCGGTGCTCGGCTATGCCGGCCATTTTGCGCTGCTTGCCTGGCTCGGCCAATTGATCGCCGTCGCGCTGCCGCAGCCGAGCCCGCTGCCCGCCGTCGAAGGGATCGGCGCGGGGCTCGTGCTGCTGTTCGGCTTTGCGTTGCCGCCGCTGTTGCCGCTCACGCGCGTGCCGCCGATCAGGGTGTTGCGTCGCGACTGGGACGGACAGGCGCGCGCGGCCTGGTGGGCCTACGCCGTCGGCATCGCGTTGTTCGGCGCGCTGCTCGTGCTCGCCGCCGGCGAGCTCAAGCTGGGCGGCATCGTCGCAGGCGGCTTCGCGTCAGGCCTCGTGGTGTTCGCCGTGCTGGCGCGCGTGGCGCTCTGGCTCTGCGCTCGGGTGGCGCGCAGCGAGGGCGGGCGGCGCTTGGCGGCGGCCGTCGGCTGGCGCTACGCATTGGCGTCGCTCGAACGGCGCGGCTGGGCCAGCGCGCTGCAGATAACGGCGCTCGCGATCGGCTTGATGTGCCTGCTGCTGATCGCGATGACGCGCAACGACCTCGTGGCGGGCTGGCGCAAGTCCACGCCGCCCGATGCGCCCAACGAGTTTCTGATCGACATCCAGCCCGACGAGCGCGAAGCCGTCGTCGACTATTTGCGCGCGCATGGCGTCGATGACGTCACGCTCGAGCCGATGGTGCGCGGCCGGCTCGTCTCGATCGACGGCAAGCGCATCGTACCGGAGTCGTACAAGAACGACGATGCGCGGCGTCTCGTCGATCGCGAATTCAATTTGTCGTACCGGAGCACGCTGCCCGACGACAACCGGATCAGCGCGGGCGCGTGGTACGGTCGCGCAACGCGCCCCGAAATTTCCATCGAAGCCGGGCTGGCCAAGCTCATCGGCGTGAAGCTCGGCGATGTTTTACGTTTCGATGTGACGGGCATGCAGATCGACGCGCCGGTCACGAGTGTACGTACGCTCGACTGGGGTACCTTCAAGGTCAACTTCTTCGTGCTGATGCCGCCAGCCGCACTCGAAGGCTTTCCGGCGACATTCATCACGAGTTTCCACCTGCCGCCCGAGCGGCGGGCCGCGCTCGACGGTCTGATCGCCGCGCACCCGAACGTGACGGCCATCGACACGACGCCGATCCTCGCTCAAATACAACATGTGCTGGAGCAGGTGATCGGCGCGGTGCAGTTTCTGTTCGCTTTCACGCTCGCGGCTGGTTTGCTCGTGCTTTACGCAGCGCTCGCGGGCACGCGCGACGAGCGCGTGCGAGAATCGGCGCTGCTGCGCGCGCTTGGCGCTTCGCACCGGCAGGTGCGCTCGGTGCATGTGGCCGAGTTCGTGGTCGTCGGTACCTTGGCCGGCGTCATGGCAGCCGTAGGCGCACAGGCGCTTGGCATCGTGCTGGCCACGCGCGTGTTCGACTTCCACCTTGATCTCGATCCCTGGATGCTGCCGGCCGGGATCGCGGCGGGCGTCGCCTGCGCGGGAGTGGGCGGCTGGTTGAGCTTGCGGCGGGTGCTGCGACGTCCGGCGGCGCAGTCGCTGCGCGATGCGTGACGTGGAGCCTGGGGCGATGTGCGATTTGCCATTCGTCGCTCGCCGTTGGGGGGCTTGATCGCCGTGTGGCGTGTGCCGTGAGCACTGGGCGATACCTTTTGAATTGACCGATTTATCGACGTATCGATTGAACGTATGACCGACTTGACCGATGACGGTGCGCAAGGCCGACAGCCGAGCGCGTTCGACCTCGTGGGCGGCGAAGCGCGCGTGCGCGAACTCGTCGACCGCTTTTACGATCTGATGGACCTCGAGCCCGAGTTCGCGGGCCTGCGTGCGCTGCATCCGGCTTCGCTCGAGGGTTCGCGCGACAAGCTGTTCTGGTTCCTGTGCGGCTGGCTCGGCGGCCCCGACCACTACGTCGAGCGCTTTGGCCACCCGCGGCTGCGTGCGCGTCATTTGCCGTTCGCGATTGCTTCGTCCGAGCGCGATCAATGGGTGCGCTGCATGGCGTGGGCCATGGAAGACGTGGGGCTGCCGCAGGCGCTGCGCGAGCGGCTGGTCGGATCGTTTTTCGATACGGCTGACTGGATGCGCAACCGGCCCGGTTGATCGACCGGTACGGCGCCGCCGCGATTGTGCGCAGGACGGACTGTTCGCAAATCCAGGCGATTTTCATAATGACCGCTCGCGCCGGCCGCCACTGAACGGCGGATCCGCCGCCCGAGCTGGCTTTCATCGATTGCCCGGCCGGAGAGCGGTGACGGCGCACGACCGATAGACGAGGACCCAGCCGATGACCACCCACGCCCTTTTCCGCGAAGATGCCTACCTGACGCGCTGCGACTCCACGATTGCCGCGCTCACGCCTGACGGCATTTTGCTCGACAAGACCGTCTTCTACCCGCTCGGCGGCGGACAGGCGGGCGACGCCGGCGCGTTGATCCTCGCAGACGGCACGCGCATCGCGATCGCCGATACGCGCAAGGCGAAATTCGAAGGCGCGGGTCCCGACGACGCACTGCATGTGCCGGCGCCCGGGCAAGACGAGCAGATGGCGCGCCTGCAGGCGGGGGCGAATGTCGTTGCCGAAATCGACTGGAACCGGCGCTATCGGCACATGCGGTTGCATACGGCATCGCATCTGCTCTGCGCGGTGTTGCCGTATGCGGTCGACGGCTGCAGCATCACGGCCGAGTATGCACGTATCGACCTCGTTACGAGCGAGCCGATCGAGCGGGCGTTCGTGGAAGAGAAGTTGGCGGAGCTCGTCGGCGGTGCGCATCGCGTGTCGACCGAGTGGATCACTGACGAGGAAATGGCGGCACGCCCGGAGCTCGTTCGGACGATGAGCGTGAAACCGCCGATGGGTTTCGGCCGTGTGAGGTTGCTGCGGATCGATCAAGTCGATTTGCAGCCGTGCGGCGGCACGCACGTGGGCAATACGTCGGAGATCGGCGCGTTGCGCGTGGCGAAAATCGAAAAGAAGACGGCGCGGACGCGGCGCCTTGTCATGGAGCTGGTATGACTGGATCGAACGAGACAGACGCCATTGGCGGCGCGAGCATCGCGGCAAATGCGGGCAACACGGAGAGCAACGGGGGGCGAGTGCCGCGACAGGACAGGCCCGAGGCGCCCGATGCCGGATATGCGACGCTCGATGCTACCGCGCGCGCTGTGTTGGACTTTTGGTTCGGCGTACCCGGCACGGCGGACTTCGGCCGAGCCTCCGAACGTTGGTTCAAGCGCGACGATGCATTCGACGCGCTGATCGAACAGCGCTTCGGCGCCACGCTCGCCGCGGCGCGGCGCGGCGAATGCGACAGCTGGCAGGACACGCCGCTCGGGGCGCTCGCGCTCGTCATCGTGCTCGATCAGTTCTCCCGCAATACGTGCAGAGGCAGCGCACAAGCGTTCGCCGCCGATGCGCAGGCGCTCGAGGCCGCTCGTCGGCTGATCGCGACCGGCGCTCATCTGATGTTGCCGACCCCGGAACACCGGGCATTCGCGTACCTGCCGTTCGAGCACTCGGAATCGCTCGCGGACCAGCACGAATCGGTGCGGCTGTTCGCGGCGCTAGCGCGCGAGACGGGCCAGACGGGCAATGGCAGCTACGTTGATTTCGCCTATCGCCATGAGGCCATCATCGAGCGCTTCGGCCGGTTTCCTCACCGCAATGCCGTGCTCGGCCGACAATCGACCGACGAAGAGCTCGCTTTCCTTCGGGGTCCAGGCTCGTCGTTTTGACGTTGCGCGGCTGTCGCGGCTTGACGATCGCCTGCGGACTCACTGCGATGCGGTTATCACGTGCTGGTCGGCTGGTTGACGCATGCTTGGCGGCGCCGATCAACGGCCGCCGCTCACATCGAGCAATGCGCCCTGCACGTAAGAGGCAGCGCTGCCGAGCAGCCAGACGATGGCCTGCGCGACTTCTTCGGCTGTTCCGGGCCGTCCCAAAGGGGTTTGCGCACCAAGCACCGCGGCCCGCTGCGGCTGCCCGCCGCTGGCATGAATATCCGTTTCGATCAGGCCGGGGCGGACGGCATTGACGCGAATGCCGCGCGGCCCGAGTTCTTTGGCGAGACCGATCGTCATCGTATCGACGGCGGCCTTCGAGCCGGCGTAATCGACATACTCGTTCGGCGAGCCGAGGCGCGAAGCCGCTGACGACACGTTGACGATCGCACCTCCGTTGCCGCCGCGGTCGAGCGACATGCGCCGCGCGGCTTCGCGCGCGCAGAGATAAGCGCCGAAGACGTTGACGTCGAACATGCGCTTGAGCCGCGTGGCGTCCATCTGCGCCAGGGGCAGCGACGGCGCGACGATGCCGGCGTTGTTGACGAGCGCGTCGATGCGGCCGAAGGCTGCTTCAAGCCCGTCGAACATGGCGAGGACGGCTTGCTCGTCGGCCACGTCGCCCTGAAGCAGCACGGCGCGCCCGCCCGCGCGTTCGACCTCGGCGGCGGTTTGCTCGGCCGCGGCGAGATCGCGCACGTAGTTCACGCCGACCGCTGCGCCCCGTTCGCCGAGCATGACGGCCGTCGCGCGGCCGATGCCGCGGCTCGCGCCGGTGATGAGAACGACGCGGTGGGTTGCATCCATCGAGAGGGGCTCCGGCGTGAAGGAGGGCAGGACGAGCGAAGCAACGATAGCAGCGCGCTGACACCCGTTACGATCGAGAACCGGGCGGCGTGCGCGCCGCCCGCAACAGCTTAAAGACGATAGCGTTCAGACGACTTCGCGTCGAGTGGCCCATTTGTCGTGGCCGGGCGGATGGTAGCGGCGCAGCTTCTCGATCAACGAGTACGCGTCGGAGTCGATTTGCAGGATGTCGAGATAGGCCTGCTGCATGAAGCCTTCGCGCACCGTATGTTCGAGCATCGTGACGAGCGGGCTGTAATAGCCGCCGATATCGTAGAGCCCGATTGCCTTCTGGTGATAGCCGAGCTGCGCCCACGTATAGACTTCGAACAGTTCTTCGAGCGTTCCGGCGCCGCCGGGCAAGGCGACGAACGCGTCGGACAAGTCGGCCATCATGCGCTTGCGCTGATGCATGTCGGGCACGACGTGCAGTTCGGTCAAGCCGCGGTGCCCGACTTCCTTGTCGACGAGCAATTCGGGAATCACGCCGACGACGCGCCCACCGGCCGCCAGCACTTCATCGGCGATGACGCCCATGAGCCCGACTCGCCCGCCGCCATACACCAGCGAGCAGCCGGACTCGACCAGTGCGCGGCCGAATGCTTGTGCGGCTTGCGCATAGAAGGGTTGGGCTCCGATCGACGAGCCGCAGTAAACGCAGACGGATTTCATTCGCTGTCCTTGCTGCCGTTCGCGCGACCGGCCGTATCGCGCGGGGGCAGGTAGTCGTGGAATTGGCGTTTCGGCAGTCTGCCTGAAACGAGATCGTCGAATAGCTGGCGCGAGCGGCCGCGCAGGTACGGCGCCATGATTGAAATCACGTGCACGCTGACCTGGTGCAGCTCTGCGCGAATCGCTTCCTGATCGTTGTATTTGCGCGGATGCATGACGAACTGATACGAGAGCCAGTATGTGGCGATCACGCCCATGTTCGTCGCGATGACCTGGATTTCGTCCGGGGTGGCGACCATTTCCTCGTCGGCGACGAGCAGCTCGCACATCTCTTTGGCGAAGCGCACCTTATGGCTGATGATCTGCTTGAAGTGCGTCTCAAGCGTGCGGTTACGCGCGAGCAGATCGTTGAGGTCACGATAGAGGAACCGATAGGTCCACATGAAATCGGCCATGTACTGCAGGTACGACCATGTCTCGTCGATCGTCGGACGATGATCCTCGGGAAACCGCAGCCGCTTCTCTATCGCCTGCTCGAACTGGGCGAAGATGCTGTTGATGATGTCGTCTTTGTTGCGGAAGTGGTAATAGAGATTGCCTGGGCTGATCTCCATTTCCTCCGCAATCGTCGTGGTAGTCACGTTCGGTTCGCCGATTTCGTTGAAAAGCTTCAACGACAATTCGAGGATCCGTTCGCGGGTGCGGCGGGGAGTTTTGGCTTCCATGTCGTCCGGCCCTGTGCTGCCAGGCACGCGCGGCGCTCGCGCGACACTGCGTTGCTGCGCCCGGCTCGGTTGGTATCTATTGCACTGCGTCGGGCGATTATAAACCGGTCGTTCTGTTCCCCGAAGAATGAAACAGGTTTTTCCCGGAGCGCCATGGCCGGCGGGCTCGAGCGCCGCTTCGTCGTAGGAATTTTCGACGTGCGCCCATATCGAGACGCCCCGCCAGGCTTCGCGGTTCCACCGCTAAAGGCCGATCCAGCGAACGGCGAGCGGACCGACGATGAGCGCCCACGTCAGCACACACGCCGACAGCGCGACGGTCACGGCGGCGCTGCCGAGGTCCTTGGCGCGGCGCGACAATTCGTGGCGTTCGAGCGAAATGCGATCGATGGCCGCTTCGACACTCGAATTGAGCAACTCGACGATCAGCACGAGCAGCACCGAGCCGATCAGCAACACGTGCGAGACCGCATCGACAGAAACGAGCGCGCCGCACGGCACGAGCACGGCTGCGAGCGTCAATTCCTGCCGAAATGCGCTTTCTTCCTTGATCGCGACACGAAAGCCGGCGATCGAATTTTTCAGCGCATGCCAGGCGCGCGTGAAGCCGCGATTGCCCTTGTACGGGTTGAACGGCAGCGGCGTGAGCGGGTCGTCGGTCGAGAGCGGCTCGTGCGAGACGCCCTCATGCGGATCGAATGGCGGATGCTCGTCGTGTGCGAGCGGCTCGTCGCGTTTCATGCGGCCGCGCTTTCCTCGTTCGCGCCGGCGCGCGTCAGCGGTTTCAGATGGGCTGCGAATTGCTCCGACGCCGCTTGCCACGAAAATCGCTCGGCCCATGCGCGGGCGCGGGCGCGGTCGATCTTGAGCGCGTCGAGGCAGGCTTCGCGCAAGTCCTCGTTCATCGCGCCGGCATCGCCGTCGCCGAGCACGTCGATCGGGCCGGTGACGGGATAAGCCGCGACGGGCGTGCCGCAGGCCAGCGCTTCGAGCAATACGAGGCCGAACGTATCGGTCCGGCTCGGGAACACGAAGACGTCGGCGGCCGCATAGACTTTCGCGAGCTCGGACTGGCTCAGCACGCCGAGGTAGTTCGCCTCGGGGTAGCGCGACTTCAATTCGGCCAGCGCGGGACCTTCGCCGGCCACCCACTTCGAGCCCGGCAGATCGAGCTTCAGGAACGCCTCGACGTTCTTCTCGATGGCGACGCGGCCGACGTAGAGGAAGATCGGTCGCGCCGTGTTGAGCACCTTCGAATCCATCGGATGAAAGATGTCGAGGTCGACGCCGCGGGTCCATAGCACGACATTGCCGAAGCCATGCTGTTCGAGGTCGTGCTTGACGACGGGCGTGGGCGCCATGACGGCCAGAGAGGGGCCATGGAACCAGCGCAGGAAGCGATAGGTGGCCGACGTCGGAATGCCGAAGCGCGCCTGCACGTATTCGGGAAAGCGCGTGTGGTAGGCCGTCGTGAAAGGCAGGCCATGGCGGATCGCGTAGGCACGCGCAGCCATGCCGAGCGGGCCTTCGGTGGCGATATGCAAGGCGTCGGGCGCGAACCCGTCGATGCGGGCATGCACGCGCCGGCGCGGCATCAGCGAGAGACGGATCTCGGGATAGGTCGGACACGGAATCGTGCGGAATTCGAGCGGCGTCATCAGCTCGACGCGATGCCCGAGTGCGGTCAGTTCGCGCGTCGTGTTCTTGAGGGTGCGCACGACGCCGTTGACCTGAGGTTCCCAGGCATCGGTGACGATCATGATTTTCATGCGGTCGGGTCCGTGTCGAAGAGCGAATGGAGCGCTAAGCCGTTGCTTTGGCTTTGCGCGTTTGAACGTCTGGCGAGCGCATGACGGTCCAGTAGACCACCTTGAGTTCGCCGTCGAGCGTTTCGACGAGCGCCGATAGGCTTTCTACCCAATCGCCGTCGTTGCAGTAGAGCAGGCCGTCGACGTCGCGAATTTCGGCCTTGTGGATGTGGCCGCAGACAACGCCGTCACAGCCGCGCCGGCGCGCTTCTTCGACCATCACATGCTCGAACGAGGAGATGAAGCTGACGGCGTTCTTGACCTGATGTTTGAGGTATTGCGAAAGCGACCAGTAGTGCAGCCCGAACCGGCTGCGCAGCCGATTGAACCAGCGATTCAGAACCAGGATCGCCGTGTAGGCCGTATCGCCGAGATAAGCGAGCCACTTCGCGTGTTGGATGACGCCGTCGAACAGATCGCCGTGAACGATCCACAGGCGCTTGCCCGCCAGCGTCGTGTGGAAGGCCTCGCCGCGCACGTGGATGTCGCCGAATGCGAGATCGCAGAACTGGCGCGCGCCTTCGTCGTGGTTGCCGGGGATGTAGATGACCTGCGTGCCCTTGCGCGCTTTGCGCAGGATCTTTTGCACGACGTCGTTGTGCGCCTGCGGCCAGTACCAACCCTTTTTCAGTTGCCAGCCGTCGATGATGTCGCCGACGAGGTACAGGTACTCCGACTCGTTGTGTCGCAGGAAATCGAGCAGATAGGGCGCCTGGCAGCCGCTCGACCCGAGATGGATGTCCGACAGCCAGATCGTGCGGTAGCGCAGCGGCTCGCCCACGCCATCGTCGTGCTGGTGTCCCGCCGCTTCGAAGTTCGGCGCGTCGGCGGGAAGCGCGGGGCCGCCGCTCGGCAGGACGGGTTGAAAGGAGACGGAATCGACGCTAGCGCCGAGTTGCCGGAGGAGGGAAGTCGCGGACGTCTTGCGGTCCATGGCTTCTCGCGTCGAGTTGATCATGGCGCTCATTGCGCCACGCGGCTGTGACTGCAACATGACAGTCACGAGAACTTCTTATTACGGCTTGGCGTGTGGGCGGCACAGGATCACGGCCGCTCGCAATCGGAGATCGGGCGCGGTCAGCCGCGCACGAGGACGATGCGCGTGCCGGCGAGGCGGTCGTGCGGGAACTGGCGGGCGCCGTCCAACCGCGCGGCCGCGGCCCACAGTACGAACCAGACGGCGGCGAGCGCGAGGGTCACGGGGACCGACAGGTGAAGCAGCGGGTGCAACGCGAGCGGCGGCAAGAACCAGAGCCAGGCGGCAAGATAGCGGGCAAGCGCGCGGGCTGGCGTGGGAGGGCGATCGCTGCCGGTGGCGACGAGTCTGAGCCGCCACGTTTTCATCGGCAGCGTTTGGCCACCGCGCGTCCAGCACCAAACGAAGTAGACGCCGACGACGAGGGCGATCCACGCGGCAAGCAGATTGTGATGGGTGAGCCCGTTACGCTGCTGGGTCAGCGTGCCGAACAGATAGCCCGCCAAGAAGACGATGCCGAACAACAGGACGCTTTCGTAGACGAGCGCGGCGAGGCGGCGACGAATCGTCGGGCTGCAGGTGGCCGGTGCGGGTTCGGGGGTCACCGTGGCGCTGCCGGTGGCGGGCTCGGTCTGCGGTGCTTGGGCGGACATGGCGGTCGTTCCCCGGTGGCTCGCGCGCCGCTCAAGCGCCGCGGAAGACGGACGGCGCGTCCGAGGGCGACATGGGCGTCGCGGGCACCGGCACGGTCGTGTTGACGGGCGCCGATGCCGCCGCGGCGTCAGAGGTGGACCCGGGCGCGACGGCAACCGCGCTAGCGCCGCCGGGCGCCGACGCAGCGGCCGCGGCGCTGGCGCCATGTGACCGGTTCACGAGCCGATTCAGGCCCCGGACCTCGCTGCGTTGGCCCGAGGGCGGTGCGCTGACGACGGTCGGCCGGCGCTTGCGTTCGAGGGCGGCGAGTTTGGCTTTCTGCTCGGGCGACAGCTGCTGGTATGCCTGCCACGCCTTCTGCCGCGCTTGCGGCGGCAGCGCTTTCGAGACCTGGTAGTTTTCGCGCGCGACGCGCCGTTGGTCGGGCGTCATGCCCACCCACTGGGCCATGCGCTCGTGCAACCGCTTTTGCGCTTCAGGCGACATCTTCGCGAAACGCGCCGCGATCTTGATCCATTTGCGCTTCCGTTCTTCGCCGAAGGTATCCCATTCGGCGGCGAACGGCGCGAGCGCCTCATGCTGGGCGGCGCTCAGGTGCGCCCACGACAGCGGATTGTTGTCGACGGCGAGCGGTGGAAATTCGACGACGGAAAGCGGCGCCTGCGTCGACGACGACGCGGCGCCCGGCGCGCCCGCGGGCTGCGCTGCACTTGAGCGTCCGAAGAATCGAGGGTATGTGGCCGCGAACGCGACCGCTACCGCGATCGTGCATCCGAACAGGACGGCCAGGCCGCGCTTGTAGGTCACCCGATCGATCTCCTGCCTGCCTCAGCGCGCACGCGACAAGTAGGCGTTGAAGCCATGATCAAGATACGCATTGAGCGGCAAGTCGTCGTTGAGCATGGCGGCGTCGATATCGGCAAGCTCGGCGGCGCGTTGTGCGTTTTCCCAATAGGCGATCAGTGCGACGCCGCCGACAAGGGCGACGACGGGCCATACGCGCAGCAGACGGCCGAGCGGCGACAGCCGGCGCTCGCCGCCGCCGCGAAGCGGCGCGTCGGGCGCCGCACCGGCGTGCGCAAGCACCGGCGCAAAGGCCGGCGCAGTGGCGGGTTCAGGCTTCTTGCGTGCGAGCGCGAGGCGGCGCGCGACGGCGAGCCGGTCGAGCGTCGCAGCGGGCAATCCGGCCGTGCTTTCATCGAGCGCACGCCGGATGCTGCTCGCGAACTCGATTTCTTTATCGGGAGCGGAGCTCATAGCGTAATTCCTTTGGCCTTGAGCGCGGCTGCGAGCGTGTGCGTTGCTCGCGAGCAGTGCGTTTTTACGCTGCCCTCGGAGCAGCCCATCGCGGCGGCGGTCTCGGCGACATCCATATCTTCCCAATAACGCATGAGAAACGCCTCCCGTTGACGCGCCGGCAATTTTTGGATTTCTCCGTCGATCAGCGCCAGCACCTGCTCGCGCTCGAGTTGCTGCTCGCTGCTTTGGCCGGCGCGCGAGCCCTCATCGGCTTCGATCGTCTCGAGCGGGTCGAAGTCCTCGTCATCGCCGCCGCCGAACGACGAAAACAGGCTGACCCACGTATTGCGCACTTTCTGCCGGCGAAAATAATCGTGCGTCACATTCTGCAAGATACGCTGAAATAGTAGCGGAAGCTCGGCAGGGGGGCGGTCGCCGTATTTTTCGGCGAGCTTGATCATTGCGTCCTGGACGATGTCGAGGGCGGCATCGTCGTCGCGCACGGCGTAGACGGTGTGCTTGAACGCGCGCCTTTCGGCGCCCGCCAGAAAATCGGCGAGTTCCTTGTCTGATGCCATCCGAGGGGGCGGAGTGAGTATCCACCTGAGCCGTAATCGATTGAAAAAATATCGTAAAACCCGCGGATGCTAGCAAACTTTCGAGATAGTTGGGACGTTTGGGGCGTCGATTGGCGCGCGGCGCGTTGTTTTCGAGCGGAAAACGACGGGTTTCGGGCCAACGGGGGCGACCGTCTGACGAATTTTCACTTGACCTGAGTCCGTACAACCGATAAGGTTTCCGGTTCGCAACATAAGTGACTTGTCTCTTTTTGGGTGGGCCCATGAAGCTCGCCTGTCAAAGTGGACGCGCCGCTTGAACCCGAGCCACAAGCCCGGCAGAGAGCACCCGATCAATTTTTTGCCGAAAATTCGAAAGGTGAACGATGAACATGCC
This sequence comes from Trinickia soli, assembly GCF_002879855.1. Classification (GTDB taxonomy): domain Bacteria; phylum Pseudomonadota; class Gammaproteobacteria; order Burkholderiales; family Burkholderiaceae; genus Trinickia; species Trinickia soli. The sequence continues at coordinate 49,817 of NZ_PNYB01000020.1, read as the reverse complement.
CAGCGCGGAATTCTCCACGTCGGATACCACTCCTTCCCACGAAGCCGATTCGATTGGCGCGACCGTGCTCATGCGCGCGCTGGCGGACGAAGGCGTCGAGGTGCTGTGGGGCTATCCCGGCGGCGCGGTACTGTATATCTACGACGAACTCTATAAGCAGGACAAAGTCCAGCACGTGCTCGTGCGCCACGAACAGGCTGCCGTGCATGCTGCCGACGCTTACTCGCGCTCGACAGGCAAGGTCGGCGTTTGCCTCGTGACGTCCGGCCCCGGAGTGACCAACGCCGTCACCGGCATCGCCACGGCGTACATGGATTCGATTCCGATGGTGATCATCAGCGGACAGGTGCCGACCGCCGCGATCGGTCAGGACGCCTTCCAGGAATGCGACACCGTCGGCATCACGCGTCCGTGCGTGAAGCACAACTTCCTCGTGAAGGATGTGCGCGACCTGGCCGCCACTGTCAAGAAAGCCTTCTTCATCGCGCGCACCGGGCGTCCGGGCCCGGTGTTGATCGACATTCCGAAGGACATTTCGAAGACGCCGTGCCAGTACGAACCGGTCAAGACGGTTTCGCTGCGTTCGTACAACCCGGTGACGAAAGGCCATTCGGGCCAGATCCGCAAAGCCGTTTCGCTGCTGCTCTCGGCCAAGCGCCCCTATATCTACACGGGCGGCGGCATCATCCTGGCGGACGCCTCGCGCGAGCTGAACCAATTTGCCGACCTGCTCGGCTATCCCGTCACGAATACGCTGATGGGGCTGGGCGGTTACCGCGCCAGCGACAAGAAATTCCTCGGCATGCTCGGCATGCACGGCACGTACGAAGCGAACATGGCGATGCAGAATTGCGACGTCCTGATCGCCATCGGCGCGCGCTTCGACGATCGCGTGATCGGCGATCCGCAGCATTTCTCGTCGCGTCCGCGCAAGATCATCCATATCGACATCGATCCTTCGTCGATCAGCAAGCGCGTGAAGGTCGACATTCCGATCGTCGGCGACGTGAAAGAAGTGCTCAAGGAACTGATCGAGCAACTTCAACACGCCGAGCACGGCCCCGATACCGAAGCGCTGCGCGAATGGTGGAAGGACATCGAAGGCTGGCGCGCGAAGGACTGCCTCAAGTACGACCGCAAGAGCGAGATCATCAAGCCGCAATACGTTGTCGAGAAGCTCTGGGAGCTGACCGACGGCAACGCGTATGTGTGCTCCGACGTCGGCCAGCATCAGATGTGGGCCGCGCAGTTCTACCGTTTCGACAAGCCGCGCCGCTGGATCAATTCGGGCGGCCTCGGCACGATGGGCTTCGGCCTGCCGGCCGCGATGGGCGTGAAGATGGCGCACCCCGATTCGGAAGTCGTCTGCATCACGGGCGAAGGCTCGATCCAGATGTGCATTCAGGAGCTGTCGACCTGCAAGCAGTACGACACGCCCATCAAGATCATTTCGCTGAACAACCGCTATCTGGGCATGGTGCGCCAGTGGCAGCAGATCGAATACAGCAAGCGCTACTCGCATTCGTACATGGACGCGCTGCCCGATTTCGTGAAGCTCGCCGAGGCGTACGGTCATGTCGGGATCCGGGTTGAAAAGACTTCCGAAGTCGAGCCGGCGCTGAAGGAGGCGTTGCGCTTGAAGGATCGCACCGTGTTTCTCGATTTCCAGACCGACCCGACCGAAAACGTCTGGCCGATGGTCCAGGCCGGCAAGGGCATCACCGAGATGCTGCTGGGCGCCGAAGACCTCTGACCAAGACTAACGGGGCGTCGCTCGAACCGCCCTCGCGTCGCACGCGCGCTCACGAAGCGCGTGCATCGCGAGCGAGGGAAAGCGGGCCGGCGCCGCAGGCAATCGACATCTGGATAAACGGGAAAGCAACATGAGACATATCATCTCCGTCTTGCTGGAGAACGAACCGGGTGCGCTCTCGCGCGTGGTCGGTCTTTTTTCGGCTCGCGGCTACAACATCGAAACCTTGACGGTCGCGCCGACGGAAGACCATTCGCTGTCGCGCCTGACCATTGTCTCCATTGGCTCGGACGACGTGATCGAACAGATCACGAAGCACTTGAACCGCCTGATCGAGGTGGTGAAGGTGGTCGACTTGACCGAAGGCGCCCACATCGAGCGCGAGCTGATGCTGATCAAGGTCCGTGCGGTCGGCAAGGAACGCGAAGAAATGAAACGGATGGCGGACATCTTCCGCGGCCGTATCATCGACGTAACCGAAAAGACCTACACGATCGAGCTGACGGGGGCGAGCGACAAACTCGACGCCTTCATCGAAGCGCTCGACGCCGCCGTGATTCTCGAGACGGTCCGCACGGGCAGCTCGGGTATCGGGCGCGGGGAGCGCATTTTGAAGGTTTGACGCAGGCACAACGCAGCAACCGATCGGCGCGCGCCCATGACGCGCGCGCCTCTAACGAATTTTGACGAACACGATTCAACGCGAAGGAACCGACATGAAAGTTTTCTACGATAAAGACGCCGACCTGTCCCTCATCAAAGGCAAGGATGTCACGATCATCGGCTATGGCTCGCAAGGCCATGCTCACGCTCTGAACCTGAAGGACAGCGGCGTGCGCGTCACGGTGGGTCTGCGCAAGGGCGGCGCATCGTGGAAGAAGGCCGAAGGCGCTGGCTTGACGGTCAAGGAAGTGGCCGAGGCAGTGAAGGGCGCCGACGTCGTGATGATGCTGCTGCCCGACGAGCAGATCGCCGACGTGTACAAGAACGAAGTGCATGCCAACATCAAGGAAGGTGCCGCGCTCGCCTTCGCGCACGGCTTCAACGTCCACTACGGCCAGGTTATTCCGCGTGCCGACCTCGACGTCATCATGATCGCGCCGAAGGCCCCGGGCCACACGGTGCGCGGCACGTACTCGCAAGGCGGCGGCGTGCCGCACCTGATCGCCGTGGCGCAAGACAAGTCGGGCGCAGCGCGCGATGTCGCGCTGTCGTACGCGGCGGCCAACGGCGGCGGCCGCGCCGGCATCATCGAAACGAACTTCCGTGAAGAGACCGAAACGGACTTGTTCGGCGAACAAGCCGTGCTCTGCGGCGGTACCGTCGAACTGATCAAGGCCGGTTTCGAGACGCTCGTCGAAGCGGGTTATGCACCGGAAATGGCCTACTTCGAGTGCCTGCACGAACTCAAGCTCATCGTGGACCTGATCTACGAAGGCGGCATCGCGAACATGAACTACTCGATCTCGAACAATGCCGAGTATGGCGAGTATGTGACGGGCCCGCGCGTCGTGACGGAAGAGACGAAGAAGGTCATGAAGGACGTCCTCAAGGACATCCAGACGGGCGAGTATGCGAAGAGCTTCATCCTCGAAAACCGCGCCGGCGCACCGACGCTGCAATCGCGCCGTCGCCTGATGGCCGAGCACCAGATCGAGCAGGTGGGCGGCAAGCTGCGCGCCATGATGCCCTGGATCGCGAAGAACAAGCTCGTCGACCAGTCGAAGAACTGAGAATCGAACCGATCAGGCCGGCTCAGGCGCCTTGCGCGCCGCGGCCGGCCGTCGGGAATTCCTCTCTGAAGCCGTCCCGTGCGTCTCGTACGGGGCGGCTTTTGCTATCCTAGTGGTTTTACAAAAAGTCCGAAACAATCCATGAATTACCCACATCCGATCATCGCGCGCGAAGGCTGGCCGTTTATCGCGATCGCCGCCGTCGTTGCGTTGTTGATCCATGCGGTCGCGGGGTTTGGTTTCGCCTGGCCGTTCTGGCTGGTGCTGATCTTCGTCGTGCAGTTCTTCCGCGATCCGCCGCGCGCCATTCCCACCGAGGCGAATGCCGTGCTGTGCCCGGCCGACGGCCGCATCGTCGCAGTGGAAACCACGCGCGATCCCTACGCGGATCGCGAGGCGCTCAAGATCAGTGTGTTCATGAATGTCTTCAACGTCCATTCGCAACGCTCGCCCGTGGACGGCGCGATTACGAAGGTCGAATACTTCCCGGGCGCTTATCTGAACGCCGCGGTCGATAAAGCGTCGCTGGAAAACGAACGCAACGCGATCGTGATCCAGACGGCGAGCGGCCATACGGTGACGTCAGTGCAGATCGCAGGCCTCATCGCGCGGCGTATTCTTTGCTACGTGCGCACGGGAGAGCCGCTGGCGCGCGGCCAGCGCTACGGCTTCATCCGCTTCGGCTCGCGCGTGGACGTCTATCTGCCGCTCGGCAGCCGGGCGAAGGTGTCGATCGGCGAAAAGGTCTTCGCCTCGTCGACGATTCTCGCCGAACTCTGACGCGGCGCCGAGGAGGGTTCGATGGCTGCTTTCAAACCGCGCCGCCCCCGTGCCGGCACCACGCCGATGCCGCGTCCGTTCCGGCGCAACCCGTTTCGCCGCAACAAGACACTGGGCGCCGATTCGGCGCCGGCCGAAAGCCGGCGCGCCGCGCGCCAGCAGTTCCTGCGCACGCGCGGCATCTACCTGTTGCCGAACGCGTTCACCACGGCCGCGCTGTTTTGCGGCTTTTTCGCCGTCGTGCAGGCAATGAACGTGCGGTTCGAGATTGCGGCCATTGCGATTTTCGTCGCGATGGTGCTCGACGGCATGGACGGCCGCGTCGCCCGCATGACGCACACGCAGAGCGCGTTCGGCGAGCAGTTCGACAGCTTGTCCGACATGGTTTCGTTTGGTGTCGCGCCGGCGCTCGTCATGTACGAGTGGGTGCTCAAGGATCTTGGCCGGTGGGGCTGGCTTGCCGCGTTCGTCTACTGTTCCGGCGCGGCGCTGCGGCTCGCGCGCTTCAATACGAACATCGGCGTAGTCGATAAGCGATTCTTCCAGGGCTTGCCGAGCCCGGCCGCGGCGGCGCTCATTGCGGGCTTCGTCTGGCTTGCCACCGATAACCGCGTGCCGCTCAAGCTCGTGTGGCTGCCGTGGGTCGCCTTTGCGTTGACCGTCTATGCGGGCGTGACGATGGTGTCGAACGCGCCGTTCTACAGCGGCAAGGCGCTCGACGTACGGCATCGCGTGCCGTTCGCGGCGATCCTGCTCGTCGTCGTCGCTTTCGTGCTCGTCTCGTCCGATCCGCCGCTGATGCTGTTCGGCCTGTTCGTGCTCTATGGGCTCTCGGGCTACGCGTTCTGGGCCTATATGGCCGTTCGCGGACGCGACAATCCGGCGCGTTCCGCCCCGCACGAGCATTGAGAAAGGGCCATGTCGCGCATGCTGCCGGAGCCGGAGAGGGCGATTGCGCCACCGGTCCGGCGCGGCACGGCCTTCGGCGCGTCGCCGATTGCGCGAACGCCCGAATGCCGCTATAGTCGGCGACATGTCGATTTTGACCTTCCCCCGCCTCCCCCTCTTCGCCGGTGCGCCTCTATGCGCGCTAGCGCTAGCGCGCCTACCGCGCTGATCGTTTTCGCCCCGTCTGCCTCGTTCGTTGTCCGGCGTCGCCAGCGGTGGTGACACCCGAATTCCGTATTCCGCCCCCAATTCGTATTTGATATTTGCAAAGCAAACGTCCCCCTGGAGACATGACATGGCAGACAAGCTGATTATTTTCGACACGACGTTGCGTGACGGCGAGCAATCGCCGGGCGCGTCGATGACGAAAGAAGAGAAGATCCGTATCGCGAAACAGCTCGAACGGATGAAGGTCGACGTGATCGAGGCCGGTTTCGCGGCCAGTTCGAACGGCGATTTCGACGCCATCAACACGATTGCTTCGTTGATCAAGGACAGCACCGTCTGCTCGCTCGCGCGCGCGAACGACAAGGACATCCAACGGGCCGCCGATGCGCTCGCGCCGGCAGATCACTTCCGCATCCACACGTTCATTGCGACGTCTCCGCTGCATATGGAGAAGAAGCTGCGCATGACGCCCGACCAGGTGTACGAACAGGCGCGCCTTGCGGTGCGCTTCGCGCGCAAGTTCACGAACGATGTCGAGTTCTCGCCTGAGGACGGCAGCCGTTCCGATATGGATTTCCTGTGCCGCGTGCTCGAGGCCGTGATCGACGAAGGCGCGACGACGATCAATATTGCCGATACGGTGGGCTATGGCGTCCCCGAGCTCTACGGCAACCTCGTCAAGACGCTGCGCGAGCGGATTCCGAACTCGGACAAGGCCATTTTCTCGGTGCATTGCCATAACGATTTGGGCATGGCCGTGGCGAACTCGCTGGCCGGGGTGAAGATCGGCGGCGCGCGGCAAGTGGAATGCACGATCAACGGCCTGGGCGAGCGCGCGGGCAACACGGCGCTCGAAGAGATCGTGATGGCGGTCAAGACGCGTCGAGACTACTTCGGTCTCGACGTCGGCATCGACACGACGCAGATCGTACCTGCCTCGAAGCTCGTTTCGCAGACGACGGGCTTCGTCGTCCAGCCGAACAAGGCTGTCGTCGGGGCCAATGCGTTCGCGCATGCGTCCGGGATTCACCAGGACGGCGTGCTCAAGGCGCGCGATACGTACGAAATCATGCGCGCCGAAGACGTGGGCTGGAGCGCCAACAAGATCGTGCTGGGCAAGCTGTCGGGCCGCAATGCATTCAAGCAGCGCCTGCAGGAGCTTGGCATCCAGCTCGAGAGCGAGGCCGAGTTGAACCAGGCGTTCGCGCGCTTCAAGGAGCTGGCCGATCGCAAGGCCGAGATCTTCGACGAAGACATCATCGCGATCGTCACGGAAGAGTCGGCCGCGGCGCAGGAACGTGAGCACTTCAAGTTCATCTCGCTCGCTCAGCATTCCGAGACGGGCGAGCGCCCGCACGCGCGCGTGGTGTTCTCCGTCGACGGCAAGGAGACGGTGGGCGAGGCGCGCGGCAACGGGCCTGTCGACGCCACGCTGAACGCGATCGAGGGCGAGGTGGGCAGCGGATCGGAGTTGCTGCTGTACTCGGTCAACGCGATCACGACGGGGACGCAGGCGCAGGGCGAAGTGACGGTGCGGCTGTCCAAGAGCGGGCGTATCGTGAATGGCGTCGGCACCGACCCTGATATCGTCGCGGCTTCGGCGAAGGCTTATATTTCGGCGCTGAACAAGCTCAATGCGAACGTGGAGAAGGTTAATCCGCAAGGCGTTTGATCTTCCCGCCGCTTGATGCAAAAACCCTCGCGCGGTGAACGCCGGCGAGGGTTTTTTGCTTTTGCTTTTGCTTTACAACGCAGTGAATCAGCCGCGCTCACGGTTCATGACGCGCGCGTGTTTCCCGCGCGAGCGTTCGGCGTCAGAGACCGAACCGATTCCGATCCGGCTCGTGCAGCGGGTCCGGCGTCTTTTGCGTGAGCCGCAAGATGCCCTGCGGATCGAAATAGAAGTGATAAAGCTGGTACCACACGTTGTCTTCGAGATAACGGTAGGTCCAGACTTCGCGCTTCATCAGCGGAAAATACGCCGTCTCGACGGGCCGCCCGAAATTGACAAGCACGTCCTGTTTCGTCCACGTGCCGATTTGAGCCTTGTAGAACTCGCTTGGCTGCAGTACTTGCCGCACCGAGATGATCTTTCCCGCAGAATCGACGTCGGCGGCCGTCGTCTCTTCGCCCATAGGTTGCGTGGGCCACATGAGCCGTTTGCTGCCGTCGGGAAGATCGTAAACCTCCCGCGGCGGACCCAGACGTGCGACGAGTGCCGATTGATCTTCACCGCGCGAAAAACCCTGCCACGGTTGAGCGCACCCCGCGAGCACCAAAGCGGCGGCGCAAACGAACGCGACCGAAAGACGTTTGGACATGAATTCCTCCGATAACTCCCAGAGCGGCGTTTTACCACGGGCCCGCCGTCTTTGGACAGAGGGCGAGAGCGAAGATTCGCCGCTGGCTCAAAGGTGCGGCGGGGTCACCGTCGCAAGCGCGGCCGCGGGGCGATGACGTAACATGTCGTCCCGATTTGAAAGCGCGACGCAGGTACATGCTTGCGAATCGGCGCGCCGTCGGCCTATGATCCGCGGCATTACGAATGCCGCAAGGACAAGCAATCATGGGTAAATGGACGAAGTGGGCGGCGATCGCCGGCGCAATATGGGTGCTGGCGGTGCCGATGGCGGGCACGGCCCGGGCGGGCGAGGCGCCCGCGCCAATCCAGCTCGCGCTGATCGAAGGCATGTCGGGGCCGTTCGCGGACGCCGGCGCCGCTGTCGAGCGAAACATCCGCTTCGCCATCGAGCGCGTCAATGCGCGCGGCGGCGTCAAGCTGCCCGACGGCCCCCACGCGCTGAAACTCGTCGTACTCGACAGTCAAGGCAGTGCCGAGCAGGCCCTCGTGCAGCTGCGCGCCGCGGCCGATCGACATATCCCGTTCGTGCTGCAGGGCAACGGTTCGGCGGTCGCCGCGGCGCTCGTCGCCGCGATCGACAAGCAAAATGCCCGCGAGCCCGACAATCGCGAGTTGTTTCTGAACTACTCGGCCGACGACCCCGCACTGACGGGCGCATCTTGCAGCTTCTGGCATTTCCGCTTCGACGCGCATGCCGGCATGCGCATGAACGCACTGGCGGACGTGATTGCGCGCGACAAGTCGGTCAAGCGCGTCTATCTGCTCAACCAGGACTACAGTTTCGGGCATGACGTCAGCACGCTCGCCCGCGCGGCGCTCGCGGCGAAACGCCCCGACGTGACGATCGTCGGCGACGAGTTCCACCCGATCGGCCGCGTCAAGGATTTCACGCCGTACATCGCCAAGTTGCGTGCGAGCCGCGCCGATGCGGTCGTGACCGGCAACTGGGGCAACGATCTCGCGCTGCTCGTCAAAGCCGCGCGCGAGCAGGGCTTCGCCGGCAGGTTCTATACGTTCTACGGCAACAGCCTCGACGCGCCGGCCGCGATCGGCGAGGCCGGCGTGGGGCGCGTGGTGGCCGTGGCCGACTGGCACCCGAACGCAGGGACGGCCGCCGTGCCCGCGCAGCGGCTGCCGCATGCCGATGCCTCGGCCTCCGACGCCTACTACGCCGCGTTTCGCGCCCGCTTCCCGGCGGCGCGTGACGACTACGCGCTGCTGCGCATCGACGTCATGATCGAGATGCTGGCCGACGCCATCACGCGCGCGCACGGCACCGACGCCGCAGCGGTGGCGAAGGCGCTCGAAGGGATGCATTACGAAAACGGCTTCGTCCAGGCCACGATGCGTGCCGACGACCATCAATTGATCCAACCCCTTTATGTCATCGAGATGGACAAGGTCGGCGCGCCCGGCGTGCGGTTCGACAATGAGGGTTCCGGCTACGGCTTCCGCACGGTGTTGGCGTTGTCGCCGAGTCAGACTGAAGGCGGCGCGGGCGAGTGCCGGATGAAACGGCCCTGATGGCAGTGGCAGCCGGCTCCAGGCGGGGCGGCCCTGGAGTAGCGGTCCCGCTCGTCGGTTGTGCTACAATGCGCGCTTCGTCGTAAACCCACGGCACGGCCTTTCTTCCGTGACCGCTTGTTTGTTCCATAGGAAATCACATGTCTATTGCTGATATCAACAAGTCCGAAATCGTCGCGCAATTCGCACGCGGCACGAACGATACGGGCTCGCCCGAAGTTCAGGTTGCGCTGCTCACGTCGCGCATCAACGAACTGACCTCGCACTTCAAGTCGCACACGAAGGATCACCACAGCCGCCGCGGTTTGCTGCGCATGGTCAGCCGTCGTCGTAAGCTGCTCGACTACCTGAAGGGCAAGGACGCCGACCGTTACCGTTCGCTGATCGAAAAGCTGGGTCTGCGCAAGTAATCGGCCGCTACCGCTTTGTGCAAGATGCCTGTGTCAGTGCGCTGATACAGGCATTTTGTTTTTTGCGATGGCGCTTGGCGCTTCAGCGCTTAGCGCTATCTCACACAGAGTGCAGTCGGTTCTACCTGGTGCTTCAGTACCCGGTAGAACCCCGCGCAGGGCGTGCGAATGCACTTGGCGCTATTGCAGTAACCTCGGCAGTAACTTGCGGTCCATGCAAGGCCGGACGGCACGCGTCGTGCGTGTCGGTGAGGTTCAACCCGGTTCGCGTCGTTTGCGTGCCGGGCCGATTCAAAGCGGCCGGCAAAGGCGGGCGGAGCTTTGTGTCATTCCAGCGCGGCGAGCAGGCCGCTCAACCGCTGAGCGCGGCGCTGGAATGGCATAACACTACTCTTCCCGCAGGTGCGCCGGCTGTCGGCGCCGCTTGACGATGCCTCGCGCATCGCGGCGGCGAATCCAAACAGATGAAAAAAGAGAAGGAGTGACTATGTCCATGTTCAATAAAGTGGTCAAAGAATTCAAATGGGGGCAGCATAACGTTCGCCTCGAAACGGGCGAGATCGCACGCCAGGCATCGGGCGCCGTCATCGTCGACGTCGAAGACACCGTCGTGCTGGCCACCGTCGTCGGCGCGAAGTCGGCCAAGCCGGGCCAGGACTTCTTCCCGCTGACCGTCGACTACATCGAAAAAACGTACTCCGCCGGCAAGATCCCGGGTGGCTTCTTCCGTCGCGAAGGCCGTCCTTCGGAGCACGAAACGCTTACGTCGCGCCTGATCGATCGTCCGCTGCGTCCGCTGTTCCCGGAAGGCTTCTACAACGAAGTCCAGGTGGTCATTCACGTCCTGTCGATCAACCCGGAAGTGCCGGCCGACATCCCCGCGCTGATCGGCGCGTCGGCCGCGCTGGCCGTCTCGGGCCTGCCGTTCAACGGCCCGGTCGGCGCCGCCCGTGTTGCCTACATCAACAACGAGTACGTGTTGAACCCGACGCGTGCGCAGCAGAAGGAATCGCGTCTGGATCTCGTCGTTGCCGGGACCGAGCGTGCCGTGCTGATGGTCGAGTCGGAAGCCGAACAACTGCCCGAAGACGTCATGCTCGGCGCCGTCGTGTTCGGCCATGAGCAAATGCAAACGGCCATCGACGCAATCCATGAGCTCGTGCGCGAAGGCGGCAAGCCCGAATGGGATTGGCAGCCGGCGCCGAAGGACGAAGCGCTGATCGCCCGCGTCACCGAGATCGCACACGGCGAACTCGTCGCCGCTTACCAATTGCGCAACAAGCAGCAACGTTCGACGAAGCTCAAGGAAATCTACGCGCAAACGGGTGCGAAGCTCGACGAAGAGGCGGTGGCTGCCGGCCGCATGCCGGTCGACAAGGCCACCGTGGGCAACGTCCTGTTCGACATCGAAGCGAAGATCGTCCGCAGCCAGATCCTGAACGGCGAGCCGCGTATCGACGGCCGCGACACGCGTACGGTGCGCCCGATCGAAATCCGCACCGGCGTGCTGCCGCGTACGCACGGCTCGGCGCTGTTCACGCGCGGCGAAACGCAAGCACTCGTCGTCGCCACGCTCGGCACGAGGGGCGATGAGCAGATCATCGATGCGCTCGAAGGCGAATACCGCGAGCGCTTCATGCTTCACTACAACATGCCTCCGTTCGCCACGGGCGAAACGGGCCGCGTCGGTACGCCCAAGCGCCGCGAAATCGGCCACGGCCGCCTCGCCAAGCGTGCGCTCGTCGCATGCCTGCCGAGCGCCGAAGAATTCGGCTACTCGATCCGCGTCGTGTCGGAAATCACCGAGTCGAACGGTTCGTCGTCGATGGCGTCGGTGTGCGGCGGCTGCCTCGCGCTGATGGACGCTGGCGTGCCGATGAAGGCGCATGTCGCCGGCATCGCGATGGGTCTGATCCTCGAAGGCAACAAGTTCGCAGTGCTGACCGACATTCTCGGCGACGAAGATCACCTCGGCGACATGGACTTCAAGGTGGCCGGCACGGCTGAGGGCGTGACGGCGCTGCAGATGGACATCAAGATCCAGGGGATCACGAAGGAAATCATGCAGGTCGCGCTCGCGCAGGCGAAGGAAGGCCGCATGCACATCCTCGGCAAGATGAAGGATGCCGTGTCCGGCGCCAGCACGGAGCTGTCGGCGTTCGCACCGCGCATGATCACGATCAAGATCAACCCCGAGAAGATCCGCGACGTGATCGGCAAGGGCGGCTCGGTCATCCGCGCGCTGACGGAAGAAACCGGCACGACGATCGATATCTCCGACGACGGCGTTGTCACGATCGCGAGCACGAGCAGCGAAGGCATGGCCGAAGCCAAGCGTCGCATCGAAGCCATTACGGCCGAAATCGAAGTCGGTCAGGTTTACGAGGGCACCGTCCTCAAGCTGCTCGAGTTCGGCGCGATCGTGAACATCCTGCCGGGCAAGGACGGCTTGCTCCACATCTCCGAGATCGCGAACGAGCGCATCAAGGACATCAAGGACTACCTGACCGAAGGCCAACACGTCAAGGTCAAGGTTATCCAAACGGATGAAAAGGGTCGCGTACGTCTGTCGTCGAAGGCGCTGCTGAACGAAGGCGGTGCGGCTGCATCGTCGTCCGATTCCGCGCCCCAGCAGTAACGCTTCATACTTCGGGCCTGCCTATGCCAATGGCGGGTCTCATGAAACGGCCGGCCGCTTCTCAAGCGCGCCGGCCGTTTTTTCATCAGAATAGCGCGTGTCCTTGTGCGACTGCCACGGAGGTGACGTGAAAGCGATCGAGATTACCGAATTCGGCGGGCCTGAAGTGCTCGCGCTGGCGAAGCGACCGAAGCCGGTGCCCGGCAATGGTGAGGTGCTCGTCAAGGTATCGGCGTCGGGCGTGAATCGTCCCGACGTTTTTCAGCGCAAGGGCGCCTATGCACCGCCGCCGGGCGTGTCCGATTTGCCGGGGCTCGAGATTGCCGGAGAAATCGTCGGCGGCAACATCGACGAAAAGCACAATCCGTTCGGGCTCAAGATGGGCGATCGCGTGTGCGCGCTCGTAGCGGGCGGCGGTTATGCGCAATTCGCCAGCGTGCCGCTCGCGCAATGCCTGCCCGTGCCGGCCGGGCTGACCGATCTCGAGGCCGCGGCGCTACCGGAAACGTTCTTCACCGTATGGAGCAATGTGTTCGATCGCGGGCTACTCGGCGCGGGCGAGGGCGGAGCCAATGAGACACTGCTCGTGCAAGGCGGTTCGAGCGGTATCGGTGTCGCAGCGATTCAGATTGCGCATGCGCTCGGCTTCCGCGTGTTCGCGACCGCAGGGACGGCCGAGAAATGTAAAGCGTGCGAGGCGCTCGGCGCGGAGCGGGCGGTCAATTACAAATCGGAGGATTTCGTCGAAGTCGTGAAATCGTTGACGAACGACCGCGGGGTCGACGTGATTCTCGATATGGTGGCCGGTGGCTACGTGCCGCGGGAGCTTTCGGCGCTGGCCGACGGCGGCCGGCTCGTCATCATCGCGTTGCTGGGCGGCGCGAAAGCTGAGGTGAATCTCAGCGAGGTGCTGCGTCGGCGCTTGACCGTGACGGGCTCGACGCTGCGCCCTCGTTCGATCGACTTCAAGGCCAGGATCGCCGCACAGCTTAAAGCGCGCGTCTGGCCGCTCATTGAAGCGGGAAGTATCAAGCCGATCATCTACCGGGTGCTGCCCGCGCGCGATGCCAAGGATGCGCACGCGCTGATGGAAAGCGGCGAGCATATCGGCAAGATCGTTCTCGACTGGAGCACCGAGGCGGCATAGGCGGCGCGGGGTCGTATCCGTCCGACGTTTTAAGCCGTTGATTTGCCAGCGGCTTTTTATTTTGCCTTCGGCCGGGCAGGAATGGTGCCAGCGCGTCACGCTGCACGCATATGTCCACACTCACCGCACATTTCCGTATTGTTCTTTTGTGATCGCGGCTGACGACCTATCACTGGTTACGGTGAGATCTTTCATCGGGCTTTCATGGCGTGGAGTTGCCTGAAAGCGATGAAAGTTCTTTGAGCGCGTAGTAAAAGATGCGCGGAGGTTGCCGTGGCCGAGCTTGCGAGCAGTGCGATAGAAACTTTGAAAGGGGCGATCCGAGGCCAGGTATTGCAAAGCGGCGAGCCCGGCTACGACGAAGCCCGACGAATCTGGAATGCCGCGATCGATCGCCGGCCCGGCGTCATTGTTCGTTGCGCCGGCGTGGCCGACGTGCGCGAGGCGGTCCGCTTCGCGCGCGAACACGATTTGCTGCTTGCGGTGCGGGGCGGCGGGCACAACATCGCGGGCAGCGCCGTATGCGTCGGCGGCCTCATGATCGATTTGACGCCGATGAAATCGGTGCGTATCGATCCTGTCGGATTGCGCGCCTACGTCGAGCCAGGCGTCACCCTTGGCGAATTCGACCACGAGGCGCAGGCGTTTGGCCTTGCGACGCCGCTCGGCATCAACTCGACGACCGGCGTGGCAGGCTTGACGCTTGGCGGCGGTTTCGGCTGGCTGAGTCGCAAGTACGGCATGTCGGTCGACAATCTCGTGGCGGCCGACATCGTCACGGCGGACGGTGCGCTCGTGCATGCGCACGCGCAGAACGAGCCGGATCTGCTTTGGGCGATTCGCGGCGGCGGCGGCAATTTCGGCGTCGTGACCATGTTCGAATTTGCGTTGCATCAGGTAGGGCCGCAAATCTATGGCGGATTGTTCGTGCTGCCGCTCGAGCAGGCGCCCGATGCCTTGCGAAAATACGATGCCGCCATCGACGCAATGCCTGATGAACTGTCGATATGGGCGGTCATGCGGCTTGCGCCGCCGCTGCCGTTTCTTCCGGTCGACATGCATGGCAAGCCGGTTCTCGTGTTTGCACTCTGCTATACGGGGCCGGTGGAAGAGGGCGAGCGAGCGACAAATATCGTCCGTGAGTTTGGTGCGCCTTGTGGAACGCATCTGGGCCCCATGCCCTACACGGCGTGGCAAAAGACATTCGATCCGCTGCTTGCGCCCGGCTGTCGAAATTATTGGAAGTCGCATAACTTCTCCGAACTGCCGCAAGGGTTGCTCGATGCTGCGATGGACGCCATTGCGCGCCTGCCAACCGGCCAATGCGAAATTTTTTTCGGGCAGCTCGGCGGGGCCACCTGCCGCGTCCCGCGCGACGCGACGGCTTACTGCAGCCGCGATGCCAAATACGTGATGAATGTCCATGCCCGCTGGGACGATCCCAATGACGACACGCGTTGCACCGAATGGGCGCGTGCTTTTTTCGCGGCGTCCGCACCGTTTGCCCTCGGCAGCGTCTACGTCAACTTTTTGACGCAGGAGGAAGGCGCACGCGTAGGGGCCGCGTATGGACCGAATTACGAACGCCTCGTCGCGGTCAAGTCGCGTTTTGACCCGGGCAACGTGTTTCGACATAACCAGAACATCAAACCATCGGCCGCGTAAGGGCGCTGTGCCTTGAACGGGGGGCTAATCATTTCGATCAAGGAGCGACATCATGACTCGTAAATACATCGACTGCCGGGAGTTTCCCAGCGAAATGAACTGCACGGTCGCGTTGGCCGCGGACAGTGAGAAGGAGTTGATCGAGGCCGCCGTGCAGCACGCGGTCAGCGTGCATCGCCATGTCGATTCGCCCGAGTTGCGTTCGCAACTGCTGACGCTCTTTCATGACGGCACGCCGCCGCTCGAGTCGCCGCGCGCGAAGTGAGCATTCACCATCCATCGTCGGCCGTTTCGTTCCATCCCCCTTTGCGCGCCCGGTGCGATGCCCGTACCGGGTTGCGCTTGCATGTGTCTGTTCTTCCAGTGCGCCACTACCGGCACAGAGGCCGCCCCCGGCGGCTCTGCGCGCCGTTTGCGCTCACGGTTTGACCGGCTCTGCCCAGGCACAGTAAAATTGAGCGTTTTGCGTGCGCCTTCGGCGCCGATACGGGACCAAGCGCGGGACCAAGCGGGACCACAAGCGGCGCTAAAAAGCGGTCAGGCGAAACCGGTGTCGGATGACGCGCCGCCGGTCTTTGACCGTGGGCGGCAGGCACGACGGGCAAACACAAGGGCAAGGCATGGCGGAACAGCGTGTGAAGTGGGTGATCGGTAACTGGAAGATGCATGGGCGGCTTGCGGACAATGCAACGCTCTTGCAAGCGGTTGCCGAAGGCGCAGGCGCCGTTGCGGAAGCGGTTCGCATGGGTGTGTGCGTGCCTACGCCTTACCTCGCGCAGGTGCAGGCACAACTCGCAGGCACCGCGATCGCGTGGGGCGTGCAGGATATTTCGACCCACGCGCACGGGGCGTATACCGGCGAAGTCGCCGCCGAGATGGCAGCGGAATTCGGCGCCACGCTCGCGATTGTCGGCCACTCGGAGCGTCGCGCTTATCACGCGGAAAGCTCGGAGCTCGTCGCGGCGAAGGCGCGGCGTGCGCTCGAAGCCGGCCTCACGCCGATCGTCTGTGTCGGCGAAACGCTGGCCGAGCGCGAGGCGGGTACGACCGAAGCTGTCGTGGGCGCCCAGCTCGATGCGGTGCTGGAATTGTTGTCGGTGGGCGAGGCGGCTCGCATGGTGGTTGCCTATGAGCCCGTCTGGGCCATCGGCACGGGCCGCAGCGCGACGGCCGAACAGGCGCAGGAAGTGCATGCGTTCCTGCGTGCGCGTCTCGCGAAAAAGGACGCGTCGTTGGCCGGCGTGGCGTTGTTGTACGGCGGCAGCGTGAAGCCCGAGAATGCGTTGGCGCTGTTCGGTCAAGCGGATATCGACGGCGGCCTTATTGGCGGCGCGTCGCTCAAGAGTCAGGATTTCCTCGCGATTTGCGCGGCGGCGAAAGCGGCGGGCGAAGCTCGCTGACAGTCGGGCGCAAGTGCGAAGCGGTGTCCGGCGATTCGAGCCGGATGCTCAAACCTCAAACCAGGTGAGTCAGATGCTGTTTTTTAAAACGTTGATCATCGTCGTGCAATTGTTGTCGGCGCTGGGCGTAATCGGCCTTGTGCTGTTGCAGCATGGCAAGGGCGCGGACATGGGTGCGGCGTTCGGTAGCGGAGCCTCGGGCAGCTTGTTCGGCGCGACCGGCTCTGCGAATTTTCTGTCGCGTACGACCGCAATCCTCGCAGCTATTTTCTTTGCGACGACGCTGACGCTGACCTACCTCGGGTCGTACAAGTCCAAGCCCTCCGCGGGTGTGCTCGGTGCGGCAACGGCTCCGGCCGCTTCTGCTGCGCTCTCCGCATCGGCTGCATCGGTTCCCGCTTCGCTACCGGCGGCGGCGGCTGCGCCGTCGAGCAACGCCGTTCCGAAATAGTAAATTTCGCATAAAGTTGCACTTGTGCGTTGAACAATTCCTGGAAGCACGTTAGAATTTAAGTCTTGAAGCGATTCGCGGGTTTCCAACGAGTTGTGTCCCGGATTGCAGACAGTGCCGACGTGGTGAAATTGGTAGACACGCTATCTTGAGGGGGTAGTGGCGAAAGCTGTGCGAGTTCGAGTCTCGCCGTCGGCACCAAAGTTATCCAATGCCAGCCGCATGCTTCCGCTTCGGCTGGCATTGTCACTTCTGGGGTCATGCTTACGTCTTGCATGCAGTGTATCTTGCAGGACCGGTAGAACGAAGTGATTTTCTGTAGGGGTGGGACCGATCCCTACGGTACTCAGAACCAACCGAAAGAGGATAGTCTTGAACCTCGCAGCCTACTTCCCCGTATTGCTCTTCCTCCTTGTGGGCGCCGGTTTAGGCATTGCACTTGTCAGTATCGGCAAGATCCTCGCCCCCAGTCGTCCCGACAATTCCAAGAATTCGCCGTACGAGTGCGGCTTCGAAGCGTTCGAAGACGCGCGCATGAAGTTCGATGTGCGCTACTACCTCGTCGCCATCCTGTTCATCATTTTCGATCTCGAGACCGCGTTCCTGTTTCCGTGGGGCGTCGCCCTGCGCGACATCGGCTGGCTCGGCTTCATGGCGATGATGATTTTCTTGCTCGAACTCTTGCTTGGTTTTGCCTACATCTGGCGCAAGGGCGGGCTCGATTGGGAGTGATGGGTTAATCGCCGGTTTCTCGCGGGCGACGCGAAGCGCGCCGTCCCGTCTGGAGTACACAGCAAATGAGTATCGAAGGGGTCTTGAAGGAAGGGTTTGTCACCACCACGGCTGACAAGCTGATCAACTGGACGCGTACGGGTTCACTCTGGCCCATGACGTTCGGGCTCGCCTGCTGCGCGGTCGAGATGATGCATGCGGGGGCGGCCCGCTACGACCTCGACCGTTTCGGGGTCGTGTTCCGTCCCAGCCCGCGTCAGTCCGACGTGATGATCGTGGCCGGTACGCTCTGCAACAAGATGGCGCCCGCGCTGCGCAAGGTCTACGACCAGATGGCCGAGCCGCGTTGGGTGATCTCGATGGGCTCGTGCGCGAACGGCGGCGGCTACTACCACTATTCGTATTCGGTCGTGCGCGGTTGCGATCGCATCGTGCCGGTCGACGTCTATGTGCCCGGTTGCCCGCCGACGGCGGAAGCGCTCGTCTACGGCGTGATCCAGCTGCAGGCGAAGATCCGGCGCACCAACACCATCGCCCGTCAATAAGCGCAAGCTTTCCCACAATATGGCAAGCAAACTCGAGACTCTCAAAGCGACCCTCGAGGCGGCCTTTGGCGGCCGTCTGACGAGCATCACCGAATCGGTCGGCGAACTGACCATCGTCGTGAAGGCCGGTGATTACCTCGATGTCGCCAAGCGTCTGCGCGATGACCGCACGCTCGGTTTCGAGCAGCTGATCGATCTGGCCGGCGTCGACTATCAAACCTACGGCGACGGCGCTTACGATGGCCCGCGCTTCGCGGCGGTATCGCATCTGCTGTCGGTGTCGAACAACTGGCGTTTGCGTCTGCGCGTGTTCGCGCCTGACGACGAACTGCCGATCGTGCCGTCTTTGGTGGAGATCTGGAATTCGGCCAACTGGTACGAGCGCGAAGCGTTCGACCTGTACGGCATCGTCTTCGACGGTCACCCCGACCTGCGCCGCATCCTGACCGATTACGGCTTCATCGGCCACCCGTTCCGCAAGGACTTCCCGGTATCGGGTTACGTCGAAATGCGCTACGACCCGGAAGAGAAGCGCGTCGTCTACCAGCCGGTGACGATCGAGCCGCGCGAAATCACGCCGCGCGTGATTCGCGAGGATCGCTACGGCGGTCTGAAACACTAAGAGGTCGCCATGGCAGAGATCAAGAACTACACGCTCAATTTCGGCCCCCAGCACCCGGCAGCGCACGGCGTGCTGCGCCTCGTGCTCGAGCTCGACGGCGAAGTGATCCAGCGCGCCGATCCGCATATCGGCTTGCTGCATCGTGCTACCGAAAAGCTGGCCGAGAACAAGACCTTCATTCAATCCGTGCCGTACATGGATCGTCTCGACTACGTGTCGATGATGGTCAACGAGCACGGCTACGTGCTGGCGATCGAAAAACTGCTCGGCATCGATGTGCCGCTGCGGGCCAAGTACATCCGCGTGCTCTTCGACGAAATCACGCGCGTGCTGAACCACCTGATGTGGATCGGCGCGCATGCGCTCGACGTCGGCGCGATGGCCGTCTTCCTCTATGCGTTCCGCGAGCGCGAAGATTTGATGGACGTCTATGAGGCCGTGTCGGGTGCGCGTATGCATGCGGCCTACTATCGTCCGGGTGGCGTCTATCGCGATCTGCCCGACGCGATGCCGCAATACAAGGCGTCCAAGATTCGCAATGCGAAGGCGCTCGAGCGGATGAACGAAGCGCGGCAAGGTTCGCTGCTCGATTTCATCGACGATTTCTTCGCGCGTTTCCCCGGTTGTGTCGACGAGTACGAAACGCTGCTCACCGATAACCGGATCTGGAAGCAACGTCTGGTCGGTATCGGTGTCGTGAGCCCCGAGCGCGCTTTCCAGATGGGTCTGACGGGCCCGATGCTGCGTGGGTCGGGGATAGAGTGGGATTTGCGCAAGAAGCAGCCGTACGAGGTGTACGATCAGCTCGACTTCGACATCCCCGTCGGCGTGAACGGCGATTGCTACGACCGCTACCTCGTGCGCGTCGAAGAAATGCGTCAGTCCACGCGTATCGCCAAGCAATGTATCGAGTGGCTGCGCAAGAATCCGGGCCCGGTGATGACCGACAACCATAAGGTCGCACCGCCTTCGCGCGTGGGCATGAAGTCGAACATGGAAGAGCTGATCCACCACTTCAAGCTCTTCACGGAAGGGTTTCACGTGCCGGAAGGCGAGGCGTACGCCGCGGTCGAGCACCCGAAGGGCGAATTCGGCATCTATCTGGTGTCGGACGGCGCGAACAAGCCGTATCGCCTCAAGATTCGCGCGCCCGGTTATGCCCACTTGGCTGCGCTCGACGAGATGGCGCGCGGTCACATGATCGCGGATGCCGTCACCATCATCGGTACGCAGGACATCGTGTTCGGCGAAATCGACCGGTAAGCGCCGCACGGCGCGCAGTGGGCGAGGGGCATCGCTCCCCGCCAGCCGCGCCGGGTCTGTCGCAACGAGCAAAGGCGGCAGGTTTTCGTTCGGTAGGAATTGAAAGAGTTCGTGTTCACAAAATGATCTCAGCTGAAGGCCTGAAAGAAATCGATCGCGCGGTGGCGAAGTATCCCGCCGATCAGAAACAGTCCGCCGTGATGTCGGCGTTGGCCGTGGCTCAAGAGGAGCACGGCTGGCTGTCGCCCGAACTGATGCAGTTCGTGGCCGATTACCTGGGCATGCCGGCCGTTGCCGTGCAGGAGGTCGCGACCTTCTACACGATGTACGAGACCTCGCCCGTCGGTAAGCACAAGATCACGCTCTGCACGAACCTGCCGTGCCAGCTCGGGCCCCATGGCGGGGCCGAGGCCACGGCCGATTATTTGAAACAGAAGCTCGGCATCGACTTCGGCGAAACGACGCCCGACGGCAGGTTCACGCTCAAGGAAGGCGAATGCTTCGGCTCGTGCGGCGACGCACCGGTGCTGCTCGTGAACAATCATCGCATGTGCAGCTTCATGAGCCGCGAGAAGATCGACGCTTTGCTCGAGGAGCTTTCGAAATGACGTCTTTGCACGACCGTCACATCAAACCGCTGATTCTCGCCGGCCTGAACGGCGAGAACTGGCATCTCGACGATTACGTCGCGCGCGGCGGCTACAAGCAGCTGCGCCGTATCCTCGAAGAGAAAATTCCGCCCGAGCAGGTCATTGCCGACGTCAAGGCTTCGGGCCTGCGCGGTCGTGGCGGCGCGGGCTTTCCGACGGGCTTGAAGTGGAGCTTCATGCCGCGTCAGTTCCCGGGGCAAAAGTACCTCGTCTGCAATTCGGACGAAGGCGAACCGGGCACGTTCAAGGACCGCGACATCCTGCGCTGGAATCCGCATTCGCTCATCGAAGGGATGGCGATCGGCGCCTACGCAATGGGCATCACGGTCGGCTACAACTACATTCACGGCGAAATCTTTGAAGTGTACAAACGCTTCGAAGAGGCGCTCGACGAGGCGCGTCGTGCCGGTTTCCTCGGCGATAACATCCTCGGTTCGGGATTCTCGTTCGAGCTCTACGCGCATCACGGCTACGGCGCCTATATTTGCGGCGAAGAAACCGCGTTGCTCGAATCGCTCGAAGGCAAGAAAGGCCAGCCGCGCTTCAAGCCGCCGTTCCCGGCCAGCTTCGGCGTCTATGGCAAGCCTACGACGATCAACAACACCGAGACGTTCGCCGCGGTGCCGTTCCTGCTCGAGATCGGGCCGCAGGCCTATCTCGAACTCGGCAAGCCGAACAACGGCGGAACGAAGATCTTCTCGGTGTCGGGCGACGTCGAACGTCCGGGCAACTACGAAATTCCGCTCGGTACGCCGTTCGCGACGTTGATGGAATTGGCTGGCGGCATGCGCGGCGGCAAGAAGCTGAAAGCCGTTATTCCGGGGGGCTCGTCGGCGCCTGTCGTGCCGGGCGACCTGATGATGCAGACGGACATGGATTACGATTCGATCGCGAAGGCCGGCTCGATGCTGGGCTCGGGCGCCGTGATCGTCATGGACGAAACGCGTTGCATGGTGCGCTCGCTGCTGCGTCTGTCGTACTTCTACTATGAAGAGTCGTGCGGCCAATGCACGCCGTGCCGCGAAGGGACGGGCTGGCTCTATCGCGTCGTCAATCGCATCGAGCACGGTCAGGGGCGCCAGGAAGATCTCGATCTGCTCAATTCGGTGGCCGAGAACATCATGGGCCGTACGATTTGCGCCCTCGGCGATGCGGCGGCAATGCCCGTGCGCGGCATGCTGAAGCATTACTGGGACGAATTCGCATATCACGTGGAGCACAAGCGTTGCCTCGTAGGCGGCCACGCGGGTGTGTCGCATGCTGCCGACGCGGTGACTGCATAACGGCTCGGCCGTGAGCGTCGCGGTACGTCGCACGGAATCATCGCTTCATTCCGGCCGCCCGCCGAACGACCTTCGGCGGGGCGGTTCAGCGAGCAAAAGATTGAGCGGTAAATAGGTTAAGGACCATTCACCATCATGGTTGAACTTGAAATAGACGGGAAGAAGGTCGAGGTGCCGGAAGGCAGCATGGTCATCCAGGCTGCGCATAAGGTCGACACGTACATTCCTCACTTCTGCTATCACAAGAAGCTTTCGATCGCGGCCAACTGCCGCATGTGTCTCGTCGAAGTCGAGAAGATGCCGAAGGCCGTGCCCGCGTGTGCGACCCCCGTGTCGGCCGGCATGGTCGTGCGCACGACGTCCGACAAGGCCGTCAAGGCACAGCAATCGGTGATGGAATTTCTGCTCATCAATCACCCGCTCGATTGCCCGATCTGCGATCAGGGCGGCGAGTGTCAGCTGCAAGACCTGGCCGTCGGCTACGGCAAGTCGGCTTCGCGCTATGCGGAAGAGAAGCGCGTGGTCTTCCACAAGAACGTGGGGCCGCTGATTTCGATGGAAGAGATGACGCGCTGCATTCACTGCACGCGCTGCGTTCGCTTCGGCCAGGAAATCGCCGGCGTCATGGAGCTCGGCATGCTCGGCCGCGGCGAGCACTCGGAAATCACGACGTTCGTCGGCAAGACCGTCGACTCGGAACTGTCGGGCAACATGATCGATCTGTGCCCGGTCGGCGCGCTCACGAGCAAGCCGTTCCGCTATAGCGCCCGCACATGGGAGCTGTCGCGCCGCAAGTCGGTCAGCCCGCACGATTCCGTCGGCGCGAACCTCGTCGTGCAGAGCAAGAACAATCGCGTCATGCGCGCCTTGCCGCTCGAGAACGAAGCGATCAACGAATGCTGGATCTCCGATAAGGACCGCTTCTCGTACGAAGGCCTGTACAGCGAAGATCGCCTGACGCAGCCGATGATCAAGCAAGGCGGCCAATGGATCGAAACCGATTGGCAGACGGCGCTGGAGTACGTCGCGAAGAGCCTGAAGGGCGTGGCGGCCGATCACGGCGCCGATGCGCTCGCCGTGCTCGGCAGCGCGCACAGCACGGTCGAAGAGCTGTTCCTGCTCAAGCAACTGGCGCAAGGGCTCGGCACGTCGAACGTCGACTTCCGCCTGCGTCAATCCGATTTCCCGGCATCGACCGCGGGCGCACCGTGGCTCGGCATGCCGCTCGCCGATTTGTCGACGCTCGATAGCGCCTTCGTCATCGGTTCGTTCCTGCGTCGCGATCATCCGCTGATGGCCGCGCGTCTGCGTCAGGCGGCGCGCACGGGCGCGAAGCTGCATCTGCTGCACGCCACGGGCGACAACTCGCTGATTCCGACGGCGAAGACGATCGTCGCCGCGCCGTCGGCCTGGGTCGACGCGTTGGCCGGTATCGCCTCCGCCGTCTCGCAAGCACGCGGTGTCGCGTTGCCCGAAGGCGTCGCGGGCGCGCAAGCGTCGGCAGCCGCGCAAGAAGTGGCCGCCGCGCTCGCAAACGGTGAAAAGCGCGCCGTGCTGCTCGGCAACAGCGCCGTACAGCATCCCGAGTTCTCGCGCATTCACGCGCTCGCGCAGTGGATCGCCGAGCAAACCGGCGCCACGCTCGGCTTCCTGACGGAAGCGGCGAACACGGTCGGCGCGCATCTCGTCGGCGCACTGCCGGGCGCACAGGGTGCGAACGCACGCGAAGCATTCGCAAAGCCGCGCAAGGGCTATGTGCTGCTGAACCTCGAACCGCAATTCGATACGGCCGATCCGACCCAGGCGCTTGCCGCACTGGGTCAGGCGGAAACGGTCGTCGTACTGTCGCCGTTCAAGACGGGCCTCGATTACGCCGACGTGCTGCTGCCGATCGCGCCGTTCACGGAAACGGCCGGTGCGTTCGTCAACGCGGAAGGCACGTTGCAGGCGTTCAACGGCGTTGTGCGTCCGCTCGGCGAAACACGCCCGGGCTGGAAGGTGCTGCGCGTGATCGGCAACGTGCTCGGCCTGGCCGGTTTCGATTACGACACGGTCGAAGAAGTGCGCAACGCGGCGCTGCCGCAGGGCGTCGATACGACGCGCCTGTCCAACCGCACGCAGGCCCCGATCGCACGCGGCGCGCAGACGGCAACGAACGGTGCGCTCGAGCGCATCGCCGACGTGCCGATCTATCACGCCGATGCGCTCGTGCGCCGCGCGCCGTCGCTGCATCTGACGGCGGCGAGCCGCGTGGCGGCCCAGGTCGGCCTGCCTGCTGCGCTGTTCGACCAGCTTGGCTTGAAGGAAGGCGACAAGGTGCGCGTGCGCCAGGGCGACCGCTCGGTCGAGGCCGGCGCGACGCGCGATGCGATGCTCGCTCCGACGGCGGTGCGCGTCTCGGCCGGCACGCAGTTGGGCGCGGCGCTGGGCGGCCTGTTCGGAACACTCGTGGTGGAGAAGGCGTAAATGAGCTTGTTCGATACGATCAACGCGGGGGGCGCGCAGGCGCTCGGTGCAGCATGGCCCACGGTGTGGGCGCTCGTGCGCATCGTCGTCGTCTCCGTCGCAATTCTGCTGTGCGTCGCCTACCTGATTCTCTGGGAACGTAAGCTCATCGGCTGGATGCACGTGCGTCTCGGGCCGAACCGCGTCGGACCCGCCGGTCTGCTGCAGCCGATCGCCGACGTGCTGAAGCTGTTGCTCAAGGAAGTGATTCAGCCGACGGCGGCAAGCCGCTCGCTCTATCTGATCGCGCCGATCATGACGGTGGTGCCCGCCTTCGCGGTCTGGGCCGTGATTCCGTTCCAGGCGCGGGCGGTGCTCGGCGACATCAACGCCGGGCTGCTCTACGTCATCGCGATTTCGTCGATCGGTGTGTACGGTGTGATTCTGGCCGGCTGGGCCTCGAACTCGAAGTATGCGTTTCTCGGCGCGATGCGCGCCGCGGCGCAGATGGTCTCGTACGAAGTGTCGATGGGCTTCGCGCTCGTCGTCGTGCTGATGACTTCGGGCAGCCTGAACCTGTCGGATATCGTCGGCTCGCAAATGCGCGGCTTCTTTGCCTCGCATGGCATCACGTTCCTCTCGTGGAACTGGCTGCCGTTGTTGCCCGTGTTTGTCGTCTACTTCATCTCGGGCATCGCCGAAACGAACCGCCACCCGTTCGACGTGGTGGAAGGGGAGTCGGAAATCGTGGCCGGTCACATGATCGATTACTCGGGGATGGCGTTTGCGCTGTTCTTCCTCGCCGAGTACATCAACATGATCGTGATCTCGGCGTTGGCCGCGACGATGTTCCTCGGTGGCTGGAGCGCGCCGTTCGGCTTCCTGTCGTTCATCCCCGGCATCTTCTGGCTCATGCTGAAGGTATTCCTGCTGTTGTCGGTGTTCATCTGGGCCCGTGCGACGTTCCCGCGCTATCGCTATGACCAGATCATGCGTCTGGGCTGGAAGGTGTTCCTGCCCGTGTGCATCGTCTGGGTGGTGGTGGTCGGCTTCTGGATCATGTCGCCGCTGAACATCTGGAAATAAAGGGCGAGCGAAATGAACGCTATTCAAAATTTCTTCAAGACGTTTTTCCTGACCGAGCTCCTCAAGGGCCTGGCGCTGACGGGTAAATACACGTTCAAGCGCAAGTTCACGGTGCAGTTCCCCGAGGAAAAGACGCCGCTGTCGCCGCGCTTTCGCGGTCTGCACGCGCTGCGCCGCTATGAAAACGGCGAAGAGCGCTGCATCGCCTGCAAGCTGTGCGAAGCGGTGTGCCCGGCGCTTGCCATCACGATCGAGTCGGAAGTGCGCGCGGACAACACGCGCCGTACGACGCGCTACGACATCGATCTGACCAAGTGCATCTTCTGCGGTTTCTGCGAGGAAAGCTGCCCCGTCGATTCGATCGTCGAGACGAGCATCCTCGAGTATCACGGCGAAAAGCGCGGCGATCTGTACTTCACGAAGGACATGCTGCTCGCGGTGGGCGATCGCTACGAGGCCGAGATTGCGGCGTCGAAAGCGGCCGACGCGCCGTATCGTTGATAAGCAGTAACGCAGTTGCTTTTGCTCGACGCGTAGTTGGGACGACGTGGCGGTGTCGACCGCCACGGCCGGCCGCGGCATGCCGCCGCCGGCTACCACGCCTGATTGATGAGCTAACGATGAACCGGTAATCATGGAATTCACGACCGTACTGTTTTACATCTTCGCGCTGCTGCTGACTGTGTCGGCGCTGAAGGTGATCACGTCGCGCAACCCGGTCGGGTCCGCGCTCTTTCTCGTGCTCGCGTTCTTCAACGCGGCGGCCATCTGGATGCTGCTCGAGGCCGAATTCCTCGCGATTCTGCTCGTGCTGCTCTACGTCGGCGCGGTGATGGTCCTGTTCCTGTTCGTCGTGATGATGCTCGACATCAATCTCGACGTGCTGCGCAAAGACTTCAAGCGCTTCGTGCCGATGGCCACGGTCGTGGGCGCGATCATCATCGTCGAAACGGCGCTGATCCTCTGGCACGGCTACGGCGCCACGACCACGCCGGTACGCGAGGCCGTCGCGGCCGGTGCGGGCACCATGTCGAACACGTACCTGATCGGCAAGGTCATCTACACCGATTACGTATTCGCGTTCGAAGTGGCCGGCCTCGTGCTGCTCGTTGCGATCATCGCGGCGATCGCGCTGACGGCGCGCAAGGGCAAGGACAGCAAGCGCCAGCGCGTGTCGGACCAAGTGAAGGTGCGCGCGCAGGACCGCGTGCGCATCGTGAAGATGCCGGCCGAGAGGTCGACGCTGCCGGCTTCGGCCGAAGGCGCAGCCGGCGAGCCCAATGCGAATGTCGGCGCGGGCGCGGTCGACAGCAATCGTTGAGCGTCGAGGAGAAAAACATGTTGTCCCTGGCTCATTACCTCGTTCTCGGCGCGATCCTGTTTGCGATCGGCGTCGTCGGCATTTTCCTGAATCGTCGCAACGTCATCATCATCCTGATGGCGATCGAACTGATCCTGCTCGCGGTGAACACGAACTTCGTCGCGTTCTCGCACTACCTCGGCGACATACACGGGCAGATCTTCGTGTTCTTCGTGCTGACGGTGGCCGCGGCAGAAGCGGCGATCGGTCTCGCGATTCTCGTGACCCTGTTCCGTACTCTCGACACGATCAACGTCGAGGATCTCGATCAGCTCAAAGGTTAAATTCAGGCACTGCGGTTATGTCCATGACACTCAATGAAAACCTGCTGCTGGCGGTTCCGCTCGCACCGCTCGCCGGCTCGCTGATTGCAGGTCTTGGCGGGAAGGTGGTAGGGCGCAAGGGCAGCCACCGGATCACGATCCTCGGCGTGCTGATTTCTTTCATCCTGTCGGCGATAGTGTTCGCCGACGTCATGCAAGGCGCGAGCTACAACGCGACCGTCTATGAATGGATGAAGGTCGGCTCGCTGAAGTTCGAAGTCGGCTTCCTCGTCGATTCGCTCACCGCGATGATGATGTGCGTCGTCACCTTCGTCTCGCTGATGGTCCACATCTACACCATCGGTTATATGGCGGAAGACGACGGCTACGAGCGCTTCTTCTCGTATATCTCGTTGTTCACGTTCTCGATGCTGATGCTCGTCATGAGCAACAACTTCCTGCAGCTGTTCTTCGGCTGGGAAGCGGTGGGCCTCGTGTCGTATCTGCTGATCGGTTTCTACTTCACGCGTGAGAGCGCGATCTACGCCAACATGAAGGCGTTCCTCGTGAACCGCGTGGGCGACTTCGGCTTCCTGCTCGGCATCGGCTTGATTCTCGCCTACGCCGGTTCGATGAACTACGGCGAAGTCTTCGCCAAGCGCGAAGCCCTCGCAGCCCTGACCTTCCCGGGCACGCAGTGGGGCTTGCTGACCGTCGCCTGCATTTGCCTGTTCATCGGCGCGATGGGTAAGTCGGCGCAGTTCCCGCTGCACGTCTGGCTGCCCGACTCGATGGAAGGCCCGACGCCGATCTCGGCGCTGATTCACGCGGCGACGATGGTGACGGCCGGTATCTTCATGGTGACGCGCATGTCGCCGCTGTTCGAACTGTCGGATACGGCGCTGTCGTTCATCATGGTGATCGGCGCGATCACGACATTGTTCATGGGCTTGCTCGGCATCGTCCAAAACGACATCAAGCGCGTCGTCGCTTACTCGACGCTCTCGCAGCTCGGCTACATGACGGTCGCACTGGGCGCCTCGGCGTATTCGGTGTCGGTGTTCCACCTGATGACGCACGCGTTCTTCAAGGCGCTGCTGTTCCTTGGCGCAGGTTCAGTCATCATCGGGATGCATCACGATCAAGACATGCGCAACATGGGCGGCCTGCGCAAGTACATGCCGATCACGTGGTTCACGTCGCTGATGGGCACGCTCGCGCTGTGCGGCACCCCGTTCTTTGCCGGCTTCTACTCGAAGGATTCGATCATCGACGCCGTCGGCCTTTCGCATCTGCCGGGCGCGGGCTTCGCCTACTTCGCGGTGGTCGCCAGCGTGTTCGTGACGGCGCTGTACTCGTTCCGTATGTACTTCATGGTCTTCCATGGGGAAGAGCGCTTCCGTCATCCGAAGGATTACGGCAACGGTCACGGCGCAGAATCGGCGGCGCACGGCGGCAATGGTCACGATGATCACGGCCACGGGCACGGCCATGACGACCACGGCCATGCACACGAACCGCACGAAACGCCCTGGGTCGTCTGGGTGCCGCTCGTTCTGCTTGCGATTCCGTCGGTCATCATCGGCGCGATCGCCATCGGCCCGATGCTCTACGGCAACTTTTTCGCACACGGCGTGGCGTTCGATAAGGTCGTCTTCATCGGCGAGAATCACACCGCGCTCGAAGAGATGGGTAAGGAATTCCACGGCTGGTTGCCGATGGCGTTGCACTCGGTGCAGTCGCTGCCGCTGTGGCTGGCCATTGCGGGCTTCGTGACGGCGTGGTTCCTGTATCTGATTCGCCCGGATCTGCCGGCGGTCATCCGCCGTGCGTTCGGCCCGATCTACACGTTGCTCGACAACAAGTACTACATGGACAAGATCAACGAAGTCGTCTTCGCACGCGGTGCGGTGGCCATCGGCCGCGGCCTCTGGAAGGAAGGCGACGTCGTGGTCATCGACGGTCTCGTCAACGGCAGCGCACGCTTCATCGGTTGGTTCGCGAGCGTGATCCGCTTCCTGCAATCCGGTTACATCTACCACTACGCGTTCGCCATGATTATCGGCATGCTGGGGCTCCTTACCCTGTTTGTAACGCTCGGCGGCAAATAAGGCGGGGGACACTTAATGCACTCTTTTCCGATTCTAAGTACCGCGATCTGGCTGCCGATCGTCTTCGGTCTGGCCGTTCTTGCTGTCGGTTCCGACAAGAACCCGGGTCCCGCGCGCTGGCTGGCGTTGATCGGCTCGATCCTCGGCCTGCTCGTGACGCTGCCGCTGATTACCGGCTTCGATTCGTCGAGCGCCGCGTTGCAGTTCGTCGAACAGGCGAATTGGATCGAACGCTTCCACATCACGTATCACCTCGGCGTCGACGGCATCTCGATGTGGTTCGTCGTCCTGACGGCGTTGATCACGGTCATCGTCGTGATCGCCGGTTGGGAAGTCATTACCGAACACGTGTCGCAGTACATGGCCGCGTTCCTGATCCTCTCGGGGATCATGATCGGCGTGTTCTCGGCGGCTGACGGCCTGTTGTTCTACGTGTTCTTCGAAGCGACGCTGATCCCGATGTATCTGATCATCGGCGTGTGGGGCGGCCCGAACCGGATTTACGCCGCGTTCAAGTTCTTCCTCTATACGCTGGCCGGCTCGCTGTTGATGCTGGTCGCGCTGATCTACCTCTACGTCCAAACGGGTACGTTCGATCTGGCGACGTGGCAGAACACCCAACTCGCGATGACGCCGCAGGTGTTGCTGTTCATAGCGTTCTTCCTGGCGTTCGCGGTGAAAGTGCCGATGTGGCCGGTCCACACGTGGTTGCCTGACGCGCACGTGGAAGCGCCGACGGGCGGCTCGGTCGTGCTGGCCGCGATCATGCTGAAGCTCGGCGCATACGGTTTCCTGCGTTTTTCGCTGCCGATCGCACCCGATGCAAGCCATACGCTCGCCCCGGTCATCATCACGCTGTCGCTGATCGCCGTGATTTACATCGGCCTCGTCGCGATGGTGCAGGCCGACATGAAGAAGCTCGTCGCGTATTCGTCGATCGCGCACATGGGTTTCGTCACGCTCGGCTTTTTCATCTTCAACCAGCTCGGCGTCGAAGGCGCGATCGTGCAGATGATCTCGCACGGCTTCGTATCGGGCGCGATGTTCCTGTGCATCGGCGTGCTTTATGACCGCATGCACTCGCGTCAGATCGCCGACTACGGTGGCGTCGTCAACGTCATGCCGAAGTTCGCCGCGCTCGTGATGCTGTTCTCGATGGCGAACTGCGGCTTGCCGGGCACGTCCGGTTTCGTCGGCGAGTTCATGGTGATTCTCGCCGCGGTTCAGTTCAACTTCTGGATTGCTTTCGGCGCAGCGTTCACGCTGATTCTCGGCGCGGCCTACACGCTGTGGATGTACAAGCGCGTGTACTTCGGCGCGGTGACGAACGAGCACGTGAAGGAACTGAAGGACATCAACTCTCGCGAGTACCTGATCCTCGGCGTGCTGGCCTTTTTCACGCTGTTCATGGGCGTCTATCCGAAGCCCTTCACCGATGTGATGCACGTCTCCGTGGAAAACCTCCTCTCCCACGTCGCGCAGTCGAAACTGCCGGTGTCGCAGTAACACTGAGCGGAGGAACAAAAGATCATGCAAAACGCCCCTATGTCTCTCTTGTTGCCCGATGGGCTGCTGATGGCGGCCGCCGTCCTCGCGTGGCTGAACGAAACGTTCGGCGGCGAGCAGAGCCGGCGCCTGACGTATCTGATCGCCGTGCTGGCGTCGATCGTCTCGGGCGTCTGGTTCGTCACCCTCGTGTTCGATCCGCAGCCGCATTACTTCTTCTCGCACATGTACGTCGTCGACGGCTTTGCGAGTGCGATGAAGGCCGTCGTGTCGCTCGGTTATGCGGTGACGATGATCTACTCGCGCAAGTACCTCGAAGATCGCAATCTGTTCCGCGGGGATTATTTCCTGCTCGGCATGTTCGCGCTGCTCGGCCAGCTCGTCATGATCTCGGGCACGAACTTCCTGACGCTGTACCTGGGGCTCGAACTGATGTCGCTGTCGCTCTACGCGGCAATTGCACTGCGTCGCGATGCCTCGCAGTCGAACGAAGCGGCGATGAAGTACTACGTGCTGGGCGCATTGGCTTCGGGCTTCCTGCTCTACGGTATGTCGATGCTTTACGGCGCGACGGGCTCGCTCGATCTGAACGAAGTCCTCAAAGCCGTGGCGTCGGGCCACATCAACAATGTCGTGCTGCTGTTCGGCGTGATCTTCATCGTGGCCGGCGTCGCATTCAAGATGGGTGCGGTGCCGTTCCATATGTGGGTGCCCGACGTCTACCACGGCGCGCCGACAGCCATGACGCTGCTCGTCGGCGGCGGCCCGAAGGTGGCGGCGTTCGCCTGGGGTCTGCGTCTGCTCGTGATGGGCGTGCTGCCGCTGGCCGGCGATTGGCAACAGATGTTGACGATCCTGGCGGCGCTCTCGCTGATCGTCGGCAACCTCACCGGTATCGTGCAGCGCAACGTCAAGCGTATGCTCGCTTACTCGGCCATCTCGAACATGGGCTTCGTGTTGCTCGGTCTGCTCTCGGGCGTGGTCGACGGCAAGGCTGACGGCATGGCAAGCGCATATAGCTCGGCGATGTTCTACAGCATCATTTATCTGCTGACGACGCTCGGCTCCTTCGGCATCGTCATGTTGCTGGCGCGCCGCGATTTCGAAGCCGATACGCTCGACGACTTCAAGGGCTTGAACAAACGCAGCCCGGTGTTCGCGTTCGTCATGATGGCGATGATGTTCTCGCTGGCCGGCATTCCGCCGACCGTCGGGTTCTATGCGAAGCTCGCCGTGCTCGAAGCCACGGTCAACGCCGGTCTGACCTGGCTGGCCGTGCTGGCGGTGATCACGTCGTTGTTCGGCGCGTTCTACTACCTGCGCATCGTCAAGCTGATGTACTTCGATGCGCCGCAAGATTCGTCGCCGCTGGCGAGCGATGCATCGGGCCGTTGGCTGCTGGTGCTGAACGGCGTTGCCGTGGTGGCGCTCGGGATCGTGCCGGGCCCGCTCATGACGTTCTGCCTGAACGCGATGGCGCATACGCTGCCGGTCGCACTGTAAGCGCACCATGTCCGCCGCCGGCTGGTTCATCGTGTTGTTGGCGCTGGTCGGCGCCAACCTGCCGTTTTTCAATCAGCGGTTGTTCGCCGTGGCGCCGTTGCCCGCGGCGAAAAAGAGCGCGTGGATTCGTATCGCCGAACTGATCGTGCTGTACTTTGCGGTCGGCCTCATCGGCTTTTACCTCGAAGCGCGCGCCGGGAATCGCTTCGAGCAGGGCTGGCAGTTTTACGCGATCACGTTCAGTTTGTTCGTCGTGTGCGCGTTTCCCGGCTTTACGTTCCAATATCTCGTCAAACGTCGCTGACGGCCCTGTCGGCTGCCAGGGTCCCCGTCCGTTACCGGAAGACTGCAGGAGAGTGCAGATGACCCAACCGTCCGATCCCAATCATCCGCATCACCATGCGTCGTTGACCGAGACGCGCATCGACGGCGAATCCGCCTACGAAGGCAATTTCCTCAAGGTCAAACGCGATACGGTGCGTTTGCCAGACGGCAAGCACACGACGCGCGAATACGTCCTCCATTCGGGCGCCGTCATGGTCATTCCATTGTTCGACGACGGTCGCGTGCTGCTCGAGCGGCAATACCGCTATCCGATTTGCCGGGTGATGACCGAGTTTCCGGCGGGCAAGCTCGATCCGAACGAAGGCGCGCTCGCTTGCGCCGAACGCGAGTTGCGGGAGGAAACGGGATATTCAGCACGCGAATACACGTTCCTGACGCGCATTCACCCGATCATTTCCTATTCGACCGAATTCATCGACATCTTCCTCGCGCGGGGCCTGACCGCGGGCGAGCGCAAGCTCGACGATGGCGAATTCCTGGAAGTCTTTACGGCCGACGTCGCGCAGGTGGGCGAGTGGATCCGCGCCGGCGAAATCACCGACGTCAAGACGATCATCGGCCACTTCTGGCTTGAAAAGGTGCTGTCGGGCGCTTGGCAGCCCGATCGCAAGGAGCCGCCGTTGCCACCGACTCCCGGCTCGACAGCCTGAGCGCCGAGAGGCGTAGAATCGGATTTTTCGGCGAACGATCGTTCTATCCATTTGCGCTACACTTACGCGCACATCCGCTGCGTTTCATCATGAAGGTTCTCGATCTGCAATGTCCGCACGGTCACCGGTTCGAAGGCTGGTTCGCCTCGGCCGATGATTTCGACTCTCAGTTATCGCGCAAATTGATCGCATGCCCGATTTGCGCGCAGACCGAGGTCAGCCGTATGCCGTCCGCGCCGCGCCTGAATTTATCGGGGGCGACCAGGGCAGGGCAGGACAGCGAGCAGCCGCGCGAATCGCAACGCACGGGCGAGGGCAACGCGCAGCCTGCCCCCGCTCAGGCCAGCGCGACGGAGCGGGCGAAAGAATTCGAAGCGACGGCGCTTCGGATGTTGCGGGAAGTCGTCGGCAAGGCTGAAAACGTCGGTGACCGTTTCGCCGAAGAAGCGCGCCGCATGCACTACAACGAAGCGCCGGCACGCAGCATTCGCGGCGTAACGACACCCGAAGACGCTCGCGCCCTGGTTGAAGAAGGGATCGAAGTCATGGCGCTGCCCGGCGTCTGCGTGCCGAAAGAATCGCTGCAATAGGTCGCTGTGCGGTGGATCACCGCACGCGAGCGGGGGCGACCGCAGGCCGTACCCGCCGCGCGCCACGTGAGAAAAACGCCGGGCGCGTTTCGCGCGAGCCGGCATACCGAGGGAAGTGCAGGGATGGGGTTCAGCTACGAAGATTGGGAGGTTGGCTCCCGTATCGAGGTCGGTACGCATACGTTCACGGCGCAAGAGATCGTCGAATTCGCCGAGCGATTCGATCCGCAGCCGTTTCATATTGACGAAGCAGCCGCCCAAGCGTCCCCGTTCGGCGGCTTGATTGCGAGCGGCTGGCACACATGCTCGGTCATGATGGGCATGCTTGTTCGCAACGTGCTCGGTGGTTCGACGTCGCTGGGCTCGCCCGGTATCGAGGAAATTCGCTGGCTGAAGCCCGTGCGCGCAGGCGATACGTTGCGCATGTTCAACGCGGTGCTGGCCAAGCGCGTTTCTGCGAGTCGTCCCGATCGCGGGATCGTCACGACCCTCTGGGAAGGCGTCAATCAAGCGGACGAGACTGTCGTTACGGTGCGCTCGAACGTGCTGTTCGGAATGCGGCATCCGCAAGCGGCCAGCGGCGGGGCGCCGGCGTGACGCTCGACACGGCGTCCACGCGCGGGGGCGATGCCCTCACGAGAATCGTCGACGCGGCCGATCTGCGTGCGCGGATCAAAGGTGAGCCGCTGGTCGGCGATTGGATCGACATCGATCAGGCGCGCGTCGATCGATTCGCCGACGCGACGGGCGATCATCAATGGATTCACGTCGATCCCGAACGCGCACGCCGCGAATCGCCGTTCGGCAGCGCCATCGCGCACGGGTTTCTCACGTTGTCTTTGATTCCATCGCTGTTGATGGATACCGTGCGGATCGAACAACGCATGGGTCTGAATTACGGGCTGAACCGGGTCCGGTTCATGGCGCCGGTGGTAGTGGGCGCGCGCTTGCGCGCCGTGTTTGTCGTGGCCGACGTGGCCGATGTATCTGACGGCGCACTGCAGGTCACCTGGGATGTCACGATCGAAGCCGAGGGCGGCGCCAAGCCCGCTTGCATCGCGCAATTCGTCACGCGGCATTATTTCTGATCCGCCTGAGGCGTTCAGCCGCCGCGTACGCTATGCGGCCATCGACGGACGATGTCCCATCATCTAGTACCGTGTAAGGCTTTGGGCCCTACCAGCGGGCGCCGTCGTGACGGCCGGTCAAGTTTCCCTCTAAGCTCAGGGCATTCGCCCCGCCTCCCCGCGATTTTGCTTGATCAGCGCACGACGACCGCTATCGAGACCATGCCTGCCTTATTCAATTGGTTGTCCCGACGCCGATCGGCCGGACCGCAGACGAGCGCGTCGGGCCAGGCAAGCCCGGCGAGCCAGACGAGGCGAGGCAGGCGAGCGCCTTCCGCGAGCTCGCCGGGTCCCGCAGGTCAGTTGAGCGGGCCGGGTGCCGGGCCGCGGTACGCCGGCTACGAAGAGACAATGGCGGCGGCATGGCGCCGCCTGCCTGCGGAGTACCCGATCAGTTACGCGAAGTACCCTACCCGTTACGAAGAGGCGTTGGCGGCTGCGCCATTGCCGTCTGAGCCGCCCGCTTATCAAACGGTGGTCAACGATTGGCCCTATCGCTATCCCGAGAGAGTAGAGCGCGACGGAACGCCGATCCCTCCTGCCCCTGAGTATCCCCACGACGCGGACAGAGAAAGAGAGGCAGACCCGCAACTGCAACCCCTCCCGACCTACCCGCAAGCGATCGCCGCAATGTCCAGCACCCTTGAACAAGAAGTTGATCGCTATGTCAGAAACATGCGCACCGGACTGGCAAAAGAATGTTTGCTTCCTTTTCCAAGCGAGGCGGATGTCTCGGTGGCCGGAGGATCTCGTACGGACCGGGGGCGCGCGATGGCGCTCGTGCGAAGCACCAGGCTGGCGCGCCAGGCTGAGCTTTTACAGATGCATCAGCGCGAACTGGCTCGACTGCCTCAACGACTGCAACGGCTCAGACAGCTGGACGCCGATCCCCGAATCATGGACCGGCTGGACAGTGTGTACGCCAGCGCCCTGGAGAGCTATGGATTCTTCGAGAGCGAGCATCAACGTCTCGCACGCCATAGCGACGACAGCGCGCAGAGGGCTTCCTTGCAGGACGGAGACATCCCCCTCCATCGATGGGGAAAGACGCAGGGCGAAGCCCTCCTCCTGGAGGCGATCCATCTCTATGCCAGCATGCGAGCCGAACTGAATCTCGAGTTTTCGGTGCCTCTTCCGCGGGTGCGTGGATTCAGGGCGCGCGCATTTCTCCCTCGGTGGCGACGCAATGAGCTGCGCTTCGTGCGATCAGTGCGCCTCGAACGGCAAGGCGAACTCCTGGACCAATATTTCGGCCGAATGCGTCAGTTGGCCGAGCGAAGGATGCGCGAAGAAGGCTCATTAAACGCTGGCCCGTCGCTTTTAGACGAGATCGACACGACGCTCGACGAAATGTGGGAATTCTATGTGCCCTTCAGGATCGAGCATGACCGCCAACTGAGCCGCCAACTGAGCCGCTAACGCGCGGTGCTTACCATCATGCCGCTGCGCCAACCGCGCATCTCGATGCCGACGCCGATGGCCAGACAACCCTCACGCCTCGCCGCATCCGCGCGTTTGCGACAAGCGCGTATCAGTGTTTGGCGTACTGCGTCGCACCGAACAGAATATCCCTGGCTTTGTCGTCGGTGAGTGCGCGGCGCGCCGACGCAAGCACTTCGACACCGCGCTGCACCGCGGCACGCGCCGCGATGGCCTCGTGCCAGCGCTTGACGTTCGGGTAATCGGCCAACTCGACGCCTTGGTTTTGCCACGAACGCGTCCAGGGGAAGGCCGCAATGTCGGCAATGGTGTAGTCGTTGCCGGCCAGATAGGCGGTCTTGCCGAGTTGCTTATCCATGACGCCGTATAAACGCTTCGCTTCGTTCGTGTAGCGATTCACCGCATAGTCGATCTGCTGCGGCGCGTAGATGCGGAAGTGGTGCGTCTGGCCGAGCATCGGTCCGAGACCGCCCATTTGGAACATCAGCCATTGCAGCGTCGCATAGCGGGCCGCAGGATCGGTCGGCAAGAATCGGCCCGTTTTCTCGGCCAGATAAATCAGAATCGCACCGGATTCGAACAACGACAGCGGCTTACCGCCGGGCCCGTCGGAATCGACGATCGCCGGAATCTTGTTGTTCGGACTGATCGCCAGGAACGCTGGATCGAACTGATCGCCCGCGCCGATATCGATTGGGTGAACGCGGTACTCGAGTCCGGTTTCCTCGAGCATGATGTGAACTTTGTGGCCGTTCGGCGTGGCCCAGCTGTAGACGTCGATCATCGCTGCTCCTCGTAGGCTGGTCGGCGCCGCGACAGGCAGCGCCGATCCACGCGGAAATTAGCATAGATCGATTCGCCTCGCTGACGGGCAGCGCAAGGCCCTTGTGCGCGCGCGGGCATCCCACGCGACCCATGCGCGGCCGCCGCTTGCCGATAAGGCGCTGCTGCCGGAGCGGCGTTGCCTAGCTCTGGGCTGCCGCATGTCGTGCCAACTCGAGCTTCGCGATCGCATTGCGATGGACTTCGTCGGGACCATCGGCAAAGCGCAGCCAACGCGCACATGTATACGCGTAGGCAAGCGGGAAGTCGTCGCACATGCCGCCGCCGCCGTGTGCCTGAATGGCCCAGTCGATCACCTGACACGCCATGTTCGGTGCGACGACCTTGATCATCGCTATCTCGCCGCGCGCGCCTTTATTGCCGACCGTATCCATCATGTAGGCCGTCTTCAGCGTCAAGAGCCGCGCCTGTTCGATCATGCAACGCGCTTCGGCGATTCGCTCCTGAGTGACCGATTGCGCGGCGATGGGCTTGCCGAACGCAATCCGCGTCGAGGTGCGTTTGCACATGAGTTCGAGCGCACGCTCCGCGAGACCGATGAGTCGCATGCAGTGATGAATGCGGCCGGGTCCAAGCCGCCCTTGAGCAATCTCGAAGCCGCGCCCTTCGCCGAGCAGGATGTTCGAGGCCGGTACGCGCACGTTTTCGAGCGTGATTTCCATATGGCCGTGCGGCGCATCATCGTAGCCGAACACGCTGAGTGGACGATGGACGGTGATGCCGGGCGAGCCGGCCGGCACCAGAATCATCGACTGCTGCGCGTGTTTCGGCGCATCGGGATCGGTCTTGCCCATCACGATATAGATCTGGCAGCGCGGGTCGCCGGCGCCCGACGACCACCACTTGCGGCCATTGATGACGTAGGTGTCGCCCTCACGCTCGATGCGCGTCTCGATGTTCGTCGCATCCGACGATGCGACGTCGGGCTCGGTCATCAAGAATGCCGAACGGATTCGGCCGTCCAGCAGCGGCTCGAGCCAGGCGCGTTTGTGTTCTTCGCTGCCATAGCGTTCGAGCGTCTCCATGTTGCCCGTATCGGGCGCGTTGCAATTGAAGACTTCGGGCGCCCAGGGCACGCGGCCCATGATCTCGGCGAGCGGCGCATATTCGAGATTGGTCAGTCCCGCGCCGTGCGACGAGCCGGGCAGGAACAGATTCCAGAGTCCGGCTTCGCGTGCGCGAATCTTGAGCGTTTCGACGAGTTCGGTCGGAAGCCAGGCGTTGCCGGCTGCCCGGTTGCGCGCGACTTCATCGAGGAATGCACGCTCGTTCGGATAGATATGCGTGTCGAAAAATTCGAACAGCTTCGAACGCAGGGTTTCCACTTTTTCTGAGTAATCGAAATACATGGCGGCCTCGCAGTGAGGGCGGTGTCGTTGCCGATGCGCCCAGGTCTTAACGTGTGTTCTGGCTTATGCGTGCGGCTGTCCCGTGAGGACGGAACGTCCCTGCCGCTATCGCATTTTCTGCGCGTACGACCAGGCGAGCTCCGCCATCGGCCGTGCGCGGCGACCGGCATCGAGCGCCTGTGCGCTCGCGGCAGTACCGACCGCCACGCGTTTCATGATCCCTTGCAGGATCGCGGCGATGCGGAACATGTTGAAGGCCAGATAAAAGTTCCAATCGCCCGGAATGGAGAAGCCTGTGCGATCGCAATAACGATCGACGTAGCTGCGTTCGTCGGGGATGCCCAGCGTGGCCCAGTTCAGCCCCGCGATACCGCGGAACTGCACCGGATCGACGTGCCACGCCATGCAGTGATACGCGAAATCGACGATCGGATCGCCGAGTGTGGAGAGTTCCCAATCGAGCACGGCGAGAATGCGCGGCTCGCTCGGATGAAAGATGAGGTTGTCGAGCCGATAGTCGCCATGGACGATCGCCGTGCGCGCATTTGCACCGGACTGTTCCTGTGGCATGTGCGCCGGCAGCCAATCGATCAAGCGATGCATCGCCTCGATCGGCTCCGTTTCCGACGCCTCGTACTGCTTGCTCCAACGTGCGATTTGGCGCGCAAGGTAGTTGCCCGGCTTGCCGTAGTCGGCGAGGCCCACCGAAGCCGGATCGACGCAGTGCAGCGCGGCGATCACGCGATTGGTCTCGTCATAGATCGCTGCGCGCTGCGCGCTCGTCATGCCGGGCAGCGACGGGTCCCACAGCACCCGTCCCTCGACGTACTCCATGACATAAAATGCCCGGCCGATCACCGCCTCGTCTTCGCAGAGCGCGAGCATCGTCGCGACGGGCACATCGGTATCGGCGAGCGCCGCCATCACGCGGTATTCGCGCTCGATCGCATGTGCCGAAGCCAACAGCTTCGCGGCGGGGGCGGGCTTCGCACGCATCACGTAACTGCGCGATGGCGTAACGAGCCTGAAGGTCGGATTCGACTGCCCGCCAGCGAACTGTTCGACCGTCAACGGCCCGGCGAACCCGTCGACGTGTTCGCGCAGCCACGCCGCCAATACCCCGGCATCGAATCGTTGCTGCTCGGATACGGCGCGCGTGCCGACGAACGCCGAATAGTCCTGCTGCCGGTTCGGGGGAACTGCCGATTCGTTGGTTGCCATGTAACGACTCCCATTGGGGGTTGTCCCGATGACTGATCGCGAAGATGCAGCGGCTGCAGTCTCGACGCCGCGAGCCGCGCGACGCGTCACTCGCGCCGATAGCGAAGATATTGCGAGTAGAGCATTTCCATCGTCGTGTGCCGGACATCGCGAAAGAGCGGCGTCGGCGGCGAGTAGTTCAGTGCGCGCACGACCCAGTCGCCGTGGCGTGCGCCGACGTCGAGCGCATTGATGCAGCCCGTCGACTGCGCGAGATGGCCGAAGAACGCGCGCGAGCCGGCCGTGATCGCATGGGAGAGCAGCGCGCGATTGACGCCGCCGTGCAGGACGAGCAGCACCGTGTCCCACGATGGATCTTCGCGCAAACGTGCAAGCGGCGGCAGCACGCGATTGAGCAGTTCGCCGATCGTCTCGCCGCCGAGAAAGCGCGTCGTCTCCGCTACGACGCCGTCGAACGCGGCAAGAAACGCCGCTTCGATCTGGTACGGCGGCAAATCGGCCAACCGGCCGGCGCTGATTTCCTGCCACTCCCGCCACACTTCGAGCTCGATGTCCTGTCCCGTCGCGGCCAGCACGCGCTGCGCGGTTTCGATCGTGCGCGGCAGACCGCTGACAATGACGCGATCGAACCGCACGGCGTCGGCTGCGAAGGCCGCACCGGCGGCGCTTGCTTGCGCGAGGCCGTGCTCATTGAGCGGCACCGTCTCGGGATCGATCGCTCGGCCGCTATCGTCGAAATAGGTCACGTCGCCGTGGCGCATGAGGAAAATGCGTCGCCGAGCGGGCATTGTAAATTCGCTCATGGGCGCGCTCAGCGATAGTCGGGAGCACGTTTTTCGAGGAAGGCGGTGATGCCCTCCAACGCGTCCGCGTGATGAAGCGAAGCGACGAAATCGTCGCGCTCAGCCGATAGATGATCTGTGAGCGGCTGGCTGCCCGCCGCGGCGACCAGCGCTTTGATGCGTGCCTGCGCGTTCGGCGAGCCGCGCCCGAGTTCGTCGGCCCAGGCGATGGCGGCTTGCTTCAATTGCGCTGTCTTGACGAGCCGATTGACGACGCCGAGCGCATGCAGTCGCTCGGCCGGGACGGGTTTGCCTTCGAGCAGGATCTCCGTCGCCAACGCACGCGGCAGCGCCTGGGCGAGAAACCACGAGCCGCCGCCGTCCGGCGTCAGGCCGACGCGCGCGTAAGACATGACGAACTTCGCGTCATCGGCCGCGATGATCAGATCGCACGCGAGCGCAAGCGAAAAGCCGGCGCCGGCCGCGGCGCCCGCCACCGCGGCGATCACGGGCTTGCGCGACGTGCGCAACGCCAGAATCCATTGCGCGAGCATATCGATGCTCTGCGCTTGCACCGAAGGGTCTTTGGCGCGGTTCTCGAGCAGGCGATTCAGATTGCCGCCTGCGCAGAAGAAATCATCGGCGCCCGTTACGACGATGGCGCGAATCGACGCATCGCGCTCGGCCGTTTCGAGCGCCTGAATGCCTGCCGCATACATGTCGGGATGGAGCGCATTGCGCGCCCCCGGATTGGACAACGTCAACACGAGGGTCGACTCGCTCTCGGGCGGTCGCGACGCGAGCAGCTCAGCGCTCATGATGTTTCCTTTGCTGGTTTGACAATCGCCGTGCTTCAGAGACGCGCGAGCCGCTCGAGTGCCGTAGCGAGCGTAGCTTCGCGTTTGGCGAAGCAAAACCGCACGACGCCCGATTCATGCGGCTCGTGATAGAACGCCGACACCGGTATGGCCGCCACGCCGATCTCGCTCGTGAGCCACTTCGCGAACTCCGCTTCGGGCAGATCGCTGATCGCCGAATAGTCGACGCATTGGAAATACGCGCCTTCGCAGGGCAGCAGCTTGAAACGCGTACCGGCCAGCCCCGCTCGGAAGAAGTCACGTTTCTTTTGATAGAAGGCGGGCAACCCGAGATACGGCGCCGGATCGCGCAGGTACTGCGCAAGGCCCACCTGCATCGGCGTATTGACGGTGAAGACGTTGAATTGATGAACCTTGCGGAACTCCGCCGTCAGTGCGGCCGGTGCAGCGACGTAGCCGACTTTCCATCCCGTCACGTGGAAAGTCTTGCCGAAGCTCGAGACGACGAAGCTGCGTCGCGCGAGTTCGTGATAGCGCGCGACGCTTTCATGGGGCGCGCCGTCGTAGACCATATGCTCGTAGACCTCGTCCGAGAGAATCAGCACGTTCGTTCCGCGCACGATGTCTTCCAGCCGCCGCATGTCGTCCGCGTGCCAGATCGTGCCGCTCGGGTTGTGTGGCGTGTTGATCAGCAAGAGCCGGGTGCGCGGCGTGATCGCGCTCGCGAGCCGATCGAAATCGATCGCGTAGTCGGGCGCCTCGAGCGTCACGAAAACGGGCTTGCCGCCGGCCAGTTCGATCGACGGCACGTAGCTGTCGTAGGTCGGCTCCAGCACGATGACCTCATCGCCCGGGTGGACCGTGGCCAGAATCGTCGTCAACAGTGCCTGCGTCGCGCCGGCCGTGACGGTGATCTCAGTGTTCGGATCGTAGGCGCGGCCGTGAATCGCCTCGATTTTGCGCGCGATCGCCTCGCGCAGCGGCGCGACACCGGCCATCGGCGGGTACTGATTGTGACCCTCGCGCATGGCGCACGAGACGGCTTCGACGATCCGCTCGTCGCAGTCGAAATCGGGAAAGCCTTGACCGAGGTTGACGGCGCCGCGCTCGGCGGCGAGTGCGCTCATGACCGTGAAGATCGTCGTGCCGACGGACGGCAGGCGCGAGGCGAGAGCAAAGGGCGGTTGGTTCGTCGGTTCTTGAGGTGCGTTCATGGTGCGATCGATGTCTGCGTCAGGCGATAGCGATAGCAGGGGCAACGGCAGTTGCGACAGGCAGCCCCGGCAGCCCCGGCAGCCCGGACAGACAAGCTGCCACGAACGGTGCCGGTTCGACGATTCGAATCCCGAAATCGCGCGCGGTGCGTTTGTTGAGCCTGAGTAGCGCTCGATCTTTGGACACCAGCCATGCGGCGTTGACCGCATGGGCGAGCTCGAGGAATTTCTGATCGTCGCGATCCTTGCACTTGGGCAGCGGAGCGCTATCGGCGGGCACGGGTGCCGATTCTTCAAGCGTGCTCAGCTGTGCCACCGACGCGAGTGCGGCCGCCTTGTCGACGTCGCGCGCAACGAACTGCGGATAGTCGAGCACGCGCGCGAGTTCGCCCAGGCAGCGCCGGTCAATGACGGCGCAAAGGAGTCCGCGTTGGAGCGCGGCGTGTATCGGGCGCGTCGCCGGATCGTCGAACACGAGGATGTCGATCCAGACATTCGAATCGAGCACCACGCGCGGCGCGCTTGTCATCGCTTCGGCATCGTTATGGGGCATTCGCTAAAATATGGCTTTTCGTCTTTACCGTTCGGCACGGCGTGCCGGCGAGCCTCCATGATAATTGTTTTGTCT
Organism: Trinickia soli; assembly: GCF_002879855.1. GTDB lineage: Bacteria > Pseudomonadota > Gammaproteobacteria > Burkholderiales > Burkholderiaceae > Trinickia > Trinickia soli. Next base: position 6,462 of record NZ_PNYB01000020.1, on the reverse strand, counting down.
CCGGCCAAGTCGCTCGACTACCAGACGCCTGCCCACGTCTCTAAACATACCATTCCCGATTTCGTCGAAGACGCAGCGCAGCTCATCGAAGAATTGCGCCGGTATTCCCCGCAGCGCATCGCATCGCTGATGGATATTTCGGATGCGCTCGCCCATCTGAACTTTCAACGCTACGCCGATTGGTCGCCGCAATTCAGTCCGCAGAATGCGAAACAAGCCGTGCTTGCTTTCAATGGAGATGTCTACGAAGGCTTCGACGCGAAGACGCTTTCTGCCGCCGATCTCGATTACGCGCAGAAGCATGTGCGCGTCTTGTCAGGGCTTTACGGCGTGCTGCGCCCGCTCGATCTGCTGCAGCCGTACCGTCTGGAGATGGGGACGCGTCTGCCGAACGGGCGCGGCAAAGATCTCTACGCATTTTGGGGCGAGCGTATTACGGACGCGCTGAACGCGCAGCTGCGTCGCAACAGGAACGGCGCGCGCGTGATCGTCAATTGCGCATCGAACGAGTATTTCAAATCGGTCCGGCCGCGGCAACTCGAGGGCCCCGTGGTGACGCCGGTGTTCGAGGATTGGAAGGGCGGCCGCTATAAGATCATCAGCTTTCACGCGAAACGGGCGCGCGGCTTGATGGCGCGGTTCGCAGTCGAGCAACGGATCGACGAGCCTGAAAAGCTGAAGGACTTCGCCGCCGAAGGCTACGCATTCGATGCCGCAGCATCGAACGAATCGACCTTCGTATTTCGGCGCCGCGTCGGCGACTGAGCCGCGTGCGACCCTTTTCCCGAGGAACCTCGATGAGCCTTTCGATCACCAGCAACTTCGACGCGGGCGCGATCGAAGTCGTGTCGTGCGAGCAAGCCGAAGACATTCGTCTGCGTTTTCGCCCCGACAATCGCGCCGATCTGACGCAGTGGTTTTACTTCCGGCTCTCGGGCGCGCGCGGTGAGCGCTGCGTCATGACGCTCGAAAACGCCGCGCAATGCGTATTTGCGCAGGGCTGGCATGGGTATCGAGCCGTCGCGAGCTATGACGGCGTCAACTGGTTCCGCGTGCCGACGTCATACGATGGACAGGTCCTGACGATCGACCATACGCCCGATTTCGATTCGATTTACTACGCCTACTTCGAGCCATACAGCGAAGAGCGGCACGCGCAATTCCTGGGGGCCGTGCAGCAAATGCCGCAGGCCACGCTCGTCGAACTCGGACGCACCGTCGAGGATCGTCCGATGTCGCTGCTGGTGCTGGGCACGCCGGGCGCGAGCGACGCGCGTGCAAAAAAGAAAGTATGGATCATCGCGCGTCAACATCCGGGCGAAACGATGGCCGAATGGTTCGTCGAGGGACTTGTCAAGCGCTTGGCGGGGTGGGGTGATTGGGCCGGCGACGCGGTTGCGCGCAAACTCTACGAACACGCGGTGTTCTACATCGTGCCGAACATGAACCCCGACGGCAGCGTGCGCGGCAATCTGCGCACGAACGCGGCGGGCGCCAACCTTAATCGCGAATGGCTGCAGCCCGACGATGTGCGCAGCCCCGAAGTGCAGTGCGTGCGCCAGGCGATTCACGCCAACGGCTGCGACATGTTCTTCGACATACACGGCGACGAAGCGCTGCCTTATGTCTTCGTTGCGGGCAGTGAAATGTTGCCGAATTTCACCGAGCGGCAATTGCAGGAGCAGCGCGCGTTCATCGAGGCCTTCAAACAGGCGAGCCCCGACTTTCAGGACGTCCACGGCTACGAGGCGTCGAAGTACCAGGAGGATGCGCTCAAGCTCGCCTCGAAGTACATCGGCCATACTTTCGGGTCCTTGTCGCTGACCCTTGAAATGCCGTTCAAGGACAATGCGAACCTGCCCGACGAGCGGGTTGGCTGGAGCGGCGAGCGCAGTGCGGCGCTCGGTGCGGCGATGCTGGGCGCGGTGTTGCGCCACTTCGAGACCTGTGCCTGACCGGCGTGCTGCATGGCAGCGAATGAAGCGCGCGACCGCTCGAGCGAGAGCGGCGCGCGTTTGGCGAATGCGATCAGTGGCTTGAGCTTGCCTTGGCCGGCGATTTTCTCTTGCTCGTCGAAGTCTTGCCGACGCGCTTGCTCGTATGATGGACTTTGCGCTTTTTCTTTGTCGAACGCTCTTTGTGAGGCTTCAACGCGGGCACAGGGTCGTTCCAACTGAATGCAAGCATCTGCTTGCCGACATAGCCGCAACGAAACTTCAGCGGATAGGGCTCGTGCGACGTTTTGCGCGGGATTCCCTGACCTTCGACCGTGACGATGTTTTCGACCGTTACGCGTTGCTTGCCTTCATCGAACGGCTGATTCCACGGCGTGATCTCGGCATGCGCCGGGTCGAACGCCGCCGGCGGAAAGTCGACGTGGTCGATGGCCGTGGACGTGCTCGCAACGAAATTGCCGTGGGCCGCGCAATCGGCGACGAGCGGGTCGGCATGCATGTCGTTCACGAAGTGGGCGATCATGTCGTTGCGCTGATCGATGAGGTCGGCGCGGGCCGGGGTGGCGGCGATCAACGGCAAGAGCAGGGCGGCTGCTGCGGTAAGCCGATGCGCGAGCTGTCGCATGCGGCGTGAAATCTTCTTGGAGCTGTCCATCCGGTAAGCAGTATCGAGACACAGGCACGTAAGATGCCCCAGTCGGAGACGGAGTTCAATGTCGAGATGAATATATTTTGACAAATGAGCCCGCGGCGGCTTCGACGCGCGGGGAGCCGCGCCGTTCATGGGTGCAGGCAGACGGGAGACGTCAAGACCCGGCTTCGGACGGCAAGCTGCCGAATCTCATGTCTGCGTGAGAGGGCGGCGGATACCACGCAGTCAGGTACGCGGGCCGCCGAGCCGATAGCGGCGCACATCGTTCGTCGTGACCCACGTCGGCTTGTAAATGGCGATGAGCGCCGTCGACATGCCCGTAAACCAAGACTCTCCGGCCGCGAGCAGGAACACGCTGAACGCGTAGCCGATCGGGACCACGGCAGGCGACCCGTGCGCCAGCGCGATATGCATCGCTGCGGCCGCGATGCCGGCGACGGCCACGGCGATCGCCGGCGAAACGAATCCCTGCGCGCAGATGAAGACGAATAGATTGCGCGGCAACCACGCGGTGCAGGCGCGCTGTATCAACGCCGAGACGCCGACCGGCATCGCGCCGTAGATGAGAAATGTCAGCGCGACGCCTTGCCATGCGGCATCGAATACGAGCCCTGCGATGCCTGAAACCGCCGCCATCGCGACGAGCGCCAGCGCCCAGTCGAACAGCGTGACGAGAAGCGTCGCGCCGAGCAGGTGCATGACCGGCCCATCGTCGAGCCAGGCGTTCGTGGCCCACAGCACCGAAATGGCCGTGATGACCGCAAGCCAGACGTGCTGCAGCGTGCCGTCCTGAAGACGCCGGAACGGCCTTTGCGCGAAGGCGAGCGCGAGCACGAGCGCCGCGGCGGCCCAGCCACCAACGGCGATCCATAGCGGAAGCGGCGTGTACAGGAAGCCCATGGGGTCCATATTACTCGTTGGGCTGCGAAAGGTGGGAGCCTGCCGCGTGGCGGACGCGACTCCTGTTACCAACGTTATAGCAAGCGCCGCGCCGACTTGCTCTGTGTGTCAGCTTGCGGCCGGCGGGATGCCGCCGAACGGAACGTCCGGCTCCGCGGCGAGCGGGAGGTCAAGCGGGCAATCCCGGCGTGACAGGGAGTATTTGAACGACGCCGCGCGGCGCAGCGGCACGGGACCGCCTTGACCGAGGACGGGTTTTGGCGCACTGCGACCTTCGCCACGCAGGACCTCGAGTTGCGGCGTGAGCCAGCCGTTGTAGATTGCAACGGCTGCCGCGCGGTTCGGCGCGCCCAATTGTTGAAATATGCTGGCCAGGTGGATTTTGACGGTCCCTTCGCTGATGCCGAGGGTGCGCGCGATCATTTTGTTCGTGCTGCCCATGTGGACGCAGCGCATGATCTGCTCTTGCCGCGGCGAAAGCGCCAGCGCGAAGCGCTTGCGCCGAGGCGGGTCGCCGCTCGCGTCACGCCGCGGTGCGACCATCGGGACGGCCGGCACGGGATGGTGCGCGCCATCGGGTAGAAACGGCGCGTAATGGCCTCCGGCAAGCACTAACTCAAGCAAACGCACGATCAAGCGAGGATTGGTCGTGCGCGGAACGACGCCGTGAACGCCCGCATCGACGAGCGCACGCACGCGCGCTGGCGTGACGTCGTCGACAAATGCAGCGATACGCATGTGGGGGTATTCGGTCAGCACCGCGCGCACTGCACTCGCGCGCATGGAGTCTTGCCAATCGGCGACGAGTAGCTCGGGCGGCAATCGCCGCATTACGCGGCTTGCCTGCGCCCAATCGCGCGCCTCGTAAAAGCGGGCCTGCCGGTCGATCTGCCGCAAGAGCGCCTTAAGGCCATCGCGCCGTTCAGCGTCCGAACTGAGAACTGCAAACCGCATATTTTTGCCTCCTGTAGTCGGTACGGGCAGCGCCGTGGCCGACCGCCGGGGGCGGGCCTGCCGCCACGTTGCGCTGGCGCACAATCATGACAAATTCCTTACAGAGAAGCGGCTAGCCTGATGGCATAGGACGCACCCGCGCCGTCGCGCGCGGCGACGGGGCAGGGGTAAAAGGCGGGCGGTTCGCTTAGTGAAAGTGAGGTTGGGCCGGTTCGGCGTCTTCCGGCATTTCGGCGTGGACGATTTCGCCGAGCGGATCGGCGTATAGCGGAACGCCGCAGTCGTCGCAGTATTCGGGCTCGAAGCGCCCGGCGTGGCGACGGACGTCGGTGACGCCCGCTTCCTTGAGCAGCGCAATGATTTCCTCGAGCGGGCCGCCGGTGTCTTCTGCATCCTCGTCGATCGCCAACTCGCCGTTTTCGCGGCCGTACAGTGGCCAAACGACGCCGTAAATCACGTCGTTGCTACCGCGGCGCGTGAAACCGACGCGATATTCGTCGATCCGACGTTCGCCGAAGCCGGCGACTACGGCGCGCAAGTCTTGCGGCGTTGCGCCGATCGTGTCGAACAGGTAGCGGATCGCGGTGCGGACAGTGTGCGGCCGCACGCGCTCATCGGCGTCGCGGCAGGCCGAATAGTAGGCGTCGGGCAGCAGGCATTCGAACTCGCAGCCGGGCAGGACCAGTGCGAGATTTGCACCGCCTTGCGTGGTCCATTGTTCGAGGCATTGCCCGCGCTCGATGCGCATGCCGTTCTCTTCTTCCTGCCAGCGAAAGAGCGGCGCCCCGACGGGCGCGGCGACGACGGCCAGCAGGAAGCGAGGATCGGCGAGAATCGGCGAGGTTTCGGGCAGATCGCCAAAACTCATCTTCGCCGCGGCGCCCGTGACGGCAGCTTGGATCAGCTGCTGCGCGACACGATACGTTTCGACGTGGTGCCGCGGCAATTGATCGATGCTGTAGAGGAACGGCGCCAGCGCCACGCGCGTGCCGCCGGCCAGCACGTGTGCATGCAGATGAGCGCGCAGCGCGTCGACGGCATCTGCCTTGAGGGGGCCCGAGGGAATCATGTAGCGCGTCCATGCCAATACGGGCGCTGCGATCAGCAGCGCTTCGTAGGGCGTCCCCTCGTGCTCGATGACAAAAGACTCGCTATGCGTTTCGGCCATATCGGCGAGCGCACCGTATGCGTCGGGATGATTTTGCTGCAGATGGTCCAACGCCGCGTCGAGCGTCGTCTGATTGCCGTTGCGGACGATTTTCGCGAGTAGGGTGTCGAGCTTGGCTTCCCAGAAGCGGTCTTCGATGCGGCTGCCCGACGCGAACAGTGCGAGGGAAAGGCCGACGAGTTTGTCGGCATCGGGAGGAAGGCGTTTGGCGATTCGCGAGCGCATAGGGGCTGACTTGGTTGGTTGGATTCGATGAACCCTCCATTCTAGTCGCATCCGCTACACAGGAAGTCGAGCTGCGTCGTTGCCGCGGGCGCGGCCGATGAGGTCGTGCGACAGCGGGGGGTGGCGAGACATTCGATCGCGTTATTTGTCGTCCTGTTTGTATTGAGGAGCGATGAATCCGCGACGGCAAAATTTCCGCTTGCGGCGTTGGCGGAACGCGCCTAGAATTGCGCCCTTTCGCGCAGTGCTGGTGACGGCGCGAAGAAGTTGGAACGAAGCGGGAAGGAAGCAGGGGGCTTGTTGCGCGGCGGTTTGCGCGAGGCTTCGGTGGCAATGTTTTGATAGCAGTCAGATGCAGGCGACGCTAAAAAACAGTTGACGCGATGCGAAACACTCTGCATAATCTCGTTTCTCTGCTGCTGACGCAGCAACGCAAGACGGGCGGTGCCGGAAGGGAAGATTCTTCAGGTGCTGCCGGCGGTCAAGCGACGCGATCTTTAAAAATTTACAGCCGATAAGTGTGGGCGCTTGATAGCGAACGCGAGGTTGGGTCTTCGGATCTGGCCGATAGCGAAAGTATCAAGTCTCACACTAGTATTGAGGTAGGG
>NZ_PNYB01000001.1 GCF_002879855.1 Trinickia soli | reverse complement strand
CCGGTTTGGAAGCCGACCGATCGCTATCTGCCGGAAGAAGATCCGCTGCAACGCGTTGCGCAGGCGGCATCGCCTGCACACGTCTTCTACTACCACTGTGATCATATCGGCACGCCGTATATGATGATGGACGAGCTGGGCGATGTGGTGTGGGAGGCGACGTATCGAGCGTGGGGCGAGACGCAGGACGTGATCGCGCGCGTCTCGCAGGCGGTGGGGATCGCGGCGCGGAATCCGATTCGGTTTCAGGGGCAGCAGGAAGATTCTGAGACGGGGCTCAGCTACACGCGGAATCGTTACTATGACTCCAGCAGCGGACGCTTCATCAGTCAGGACCCGCTCGGCGTTCTGGGTGGCATCAATGCCTACCAGTATGCCCCCAGCCCGACTCAATGGATCGACCCTCTCGGCCTTCGCAAACGGCTAGGGTGTAAAGGGAAATTCCATTCGTTCCATGATTTCGATCTCCCCGAAGACAAGCTTTTCGCCAGCGACGCTGTGCAATTCCGCCTAGCCAACAAAACGCTGATCGAAAGGATGAATACGGACCCCGAGTATCGGAGGGATATGCTAGGTCGCAATCCTGCTTTGCTCGACTGGATGAAAGACCCCGATCTAAGCAAGAGCCCCCCGGGCATGACGTGGCACCATAACGATGCGCCAGGTTTACTTAACCTAGTTAGCTTCGATGACCACAGAGATGGTATGGACGCCTCCCTTCCGCGTCGGTAGCGAGAGGCAGTAGAAACGGCGGAGCCCTCGCTGTACCCGACGGCATCAGAGTGCCAAAGTGGTGGTGTTGCAACGACCACAAAGGGTAAGGAGGGCTCGAAATGAAGACTACGACATTTGGCCTGGACTTGGCAAAGCGAGTATTCCAGATTCACTGGGTTGACATGGAAACGGGCGAAATCGGAAAACGGCAACTGAAGCGGGATCAAGTGCGCCCGTTCTTCGCGAATCGGGCACCGGCGGTCGTGGCCATGGAGGCGTGCGGCAGCGCCCATTACTGGGCGCGACAGTTGACGGGGCTCGGCCACGACGTGCGGCTGATCGCTGCGCACTTCGTCAGACCGTTCGTAAAGCGCAACAAGACCGATGCCGCGGATGCTCAAGCGATCTGGGAAGCGGTGCAACGTCCCGAGATGCGCTTTGTGGCCATCAAGAGTGAAGCGCAGCAAGGCGTGCTGACGCTGCACCGCGTGCGCGAGCAACTGATGAAGATGCGCCGAATGCAGGTCAACCAGATGCACGGTTTGCTCTACGAATTTGGCGCGGGCGTGCCAGCCGGCCCGCACGGTATGACGCACGCAGCGCGCGCGTTGACCGAATTGGCTGACACGTTGCCGGCCATGGTGATCGAGACGCTGCGAGAACAACTGCAACGCATCGAAGCACTCACGCACGACATCGCCGCTATCGAACGCCGGTTGGCAGCCTGGCAACGCGAGGACGAAGCGGCCAAGCGCCTCATGGCGATTCCGGGCGTGGGACTGCTCAGCGCGAGCGCCGCCATCGCGACAATCGGCGATGCAAGCACGTTTCGCTCGGGACGGGAATTCGCCGCGTTCCTGGGCTTGGTACCCCGGCAGAGTGGCACCGGCGGGCGCGTCAAACTCTTGGGCATCAGCAAACGAGGCGACGTGTATTTGCGCACTTTGCTGATTCACGGCGCGCGATCGGTACTCACACACCAAAAGCAGTTCAGTGAGCACTTGCAGCATTTGCTAGCACGACGACCGTTCAATGTGGCCGTCGTCGCGCTAGCCAACAAAATAGCTCGCACGATCTGGGCGCTGCTCGCCCACGGCCGAACGTACGAGCATGGTTACGTGGCCCACGCTGCGTAGATGATTGATTGACTACAGGAGTTGGATCGCTAATAGGTTGCGCAGGTTGATGTACGCGTGATGGCACAACAGGTCGGACCGCGGGGAAGCAAGCCTGGATCGTTGTCTGTCCTTCGAGGACGCTACAGAGATGAGGCCTTCCCCGGCGAATTCCATCAGGGCCAGCGGACTCACGTCCGCACCAAAGGCCGGATATAAGTCTGCAGCCTGATCCTGTCCGTGCTCCACATCGAACATCACTTGGCAAACCGGGAGGCGTCCATATAAGACAACCATGGCATCTACCATCCCGACGGAAGCGGCGGTAGAGACAAGTGGGGAGGCGGAGACCCAGGAAGGCGAGGCAAGCTGAACCAACGCACAGGATGTCCAAAATGAGCCAATTCAAGAACAAGGCATATCAGATAGAGGATTTCATCGCCCTGGTTCGGGAGAAACGAGATCGCACCGTTGGGTACGATAGGACCTACCTATACGACGTCTACGGTGACGATTCCGACGATGGCTTCCGGCCTGGAATGACTATCTATGTTGGTGACACAGTCCAAGCGGACGACGATGGAGAGGAATTCTATCCGGCACAGGTCAACGATCTCGGATATTCGTTCCTTTACTCCGGAGAAAATTTTCAGGCCGTGGTGGACCTAGCATACCGGCAGAAGCCGACAGCTACGATCGAGGAAGTTGTCCGGTGCCTGAACCACTACGCGCAGTACGACGACTTCCTAGACTTGCACTGACGTGCTCATGTGAGCCGAACGAAACCGCATGCATGCAGAGCATCGCCCCGTTCGGCCGGATTGTCATTGGAGCTTACGAATGAGGTCCCTCGTCGAGGTTTTGAGCGGGACAGCGCTTGATGGGACGGTACCGCCAAAGATCATGAACGTGTTGCGACTCGACGCATGGTCCCGAAGCGATTATTTCGTCCGCAAGGTCGCCGACTTCGAGGTCGTGTGGGGGCTGTTCAACACCGGATGGGCCACTGCTTCCACTGGCGCAACGACAGCAGTGCCCTTCTGGCCAGAGGACGAGTTCGCGGCACTTTGTGCGACTGCAGAGTGGCAAGGGTTCCAGCCGAAAGCAATCGCGCTGGAGGATTTTCTTGCCCGATGGCTTCCCGGCATGGAGAAGGACCAACGAATTTGCCTTGTCTTTTCGACGCCGACCGACCGCGGAAGCCTCTTGCATCCGAAGGACCTCGACAGTTTGATCCGGCAGGAGTTGCAGCAATACGAGTGACGCTATAAGCATGCACGGTTTCAGGGGCAGCAGGTTGATGAAGAAAGCGGGCTGCATTACAACCGCTACCGTTACTACGACGCAACTGTTGGTAGGTTCATATCGAACGATCCCATTGGCTTGGCCGGCGGCGCCAACGCGTATCAATACGCGCCAAACCCATCAAGCTGGCTCGATCCGCTGGGACGCGCAAAACGATGCGGCTGCCCTTGCGGGGGCGAGCCGCATGGCAACCAACCATCACCGCGGCCGACGGGCTACCAAAGTCACCACGTCATTCAGGACCGGTGGGCCAAAGCGAACGAGATCGCGGGCTACAGCTATGGCGCAGCACCAGCGATCCTCATCCCTCAAAATCCGATTCACAAGGCAATCAGCGATAGCCAAAATGCGCGTCGCGATGCCGCGGTCGCCGCGGGTAAAGATCCCTGGTCATCGAGCATCCAAGGCCCATTCAATTACTCATCGCAAGACATGCGAGCTGCTGGGATATCTGACGAAACGGGACTGCATTACAACAGGCACAGGTACTACGCTGCAAGCAGCGGTCGGTTTCCAAGTCAAGATCCGATAAAGGGCCAGGCGGGCGCTCGCGCGACTCCCATCGCCTTGTACGAAAACGCATGCATGCTAAACGGCAAAACAGTTCTACAATTTTGGCGTTTTTCCACCCCCACTCGGAGGCACGAATGAGCGCGTCAAACGTAAAAGCCATTCCAGAAGGGTTTCACGCGGTCACACCGTACATCACCGCATCAGACGCACGCGCAGTGATCGATTTTCTGAAACGCGCGTTCGACGCGACAGTCGGCGAATGTCTCGAAGACGGCCAAGGCCGCATTCGCCACGCGCAAGTGAAACTCGGTGATTCCCATCTCATGCTGACGGACGGCAACGACGAATGCCGGCCAACGCCCGCTGCCTTCTACCTGTATCTGACCGATGTCGATAGCGCCTACGATCGCGCGTTGCGCGCCGGCGGTGCATCGGTGATGGAGCCTGCCGATCAGTTCTACGGCGACCGCAACGCCGGCGTGCGCGACAAATGCGGCAACACCTGGTGGCTCGCGACGCATATCGAGGACGTCCCGAGCGAGGAAATCGCGCGTCGTGCGCGGCCGGCCGGCGGGGCGTGAACGTTCCGGCCCGCTGCACGCTTCGGACCTTCTATTTCCAACCTTCCAGCCGGAGCGTCGCTCTCACCAGGCGCTGCTCCTCCCTTTCGATCTCACGAAGGCACTCGGCCACACTGCGCGTGTGCTCAGCTGCGGCTCGGCGCGCCTGATCCGGTAGTTTACCAAGCACCGCGTTGTACAGCCTCGCGTGCTGTCGGTCGATCGTGCGCTTTTCCTTCTCCCGGTGATACAGGTTATTTACCGAGGCAAATACCGAGCTAAGCAGCAAGTCGGTGAGCGACTGCAATGTGTGAACGAGAATCGGATTGTGCGACGCCTCGCATATTGCAAGATGAAAGGCATGGTCCAGCCGTGCGTGAGTCTCAGCGTCGCACTCGCCGACCTGCGTCATCTCCTCATAGCGGCGCGTAATCAGCACAAAATCGGCGGGCGTGCCGCGCAGCGCCGCCAAGCGCGCCGACTCGGCCTCGAGCACGCTCCGAACTTCGAAAAGATCATAGAGCGTGCGCGGCTGAGAGGAGAGCAGATGCATCATGGGCGTCGTATGCTCCCGCGGGGCGAGGCGCGCGACGAACGAGCCGCGCCCGTGGGCCGTCTCGATGATGCCCCGCGCACGCAACAGCTTGAGCCCTTCGCGCAAAGCAGCGCGTGAGACGCCCAATTTCTCTGTCAGGCGCCGTTCCGATGGTAATGCCTGCCCCTCTTTGAGCACGCCGTCGACGATCAGCTTTTCGATGCGCTCCGCCACGACATCCGCGACGTGGCGAGCGGCGTTGTCTTCAATCCCGGATTCCACTGGTCTGACCACCTGTTTGAGAGCAATGCGGACATAGGCCGAGTGCCTTTGTAGCCGCGATGTGCACGTATTTTCTGGGTTATTCGCGCCTGGTGCAACAAAAAAACTGGTATGACCACGCCGTTTCCTGATGGACAGATCCACTGCCCTACGTCCAACATCGCCCAAATGCATAGGCTGAAGAGACGGCTGTACCCAGGAAAACGCCACATGAGCTTTACATATGATGAAAGGATTGACGGTGCGCTGCCTGCGGTTGACCGCGAGGCGTTCATCGCTCAGTTGACAAGTCTGTCGCCGACCATGGAGGTGCTTCACGAGCGCGAAGACCTGCGCCCCTATGAGTGCGACGGTCTGTCCGCGTATCGCACCGTTCCGCTCTGCGTCGTCTTACCGCAGACAGTGGATGAGGTCGCGGCCGTACTCAGGCTTGCGGCATCGCGCGGGGTCCCCGTCGTTGCGCGAGGCGCGGGGACCGGCCTCTCCGGTGGCGCGCTGCCGCTCGAGAAGGGCATTTTGCTGGTGATGGCGAAATTCAACCGCATCCTCGAAATCGATGCTGACGCAGGCACCGCCCGCGTGCAGCCCGGCGTGCGCAACCTGGCGATTTCGCTCGCGGCCGCGCCTCACGGCCTCTACTACGCCCCCGATCCGTCGTCGCAAATCGCCTGCTCGATCGGCGGCAATGTGGCGGAGAACGCGGGCGGCGTACATTGCCTCAAGTACGGTCTCACCGTTCACAACATCCTCAGGGTCGAGATCGTGACGATCGATGGAGAGCGTCTGACGCTGGGCGCCGAATCGCTCGACAGTCCCGGCTTCGATCTGCTCGCGCTCTTCACCGGATCGGAGGGCTTGCTCGGCGTCGTCGTGGAAGTAACGGTGAAGCTGCTGCCCAAACCGCAGAGTACGAAGATGCTGATGGCGAGCTTCGACGACGTCGAAGCCGCGGGCAACGCGGTGGGTCAGATCATCGGCGCAGGCATCATTCCGGGCGGCTTGGAGATGATGGATAGTCTTGCGATCCGCGCCGCCGAAGATTTCATCCATGCGGGTTACCCCGTCGATGCCGCGGCAATCTTGCTGTGCGAACTCGACGGCGCCGCCGGCGATGTGGACGAAGACATGGAGAGCGTGAGCACGCTCCTCTCCCATGCAGGCGCCACGCGAATTCTGATTGCGCGCGACGAGACCGAAAGGCTTCGCTTGTGGGCGGGACGCAAGAATGCGTTCCCCGCAGTGGGCCGCATCTCGCCCGACTACTACTGCATCGACGGCACGATCCCGCGCCGCGAACTGCCGCGCGTGCTCAACGGGATTACGGCGTTTTCCGCCGAGCACGGGCTGCGGGTTGCCAATGTCTTCCATGCGGGCGATGGCAATCTGCATCCGCTTATCCTTTTCGATGCGAACCGGCCTGGCGAACTCGAGCGCACGGAGGCCCTGGCGGCCAGGATCCTCGAGCTTTGTGTCGCGGTAGGCGGCAGTATCACGGGCGAGCACGGCGTTGGCCGCGAGAAAATCAACCAGATGTGCGTGCAGTTCTCGAACGACGAAATCGAATTCTTTCATGCCGTAAAGGCCGCATTCGATCCGGCCCGGCTGCTCAACCCAGGGAAAAATATTCCGACGCTACATCGTTGCGCCGAGTTTGGCGGCATGCACGTACATCACGGCAAGCTGCCGTTTCCTGAATTGGAGCGCTTCTGATGCGACGCGAATGGGATTCAGCCGATTGCAGCGACGGGCTGGTCGAGATGGTGCGGGAAGCGATCGGAGCGGGTACGCCGCTCGCGATTCGCGGCGGCGGCACCAAACCGTTTCTCGGCCGTCTCGCGGAGGCACCGCACCAACGGCCGATTGATATCCGCGACCATTGCGGCATCGTCGACTACGACCCGACCGAACTCGTCATTACGGCCCGCGCAGGGACGCGGCTCGCCGAACTCGAAGGCGTGCTTGACGAGAACAACCAGATGCTGGCCTGCGAACCGCCCTCGTTCGATGGCAATGCGACGGTTGGCGGCATGGTCGCGGCCGGGCTGTCGGGCCCACGCCGTCCCTGGGCCGGTTCCGTGCGCGACTATGTGCTCGGCTGCCGGGTCATCACGGGTCATGGCAAGCATCTGCGCTTCGGCGGTCAGGTTATGAAGAACGTCGCGGGCTTCGACGTATCGCGTCTCATGACGGGCAGCCTGGGCTGCCTCGGTCTGATCACAGAGGTATCGCTGAAAGTCGTGCCGAAACCTCGCGCGACGCTCGATCTCACTCTCGAGATGTCGGACGCAGATGCCTTGAGCAGCTTGGCGCAATGGCGGCGCGAGGGGCTGCCGCTCGCTGGCGCGTGCCACGTGGGCGGGCAGCTTCGCTTGCGGCTCGAGGGCGGCACGAGCTCCGTGCGTGCTGCACGTGAGCGCCTCGGAGGCACTGTGTCCGACGGCGTATTCTGGGCCGACCTGCGAGCGATGAGGCTGCCGTTTTTCGCCCGCCCCGAGGCGCTATGGCGGCTTTCCGTGCCTGCCTCGGCGTCGATCGTCGCTTTGCACGGCGCGGCGCTGCTCGACTGGGGTGGCATGCAGCGTTGGATCAAAACCGACGCACCTGCCGAAACGGTGCGTGCAACGGCACACGCGCTCGGCGGCCATGCAACGTGCTTCACCCCGGGCATCACCGACGAACCATTTCATCCGCTACCCCCTGCGCTTCTCAACGTGCATCGGCAGTTGAAGGCACAACTGGACCCGCGCGCAATATTCAACCCTGGCCGTCTTTACGCGACCGTCTAAGCCGACGTTTTCGATGCAAACACAACTTAGCGAAGAAGCTCGCTCGATTCCTGGCGTCGACGAGGCAGAAGACATCCTGCGCTCTTGCGTCCATTGCGGCTTCTGCAATGCAACGTGTCCGACTTACCAGGTGCTCGGCAATGAGCTCGACGGACCCCGAGGACGGATCTATCTGATCAAGCAACTGCTCGAAGGCAATAGCGCTGGCGCCAAAACGCTGAGCCACCTGGACCGATGCCTCACGTGCCGCAACTGCGAAACGACGTGTCCTTCGGGCGTGCGTTATCACACGCTGCTCGACATCGGCCGGGCCGAGCTCGAGCGCCGGACCACGCGGCCCGTCAGGGAGCGGCTCGTCCGCGCAGCGCTGCGGGGCATCGTGCCCGAGCCGTCGCGCTTCGGCACGCTGCTCAAAGTGGGCCGGGCCGTGCGTCCGCTGCTGCCCAAAAAGCTGCAGGAAAAGATCCCGAGAAGCGGGAAAGCCGCTTCGGTCCGACCGCCCGCGCGCCACGTACGCCGCGTGCTGATGCTGGAAGGTTGCGTGCAGCCGAGCCTGGCGCCCAACACGAATGCCGCCGCGGCGCGCGTGCTCGACAGATTGGGCATCAGCGTGACGCCCGTTCATGAGGCCGGCTGTTGCGGCGCAACCGAGTACCACTTGAACGCGCAGGACGACGGACTGAGCCGGGCTCGCCGCAATATCGACGCCTGGTGGCCGCATATCGAGGCCGGTGCCGAAGCCATCGTGTTGACGGCCAGCGGCTGCGGCGCGTTCGTGAAGGAATACGGCGAGCTTTTGCGACGCGACGAGGGCTACGCGGAAAAAGCCCGACGCGTGAGCGCGCTTGCGCGCGATCTCGTCGAAGTCATCGCCGCGGAGCCGCTCGATGCGCTGCTGTCCAGCGGTGCTCCGGGCAGCGGCGCGCCCGCAAACCGTCTGGCTGTCCACTGCCCCTGCACGCTCCAGCATGCGCAAAAGCTCGGTGGCGCTGTCGAAGCGGTGCTGCGGCGCCTGGGCTTCGATCTCACCGCGGTCGCCGACGGGCACCTGTGCTGCGGCTCGGCAGGCACGTACTCGATCACTCAGCCCGATCTTGCCCGCACATTGCGAGACCAAAAGCTCGATGCTCTTGAAGCGGGCCATCCCGACACGATAGTGACGGCCAATATCGGTTGCCAGACCCACTTGGCCGGTGCCGGACGTACTTCGGTACAGCACTGGATCGAAGTTGTCGACGCGTCGCTGAGGCAGCGAACGTCGACGAGCATCGACCCTGCCACCCAATCCCAATAGGAAGAGAGCATTACATGCAAAGCAAACCCGTCCTCGGTACAGCGCAAATCAGCGAAATCCTTACCGCGGCGCGCGCCGAAGCCGACCAACATGGCTGGGCCGTATCGATCGCCGTCGTCGACGACGGCGGCCATCCGCTCGGCCTCATGAGGCTCGATGGCGCATCGCCCGGCAGTGCGTATCTCGCGACCGAGAAGGCGCGCACATCGGCGCTTGGCCGCCGCGAGTCCAAGGTCTACGAGGACATGATCAATGGCGGACGTTACGCCTTTCTGAGCGCACCGCTGCACGCGACGTTGGAAGGCGGTGTGCCCGTCATCGTGGAGGGTCAGTGCGTCGGGGCCGTCGGCGTCTCGGGCGTGAAGTCGGACCAGGACGCTCAGGTCGCAAAAGCGGGCATTGCCGGCGTCGTACGTCCGCAGTCTTGAGGCCGGCCCTTCAACGAAGCTTTCGACACACAAGACAAGCAAGCAACTCACCATCCACCACAGCAGCCGCATGAACAACCTGATCGACCAACATGGCTTGCGCGTCGCGCAAGCACTCGTCAGCTTCATCGAAGACGAGGCACTCCCCGGTACCGGGATCGAGCGTGAAGCATTCTGGCGGGGCTTCTCCGCCATCGTCCACGACCTTTCTCTTCGCAATCGCGCGCTGCTTGCCGAGCGCGATCGCCTGCAAAGTGCGCTCGACGAATGGCACCGGGTCCATCCGGGCCCCGTGCGCGACATGCGCGCCTACCGCACGTTTCTTGAAGAAACCGGCTATCTGGTGCCTGCGGCCGACTGCGTCCGGGTGACGACCGAAGGCGTCGATGCGGAAATCGCCGAACAAGCGGGTCCGCAGTTGG
Source organism: Trinickia soli (assembly GCF_002879855.1). GTDB lineage: Bacteria > Pseudomonadota > Gammaproteobacteria > Burkholderiales > Burkholderiaceae > Trinickia > Trinickia soli. Next base: position 504,519 of record NZ_PNYB01000001.1, on the reverse strand, counting down.
TCGTGCCGCTTTCGAACGCACGGTACGCGCTCAATGCGGCCAATGCACGCTGGGGTAGTTTGTACGATGCGCTGTATGGAACCGATGCGCTTGCGGAAGAGGATGGGGCGCAGAAAGACGCCACTTACAATCCCGTGCGCGGCGCGCGCGTGATCGCTTATGCGCGCGCCTTCCTCGACAAGGCCGCGCCGCTCGCGAGCGGTTCGCACAGCGACGCGAATCGCTATTCGGTTCGTCACGGACAGCTTTTCGTGAGCACAGCCGCCGGCGAGATAGCGCTTGCGGCACCGGGCCAGTTCGCGGGATTCCGCGGCGAGCCCCACGCACCCACGGCGATATTGCTGAAACACAATGGCCTGCACATCGAAATCCAGATCGATGCCTCGACGGGCATCGGCCGCACCGATCCGGCCGGTGTGAAGGACGTACTGCTCGAAGCGGCGATCACGACCATCATCGACTGTGAGGATTCGGTCGCCGCCGTGGATGCCGATGACAAGGTCGCGCTTTATCGGAACTGGCTCGGGCTCATGCAGGGCACCCTGACCGAACAGGTGACGAAAGGAGGCACGACGCTCACGCGCCGGCTCAACGAGGACCGCATCTACCGCGCGCCTGACGGCGGCCCCCTCGCGCTGCGAGGCCGCTCGCTGCTGTTCGTGCGTAACGTCGGCCACCTGATGACCATCGGCGCCGTGATCGACCGGGACGGCAACCCGATTCCTGAAGGTATTCTCGATGGCGTCGTGACGGTGCTCTGCGCGTTGCACGACCGCCAAAGCAAACGCAACTCGCGCGTGGGCTCGATCTACATCGTCAAGCCGAAGATGCATGGGCCCGCCGAGGTTGCGTTTGCCAATGAATTGTTCGATCGAATCGAATCCCTCTACGGCCTGCCGCGTGACACCATCAAGATGGGCGTCATGGATGAGGAGCGCCGCACGAGCGTCAATCTCGCGAGCTGCGTCGCCGCGGCGCGCAGCCGCATCGCGTTCATCAACACCGGGTTTCTTGACCGCACCGGCGATGAAATCCACACGGCGATGGAAGCGGGGCCTGTATTCAGAAAAGGCGACATGAAAGCCTCGGCCTGGATCAAGGCCTATGAGCGCAACAACGTGCTGGTCGGCCTTACATGCGGTATGCGCGGACGCGCGCAGATCGGCAAAGGGATGTGGGCGATGCCCGACATGATGCAGGCCATGCTCGAGCAGAAGGCCGCGCAACTGAGGGCCGGCGCCAATACAGCCTGGGTGCCTTCGCCGACAGCCGCGGTGCTGCATGCGCTGCACTATCACGAAATCGATGTGCAGGCGGTGCAGAAGGAACTCGAGAAGACCGATTACGCGAGCGAGCGTGATGCGTTGCTCGACGCTCTGCTGAGCGTGCCCGTTGCCTCAGGCGCGCAGTGGTCGCAAGACGAAATCCGCAACGAAGTCGAAAACAATGCGCAAGGCATCCTCGGCTACGTGGTGCGCTGGATCGATCAAGGTGTTGGCTGCTCGAAGGTGCCCGACATCAACAACGTCGGTCTGATGGAAGACCGCGCAACGTTGCGGATCTCGAGTCAGCATATTGCCAATTGGCTGCGCCATGGCGTAATCGACGAAGCGCTTGTCAAGCAAACGTTCGAGCGCATGGCGGCCGTGGTTGATAAACAGAATGCGGGCGATGAAGCGTACCGCCCGATGGCCGCCGATTTTCCCGGATCCATCGCTTTCAAGGCTGCCTGCGCGTTGGCGCTCGAAGGCCGGCATCAACCGAACGGCTATACGGAGCCGCTACTGCATCGATTCCGCCTGGAAGCAAAAACCCAGCCGTCGAATTAATGGAGTTTGCAATGTTGTAAAGAACGCCGCATTTGGGGCGTGGCCTCTTTTTGGCGGCCCTCCATGCGGCACGCGAGCCGGGACGCGCGTCGAGCAGATCGAAGCGGGCAACTGCTTCGATCTGCGAAAGAGCGGTTCTGTTTCAAGTGGGGGAGAGGGCCTGTCCGATTCAGGCCAGTGACTTTTAAAAAGCGACATCGGCCGACATAGGCCGTTTCAGGAGACGTGATGAATCCAACTTTAGCGCTACCAGCGGGAATCCTGTTTGCCCAGCCACTTACGCCGGTCGCAAATTCGCTCTTGCTGTCATTTCTTGTTGCCATCGTGCCCATTGCTGTCGCGTTGGTGATGCTGGGCGTTTTTCGGCGTCCCGCCTGGCAAGCGTCGCTCTCGGGGCTCGTCGCCGGTTTCGCGATCGCGGTCGCGGTCTGGGGCATGCCGGCCGGTCTGGCATTGAATGCGGTCGGCGCCGGTATGATGCTGGCGCTGATCCCCGTCATGTGGATCGTGTTCAATGCGCTCTTGCTCTATAACATTGCCGTTAAAAGCGGGCGGTTCGATCAGTTCCGCCAGTGGATGCTCGACCATCTGCCGGACGATCGCCGCCTGGTCCTGCTCGTCGTCGCGTTCTCGTTCGGATGCCTGCTCGAAGGGATTTCAGGCTTCGGGACGCCCGTCGCGATCACGAGCGCGCTATTGATCGGGCTCGGCTTCCCCGCACTGGAAGCGCTTACGTTCACGCTCATCTTCAACACGGCGCCGGTCGCGTTCGGCGCGCTCGGGGTGCCGATCACGGTCCTCGGTGCGGTCACCTCGCTGCCGGCCGCTACGCTTGGCGCGATGGTCGGGCGGCAGTTGCCGTTTTTTGCTCTGCTGCTGCCGTTTTACAGCGTCGGCATGTATGGCGGCTGGCGTTCGATTCGAGAACTGTTTCCGGCGCTGCTTGTATCGGGCGGTAGCTTCGCGCTCGCACAGTTCGTCACGTCCAACTTTCTCGGTTATCAACTCACGGACGTGCTGTCGTCACTCACTTCGCTGATCGTTACGATCGGCTTCCTGAAGGTCTGGAAGCCGCGGCCCAATCCCGCGTTCGCGATGGTGCGCGTTGGTGCGGGCAGCGGCGGTTCGGTGCGTGCGGGTGGCCCGGTCAAGTCCGGCAACGGCGCAGATTGCGCTGAAGCCGGCGATGCGGCGGTCGCCGTAGCCGTGAAGATCGAGCGCAATCACGATACCCATCGGATCGGGTATGGCGGCTGGTTACCATGGCTGGTCGTGTCGGCGGTCGTGATCTTTTGGGTACACGCGGGCGTGGCGGCGATTGGCGATGTCAAGGTCAAATGGCCGGGCCTGCATAACGCTGTGTATATGACGCTTTACCACAAGCCGTATGCGGCAATCTGGGATTTCCAGCCGCTTGGCACCGGTACGGCGATCTTGCTTGCAGCGATCATCACGGCCCTCTGGACGCGATTGTCGGTGCGGGATTTCTTCGGCTGCGTCGCCGGCACCTGGAAGCAGACGCGCATCGCTATCGTGACAGTGATGATGATCGTGGGGCTCGCCTATCTGCTCAACTACTCGGGCATGAGCTACACACTGGGGATGGGCGTTGCGTCGACGGGCGCACTGTTTCCTCTCGTGTCGGCAACCCTGGGCTGGGTCGCGGTTTTCCTTTCCGGAAGCGATACGTCAGGCAATGCGCTGTTCGGTAACCTGCAGGTCGTCGCCGCGCGGCAGTTGCATCTCGATCCGGTGCTGATGGCCGCGACGAACTCGTCAGGCGGGGTGATGGGGAAGATGATCTCGCCGCAGAACATTGCGACTGGCGTGTCGACCACCGACCTCAAGGGGCAGGAAGGGGTCGTGTTCGCGCGCACGTTCTGGCACAGCATCCTGCTTACGCTGCTGCTGGGTGTGCTCGTCTTCTTGCAGCAGCACGTGCTGTCGTGGATGATTCCGCATTGAGCGATCAGCAGCACACCTGGAACGGGTGCCTCCGCGATTGGCGCCAGCCCGATGCCTGCACGAGATCCGAGCGACAATCCGGGCCGGTTACGCGTAGTCCTTGCAGTGGGTAAAAGAAATATCGGGCAGGTGTCGATTCTGGCGCGCGTCGAACGTCGACGGAAAGAGGGGCTCAATGTGCGAAAGCTGTTCGTTGAAGGATTAATGAAAGCTTGAGCGCAGGTCAGCCCCGAACGCGCGCCAGCGTGCGCCTGAAACCAAGGAGTTCAATTCCCATGAAACTCTACGCTCACCCGTTTTCCGCTTACTGCCAAAAGGCGCTGACCGCGCTGTACGAAAACGGCACCTCGTTCGAATTCGCGCTGCTGTCACCCGACAACCCACGGGCGCAAGCCGAGCTGGCGGGGCTTTGGCCCCTAAACGCTGCTGTCTGCGGCGTCGAATCGCAGATATCGCAGGGCGAGCGTCGGCAGCACGAGCAGGTTGAGCGCCGTCGATGTGACGAGGCCGCCGAGAATGACGATCGCCATCGGGCCTTCGATTTCGTTGCCCGCGGCGCCGCTCGTCAGTGCGAGCGGCAGTAACGCGAGCGCCGTTACAAGTGCGGTCATGAGGATCGGCACGAGGCGCTCGGACGCGCCGCGCAATGCCGTGCCGGCGTTCCAATGCATGCCTTCGACATGGACCAGGTGTTCGTAGTGGCTGATCAACATGATCGAATTGCGCAATGAAATGCCCAATAGCGTCACGAAGCCCACCATGCTGCCGAGCGTCAGGTTGCCGCCCGCAGCGACAACGCTGACGACGCCGCCCACAAGGGCGAACGGCACGTTGAGCATGACGACTGTGACGGCTCGTGCGCTGCGCAGCGCGAGCGACAGCAGCAGCACGATGCCGACGAGCGAAATGGCGCCATAGGCCAGCAAGTCGCGTTGCGATTGGCGTCGCGCTTCGCTTTCGCCCCCGAACACCGCGTAGACGCCGGCCGGCATGGGAACGTCGTGCGCGATGCGCGCCTGCGCTTCCTTCACGAAATCGCTGACGGGGCGGCTGCCGAGCGTCACCGCAACCGTCTGCACGCGCTGGCCGCCGTCATGCGTGATCTGATAGCGGCCGGATACCTGGCGAATGGTCGCCAACGATCCGAGCGGGACGGCCAAACCGTCAGGATTCCTGATTGTCAGCGTTTTGACATCGTTCAGCGACTGCCGCGCGGAAGGCGCGAGTTGAACCGCGAGGTCGTAGGTGCGGCTGCCATCGTGAATCTGTGCCACCGTGACGCCTTCGTAGGCGGCTTGAATCGAGTCGAGCACTTCGACGGGTCTCAAGCCCCATCGGCTCAACTGTTCGGGCTTCAGCTTGACGTCCAATTGCGGCGTTCCAGGTGGCGACTCGACATTGACGCCCGCGACGCCATGGATCGTGGCAAGCACGCGGGCGATGGCTTGCGCCTTGCGATCGATGAGGTCGAGGTCGTTGCCGAAGACGTTCACGACAACGGGCGCGGTCACGCCCGAAATGGTTTCGTCGATCCGCTCGATCAAGAACGTATTGATCGAAGTCGTCAGACCGGGAAAGCGTGCCAGCGTCGCGTGCATGGCGTTGATCGTCTTGTCCTGGCGCGCAGGACTCATGGGGGCGAGATCGACTTCGAATTCCGATAGCTGCACACCGGTCGGGTCGACGACATCGTTGGCGCGTCCCGCTCGCTGTGCGACGAGTCGCACGCCCGGAACACGCATCAGCGCGTCGGATACCTTTGTCCCCACCCTGATCGACTCCGCCAACGAGGTGCCCGGCGCGAGGCCCATATGCACGATATAGTGCCCCTCGCGCAATTGCGGAATGAAGTTGCCGCTCATGAACGGCAGGACGCCCAGCGCCGCGACGCATAGCAGCGCAACCACGACGACCGTACCTGTCCGATACCGCTCGACGGTTGACAGCAGTCCTGCGTAACGCGCTTTGATGCCGGCGATCGAGCGCGGCTCGCGCGAAGGTAGCGCGCCGCGCGACAACAATGCCAGCGATAGCGCGGGTGTGACCGTCAGCGCAACGCCCAACGATGCGAGCACGGCAAGGATGTAAGCCACGCCGAGCGGCGCGAACAGCTTGCCGGCCACGCCCGAGAGCGTCAGCACCGGCAGGAAGATCAACATGACGACGAACGTGGCGAAGACGACCGCGCTGCGTACTTCCAAAGACGCTTTCAGCACCACGCGAAGCGGCGGGAGCGGCGTGGCGCGCAGCCGGTTTTCGCGCAAGCGGCGGTAGATGTTTTCGACGTCGATGATCGCATCGTCCACCACTTCGCCTAGTGCGATGGCGAGGCCGCCGAGCGTCATCGTATTGAGGCTTGCGCCGAGCGATGTCATGACGATGACGGCGGTCAGCAACGACAACGGAATGGCGACGGCCGAGATCAGCGCCGTGCGCACGTTCAGTAGAAACAGAAACAGCACGGCAATGACAAGCAGCGCGCCAACCAGCAATGCCGTGCGCAAATGATCGATCGCGGTCGCGATGAAATTCGCGGGGCGAAACACGTTCGGCTGCAGATCCACGCCCAGTTTGTCGAGCACGGGTGCGAGCGATGCCAGCCGCGCCTCGATGCTGCGCGTGACGGCCATCGTATTCGTGCCGTATTGGTTCTCCATGACGAGCATGACGCCAGGTTTGCCCATGATCGTCGCCGAGCCGACCTGCGTCGCCTCTCCCCATTCGACGGTCGCGACATCCGACAGATGCAAAGCTGCGCCGTTACTCCAGCGCAGCACGACATTGCCGAGCTGCTTCGGGTTCGCGATTTGCCCATCGACATGAACGTCGATACGTTGATTGGCGTTTTCGATGAAGCCAGCGCCACGCGTTCCGGTTGCCTGGCGCGCTGCCGCGATCACGTCCTGCAGCGACAAGCCGTAGCGCAGCAGTTTTTGCGGATCGACCTCGATCTGCAATTGCCGCGCGGCCCCGCCGAACACGATCGCGTCGGCTACGCCGTGAACGCTCAGCAGCTGCGGCCGTATCGTCCATTGCGCAATATCGTAGAGCGCGGTGGGCGAGAGCGTCTTCGACGTGAGACCTATCGTGCGTACGACGCTCGTCGTCGTGGTCAGCGGCAGCACGACCGGCGGCATGACACCTGTGGGCAACGCAGCGGCCGTCGCGCTGAGGCGTTCGGCCACCATCTGCCGGGCCTGCAATACGTTGGTGTGATCGTTGAAGACGAGCGTGATCGACGACAAGCCCTGCATGGACCGCGACCGTATCGATTTCAAACCGACCATGCCGCCGAGCGCTTCTTCGATGGGCTGCGTCACGAGCGTTTCCACCTGCTCGCTCGTCATGCCGGGCGCTTGCGCTTGCACGATGCTCATCGGTGGGGCGAATTCGGGGAAGACGTCGAGGTCCGCTCGCGTCAGCGAAAAAATCCCGTAGCCGGCAGTAACGACGGCCAGTGCGAAGACGATGCCGCGAAAGCGCAACGAAAATCGGATGATGGCTTGGAGCATGGATACGCGATGGCGCAAGGAGAGAGAAGCGAAGCGCGTGCGGCGCTTAGCCGTTGCGTACTATCAGTCGTCGCATTCGGGCGGATCTTTGCAGGCCGTCGCAACGCCTTGTGGTTTCAGCTCTTGCGACAGCAACAGTTGCGCGCCGCGTGTGACGACCTGATCGCCGCTGTGAAAGCCCGACGTTACGGCAATTCCAACCTCATTTTCGCTCGCGGGTTTCACGTATCGCCGTGCGAATCGATCTGGCGCAACGCGAACGTAGGCCCATGTTTGCCCGCCATACCAGACGATCGCATCGGAAGGGATCAGTAACGCAGGCGTGCTCGTTTGTGCGGCCGGCGCCGTCACCGTCGTATGCGTGCCGACCGGCAACGCACGCTGCGCGGCATAGAACCACGGTGTGCCTTGTACGGCAGGATCCGCTTGCAAAGACACAGATAGCTTTTGCAGCACAACGGGTCGGCCATCGGGCGCATCCAAGGTAAGGCGATCGGCGGGTGAGGCGCTGATCGACGAAGGCAGCGTGACGCGCAGAATCGAGGCTTCTCCAGATTGCAACTGCATCAGAAGCTTTGAATCGGGGTCAACGGCTGCGCGCGACAGCACCTCGCCGTATTGAAGTTTCGCGGTCGCAATCAACCCCGCCAGTGCGGCTTTCGCTGTTTGCAGCTTGTCGCGATCCGCTTGCATGAGCGCTTGCGCGTTTTGCAGCGCCTTCAGCGAGACATTGTGGCCGTCGTCGAAGAGCGTGCGGCTGCGTTGGTATTCCGCGCTCGAAGCCTTTGCCTGCCCGGTCAGCGTCGCAACGTCGGCGCGTGCGCCGGCGAGCTTCGTGCGCAAATCGACGAGCGGTTGCGGATCGACGACGGTCGCATAGGCGTCGTAGTGCGCTCGAACGCTCGTCGCGACGACAGGTGCAACGACGATGCCACTCGCCCGCTGAGCATCTACGGCCACCACGACCACGGTCTCGCCACCAACCGTTTGCACCGAGGGCGCCGCGGCGGCTTGAGGCGCCGATGCGGCGTGCGAAGGCAGGGCGGCGACGGTTTGGGACACATACCATCCGGCGGCGGCTGCGATACATAGCGAGGCCGCCGCAGCGAAAACCAATCGTGCGTTCATTGTTGTCCTCCCCGCCGATGAGTCGACGCATCATCCACATCGTCCGCATCGTGCGGACTACGGCGCAGCGGACGCTGCATGGCATCCTCGACGGCGGCGGCGGCCTGCCGGGCTGCGGCAAGGGCATCCAGTCGCACGATCTCGTGGGTTTCGTAAGCGGCTTTCGCTTTCGTATATTCGAGCCGATCGATCTCGCCCGACGAGAATTCGGCGGTCCCATCGTTCAACTGTTTGCGCGCGAGGTTCAATTGATCGTCGGCGAGACGTAGCGCCGCGAACGACGACCGATAGCGTGTCAGCGCCTGATCGAGTGCGCCGAGAATCGTGTCTTGCAACGCGGCCGTGCGCGCCGCGGCCTCCTTGCGTTTGCTCTCGGCCTCGCGGATGCCGCCTTGATTCTGGTCGAAGATCGGCAGTGTGATGCCGGCCAAGCCGAACGCAATGCGCCGTGTCCCGGTGTCATAGGTATAGCCGGGCCCCAGGTGAATGTCGGGATATTGTTTGGCGACTTCCAATTGCAATGCCGATTCGGCCGCGGCGTAATCGGCCAACGACGCCAGCAGGTCCGATCGATGAAAAATCGCTTCGCGTTGCGCCTCGGCATCGGGCGGCGGGAGCGGGGGCGCGCGGAGCGAAGACATGTCGATGTCGATTCCGTCCATGGCTGAGACGGGGATACCGATCGCGGCGGCCAGTTGTGCGCGGGCGTCGTCTATCGCCGCGCGCGACGCCGCGTACTCGCGCTGCGTTTGATTCATCGTCAAGGCTGCCCGTGTGACATCGGACGACGAATTCTCGCCTTGCTGATTGCGCATTTTCATCATGGCGACGACGGCCTGTTCGGCTGCGATGCTCCGTGCCAAAGCTGCGCGACGTGCTTGGGCCGCGCATAGCGCAATCAATGCATCGCGGACCTGTGCGGTGACTTTCCACGCTTGCGTGTCGAGGTCGAATTGCGCCGCGGTCGCCAGATGCGTCGCCTGATCGATGCGATACCCGCGCTTTCCGGCGGTCTCTATCGGAATGTCGAGCGCTATTCCCGTCGTAAATGGTGCGCCGGGCCCGGGGTTTGGCGTTGCATATTCGAACGGCAACTGAAGCGTGGGATTCGGTATCGCTCCGGCGACGTCGACATGCGCGCGTGCGGTCTCCGATTGGGCGCGCGCGACGGCCAGCGTCGGGCTGTAGTACCACGCCGCCAGCGTCAGCAACTCGCGATTCCATTGCGAGGGCGGCCACGGCGTGACATCGTGACCGATCGAGCTGACGACGAACGCATGCAATCCGGCATCGGCAAGCGAGCGCCGCTCGAACTTGTGAGCAAGATCGGCAGGCACGAGCGGTTGCGCATGGTACGTGGTGCAGCCTGCCAGCAGGCAGAGCGCGATGAGCGGAAACAGGCGGTGCATCGGGCAGGTATGGATCGATGGGTCCTCGAAGCGAGCATCCTTCGACTGCCGATACTACCGAACCGCGTGTGAAGTTTTCGTCAAGAAGCGTCGCAAGCCGACGTGACCCGCGCGCGGGAAGCGTCGGGCAGCAACAGCGATACGCAAGTGCCGCGCGACGGCGCGCTCTCGAGTTCGATTCGCCACCCATAACGGTCGGCGATCTTTTTGACGATCGAGAGGCCAATGCCAACGCCGTGCCTCACGTCAGGAAGCGGGTCCGCCTGGTAGAACCGATCGAAGACGTGCGGCGCCGCGCCGGGCGCGATGCCGGAGCCCGTGTCCTCGATGCGCAACCATCGTTGGTCGTAACTGAATCGCAAACGTCCGCCTTCCATGTGGCGTTCGGCGTTGTCGATCAGATTCGACAGCACGATGGCCAGCGCGGATGGGTTCGCCATGACAGATTGATCCGGTGGGATTTCGACTGTGATCTCGATGCCTTTGGCGGCGAGACGATCGGAAAATGGCGCGAGCGCTTCTTCGACCGCAGCGGCGAGGCGCACGCAAACGGTCTCGCGCGTACCCGGTTCTCTGGCGAGCGTCAGCAATGCGTTGACAAATTGCCGCATATTGTCGGCAGCACGATCGATCTGAGCAACACGCGTGCGCGCCTTGTGCCCCATTGACGCGTCTTGCTCGAGCAGCTCGCAGCTCGTTTTGATCGCCGTGAGCGGTGTGCGCAGCTCGTGACTTACGTTGCCCGTGAATTCTTTCTCGCGCGCGATCATCTCGGCCATGCGGCGATGGTAATCGTTGAATGCATCGACGAGTGCGACGAGTTCGGTTTCGTCGAATTTGCCCGGCTGAATCGGCGCAGACGGCTCCGAGCCCAGCGTTTTCACTTGTTTCGCGAGACCGGCCACTTGCCGCACCAGGAGCCCGGACAAGCCGAACGCCAGCCAGATCGTCAGGAGTGCGAACAAACCGGTGACGACCATGAGCGCGTCGACGACGTCTTTGAAACGCCGTTCATACGCGCTGAAGTTATAGACACGGTACAAACGCCCTGCGGCGAACGGCGCTACGGCGACGTGGATTTCCCGCCCGTCCAGGATGATTTCGTGGACGCCGTCGGGCAGGGCAGCGACAGATGCGGGGAGTGCGACAGGCAAACGGTCGGCGGTGGAGACGTAACCGCGCATGCGCGCATCGAACGGGGGGAGCAACACCGGATCGGAACGATAGGCTTTGGTGACGCTGGTCATGTCATCGTCGACGAGCGCCGTGATGAGCCGTTCTTCTTGCGCTTCGGCCAGCGCGCGCACTCCCAGCGCCTGTGCGACGAGCAGCGCGATCGTCAGCACGGAGAACCCCACCGCGACCTTGAAGCGAAGGCTATGACGCGCGCGCATGAGGAGCGACGAGCCGATAGCCGATACCGTGGACCGTTTCGATGAGATCTTCTTCGCCGTCAGCGGTCAGCGCGCGACGCAGCGAATAGACGTGCGAGCGCAGCGTATCGCTGTCGGGCAACGCATCGCCCCATACCTCAGTCTCGAGCTCGGTGCGACCGAAGACGCGGCCCGGGTCCTGCATCAGTATCCGCAGCAGTTGCAGGCATTTGGGCGGCAGGCGCAACGGGCGTCCCGAGCGCGCTACGGTAAGGGTCGAGACGTCGAGCAGCACGTCGGCAAAGCGCATTTGACGCGCGACGACGCGGCCGCGATAGCGTTTGATCTGCGCTTCGAGCCGCGCACCCACCTCTTTGAGCGAGAATGGCTTGACGAGGTAGTCGTCGGCCCCATGGCCGAATCCTGTCAGCTTGTCGTCGAGCGTATCGCGAGCGGTCAACATCAAAACGGGCGTGTCCCGATGCGCTTGCTCGCGCAACTGGCGACAGAGCGTAAGGCCGTCCATGCCGGGCAGCGAGAGGTCGAGCAGGATTGCGTCCCATGTATCGGCCAGCGCGAGGCGCAGCCCATTCGTCCCATTGGTCGCCAGATCGGCTTGGTAGCCCTGGCTTGTCAGATAGTCGTACAGATTGGCCGCAATGGCGGGGTCATCTTCGACGATGAGCACTTTCATGTGTGAGCCGTTGCGGCGACGCTGCGCCGCAACGCAGGCATTACCTGATTAATGACGCCCATACATCGATCGCCAGCTTGTGCTCGGCGTCATGACGGGCGAGCCCGATTGCACCGTGCCGGCCGTGGCACCGCCCATGTCGCTGACAGCCGTCGTGCTGACACCGGCTTGCGTGCCGACGCGGGCCTCGGCGGCCTGGATATCGGCAGGATAGTGGATTTTGCTCGGCACGTAGCCGTTCTGCCGCAGTTGGATCAGTTGATTCATCACCTGCGCGCGGGTGACCGGCGAATCGGGGCCTTGGGTTTGCGCCATGGCCGCAGCCGGGGCCAGTGCCAGAGCGATAACGGTTGTCAGTAAGGAGCGTTTCATGATCGGTACCTCCTGTTTCGCGTCGGCTGCGAACCGTAAGGGCCCGCAGCATGCGATTCAATTGTGGTCGACCAAGCTTAAGGTTCGGTTAAGCGCCGCTCATGCTGCCGTCAAAGAGCCGCCGACGACGCGGACATGCTCGCCGGGCTGGAACGAGGGCTGGGTCGAATACGTGAAGTTGCGATAGCCGCCGTCTTGCATCCGCACTTGAACCTGATACGACGTGGCTTTGCGCACTTCGTGTTCGATCCCGTTGCCGGCCAGGCCGCCACCGACCGCGCCGGCTATCGTCGCGAGCGTGCGCCCCCGCCCGTTGCCGATCTGGTTGCCGAGCAAGCCGCCTGCAATTGCGCCGCCGACAGCGCCGACCCCCGTCGTCGGCTCGGGCGCCTGTACGGCATTGATCGCTACGATTTCACCTGCGTCAGGGTCATATGCCGCCGGACGCGTTGCGTGTGTGCCGTAACCGTCGGCGCTGCCGTACGCCGCATTGCCATAAGACGGCGCTTGTTCCGGCGTGACTTTGACGACGTGATGATGGCGCCGGGCTTGCTCCGCGGCTTCGTTGACCGATGCGCGCTGCGCGCTATAGGAAGGCGCCGCCGTGACCGGCGCGCTTGCCGTTTGCATGTTGGACTTGTCGGCCGCCGCAATTTGCTCGGGCGATGTCGAGACGGCGTGCGAGGTGGGCAGCCAGCCGGCCATCGCTGCAATGCCTGTCGCACTGACCAGCATGACCGCAACGGCCGCGCCGGCGACCAGGGGATGGATACGACCGGCGGACGGATTCGAAGGGCGATTCGCGTTCATGAAAGACTCCAGGGAAGGATGTCTGCAAAAACGCTGAACGCTGCCTCGCGGACGACCGCGCAATGGTGACATCTGTAAGCAGATGTATTTGCGCGCAAGCCCGCAGGCGCGGCTCCCAATGAAAACGCCGCCGCATTCATGGCGGCGGCGCATCCTGACTGCGGTTTTAGTCGACGAGACGAATGCCAAACACCGTAGCCTGCGAGCGACGAACGCGCTCGGCTTCACGATGACGCGCTTCGAACGAGTAGTCGGAATCGAGCGGCAGGTGCGGCGAAACGAAGAGATCGTTGATCTTTTGGACGAGGGCGAAAACGAAGCTCATGGCAACTCCCGGTTGAATGCATCTAAGGGTTTTTCCTTAGATCAAATTCTAGGGTTTTCCCTATGAGAAATCTAGTGCATTGCACAAAAAATGGCCGAAGTCGCCAATTGGCTGGTGCGAGTGGGGATGTGGCGTTGCACAATCGCAACGGCCGATGCGGCCCTCAAAGATCTCTCGCCCAGATTTGCCCGATCAGATCTTTGCCGAAGCTGTGATGCGGCTCTTCCTCGATCAATGCGAAACCCGCCCGTTCGTAAATGCGCCGAGCCTCGACCAGCACGCTGTTCGTCCATAGCTTCATCCGCTTGTAGCCGGCGAGCCTGGCGAAACGCAGACATTCGTCGACGAGGCGATGCCCGATTCCAAGGCCGCGTGCGCTCGCTTCTACGTAGAGCAAGCGCAATTTGGCCGTCTCGGCGTCTTCGCGAACGACAAACACCGAGCCCACCGCTTTGCCGTCTTTTTCTGCGATCCAACAACGCTCGGACGTCGGATCGAACTCGCGGATGAACTTTGCGACGATCTCGGCTACGAGCGCTTCGAATTCGGCATTCCAACCGTACTGATGTGCATAGAGGACCGACTGCCGATGGACGATCCAACCCATATCGCCGGGGCGCGGATCGCGCAGCACATACGAGGTTTCCGCCTCGCCAAGCAACGCCTGGATCTGCGCCATGGCATCGACCAGCTGAAGCTGAGCCGGCTCGGCCAGCCGTTCGAGCATCGCGCCGACTTCACGCCGCGATGCCTCGTTCAATGGTCGAAATGCCGCTTGCCCTTTTTCTGTCAGTTGCAATTGAGCGACGCGCGCATCTGTCGTCGATCGCGTCTTGAAGAGCAATCCTTTGTTTTCGAAACCGGCAATGACGCGGCTCACATAGCCCGCATTGAGTCCGAGTTCGCGGCACAGATCGGAAGCGGTGATCCCTTTGCGATGCGCAAGCTCATAGAGAATCCGCACTTCCGTCAGCGAGAACTCGCTATCGAGCAGGTGTTCGTGCAAGACACCGATCTGGCGCGTGTAAAAGCGATTGAAGCGGCGGACGGTTTCCGCACGCTCGTCGAGAACAGTAGCGCTGGCCATGGCAGTCTCCTTGGTTGCCTCTGGCATAGTTTTAGTTGCCAAAAGCAATCATGTCAATCGGGGGAACCCGCGCGTGTCTCGCGGAGGCGGAAGGCGGAAAAGGACGAATGGTTGGCTGATTCGGATGGCATCGGCTCCGCTATGACTTCCCTGCGCCCGCTATCGTTCTGATCGTGCCGCCAGACCGGGAAAAAAGGGCACGAGCGGGAAGCACACATTCGAACATCGGAGACAAGGGGGCGCCATGCAGGTCATCAGTCAATCGAGCGAAGACACGGCTCACGGGAAAGATTTCGCCAACCTGGGGTGGACCATCCGACGGCGCCCCCTTACGGCTCTCGTGCCGATGGCCGTGGCCTTATGGAGTTGGGGCGCGGCCACCGCGCCGGCCTATGCCGCAGGTGCCCTGCCAAGCGGCGGCCAGTTCGTCGCCGGCTCCGGATCGATCAGCGGCAGCGCGACCGCGCTCACGATCAATCAAACGACGAGCCGCGGCGTAATCGACTGGTCGCATTTTTCCATCGGCAGCGGCAACCGCGTGACCTTCGACAACGGCAGCGGCGCTACGCTGAACCGCGTGACGGGCGGCGATCCCTCCGCGATCTTCGGCACGTTGTCAGCCACAGGTAGCGTGTATTTGATCAACCCGCAGGGCATCCTGATCGGTCCTGGCGGGCTCGTCAGCACGGGCGGCCGTTTTGTCGCCTCGACGCTCGATACCTGCAATTGCGGTTTCATGAGGGGCCATCCGCTTGCATTCAAAGGCGATTCGAACGCCAGCGTCATCAACCTCGGTACCGTGGGATCGACGGGGGGCGACGTGATGCTGATTTCAGGCAATAGCGTCGTCAACGCCGGAAGAATCTCCGCTCCGCACGGCACAGCCGAACTGGCAGTGGGGCAGAACGTGTTATTGCAGGATTCGTCCACGGGGCGACAAGTGTTCGTGCAAACGGGCAGTGGCGGAAACATCGAGAACGCAGGGCCGATCGACGCGGCGCAAGTAAGCCTGCAAGCGGCCGATGGCAACATCTTTGCGCTGGCGGGCGAGCACACGACGATCCGTGCGACCGGTACCGCGAAACGCGATGGACATGTCTGGCTGGTTGCTGAAACGGGCGTGGTCGCGCTCGGTGGCACGATCGAGGCGAAGAACGCCGATGGCAGCGCGGGCGCCGTCGACACGAACGCCGCACTGCTCGATCTCGGCTCCGATGACATCAAGCCGTTGATCAAAGCCGGCAAGTGGCAGGTGACGACCCCCGATCTGGCGATCGACAGCGGAGCCGCCGCCACGTTCGCCCGAAGTTTGAGTGCCGGCACGTCGATCGACGCGCAAGCAACGGGCGCGCAGGGCGGCACCGGCGATATTGACGTGCTGTCGTCGATTCATTGGACCGGCGCGGCTTCGCTGACACTCGGCGCCTATCATTCGTTGACGATCGAAGCGGGCGCGAAATTGAAGAACTGCGGCACAGGCAATCTGACGCTCAATGCCGATGCCGCAGCGATCGATAATGGCGGCAGCATCACGAATAACGGCGTCATCGACTGGTCCAGGAGCACCGGCGTCGTCACCGCCCTCTACGATATGAACGGCAGCTTCACGCCGGGTTCTCTGCTGGCCAACGCAACATGGAAAGCAGCGCCCTATAGCGGGCTCGTTACGCAGATCACGGGTTATCGGTTGGTCAATTCGTTAGGAGACCTGAAGAAAGTGGCCGCCGATCCAACGGCGAACTACGCCCTGGGCAGGAATATCGATGCGGGTTCGACGACCGACGGCTCGTTCGTGCCGATCGGCGATTACAACCATCCGTTCAGCGGGCAATTCGACGGACGCGGGCATCAAGTCGATTCATTGGATTTGATCCAGATGGTGCAGGGCGGACCGATCGACCCGCAAGGCTATACGTTGCAGGCGCAGGGCCTGTTTGGCGTGATCGGCACGGCGGGCGTTGTACGCGATATCACCGTGAGCGGCGGCTCAGTGGGCGCGGGGGGATATTTTTCGATCGGCCTGCTTGCCGGCGTCAATAACGGAACGATTGCCTACGGTCATTCGTCGGGCAACGTCGCGCAATCGGGCGACCTCGCCGCCTACTTGACGAGCTCGGGTGGATTGGTGGGCATCAATTACGGCAACATCCTGCGCTCGTCCAGCAGCGCGGGCATCGATTCCGCGGGGAACGCAGGTGGCCTCGCCGCGGAAAACGATGGCCTCATCGCGCAATCGTTCGCGACCGGCGGCGTGAGCGTAGAGCCTTATGCAGGCGGCGCGGGCGGGCTCGTGGGCGGCAACGGCGGAACGATCACGCAATCGTATGCGACCGGCGGCACCTCGACAAATTTCACTTATTGCCCGGGACCCGGATGCACGTCCGGGTCGGCCGGCCTCGTGTGGAACAACCTGGGCTCGATCACGCAATCGTTCGCCACGGGGCCCGTCAATAACGACAACGGTATTGCGCCAGCAGGCATTGCTTCGATCAATCAAGGCACGATCGGCAATGACGTCTATTGGAACAAGGACACGACGGGCGCTGCCGCGGGCGTGTATACGGGCAAGCCCATGCCGGATGCAAACGGACTGACCAGCGCGCAGATGCAACAAACGGCTTCGTTTGCGGGCTACGACTTCGGGCAGAACGGCGTTTGGGCGATGCCGGCCGGTGCGACGCATCCGGTATTGCAATGGCAAGTGCAGCAGTGACGCACGAAGAGCGGATCGCGGTGCCGGTTCGATGAATGGGCCGGTGCTGCGGGAAGCTAAGGCGTCTCGCCGAACGTGACATCGTCGAACCAGACCGTGCCTCCGCCGGCTGCCGCAGGCGCACCCGATTCCAAGTGAATCTCGACGTAGGCCGGCAACGCGCCGGCGCAAATCTGGGCGTTGCCTTGAGCCGGTAGTGCGATGCTGACCGAGAGCGGCGTCCAGTTCGAATCGCCGGGTGGCAACGACGCGGAGACGTTGCTGCCCAGGTAGCAACCCGCGCGCGTGTACATCGACAGGTTCAGGCGACTTGCGACGGTGGGATGGCCGTCGCCGTGAAGTCGGCATACGCCCACGGCGCCCCGTACGTGCAAATCGCGTAGTACATGGTGTGCGGTCAAGTTGCTGCTATGCGTCGATTATGGAATGTCGGTGTTATCAAGGGACGATCCTCGGAATTCCGTCGCTTTTGAGCGCACGGTTCTACGCTTAGCCGGAGTTGTTCTCTCACAATCAAGCACGGAGAATCTAGCCTTTCCGCCTGCCGGCAAGCGCACGTGTTTGTTATGCACCGGCCCCACGAGATGCCAAGATGGAACTACTGACCGAAGGACCGTCGGGCGCGGCACGCGTCCTGTCCGCCGCACCGCCGGCCCCCGAGCCGGCTCCGGCTGGTCAGGCCTATCTGGCGATGACGAAGAGTATTGGCACAAAACCGGTCGATGCGGACTCGATGGCCACGGCGCTGCAGGCTGCGTGGAAGTGCCGCGACGACGAAGCGCTCGTCGTGGGGCAAGCGGCGGTCACCATTCAGGTGCAACACGATATGCAGTCCGGCCCATCGGGCTCGAACCTGCCAGCCGATGCCGTCGACAGGGCGGTGAAAGAGCTCGAAGCCTACCGTGATTCGTCGCCCAAGGACAATCGTCTGTCGTCGCTCGACGCCAAAACATTGGAGCAGGTCGCTCGGTCCATGCACGCGGCGGCTGGGGCCTCGACCGCGGGCGCCAGTTCGACTGCGGCGGCCAGCGTCAATCTGCGTCCTACGGCCGAGGCGATCAAAAGCACGGCGGCCCAATTGACCGCATACCTGAATGCCGGCGCCGATTTGCCGGAAGCGCTCGCCTGCATCTCGACGCAATACGGCGGGGTCGGTTGCGATGCTTTGACGCTCGCTTGCGCCGCGTTGCACGTTCAAGCGCCGGCTTCGCTCCCCACGTTCTTGCGCAATCCGGGCGGATCGACCCCGATCGTGCTCGCCAAGGCCACGCTGACGAAGTATTTCGATGCGTCGACGCTCGAGCGAGCCACGCAGCTCATGGCCGCGAATGGGTATACGCGACCCATCGACACTCGTGCAGCGACAGCCGCGATGGCCCGGCTCGAGGCGGACAAGCAGGGCACGCTTCAGTATTCAAACGATATGAGCGCGCTACGCGGGGCGCTGAACGATGCGCTCAACGCAGCCACCGGGGAGCGGGGCATTGCCTGGGCCGACGATCCGTTTGCACGCGATGCGTGGGACATGGCTGAGCAAGTCGTAGCGCATCAGGTGATGGCCTCAGCGACGCCTTCGACGGGCCAAAGCACGACCCACAACCTCCTTCTGGCGCTAACCGAATTGCAGGCATTGGGCGCCGTTGCAGATGCGACGCCCGCGCATCGCCGCGCCGAGTCGCCCTCCGAGAGCAAAATCCATACGGACGTCGCCCGAACCGACGCGCTGACGGCACAGTTGGAAAAATTAGGGCTACTAACTATCGACCCGGTCACGCAGCAACTGACTGCGCCGGAGAACCCGTACGGTTTTGCACCCAACAGCGGCGTTACAAGCCTGGACGATTGGACGCTCTTCAATGACATCACACGCGATCCGTCGATCGCCACCTTGAAGTCGGACGACATCAATGACGTACTTGGTACGACGGGTACGACGTCGCACGAATCCGCCCAAGATGCGCAATCCGAATTGCGGGCAACTTCGGCAGTGTTGGCCGAATTCAAAAGCAACGGAGCGTTCAACTATCAGGAATTGCTGGCGGCCGCGTTGCGCTCGAATTCGGTGCAGCAACGCTTTAGCGATCTGGCCGGCTCGGTGCATGAAAAACATGCCGTCGATGAGGTCCACGCCGACGCGCAGATCCTGAAGAGCGTCGGTGAGCCTGCCGATGCGGATCTGATCGTCGCGCTCTATCAGCAGAAATTCCAATCGCGCTTCGAGGGTTTGGTCGCGCACGGCGTGTGGAACAACGCGAGCGGGCTCTCGGTCCTTTGGGAAAAGAACGACGCCCCGCGATACGCGATAGACGTAGGCGACGCATACGCCGCACTCGGAGATGCGACCACACCGGCGAGCCAGACTGCGGCCGGCCGCAGCCTGCTCGGCGTCGTCGCGAAGCGAATGGGCGGCAATGATTTCGTCGGCAGCAGCGATGGCAGTGATAAGTACTACGATCTGAACTGGTCCAGCAAGGACGGCACGCACGTTGTGAATCCTCAGTTGGCGCAGGACATCATCACTTCCGATCCGCACTCGAAGACGGCGAAGTACATCGAGGAAGAGCTTCCGACGTTGAATCGCGGCGATTCAACGCCGTCGAACGTGCCGCCTATGGCGAGCGCAAGCGCAGACGCGACCCAGGAAGCCGTCACGCAGCCGGGCACCCAGGTTATTACCTCCCGCTCCTCGCTCATCGACGCGCTCGGCCGCGCATACAGGCAAACCCCTCTTGCGAATGCACCGGCAGACGGCCAGCAATACGACGGCAATGACAAGGTGTACGGCGACACGACGCTCAATCAGCTGGCCGACAGCGTACTCGCTTCACAGGATGTGACTGAGCCGGGCAATGCCGCACCGATCGAAATCACGCTGCTCCCGATGCTCTATTGGAACCATGCATCGACGGACAACGGCGATCAACCAGCCGCGCCGCAACAGCTGCAGTTGGTCCAGGTCGATGGCAGGGCGGGGCGCCGGTTTGTCGGCCCGGCCGACACGAAAGCCTACGACAGCTATGACGCGTGGGTGCAAAACAATGGGCTGCCCAAAGGCACCCTGGTATCGCAGCAGTTTTTGACGACTGCCGGCACGGGCGTGCCGGCCGGCGTCATGGATCAGACGACCACGGGGCCGAAGCAGCACCTTGATAATTGGCAGATTCTGTTGAAGGCCGGCGAGGCGATGGTGCTGTTCCCCGTAGTTGGCGCCATCAGCGTCGCGCCGTTCGCTGTGCCGCTACTGGGGCCCGCCACGACCACCGGGCTTCGGCTGGTCTACTTTGGTCTACAAACCTACTACGCCGGGAATGCCGCCTATCAAGCGGCGAACGCGGTGCAGGATGTCGCCGCTAACCCTACGTCGTGGCGCACGTGGCTCTCGGGCACGATGACCACAACGCTGAGCGCGTTGCCGTACGTGAAATCGCTGCGCGGCGTACGGCTCGATGCAGGTGCGCGCGCCCTGACGACGGGGGCGTCATCGGAAGATCCCGTGCTCAATCAGATCCTGCAGAAGATCGGCGACAAGCGCGTGATCGTCATCGGCGGCTATTCCGGCCTGGGTTATGCCGACGAAGCCGTTGTTGAACAGGCGGTGCGGGCGGACCTCGAACAAAAGGTCGCCGCGCACGGCGCGGAGAACCTGATCGTGGTAGGCGGGTCGACCAGCGACGGCATTGGCGACATCGGATACCGCGTCGCGAAGGGCTTTTCGATCGACACGCTGGGTATCGTGTCGGAGGAGGCGAGGCAATTCGGCGCCTCCGCCTATTGCGACGACACGATCTACGTGCCCGATCCAGGGCAGACGTGGTCGGTTCTTGCCCCAGACGGACTGTCGTACATGGTCACCGCAGCCGCCGACGGTCGTGGCGCTTATTTCGCCTACGGCGGTGGCGATATCGCGCGCGATGAGCTGATGGAGGCCCAGCGGCGGGGGATTCCAACGGTGATCCACCCGCAGTTAGCGCCCGATCCGGCGAAGCTCGACGCCAAGGTGGCAAAAAATCCGGCTTTCGACGGAAGTCCGGTGCAAACCTCGATAAACGACGGCAGGCTGCGACTGGAACCCTGAGCCCATAGCCGATGTTGCAAAAAGTAGCGCGAGGCCGCGCTGCACGAGTAGGATGCCGGAACAACAGCCGTATTCCGCATGGACCATTGTCGACCCGACAAAACACGGAGAGGCCAGAATGAACCAGCTTCCAAAACTGCTGCCCACGAGCGCTACAGATGAAACGTACGGGGGCGTCACCTATCACATAGGCGGCGAGCTCGTGCCGGTGCTGTCGATCGACGTTTCGCAGCAGCCCGTCTACTTCGAGCATCACATTCTGCTCTGGAAGAACCCGGCCGTGAGGATCGGCCTGAAGTCGCTCAGAGGTGCGGTCAAGCGAATGATGGCGGGGATGCAGGTGTTCGTCACCGAAGCGAGCGGCCCGGGCGTCATCGCATTCAGCCGCGACGGCGCCGGCCACATCGTGCCGATACACCTTGCCGCGGGGGAGGAACTGCACGTGCGCGAGCACCAGTTCCTGGCGGCCACGGCCAGCGTCGACTACACGTTCGAACGTGTGCGCGGCATCAGCAACATGCTGTTCGGCCAGACGGGATTTTTCATCGACAAGTTTCGCAGTCATACCGCCAATGGCGTGTTGTGGGTGCATGGATACGGCAACGTGTTCGAGAAGGTGCTCGCGGCTGGAGAGACGATCGACGTCGAACCCGGCGGGTGGCTCTATAAAACGCCGGACGTTCGCATGGAAACCGTCGTCGACCGGCTCTCGAGCGGGCTCTTCGGCGCCGGCGTCAACTTCATCGTCAATCGTTTCACCGGGCCGGGGCGCGTCGGCATCCAATCGATGTACGTCAACTACGCCAGCGCGGAAACGTAAGATTTCGCGCCAGCGGAGCCGGCTC
The DNA here is from genome assembly GCF_002879855.1 of Trinickia soli. GTDB lineage: Bacteria > Pseudomonadota > Gammaproteobacteria > Burkholderiales > Burkholderiaceae > Trinickia > Trinickia soli. The sequence goes on along the minus strand of NZ_PNYB01000001.1, from coordinate 482,382 downwards.
GGGCACTGCGCTGCCTCCCGGTAGACAACGCGCGAACAAGGCCATTGTTCGACCCACTCGGCCGTCGATGCGCGATCGAACGGCACTGCGCCCGAACACCTGAATCCGCCTCCATCTGCGGACGGGCCCCCGCGGCCGCTTGCCGCACATTACATCACATTGTGATATATATACGGCTTGCGGCCGAATGGGCCACTGAATCTCCACGCCTGACCTGAGGATCTTCATGAGCGAGCACAAGGGCGACTTTGCGACTGACGTCAGACTTTTGCGCATCTCGGCCATTGCGGCCGTCGGCGGTGCGCTCAGCACCGTCGCAGCCGATTTCCTGCTCCACCTGATTCGTCTGTTCACCAACCTGTTTTTCTTCCAGACCCTGTCCACGGCGAACCGCTCGCCGGCCGAAAACACGCTCGGCTGGCTCGTCGTCGCCGCGCCGGTCATCGGCGGGCTGCTTGTTGGGTTGATCGCGCGGTTCGGATCCGAGCAGATTCGTGGGCACGGGATTCCCGAAGCGATCGAAGCGATTCTGTTCGGCAAGAGCAAGATGTCGCCCAAAGTCGCCGTGCTCAAGCCGCTCGCTTCCGCGATCGCGATCGGCAGCGGCGGACCGTTCGGCGCTGAAGGGCCGATCATCATGACGGGCGGCGCGATCGGCTCGCTCATTGCGCAGTATTTTCATTTGTCGAGCGCCGAACGCAAGGCCTTGCTGGTCGCCGGCGCAGTGGCCGGCATGACGGCCGTGTTCGGCACGCCCATTGCGGCCGTGTTGCTTGCGATCGAGCTTTTGCTGTTCGAATTGCGGCCGCGCAGTCTCTTGCCGGTCGCCATTGCCTGTGCGGTCGCGGGCTTCACGCGCCCCTTGCTGCTCGGCAGCGGGCCGTTGTTTCCATTGCACACACTGCCGCTCGGCCCCATGGGTCTCGTCTCTTCCGCGCTCGCCGGCTTGATCGCCGGGGCGTTGTCCTGGGGTTTGTCGAGCTGGCTCTACAAGGTCGAAGATGCGTTCGGCAAGCTGCCTATTCATTGGATGTGGTGGCCTGCGCTCGGTGCGATCGCCGTGGGAATCGGCGGTTATTTTCAGCCGAGAACGCTCGGCGTCGGGTATGACGTGATCGGAGATTTGCTGCAAAACCATCTCCTGTTGCATGCGGTGGTTGCCATTGTCGTCGTCAAGGCCATCATTTGGGTCATCGCGCTGGCGTCGGGAACGTCGGGGGGCGTATTGGCGCCGTTGCTCATGATGGGCGCCGGCGTCGGTGCGATCGTCGGCCCTTATATGCCGGGCGGCGAGCCTGCGGTTTGGCCGCTGATCTTCATGGCCGCGGCCCTGGGCGGCATGATGCGTGCGCCCGTCATGGCGGCGGTTTTTGCATTCGAATTGACGGGCGATGCGAATGCTTTGCTGCCGTTGCTGGCTGCCGCAGCGGTTGCCTATGGCTTTACGGTGCTGGTGATGCGCCGTTCGATCCTGACCGAGAAGATTGCACGCCGCGGCTATCACATCTACCGCGAGTACAGCATCGATCCGTTGGAGCGGCACTATGTCGAAGAAGTGATGACGCGCACGCTGCAGACGATCGAATCGAACATGCCCATTGTCGACGTGCTTCGAGACTATTTCGGCCCGACGCAAAAGTTTCGTGCCTATCCGGTGGTGGCATCGGGGCGCCTGATCGGTATGGTGGATAAAGCGGTGCTGGCTCGGGTTTCGTCGGAACAGGCCGGCGCGCGCGTCGGTGAACTGTTCCCTCAATTGCACCCCGATGTCGCCCTTCCCGGGGAGACCTGTCGAAACGTCGCCGCCCGCTTGGCGGCCATGGGGCTCGAGCGCGTGCCTGTGGTCGAGGACGAAAAATCCTATCGGCTGGTGGGCATCGTTTCGCGGCACGATCTGCTCAAGCCTTCGGTGTCGGTCTTCACCGAGGAACGGCAACTCGAGCAATTCCGGCGCGTATGGCCGGCAGGGGGCGGGTTGTTCTCGAGCGAGGACGGCGATGATGGCGATGGCGGAACGTCGAAGGACGGCACGGGCGGCCGCGTAGAGGTCATGCGGCAGAAGATATCGGTCGAACACAGAGACGGTTAGCCGGCGAAGGGAGCGTCGGCTTGACCTTCCAGGCAACGAGACACATCGGCCGGGCGCGTCGCGGGCGGCCGGTTGTTCAGGTCGTGGTCATGCGTTCTCGATGACGCAGCGCCGGGAACAATCTCGTCCAGAGCGCGACGATCAGGATCGTACCAGCGCCGCCGATAAGGACCGAAGGCACCGCGCCGAACCAGCCTGCTGTGAGCCCCGATTCGAATTCGCCAAGCTGATTCGACGCTCCGATAAAAATCGAATTGACCGCGCTGACGCGACCTCTCATTTCGTTCGGTGTATCGAGTTGCACCAGCGATTGCCGAACGACCACGCTGACCATATCGAACGCGCCCGTCAGTGCAAGGGCGAACAGCGACAATCCAAACGAGCGCGAGAGCGCAAACACCAGCGTTGCGAGCCCGTACAGCGCCACGCAATAGAGCATGATTTTGCCCACGCGGCGCTCGATGGGGTGGCGGGCCAGATAGAGCGACACCAGCAACGCCCCGATCGCGGGCGCCGACCTCAGCAGTCCCAGGCCCCACGACCCGACATGCAACACGTCACGGGCGAAGATCGGTAGCAAAGCCGTGGCTCCGCCAAACAGAACGGCGAGCAAATCGAGCGAGATGGCGCCCAGCACCTGCTCCCGTTGCCATATGAAGTTGATGCCCGCGAACAGGCTTTGCAGCGTTACGGGTTCGCGAGCAGGACGTGCGTGGTCGTAGCGAATCAGATAAAGCATTGCGATTGCAAAGACGCACATGACCGCGCATACGTCGTACACGACTGCGGCACCCGCCACGTAGATAAACCCGCCAACGGCCGGCCCCAGTATCGTTGCGAACTGCGATGCGGCCGAATTGATTGCCAGCGCTTGTGGAAACATGGTTAGCGGAACGAGCGTAGGCAGCAACGCTTGCTGCGTCGGCAGTTGAAAGGCTCTCGTTGCGCCAAGCGCCAGCGACGCGATCAACAGCAGTTCCCGACCCAGCCATCCGTACCAGGTGCCGGCCGCGAGCAGCAGCGCGACGCCGCCTTGCGCAATCTGGCAACCGATCAGGACATAGCGACGATCGTAGCGATCGGCCACCTGGCCCACGAGCAGACAGAGCGCCAGCGCGGGTACGAACTGCGCCAAGCCGACGAGCCCCAGATCGAACGCGCTGTGGGTGATGTCGTACATCTGCCAGCCCACGATGACCATGAGCATCTGAGTGGACATCGTCGTCGCAATGCGGTTGAGGACGAAATACCGAAAGGACGCGATTTCAAGGGCTGTGTTCTTCATTACGGATTACATGCCGTTACGAAAGCAAAGCAAGCGAAGCACGGCATTGTAGAACGCATGTGCCGATCACCGCCGAAGCCGGGGCAGTGGGTCAATGTCGGCCCTCAACCCGACCTCGATGCGCGCCACCGGAGCGGGGGCGCTACGCTCATTGCAGTTGCATATTGAAACCATTCGAACTAATATTGAGTCGGTTTCATCTTGAAACCTTCCTGTTCATGAATCGCCAAGGGCCGAGGCGAGAGCCTATCCATGGCGACCGGGACCTTCAATAACGCATACGCAGCGAGCAAATCGACCCATGGACATTTCCTTCACCCGTTCCAATCGAAACGCCCTTGCATTGGCGGCCATATGCCTTGCGCAACTCATGTTCGCGCTGGAAATTTCAAGCGTGCCGGTTATTCTGGCGACGCTCGAAAAGCTGCTTCACGCCGATTTCAAGGATCTGCAATGGATCATGAACGCCTACACGATCGCTTGCACCACTGTGCTGATGGCGGCTGGCACGCTGGCGGATCGGTACGGCAGAAAACGGATGTTTCTGCTTAGCCTGAGCGTATTCGGCGTAGCTTCATTGATTTGCGGTCTTACACAGAGTGCGGCGCTATTGATCGCCGGACGGTTCATTCAAGGTCTGGGCGGCGGATCAATGTTGATTTGCGTGATCGCCATTCTTTCGAGTCAATTCAAAGAAGGTGCGGAGCGCGTCAAGGCGTTCGGCATCTGGGGCATTTTCCTGGGCGTCGGCCTGGGGTTCGGGCCGATGATCGGCGGCGCCATCGCCGCGTTCACGGGATGGCAATGGGTCTTTCTGATTCACGTGCCGCTGGCAGTACTAACCTTCGTTCTTTCACTCGGCAGCGTCGAAGAATCGAGCGACCCCGAGGCGAAGAAGCTCGATCTCATCGGCATCGTCACGCTGTCGCTTGCGGTATTCGGGTTGACGTACTTTATTACGCAGGGTTCGGAGATCGGATTCGCGAGCCGTGCGGCGCTCGGTATCATCGCGGCGACGTTCGTCAGTTTTATCGCTTTTGTCGTCGTCGAGCAGATCAATCCGCATCCCATGTTCGATTTTTCCGTGTTCCGCATCAGGCGGTTTTCGGGCGCGATCATGGGCTCGATCGGCATGAACTTCAGCTTCTGGCCGTTCATTATTTTTTTGCCGATCTTTTATCAAACGGGGCTGCATTACGATGTCGTGACTGCAGGGCTTTCGCTGCTGGCTTACACCCTGCCGACGCTCGTCGTCCCTCCCGTTGCCGAGCGGCTTTCGCACCGGCACCAGCCAGGCATCGTCATTCCGCTTGGCATGTTCGCGATCGGGCTCGGTTTTATGCTCATGCGCTTCGGTGCGACAGCGTCGATCGCGAGCGGTTGGACGATGCTGCCGGGCTCGCTCGTGGCGGGCATCGGCCTGGGCCTGACCAACACGCCGACGACGAACACGACCACCGGCTCGGTCCCATCGAACCGCGCCGGCATGGCATCGGGCATGGACATCAGCGCACGCCTGATCAGCCTTGCCATCAATATCGCCGTGATGGGCGTCGTTCTTGTGGCGGGCATCGTCGATCACCTGCGCGATGCGCTGCCTAACACGTTGAGTGCAGCCGATTTGCGGATGTTGGCCGAACGCGTCGCCGGCGGCGGCAGCATGGAGTCACTGCTTCAGCATTTTCCGGTGCTGGCTCAGGCTGACCCTTCGGGGACGATCTTGCATGCCGCGCTGATCGAGGGATTCAGCTGGTTGATGCTCTACGGCGGATTCGGCGTCTGGGTGCTCGGGGCAGTCAGTTTTCTGATTTTCTCACCGCACCGGGTTGGGCAGGCAGTGTGCAGCTGACCGCCATTTCGCGCCTTGCCATGACGCACGCGCAATCCGTCAATTGTTATGCCGCGGGGCGCGGTTTTATAATCGAACCGCTTGCCCCGCGATTTCGCATTCCCTGACTGTTCGACGTTGCGCTCCGTTCATGGATTGGCGATTCGATCGATGCAACCGTAATAGCGAGAACACGTCGGCTCTGCATGAGCGGTCGCAAGCGTCCGGGCGAGCGCGTTCAAAGAATGGAGAGCGGCAATGGTGAAGCGAACGAGTCATAAGGAAGCGCCTTGCGCGATTGCAAGGCCCTTGGATGCGATCGGAGATTGGTGGTCCCTGTTGATCGTTCGCGACGCTTTCAGCGGCCTGAATCGCTTTGGCGAATTTCAGAAGAGCCTGGGCCTTGCCAAAAATATTCTCTCGACGCGACTTCGAAACCTGGTTGATCACGGTATCCTGGAGATGGTCCCCGCATCGGAAGGCAGCGCCTATCAAAAGTACGTCCTGACGGAAAAAGGGAAGGGCCTGTTTCCGCTGCTTGTTGCGTTGAGGCAATGGGGCGAAGCGTATTTCTTCGACTCCGAAGAGTGTCAGATGCGCCTCGTCGACAAACGCCAGGGACTGCCGGTCAAACCGCTCGAACTTCACGCGCAAGACGGGCGACTGATCGGCCCTGACGACGCCGCGGTGGTATTGGCTGACGAGATCGGGCATCCTTATGCGGAGCCTCCGGCGCAAGCCGCTTTGCATGGCGCCGGGTGACCGTTGACGCACTCAATCACGCATTCAGGAAAATAACGACATCATGACCATTCCCGGGACATCGCGCGCGATTGGCGGCGGTATTGCGGTTTTTATTGCGCTGGTGATCATCAGCGGTTGTTTTGTGACAGTGGGGCCAGGGCAGCGCGGCGTATTGATGACCTGGGGGGCCGTTGAGCCGGGCGTGCTCGATCCCGGCTTACATTTGAAGATTCCAGCCGTGCAAACGGTGGCGAGAATGGATGTACAGGTGCAAAACTCGCAGGACGCGGAAACCGCGGCCAGCCTCGATCTCCAGGACGTGACGACTACGGTCGCGACGAACTGGCACATCTTGCCAGCAGACGCCGAATGGGTCTATCAGCACATCGGCAACGAAACGGCGCTCGTCAATAAGATCATCAAGCCGGCGATCAGTAATTCCGTAAAGGCGGTGACCGCGCATTACAACGCGGAAGATCTGATCACGCATAGAGATCAGGTGCGTGCGCAAATTGAAGCGCAAATCATGGCCGAGTTGAAGCCGTTTCGGTTGGTGGTGGATTCGGTGAACATCACCGATTTTCATTTCAGCTCGCAATTCGCTCAAGCCATCGAGCAGAAGCAGGTTGCGCAGCAGCGGGCGCAGCAGGCGCAATATGAATTGCAAAAGGCCAAGGTGGTGGCGGATCAACGGATCGTCGAAGCGAACGCGCAGGCGCAAGCGCAGAAGCTGCTGCAGCAGACGATAACGCCCGAAATCATCCAGCAGCAGGCGGTAGCCAAGTGGGATGGCCATTTGCCCGAGGTGATCGGAAGTAGCGGGGTGCTGCCGATGCTGGGCAATCTCAGTGCAGGTAGAGAGAACAGAAGAAGCGGGGAGTGATGCGTCGCACGACCGCTTTCGATGCCACGGTTTTTGATTCGATAAAAGGGCGCGAGTTACAATGCCGCGTCGCCCGGGCCCGGTAATCCGGGGCTGAGTTCGATTAAAAAAGGGAAGGTAGAAAGTATGTCGAAGCTTTGCATGACTACACTGGTGCTCGTCGGCAGTTTGCTCTTGTTGACGGGCTGCAACACCATTGCGGGCGTGGGCCAGGATATCTCGGGATCCGCTCGTGCGGTTCAGCACGCGCTGTAATTGACGCAGCAAAAGGCGTAATACGAGACGCTGAAAAGCGCCCGCTAAATTGGTGCGAAGGTATTCCGCTTGCCAGGAAGCCGATTCGTCTCCGGCTCGGGGCCGCTTGAACGCGCGTTGCATGATGGCGGCTTTCGAATCGGAGGCTGGCAGCAGTGGAGGTTTTGAACGACGCGGGCCGCATTGGCGTGCTCGATTCCGGACCTGATAGTGGCAACGGTGAGGAGGGCGAACTACCTGACGAAACGCGCGGACTGCCAGGCGCGCCTTCTGACGTATCTCTGCAGGGGCTGAACCATAGCACTTGGTAGTCGGGGTTGCACGAAAAGTCATCATCGATTGGAAAAAGCCATGCGACAAGAGGCCGTTGCCAAGACCGACAAGGCTGGCGTTCATGACGATGTTGAGGGGGGTGCCGAAAAAGAGAGGCATGGCGCCCCAGACATTGCCGACTATCGCACCGATTCCGTCGCACAGCGCCAACTCATTGACGATATCCGCGTCAGCCCGCGCGTGATGGCTCAGCGCGCGCGGCTAAGCGCAATCTTTGGCGACCCCGTGCAAATGAAAATCGGACGCTCTTCGCGAGCTGCGTCTGATCAGGGACACGCCGCGCAATCGCCGGACTCGCACGGTCGACGAAACGATACCGGCATGCCCGCGCAATTGAAGGCCGGTATCGAGTCGTTGTCCGGCATATCGATGGACGGTGTCAAGGTCCATTACAATTCGCCGCAACCGGCGCAATTGAACGCCCTGGCCTATGCGCAGGGAAGCGACATTCACCTGTCCCCGGGCCAAGAGGCGCATTTGCCGCACGAGGCCTGGCATGTGGTCCAGCAAGCGCAGGGACGGGTTGCGCCAACGAGGCAAATGAAAGACGCGGTGTCGATAAACGACGATACGTCATTAGAACGCGAGGCCGATGCGATGGGCGCGCGCGCATCGACGAGCGGTGCGGTGCACGCGCCCACGCAACTCGCGCGTCGTAGCTCCGCGCCCGTCGTACAGCGCTTTATCGATGACGAAGGTATGGAAAACGGGGTGGAGCCGATTGGTGTAGCCGGTCGTTATGTCGTGCACCATGGGGCCACCTACCTGGAAACGGATATCGGTACGTTTTATCTGGAGCCGACGGGCGTCATACCGGTCCACGCTCCGGGCGAGGATGCGCCGAGCGCGATGCCTGGCGCGAGCGCCTCGTCGGGTGGATGGGCAGACTACCCGCCATCGTCGACGGCTGACGTCGCGACAGAACCCGACCTCCTGATGGGCCGTAGTCAGTCCGGTTCGATGATCGGCACAGGCTTCCCGTCGTTGCCGGTCGGTGACCCGCAGCAGTTGCCGCCATTGACCTTCTTGCCCCAGCCTGGTCTCGTGACGGACGATAGCGATGGCTTGACGGGCGGTGGAGGGCTTGCGTCGCTTGTCCCGGGCGACGATAACCATGACATGCAGCCTATCGCTGCGGAAGACGACGAGTTCGAACTCGATCTGTCGCCCGACGAGGAAAACATCGAAGAGGACGACGAGCCTGAAAAATCCACCAAGGATTCGAGAAATCACTACTTGGACATCATAGAAAGCGACTTGAGACAAGCGCAGAAAAATTTCGAGGAAGAGAGCTCCGATTCAGACATCGACGAGGACGATCCCGATATCAGGGCCGGCAGGTATACGAAAAAGGAGCTCGAGGCGGCCCGAAGAAAGCGCAAGTCGATGGACCTGGAGGCAATCATGTCAACCGCCGAGCCCGTCGGCGACGACGAGATGGAGCGCATCCAAGCGCTCGAAAGCAGTCGGGAAGCCGACGTCAAAAGCCGGCAGGGAAAGCGAGGGCGTTATACCAAAGCGACCATCAGGATGTTGCGGGAACGGGGTTTGGATATGAAGAGGACAAACCTTTACCACAACACCTATTTGCGGCGCGCAGTACGCGAAGCGACGACGTCGGCGGAGAGGACGTCGTCAACATCCGCTCAGTACGATAGGAAGCAGAAGATCGTCAGGAATAAATTATTGGAAACGATCGTCAGCGATCATAAAAAAATGGGCTGGAAAGAAGAGGATTTCAGCAGCAAGGAGAAGTGGAATACTTTTCAATGGATGTTGAAGAATAATTGGTCGAATCCGCCGAGCGGGGTTCGGCTTCACCAAAAGACCGATATTAAACCGGACGACAAATTAAATCCACGCGCGGCTTTTCATCACGGTTATTGGAAAGAGAGCGAGGGGGCGCGCTCCAGTCCGTTCGCCTTGACGCCTCCCAATCTGACGCTGCGTCACGATGAACGCGAGATGGATCAGAAGAAGAAACGTAAGCGGATCGACGCTGGCCAGGAGGTGTACAAGCCAGGCAGCCACGAGTACGACCATCGCACGAACGGCTATCAAAAAGGGGATGCGGCACGGTTTCCGGGGCGGTGGCAGAGCGGAGGGCACTTTAGCGCAATGGATGCGGAAGCGGTGGCGCACACCATCAAGCCCATGCTGGCCAAGCGCGCGAGGAAACTCGAGGTCGCGAAGAGGCTCGTGGACAAGTCCAAGAAACGTCGGCGAGGCTCCGATAAACCGGCAAAGCCGACGGACAATCCGCCGAGCGCCGCCTTGTCGATGCCGGATGTCGCGCCGCCTACGCTGGACGTTGCTTCGGTGCTGCCGGGCGTTGCGCCGGCTACGCTCGACATTGCACAGCCCGACCTGTCATCGCTTGCCGCCGATGCGAGCCAAGAGGCCTTGTTCGACAACGGCATGGCGCTCTCGCTACTGTCCTTTAGCGATGAGGAGATTGCCGAATTGCAAGAATTCGTCGATGCGTTACGGGCGGATTATATGCAAAATCAACCTCGCGCCCAGACGCTAAATGGCGCTAACCTGCAGTCGAATATTGTCGGCATTGGAGCGTTGGAGCAATTCGAGCATGAATGTGGACAAATGGCGGTTTTTAATGCGTCAATCATGCGAACAGTTGGCGGCAACACGATGCATAACGTGCTGCAAGATGCCGCGCTCATGGGGGCATTTCGGGCAGCAGCAAGCGACCAGCAATCCTTGAACGCCGTCGGCCCATTCCGCAACGACGTGGATGAGGTGCAGATCATGGCGATGCTGGAGCAGATAAACGCCACCGACGTTGCCGTCGTGAATAACTATCAGCAGTTGCGCGGTATCTTGCAGCGCATGCGGCAAGGCGATCAGGAGGATCTGGCGGCCGAACTTGGGGAAGTGCTGTACCAGCACTATCGGCCGGGGGTGACGGCCATGCTCAACTTTGTGCAAGGCGCTACTCCGGTGCTGAATCTGGTCGTCAATACCGCGGCGGACGCAGGCGGTCATGTCGCCGATCCCGAGGCGGTGCTGCATTGGATCGCCGTCCGAGTAGAGCGCCATCACGACGGTTCGTTGCAGGTCTTCTTTATGGACAGTTTGAATGGCGCTCATTCCTACACGGACTTGTTGAATGGGCTAAGAGCCTTGCTGCATTGACGATATCGACGATAGAAAGCCCGCCACCGTGCGGATGCTCAACTGCCTGTCGGCCATAGCGTTTATGCGGCGCTGTGCCGGCATACAAGGGCCCTGGCTGTATCTCTGAATGGCATCAAGTTCTCAGCGCGAGCATGGCCAATCAGATCGGCACCCGGTAGCCGTAGAATTCGTGATCCTCGTTGTAGCCGCCTTCACTCGCGCCGATGTCGGCGAAATCGTGCACGAACTCGATGGCCGCAACCCATTTGACCATCTTGAAGCCGAGTTCGTTCTCGCAGCGCAGCCGCAACGGCGCGCCATGCAGCACGCTAAGGGGCGTGCCGTTCATCTCGTAGGCGAGGATGGTCAACTCGTGCCGCATGTTGGCGATGCTGTGCGCGTCGTAGTAGCGTCCACCGTCGCCGCCATCGGCCAATGAATAGAACACCGCGTAGCGGGCATCGGCGGTCGGTTTCACCAGGTCGAGAAGGTGACGCATCGGAACCCCGCCCCACTTGGCGACCCCGGACCATCCTTGAATGCAGAAATGGGTGGTGATCTGCTCCTGCTTCGGCATGGCTTTCAGCTCGGCGTATGAAAACTCTGCCGGCTGTTCGACCAGCCCATCGATTCTCAGCCGGTAATGCACAAAACTGTCCTTCACGAGCTGGTCAAACTCGGCCGACGTCGGCATCGTCCCGTTGGGCCAGAAGTATGGCGAAATGTCCTGTTCGGCAAGCTGGCTCGTCGGATCCCACCACTGCGTCACGCTATTGAACGGCCGGGCCATAAACGCTCCGACGTGCTGAACCAGACGCGCATGACGGAGTGTGAATGGAGACGCCAGCCACCAGGTTGCGGCCACGAGCGCCATAGCGGGGACAAAAACCAGGACGCCGCTCCAGGAGTCGCCGTTGACACCGGCGAACATCATGTTCAGATTCGCCCGTGCGCCTGTGATGAATACCAGCGTTACATGCGCGAGGATATAGAACAGGAACCAGCACAGCGCGATGAAATGGACCGAACGCGCCCGCTGTCGGTTTAACGCCCGACCGACCCAGCCGAGCCGGTTGGAGATCGCCGGGCTCTGCATGAGGCCGGTCACGATGGAGGTGGGCGCCGCGATGAACACCGTAATGAAATAGGTGATCTGTTGCAGGCTGTTGTAGCGCAGCCAGCTGTGATCGGCGGGGAACGTGAGCGACAGGTACTGAAGGGCGGTCGAGGCTGCGTTGGGAATCACTTCCCATGTTGTCGGCACCAGCCGCAGCCACTGGCCGGTCGTGAACAGCAGCGCGTAAAAGACGATGCCGTTGATCATCCACAACAAAGTGATCGAAAAATGCCACCATCGGGCGAGGCCGATGGAGTGACGGATTCCAGGAATACCGAGCCACGCGGGAAGCGTGACCGAATCGTCCTTCGCAGTCCACACCCGGCCGGCCGGCACGGCCTTCTGGAAGCGAAACCATTCCGTGCCAGGCGTGCAGTCGCGTTTCCAGTACAACCGCGGGTGGTCGGCCAGAATCTGGAGTCCAGCTCGAATGATGAACGTCATGAAAAACAGGTTTAGGAAATGCTGCAGCCTGAGCCAGGCGGGGAATCCCGTGGTGACGGCCACCGCGGACGGCGGGATGCCCGGGTAGCGCACGAGGAATTCCTGCACCGCCGGGACTTGCCGCAGTGCCTGTGCGATGGCCACGCCGATGACCAGTAGTACGAAAGCAATCGGCAATGCCCACAGCACGTTGACCCAGCTCTGACCGATCCGGATCCGGGGAACCACGCCCGCCTGCGGCGGTAGCCAGTGATTCAGGCGAACCCGGTCGTCGGCCGGGCTCAGACTTGCCTCCACCGGATCATGTGGGGGTGCCGGGTGAACGTGTGCCATCCCGTCTCCTTCTTGCAGTTCCGCAACCTCGTGCTCCGTCGGTCGCGCATCAACCGCCTCGATTCACAGGTTAGCCGGCCGGCCAACCATGTCTTGATCTCATACCCCGCATATTCTGGGCCTTGATGTCCGGCTCGTCCTTGAGCCGATGCGGAAGTGAAAAACGCGTTCAGCGACCGGACCAGCGTCTGGAACGCGCCCGTAACGCGTTGATTTCATCGAGCAGGTCGAGCGCGAGCGCAATGCCGGGTGCGTTGATCTCGAGATCCTGTGCGAGCCGTCGAGCGGTTCGCACGCGGCGCAGTGCGGCACCACTGAAGCGCCATTCTCGCTGCGTGGTGCCTTGCGGCTCGATGACACCTTCTGCGATCCATAACGTCAGCTGTTCTTCCGACGCGCCGCTCGCCCGGCACAATTCAACGAGCGTGAACTCGACGTCTTCCTCAACAATCTCACCTTCCACGAAGACCGTCACGGATTCTTTCATGGTCGACCACCCGTAACATGCGCGCGCGGATCGAAGTGGAACGCCTGCCGCATCGCTTCGTAGGCCGCCCGCGCGCTGTCGCTGTCGGCCGGTGGCAGCACGATCGTCAAAATCACGTACAGGTCGCCCGGCGTCTTCCCCGGAATCCCCTTGCCCTTGAGCCGCAGCCGCCGGCCGCTGGCCGATCCCGCTGGCACGGTCAGCTCGACCGAACCATCAGGAGTAGGAACAGTGACCTGGGCACCGAGTGCAGCCTCCCAGGGCGCCACCGGTACATCGAGCCAAACATCGCGTCCGTCTACGCGAAAACGCGGATCCTCCCGAAAGGTGATTTCCAGATACAGGTCACCGGCTGGTCGGTTTCCCAGGCCGGGGCCGCCCTGACCGGCAAGGCGCAGGTGCTGCCCGGCCCGCACGCCCTTCGGAATGGTGACGTTCAACGTACGCGACTGCAGGGTGACATGACCGTGTGCATCGAGGACCGGCGTTTGCAGCGAAATGGAACGCTGCGCGCCGTGATAGGCGTCCATCAGATCGATCACGACTCTGGCGTGATGATCCTGTCCGGGGATCGGGCGTTGCGTGCCACGATAGGCATCCTCCAGATCGTCCGCGGTTGGGGCGCCGCGATTGGGTGCCGCGCGGTGCCTTTTCGTTTGCCGCGAATCGCTGCCCGCCCGCGTACGGCCGAACATCGCTTCGAAGAATTCACTGAAATCGGCATTCGCGCTGGGTTCGTTGCCTGCGCCGCTGAATTCGAAGCCCTCGTCCCAGTCGGGCGGCGGCTGAAAATCCTGGCCGTTCTGCCATTGGCGGCCCAAACGGTCATAGGCTGCGCGCTTCTCCGTATCCTTGAGGACCTGATAGGCCTCACCCAGTTCCTTGAAACGGGCCTCGCCATCAGCCTGCTGGGTGACGTCCGGGTGATATTTGCGCGCGAGCTTGCGATACGCGCGTCGGACCTCGTCCTGCGTCGCGGTGCGTGGCAGTCCGAGAACCTCGTAGTAGTCCCTGTATTTCATTCCGCAGTCCGCCTGACCCCGAGTCGCGCCGCTATCGCGTATTGCGTTGGCCTTTTACCTGGAACTGTTGTGCTTCCCTCAGTCCACCGCACCCGAATGTCGCCGGTCTGTCGCCGCGATCATCCTCTCGAATTCGACTTCCGCGCGCAGACCTTCAAGATCGCGGTGAACGACAGCCACGGCGAGCTTCCTGCCACCACGACGATAGGTGACCGTGCAGTTTTGCGTTTCGGCGTCGAGCCGGCCGTCGATCCCGATCTCATCCCAGTGCTCGGCATGGCCGATATAAGCGAGACCAAAATCGTACTGCTCGGTCCAGAAGAAAGGCACGGCGTCGAACGGCTCGCGCCGGCCGAGCATGTTGCGTGCCGCAGTCTGCCCCTGGCGTTCGGCGACCACCCAGTGTTCGACGCGGACGCGCTCGCCCGTGAGCCGGTCCGGCCAGCGTGCGATGTCGCCTGCTGCGAAGATGCCCGGGACGCTCGTTTCGAGGTACGCGTTGACGATGATGCCGTGGTCGACGAGGAGGCCCGCCTGCTGCGCGAACGAGATCACCGGCCGTACACCGATGCCGATAACGACAAGATCGGCGGGTAGCCGCTCCCCACTCTTCAACTCGACGCCTTGTGGGTCGATGGAAATCGCTGTGGTGCCGAGGTGGAACGTGACACCGTGGCGTTCGTGCAGCCCGCGGATGAAGTTTCCAATGTCTGGTCCGAGAATTTTCTCCATCGGAACGGCGTCTGGCGCAACCACCTGTACCTCGATATTGCGCGCGCGCAGCGAGGCGGCCACTTCGAGTCCGATGAAGCTTGCGCCGATCACCACCGCCCGCTTCGCGGTGAGCGCCCCGGCGACAAGTGCGCAGCTGTCGGCGAGCGTGCGCAGATAGTGCACATGCGGGAGACTCGCACCTGGCACATCGAGCCGCACCGGGTCGGCGCCGGTGGCGAGGAGCAGTGCGTCGTAGATAACCCGGGTGCCGTCGACAAGTTGCAGGTGCCGACTCCTCGTATCGAGCGTAGCGACGGGAGCATCCAGCTTCAGGTCGATGCGATGCGCTTCGTAGAACGCGAGTGGACGCAGGGGATTCGACTCCACGGACGCGGTGCCAGCGAGGAAGCCTTTCGACAGGTTGGGCCGGTCACACGGGCCTGACGGATCGGCGCTCAGCAGGGTGATGCTGCCCGTATATCCTTCGAGACGGAGTGTTTCGGCAGCGGCGTGCCCCGCGGCCCCACCGCCCACGATGACGATCGAGTGAGGCGTGCCGGCCACTGATGGCAAGGGCTTCGGTTCGACAGGAGCGAGCTTTTCACGAACGTACACGCTGCCGTCCTGCTGCTCGACACGCCAGCAGGCAATCGGGTCCTGTGCCGGTGCGCGGAGCGCAGCGCCGGTGCGCAGGCTGAAACAGGCATGGTGCCAGGGACAGCGGACCGTGTCGTCGACCAGCAGACCGTCGGCCAGCGGACCACCGTAATGCGTGCAAACAGCGCCGATCGCGAACAACTCGTCCGCGCGCCGCACGAGCAATACCGGCTCGCCGTGGGCATGCCCCTGCAGCATTGCACCGTCGGTAATTTCTGAAAGCGCGACGCCTCCGGCGAGATCAGGTCCGCTGAGTTGATTCGCAGGTTCGTTCATTCGATTCTCCTGACGTCGGCGATGCGCGGCACCGTCTCACCTGCCTTGTGCGTCAGCGCGATCTTCCTGACTGGCGTAACGCCACCCTTGTAGAAGAGCAGGTCGATCAATCCTGGCACTGCCGCGCAAAGCGCGCCAATGAAGCAGCCAAGCATGCGTGCAAAACGCAACCGTGGGCCGCGCTGGGAGCGATCCCGGAAGGGTCAATGCGCACAGCTTGCCAGCGTATAGCAGCAACGTCGCACATTCGTCGGCGGCTCGTCTGTACGGTAGTAGTCAACGTCGATCAGGAATCGATCTTTTTTAGCGCGCCACCTTTGTGCATGGCGATATGGTCGGTCTTGTGACTCCTGATCTCATACTGTGGATCGTCCACGCTGGCGTGATGGGTGTATCCCTTGTAATCGGTGTCTCTCGTATGCACTTTGATGATCTTGCCGCTGACATGGCCGGCCTCCGAATTCCACGTCACGTGATCGCCAACCTTAAATTGCGTCGTCATGATGGATGCCCTCCGTTTGGTACTGCGTGCAATGCACTGATGTGAGGACGCGCGGGCTGGTGCTCCAGTGCATTCCACTATAGATCACGTTGTGACATAGATTAAATTCAATTGAATTGCCGAAGTTCATGATGCACAAGAGAAGAGGGCTTCGTACGCCTCTGGCGACGCTGGATGAGTCCATCGCAGGTGACAGCACCGTACGGCACGTTTTGCGCGTGCATCGGCTGCACGGCTTATAGCGAGGTGGCGCCGTCATTGAACCAGCATTGGGAGCCAAGCCATGGACAAAGCAATGTATCCGCCGTCGAACCCCGGAATCGCAGCAAGGCGCAAGCAACTGGCGCCCGGACCGCTCGCCGCATTCAAGGCATTCAGCGAAAGCGTCTTCGCCGACGGCGCGCTGCCCGCGAAGACGAAACAGCTGATCGCCGTTGCCGTCGCCCATGTCACCCAGTGCCCGTATTGCATACGCGGCCACACGGCGGCCGCCCTGAAAAGCGGCGCGACCGGACAGGAGATCATGGAGGCCATCTGGGTCGCGGCCGAGATGCGTGCCGGCGCGGCGTACGCGCATTCGGCACTGGCACTCGACACGATGGCAGAGAAGTCGAGTACGAATCCGAATCCCGACGAGGCGCCCCATGCCCACGGTCATTGAGCGCCTGCAGGCCGAACATGGCAGTCTGGGACGACTGGTGCAACTGCTCGACGGCGAGCGGTCGCTGCGCACCGATCCGGGCGCCCCGCACATCGCGCTGCTGGTGGATACGCTTTACTACCTGACACGCTTTCCCGATGTCACCCATCACGCGATCGAGGATCGCATTGCGGAGACGCTGCGGGGCAAGAATGCGCTGCCCGACGGGATTGCGCGGGAAATCAAAGCGCAACACGCCACACTGATTTCGCAGGGTCACGAACTTCTCCAGGATCTCGAAGCGGCTGCCCGTGAAGAAAACATGTCGCAGGAACTGGTCGAAATCCACGTTCGTCTCTACGCGGAAAGGCTGCGCCATAACATGATCGTCGAGGAGCTGATACTGTTTCCTGCGGCAGCACGCCACCTCGACGATGACGACTGGCATGCCATCGAGCTTGCTGATGGGGGCGGACAGCCGGACCCGCTCTTTGGGGGCCCGGTAGACGAGCGATTCGCACAGCTTCAGCGGGTCATTACATTGGAGCAGGCAGCAATGGCGATCATCGAAGCTGAGAGTAAAGAACAACCCGCGCGCCGACTGCCTTATTGATCCGTGACAGCGGAATGCTGTCCCCCTGAGCAGGACGGCCGGCTCAGAACCCGGAACACGAAGTGGAGATACACGATGAGTGACAGCCGCGTGATCGAGATCTTCCGATATGAGCCGGATACGGAGACCAAGCCGAATATGCAGGACGGTCTTGCATGCCAGATCAACGATACGCCGTCACGCGGGCGACACGCGCGGCAGGCCGTCGGCGATCAACACTATCTGCTGACCTGATCGGGTTGCACGTTAAGGAGAGACAGGTGGCTATATCACATCTTTCGTCTGGTGAAGTTGCGAGCCTGTTACCGCTCGGTGACCGGCTTGACCAGACTCCGACCACGGCACTGTTCAAGGAAAAGCGCCTCGAAGTCATGCGGATTGTTCTTCCGGCTGGCAAAGGGATGCCTGTGCACGCAGTTGATGGCCCGGTCACGGTGCAATGCATCGAAGGTGAGGTCGATCTCGAGATGAATGAAGGGCACCAGATCCTGCATACCGGGGACCTTATCTATCTGGCAGCCGGCGTCCCGCATGCACTGACAGCGTTCCAGAACACATCGATACTCGTAACTGTCGTGCTCGTCAGTCCGAATGAGTTGCAGGGGCTCGCCGGAGAGCGGCGTAAACACCATGACGACGATCTGGAAATGAAGTGGCCGGAAAATGAATAAGTACTCCTGTTCTCCCTTCGACGCGCGTCCCGGCGATCCATGATCGTTGTCCAGACGGTGGCCAACGTCCAGACCATGCAGTCGCGTCAAAAAATCCACTGATGTGCGGACGCGCGGGCACTGCCGTGCATTCATCTGCACATTTTCGTCTTGCCCTCTGCGCTTCACTATAGGTCATGTTGTGACATAGTTTAAATTCAATGGAATTGCCGAAGTTCATGATGCAAAAGAGAAGGGGCGACCGCGTCTGGCGACGTTGAACGTGTGCATTTCGCGGTGACCAGAATCGAGGAGAGCAGCGCATGCAATTCGAACATATGGAATTCGAAACGGAAAAGACGACCGGGGGTGGCGACGCACAGACGCTTGCCCGGGCCATCGGCGCGGTCGACCCGGACGCGAAGGTCGATGTCGACGTCGATGCCGGGATCGTAAAGATCCACTCGTGGATGATGGCCGAGGAATTCCTGGTTGCATTCGAGGACGCCGGCTACAAGGCGAAGATCAGCAAAGGGTGATCATGCAAATTCCTCATGAAGTCGAGCGCGCGGCCCGAGAGCGCGCAGATCACCTCGAAGCCCTGCTCGACGAGGCTGGGGCGGAGAGTTTCCCGGCAAGCGATCCTCCTGCCGTCCATCCGGAACCGCGGCCAGTCAAGACGAACGTGGCGACCGATATTGAGACGACGGGAACACCGTGATAGATCATGTGCTGAAGGCGGGATCGTTCAGGCTGGCGAGCGTCCCGCCTTCACGGCCCCGAGGCGCTACGAGTCATCCTCCTGGCATCCGCATTCGGCTTCGGCAGCGATCACACGGTGCAACTGAACGAAGCGCTTTGTTTCATGATCTCGATACTCCCGTGTCGGCGTCTCCCAGAAGAATGTGAAAGTCGGTGCCGGCCCAGCGTTGCGACTGAGGGAAATAGAAAGTGAAATCAAGGACTGAATGACCGGCAATGTCGGCCGTATCGAATCGGACGCCGTGTATCGAAAACGCTCGCACCTGCGAAGGTCTGTCAGCGACGTCGTGCCATCCGTCGAACCCATAGTGGAGCCAGAAGGGCTCCAGATTTTCGATGAGCAGCGCTCGGCCCGCAGGCAGTGCATCGAACGGTTGCGCCTGACGCCAATGCCAGGTGGCCGCCTCGGGCTGCTGGGCGTGGTAGCGCTGTTCAACACTCGAGAGCAGTTCAATCGGGCGCCTTTGATGCCGTGCAATGAGCAACTTGAGAAATTCGGCATGCGCCCACACGAGCGGCATGGCGCTGCCGGTCGGCTTGCCAGGCTCGAGGCCTCGCCCGGGTATCGGGTCGGCGTCCCATACCTGTTCCGGAATCAGGCCACTTACTCCGGTCATCTGCGTCATCGTCTCAAGATAGGGCAACGGATCGATTCCCTGCATCAGATCGAGATGTGCTCGCTCGCCCGTCAGCAGCGGCCACAAGCGCCCGACGCCAGTACCATCGAACGGTGCGCCGTTTTCGTGTTCGCCGTAACCATCGCCGTTATAGCGGCGGTAAGCGATGCCGTGCGGCGTCCGGACACCCAGTAAGCCGTCGATGACTTTCGCCGTGTTCACGATGCGCCGATCGCGTGCATCCCGCAGTCCGAGACGAACCAGATAGAGGCACTCCATACCGATTAGCGCGAAAGCGGGCGCGCTGCTGCCTGCCCGATTGGCGATGTCGATTCGACCTCGCAATCCGCCTTTGCATAGCGGTGCCGCAATTCGAACGTAATAGCCGTCGATGCCAAAGGCCTCGGAAAACGTTTCGTTTTCGACGTACGTCCAGTCTTCAAGCCGTTCATTCCAATAGTCGGCGAGCGAGAGGGCGTAGGCGTTCTCTTCGTCCGCCAAATGTTCGGCCGCGCAGACGAGTGCCGCGATCTCGATGCCGAGCGTGAACGGCGAAATGCCGGCGTTTTCTTCCCAACGGTCCTGGGGGCTGCCGGGACCGTTGCGCGCGACATAGCCAATGGCACGTGCAATCATTTCGGTCCAGCCTGTCAGTGCGCCCGTCGCACCGCGCTCGGCGAGCTTGGCTGCAAGCAGTACGGGCAGGCCCACTTCATCGAGCTGGATGCCGGTCCAGAACGGCCGTCCGTCAGGATAGCTGTTCTGACTCCAACTTCCGTCTGCTCGTTGCGTTGCAATCAGGTAGTCAAGCGTGTGCCGAGTATCTTCCACACAGCCGATCGCTAGCAGTGCGAAGGCGGCTTCGACGGCGTCGCGCGTCCAGACGAGGTGATACCCGCCGGTACTGTCGCTCGTGTTACCCCATGGAATGCTCAGGCTGGCGATCAGCGCGCCAGGATACGTCCGTCCCTCATGGGCTTTCAGCACCATCGCGGAAAGGTAAGCCTCGTATCGAACCCGCTCCGGCGTGTCAGGGATAGCGATGCCGGCGGTCCACGCTTGCCAGGCTGCGTCGCACGAACGCTGTACGGCATCGAAGCCCTCGGAAAGGCTCGATCGCGCGAGCGTGCAGGCGCCTTCCGGCGTCTCGGCAAAACCGAGGGCGAGCACGCCCGTGGAGGCTGCCAGCTCCCCCATCAAGGCAACGTTGCCATTCAGTGCCTCCGCGAACGTCCACTCCATGCGCGCATGGTTGGCGAAGTCTTGCCAACCATCGGAATACCCAACGTATCCAGCACTTGCACGTGAGAAGCCGCAATCGGCGGCAAGCTGAAGTGCAACGCTGTCCTTCCATGCAACGAGACCATTTGCTACGCGCGCATTGTTATGCAGACCGCTGCCGCCCAGGTGGGGCGCGAGCAGGGCGTAGAGCTTGACGCCGGTTCCGGTGAGTCGGAAGGCGACGAGCATCACGTCACGAATCGGATCCGGCGACAGATTAAGCTCGAGGCGATACCCGTCGCCTTCATGCACGATCCGCGGCAGAGGAATGCAAGGGCTGGGGAGCGAAAGCCGGTACCTGGCGACGCGCTTCAGTTCGTGCCAGCCGCCCGGACCGGCGACGATGAAGCCCAGGTCTCGCACTTGAGGCTCGCCGGCCGATGGCCAGTAGACCTCATTAAGGATGCCATGGCCGATCGACGCCCATACGCGGCTAGGGCTTGGCACGGTCGTCACGAGGTCCTTCGCGCTTGAAGTCCAGGTAGACGCAATCCCGGGCCAGCCGGGAGCGGCACCTGAAACATCCACTGCCTGCTGCGTGTCCATGTCGAAGTCGATGAGTCCGGGAAGCTTCGCCTCTTGAGCGACTGATTCAAGTCTCCGTCAAGCGGCGTTTTCGCGCAAAGCTCGCGGCTCCTCCAGCACGCCGCTATCGATCAGCTTCACCGCGTATTCCAATGCATCCCGTCGTGCCTCGTCCTCGGACAGCCAACGCTCAGCGAAGAATGGTAGATGCCAATCAGCCAGTACCTCGCTGCCTCCTTCGATCCTGATGGTTGCAATGTAACCGTCGGGCACGGCGTCGCGCGTGGTAATGCGGCGAACGGGAAAGGTGTGGATGAGGATCACCCGTTCCTTCCAAGAGTCCTGAGTCACCGCCTGCATTTGAACCTCCTTCATCGGCTAGCCGGCCAGCTTTTCCGCCCGTACCGCAGCCGCCTTGTATTCCGGCGGGCGCACCAGGCGGTCGCGCACTGGCGAAGTCAACTGGTCGAGATGCAGGTCAGGGCGATGAAAGGTACCGAATAACGGCCCAGCCTGCATTGATGGACTGATGTCGGCCGGCAGAATCGCGGTGCCGTAGCGGCTCGACACCCGTATGGTGTAGGCGGGAGTGTCCATACCTTACCTTGAGGGAATGGGAGAACGTTGCGTTAGATCAAGATGTTGAATGTATGTCATACCGTGATATGAATCCCGGTTGTAGGCGGTCGGGCGCGAGCTTCTGTTCATCGGTTAGGCGTGGGGCCACGCGGTTGCTGGCACGCGATCCATCGAGCCGGCAACCTGGCTAGGTTGCGCGCCGGGTTTCGCTGGTCGCTTTTAATTTGACATAATCTCAACACTCCCCGCCCTACTTTCTTGATGCGGCGCGGCGCTGGCGGGGGAGGGTGTCACGAAATTTGTGACAGCCGCCGATGCGGTTTTAGGCGTCATCGAATAGATCACGAGTCCAAGGATCACGGTCGCGGCTACCCCGGCCGCGCGTAGGTTTCCCAGGGCACGCGCCCATACCGACTGGTGTTTTTCGTCGAGTTCTTGCTCGATCTTCGCCAGGGTCTCGAATGGCGGCAGTCCCGCCATTTCCGCGAGCATCATGATTTCGCCCGCGTCTGGCTTGCGGGTTCCACTGCGCCAAGCTGATAGTCGGGACTGTTCGAAGCCGAACTGCCGCGCGACAGCGCCGAGCGATCCTAGTTTCCGTTTCGCGGCGTCCAAAAGTTCACCGATTGTCATATCAATCCTCTTGACTTTTTTCGACGTTCGTCGAAATAATGCGCACCAGTGTTTCGACATTTGTCGAAAATTTGAGCAGGCTGTCGTAGTACCGCAGTCTAGCAGGTTCGTCGGAAAGGTAAACCGGCTGCTAGGGTGGGCCTTGGCGGTGGCCGTGGAGGGCGTGTCAAGGCTCGCGCAGCGACCCCCGGAGGGGGCTTTGGCCTTGACGCGACTGGAGCGGCTCTACGCTCGGGCTAAGGGGGGTGGCGGTGTATGCCAACCCCCGCGAGCCACCCGGCGGCGAGGGCGGGGCGTGGGGCGGCGCCCCACGGTTTGAGAAGGTAGCTTTGCCGTGCGGCTAATGCCTCGGAGCACGGTGATTTTGGGACGGGCCTATCTGGCCGTCCGTCTTTTGCGCAAAAAAGCCAACCGGCGGGCCGCCGGTAACAGAACGAAGAACTGAACGGGGTAGCTGTGTCTGCATATCAAGTGCATGCGTACACGCTTCACGGCGCGCGAGTGGCGACCGTCGAAGTGCGAGCACGCGACGGCCAGAAGGCGCGCGACAAGGCGCGCACGCAACTATATCGCCAGGGGCGCCAGCCGAATCGGCTGACGCTCGTTCCTGTTCAAGTCAACTCATAAGCCATGGGCAAACTCAAGAACGCGTTTCTTGCTGAATCTGTTAGTACTCCTAAGGGGCTTCTCGCGCAGGATGCCGCCGCGCCCGCCCGCAGGCACGAGGACGGACGCGGCGGCGCGCTGCGCGATGCCCCCCCCCGTACTAACAGGGGGGATACGGAGAAAGCGCCGCTCGCGACGGTGGAACGGCTGCAACTGGTCGTTACCGAATCGGGCGAGATTAAGACGATCGCAGTGCGCGTGCCGTGCGGCGATCAGGTGGCCATGATCGACACGCTGCGCTTTACGGTGAGCGAGCGGACGTTTTGCAAGACTGCGGGCCGTGAGTTGGTGAGCGATGACGAGTTCATTTGCGAAGCCAGCCACATCATGACGGACATTTTTGGCTTCGGGATCACGAAGGATTTGCAGGTGCGGCGCGACTTCTACCTCAGTGCGTGGGAGCTTGGCAACGCGTATGGCTACGTTGCGATTGGCGGCTCGAGCCAGCGCGGCACGATCCTTGTCAATTTGACGGGTCAAGGGTGCATCGCGGCGAAGGATGGGTGGGAGGGGCGGCTGTATGACTTCCTCGCGCAAACGGCCGCACGTCCGACGATCACGCGTGTAGACCTGGCGCATGACTGCATGCAAGGCGAGTACACGGTGGATCAGGCGGACCAGTGGTACGACGATGGGCTTTTTACGGCGTCGGGTCGTGCGCCGAGCCACGAACACCGGGGAGACTGGCGCAATCCTAGGGGCAAGGGGCGCAGTCTGTACGTTGGCCGTCGCAAGAACGGAAAGATGTGTCGTGTCTACGAGAAAGGCATGGAACAGGGCGACGAAACTTCGCCGTGGGTGCGGTTCGAGGTCGAGGTCCGTAACGACAAGCGTGTGATCCCTCTGGATGTGCTGCTCGATCCATCGGGCTATTTCGTGGGTGCCTATCCGTGCCTGCGCTTCTTCGAGCACGCGCGCACGCCGCAACGGATCGAGGTCAAGCAAAAAGCGGCGGAAATCAACGTCGACGCGAGCTTGCGAAACATCCTCATTTCGTACGGCAAGTACGCCGCTGTATTACGGCCGCTGATGGGCGACGAGGCATTCCTCGATGCGATCACAAGCAAGTCGGGTGAGTGGCCCATGCGGTTGAAGGTCCCCGGTTACGAGTTCTGCGAGACGCCTATCCACAAGCGCGACGTGCCGCAGGCGTTCAATGATTTAGACCCCTCTGATGATGGCTGGCCAGAGGAACAGGTCTTTCGGCCGGCCGATATTTGCACCGGAGTGAACTATGAAGTTTCAGAGCGAAGTGAAGGTCTTGGGAATGAAGGCGAGCAAGGGCACGATGGAAAACGGCACGGCTTTCGATAGCACGAAGGTGTACACGGAGACGCCGCTCGATGACTCGAAAGGTACGGCTAAAGGCTTCGCTTCTGCTGAGTTCACGCTGGGCAAGGCTGATGAATTCGAGAAGTACAAGCACCTGCCGTTTCCGTTCGACGCGGTGGCCGAGCTCGAAATCGTAAGCAACGGCAAGACGTCCAAGACTGTGATGCTGTCGCTCAAGCCGACTGCTCGGTCGGCCGCTTCGTCCAAGAGCTAATCATGGACGGGGCACATGTCTACGTGGTGCAGGAGTTGGCTAGTGGCGAGTTCCTTTGCCCGCGCGATGGCGACGTAGGCTTTACGCCCCGGCTCCGTGAAGCTGGCGGGTTCGGGGACGCGGAGGAGGCCTGCCAAGCGGGTCTTGACCATTGCGACGGGGCGTTTGACGTGGTGCGGCTGGTGTTTGTTGACCGGTCGTTGCATTAGGGGGTGGCCGGGGTGAGTACGGGCATCGATGTAGCGGTGTGCATGTCGGACGCTCCGGCGTCGGGAGTTGGAGCGATTAGCGCGTCGGGGCGTGGGGTGATCTGCACGGCGACGGATGGCACGCCTGGCGCGTTGGGGGTTTTGCATTTGGCGTTGGTCGATAGCACGTCGGCCGATGCGTTTGACTATACGCAAGCGGCGGGCTTCTGGAGCGTTGCGTTTTTGGGGGTGATGTCGCTGTACGTGGTCTCTAGGTGTTGCGGCGTGGTGCTCGACATGATCCGCCGCGCTTAGGTTGCTGTGCGTGGCCGGGCGCTTCCCGGTTTGATGGTGGTGTTTAACGTTAGGAGTGCTGTGTATGTTCGGTCTGATCAAGGCTCGTTTCAAGGGTGCAAAGCGGTTGGCGGTCGTTACGGCCGTGGGTGGTTCGGCTGCGGTCGCTTCGTCGTTCGCGAATGCGACGGGGGTGGATCTAACGCCGCTCACGACCGCTGTGGATTTTTCGACGGTGACGACCGCTGTTTTGGCGATTGCTGGCTCGATCGCGGCGGTGTACGTGGTGGTGTCGGCGGCGAAGATCGTGATCGCGCGTATCAAAGCTGCATAAGCGCCTCTGCGGCTTTTTGAACTGGGGCGGGCTTGTGGCTCGCCCCTTTTTGTTGGGTCGTGATTATGGACGTGAATAGTGCGTGGTATCTCGCGTGTTTCGCGTGGGGGATGCTGTGTGCCTGGGCGGTGATTTCTGGCTTTGGGGGCTAGGAGATGAAGCTGCGATCGGTGATCTTGTCGGCGGCTGTGTTGTTGTACGGCGTCGTGTATACGGCCCCGCACGAAGTGGCGTATGCGCAAACGTCGGGAGCGCCAGGGATGATGCCCGCTATCTCGGCGTTGGTGGGTGCGGCGGCGGCGGCGGAAGGGTTCGTTGCGAATGATCCTCGCATCGCTGCGACTGTGGCCGCGATTGGCGCGACGGCGGCCGGTTTTGCGTCGAGTCTTGCTGCTGCTGCTGGGTCGGCTGTCAGTGCGGTGCCGTGGGTTGCGGTGGCTACCAGTGCGGGGCTTGGTGCGTTGTTGGCGGGTGTGCCGACGACGTTAGGCAATGACACGTTGACGGCGTGGAAAATCAATTCGGATGGCACTGTTACGACGCAAAAGTCTTCAAGTTCGGCCGATCCTTTTCCGGCGCTTACTGATGGCGGTGCGGCGTGGTGTGTCTACAGTGTGTGTGGTAGTACTGCTGATGCGGCGGCTCAGGCTTACGCTCAGCATCAGAATGCGTCCGGAGCCGGTTATACCTGGGTTTTTGATAAATGTACTTTGCAGGGTTCGACGAGCTCTTCGTGTTCGTTCAATCTGCTCGATAAGACGAGCGGGAGTATGGTTACTTCGTCGAGCGTCGGGCCTGGCTTGGCTGCTGCGCCTTGGTCTGGGACTGCGTGTTCGTCTGGCATGCTGGACGATACGGCTTGTATGTCGTATGTGCCTCCGCCTCCTCCGCCTCCGGTGACAGGTTCACCGACTTCTGCGGCCGCTGGTACGTCTAGTAGTGATGCGGCGGATACGCTGAATCCTGTGATGCTGGCCGACACCGTGAATGCGTTGTGGCTCGACGCTGCGCAAGGGTCCGGTTACAACGGGTTGCCGTATCCGGTGAATGCGCCGATTTTGCCGTCGCAAGCGGGGACTATAGAGACTGAGTTGGGCGGCTCTGCGCCGACTGTGGGGAGTTTCACGTCTGGCGCGGGCACGTTGAGCGGGACTAGCTCGTCTGCGCCGTTCGGGACGACTGGTGCGAGCACTGGTACAGGTGCCTCGGCAGTGCCTGCTGCGACGAATCCTGGGAGTGGGGCTGAGGTCAATCTTGGCCCGGACCCTGGCGTTGGGCTGCCGTCGCTTGAGTCCACGCCCACGGCTGCGCAAATCCTTGCGCCGCTTCTTAACCTAATGCCGGATCTTCGATCGTTTTCGGTTCCGGCGCATGGTGCGGTCTGCTCGCCGCTCGTTATCCCGTTTTTCGACAAGAGCCTAAGTACGACTGCGCATTGTGATCTGGCTGAGAAGGTGCGGCCGGAGCTTCACGGCGCGATGTTGCTTGTGTATTCGCTCGTCGCGTTGTTTATCGTGCTTGCTGCGTAAGGGGTTCGTGTCGTGTTCGTTTCGTTTGTCGACATCGTTGATGAGTGGCGGTGGTTTTTCGAGTTGCTTGGTGGTGCGGCGTTGCTTGCGCTGCTGATCGCCGTGGTCTGTGTGGTTATGGCGTCTTCGATTGACTAGGGGGTGTTGTCATGTTCGGTATTTTGCTCAGCGCGCTGAATGTCGTTCTCGGGTTCGTTCTCCGGTCCATCATCGTTAAGTTCGTGCTGTATTTCGCGTTGTACTTCGTGACGGTCGAATTCATCGGTGTGTTGCAGTCGGCGGGCGTGTTGCCGGGGGCTGCGCAATTGTCGGCGGCGTTTGGCGGCATTGGTGCGGATATTTGGTATTGGCTTGACCTGTTCGCGTTCAGCTACGGTGCGCCGCTGATTGTCTCTGCGTGGGTGTGTCGGTTCATCATCCGTCGCATTCCGTTGATTGGGTGACGCGATGGCCGTGACTGCGTATTTTGGCGTGATGGGGTCGGGCAAGTCGTATGAGGTCGTGTCGGGGCCGTTGCTCGATGCTGTGGCGGCTGGTCGTCGGGTCGTGACGAATATCGACGGCATCAGTGAGGAACGTATTCACGCGCACTTGGTTAAGAAGCGCGGGTTGGGTGTCGATGGGTTGGGAAAGGTCGTGTACGTGCGCACTGACGACATTAAGCAGCCTCGGTTTTTTCCGGTTGAACTCGAGCACAGTGATGGCGCGAAGGTCGAACCCGGTTTCGTTCAGCCGGGCGACCTGTTGGTCGTCGATGAGGCTTGGAAGATATGGCCGGATCGTGGTGCGCTGCCTGGGGAGCACATGGCGTTTTTTCGCATGCATAGACACTTCGTGCATGAGCACACTGGCGTGGCCTGCGACGTTGTGTTGATGATTCAAGCTGTAAGTGGGCTTAACCGTTCTATTCGCGATGTAATCGAGCTTTCGTTTCGGATGGTAAAGCTCAAGTCGATCGGTGTTTCGAAGGGCTATCGCGTCGAGATGTACGAGACGGCGCGGCTGACGAAAGCGAACCGCGTCGGTACGTTCGTGCGCAAGTACAAGTCAGAGATTTTTCCGCTGTACAAGTCTTACGCTGCGTCGGGTGGCGGTTCGGGTAAAGAGGCGGTTGTCGACAAGCGGCAAAATTTATTCGCGCGTCCTCTGTTTTGGGTGTTGGCGGTGGTTGTGCTCGTCGTCGGCGGGTCGGCGATCTTCTTCGTTGTGCGCTTTTTCCACGGCGGCATGCTTAAGCACGGCGCGCATGCGTCGTCGGATTCGGGTGGCCACGCGTCGGGCGCTGGGGCGGCTTCGGGTGCGGCGCCGGCGTCTGGTGCTGCGGCTGCCGTTCCTCGTTCTCCCGGCATGTCTGAACAGTGGCGCGTGGTCGGCTCGTTTGCTGCCAATGGTCAGTATTGGGTGGTGGTGGCGGACGAGTCGGGGCGGCTTCGTGTCCAGTCGCCGGCCGGGTTTGTCGGTTCTGGGATTGAGCGGGCGGGCGAGGTTGACGGTAAGCGCGTGGCGGTGTGGTCGGGGTCGTTGCCTGGGCGGGGTGCGGCTGCTATGGGTGTGCCGGGGGTGTTGAAATGATTTCGTTGCGTGCGCTGCTTACTGGTGTGGTCTATGTGGCTGCTGGTGCGTTGCTGTTGGCCTGGGTTGATCCTGCTGCGGCTTTCGGTGACGAGCTGGGCGTCGTTCCGCCGCTTCCACCGTTGCCTGCCTCGATCGCGGTCGGGGCGTCCGGTCCTCGGTCGTCGTTGCCGCTTGCGCCGTTACCGCGTCCGGTTGGGTCGCGGATCGATCTGCGTTTCGTTCCGGTCGCGCAAGTGGTTGACTTGATCTATGGGGACGTGCTCAACACGCCGTATGTGCTGTCGCCGGATGTGTTGGCGGACGATCGGCCGGTGTCGTTTCGCTTTGACCGCTCGCATGGCGATTTGGGCGCGGTGGTTGATGACTTCCTGCATTCGCTCGGCTTTCAGGTGACGTTGCGTGACGGTGTGGCCTACGTGTCAAAGGCTGACCGTGCTGCGGCGGACCGTGAGACGTTTGTCTATGCGCCGATGTATCGCGATGCCGATTATCTGTCTCGGCTGCTCGCGCCCATCGTGTCGGACGGTCGGTTCACGCAGAATCGCGCGGTGGCTGCGTCCGAGGGTGCGAAAGAGTCTCACGATGTGCCTCCGTCGTCTGCTGCGGCGATGGTGGATCAGTCGGCCGACGAGCTGGTGTACGTGGGCAAGTCGAGCGATGTCGAACTGCTCAAGCGGCTATTGCCGCAAATCGATACGCCGATTGGTGACGTTTCCGTACGAGCGTGGGTGTATGAGGTGACGGATACCGGTCAGAACAATACGGCATTCGAGCTTGCTTTGAGCCTGCTGGGCGGGCGCGTGGGGGCTTCTTTGAACGTCGGCAGTGTGGGCGCTGGTGATAACGCCATCAGGCTGTCTGCGGGCGGTTTGCGGGCTGCGCTGTCGGCGTTCAACAGCGATTCTCGCTTCAAGGTCCTCACGTCCCCGAATCTGCGTGTCGAGTCGGGCCAGTCGGCCAGGCTGAACGTTGGCGAGTCGGTGCCGGTGGTTGGTTCGGTGTCGTATCCGAGTTCGGGCGGCGCACCTGTGCAGAGTGTCCAGTATCAGGATGCGGGCGTGATTTTCCAGGTCAAGCCTACTGTCAAGCGAGACGTGATCGACCTGCATCTTGTCGAGGAGATCTCCTCATTCGTGAATACGACGACGGGCGTCAACAATAGCCCGACGAAGCAGACCCGCAAGGTCGAAAGCTCGTTCGGTTTGTCGGACGGCGATGTCTTGCTGGTGGGCGGCTTGCGCCAGGACGAGAGTACGCGAGCGACGTCGGGGCTGTCGTTCCTTCCTAGGTGGATGGCTGCGCACTCGGGTTCGAAGCGTGAGACGGAGATTTTGCTGCTGTTGCAGGTGCGTCGGATTTAGTGGTGCTCGAGTGGTTCCATCTACTCGAGTGCCGTCTATTTACTGTTACGAGTAACGATAATGAATTTGCGTTACGGGTAACGATAAATCTTGATTATTCGTTACTCGTAACATAAAATACGTCTATGAACTTTGGGGGGCGACGATGAGCAAATTAGCGTTATCGAGTGACGTAACGGAAAAGCGCGGTCGAGGTCGTCCACGTAAAGTCGGCGCGATGACCAATGCGCAACGTCAGGCGGCATTTCGTGCTCGACGGAAGGCGTCGGGCGAATCCGTTACGGTAACGAAAATGAGTCTGCCTGTTATCGACGGCTACGACGAACTTGTGCTCGAAAACGATCGCCTGCGCGAAGAGTTGGCGCAGGTCAGGCGTGAGCTGGCTGAGCAGCACCGAGCGTTTCGCGAACCGGTCGGAAAGAAGTGGTCCTATCGGCAGCTTACGGCGCTAGCTGAGCGTGAGATCCGGCGTCATGTCGACGCGGCGGTGGGGTGCGGAGTCGGTAGCAACGAGTGGCTGTTGCGTAGCGGTTATGCCGAGGGTGCCCTGGGATTGTGGTATGACCTGACGTGTGGTTGGCAGGGTGACGGCGACTTCGCAAGGCTGCAAGCTTTGACGCGTAACGAAAAATGAAAATTCCGTTACGCGTAACGAAAATAAATTCGGTATGTCCTGGCTCTGGTAAGATTTCGCTGCCGTTTGGCGACTTATAACAATGTTCTGAGAGGGCCATTTGATGGACTGCGTTTCGTTTTCGAAGGCGTTTCAAGACAACATGCGGGCACTTAGACTTGATGCGCCGATGAGTCTGTTTTCGTCGCTGCAAACTGCGGTTGGAACATTTACGACGATGCTCGGTGCGTTAAGAGCGCTCGGGCCTGACGCGACGGTTTCTGAGCTGGTGGGCGCTACGACTACGCTTGAAAAGCTGGGCGCAGTTGGGGCGATGGCTGCGTCCTACTATGTTGGCGCGACGCTCGGTAGCTTGATTGTCGCGACCGAAGCAGTGAAGGCGTGTGGCGACCCGTATAGAAACTCGCCCGCGGCTCGATATCGAGCTTTCGCCCGTTGGGTGGCGAGTCGCGGCCTGATCGTGCCGATGGACATGCAAATCTTCATTCAGCGTCATCCTGAGGTGGTAGTCGACCTACCGAATCGTATGTCGTACGCAATGCGCGCTAGGCAGGTTGGGGCGGCGAAATGAACTGGATCGTCGACAAGATTGCGTTGCTTGCCACGGGCGTCGTATGCGCCGCGGCTGCTTGGGCAATTCTTCATTACTCGGGTAGGTGGTTCTTTCCGGCCGCTACGGTGATAGGCGTTTTGCTGTTGTATCGCGATAACCAGCGGCTTAGAACGCTTCTCAAAAAGCACGGGGTAGACCCGAAGCGAAGGCTCTCGGACGGTTAGTTTTCGGCCGAGCTGAGCATTCTTTTTTGTTATGCGTCACTCAAATTCTTTTTGTGCAACCGTGCGGTTCTGTGTGCGCACTTACTGAACACATTCGGTTAACAATGATGGTGTTCGGGGGTGCCTACACAGTGGTTCAGATGGAGTTATTCGAACGGCCGCGCTTGTCGGCGGACGAGCTGGCGAGCGTGGTCGCGGAGGTGCGCAACCTGTATTGGTGTATTCGTAATACGCGGCGCGGCATTCATGATGCTCGGCGGCGGCAGGTCTATCGTAGAATTGCTGCCTATAAAAAACGCCTGCTCGTGGCAGGCGTCTCGAAGCGCGAAATGCTGGACTTCTTAGCTTGTTGTCGGTCGAAGGAATGCCGTTCGAAGGGCTGTCTTGGCTGCATGGATCGCGCGGCGCAGCTTGGCTAGGCAATTTGACATAATCTCAATTATCAACGTTATGGGTGTTAGAGCTTTTTAGTAATGTCCGCTTCTGGCTACTTAGAAATGTCCGCTTTTCGATCCATCGTAAGCTGACCGGCCGCTGGAAATCCAGTGCTGGGGGCTTCGATGGCTGCGACAGAACGGATCACGATGACGATGCGCGAGCTGGACCGATTCAAGGTCATTCAGGATGTAGTGGACGGCAAGCTCCAGCCATGGCGTGCCGCCGATCGGCTGGAGCTGACGACGCGACAGATTCGTCGTCTGGCTGCCCGGTTTCGGGAACACGGGCCGGCCGGGCTGGTTTCTGGTCATCGAAGCAAGCCCGGCAATCGTCGACTTGACGGGGATCTCGCAGCCCGGGTGCTGGCGATCATTCGTGATCGCTACGCCGATTTCGGGCCGACGCTGGCCTGCGAGAAGCTTTGGGAGTGCCACGGTATCCGGCTGGCCAAGGAAACGGTCAGGCGGCTCATGACGGAGGCCGGCTTCTGGGTACCGCGCCGGCAGCGACCACCGAAGGTTTATCAGCCGCGGGCACGCCGGGCCTGTTTGGGCGAGCTGATCCAGATCGATGGCAGCGACCACCGCTGGTTCGAGGATCGGGCGCCAGCCTGTACGCTGCTGGTCTACGTGGACGATGCGACGAGTCGATTGATGCACGTGTATTTCACGGCGAGCGAATCGACGTTCAGCTATTTTGAGGCGACGCGCGCCTACCTGGAGCGCTACGGCAAGCCTGGAGCGTTCTACAGCGACAAGGCCAGCGTGTTTCGCAGCACCGCTGCTGGCAAGACAGGTAGCAGCGTGACGCACTTCGGGCGCGCGATGTACGAGCTCAATATCGACACGTTCTGCGCCAACAGCAGCTCGGCCAAGGGGCGCGTGGAGCGCGCGCATCTGACGCTGCAAGATCGGCTGGTGAAGGAGTTGCGCTTGCGCAATATCAGCACGGTCGCCGAAGCCAACGCCTGGGCCCCCTCCTTTATGGCTGCTTACAACGCGCGTTTTGCGAAGCCACCCAAGAGCAGCTTTGATGCGCATCGGCCGCTGCGCGACGATGAGGATTTGGACTTGCTGATGACGTGGCGCGAGACCCGGCGCGTAACGAAGTCGCTCACGGTGCAATACGACCGGGTGATGTATCTGCTGGAGGACACCCTGCCCAACCGCAAGCTGATCGGCCGCTATATCGAGGTGTGGGAGTACCCCGATGGGCGCATCGAGATTCGCGCTGACGACCGTGTGCTGCCATATCGGCAGTACGACCGGTTGGCCGAGATCGATCAGGGCGTGGTCGTTGAGCACAAGCGCCTGAGCCATGTGCTACAGGTTGCGCAGGCGCTGCAGGCGCAGCGCGATGATCGCCGCGCCTCGGGTTCGCCTTCGCGCACGAATCGCGGTGTCGCTGTGCGCAAAGCTGAACGGGCGCCGGGTACGAAGAAACAGCGCGAATTCACGCAAACCGATCTGAACGACGTAATCGTGCAGTTGAGCCCCGCCCAACGTTCAAAACCAGGGCGTCGGTCTGCCAGGGTGAGCACTTGAGACGTAAGCGCCCTGCCCGTTCAGGTATCTTTCTTCTGCGCTCTTTGCCTTTGAAACCGAAAGAAACACAACCTTAAAACCGGACATTTCTATTTAGCCAGCCCCCGGACATTTGAATCTGGCTTTGACAATGGGTGTTAGAGCTTTTTAGTAATGTCCGCTTCGGGGGTGCGGCTAAAATCTTGGACTGGGTTACGCCGCAAGGCCGAGGCTCTCTCGGTATTCGAGCGGACTCCGCGAGAGCCACCCGGGCCAGCGATAGTGGGCGCCTCGATCGGAGTGAAGGACAGGCTGGGCGTTAATATCCGCCACCATCTCGATCGCCGCATCCAGCATGCTATTCACGAGCTCGGCGTCCGGACGCGTGCCGATCGACCGCTCGCGGGAGTCCATCGTGGCCAACAACACCAACAGCGGCATGATCAGCATGAGCGTGCGCGAGCTCGATGCTTAAGGTGCGTGCACGATAATGGATTCCACACGCCTCGGACGGGACTTCTACAGCGCGCCAAAGCCACCACAGGTGAAGGCCCGCGATTTGCTCTTACCCATCCATCCCTAAGGGGCGCCTCCCGGGGCCAACACCGCAATGAACAGGAGTTTGCCATGACATCATCAACCCATCTTTTCCCGTCCAGACGGATCCTGGCGAGCATCGCTGCCCTGCTCGCCCTTAGCCTGTTTGCCGGCTGTACGACGGCAGCTTCCGGTCTGCCCAGCGCTTCGACCTCCGCACATGGCCTCTATGGCGCGGACGGCCATTACGGCGGCTGGGGCACTGGCTTCGGCAGCGACGGCTCGCGCGGCCGCGGCTAAGCGCTCGCCTTTCGTGCCAGGGCTCGACCAAAGGGACGTCACGACGCTACCCCGGTGACATATCCGTGGGGACTGCCCTGCTCGAGCCTGAATGACGACACAGCCGTTCGGAGCTTACCGGCTTGTTCCTTCAACGACTGAGCAGCTGCAGCGGCCTGCTCGACCAGTGCGGCGTTATGCTGCGTCACGTCGTCCATTTGCACGACGGCCCGGCTCACCTGTTCGATCCCGCGGCTTTGCTCGTCGGAAGCAATTGCGATGTCCCCGATCGTTTCGGCGACTCGCTTGATCGCATTCTTGACTTCCTCCATCGTCGTGCCGACGTCGGCCGCCTGCCTCGACCCGTCTTCGATCATATCGACGGACGTTCCGATCAACTCCTTGATCTCCTTCGCGGCAGCGGCCGAGCGCTGTGCCAGGCTGCGCACCTCGGCCGCGACCACGGCAAACCCCCGGCCCTGCTCGCCCGCCCGCGCTGCCTCCACCGCCGCATTGAGCGCGAGAATATTCGTCTGGAACGCGATTCCCTCGATCACGCCCGTGATGTCCGAGATCTTCGTCGAGCTTTCGCTGATCCTTGCAATCGTGCCGACCATGTTCTGCACGACCCGATTGCCCGCATCGGCCATCGACGTCGCGTTCGCGGCAAGAGCGTTCGCCTGGCGCGAATTGTCGGCATTGTGCTTTACCGTTTCCGTCAACTGAGTCATGCTCGACGCCGTCTGCTCCAGCGAAGCCGCCTGTGTTTCCGTGCGAGCCGAAAGATCGACGTTGCCGCTGGCGATTTCGTCCGCCGCCAAGCTGACCGTCTCCGAACTCGCCATGATGTCGCGCACCGTCTTGCTGAGCTGCGCGTCCATCTTGCGCAAGGCATCGATCAACTTGCCGAACTCGTCTCGACTCGATGTCGAAAGCCGATTATCGAGCTTGCCATCGGCGATCTGCTCGGCGATATCGATGGCCGCGCCTAGCGGCGCGGTGATCGCGCGCCCGAGGGAGATCGACACACCAGCCCCGATCAACACGCCCACCACGATGAAGGCGATGCTGATCCATAGCACGCGATCGAACGTGGACTTGCTGTCGCTCGCGAATCGCAGCGCCTTTTCCGCATTGAGCGCAGCATCCTTCTCGAGTGCCGCGCCGAGGGCATCGGAAGTCTGCTCGGCCGATGCGATGGCGTCGTCCGCCGCATCGAAGTTATCGGCCTTGAGCGTGCCGATGATGCTGTCCACCTTCGCCATGAACGAAGGCAATTCCCGCGTGATTTGCGCGACGATCGCCCGCTCTTGCTCGTCATTCACGTTTCCTCGAGCGTAGAGGCCCCATTGCTTGTCGAGGGCTCCCAGATCCGTCTGCAATCCCGGCAGGCTTTTCCGCACACCGGTATCCGAGCGCAACGCCTGCATACGGCGCAACGCAACGCGGACCTTAAGCTGGTGCGCCAGCACCTTGGAAAGCTGAACGATCGGCACCGTAACGGATGAATACGAATCCTCACTGTTTCTCGAGATTCGCCAAGCCCCCAAGAGCCCCGATAACCCAATGGCAATCATCAACGCGATGCAAGCAATAAACGAAGCGTAGATCTTCGATTTGATCGTTCTCATAAAAGCGCTCTTGGTCTCCAACTCTGCACTCAATCGTTTTGCCGCATTGTATTCAACGCCTTCCAAAGAAAGCTGTCAGCGGCAGACAGCTTTGTAACAACAGCGTTGGCCGGCATCTCGATCCGCAAGCGTATGGGGTAATTACCGACGGAGATCGGCGTTTCCTGACAGCCGGTAGACAGCTTGCGCTCCCTACCATTCGGTCACTGCTCGTCGGCAATGACTCCACGAGCAGCACTGGCGAAAACAATCAGATGCAGGAGACATTGATGAATAGGTGGGCGAATTCGATCGACCAACGGCAGCGGTGGACTAGGAAGCCAACATCGATAGCGGCGCAATTGATGTGCTTTGCCCTCGCCGGACTGGCTGTCGCACCGGCTGCACACGCGGATCAGCTGAGTCAGCTCGAAGCGGAAATCCATGATCTGTCGGCGCAGATTGCACAACTGAAGGCCACGCAGGCGCAACAAGCGACCACCCAAGCGCAGCAAGCCAAGCAATTGGCTCAGCCCGTTGCCGTTGCGCAGGCGCCCGGCGTTGAACTCACTCCCATGAAGGCAGAGCAGTTGAGCGCGTCTGCGGAATACGTGCGGCGCGGAACCATGCCGCATTCGTTCATCGTTCCCGGAACCAACACTTCGCTCAGTATCGGCGGCTTCATCAACTTTCAAGGCATTTACGATCCGACAGAAAATCTCGGGCCTAAATTCGCAATCGGCAATTTGGATCCCAAAGGCAGTAATGCCCGTGCGCAATCGGAACGCACGTTCCACTTTCAGGATAAAGTCTCGCGCCTGGTCGTCGGATCGAGCACGCCAAGCCCATACGGCAATATCACGACGAACTTCGGCTTAGACTTCTACGGTTTCACTGCGGGCGGCGACAACAACCAAGCGCTTCAGAACAACAGCTGGGGCGCACGGATCGTTACCGCATACGGCACGATCGGGCCGTTCCTCGTCGGTATGGCCAATTCGAACTTCATCGACGATCCGGACTCGTTGGAATCGTTCGACAATGCAGGCCCCGCCGGCCTGCCCGCCGCCCGCACGCCGCAGATCCGATACACGATGCCGCTCGGTAAGGGCGGTGCGTTGTCTTTCGCGTTGGAAAACCCGCAAACGGGCTATCAAGACACGCGCGACAACATCGAGGCCAATACCAAGACAAATCCGCTACCCGATCTTTCGGTGAAGTACGAACGCGAGGGCAACTGGGGCCACTTCCAGGTCTCGGGCCTCGCCCGCGATCTCGGCTTCACGGATCAGAACGGAGCGCGCAAAACCAAGTTCGGTGCAGCTGCCTTGATGGGTGTCACGTTCAACCTGCCGCACAGCAAGGACAACTTCGGCGGCCAGGTCTGGTACGGCGCGCTGGGCCGCTACCTGCCTGACGATTTCGGCGCAAACGTCGCATCCGTGCTCGCAGTCAACAACGGTACGACGGCGAACCCCACCGGTGCCACGAACATCGAGATCCAGGCCGACGCGGGCGCCGAACTGTTCTTCCAACATTGGTGGACGCCCAAGCTGCGCTCGAACGTCGGCCTCGGCTACAACCACCAGCACCTCGCTTCGTTCTTGCCCATCGATCCGACCAATGCCGTCACAACGAAAACGGCGCACGTCAATCTGATCTACCGCCCGGTCCCGACGGTCGACGTCGGCCTCGAAGCGATGTACGGCCAAAAGACGTTCCAATCCGGCACGGGCCTTGGCACTCAATCGGCTTGGCGTATGGAAGCAGGCGGTATCTGGCACTTCTAAAAAGCCCGCTACTTCGGCTTCGGCGGCATACGGAAATCCGGTCCTGTATGCCGCCTTTTAAGGGAGATCCCCGCTTACTCAATCGCGACTTGAGACTTGAACAATGACCGCTGTACCAAGAAGTAGTCGCCGCTTTTTCCGATTCCCGTCTCGTTAGCGGACGAACACCTGCAAGGGCGATCGGGCAGAAGCGAGAAACGGAAAAATCCGGCGGCGCAACATCCATGCAATCCGCCCATCGATCGGCGATGGGCTCATGAAATAAGGTTTTTTATGTCAGACACATCTACGCGGCGAGGAGGCGTTCAGTTCTCCGGGGTAACGAAGCGCTTTCCAACGCGCGACGGCTCCGAGAAGACTGCTCTGCGCGACGTCGACCTCGTCATCGAGCCCGGAATGTTTTGCGCGGTGGTAGGCCCCACCGGCTGCGGCAAGTCCACCACGCTCACACTCGCGGCGGGACTTTATCGTCCGAGCGCCGGCTGCGTGCGTGTGTCGGGCGAAGTGGTAGACGGCATCACGAACGGAGCGGGCTTCGTCTTCCAGAGCGATGCGTTGCTGCCGTGGAAGTCCATTCTGAAGAACGTCGCGCTCGGGCCGATCTTCCGCGGCGTGCCGAAAAAGCAAGCCACCGAGGAAGCGCGTGAATGGCTGCGCACCGTCGGTCTCGCAGGTTTCGAAGACTATTTCCCCTATCAACTGTCGGGCGGCATGCGCAAGCGTGTGAGCCTCGCGGCCGCGCTCATCAACAAGCCGTCGATGCTGCTCATGGACGAGCCGTTCTCGGCGCTCGACGTGCAAACGCGCGCGATCATGTCCAACGAGTTGTTGCGCCTATGGGAACGCACACGTCCTTCGGTGATCTTCGTCACGCATGACCTGGAAGAGGCCATCGCGTTGGCGGACCGCGTCGTCGTCATGACGGCGGGCCCCGCCACGGTCAAAGCCGTTTTCGATATCGATCTGCCGCGCCCGCGCGGTGAAGTGCAGGAAATTCGGTTCCACCCGCGTTTCCTCGATCTCTATCAACAAATTTGGGAGTCCCTGCGCGAGGAAGTAGAGCAAGCCTATTCGCGCACGACCTCCGTTTCGAATCTCAAGGGGAATGCGGCATGACCAGCATGAACTCCAGCGTGCAACTGAAACCCGGCCCGACGGACCCTGCCGACGTCGCGGGCAACGCGCGGCGCAAGGCGCAACGCCGCAAAACCAATGTCTTGATCGGACGCATCGCCTTGTTCCTGCTGATCGTAGGCGGCTGGCAACTGCTAACCTCGTGGGGCGTCATCGATCCGTTCTTCTTCGGCTCGCCTAGCGGGATCGTCACCCGTCTCGCCGACTGGGCGCAGAAGGGCACGGCATACGGTTCGATCTGGCTGCAGATCTGGGTGACGCTGGAAGAGTCGCTGCTCGGTTTTGCCGTCGGCGTGGCGGGCGGCGTCTTCTTCGGCGTGCTGTTGGGCGAGATTCCGTATCTTGCCGACGTCGTTGGCCCGTACATCAAGGTCGTCAACGCGCTGCCCCGAATCGTGCTCGGCTCGGTGTTCGTCATGTGGCTCGGCCTGGGCATGCCGTCGAAGGTGGTGCTGGCCGCGGTTCTCGTGTTCTTCGTGGTGTTCTTCAACGCGTTCCAAGGCGTGCGCAGCGTCGATCGCAATCTGATCGCCAATGTTCGCATCCTCGGCGCGTCGCGCTTCCAGGTGATCTGGCACGTCGTGTTTCCCTCGGCCATGACGTGGATCATCGCAAGCCTGCACGTGGCGCTCGGCTTCTCCATCATCGGCGCAATCGTCGGCGAATTCCTCGGTGCGCAGCAAGGCCTCGGTCTCGTGATTGCGACGGCGCAAAACACCTTCGACGCGAACGGCGTATTCGGCGCGATGCTCGTCATCGGCATCATCGCCCTCAGCGCGGAAGTGTTGATGGGGATGCTCGAAAAGAAACTGCTGTCGTGGCAACCGCCGTCGGCGTCCGACGGCAATCGGCCCGGCATCTGACGCCCGGGTTTTGTGAAAATCAGTTAGGACTACTTCATAAGAGATCCCCTCGCGGGATCTCCAATAACCAAGGAGATGTGTGTCATGAAGCAGAAATCACGCGCGACGATGTTGTTGGCCGGTTTGGCTTGCGCAGCCGGAGTGTTTAGTTCGGCCGCCATGGCCGCCCCGCTGCCGAAAGTCTCGCTGATGGTGGGAGGCATCGACAAGCAGATCTATCTGCCTTATCAGTTGGCCCAAAACCTGGGGTACTTCAAGAAGTACGGCGTCGATATGCAGTTGAGCACCGAAACGGCCGGCGGCGTCGGCGCAGAGGAGGCGGTGGTGTCAGGTCAAGTCGATATGGCGGGTGCGTGGTACCTGCACACGATCGACTTCCAACTGCACGGCAAGGATGTCATCGACATCGTTCAGTTGAGCGGAGCGCCGGGCGAGCGCGAAATGTGTACGCCGGATTCGGGCGTGAAGACGCCGGCCGATTGGAAGGGTAAGACCGTTGGCGTGACGGACGTCGGCTCGGGCACCGACGACCTGACGCTTTATCTGGCCGCGCGCTATCACCTGACGTCGAAAGACTTCACACGCGTAGGCGTAGGCGCGGGCCCGACCCTGATCGGCGCGCTCAAGCACCACCGCATCGTCTGCGGTATGACGACGCAGCCGACCGTCAACGCGGTCGAGAAGATGAAGGTCGGCGTCTCGGCCATCGATCTGGCGACGGGCCCCGGTGTCAACAAGTGGCTCGGCGGTTATTGGCCCACGGCCAGCGTCCTCGCACGCGCGGATTGGGTGAAGGCCCACCCCACCGAGACGCAAGCCGTCGTGAATGCGATGGTCGCCACGATGCACTGGATCAACACGCACAGCGCCTCCGATATCGCCGATCATCTGCCGCCTGACTTCGTCAGCAATCAGCTTTCGACGAAACAGGAGTACGTCGATGCGCTTGCGCAGGATAAGGGCCAATTCCTTCCCGATGGCATGATGCCCAAGAATGGCCCTGAGACCGTCCTCGCTGTCGAAAAGCTGGCAGGCAAGATCGACAAGCCGGTCGATTTGGCCAAGACCTATACGAACGACTATGTGATCAAAGCGAACGCGATGCTCGCAAAGGAAGGGGGTGCCGGGAAATAACGGACCGTGAAGGACCCGGGAGGACACGTACATGGCGATACGCGTCTCCCGGTAAAACGCTAACCGGCATGGCTGGAGATATTCTCGCTTGCGCGAATGTCTCCACCGCGTGAAGCCGATGATTTTCACCCCCTTCCCAATGGACACAATTCGGCTCCGCCCGGTCCCTCCTCTGCCCGACGTGCAGCAAAACAGCGAGGCGGTGGCACGATTCGGCGCCCGCTTGGCCGTCCTGTGCAAGTTCGTCGATGCCGTGCTGCCGCAACTCGCGGCCGACCAATGTCTGCGGATTGAATCGTCGTTCCGGCAAGGCATCGAGGAACTGCTCTCGCGGACCGAGGACATGGTTACGCCGCTCGCGTATCACACGACCCTGATGGAGCAAACGAATGTCATGCTGGAAGCGCTTGCGCAGCGCGGCGGCATGTAGCGGTAACCACCCTGGGGTAAATACCGGCTCTTCCGTGCGCGTCCTGACAGCCAGTAGACAGCTTGCCCTCTCTACCATCCATTTACCGAGCGAACCGACTCATCGCAGCAGGTTCGCTCAGTCGCGCTGAAAGCGCGTCCGACCGGGTGTTGGCGTTCGTGCCTCGCCATGTCGATGTACGGCAACGACGCGCACGGGGCAGGTGTGTGCAGCCTTCGAAAAGAAGACAAGCGTCGCTATTGGAGACCAATTGCAGTACCTGGCGGCCAGAGTTGCCCGCCGTATTGCATTTATCGGGTGCCGAATCCTTTGCACTCGCCCAGGGGGAAATGAAGTGTTGATGCCGTATTCGCTGTACGAGTTGAACAAGAGCCTCTGGGCCCCCGTCCTCCCATGGTTACAGGCCGCCGCAAACTTCTTCGAGATTCTCGACGACGCGCCGTTCGCACAGCCTGCCCGCCGATTCGCGGCCGGTTGCGACCTGCTTGTGCGGCTGTGCAAGCGTTACACGAAACCGGCATTCGGCCTGAGCGAGACAGTTGTCGACGGTCGGCGGGTCGAGGTGACGGAAACCCTCGCGCTCGCGTTGCCATTCTGCCGGTTGCTCCATTTCGAACGCGCGAGCGCATGCAGGCATCCGATCGCGCTGGTCGTCGCTCCGCTGTCGGGCCACCATGCCACGCTACTGCGCGACACCGTACGCACGATGCTGCCGGATTTCGACGTTTACGTGACCGATTGGGTCGATGCGCGAGAGGTCCCCCTTTCCGAGGGGGCTTTTCGTCTGGACGATTACGTCGAGTACGTGCAGGAATTCATCCGACTTCTCGGCCCGGATGTGCATGTGGTGTCGGTATGCCAATCGACCGTACCGGTGTTGGGCGCCGTGTCGCTGATGGCCGCCGGCGGTGAAGCAACGCCCCGAAGCGTGACGCTGATGGGCGGGCCCATCGATGCGCGCTGCGATCCGACGGCGGTCAACGAACTTGCCGTCAACCGGCCGCTCGAGTGGTTCGAGCGGGAATTGATCGATACGGTTTGCGCCGGCTATGCGGGCAAGGGACGCAAGGTGTACCCGGGGTTCATGCAACACGCGGCCTTTGTTGCGATGAATTCGGAACGCCACCTGCGCTCGCACGCGCGCTACTGCTCCGCCGTCGCCGCCGGTGACGGCGAGGCTGCCGAGGCACATCGCCGCTTTTACGACGAATACAATGCCGTGCTCGATATGGCGGCCGAATACTATCTGGAAACAGTTCGGGTGGTGTTTCAAGAGTTCAGCCTTGCGCGTGGCGAGTGGCACGTTTTCGGCGAACTCGTGCGGCCGGATGCCCTCGCGAACACAGCGCTCATCACCGTCGAAGGGGAGCGCGACGACATCTGCGGGCGCGGACAGACCCACGCAGCCCACGATCTCTGCACGAGCATCCACGCATCGGACAAGCATCGCCTG
Organism: Trinickia soli; assembly: GCF_002879855.1. Classification (GTDB taxonomy): domain Bacteria; phylum Pseudomonadota; class Gammaproteobacteria; order Burkholderiales; family Burkholderiaceae; genus Trinickia; species Trinickia soli. The sequence goes on along the minus strand of NZ_PNYB01000001.1, from coordinate 439,883 downwards.
ACCGGCCCTGCTTGCGGCCACTACGGCATTTTCTCGGGGCACGTCTGGCGCAGCGTCATCTATCCGCAACTGCGCGATCTGATCTATCGGTATGACGCGTGCGCGTGGAGTGCATGCATCGACGCCTACGCTCGCCGCGCATGGGGCGCCCGACGACGGAATCGCAGTATGTACCCGTATTTTCGGCTAGGACGGCGATGAAGGCGTATGTGTCGAACATGAAGATCGGGGTCAGGCTTGGCTTGGCATTTGGCGCACTGCTTGCCCTCATGGTCGGCGTGGCGATCGTGGGCGTCACGCAGCTTTACGTCATGGACGGCGCGCTGACGGATGCCGTCGATGTCAGTGGGGGCGAGAACCGGCTGGTTTCACAGGCCCTCGAAAGCGCCCAAGAGGCGGCGGCTGCGATGCGCAATTGCGTCGCACTCTCCGACGACTCGCGCAAAGTCGCCGAGAAGCGGACTTTCGATAGCGGCATCGCGAACTATGACAGCGCGGCGAAGAGGCTTGACACGCTGTTTGGTGACGATCCGGGAGTCAGCGACGACGAGCGCAACTTTCTGAAGGAGCTCAAAGCGGCTCACAACAGCGCGCTACCGGCCGCAAAAAAGGTGCTAACCCTCGCGCTCGCGAACGATCCTGGCGCACGCGACTTGATGATGAACGAAGCGGTTCCGGCGCTCAACCGATGGATCGCAATCATGGTGCGGTTCAGCGATTACGAAAACGCTCAGAGCAGCGAAACGTCGACCGAAGCCCACGGCACGTATGGACGCAGCATCGGATGGCTTCTCGCGCTGTGCGGTGTCGGCGTCGCGGCCGGCGTAGCAGTCGCATGGCTTGCTACGCGCAGTATCACCGTGCCGCTCCGGCAAGCGGTCCGCGTGGCTGAGACGGTGGCTTCGCGCGATTTGACGTCGCGCATCGACACCGCTCGACGCGACGAGGTCGGTTTGCTGCTGCAAGCGCTTCGTACAATGAACGGCAACCTGGCGGAAGTGGTCTCGGAGATTCGGTCGGCGACCGAGTCGGTGCAGGTCGCATCGGAGGAAATCGCAAGCGGCAACGCCGACCTTTCCGTGCGGACCGAGGAGCAGGCTGCCTCACTCGAGCAGACCGCATCGACGATGACGCAGTTGACTGAAACCGTGCGGCAAAACGCAGGCAATGCGCAGCAAGCAAATGCGTTGGCGGTCAGGGCCGCCGACCTGGCCGACAGCGGCAACGATGCAGTACAGGGCATGGTTGCGACGATCGAAAAGATCAGCGGCAGCTCGACGAAGATTTCGGAAATCACGAGCGCCATAGAAGGTATTGCGTTCCAGACGAACATTCTCGCGTTGAACGCTTCCGTGGAGGCCGCGCGGGCCGGCGAACAGGGACGAGGCTTCGCGGTGGTGGCGAACGAGGTACGAGGGTTGGCGCAACGCTCGGCTGCGGCGGCGAAGGAAATCAAGGATTTGATTGTGTCATCGGTCGGAATGATTCAGGACGGCGCGCTACAGGCTGTTGAAGTCGGCGAAACCGTCGGCTCAGTCAGGCACGCGATCAAACAGGTGGCCGACATCGTCTGCGAAATCGCGGCGGCTTCGAACGAGCAGAGCCGGGGCATCGAACAGGTCAATCAAGCGGTGATGCAAATGGATGACGTGACTCAGCAGAATGCCGCGCTTGTCGAACAGGCGGCCGCCGCCGCCAAGTCGCTCGAAAAGCAGGCTGCGGATCTGAACAGTGCCATTTCGGTGTTCACGGTCGACGAGAATGCGATGCTCGAAAAACAAGAATATCCAGGGAAATAACGGATGGCGGAACACCCGGTGGGCACGTAAATTGTGGGAACTGCCTCACGGTAAAACGGTAACCGATATTGCCGGCGATGTTCTCGCTAACGCGAAAATCCTTAAATACCGATCATCGCGATTGATTTGCGTGAGACGTTGGTGGCCTCGATGAAACTGCTGCTTGTAGAAGACAATCTGGAGTTTGCGCTTTGGCTCAGCAAGGCGCTGCAGGCGGAGCGATTCGACGTCGAATGCGTACACGACGGTTCGGCCGCTATCGATCGCATCGGCCAATCTCAGTACGACCTGCTGCTCCTCGATCTTCGGCTACCCGGCATGGATGGGCGCAACGTGCTCAGCAGCATTCGGCGCCGCCGCAACGATACGCCAGTACTCGTGGTCACAGCCAACGCCTCCGTCGATGCCAAGGTGGATTGCCTCGATCTCGGTGCCGACGATTACGTCGGGAAGCCGTTCGAAATGCGCGAGCTCGTCGCGCGCATCAAGGCTTTGATCAGACGGCATGGCCGCAGCAGCCAATCGGTCGTTCAATGCGCGGATCTTCAGTTCGACCTCGACACACACGAATTCCGTGCCGGCGGCCAGCCGCTCGAGTTGACACTGCGCGAGCATCACGTGCTCGAAACGCTGATGCTGCGGCAGGGAAAAACCGTCACCAAGGCGCAGTTGATGGTCAAGGTGTTCGACATCGGCAGCGAAGCGAGTGAAAACGCCATCGAAACGTATGTGCATCGCCTACGACGCAAGCTATCGGGGTCGCAGGCACGGATCCTGACGTTGCGCGGGCTCGGCTACCTGCTGCGCGACGCGAATGCCGCCACATGAACCAGTTGCGTGTGCGGCTGCTCTTGTGGGTGCTGGTGCCCATGACGGTGGTGCTGGCGTTGATGGCAATCGTATCCTGGCAAAACGCTCGGCACACCGCCCTGCTCGTCCAAGATCGCCGCTTGCTTGCGTCGGCTGAAGTCATGGCCGGCCAGGTCAGGTGGCAACAAGACCGGATCAATGCGGAGACGCCCCCGGCCGCGCTGCAAATGTTCGCCTCCCGCGAGCAAGACCGCGTCTACTTCCAGGTGCGGACGGCGACAGGCGAGGTGCTGGCCGGCTGGCCCGATCTGACGAAGGGCGATCCCACCTCAGAAGATGCGCCCCGCTACAGCAGCGTCGAATACCACGGTGACGCGTTGCGCATGGTCACGCTGACTCGCCGTCTGTATCGGGGCGGCATCACCACGGCCGTTCTCGTCAGTGTGGCGGAGAGCAGCCATGCCTACCATCATCTCCTGCAAACGCTTTGGCGGCCCGTGCTGGTCCAGGAATCCGCGCTGCTCGCGCTCGCGCTGGCACTGATGGTGATCGGCCTTACGCTCGAGCTCAAACCCCTCCTCCATTTGCGCCGCGATTTGCAAGCACGCGAGACGGACGATTTCAGCCCGCTCGGCACCATGCAGCTCCAACGCGAGCTGCGTCCAATCGTCGATACCATTAATCAGTACGCCATGCGCCTGACGGCGCAGATCAACATCCAAAAGCGATTCATCGCCGACGCCGCCCATCAGATGCGCACGCCGGTCGCCATCATGAGCACGCAGCTCGATTACGCGGCACATCTGACGCAAGACCCCGAACTGAGCGAGACGTTGCGAGCCGTGCGCGCTTGCGCGCGTCGACAAAAGGACCTGATCAATCAGTTGTTGAGCCTGTCCCACGCGGAATCGAGCCGCGCGGCGAATCTTCCGCGCAAGAAGGTGAAGCTGCTCGATCTCGCGCAAGAGGTGCTGGTCGATTTATCCGTGCTTGCGGACGACAAGGAAATCGATCTCGGCCTGAGCGCGACGAGCGCCGAGGTCGCGATCTGGACATATCCCACGCTCGTACATGCCATCACGTTCAATCTCGTCGATAACGCGATCCGCTATACGCCCCATCGTGGCCACGTGACGGTTCATGTCGGCCCCAGCGAAGACGGTGGCGCCATCCTGCGAGTCGACGATACCGGACCTGGCATTCCGGATGTCATGAAAGCCCGCGTGTTCGAGCGGTTCAGTCGCGGCAACACGTCGGGCAACGACGGGTTCGGGCTCGGCCTCGCCATCGTCGGCGAAGCGGTGAAGGCATGTGGCGCCGATATCGAACTCGTGACTCGGCCCACGGGCGGGCTGGGTGTCATCGTTCGGCTACCATTGGATCAAAGCTGAACCGGATACCGGATTCGAGACGTCGCACGCGTGTTCGCCGCGCGACGAACTACACCAAATACGAAGTGGAGAGACCACGATGAGTACTGCAAGACGTGCGACAGCCATGGCCGCGCTCGTGCTCGGTGCGTGCTGGGCGACGCGCGCCGCCCATGCCGAGGATACGATCACCCTCATGGTGGGGGGCATCGACAAGATCATCTATCTGCCCGCGATACTCGCAAAACAGCTCGGCTATTTCGAGCAGCCGGGACTGGACGTGAACGTCGTGACCGAACCGGCGGGCGTCAATGCCGAAGACGAACTGATCGCGGGCGCAGTACAAGGCGTGGTGGGTTTTTACGATCACACGATTGATCTGCAAAGCAAGGGCACCGAAGTGGAATCGCTGGTCCAGTTCGCGTCGGCGCCTGGCGAAGTCGAACTCGTGGCTGCGGCGCATGCCGCGGATATCAAAACGCCCGCCGATTTCAAGGGGAAATCGCTCGGCGTAACGGGGCTGGGATCGTCGACGGATTTTCTCACTCAATACATGGCAAAAAAGTTCGGACTCAATAGAAGCGACTATCACCTGTTGCCCGTCGATGCGGACATGACCTTCATCAATGCCATGCGGGCTCACCGGATCGTGGCGGGGATGACGACCGAACCCACGGCGTCGGAGTTGCTCTCGACCGGCGAAGCCAAGGTCTTGATCGATTTGCGAACCGAAGCGGGCACACGAGAAGCGCTGGGCGGTCATTATCCGGCAGGATGTCTTTATATGCGCGCCGCTTGGGTGAACGCGCACGCAGATGCTGCACGCAAGCTCACTCACGCTTTCGTGCGAGCGCTGCAATATATCCACACGCACAGCGCGGAGCAGATCGTCGCGCAATTGCCGCGCAGCTACTACGAGAAACGGAAGGCGCTTTACGTACACGCGCTCAAGGCCTATCAGTTCACGTTCTCTGTCGACGGCCGGATGCCGGCCGACGGTCCTCGAACGGTACTCACCGTCATGTCGGCGATCGACCCGAGCGTGAAAGCAACGGACATCGATTTGTCGAAAACGTACACGACCGCGTACTTGGACGACGCTGAAAAATAGGCGTAAACAAGGAGATCGCCCGACAGCCGGGCGTCAGGTTGCATGACCTACCATCGTCGTCCTGATTTGGTTCGATGGGATGCACGATGCAAGACGAGAAGGACGCGCCGCCTGGGCGCGGCGAAACATCGCGGCAATCACCGCAATCACCGCAATCGCCACCATCGCAGCAGTGCGACGGAGGTTCGATCGCACCCGCATCCGGTGGGACACACTATCTGATCGTCGGCCTGACGCTTGAACGCCGCACGTTCCGTCCTTCCGACTGGCCGGAACGCCTCGCAGGCGTCGTTGCACTTTTCATCGCCGAGCGCGGAACGCAGACGACTCAGCGCCGACGCCAATTCGCCAGCCCCGTCGTGCATGACGGCATCAAGTCATTGCTGATTGACGCGGCGCTGCGCGACGCGTGTCCCGATGCCTTCACCTTCGTCTCGAGTTTTGCCGCGGAAAACGCATTGCCGATGCACGACTACGTGCAGCGGCAATCGGGTCAATGAGAAGCAGCCGGCTCGCGATCCTCACGGCGACCGGTCAATCCGATCATCACCGGCATCGCCAGTAGAACCAGCGGCAACTGCACCAATGCCCCGGCGATGATGGCAATCGCCAACGGCTGCAACATCTGGTCGCCCGACCCGCTGACGGCAGCACCCAACGGTACGAGTGCGAGAATCATGGCGAGCGTACTCATCGTGATCGGCCGGAGACGATTGAGCGCGGCCTCGCGCAGCGCCTCGCGCTTGCCCATCGTCTCTCGCAACAACTGATACTCCGAGACGAGGAAGATCGCCATCTCCGTCGCAATCCCGATGATCATCACCATGCCCATCATTGCGGTGATATTCAATTCGACGCCGGTCGCCCACAGGCCGATGAACACCGCCCCCGTCGAAAACAAGGACGTGCCCATGATGACGAGCGGCACGAATAGTTCACGGTACAAGAACAGCAGCAGAATGATTTCAGCGGTGACCGCCGCCGCGAACACCTTGATCATCCCGCGCACGGCCATTTGCTGCTGCTTGTACGCCCCGCCGAACGTATAGGCTACGCCCGCCGGGATCAGGCCTGGCTTGTCCAACGCGCTTCGAATCGCCGCGATCGTAGAACCGAGATCGTGCGACCCGCTGATTTGAGCCGTTACCGCGACAATTTGCCGGAGGTTGTCTCGCGTCAGCTGCGGTTGCCCTGAAACGAAGCGCGTCGTCGCCACCGTCCCCAACGAGAAAATCGCACCGCTTGGCGCTCGGATAGGCAGATCCGCGAGGCTATCGCGGTAAATCGGCGAATGCGGTGCCTTGAGCCAAAGCCGTACGCCGACATCCTCTACCGTACCGAGGTAACGCGTCACCACGGCGCCATGCAGATAGTGGTACACCTGCTCCTTCACGTCAGCCGGCGTCATCCCTTTGAGCGCGGCTGCGGCGGGATCGACGCGAATATCCAGCGCGTCACCCGCGGGCACTACGCCTGGGTCGACCGAAGCCGGTTCGACACCGGGCACCTTCGAAATCGTATCCGCCACTTTCTTGGCGATGCCGCCGAGCACGTCCGGGTCTTTCGCGCTCAGTTGAACGACGACAGGCTGTCGACGGCCCACCATGTCGCCAATCATGTCGCTCATCAGTTGGTGCGTATCGAAATCGATGCCGGGGACACGCTGCGTCACGTTACCCGAGATATCGTCCATCACCTTCCAGATGTTGGGCCGCTTGGACGGATCGACGAGGTGAACGAAGAAGTCCCCCTGGTAAGTCTCGGTCAAATCTCCCCCAAGGCCCGCGCCCGTGCGGCGCGAATAGGTGTCGACGTAAGGGTTGCTCTTGAGGATCGCCTCCACCTGCTGCAGTTCGCGGTTCGTTTCGCCGAGCGACGTGCCCGGTGCCGTTTGATAGTCGAGCACGAAGCCCCCTTCGTCCATGCGTGGCAAAAACCCCGTGCCCACGTGGTGATACGCGAGGTACCCTGCACCGGCCAGCACGACGAACCCAGGCACGATGAGCCACGGCGCGCGAAACAACGCATCGAGCCAGCGCGCGTGCATGCGGCGCATCCACGTTTCCTTCCCGTGGCCGGGATCCGTCCACGAACTGAAGTCGATCATCGCCCGGACCAACAACGGAGCGGTGAACGCCGTCAGGAAGAACGAAATGATCAGCGACGACGCCATCGTCAGCGAAAGAAACTTGAAGAAGGCGCCGGTCACGCCATCCAGGAAAGCCAGCGGCACGAAAATGATCGTGGTGGCGAGGGTCGAACCGAACAAGGGCGACAAAAATTCGCGCGCCGCGTGCAGCACGCTCGAGTGCGGGTCTTCCTGATCGGGATGGCCGGCACGCCGCGCAATGTGCTCGATCATGACGATGACGTCGTCGATCAGCAACCCGATCGCGGCGGCAATCCCGCCGAGTGTCATGATGTTGAGCGTCATGCCGAGCAGCCAGAGGATGAGCACGCTGCAAAGCACCGACATCGGCACCACGATCATCGCCACGGCGGTCACGCGCCAGTTGCGCAGGAAGGCGAACAGCACCCCTGCAGCAAACACCAGCCCGATCGCAATCGCCTCCTCCAACGCAGCGATCGACGAACGCACGAGTTGCGTTTGGTCGTACCACTTGGAGAGATGAATTGCTTTCGACTGCGTCTTCATGAATGCGTCGACCCGCTCCTGTACGAGCTTGGCGAGGCTCAGCGAATCCGCCCGGTCTTGCTGATAGACATCGAACGTCACGGCCGGATGACCGTTATTGTTGACGAGCAGCCATTGAGGTGCCGTTCCCAGCTTGACTTGGCCAAGCTGCGACAGCGGGACGACACTGCCTTTGCCGGTTCGCACGGTGGCTTGGCGAACCGAATCGACCGACGTGAAGGCATTGTTGCTGACGGCGAGGTAAAGCAAATCGTTGTCTTCGAGCCGCCCGACCGCGGCGACGGTGTTCGTGGAGGACAGCGCCTGCGCGACGTCCGCGATCGTCAACCCATAAGCTTGAAGGGTTTGCGGGGCGATCGACACCTCGACTTCCGGCGTTTGGCCACCCAGCACGCCCACGCGCCGAATGCCCGGAATTCCCGTGAGCATCGGCAGAATCTGGTAGCGCGCGATCTGCCGCAACTCGGAAGGCGTCTTGCTGTCGGACTGCAGTGCATACGAAACGAACGGCATGATGACGTTCGGGCTCATTTGAATCGCGCTATAGGTGATGCCTTGCGGGAGATCGGACATCTTTTGCGCGAACGCCGCATCGACGCTCAGCAGCGCCCGATTCATATCCGAGCCCCACGGGAAATCGACGAAGATCTCCGCTGTGCCTCGCGAGGTCGTCGACGCCACATCGACGGCGCCTGGCACTGCGCGCGCGGCCGCTTCCAGCGGCTCCGTGACGTCCACCAGCATCTGCTTCGCCGGCATGCTGCCCGCGTCGACTTCGATGCGAATGCGCGGAAAGCTTGTGAGGGGAAACAGGCCGACGGGAAGGCTGATCACAGCGTAGAGGCCAGCCATCGTCAAAACGAACGCAACCGCCAAAACGGGGAGGCGATGACGGTGAAGCCATCCGGCGAATGTCATTGCTCCCCCTTCTTGCCCTGCTGTTCGATGCGCATGCTCATGCCGTCGTCGAGCTGATAGTTTCCGGAAAGAACGAGGGGCTGGCTCGGATTCAATCCGTCGCCGCGAATCACATCCTGGTCTTGATGTGCGCCGGCAATGCTGACCGCCACCTTGCGCGCTTTCAGGCCGTCGTCTTGCACGACGTAAGTGCCACCGTGATCGTCGACGAGAATGGCGGCATGTGGGACGACGTAGCCCTGCGTCTGGCCCACGGTGATGGCGGCGTCCGCCGCCTCGCCTGGAAGAAAGCGGCCGGGCGGCAACGCGATCTCGATCGGGACCAGGCCGGTCGCGGGATCGATCATCGCGCCGCGCTGCAGGACCGTGGCGGGCCAACTCTGGTCTTCGCCGACGGCCGTTACGCGAGCCGCGTTGCCGCTACCGACGAGCATGGCTTGAGCGGGTACGGCGCCCACTTTGAGGATCGATTTCTCGGGGCTGGCAAGGTCCAACAGGGGGGAGCCGGCCGAAACAACCGTTCCTTGCGATGCGGACAAATGCAGCACTATCGCGCGGAACGGCGCGCGCAGCACCTGGGCGCCGCCAGCGCCCTGCGCCTTCAGCGCTGCCAGATTCGATTGCGCGTCCGACTCGGCCTTCTGCGCATCCGCCAATTGCTGTGCAGTCGCGAGATGTTGCGCGAACATCTGCGTCGTCCGCGCCGAAAGTTGCTCCGCCACCCGCAGTGCCGATTGCGCCTGTATATAGGCCGCTGTTGTTTGGGGGCTCGGCACGAGTTGCATCAACGGGGCACCGGCGCCGACTGCTTCGCCTTCCCGAACATAGAGCGTCTGGACCGTCGCCGAAGTCGTCGCCATCACGGTTCGGCTCGCTGCGGCGGAAGCCTGAACCACACCATATGCTTCGATCGTGCGTGGCAAGCTGCCTTGCCGTAAGGCCGTCTGTGTCACGAGCACACTGGGTGTGCCGGCATCGGGCGCGGCAACGGCGTAGGTCGACCAGGCCGCCAATGCGACGGCGCAAAGAATCCATCGATTATTCATTCGTTACCTCGGTAGTCGAGCGGAGCTGTGCGGGTTTGCGGAAGTCCCAAGCCAAGCTCCAATGCCAGGGCAATGCGTGCCTCGTCGAGTCCCCGTTCGAGACCGAATACGTCGAGACGCCGATCCGACGCTGTCGTTTCGTAATCCATCAGCGAACGTTGATCCAGGTCGCTTTGCGCGTAGGCCCTTCGCGCCGCTTGCGCCTGCGACTCGGCTGTAACTGCGCTCAGCCGTGCCTTCACCAGGTAGGCGGCGATGCGGTGGCTGCGCGCGGCGAGCGCAAGGATGCTGGAGACGCTATCGTCGAGCCGGGCCTGATATTGCTCGTGAAGCAAGCGCCGGGTGGCGCGCGTCTTTGCCACTTCGGCCTGGTTCCGATTGAAGATCGGCAGATCGAACGTCGCCGTGGGGCCGGCTGAACGGACATCGGATGTGTCGGATCCATACGTGCCGCCAAGAACGAATGCGGGGAACTGCCCGAGAATGGCGGCACGCACGCTTTCGTCGGCCGAACGATAGCCGAGCTGAAGCGCCACGAGGTCCGGACGCCTGCCCGGAACGCTCGCAATCAGTGCGTCGAGGTCCGACGGCACCTTAGGTACGTGGGGCGCGGCAATCGCAAATCGGATCCCGGGTTTCATCCCGAGCAGCGCGTCGAGATCCTGCCAGTTCTTGAGCTGGTCGAGACGCATCGAGGCGAGCGTATGTTCGGCCGATGCCTTGGCGGCCAAGATGGGGCCGAGCTCGGACAGACCCATGCTGCCCGCGTCCACGGCACTGCTGACGTCCGCGGCCTCCTTCGACAGCGATTTGAAGGTGGCTTCGCTGCTTTCGATCGAACGTTCGCCCCAATAAAGATCGACGGCCAGCAGGCGGGCCTTTTGCGCAACTTGCCACTCGTTCCAAAGCAGATTCGCATTGACCTCGGAGACATGCGCGCGAGCGGCCGATACGCGGCTTCGATAGGTCACGAGCGATGCGACGTCTTGCGCCAGCGACGCCGTGAAAGCGCCCGTCGTGCCCGGTCCGCCCAACAAGGCCGCATAGCTCAGGCTCACGGACGGGTTCGGCAGCATCGCGCTTTGGGTCAAATCCGCCCGGGCGAGATCCGATTCGCCTCGTTCTGTCCGAAGCTCTGGATCGTTGAGGATAGCGAGCAAGCCGACCTGATCGACGCTCAAGGGCTGGCTGACGTCGATAACTACGGCCTTCGCAACGGGTGCCGCGGCAGGTACCGTATGCCGGATATCGTCGATGCTATCGGCCAACCGCGCGTGCTCGGGTAGCGGTAGCGGGTGATACGAGGCGCATCCGCCGATCACCAGCGCACTTGCCACTGCCCCGAGCATGGGCAGAAGTCTGCTTGACATGTCACACCGTCCCAACCTTTCAATTAATTTTCCGCAAACCCAATGCGGAAAAGGGAAATGGAGCAGGTCGGACGAACGTTGTGCTCGCGAGATCCTCTCCTCGTCATCTCGGGCTGCCCACGGCAGCGGCAGCCATATCTGAGAATCAGCGGAGTGTGAACGGAGCCGGCTTAAGGATCGCTTATGCGGGTGGTTGGCTTAGTTCTTTCGGAGGATTGTCGCGGACCGCCCTCCCGGGGGGGCGCGGGTTTGCGAGGCGCATTTTCCCCTGTGGAGCGTCATATGCCTTGAACACGAAATTTATGACGCGCCTTGGTTGCTCCCCCGCTTCCGGGACGGCAACTTGGAACTAGTGCGGTGCGGCGCTATACGCTTCGACGCGGTACCCATCGGGATCGATTACGTAACCCGCGTAGTAATCGGGCCCGTAGTCAGTTCTGAGTCCCGGCGCACCATTGTCGCGCCCTCCGGCCGCGAGCGCACTCGCATGAAATTCGTCGACGCTTGCGCGCGTCGGCGCCGCAAAACAAAAGTGCAGGCCCGATTGCATGTCAGGCTCGACTGGACGATCGGACACCAAGACCCACAACTGCACGGCCTCCGCGCCATATCCCAACGAATCCGCGCCCGCATGCAAGCATCGATAGCCGAGCGCGCCGAGTGCGGCGTCGTAGAAGGCCTTTGACTTGGCGATGTCGCGCACGCCGATAGATACATGGTCCAACATAGGGTGGCTCCTGATCGTGTTGAAAGCGAGCTTCCATTTTCGCGGTCACGCCAGGCGGACACTTTGCAAAAATTGCCGTTCAGTGCGCCACAGCGTGGGCTGATTGATCCCTTCGATACGCAATCCGTTTCCGCCCCCCGCGCAGTACAGCGCATTCACATAACGAAGCGCTACGACAAAAAGCACTGCACGACGAAGCGATTCGCCAAAGCGCATTGCGAGCGAAGGCGTTGCACGATCAAGTCATGTAAGTCTGTCCGCGCGTCCGTTCTGTCCGCCGAATCGCCCATTCCCACACGCTCCGCACCGGCCCCAAAGCCCGCTCGCTCGCCACAAGTACAATAACGGCCGGCGAGCGGCCGTCATGGGCCATAGTTCCCAAGCGGGATCGCCCCGCCCTCGCCTATTCGCCCCTCTCTCATTCACTGCGTCGCCCGATCGCCGCGCTACGAACAATCCATTGGCAGAAGTGACAGATCCACACCATTCCCGTACCGGCACATTTATCCTGGCAGCCAGCCTCGCGTTGATTGCATTTTCGCTGCGTACGCCCATCACGAGCGTCGGCCCGATCCTCCTGGAAGCGGCCAAAGCGACCCATTTATCGCCCACGGGAGCAAGCATTCTGACCACGCTTCCGTCGCTCTGCTTCGGTCTGTTCGGTCCGCTCGCCCCGAGGCTTGCGCGTCGTTTAGGCAGCGAACGGGCGTTGCTGGTGCTCTTGGTGCTGCTCACGATCGGCACTGCGTTGCGGATCATCCCTTCCTGGCAGGCGTTGTATCTCGGTCAAGTCATCGCATGCTTTTCCATCGGTTTGATGAACGTGCTCATGCCCGGCGTCGTGAAACGCGACTTCCCGGAACATGTGGCACTGATGACGGGCATCTATAGCGCAGCGATGTGCGCCGGCGCAGCGACAGCCGCTGCGATCACGGCGCCAGCGGCCAACGCAGCGGCTCATTGGCTCGCCTCGGCCAGTGGTAATGCGTGGGCGTGGGCATTGGCGCTATGGGCGCTGCCTGCAGGGCTGGCCATGATCGTTTGGGCCACCCAGTTGCCGCCCGCGCACGCGGACGCGGCGACCGGCAGACGGCGCGTCACCGGCCTATGGCGAGACCCGCTCGCATGGCAGGTCACGCTGTTCATGGGCTCGCAATCGTCGCTCGCATACATCGTCTTCGGCTGGCTGCCGACCGTTCTGCGCATGCGCGGCATGAGCGCCGTCAATGCCGGACTCATGCTGTCGCTAAGCGTGATGACCCAAGCCGTCGCGTCTCTTTTGCTGCCCTTCCTGCTCGCGCGTCTGCGCGATCAACGCGTGGTGAATCTCCTGTCGTTGGCGCTGACGGGCGTGAGCCTCGTCGGTTGCTTCTTCGCCCCGCTATGGACGATATGGGGTTGGGCGCTGCTGCTAGGGGTTGCACAAGGCAGCTCATTCACGCTCGCACTGACCGTCATCGGCCTGCGCTCGCGCGATTCGCACGTAGCCGCGCAACTGTCGAGCATGGCGCAAAGCACCGGTTATCTGCTGGCGTCGAGCGGGCCGTTCGTTGCGGGCGCGCTCATGCATACGACCGGCTCGCTTTATGGTCTGGCCGCCATGTGCGTCGGCGTTTGCGTGGTAGCGGCCGGGTTCGGTTATGCCGCGGGACGGCGCACGTACGTACAGGCGCAGGCGGAACCGGTCACGCGTTGACAATCGGCGCGATAACCGCGCGTCCCTTCGGGATGCATATCGGGGCGATCACGCCAACCGTCGTCGGGTGCGATCAGTTGCAGGCCGATCTCGTCTTCGATCACGTGCGGCGGCGAATCGACGCGGGTGTGCAGCGCTCGCCACAAGGCGACGCGTACGGCTGAAGGGTCCGGTACTTCGGCTCGTTGATCAGGCTTGTCCATAGTGCGAATTGTTTTGGCCATTTGAGAATAGGCGCCGTGCGATGTCACATTTTCGAATCGACATGACCACCCAGGACGCGCCGATCGGCGTTTTCGATTCAGGGCTGGGCGGCCTGTCCGTCCTTGATGCGATGCGCGCTTTGCTGCCGCGCGAATCCGTGCTCTATATCGCCGATTCGGGCTACGCCCCATACGGCGAGAAGACCGACGCTTTCATTCAGCAACGCAGCAAAGCTATTGCGGACTGGCTCGTCGAGCGCGGCGCAAAAATGCTCGTAGTGGCCTGCAACACCGCGACAACGCACGCGATCCGCCACTTGCGATCCACGTTTTCAATGCCGATTGTCGGTGTCGAACCGGGGATCAAGCCGGCCACGCTCGCCACCTCGACCGGCATCGTCGGCGTACTGGCGACTGCGGCGACGCTGCGCAGCGAACGGTTCAAGATGCTGCTTGCCGAACACGAAGCCCGGTGTCGTTTCGTTTGCCAGGCGGGCCATGGCCTCGTTGAAGAGATCGAACGGGGCCATCTGCAAGGCGCGCTGGTCGAAGATCTGCTGGTGCGCTATCTCACGCCGATGGCGAACGCGGGTGCCGACACCGTCATTCTCGGGTCGACGCACTTTCCGCTGCTCGCACCCACGATTCGACGGCTGTTTGGCGATCGCTTCACGTTGATCGAAACAGGCTCTGCCATCGCCCGGCGGGTACAAGCCCTGCTGCCCGAGCACGGGCTTGCCGCGCGTGGGCTCTCCCCCGGCCGCATTGAGTACTTCTCCACGGCGCGTACACACGACCAACGTCAAGCGCTTGTCGCTATCGCGAAGCAACTGCCAATGAGCGACTTGCGCGTGACCGTCTCAGGGGTCGAGATCGGGCATGCGCTGGCCGATCTCTGATTGCTGGAGCCGGCGTACGCGGCGCATGCTCGCGTCGGACGCCGGCGCCTCGCGACGAGCGCTCCGTTACTTCACGGTATCAGCCGCCACCCAGGTGTACCCGAGTCCGCTAATGCCCTGTACGAGGCTTTTGAAGTCCTGAAAGCCCGGGGTGCCCAGATCAGGCTCGAGCCAGAACGGATGGAAGAAGAATGACGCAAATCCGTCTCGCACGACGAGTGCGTATTGCGCATTCGTATAGAGGTCGTTCCACGTATAGTTCAAACATGAAAACGGATCGATCGAACAAATGTTGTATTCGATATTGCCGAGGTTTTCAGGAATGATGCGCTGCCCGTAATAATCGCGGTTGATGATGTAGGGAAAAAACTGCCCCACCGAATAGTCATGATTGGGCGCCGTCGAATTCAAATTCGGCGTATCGGACGTGTAGTACACCGCACGCTGATACGTGTTCTTGAACAATGGCGGGACCGCCTTCATCGCGAGCGGAGAAGACTGATAGTGCGGCGCTTCCCAAGCGAAGGGCGTATAGCCGTTTGATGTGAACTCCTGCAGTCCGGCGCTGAGCCGCCCGCTCGCCCATTGCGTGGAATCCTCGTCGACCGGGCGATTTTGCGTCGCCAGCCAAAACTCGTAATCGTTGCCGCTTACCGCGTTGTCGATATTCGGCGTCGAGTTGTATTGATGCGTGTAGCCGTGCATCAACACTTTGCCGCCGCGCGCGATCGCATAGTTGAGCAACTGTTTCAAGCCGGTTGCCTGCGAGAGATGCACGGTCAACGAGACGCCCCCGTTGTAAGCGCCGAGCGGATCCATGTAAAGCGGAATCGTGGCGATCGAAAATGGAATGCGCTTGCTGTAGAGATAATCGGTGAGCGTTTTCATCGAGGCGGTCGTCGTGAACGCATTGACGTCCTCGAACCGCACCAGTGCACGGTGCAATACCGGTTGGTTGGTCCCGAGTATGTCGTGCAGCAGATCGCAAAGCACGAGGTAGCGGTCGCGTGGGCCGATGTACGAGAACGGCAGATCGGCGAAGTACCAGAAGTTGCCGGCCCGCACGACGTAGGGTGCCTGCTCGCCGGTCTTGCTGTCTTTAATCGTCACGAGCGCCGAAGCCTTCGTCGCGTCGGTCACCGTTGTCACGCCGATGTCGGGATCCGCGCTGACGACGCCTGTGCTCGCGTTGAACGCGTAGTACTTGACCATGCTCTGGTTCTTGTACAAGACGGTGTCGAAGAAGTCGGGCGTCGGATTGGAACCCGATGGCGCGGCCGATAAGCCGCGCAGCGCACTGAACGTAAAGCCGTAGCGCGCAGCGAAGCCATAGCTGGCGTCCCATGCCACCTGCCAGAGGTTGTCCTTGAACCAGACCACGGTCTTGCTCGTCTTGGCAACGTCCGCGAGGAACGCCGTCGGCACGGGGTTATCGTAGTAACTGCCGAGATAGAAGGTCGCCTGATAGTTTTCGACGTTGCCTGACGTGTAGCTCGACACCGGCGCGAGCGTCACGTCGGTGTTGAAGTGGCCGAGCAGATTGCGCAGCATGATCGCGTAGGCAAAACCGAGCTTCGTATAGGGATCGTTCGGCGGCGCATCGTACAGAACCAGCACTTTCGCCGTGGTCGTTTGCGCCTGCGCGACGCCGGGCCATTGCGCGGTCAATAGGCCGAGCGTCAATAGGCATGCGAGCAACATTCTTTTCATGACCTTCCTCCCGTTCAATCACGCTTGTAATTGCCGTTGGGCAACCTGTGCCGACGCGTATCGAAGCCTCGCGGCTTCCCTTTGCCTTGCTCGGTGGTCATTCGCACCTCCTCGGGAATGCCCGGTACGATTTCTGTGACGACGGTCGGTTTCGCCGGGGGGATGACGCGATGCTGGTTGGCGGGCGGCGCAGTGTTCGACGCTGAAAGCCCGGCCGCCTGTATGCCGGCGGCGAATAGCGCTGCGGCGCATACGGCCGGCGCCATGCGAAGGGTGAGATGGAGATTCACGAGAGGCTCCAAAGGACGATAGCGAGGCTTAGGCGCGCGTCGACCCCGCACGCAATGCGCGCTTTCGAACACGACACCCGGGGGGCGCATGCGCAAAGCAGGCGTTCGTTACATCGGCGTGCGCAGGGGGAAAAGCGCACGTCGATGCATGTCGCGGCGCGCGTTTCGAACGCGCGCGACCGCCTCACGGCGCCGTGCCAAGGCGCTGTGGGGTGTCGTTGGCCTGCTTTGTGATGCGTAAGGAAATCGTAAAGCTTCTACGCGGGCGCTACTGTGCGTCGCGACACACTAGTCGGCGAGCGCCATGGTTCGGGCTTACAGGCCGGGCTAGAAGGCTGAGGAATAGATTGCCAACGCATCCGCTTCGGTGACGGGCCGCGGATTGTTGACCAGCAAACGCTGCTGCAGCATGGCGTCCTTCGCCATGCGCTCGAGCCCCTCGCGAGCGATTCCCACCTCCCGCAGCGTCGACGGGATGCCCGTCTCGGCAATCAAATGCTCGATGTGCCCGATGAATGCGAGCGTCTTTGCTTCGCTGGTGCCAACGGCCTCGGGCAGCACGGCTTCGGCCAATTCGGCGTAGTGTGGCGCCGCCGTCTCGGCGTTGAACTTCAAGACGTGCGGGAGCACGAGCGCGTTCGACAGGCCATGCGGTACGTGATAGATGCCGCCGATCGGGTAAGCCAGCGCGTGAACCGCGGCCACAGGCGCGTTCGCGAACGCCTGCCCGGCGAAGGTCGCGCCGAGCAGCATCGCCTCGCGAGCCGCACGGTCGTGGCCGTTGCGGCACGCGGTCAGGAGGCTGCGCGAAAGCAGTTGCAGCGCCCGCACGGCCAACATGTCGGAGATAGGGTTTTTCAGTCGCGCGGAGGTGTAGGCCTCGATGGCATGGACCATTGCATCGATGCCTGTCGCGGCGGTCGCGGCAGGAGGCAGGCCCAAAGTAAGTTCGGCATCGAGAATCGCGAGATCGGCGATCAATTGCGGCGCGACGACACCCATTTTCGTCGCCTCGCCGACTGTGACGATCGAAACGGCCGTCACTTCCGAGCCGGTACCGGCCGTCGTGGGCATTTGAACGAGCGGTACGCGCGTCCCTTCGACGCGGTTGACCCCGTACATCTCGGCGAGCGGTTGCTCGCCGGCCAGCAACACGGACAGCAGCTTGGCGACATCCATCGACGAGCCCCCACCTAGCCCGATGACGATTTGCGCCTGCGCGTCGCGCGCGCGGGTTGCCGCTTCGAGCACAACGTGTTCCGGCGGGTCGGCCACGACGTTATCGACGACTGTCACGGACCACCCGCTCGCCGCGAGATCCGCCAGCGCGGGCGCCAGCAATCCGCTGCGGTGCAGAAATCCGTCCGTCACCAGACATAGCCGCGTAAGCGCGCTATATCGGTCACGGAGCAACGTGCCGAGACGCCGCGAGGCGCCGAATTCGACGATGATCGTCGGGACGGTTTGAAAGCGAAAAGGCTCGGCCATGTTGGGTCTCCGCTCGCGGTATCGCCCTGCATCATAGCTGATCGAGGCGAAGCAAGGCGTGGGCGCCACGCGGGCCGGGCATGGCAGCCAATCAGTCGCTTGTCGCCCTGCGGGTGACCCCGTGCGCGGCGAATGAGCGGCGATCGCCCGCCCAGCGCGTTCTGCCTGCAATGGCGTCGATACGAGCCAGCGTTTCGGGTGCGAGCGATACCGCGGCGGCCTGTGCGTTTTCGGCAATCCGCTCGAGCTTGCGCGTACCGGGAATGGGCACGACATCGTCGCCCTGAGCCAGCAACCATGCCGGGGCGAACTGTGCAACCGTGAGGCCCAACTCATCGGCCAGCACTTTGAGCGCTGCGCGCGTGCTCTTCGGCGATCCGGGTGTTGACTGTCGACGTGGTAGTGCGAGCGACCCGATCGCCGTGAATGGCTGTGTTCATATCTGATATCTCCATGTTTTTTCAGCAAAGCGCGCGGCAGCACGTGGCAGCGACACCGCGCTTCTGGCTGCCTCGTAATGTCCTCTCTGTAGCAACTCCTGGACGTCTCTCGGTAAGCTATTTGCAGTAAACGGTCGATCTGCAGCAGGCCGCTTCGACTCTCAGGAAATACGAAATGCCGACGGGCCGCTGAATCTGTCAGACAATCTGAGACAAGCGACGTGAATACCGGCTGCTGATCGGGAAATTGCTATTGGTCTCGCGGGCCGATTGGATCGATGCTGGCCTTCACGGCTGGCCAAGCATCCGGAGCGCGAAACTACAAAAACGAGGGGACGTATGAGGCAACGAATCAATCCGGAACGCAAAGCAACACTCGCACGGTGCGCGGTCGTCGTTGGGGCGATCGTGGGAATGACCAGCACGTATGCGCAGGACTCGCCGCTTGGCATGACGATCGCGACAAAGGGCGCGGCAAAGGGTATCCCCGCCTGCATCAGTTGTCACGGCCCGAACGGCGAAGGTAACGCTGCAGCGGGATTTCCGCGACTCGCAGGACTGAGCGCCGCGTACCTGTCGGCACAGCTAGCCGAATTTGCAACGGGGCAACGGAAGAGTCCGGTCATGCAACCTTTCTCCAGGCTCATGACGCTGGATGACCGTAACGCTGTCGCCGATTACTTCAGCAAGCTGCCAGCGCCCGTCGGGAACATCGCTGAAGATCCGGGGAAGATCAAGCCTTCTGACACGGGTGCATGGCTCGCCACCCGCGGCCGATGGAGCAGTGGCCTTCCAGCTTGTGCGCAGTGCCACGGGCCTGGTGGTGTGGGCGTCGGTGAGACTTTTCCACCACTCGCGGGGCAACCCGCCGCCTATATTTCAGGCCAGTTGCACGGCTGGAAGACGGGTGCCCGGCCGCCGGGTCCCATGGCGCTCATGCCGGTGATCGCGAGCAAACTCTCGGACGCCGACATCGCGGCGGTTGCGGACTACTACGGCGGCGAGGCTTCGGCTGGTGTCGCTCCGACGAAGGTGAGCAAATGATGAACGTACGCGGACTGATCTATGGAAGCGCCTGCCTTCTCATCCTGAGTGCAACCAGTTCCAGCTCGTTCGCAGCCGACGCCGGTAGCAGTGCAAGCACAATGCCGCCGGCGAAATCAACGACAGGCACCGCCGGAAAAGTGTTCGTCCCGCCCGCCGAGGAAACGATGCCGATCGATGATTTTGGCAAGTCGGTAAAGATGGGGGAACAGATATTCACGCACACCCAGGAATTCGCCGGCAAATATGTGGGCAACTCGCTTAACTGCGCCAGTTGTCATCTGGATGCCGGCCGCAAAGCGAACTCGAGCCCTCTTTGGGCTGCGTACATTTCATACCCCGCTTACCGCAGCAAGAATAGACATGTGAATACGTTTGCCGAGCGCATGCAGGGCTGCTTCCGGTACAGCATGAACGGCAAGGCGCCGCCGCTGGGGGACCCGACACTCGTTGCATTGGAGACTTACGCTTACTGGCTCGCTAAAGGTGCTCCGCTGGGCGAAAAGGTCGCTGGACGCGGTTATCCGAAGCTTGCGGCGCCCGCGCAGAAACCGGACTTCACGAGAGGTAGTCAGGTCTATGCACAGCATTGCGCGTTGTGTCACGGCGCCGACGGCCAGGGTCAGTCGACCAACGGAAAAACCGTATTCCCGCCGCTATGGGGTGAACACTCTTTTAACTGGGGTGCCGGCATGCATGAGATCCAGAATGCGGCGGGCTTTATCAAGGCGAACATGCCGCTCGCACTGGGTGGCACCCTGACGGATCAGCAAGCATGGGACGTGGCAACGTTCATGGACAGTCACGAGCGACCACAGGATCCGCGTTTCGCAGGGTCCGTGGAGGCGACCCGCAAGCAATACCACGACTCACCAAACTCGATGTACGGCAAAACCGTCAATGGACATGTTCTCGGAAGTCCCTAGTCGCTTGATGAAGTCTCGATCCGCGTCGCGCTGCGTATGGTCGAAGTCAATCAAGCGCCGTGACGGGCTTGCCAATCAGCACACACCACAGGTCCGCGCGCCCTTGTTTGCCTTGCCACCAGAATCCATCCGGCAATTCGGCAGCAAATTCTTCCAGCAACGGTTCGGGATTGTGGTCCGATACGAGTTCGAGCGCCTGGCCGGGGGCCAATCGTGCAAACGTGTCGAAAACCATTGAATGGCGCTCGTGCGGATCAACGGTGCCGATATCGACGACGATCACGGCGGCAGGGGTTGTGAGGGCGGACATAGTCGTACTCCCGAATGAACACAGAAAAGCAGAATGAGGTGCGCGAGCGGCCTCAATGCACAGGCCGGTGAAGCTCTGAAAAGAGCGTTTCTGATGTATTTTTTAGCATAGAGATCGGCACTCGAACCCGATCTGGGTCAATTGGTCGCACGACGACAGCGGCGCCACCCTTCAGCGATCCGATGAGTGCGATAGCGCCCGCGTTAAAGGTTCATGGATCCGCTCGTTCGGCATCATTGTTAGCGCAGTCTAAATGATGTATTGTTGATGCATGTTATATGCGCTACCGAACGAATCGCATCCCTGCTCGACGAGCACGCTGGAGCCCGGCGAGTTCATGCGCTTTGTCAACGACCGCCACGGCTGCCGCGTCATGCAGATCGGGCATGACTTCGGGCCTCGCGTGGACATCGGATACGTCGCTCGTGAGCCGGGCAACATTGTGGTTGACGCGAAGACATTGGAAGCTACCTCGGGCTGAAGCTCGAGACCGTCAGCCGGATGCTGTCGAAATTGCAGGCGCAGCGGCTGATCGAGGTGCACGGCAAGGATCTCCGGATTCTCGATATTGACGCGTTGCGGAAGCTGGCGACGAATGTTTGCATGTCTCCCTTCCACGTTTAGCAGACGCCGCCAAGAATGCGGGTTACTGAGACTCGCGTGTCAGAAAGTCGGCGAGGAGGACATTGATGGATACGCCCTATGAGGTCGAAGGCACCGCATCCCGGTGGGTAGACCATGCTGACAACCAGGGGGATGATCGGGCACAACCTTCAAACCGCACCGCATCAGTAAGCGGTGCGTTGTCCCCTTGCGCCGCGAATTTCCCGATGTTGACGCCCCACGAGATCGCCACGCTGATGCTCATCGCTCGTACGCCCGGGCAGGTCAGCATCGAATGGCCCGATCTGCTGCCGCTGTTGAGTGGGAACCTGGTCCAGATTGACAAGTGTCGCCGGTGCAAGGGCAAACCTCTCGTGACGCCGTTGGGCGAAAGTCTCGTTGTCCGACTTTGTATGACGTCGCGCCGGGCATCTGAAAGACACATCCCCACACCCTGATCCCGATCTTCATCGGGACCATCAAGGAGCATCGATTGACGTTCAAGAAGTCGCACGAATTGCGCCAAACGCTGGTGTTCGGCAGATCAGCGGCGGCGTCTGGCAAGTTCCGGGCTTGACTGCGGATACAGTGAGTTTTCCATCATTCACCCCTCCAGATGATCCGACCGCATGAGGGTGACCGATTTCGACTCCCGCAATGCATCGCCGAGTGGTCGAACGTCGATCAACTCCCCCTGTGTTGCCCTTGGCATTGCCATGTCAGCCTCTCCACACCAGGTTGCGGCGCTCAGATCGCCCTGCGCACAAGCATGCTGCGAATCTCCCCGATTGCCCTTGCCGGATTCAGGCCTTTAGGGCAGACATCCGTGCAGTTCAGAATCATCCGGCAGCGCTGAAGACGGTACGGATCGTCAAGATTGTCGAGCCGCTCAGCCGTGCCCTCGTCGCGGGAATCGACCAGAAAGCGATAAGCCTGCAGGAGTCCGGCGGGACCGACATATTTATCCGGATTCCACCAGTACGAGGGGCACGCGGTGGAACAGCACGCGCACAAGATGCACTCGTAGAGACCGTCGAGTTGATTGCGCTCCTCGGGCGTCTGAAGCCTTTCCCGCTCGGGTGGGAGCGTGTCGTTGATCAGGTAAGGCTTGATCGAGTGGTACTGGTTGAAGAACGCGGTCATGTCCACGATCAGGTCGCGAACGACCGGCAATCCGGGCAGCGGACGCAAAACCGTGTGCCGAGGGAGGTCGTTAAGGTTGGTTACGCAAGCGAGTCCATTCTTGCGGTCGATGTTCATCGCATCCGAGCCGCACACGCCTTCGCGACACGAACGCCGAAAGCTTAGCGTCTCGTCCTGTGCCTTGAGCCGGACAAGTACATCGAGCAACATCCGGTCATCCGGGGTCACTTCAATCTCGTACGTCTGCATGTACGGCTTGGGATCGCGGTCCGGATCGTAGCGAAAAATTTCAAAGGTTCTGGTGTCACTCACGATGTTCCTCCGCAGTCGGCCCGCGCGGAAAAACGAGCCCATCCCGAACACCCGCAGTTGGTATTCGCGCGCTCCCCACGGGGATAGATCGAGTGTGCAACTACGTGTCGTTGGAGCGGTTTCACCGGCTTCCTCACTGGGAAGACAAAGCACCAGCCCGGCAGCAATGCGTAGGCCGGTGCGTACTTACCTTACCTTGACGGAATGGCAGTACATTGCGTTAGATCAAGAAGTTAAATATATATCACAACATGATATTAATGAACGGCGACCATCGGGACTTGATACAAAAATCAACCTGAGTCCTGTTCCGAGCCGGGGGCATCCGCCGACGCCTGCCCTACTCGCTTGCCCGTGCATCGAGGCGTGCGAGCACCGCGGCGACGATACTGTCGCAGCGCGCACCATCGAATGAGAAAACATCGCGCTCCGCCAGATCGAGTTCCTGCGACAACGATTCGCGCAACAAGCTGCGCGCTCGAAAATGGCGCGTACGTACCGTCGATTCGGGTATGCCAAGGCACTGCGCCGTTTCCTCGACGCTGAGCTCTTCGACGCAGCGCAGGACAAAGACAACCCGGAACGCCTCCGGTAGCGCATCGAGTTTTCGTTCGAGCAACGCACGCACCTGTGCGCGCATGAGTGCGTCGTCCGGCTGTGATGCGCAAGATTCGTCCATGAGCTCGTGATCCGGTGCGTCGTTTGCCGATGTGCTGACCATCGGCGCGACGGCATGCCTGCGCGCGTCGCGTCGCAATCGTGCCAGGCACGCGTTCAGGACGAGCCGCGAAAGCCAGGTGGAAAGTTGAGCATCGCCGCGGAAAGCGCCGATGGCGCGATACGCTGCCAGATACGCGTCCTGCAACGCATCCTGGGCCTCGGCATCGTCGCGCAAGGTCGCACGTGCGAGGCGATAGAGCCGCTGGTTGTAGCGGCGCATCAGGCACACGAAGGCGTCGCGCTCGCCAGCGCCTACGGCGGCGGCCAGCGCGCGGTCGTCAACGCTTTCCCAGTCGCGTGCAGTCGCACCGCCTATCGTCGTACCGGAGCTCATGGTCGTTCCTTGACGATGAGTTGCGCCTGCATCGTCGGATGAAACGTGCATCGGTACGCCAGGTGGCCTGGCGTCTTCGCGCGATAACGCCACCGACCGCCGGGCGCGATCGCGTGTGAGTCGAAGCCGCCGGCAACCGTCGAAGTCACCGTATGCGCGACGATATCTGAATTGACCCAAACGATCGTATCGTCGCGCGCAACGGTCAAATTGGCCGGTACGAACTGCATATCGACCATCTTGACGGTCCATGTCTTTGCCGACGCGGGCAACGCGAGCGCCGCGCAGGCGCCTACGCACAGCGCAACGCCGGCCGCTCTCAAGCGCCTCGCGCAACTAGTTTCCGCCGCTTCCATTTAATTGCTCGTCCAATGCTTTGGCGTGATTCAGATGCGCGACGAATGTCGGCCTGACCTTGACGAGCAGCGCTTTCAATTCCGTATTCTGCGCGTCGGGGATCAACGTCTTGTCCATCGCGTCGAGCACGGCTTGATGGTATGCCACTTCGTGATTGACGTAGGCTTTATCGAACGCCTTTCCGGTCAACCCTTTCAGCTTGGCGAGGTTCTCCGCTCCGCCGTTCTTTAGCGATTCGCTCGTCGCGTTGGGCTCAGGGGTGACCTTCAGCTTATGAACGAGATCGCCTGCGGCTTGATTGACGCCCGCGTGGTCCCGCACCATCGTCTGGGCAAAGGCCTTGACGTCTTTGCTCGCACTCTTTTGAATGGCGAGTTTGCCCGCGTCGATGTCGACCTGGTTGGCGGTCACGACAATCGCGGCGATTTGAGGGTCTGTCGGGGCGGCGCCGTTGGCGCCCTGGGCCTGCGCATTGAACGCCAGAGCAACCACGGCGGCAGCCAGCGCCAGCGTGGGGATAGGTTTCAGGTTCACGTGTCTCTCCTGACGAATGGGAGACCGTCGGGCGCATCGGCGATGCGAACGGGGAGGTCTTGCCGCGATAGATGCCACGACGCAGTGGCGCGTTCCCGTTCATTTGCGATCCCCTCACACGAGTTCAAACGCACCGCAATGATGGTTTATTCCAACTGTCGCCCGGGTCCTCTGGCCATACTGTATGTGCTATGCTGGCGCACACTTCGCCGCCTATCCGTCGCGCGCTCGACATGAGCCATTTCGCTTGCTGACGCTCAACTCGGCCGGCCGCATTCTCGAACTCTATGGACTATCGACATCTCAAGAACCGCAAGAGCATGCACGCGCGGATCGTGCAGGAACTCGGCACCGAGATCGTCAGCGGCAAGTTCGCACCCGGTGAACGCCTGCCGCCCGAACCCACGCTATGCGAAGCCTACGGCGTAAGCCGCCCCGTGTTGCGCGAGGCGACGCGTGTTCTCGTCGCGAAAGGGCTCGTCGTCTCGAAGCCGCGCGTGGGCAGCGTCGTGCGTCCGCGCGAAGAATGGCACATGCTCGACCCGGACGTGCTGTTTTGGACGATCAGCGTCACGCCCGAAGGGGAGTTCTTTCGCTCGCTGTTGACGGTGCGACGCATTATCGAGCCGGCCGCAGCCGCGCTCGCGGCAACCGAAGCCACGGAAGAGGATGTCGCGCGAATTCGTCGCGCCTATCAGCAGATGGAAAGCGCGCAAACGGCAACCGAACTGTTGGAACCCGATCTCGAGTTTCACCGCGCTGTAATGGCCGCCACGCATAACGACATGCTCGCCTTCATCGGCAACATGATGTCGCTTGCATTGACCGAATCGATCAAACTGACGAGCCGTCACCCCGATACGCACGCGCTGTCGTTGCCGCGGCACAAGGCAATTATGACGGCGATCGAGCATCGGGATCCGCTCGGCGCACGTCAGGCCAGTCTCGTGCAGTTGGAAAACGCGAAAGCGGATGCGGAGACGATTCTCGTTATCGGGCGGCCCATCGCCGGTTGATCGCTAGACGTAGAACGTCGGAATCGGCCCCCGCGAGGTCTGAACCCGAGGACCGATTCGACGCGGGCTCGCCCGCATAAACCCATCAAATGGCGCGCCGCCTCTTCAATGCGAGTGCGGCGGCACTTCCGCCCCGCGACAACCGACGAGGAAATCGAAGTCGCACCCCTCGTCCGCTTGCAACACGTGGTCGATATAAAGATTGCGGTAGCCGCTGACGTCGGCCGCATTGGGTCGCGTGTTGGTCTCGCGCCATTCGGCCAAACGTTGAGCGAGTTCTTCTTCGCCGATGTCCAGATGCAACCGCCCTGCCTCGCAATCGAGTTCGATCCAATCGCCGTTTCGCACGATAGCAAGCGGTCCGCCCGCGCGCGCTTCCGGAGCGACGTGCAACACGACCGTGCCGTACGCGGTCCCGCTCATGCGCGCGTCGGAAATGCGAACCATGTCGGTCACGCCTTGTGCAAGCAACTTCGGCGGCAAGCCCATGTTGCCCACTTCCGCCATTCCCGGGTAACCCTTCGGCCCGCAGTTTTTCATGACCAGAATCGAATCTGCGGTCGCCTCCAGATCGGGATCGGCGATGCGCGCTTTATAGTCGTCGAAGTTCTCGAAGACGACGGCACGGCCGCGATGCTTGAGCAACGACGCGGTTGCGGCCGACGGCTTGAGCACTGCGCCACGCGGCGCGAGGTTGCCGCGCAACACGCAAAGCCCGCCGTCGGAAACGAGCGGCGTCGCCAGTGGCCGGATCACTTCGTCGTTGTAAATCGGCGCCTCTTTGCAGTTGTCCCAAAGCGAGTGGCCGTTAGCGGTCAACGCGTCGGGGTGCGGCAGCATTCCGGCTTCCCCGAGGCGGCGCAATACTGCGGGCAAACCGCCCGCGTAGTAGAACTCCTCCATCAGGAAGCGGCCCGACGGCTGCAGGTCGACCAACGTCGGCGTACCGCGCCCGATGCGCGTCCAATCGTCGAGCTCGAGTTGCACGCCGATGCGGCCGGCGATCGCCTTCAAGTGAATGGCCGCATTGGTCGAGCCGCCGATCGCGGCATTGGCGCGAATCGCATTTTCGAACGCTTCGCGCGTCAACAGCTTCGAGAGCCGCACGTCCTGCAATGCCATCTCGACGATGCGCATGCCCGAAAGATGTGCGAGGACGTAACGACGCGAATCGACGGCGGGAATGGCCGCGTTGTGCGGCAACGTCACACCCAGCGCTTCGGCCATGCATGCCATCGTCGAGGCGGTGCCCATTGTGTTGCAGGTGCCGGCCGACCGCGACATCCCGGCCTCCGCGGCCATGAATTCGTGAATCGAAATGCGCCCTGCTTTCACTTGCTCGCTCAATTGCCAAACCACGGTGCCCGAGCCGATGTCGCGCCCTTCATGTTTACCGTTGAGCATCGGGCCGCCGCTGACGACGATCGCGGGCACGTCGCAACTGGCCGCCCCCATTAGCAACGCGGGCGTGGTTTTGTCGCAACCGGCCAGCAAGACCACCGCGTCGATCGGATTGCCGCGGATCGACTCTTCCACATCCATGCTCGCGAGATTGCGCGTAAACATGGCGGTCGGCCTCAGATTCGATTCGCCGTTCGAGAACACCGGGAATTCGACAGGGAAGCCGCCCGCCTCGAACACGCCGCGTTTGACGTGTTCCGCGAGCTTGCGAAAGTGCGCATTGCACGGCGTGAGTTCCGACCAGGTGTTGCAGATGCCGATGATCGGCTTGCCCTGAAACTCGTGATCGGGGATGCCCTGGTTCTTCATCCAACTGCGATACATGAAGCCGTTCTTGTCGGCCGTGCCGAACCATTGGGCGGAGCGAAGCTTGGCGGGTTTGTCTGTCATTGCGCTATGCCTGTTGTAGGCGAATATAGTAAAACGATTATAGATCTCGATGGATCTCGCTGCTTGCGCCGCGATCCACCGTAAGATCACTCTTCGAGAGGCGGCGATGTGGCTAATTTCCCACATATTGGCACTTTCCGGCCTCTTCGTGGCGCCTTTTCCTCAGATCGTCGATAGAAATAGCATGACTATTGACGTGGCGAAGCTGGGGAAAACGCTAATCGTTTCTCGGTTTGACCGTGCTTATAGTTTGGCTATTTAGAAAACAGCACGTCGACAGGCGGCCGCGATCCTGAGACGGCGCATACGGTGTATCAAGCAGTTCGTTCGATGTAACAAAACCAAGCACGCATCAAAGACAAACGGAGACAAGCATGGGACGTTCGGTACGGTTGGCGCTAAACGCATTGCTCGGATTGACGGTGGCGATGTCGGTCGTGGTCGATAGCCACGCGCAGGACAAGAAGATCACGCTCGGTTTCGCTCAGGTCGGCGCGGAAAGCGCATGGCGTACGGCGAACACGGTGTCGGTCAAACAGGCTGCAAAGGATGCGGGCATCAATCTGAAGTTCTCCGACGCACAGCAGAAGCAAGAGAACCAGATCCGCGCGATTCGTTCGTACATCGCGCAAAAGGTGGACGTGATCGCATTCTCGCCGGTCGTCGAATCGGGCTGGGAGCCCGTGCTGGAGGAAGCGAAGAAAGCGCATATCCCCGTCGTGCTGACCGATCGCAACATCGACGTCAAAGACAAGTCGCTCTACGTCACGATGATCGGTTCGGACTTCCTCGAGGAAGGTCGTCGCGCGGGCCGTTGGCTTGAAGAGACGTACAAGAACAACCCGGGCCCGATCAATATCGCTGAATTGCAAGGCACGGTCGGCTCCGCGCCCGCGAACGATCGCCATTCGGGCTTGATGGAAATCATCAAGAACGATCCGAAGTTCAAGATCATCGCGTCGCAAAGCGGAGACTTCACGCTGGCAGGCGGCAAACAAGTGATGGAAGCGTTTGCAAAGACCTACGGCAAGCAGATCAATGTCGTCTACGCGCATAACGACGATATGGCCCTCGGCGCCATTCAGGCGATGGAAGAAGCCGGCATGAAACCGGGGACGGACGTGAAGGTCGTTTCGTTCGATGCGACGAAGGGCGGCTTCCAGGCGATGATCGCGGGCAAGATCAACGTCGATGTCGAATGCAGCCCGCTGCTCGGGCCGCAACTGATGAGCGCCGTGAAGGACATCGTGGCAGGCAAGACGCTGCCCAAGCGCATCGTCACGAACGAGACGGTATTCCCGATGAACGTGGCGGCGCAGGTGTTGCCGCAGCGTAAGTACTGATCGCCCCCGGACTTTCAGCGAGCGAAGCCCATGACTGGCCCTCTCGTACTCGAAACGCTCGGCCTGACGAAGTCGTTTCCCGGCGTCAATGCGCTCACCAACGTCGACTTTCGTCTCTTTGCCGGCGAAGTTCATACGCTGATGGGCCAGAATGGCGCAGGCAAATCGACGCTCATCAATGTGCTGACGGGCGTGCATTCCCACGACGCGGGCGAGATCCGCATCGACGGCGAAAGCGTTCGGTTCGCCGCGCCGCTGGAAGCCGAGGCGGCCGGCATCAGGACGCTTTATCAAGAGGTCAATCTCTGTCCCAATCTGTCGGTCGCCGAAAACATCTTCGCGGGCCGTCAGCCGCGGCGGCGTGGGGCGATCGATTGGAAGGCGATTCACGCGGGTGCCCGCGAAGCGTTGGCGCAGCTCAATATCTCGCTCGACGTCACACAGTCACTCGATACATACCCGATCGCCGTGCAGCAAATGGTGGCGATCGCACGTGCCGTCAGTGTCGATGCGCGCGTGCTGATTCTCGATGAACCGACTTCAAGCCTCGACGATTCGGAAGTTTCGAAATTGTTCGAAGTCCTAACGAAGTTGAAGCAGTCAGGCATCGCGATTCTGTTCGTCACGCACTTTCTGGAGCAGACATACGCGATCTCCGATCGCATCACCGTCATGCGCAACGGCCAGCGTGAAGGCGAATATCTGGCGAAGGACCTGCCCGTCGACGAGCTCGTGCGCAAGATGGTGGGCGATGTGCCGGTCACCGCGCAACGTACGCGCTCGTCTTCCGAGCGCAACGATGCGGCTGCTGCGAACCGCGCTCTGCCTCGCTTCGACATGCGCGGCGTGGGCAGGCGCGGCGCGGTGCAGCCAATCGATTTGACGCTCGAGTCGGGACGCATCATGGGTCTGGCCGGCTTGCTCGGCTCGGGACGCACCGAAACTGCGCGTCTGCTGTTCGGTGCCGACCGCGCTGATACGGGCTCGATTACCGTCGACGGCAAACCGGTCAAGCTCGGCTCGCCGCGTCATGCGGTGAAGCATGGCATCGGTTATTGCCCGGAGGATCGCAAGAAGGAAGGCATCGTCGCCGCCTTGTCGATCCGCGAGAACATCGTGCTGGCTTTACAGGCGCGGCGCGGTTGGTGGCGCCCTCTTGGCCGGGCGAAAGAAAAGCGGATCGCCGAACACTATGTGAAAGCGCTCGGCATTCGTGCGCGCGACATCGAGCAGCCCATCGAATTGCTCTCCGGCGGCAATCAGCAGAAGGCATTGCTGGCGCGCTGGCTGGCGACCGATCCGAAGATGTTGATCCTCGACGAGCCGACCCGCGGTATCGACGTGGCGGCGAAGTTCGAGATCATGGACCGCGTCATGCAGTTGTGCGCAAAGGGCCTCGGCATTTTGTTGATCTCCTCCGAGATCGCCGAGGTGCTGCGCTTGAGCGACCGGATCGCAGTGTTGCGCGACCGCCGCAAGGTGGCCGAGCTCTCGGGCGACGAGCTCGACGAGCAAGCCGTTTATCAACTCATTGCCGGAGGCGAGGCATGATGCCGCGCTTGTTGCAGGCGATCGCGCGCCATCCCTTGCTATGGCCCGTCGTTACGCTGCTGCTGTTGTTCGCGCTGGATGTCGCGCATCGGCATGACTTTCTCGGCATCACCGTGCTCGACGGGCATCTGTTCGGCGCGCCGATCGATATTCTCAATCGCGCCGCACCGCTCGTCGTCGTATCGCTCGGCATGACGCTCGTCATCGCCACACGCGGCATCGATATTTCTGTGGGCACCGTCGTCGCGATCGCCGGGGCTGCTGCTGCGATCCTGCTGGCCGACGATCCGACGCACGTCGGCGCCGCGCTCGCTGCGGCGCTCGGGGTCGGGCTCTTGGCCGGCGCATGGAACGGCCTGCTCGCCGCTTTCGTCGGCATGCAGCCGATCATCGCAACGCTGATCCTGATGGTGGCCGGGCGCGGTGTCGCGCAGTTGTTGACGGGCGGTCAAATCATTCCGATCGGGGCTCGCGGCTATTTGCGGCTCGGCGATGGCTTCGTCGCGATGGTGCCGTGCGCGGTGTGGATCGCCGTGGCCGTCGTCGTAATCACGTCGCTGCTCGTCAATCGCACGGCGCTTGGGTTGCTTGTGCGAGCCATCGGCGTCAACCCTGTCGCGGCGCGCCTCGTTGGCCTGCGCTCCAGCGCCATCGTGTTCGGCGTCTATGTGTTTTGCGGATTGACGGCGGCGATCGCCGGCATTTTGACGAGTTCCAACGTGCGTAGTGCCGACGGCAACAACGCGGGGCTGCTGCTCGAACTCGATGCCATTCTCGCCGTCACGCTCGGTGGCACATCGCTTGCCGGCGGTCGCTTCTCGCTGATCGGCACGGTGCTCGGTGCGCTCATCATCCAGACGCTGACTTACACGACCTATTCGATCGGCGTGCCGCCCGAAGCGACGCTCGTCGTCAAAGCGATCGTCGTGCTCGTGGTCAGCGTGATTCAGTCGGCGCGTGCGCGTGCGTTGCTCGCTCAGCTTGCAGCACGGTTCACCGCGCCATCCTCTCCTACCCGCGCCCGCACGGAGGTGCAATGAGCGCGTTCATCCGTCGTCTTCTCGATCCGCGCACGCTGCCGATCGTCGTCACGATCGCGCTGTTTGCAGCGTTGTTCGGCTTCGGTTCGTTCATGTACACGGGCTTCGGCTCGTTGCAGGTGCTGCTCGGACTGCTCGTCGATAATGCGTTCCTGCTGGTCGTTGCGATCGGCACGACGTTCGTGATTCTCTCGGGCGGGATCGACCTGTCGGTCGGCGCCGTCGTCGCGTTCACGACGATCGTCTGCGCCGTTTGCGCCGAACGGTGGCATTGGCCGATCTGGGCTGTCGCGCCGCTCGTGCTCGCCATCGGCGCCGCTTACGGTGCGGCCATGGGTGCGCTGATTCATTACCTGCGGTTGCAGCCGTTCATCGTGACGCTCGCAGGGATGTTCCTCGCACGCGGTGCCTGCTTTCTTGTCACGACGCAATCGATCACCATCGACGAGCCCTCGTTTCACGCAGTGGCGAGCTATAACCTGCCAATCGGCAGCGGTGCGCTGAACGCAGGAGCGCTGATTGCACTCGTGACCCTCGCGCTTGCCATCTACGTCGCGCACTTCACGCGGTTCGGCCGCAACGTCTATGCGCTGGGCGGCAACGAGAAGTCTGCACTGCTGATGGGTTTGCCCGTGGCCCGAACGAAGATCGGCGTCTATGCGCTCGGCGGTCTGTGCTCGGCGTTGGGCGGCCTCGTCTTCACGCTCTATGTGCTGTCGGGCTATGGCTTGCAGGGTCAAGGCATGGAACTCGACGCAATTGCCGCGAGCGTGATCGGCGGCACGCTGCTCACGGGCGGGGTCGGCTACATCATCGGCTCGGTCTTCGGCGTAGGCGTGCTGGGCACGATTCAGACCTTGATCACGTTCGACGGCACGCTCAGTTCGTGGTGGACCCGGATTGTCATCGGCGCGCTGCTTTGCGTCTTCTGCCTGCTACAACGCGTCATCGAACGCCAGGCCGCGCGGCGTAAATCGAACGGCTCCGGGCTCGGCAGTTCGGCTTTGCGCAAGCAAGCGAAGCCCGAGGCCGGCGAAGGTCAAGGCGACACCGCGCCGCTTGGGCTGCGCGCCCGGCTGCTGCGCACGCACCGCATGCATGGATAGCTTTTATCAGGAGTACGAATAGTGACCGTATCGACCCGCCCCTTTTCGGGCGTCTTCCCAGTCGCACCGACACCGTTTACCGAGGCCGGCGAACTCGATCTCGACGGCCAGCGCCGTGTGCTCGATTGCATGATCGATCAACGCGTGGATGGTATCTGCATTCTGGCGAATTACTCGGAGCAGTTTCTTCTGACCGATGCCGAGCGCGACATTCTCGTCGACCTCTGCCTGACCCACGTGGCCGGGCGCGTGCCCGTCATGGTCACGTGCAGCCACTTCAGCACGCAGATCGCATCTGAGCGCGCGAAGCGCGCGGCGGCCGCCGGAGCAAGCATCATCATGGTGATGCCGCCGTATCACGGCGCGACGCTGCGTGTCGACGAGAACGCCATGTTCGACTTTTTTGCGCAAATCGCCACGGCTGCAGGCGTGCCGGTCATGATTCAGGACGCGCCGCTGTCGGGCGTCGCACTGAGCGTTCCGTTTCTCGTCAAGGTCGCGCGCGAACTGCCGCTCGTGCGCTACTTCAAGATCGAGGTGCCGCAGGCCGCGGCCAAGTTGCGCGCGCTGATCGCCGCCGGCGGCGATGCAATCGTTGGGCCGTTCGATGGCGAGGAAGCGATTACGCTGCTGCCCGATCTCGATGCCGGCGCAACCGGTACGATGGCGAGCGCCCTGCTGCCCGATCTGATTCGCACGGTTTTCGACGATCACCGCGCGGGCCGCCGCGACGAAGCGCGCGCAGGCTATGCGCGCATCCTGCCGCTGATCAACTACGAAAACCGCCAATGCGGGTTGCGGGCCGCCAAAACCGTGATGATGGAAGGCGGCGTCATCAAGAGCGATGCGGTGCGTCGTCCGTTGGATGCACTCGCGCCGGCCACGCGTGCGGAACTGCTCGAACTCGCGCGTGAAGCGAACCCGCTCGCGCTGCGCTGGGGCCTGTGATTGAGGCTGAGATGAAACGACCCCCACGCTCACTTTATTCGCTGCCCCCCGAGGGGGCGCTCAGCCTCCTTGGGACGGCCCGGCGGAGGCTGAGATGAAGAGAATCCCGCTGGCGCTGGCAGGCATCGGCAAGATCGCGCGCGATCAGCATTTGCCCGCCATTGCAGCCGATCCCCGCTTCGAACTCGTTGCGTGCGCGAGCCGCAATGCGACCGTCGAAGGCGTACGCAACTATCCGACCCTCGAAGCGCTGCTCGCCGCCGAGCCTCGTATCGAAGCCGTGTCGCTCTGCTCCCCGCCGCTGCCGCGCTTCGCCCAAGCACGCGCGGCCCTCGCCGCGGGCAAGCACGTCATGCTCGAGAAGCCGCCGGGCGGTTGTTTGAGCGAAGTCCGCGCGCTAGAGGAAATCGCGCGCACGGTGGACAGAACGTTGTTCGCAAGCTGGCATTCGCGACACGCGCTCGGCGTCGAAGCGGCGCGCACGTGGCTGACCACGCAAGACCTGCGCTCGGTCAACGTGCGCTGGAAAGAGGATGTCCGTCGCTGGCATCCGGGGCAGGCCTGGATTTGGGAACCTGGTGGCCTCGGCGTGTTCGACCCCGGCATCAACGCGCTGTCGATCGTCACGCGCATCCTGCCGCGCGAGGTCGCACTCGTTTCTTCGACGCTGAGCTTTCCGTCGAACCGACAGATGCCGATTGCAGCAGATCTCGAGCTGTTCGATACGGCAGGCGTGCCGGTACACGTCGAATTCGATTGGCGTCACGGGCCGCAGGAGCTTTGGGAAATCGAAGTGCGAAGCGCCGATGGCGCGTTGCTGCTGTCGCAAGGCGGCAACCGGCTGCAAATCGACGGCCGCGAAGTCGCGCTTGGCTCGGTGCATGAATACCCCTCGCTCTATAGCCACTGGGGTG
This sequence comes from Trinickia soli, assembly GCF_002879855.1. GTDB lineage: Bacteria > Pseudomonadota > Gammaproteobacteria > Burkholderiales > Burkholderiaceae > Trinickia > Trinickia soli. The sequence goes on along the minus strand of NZ_PNYB01000001.1, from coordinate 405,298 downwards.
GGCTCATCGATCGCGGCGAACGAGATGTCGATGTGCGTCCGTTGAGCCTCGTGGCCGATGCGTTCCTGCTCGGCAGACGGGAGATCGTCGAGCCGTTCATCGATTAGCGTCAGGCGGCGTCAGGTTCGGCTGGCAACACGCGTTGCCGGCTCGAATCACGACGCGCTCATAGCCGAAATCCTGGGGGCCGTTTTCGCTGCAGCGTTGCTCCGGGTACGCTTCAGTTTAATCAGTAGTACTAAATTATCGATTCGTTTTTGGTTCACAACACGGTCCATCGTGACCGACAAGAAGGAGACTAGTATGACCAGCAAGCTTCGCCGCTTCACGCTGCGCGCCGCGATGGCCGCGATTATCGCCGCTCCCCTCGCGACTTCGTTCGGGGTCCATGCGGATGAGCCTTTGAAGGTCGGCTTTCTCGTGAAGATGCCCGAGCAGGCATGGTTCATCAACGAGCAGAAAGCGGCTGCGGCGCTCGGCAAAGCCGAGGGCTTCTCGGTGGTCAACATCGGCACGCCCGACGGCGAGCGCGTGCTCAGCGCGATCGACAACCTCGGTGCCCAAGGCGCGAAGGGCTTCGTCATTTGCGCTCCTGACGTCCGGCTCGGACCGGCGATCCAGGCGCGCGCCAAGAAGTACGGCATGAAGTTCGTGACCGTCGACGATCAGCTCGTCGATTCGTCGGGCAAGCCGCTCGCCGACGTGCCGCACCTCGGCATGTCGGCCTCGAAGATCGGCAACCAGGTGGGCCAGGCGATCTCCGATGAAATGAAGCGTCGCGGCTGGAAGCCCGAGGAAGTGGGCGCGATCCGCATCTCCGACTACGAACTGCCGACGGCCAAGCTGCGTACCGATGGCGCGACCGAAACGCTGCTCGCGAACGGCTTCAAGAAGGACAACATCTTCGATGCGCCGCAGAAAACGACCGACGACGAAGGCGGTTTCGTCGCTGCCTCGCCCGTGCTGTCGAAGCACCCGAACATCAAGAAGTGGGTGATCTTCGCGCTGAACGAAGAATCGGTGCTGGGTGGCGTGCGCGCAACCGAGCAGGTGCACATCCCGTCGGCGGACGTGATCGGCGTGGGTATCAACGGCGCCGGGGAAGCGTTTGCCGAGTTCCAGAAGAAGGAGGCTACCGGCTTCTACGGCACGATTGCCGTCAGTTCGACGAACCACGGCAAGCAAAGCACCGAAAATCTCGTCGATTGGATCAAGACGGGCAAGCAACCGCCCGCCGACACTCAAACGACGGGCAAGCTGATGACGCGCGACAACTGGCTCGCCGTGCGTAAGGAACTGGGGATTTAAACGTCATGCGTGACGCGAACGACAATATTGTTTCGATTGGCGCGAGCCGTATGGACGCGGTCGGCATTCAAACGAACGCGCCTTACCTGCAGCTCGACGGCATCACCGTCAGTTTTCCCGGCGTGCTCGCGCTCGATCGTGTGTCGTTCGCGGTACGCGCCGGCGAAGTACACGGCTTGATGGGCGAGAACGGCGCCGGCAAATCGACGTTGCTGAAGGTGCTCTCGGGTGTCAATGTGCCGCAGTCGGGCACCTTGACGCTTGCAGGCGTCGAACAGCATTTTTCCGGGACCAAAGCGGCAATCGACGCTGGCATTGCCATCATTTACCAAGAGCTCCATCTCGTTCCCGAGTTGACCGTCGCCGAAAATCTCATGCTCGGTCAATTGCCGAGCCGCCTTGGCGTACTCAGCGAACGGGCCTTGATCGAGCGGGCCTCGCAAACCCTGGAGCGCCTGGGCGAGCGCATCGACCCGCGCGCGCAGGTGAAAGATCTTTCGATCGGGCAGCGGCAGATGATCGAGATCGGCAAGGCGTTGATGCGCGATGCACGCGTCATCGCGTTCGACGAACCGACGAGTTCGCTGTCGGCTCGCGAAACGACGCAGCTGTTCAAGATCATCAATGGCCTGCGTGCGGAGGGCCGCGCCATCGTCTACGTCACGCACCGGATGGACGAGGTCTATGAGCTCTGCGACCGCGTCACCGTTTTCCGCGACGGGCATTCGATCGAGACTTTCGAAGAAGTCGACGGTCTGGAGCGCGACCGCCTGATCAGTTCGATGGTGGGCCGCTCGATTCGCGATGTCTATGGCTACCGCCCGCGTGCGGTCGGCGACGTGCGCATCGAAGCGAAAGCGCTGCTGGGCCCAGGCCTGACGGAGCCCGTTTCATTCAGCGCGCGCCGTGGCGAAATTTTGGGCTTCTTCGGGCTCGTCGGCGCCGGGCGCTCGGAATTGATGAAGTTGATTTGCGGAGCGGTACGTCCCAGCGCGGGTCAGATCGAACTCGACGGCCGCGTCATGCGCTTTTCGACACCGCGCGACGCCGTACGCGTCGGTATAGCCTTGTGTCCCGAAGATCGCAAGCAGGAAGGCATCGTCGCGATCGCATCGGTGGCCGACAACATGAACATCAGCGCGCGCCGTCATTCGAGCTTTGCCCGCTGGCTGCTGAACGAGCGGCGCGAGCGTGAACTGACCAACGACTACATCGGCAAACTTTCGATCAAGACGCGCAACGGCGATACGCCGATCGGCAAGTTATCGGGCGGCAATCAGCAGAAGGTGATTCTGGCGCGCTGGCTGGCCGAGCAGATCGATGTGTTCGTTATGGACGAGCCCACGCGCGGCATCGACGTAGGAGCGCGGGCGCAGATCTACGAGCTGCTGTACGGCTTGGCCGAAGCGGGGCGTACGGTGCTGATGGTATCGAGCGATCTCGCGGAAGTGATCGGCGTGGCCGATCGCATCATCGTCATGAAGGAAGGCGGCGTCGTAGGCGATCTGCCCAAGGCGCAGGCTACGCCCGATCAATTGATCAAGCTGGCCCTGCCTCGTTGAAACACTGAAGTTCCGGATTCCTTAGCACTACTGATTTTTCGGCCGCGCAGTTTGCGGCAACGAACGAGACGAGACCATGCAACAACCACAAACCCTTTCGCAAACCGCCTCCGGCGGGCCGGCTGGCTATGCTGCCAAGGTATGGCGGCTGATGAACAAGTCGGGCATCGTCATGGTGTTCGCGATTCTATTCGTCGTGCTGTGCTTCACCGTGCCCGACTTCCTCACGAGCCGCAACATGCAGGGCCTGCTGCTGTCGGTGACGCTGATCGGCGCGATCGCCGTCACGATGATGTTTGTGCTGGCGCTCGGCGAAGTCGATCTTTCGGTCGCATCGATCGTGGCGTTCTCGGGGGTCGTTGCTTCCACGATCATTACGGCCACGCACAGCGTGTTGCTCGGCGTAACGGTGGGCGTGCTGGCCGGCGGCGCGGTCGGTCTCGTCAACGGCGTGTTGGTCGCACGCTATCGGATCAACTCGCTGATCGTGACGCTCGCGATGATGGAAGTCGTGCGCGGCCTCGCGTTCATCGTGTCGAACGGCGATGCGGTCATGATCTCGGAAGAACGCTTTTTCGATCTGGGCGGCGGCTCATTCCTCGGGATCTCCTATCCGATCTGGAGCAACATCGTCGGTTTCGTCGTATTCGGTTTCATCTTGCGCAAGACGGTGTTCGGCAAGAACGTGCTCGCCGTGGGCGGCAACGGCGAGGCTGCGTTGCTCGCCGGTTTGCCGGTCACGCGCATCAAGGTTCTCGTGTTCGTTCTGCAAGGCCTCGTCACGGGCTTCGCCGGCGTCATGCTCGCGTCGCGGATGAGCCTGGGCGATCCAAAGACTTCGGTCGGTCTCGAACTCGGCGTGATCTCGGCGTGCGTGCTGGGCGGCGTGTCGCTGACGGGCGGCGTGGCGACCATTTCGGGCGTGCTCGTCGGCGTTCTCATCATGGGCTCCGTGCAAGACGCGATGAGCCTGCTCAATGTGCCGACGTTCTATCAGTACCTCATTCGCGGCGGCATCTTGTTGCTCGCCGTGTTGTTCGATCATCTGCGTCGCAGCCGTCGCGTGCATTGATATAGCCGAACCCCACCCTGCCACCTTGACGGGCGGCGTACCGGGCGCAACATCGCCCGGCCGCCCCCTCTCTTTCGCGGTAACCCCGCATCGATCTCCGACTGACGAGGCGATTTGGCCGAACGATTCGTTCGGCCGCTTTTTTGGGGGTGCGCTTACCAGGACCATCCGTCCTGTTCGCGGTAGGTGCGCAACTTCTCTCGCTGTTTGTTGGTGAGCACCGCTTCCATGCGCTTGCGTGCATCGCGGGAAGAATCGATCATCTTTTGACGCAAATCGCCAATCGCCTGGTACGTACTGTCGATCGCCGCGGCGTCTCGCGTCGGCGCTTCGTAAAGGTCCCGCAGTTTGGCTTGCTGATCCATGATGCCGTTCATCAGCGCCCAATGCGCGTGGCGCGTGTCGTCTTGGATGCGGTTGATCTTCGTTCTCTGTTCGTCGGTCAACCCAAGCGCGTCGCCCCACCCCACGCCGAAACCCATCATGCCTGGCCCGCCACCCATCATGCCGGGCCCGCCGCCCATCATGCCGGGTCCACCGCCCATTATGCCGGGGCCGCCCCCCATCATCCCCGGGCCCAAGCCGCCGCCCATCATGCCGTATCCGCCGCCCTGGCGCCCTGAGTTGGAAGCTTGAGCGAACGCGGACGTGGTGGTGAGCGCCGTCGCAAAGAACGCCATGCTCACCGCGGCAACCATTGCCGTCCTGCTTATTCGTACAGATGCCATCACAGCCTCCCTGGCGCCATAGGAATGACTACAAAATGACGTGGGCGCGCTCTTCAGTCGCGCGTCGTGTCAATTATTTGACGCTCGTTACGCGATGGACCGCTTGACCTGGGTCAAGCTGCGCGTTCGACCAGCCGAGCGCACCTGCCAGCGAAAGTTGAGTCGAGTCACCGACAGCCGCTCTGACCTGGTTGCGCTGATGGGCCAGCGCGCGTACTTTTCCTACGTCACTACGAATGCAAGGATCATCTGCCATGTCGCATGGACCGAGCTTCTTCAATCTGTATCGACACAATTTCGCCCGCATCGCGGTGGCCGTGCCGCGCGCCCATGTGGCGGACCCGGCCTCGAACGCCAGGGAGACCATCGCGCTGATGCGCGAGGCCGACGCGGACCACGCCGCAGTGACGCTGTTTCCCGAGTTGGGCCTCTCCGCCTACTCGTGCGACGATTTGTTTCATCAGCGCGCGTTGCTCGACGCGAGCCTTGCCGCGCTGAACGATGTCGTCGCCGCGTCGCGCGATATCGGCTCCATAGTGGTCGTCGGCCTGCCGCTCGAGATCGACGCCCTGCTGTTCAATTGCGCCGCGGTAGTTCATCGAGGCGCCATCATCGGCGTCGTACCGAAAACTTATCTGCCCAATTACCGGGAGTTCTACGAGCCGAGGCAATTCGCGCGCGGCGACCGACTGCTGCGCGATTCGATTTCGTTGCTCGGCCAATCCGATGTCCCATGCGGCAACGCGCTGCTGTTTCGCTTCGGGCAGCAACCGTTGCTGACGTTTCACATCGAGATTTGCGAAGACCTGTGGGTGCCGGTTCCACCCTCCTCCTTCGCTGCGCTGGCCGGGGCGACGGTCTTGCTCAACCTTTCGGCATCCAATGTGACGGTCGGTAAAGCCGATTTCCGGCGCGAACTCGTCGGCGGCCAATCGGCGCGATGCCTGGCCGCTTATGCCTATAGCGCCGCGGGTTACGGCGAATCGACGACCGACCTGGCCTGGGATGGCCATGGCGTGATCTATGAGAACGGCAATGCCCTCGCCGAAACGCGCCGCTTCCTGGACGCGCCGCAGTGCATATTCGCGGACGTCGACCTCGATCGTTTGATCAGCGAACGAATGAGGCAAACGACGTTCGGCGATACCGCACATGCCCATCGCGATGCCTGCGCGCGCTTTCGGACCGTCACGGTGCCGGCCGTGCTGCCCACGACGATTCGTCTGCCGCTTGCGCGCAAGTACGAGCGCTTTCCTTACGTCCCTTCGGACCCGGCACGGCGTGACGAACGCTGCCGGGAGATCTACGACATCCAGGTGCAAGGGCTCGTCACGCGGATGCGTGCGGCGCGAGCGTCACGGCTCGTTATCGGTGTATCGGGCGGTCTCGATTCGACCCAGGCGCTGCTCGTCTGCATGCACGCGGTCCAGGCGCTTCAATTGCCCACCACGGCTGTCATCGGTTGCATCATGCCCGGCTTCGGCACAAGCGAACGGACGCTTGATCAGGCGCGCCGTCTGGTCGCCGCACTCGGATGCGAAGCGCGCGAAATCGATATTCGTCCAAGTTGCCTGCGCATGCTGGAAGACATCGGCCATCCCTATGCGAACGGCGAACCCGTCCATGACATCACCTTCGAAAACGTTCAGGCCGGCGAGCGTACGAGCCATTTGTTCAGGATGGCTAATCAATCCGGTGCGCTCGTGGTGGGGACCGGCGATCTGAGCGAGCTTGCACTCGGCTGGTGTACGTACGGCGTTGGCGATCAAATGTCGCATTACGGCGTCAATGCGAGCGTGCCTAAAACGCTGATTCAGTATCTGATTCGTCGCAGCGCGCAGGCCGGCCCGTTCAGCGCGCAGGCCAGCGCCGTCTTGCTCGACGTGCTCGACACCGAGATCAGTCCCGAACTCATTCCGGCCGGAGAAGCCGGCGGGGTTCAGCGCACCGAGGACACGGTCGGGCCTTATGAATTGCAGGATTTCAATCTTTATTATGTGTTGCGCTTCGGATATCGACCGTCGAAAGTCGCCTTTCTCGCCTGGACTGCATGGCACGATGCCGCGTCCGGCGCGTGGCCCGATCTACCGCCGGAGAAACAGCACGGCTACGAAATCGGCACGATCAGGCAATGGCTCGGCGTCTTTCTTCAACGCTTTTTCGGCGGGCAACAGTTCAAGCGCAGCTGCCTGCCCAACGGGCCGAAAGTCGGCTCCGGCGGTTCTTTATCGCCCCGCGGAGACTACCGCGCGCCGAGCGACTCGGCAGCCGACGCATGGTTAGCCGATCTCGCGACAATACCCGGGCAAGATGATCGCGCGTAGCGCCAGCGGGGTTGACGTTCGCTCCATTTGCTGCCGACTTGTCGGCCCGGCGCAGCGTCCTCGAGACGCGACGCCGGGCAATGCTTTACGCCATCGAAAGCGCCTGCGCCGGCATGGCGCGAACAGGCATCGCGCTGGGCATCCTTACGGCGGGCGCAATCTCGGGTAACGAACGGTGAATGCGCCACCACGTTGCCGTCCCCGCTTTGGGCAGATCATCGAGCAGCACGGTGCGCTTACGCAAGATCCGGTACTGATCGTCGATCGCCGACAAGTAGCGGGCGCTATTGACGAACCCGACGTAATTGTCGTCGCCGTACATCAGATGCGGCTCGAGTTCGCCCGACGGCACGACCTGCCCGTCGCGACTGACCCGCAACTCGCTCGTATAGGTGACCCACCAGGTACAGGACTCTGAGCCGGTCGGCCGCCGCTCGGCCATGATCGACCGATTGTCGAGGTGGCTGACCGAAAGCATGCGGGAGTTGCCTTTGTCGTCGACGACCTGCAGCCGGATGCGATCGGCAAAACGGACCGGATCGCCCCATTTGCACTTCGAACCGACGACCGGCAGTAGCCGCCACTGATAATCGCTCGCAGGATGCTTCCCGACCTCGGATACCTCCGTCGACAAGAGCAGCGGATTGCGGCGGCCTTCAAACCGCCTCACGAAACCCAGAAACAAGGGTTCGCTGCAGTCGCAACTTTCTAAAACGATCGAATCCCCAAAACGCACGACATCGCCGCCCATGTTTAGCCCTCGGTTATTTGATGAATAAACGTGTCGCAACTACGTAAGCACGCAGCGCCGCAAACCCTCGGTACAAGCGACAGGCAGCTCTGCTATCGGCAGGGCGCAGTCAGCCCTCGGTATCGCCGAAATCTTTTGAACTACGAAGCGGCATACAAGGCCGCTAAGTCACTATCGGAGCTTCTCGCGAAATGCAAATTGATAAGGATGGACGACTGGGCGATCTTGGACGGGAAGCGGTCGCCGCGGGTCGGGACGATGAAGTGCCGATTGCCTGCGGCGCATTTGGCTGCGCGCACTACTGCCATTGCCGCCTTGCTTCAAATCGCAATCCATCTTGGGCGCCCCGCATTCAATACTGCAGTTCTTACATGGACTGCTTGGTCGGCAGTCTCACATCGTATTCACATGAACATCCAACGGCGCGTTTTATGTTTAGGAGTTGAGTGAGAATCTAGTGACTAATAGATTCCCTGTCAAGAATGGCCAGGAAAATTTAGAATCCCGGTTCATTACGAAATTTTGCCCGCCGTTATCACATCTTCGATTTTTTCCACCAGGATGCACAACATGTAAAGCGAAAAGCCGCCGGGCAAGCCCCGTCCGGCGGGTGCGACAGCGGGAAACCGCGCGAATCACGGTTTCCGGAAATGGGGACGTTGACAATTGTTATGCTTTGTGACAACCAAATGGCAAGCGATTTAACTGATAGGGATCGATTTATCCTGCTCAAAATAGCCTATGTGCGATTCCTATGGATTCGATAATGCGCGGCGCAATATGGTGGCGTTATGGGGCGATATGGTCGCTTGCTCGACGTGAATAAACGGCTACGGCCGTTACTTCGCGAAAAGTGCGACGGCATGTTGCAATGCAAGAAGCTGCGATAGTCGTCGGCACTGGCAATCGTATCGCGCCGCTCAAGGGCCGCATGTGCGCGAACCATCGCACAAAAGGGGTATGCGCGGCTGGCGGTAGGCCGCATTTTCGCCAATAATGGCCGAATTGCGATCGCAGGACGAGGGCGGCCATGGACTACCACCCCGAAGCCATTCGTACCGTCGCGTTGGTCGGCCACGCCGGGTGCGGCAAGACTTCGCTGATCGAAGCGCTGCTGCATCGCAGCGGAGCGATCCATACGGCCGGCAGCGTCGAGCGCGGCACGACCGTCTGCGATTTCGACGCGCTTGAACGCAGATACCACCATTCGCTCAATTCCGCCGTTACCCACCTCGACTACTGCGGCACGCGCGTCTATCTGGTCGACACGCCCGGCTACCCCGACTTCTGTGGTCTTTCACTGAGCGCGCTCGCGGCAGTTGAAACCGCGGCGATTGTCGTCAACGCGCGTACGGGCATCGAAATGTCGACGCGGCGCATGATGGCGTGGGCGAAAGCGCGCAAGCTTTGCACGGTCATCATCGTGAACGGCATCGACGGCGAGAAAGTCGATTTGCCGGGGCTCGTCGAGCAGATCCAGGAAGCGTTCGGCAAGACCTGCCTGCCAATCAATCTACCCGCGCGACAGGCACAAAGCGTTGTCGATTGTTTCTTCAACCCTTCCGGCGACGCCGATTTCATGAGCGTCCAATCGGCGCACGATGCGCTTGTCGATCAGGTGATCGAACTCGACGCCGATCTGATGGAGCTTTACCTTGGCCAGGGCGAGGCGATCCAGCCCGAGCAACTGCACGCGCCGTTCGAGCAAGCGCTGCGAGAAGGACACCTCGTGCCGATTCTGTTTACGTCCGCTGCGACGGGGGCAGGCATCGCCGAACTGCTGGATGTCATCGTCCGCTTGCTGCCAAATCCGCTCGAAGGCAATCCGCCGCTGTTCTACCGGGACGTCGATGGCCGCAGAGAAACCGTTCAGGCGACACCCGATGCCGACAAGCACGTGCTTGCCCATGTGTTCAAGATCGTGGTGGACCCGTATATCGGCAAGATGGCGGTGATGCGCATTCACCAGGGCACGGTGCGGCGCGATAGTCAGCTTTATATCGGCAGCGCGCGACAGCCCTTTCGCGTGGCGCATCTGATGCTGCTGCAAGGCAAGGATCATGTCGACATCTTCAAGGCGGGACCCGGCGATATTTGTGCCACAGCCAAAGTCGACGAAATCGGCTACGACGCGGTTCTGCATGACGCATCGGAAGACGGCAACATTCACCTCTCGCCATCAGACTTTCCCAATCCCATCTACGCGCTCGCAATCGAACCGGAGCGCCGCGGCAATGAGCAACGTTTGTGGGAAATCCTGCAGAAACTCGCGTCGGAAGACCCTTGTCTGCGCATCGAGCACCCCGTCGGCACCAATGAAACCGTTGTTCGAGGCCTGGGCGAGCTTCACCTTCGGCACATGCTCGAGCGCCTGACCGATCAATACAAGCTCGCGGTCGTCACGCGTCCGCCCAAGATCGCTTACCGCGAAACCATCGGCGCGCCGGCCGAAGGACACCATCGGCACAAGAAACAAACGGGCGGCGCAGGCCAATTCGGTGAAGTCATGCTGCGCGTCGAACCGCTGCCGCGCGGGGCCGGGTATGAATTCGTCGATGCGGTCAAGGGCGGCGCGATTCCGGGGCAATTCATGCCCGCCGTCGAAAAGGGCATTCTTCAGGTCATCGAAAGCGGCCCGCTCGCCGGTTTTCCTATGCAGGACGTTCGAGTGACCGTGTATGACGGCAAGCACCACGCGGTCGATTCGAAGGAAGTGGCGTTTGTCGTCGCCGGGCGTAAAGCGTTCATCGACGCCGTCTTGAAGGCGCAGCCGATCTTGCTCGAGCCGATCGTCGAACTCGAAGTCACGGCGCCCGATGCCGCGATGGGCGACATCATCGGCGACTTGTCGTCGCGGCGCGCCCAGGTTCACGGCTCACGCACGCTTGGCGCTCACATGGTGGTCGTGACGGCGAAGGCGCCCCTGTCCGAACTCACCGAGTATCAGTCTCGCTTGAACGCCATGGCCGGCGGCGACGGCAATTACAGCATCGAGCTCAGTCATTACGATCCCGTGCCGCCGAGTCAGCAGGACAAGCTCGCAGCACAGTATCGGCGGCAAGACGAAGACGCCGGCCGATGAACCCGGCATCGCGTCGATTTCAATAAGGACAGGCGAGGAGACGCCGCGCGCCTGCGCATACCGTGCGCCATGCATACATTCATCTGCGGTATTTCGCCGCGCGATGAATGAGAACTGTTTGCATTTGCTTGCATTTCTCCCCTCGCTGGGTAAAATCCGATCCTTTGCGCGTCCCGCGTAGACACAAAGAGGAATTTCGATGAGGTACGGACCGGTTGCCCAGAGGGCGATGCGTACGAAAGTTCATCCCCTGGCGCTTGGCGCGGCCGTTGTTTGGAGCGCCTTCGTCTCATGTGCGGCCTTGGCCGCGGGCTCGCCCGATGCCCTTCCTCAAGCGCCCGAAGCGAGTTCGGGCATGCAGGCCGAACCCTCGACGGAATCGCCGGGCTTGGCCACGCGGCAGAACCTGCTCGGCGATTTGGGCGGCCTGCGCCCTTGGCTCGGCAGATACGGCGCGACGTTTCAAATGACTGAGACGAGCGAATACCTCTACAACCTGCGTGGGGGCCTGGCGCGCGGTGGCGCCTACGACGGGTTGACGACGATGACGCTCGGCATCGACACCGAAAAGGCTTTCGGCCTGCCGGGCGGCACCTTCAATGTCAGCGGCTTGCAGATTCACGGCCGCAATCTGAGCCAATACAACCTCGGAACGTTGAACACCGCAAGCGGCATCGAGGCCGACGACACGACGCGCTTATGGGAACTTTGGTACCAGCAGTCGATGTTCGACAACCGCATGGATATCAAGGTCGGGCAGCAAAGCCTCGATCAGGAATTCATGGTCAGCTCGTACGCGAATACGTTCGTCAATACGATGTTCGGTTGGGCCGGCGTGCCCTCTTACGACATGCCGGCAGGCGGCCCGGCCTATCCGCTTTCGGCGCTCGGGGTACGCGTGCGCGGGCAGATCACGCCCTCGCTGACCGCGCTGGCCGGCGTGTTCGACGGCAACCCGGCCCCCGGTGCAGGCGACCCGCAAAGGCTGAACGGCAGCGGTACGACGTTCAATCTGCACGGCGGCGCGCTGTATATCGGCGAATTGCAGTACGCGATCAATCAGCAGAGCGAAGGCCAGCCGGCCGGCAGTGCGACGAAAGGCGGCCTGCCGGGCACGTATAAAGTCGGCATCTGGTACAACAATGCGCGGTTTGCGGATCAACGCTTCGACAACACAGGCCTTTCGCTGGCCGATGCTGCCTCGACCGGCATCGCAGCACGACATCGTGGCGATTACAGCTTCTACGCTGTCGCCGATCAAACGATCTGGCGCCCCAACGCGAACGAGCCGCGCAGCATCGGCGTGTTCGCCCGCGTGATGGGCGCCCCCGGCGATCGCAATCTCGTCAGCGTCAGCGCGAATGTCGGCGTCGTCATGAAGGCCCCTTTCAAAGGCCGCGACAATGACAGCGTCGGCCTCGCCCTCGCCTACATCAAGGTCGGAAACCATGCGAGCGCGCTCGATGCCGACGGCGGCCATGTCGTGCGCGGCAGCGAAACCGCACTTGAAGCGACCTACCAGTACCAGGTCACCCCGTGGTGGGTGCTGCAAGGCGACGCGCAATACACATTCAACGCCGGTGCCGGGCAAAACCCGAACGACCCGACGCAATCATTGCGCAATACGTTCGTAGTCGGCGCGCGGACGACGATTACCTTTTGACGCTTAAGCTTCGGTAAAAGGAGTGTTGACCCAACGGCGATTGTGCGCGTGAGCGCAGACGACGAGGATGCATTCATCTCTCTCAGGCGTCGAACGATTCAAACGTTCGATCGAACGGAAATGGACAGCACCTTTGCACGCGCCGGTCGCCCTCCGATTTTGGAATCCCTTGCGGGCGCCGCGATTCTGGCCGTAGGGATGGGCTTCGGGCGGTTTGCCTTTACGGGCATGTATCCGCTGATGGTGAAAGAAGCGGTCATGAGCGTCTCAACAGGGTCGCTCGCCGCGTCAGCCAATTACGCCGGCTATCTTGTCGGCGCGTTGGCAATGAGTGGCGTGAACGAACGGCACGCAGCGCGCCTGAGCCGGGGCGCGCTGGTTGGAACAGTCGCGTCTCTTGCCGTGCTGGCCATTCATCCGACGGTAACGCTCTTGATAGGCACACGGTTTCTGGCTGGCCTCGTCAGTGCCGTATCGCTCGTTGCCGCCTCCGTGTGGCTGCTTCAGACGATGAATCATCAGCACGGCGCTCCCATTCTGTACGCAGGCGTGGGCGTCGGCATCGCTGCTTCCGGCCAACTCATCGCTATCGGAGAGGCGGCCCATGTCGGCTCGCCGGCGTTATGGCTGCTACTGGCAGCAGCAGCGTTCGTGCTCTCCGCGCTTGCATGGCCGATAACGTTGCACACCGCGCCGTTGCCCGACGAGCAAACGCAGCGGACTTCGCCCTCGCATCGAAGCGTCCGTCCGAACATCGGGCCGTGGACGCTTGTCGTGATCTATGGGTTTGCCGGCCTGGGCTACATTGTCACGGCCACGTACCTGCCATTACTCATCAAGACCACGGCGTCGCACTTGAGCGCCCCTTACGTCTGGGCATGTTTCGGGCTGGCTGCCGTGCCCTCCTGCTTTCTGTGGCACGAACTGCACCAGCGTTGCGGAAGCCGTCTCTCGCTGGCCGTGAATCTGCTGGTACAAGCGATCGGCGTAGTGTTGCCCGTTTTCAGTCATGCACCGTCGGCATTCCTCGGCAGCGCCGTGCTGGTCGGCGGCACCTTCGTCGGCACCGTTACGATCATCATGCCGGCGGCGAAACGCGTGGCGCACGTCGTCCATTTCAACCTGATGGCTGCACTCACGGCTGCCTATGGCGTCGGCCAGATCGTTGGACCACTGCTGTCGGATCGGCTGGTCGAACGCACGCACTCGTTCGATCAACCCCTCGCGGCCGCCGGCGCCGCGCTCGTCGCGGCCGCGTTGGTTTGCGTCGTGCGACGCTCGGCGTGAGCGCCCGTCAATCGCGCGTCCTCGGTTAATGCATCTGCGATCGAATCGCGCACGCAATCAATCCAGGTTCGGATCTTGGCGTCGACATACTGACGCGATGCATAGATCGCATAGATATTCAGCGTTTGCAGATGATAGTCGGGCAACACACGCACCAGCGTCCCGGCTCGCAGCGCGGCGCGTGCCGCCAGCGTAGGCAGCGCCCCGATGCCCATCCCTTCATGAAGGGCTACAGCCATTGCATCGGGCACGTTGACCTTGAAGCGATGCCTGGGCAACGGCACGTCGTGCTCTCCGTCCGGTCCGATCAAGCGCCAATGGTCGGCAGGAAACACGGGCAACGCCACCTGCAAGCGCATATGTTGCGCGAGATCGTCGATGGTATTGGGCGTGCCATGTTCTTCCAGATACGCCGGCGAAGCGCACAGCACGCCGCGCACCGCGCCCAGTTGATGGCTGATGTAGTTCGAATCGGGCAATGGCCCAGGGGAAACGCGCAACGCGACGTCGTATCCTTCTTCAAGCAGGTCCGGCACGTTTTGCGACAACGTCAGATCGACCGCCACGTCGGGATACCGACGCTGATAGGCCGCGACGGCGGGCACGACATAGTTCTGGCCGATGCTCGCCATCGCATGGACGCGCAACGTGCCGGAAGCCGTCGCGTGCGCCTGCGAAGCTTCGGCCTCCGCCTCCTCGATCGATGCCAGGATGTCACGGCAACGGTTCAGATACCGTTCGCCCGCTTCCGTCAACGCGAGACGGCGCGTCGTTCGATTGAGCAGCCGCGTACGTAGACGCGCTTCCAGCTCCGAAATCATGCGCGAGACGTAGCCGGTCGTCGCATCCAGTTCCAATGCGGCTGCCGTAAAACTGCCCGCCTCGGCCACTGCGATGAAGATCTTCATGCTGCGCACCGCATCCATGCGTCATGCCTCCGGTTTCTGGTTCGACGGGCCGCCCGGAGGGCGGCTGTATCACCGGAGTATGCGCCAAGACAATGGGCGGTGCTGTCGGCTGTGGACTCAGCTACGGCCCGCGCCGGGCGGCCGCGCTGAGCACGGCACAACCGATCAAAAGCGCGGAGGTGGCGAAGAAGACATACCGCATGCCGAAGTGGACCCCGATGGCCGCGCCGAGCAGCGGGCCGACGACCTGGCCCGCGTATTGTGCCGACTGCAAATACCCCAGCATCTTGCCCGACGAGCGTTCGTCCACGGTCTGCCGCACGAGCTTCGCGATCGAAGGCAGCAAGCCCGCGAGCGTCATGCCCATCACGCCGCGCAACGCTGCGAGTTGCCACCAGTGCGTGACGAACGCCTGCGGAATCATGGCGACCGCCGTTCCGACGAGGCAACCGATGATCACCTTCCATGGGCCGATGCGATCGGCCAGTGCTCCGAGCCGCGCGGCCATCACCATGCTCCCGAACGCAGAACAGGCCATGACGACGCCTGCCACCGTCGCGAGCCGATGAGCGTCGACGTCGAGCTCGGCGATATAGACGGTGATGATCGGCTCGATCGACATGTTGGCCAGCAAGACCATCATGGCAGTCAAAAAAAGCACGGCTAGCGCAAAGTAGCTGCGCCTGCCGCCCGATACGCCAGCCCAGGCGCCACGCCGCGCCCGCACCGAATGATTCGGCGGCAGGCTGAAATCTTCGCGTACCAGCGTAATAGTCAGCAGCGCAGCGACCGCGATCATGGCGCCGGCCGCGAAGAATGCACCACGAATGCCGATCAGATCTGGCAGGATGCCGCCGATCAGCGGTCCCACCAGATTGCCGGCCAGTACGCCCGTCGACAGCATGCCCAACGCCCAGCCGGACCGTTCGGGCGGCGCCTGCGTGCCGATCATGACGATTGAAGCCGAGGCATAGCCGCCGATCAGTCCCGCGGCGAATCGCAGTGCAACGAGTTCATAGACGTTTTGCGCGAGACCGATCGTCGACATCACGACCGCCATCCCGACGGCCGCACGCACGAGCATCGGCTTGCGCCCGTATCGATCGGCGAGCTGCCCCCAAATGGGGGCTGTCAGCGCCGTCCCCAGAAAGGTCACGCCGAACGCGACCCCCGACCATTGCACGACGGCTGAGGTCGAATCAACGCCAAGCTGCCGCACGTAGAGCGGAAGAAACGGCAGCAGCATGCTGAGACTGACCAGCGTCGTGAACGATCCGAACACGCAGATCGCAAGGTTGGTGCGCCAGTAGCGCTCGTTGCGTGCAGCGTAGGTGGGCGGCGCGGCGGTTGCCGATGCGGGTAATGCGGTGGCGAGGTTGTCCATGTCGCCCTCTCGAAGAATCGATAGCGGATGGAGCACGATTTTAGGAATGCGCAGGCGTTGCCGCGCGCGGGGGGCAGTCAACAGACTGTTGACCAATCGAAGCACAAAGCCATTTGTTCTTGCGACGCAAGACTGTTTATCCCCTGAGGTTCTCCGAAGTGCGGGCCGATACGCCTACAGTTCGTGCCATCGGATCAGCGATTCGAACGGCCAATCAGGCTGAGACCCATTCAACTTCGAGGCACATCATGAGCACATCCAAAGTCGTCATCGTCACCGGCGCATCGCAAGGCATTGGAGCCGCGACCGTCCAGGCATTCCTCGCGCGCGGCCATCGCGTCGTGGCGAACGCCCGTTCGATCGCAGCGTCGGACCATCCCAATCTGGCGACCGTCGCCGGCGACATTGGCGATGCGCAGACGGCCAAGCGGATCGCGGAAACGGCGCTCGAGCGTTTTGGACGCATCGATACACTCGTCAACAACGCAGGCATCTTCATCGCCAAGCCGTTCACGCAGTACACGAGCGATGAATATGAAGCCATCAACGGGGTCAACCTCGACGGCTTCTTCCATATCACGCAGCGCGCGATCGCCGCCATGGAACAGCAAGGCAGCGGCCACGTCGTGACGATCACGACCAGCCTCGTCGATCATGCGAACAGCAACGTGCCTTCGGTGCTCGCCTCGTTGACCAAGGGTGGCTTGAATGCTGCGACGAAGTCGCTCGCGATCGAATACGCGAAGGCCGGCATTCGAGTGAACGCCGTCTCGCCCGGGATCATCAAATCGCCGATGCATGCGCCGCAAACCCACGAGACGCTCGCATCCTTACACCCGGTGGGCCGGATGGGCGAAATGAGTGATATCGTCGACGCGATCCTGTATCTCGACGCCGCGTCGTTCGTGACCGGCGAAATCCTGCACGTCGACGGCGGGCAGAGCGCCGGTCATTGATTCGGGAAGGTCCTTAAGAAGGCACGAGCACGGGCGGGGCAGCGTCCCGCCCGTTTCAATGAACCCGGTACGTTTGGAGAACATCATGCCCATCGTTACGATCCAGATCACACGCGAAGGCACCCGCCCGGGCGCTGATGCAATCACGGCAGACGAGAAGGCCCAACTCATCGAAGGCGCCAGCCGCCTGATGCTCGACGTGCTTGGAAAGCCGCTCGAATCGACGTTCGTGGTGATCGAGGAAGTCGAACTCGAGAACTGGGGCTGGGGCGGCTTGCCAGTCGCTGCCTATCGCAAGCAGCGGGCCGCGAAGACGTAAGACGACCTGATAAGACGGACGGTTCGCTCCCGGCCTGTTCGACACCCTACCCGCGCAGCTTCTCGACTAGGAAATCGACGAAGCTGCGCACGCGCGACGAGAGGTGCCGACCGTGCGGATACAGCAGCACGAACGGCCTCGAACAGCCACCGTAGGGCGCCAGCACTTCCTCCAGCGCGCCGTCGGCGAGTTCACGTTCGACGATGAAACGATAGGTTTGAAACAGGCCCGCCCCGTGACGCGCGAGCGTCACGCCCGCCAGCACGTCGCCCGATGTTGCGTACGCGCCGTGGGTTGCGACTTGCGTCGTCTCGTCCCCTTGCCTGAACAGCCACGGGATGGGACGTCCATTGCTCGGGAGTTCGAACTGTATGCAATCGTGATGCGCCAAATCGTCTAACGAGTCCGGCCGCCCTGCGCGATGCAGATAGCCGGGCGAAGCGACGACGACCAGCTCTGCGTCCTCGAGCTTTCTCGCAATGAGTCCCGAGTCTCGCGGCGCGCGCCCGCGGATGGCAAGATCGAAGCCATCTTCCGCGAAGTCGATGTTTCGATTGCTCAAATGCGTTTCGATCGTGACCTGCGGATAGCGCTCGCGAAACGCCGCTAAAAGCGGCAATACGCGGTAATGCCCGTAAGGCGTCGGCATGCTGATACGCAACACGCCAGCAGGCGTCGTTTGCTGCCCCGTCGCTTCGCGTTCGGCTTCGGCCAGTTGCTGCAGCGCTTGTCTGCATTGCTCGAAGTACCGGCGCCCCGCATCTGTCAAATTGATTTGACGTGTCGTCCTGACGAACAGGCGTGCGCCAAGCCGCGCTTCCAGGCGCGCAACGGAACGGCTGACCGCAGCCGGATTCACGCCGGCCGCCGTCGCTGCAACCGTAAAGCTTTGCGATTCGGCAGCCAGACAAAACAGTTCGATGCTGCCGAGAAGGAGATCTCCGAATTGGCGCTGCATGGGGCGTCGTCATCTATCGGTGGCGTTGATGAGCCCATAAGAATACGGCATGAAGTCGCCCCCGGGTGCGGCACTGAGCCAGGCCAGGCTGGCCACGTTGAACCGGGCGGCCCGGATTGGCCGGCCTTCGCGCAACCGGTGCATCCGTTTGCCCCGCCCGTACGTATTACTGTCGACTGCCACTAACTTCGAAGGAACCACCATGCGCACAGCAACACGACGGCTCGGCATCGTCACGGCATTGGTCATCGCCGCGGCCGGGGCAATGTCGGTCGCCAGCAGAGCCGACGACGTGAGCCATCTCGCCGCGGTCCACGGGACGGCGCCCGAATTTGCCGGCATCGATCATTGGCTGAACAGCCCGCCGCTCACGATGCGCGAATTGCGCGGCAAGGTCGTGCTCGTCGATTTCTGGACTTATGGTTGTATCAATTGCTTCCATACCCTGCCCCACGTCAACGACTGGGATCAGCGCTATCGCGGCAAAGGCCTGGCCATCATCGGCGTTCATACGCCCGAGTTTCCCAACGAGCATGTCACTGCGAACGTAAAGGATGCAATCGCGCGATACGGTATTCATTTTCCTGTCGCGCAAGACAATGAATATGCCACCTGGAATGCGTATGGCAACCAGTATTGGCCCGCATTTTATCTGATCGATAAGAAAGGGCACGTCGTCTATACGCATGTCGGCGAAGGCGACTATGAGCAGACGGAAGCGTGGATCGAGAAACTGCTGGCCGAAAAGGACTGACACGAAACCTGTTCGCCCCGGTCAGTCGGCGTGAGAAGGGTTGTTGGCGCTTCGACCCCTTGCGCAGCAACGTACGAAGCGCCACCCGGATGCCCCACTGTGCCGTCCGACCGCGCTCTTGATCATGAACGCGATTGCGATATTGACCATCCGCCCCCATCGATATTGACCGAGGCGATCGAGCGGCGGTCGACGTCCGACATCCGACATTCGCCTCTCGGTTCGCCAAAGACAGGGCCGGTGTTGAACACGGCGCCGCCCTGTCGCATCGGGCGTTCGCATCCTATCCTTCCAGCGAGTTCCCGCCTCGCGACGTCGCCGGACAGCATGCGCGGTCACCCATAGGAATAAAGTGCCGCGCCGTTTCGTTGTTCCGTTGTGAGGGATCGACCGCATGACTGTCATCGGCCGCCCCTCAGCCTGCGACGCCTCCCAGGCGTCGCGATCGCTCAGAACCTGGAGGTTGAGATGAAACGGCAAAAAACCCTATCGGCGCTATTGGTGATGATCGCGCTCGCACTGTCTTCGTTCTCGGCATCGGGATGCTCGTCGCCGAACGATACGACCGGCTCGTCCAGTAGCAGCGGCGGCAGCGGCGGATATTGACAGGTGCGGTAGCAACATGACGTTTGTGTGACGTTCGAAGCCGAGGTGATTCTGGGGCTTGCTCCATTGCGTCGCTACGCACGCGCGCTGACGGGCGACCCGGCATGGGCCGACGATCTTGTCCAAGATACGGCGGAGCGGGCGCTTGCGCGTGTCGGGGCCTTCCGGCAGGGAACGAATGTCCGTGCGTGGCTGTTCACGATCCTGCGGCACATCTACATCGATCAGTTTCGCGCGAGGCGCGAAATTGCCTGCGACGACGACACCGCACCCTGGCACAACATGGAAGCGCCGCGAGAAGTCGTCGACGGACTCGTACTGCGGGATCTGCAGCGTGCGCTTTACCATCTGCCGCTGGAGCAACGCGAGGTGTTGCTGCTCGTGGGCGTGGAAGAACTCAGCTATCAGGAAGCGGCGTCCGTGCTGGGCGTGCCGATCGGCACGGTCATGTCGCGGCTGTCGCGTGCGCGCGAACATTTGCGACTGCTTCTCGGCGGGGAAGCGGCGCACAAGCATGCACCGTTGAAAGTCGTGAGAAAGACGCCATGAAGGACGCGAGTAACGAAGCCGGGCCGCTGCCGCCCATCGATGCGACCACGCTCGGCGCCTACATCGACGGCGAGCTGCCCGACGCGCAGCGAGCGGCCGTGCAAGCCCATCTGGCCCAGGACGAAGAGGCGAGTGCCCGCGTCAGTGCATGGCGTGCGCAACGAGCGGCACTGCAAGCGTTATGTGCCGCGACAGACGTGGAGCGCCGCTCTTACATCGTGCTGCGCCCACGGGCTTCCTGGCCTCGCCGTTTCGCATCGGCCGCGTGCTGGCTGCTGACCGCGGGGGCCGTCGGGCTCGTATCAGTCGCGGTGGAAAGGTACGTTGCGCCGTCGGCGGCGCCGGCAGCCTTCGCAAGGCGCGCCGATATCGCCTATGCCGTCTACGCCCCGGAAGCGCGACATCCCGTCGAGGTCGCGGCCAGCGACGAGCCGCATCTGGTCGCCTGGCTTTCCAAACGGATCGAGCGCAAGGTGTCTCCACCATCGCTGCTCGAATACGGGTATGCGCTCGTCGGGGGGCGGCTGCTGCCGGGCGACGGCTCGAGTCCCGCCGCGCAGTTCATGTATCAGAATCAGGCGGGCACGCGTTTGACGCTTTACGTTACGCGTGCCTCATTCGATGAAACGCCGGTCCGGCTATTGCATACGGGTGATCGCAGCACGCTGTATTGGGTCGCTCAACGAACCGCTTATGCGCTCTCGGGCACGATACCGGAACCGAAGCTGCGCGCGATCGCCGTCGACGTGTGCAGCGAACTGGGCGGAAAACCCGAAGCATGGCGATAGCGCGGTGGATCCAGGGGCTGCCTGTGGGCGATTGTGAGCGACCAGGCGCGGTGGTCATCGATGTACCGCGTAGGTGGCGGCCGATGTCATCGAGGCGAAGAGGACCTGGATGCGGCTGACGAAGCCGAGCGCAGTCCCGCCACGGCAACCGTCAGTCCACTCCCGTCCACGTTGTTGCGCAGCGACAGCTGCGCGCCATGTCTGCTTGCTATGCGCGAAGCGATCGCGAGCCCGAGCCCGCTGCCCTCGCCCTGTGTCTGAGCGCCGCGATAAAAGCGGTCGCAAACTCTCGGGAGGTCGGCCTCGGGAACGCCCGGGCCTGTATCTCTGACCTCGAAGCCGACGAGCGGGCCATCACGGCGCAACACGAGATCGACCCGCCCACCCACCGGCGTATGGCGAATCGCATTGTCGATCAGGTTACTGAGGAGTACTGACAATCCGTCCGGGTCGCCGTATGCGTCAAATCCGGCGTCATCGGTCACCTCCGAAGCGAGCTCGAGGCCGAGGTCGATCGACCGGGCTTCCGCTATCAGCGAAAAATCGCTCACGGCCTGCTCGGCCAGCCGCCGCAGTGGCACGCGTGCCAACGAAATCATGGGCTCGGCGTCTTCCCGCGCCAGCGCAAGCAGTTGCTGCACGAGCCGAATGATGCGATTGAGCCGCTCTTCGATCCGCGCCAGCGTCGCTCCCTCGGCCTTCAGTGAACCGTCGCGCTCGGCGGCTTGCAGTTGAAGCTTGAGCGCGGCCAGCGGCGAACGCAATTCGTGGGCCGCGTCGGCAACGAATGTTCGTTGTGCGTTCGATGCCGTCTTGAGGCGCTGCAACAGGTCGTTCAACGCCTCGACGAGCGGCGCGATCTCCACTGGAACGTCGCGTTCAAGCGACAGGGGCTCGAGCGCTTCGAGCGAACGCGTCGACAGCGCCCGCGAAAGCGAGCGGATCGGCACCAGCGCGCGTGCGACAACGAACAGCACGAGCGCCACGGTCAGCGGCAACAACAGGCCGAGCGGCCAGAGCGTGCGCAGCGCAAGACGAATCGCCAGGGCTTCGCGCACCGCGACAGGTTGCGCAACCTGGATGAACCGATCGGGCTGCCGAAGGCCGTATACGCGCCAATGCTTTTCGCCGCGCTCGATGGTGCGGAACCCTTCGGTCAGGCGTTCGATACCCGGTGCTTGCTCAGAGCGATAGATGCTCTGCCCTTTCGCATCCCACACTTCGATCGCGATGCGATCATCCGAGATTTCCTGCGACTCGGCCGGCCCGTGCGTCAACGCCCCCGTTCCTACGAGCGTCGGCGGCACCGAAAGCGCGACGGCGCGTAGTTCGTAGTCGAACAGTTCGTTCGCTTCTTCGTGGCCGGTGCGAAAAATGCCGTAGCCGGCCGCGGCCGATGCCGCGACGAACCCGAAGATCAGCCAGCCCAGCAGCCAGCGACGGATCGATGTCATTCGACGCGTCTCAAGCGATAACCGACGCCGCGCACCGTTACGATCTGCTCCGCGCCAATCTTGCGGCGCAAACTGTGGATATGGACTTCGACGGCGTTGCTGCCGATTTCTTCACCCCAGCCGTACAGCTTCTCCTCGAGTTCGGCCCGCGTGTGCACACGCTTCGGTGCTTCGATCAGCGCACGCAATAGTGCAAATTCGCGTGGCACGAGCGGCACCAGCTCGCCGTCTTTCGTCACTTCGTGAGCCGCGGGATCGAGCGTCAGCTCGCCATGCGTATAGACGGGCTGCTTCTGGCCCGTGCGTCGACGCAGCAACGCACGCACGCGCGCGCTCAACTCGTCGAGATCGAATGGTTTCACGAGGTAATCGTCTGCGCCCGTATCGAGCCCGCGCACGCGTTCGTCCACCGCATCGCGCGCCGTCAGAATGATGACGGGCGCTGCGCCGCCTGCATCGCGATAGGCTCGCAGCACGGCGATTCCGTCCTTCTTCGGTAGGCCGAGATCGAGCAGCACGAGATCATAAACGCCATTATCGAGCGACAGTTCGGCGCTGCGACCGTCCTGGGCCCAGTCGATCGCGTAGCCGGCTCGCCGCATCGTATCCAGCACGGGTTCGGCGATCATCCGATCGTCTTCGACCAACAGCAAACGCATGATTCGTCCATTTCACAGTAGCCAAGCGCGCCGCAGCATGACACAGTGCGCCTTAACGCAGCCTTAAGCGGTGCTACGCCGTGCAATGACGTGACGCCGCGGCGGCGCTCAAACGGCGATGACGCAGTTGCGGCCGTGCGTCTTCGCGCGCTTCAAGCGCTCTTCCGCTGTGCGCATGATAGCGTCGCTCGCGGAGCCGTCCGCCCCGAACTGCGCAATGCCGATACTGGCGGTCACCGAGAAGCGCTCGTCGCTGCCCTCGAAGCGTAGTGACTGGATCGATGCGCGAATGCGCTCGCCGATCATCAGCGCGCCATCGAGTGCAGCGCCGGGCAATATGACCATGAACTCGCCACCGCCCACGCGCGCAATGCCCTGATAAGGGCGCATCGCTTCAATGCACGCGGCCGTGACGGATTTCAGAATATCGTCGCCCACCTTCTCGCCGAACCGCTCGTTGATTCGTTTCAGGTTGTCGATATCGACGGCCAGCAACGCAAACGGCGCGCCGTCTCGCCGCGCGGCACCGATTTCGATTTCCAGACGTTCGATGAACGTGCGCCGGTTCGTCGCTCCCGTCAAAGGATCGACCGCCGCCAGCGATTCGAGCTTTTGGTTGCTGCGTTGCAGCTCCTGCAGTGCGCCAGCCGTGCGCGCCATTTCCTGCCGCAACCGGGCCAGCAGATCGGCCTGACTGTAAATGGTCGAGAACGAGCGCGTCGTGTGAAACGCCTGAACGATCCCGTAACTGAGCAGAAAAAAACCGCCCGCGAAGATGGCATGGGCGAGCCACCACATGTGGTTCCAAGGTTTGCCGAGGATGAAGGCGAGCGACGACAAAGCGAACGCCATCACGGAGATCCCGAAGATCTGCATCAGCGGCGATCGGATCCTTCGGGCAATCAAACATACGACGTTGAGCAGCGAAATCACCATCGCGCCGCCTTCGAGCGAAAGCCGAACCCCGAGAGAACCGGCGATCGACGAACTGGCGAGTACGGCCACGAGCAGATCGATCACGATAAACGCGACGAACCACATGCCCCACAGCCAACGATCGGCACGGCGTTCAACCGAATCGGCGCTCGCTTCGTATGAGAGCAGGCCGATGAACAGCAAGACCGACATCACGAAACGCGAGGCCGGGCCATACAGCAGAAACAGCCACATGTGTTGATGCGCAAGCGGCGTGAAGGCGCCGTGCAACGCATAGATCAGCACGAAGCCCGTGAAGCCGAGCGTCATCCACCGCAGAATCGGCTCACCCGAGAGGCAGTAGCACCGCCACGCCACATAGCTGACGAACGCACCCTCGAGCGTGGCAGCCGCGATGGCGAACTCGTGGAACGAGTGACTTTCGAACAGCAGGTGCGGATCTTGGAAGTAGTAGAGATAGGCGATCAGGTAGGCCGGCAGCAACGCGAAGGCCGCCAGCAGAAGGTTCGCGTACCAACCGGTGATTCGGCGCACTGACTGCGGGGTGTCGTCCGGCGGTGTCGTCGTCGTTGTTGTGCTCATCGCTTGTCTCCACGCAGAGTGAATCGGCACGCATGCGCATTCTACGAAAGAATCGCGCCCAGTACGAGTCGGTGCTATCGCTTCATGCAAGCCGTCATGGTTCGATGTCGGCCAGCGTGCGGAGCAGACCAGTGTGCACCGCGCCGAGAGTGCAAGCGGAGCACCCGGCCCGCCCGATACTTTCTTTCGTTTCTCTTTCAGTGCCGCTTGCCGCAGTAGCACACAGGCAACCAGGCACTGATTGACGCTGACTCGCGCCGCGCGGCCCGGGGGACGTACTCAAACGGTCAGCGGCGATCGCACACGCAAGCTACGACGCCTCTGCCATTCAATCTGGCAAGACCGCGACGCCTCTCACGCGGGGTTCGCCACGGGTTTCATCTTTGCCGAACGTCACCTTCCATTCGGATCGGCGCTCGGCGGCAACGGTTGCGCTGCCATGGTTCGGCGCGCTCTCCTCGAACGGCACCCGTGCCAGCGCACCAACGACGAGATAGTCGATCGCATGATCGGCGTGCGGCTCCCGATCGCGTTCCGAAGCGCTGACGGCATACACTTCGCGACCCTCTGCGCGATCGAAAAAGCGCAGCGTCAACGAATGGACGTATGTCTTGGCGCCGGGCCAGACGAAACCGGCAGCGCGCCGCGGCGCAGGCGCACCGCATGGCGCGTCGCCGGCGCAGCGGGCATCGGCGATAGCGACCGCGGCCGGATGCGTATCGTATGAAAGCGCGACGCGATACCGCGCGGCATCCATCGGTGCGGCAACGTAACCGAGCGCCGCAAGGCGGCGGGCGACCGCCGACGCATAACGCTCGTCGTCCTGATGATCGGTGGCGTCGGACGAGGCATCGACGAATGCATAGGTATGCTCGCCGGAGCCAAAGCCGGGGACGGACCGAACCCGCACCGCCGTTTCGGGGCCGGCACAGCCCGTCGCTGCAGCCACGCAAGCCGCGAGCAGCAATATCAGTCTCATTTGCTTGGTCGTTCAGTTGTCATTGGAAACGTGAAATGCGTAGGGTCACATTGCGCCATCCCAGCGCGGCACCGATACGGTCACGACCGTCCCCCGCCCGGGTTCGCTCTCGACCTTCACTTCCCCATCGTGGCGCGTGACCACCGTTTTGACGAGCGCCATGCCGAGCCCGGCGCCCTGGGTATGCGGTTGCCCCGGCACCCTGAAGCGGCGGAAACGTTCGAACAAATGGGCTCGGGCCTCTTCGGCCATGCCATATCCCTGGTCGGCGATCCTGCAGTCGGTGCGCCCCGTGGCGGCGGCTGTCAGCGACACATGAACGACAGTATCCTCGGGGCTGTACTTGACGGCGTTGTTCAGGAGGTTCGTCACTGCCCGAGTCATGAGCGAGCGGTCGGCGCGAATCCAGTGCCCGTCGCCGTCGAAGCGCGTTTCGACGCGGATGCGCTTGGCGCGCGCCTGCGGCCAGATCTCGTCGCTCGCGTCGAGCACGATATCGACCAGATTGACCGGCTCGAAGACATAGGCCTGCGATTCGGCTCTTGTAAGCTGCACGAAGTCGTCGGCCAGCGTCAGCGCACGCCGCGTGTAGCGCTCGATGTGTCGCAACAGCGTGCGTACGCGCTCCGAGCGCGTCGTCGCGACCTCCTCCTCGATCAGCGCAAGCACCGATGCATGGGGCGAACGCATGTCGTGCGACAGCAGCCGTAAGGCGTCCTCTCGCGCTTGCTCGGCGGCGTGTAGCGCGGTGACCTCCACCATGCCGGCAACCCAGAACCCCGACGCCTCACCACGCGCGTTACGACAACGCGCGTAGCGCAAAAGATAATCGCGCCCCGTGCGATCGCGCACTTCGATGCCCCGCTTCACCGCCCGAACCCGCGCAAGGTCGGTCGGATCGAGCACATCGGGCCAGTGCGCCTGCACTTCGGCATCGAAACCCGTCTCGGGACCTATCGTCTTGATGAATGTCATCTCGCCAAGCGCGTCGGTCAGCGCCCGCCCCTCGGGCGCAACGCTGCCGACACGCGCGAAATAATCATGAGCGGCCTTGTTGGCCACGCAAATCAGTCCTTGCCTGTCCGCAATCAGGATCGGTTCGGGCAGGCTGTTCAAGCAGTCCCAAACGAACCGCTTCATGTCCTGCACGCGATCGGCCGCCTGCTCGACGAGTGCAATGTGCCGCTCGAGCGCATCGCCTCGAACGTCACGTGGCCGCGCCGGAATACTCGGCAAGAGATCGGCGTCGTCCGCCAGCCGTTGGAGCTCACGCTGCAGACGCCACATCGTCATCTCGAGCCGGCGCCAGCCCCACAGCGGATAGACGACCAGTAGCGCAATCAGCGTCGGAACGGGCGTCATCCAGACGCAAGCGTAGTCGAGCAGGACGGCGCTCAAAGCAAACGACAGTAAGCCTAGCGCGCAGGTCAGCAGCAACGTTCGCCAAGGAGACAGGAAAAGAAAGCCGGTCAGCAGGAGGGCCAGCGATACCAGCGGCGCCGCGAACTGCCAGTGCGGTCCTGCCGGGCGAATCGCGCGCCCGGTCAAGAGCGCACTCAAAGCGCTCGCATGCAACAAGGTGTCGGATGTCGGACCCCATCGCCCCGAGATCGGCGTCGCCAAGTGTGTGAGCAAGCCCGACGCAGTCAGGCCGACGAATACGATCTTGCCGCGCAATGCGTCCGTCGGCGCCTGGCCGTCGAGCAACCGGCGCGCCGAAATGCGTTGTCCGCTGGCAAGATGTCCCGAGAACGGAACGAGGACGCGTGAACGGGCACCTTCGACTACATCGTCCGACGCGGGATCTGCCGTCGACGCGGGCTGCTTCGGGTCCCCGCGGTAGCGACCATTGGCGACAGCGATCTTGCCGCTTCGAATATCGGCGAGCAACGGCATGACGATATAAGGCCACGACGCGCCGCCCGCGCTTTCTCGCAGGGAGACGCCGCGCACAATGCCGTCCGGGTCCGGTACCACATCGATATGACCGGTGCCTGCGGCCGCCGCGGCCAATGGCGGCACCGGCAGAATCGGCTGGTCGCCAGCGCGCGCATCGACGAACAACGGCAGATAAGTCGGCACCGCGCGCAGCGCCTGCGCCAAATCGCGGTCCGCTGGCGACGACTCGGTCAGCAACACATCGTAGACGATCGCGGCCGCGCCGGCCCGCGCCACGGCGTCGATCAAGCGAGCTTGCAGCGTCCGCGGCCACGGCCAACGCCCGAGCTCGGAAACACTGTCGTCATCGATGCCGACGATTTCGATGTCGCTCGAAAGTGGTTGGGATTGCAACGTCAGCAGCCGATCGTAGACGAGCCGATCGAAATTCGCCGCGACCTGACCGAACACGCAGGCGCAGATGATCGCAACGCCGAGGCTGCCGATGACGAGCCATTCCCACATGAAGCGTTGCCAGACGGTCAGCGTCGGCCGCCATGTTCCGCGCGCTGGGGAAGGCAACCCAGGCGTCGGCTCGGTCGTCATTCGCGCGACTCTCAATTCGCCAACGTAAATTCACGCACGGGACCGGGCGTTTCGTAGAAGCGCCCGTGCTCGTGTTGCTCGGCGATGACACGCCAGTAGTAATCCCCCGGCGGCAAATTCGACACGGCGAGCGAGGTGGACGTCAGATCGGCCACGTCCAGGATAGGGTCATGCAGGTCTCGATGAAGCGCAAGCACGAAGCGAAACCGGGCTTCCGTATCTGCATCGGTCCGCCCATCGGTGCGAGATGCGCGCCAGATGAATCGATATTCGTGCAAGCGGCTGCCGGGTGCGGCTGACGCGCTGATCTCGTTGGCCCGGCGCTCGAACGCATAGACACGGGGCAATCCTTCGAGCCCATTGCGATCTATCGCGGACACGCGCACGAAATAGGTGCCGTCGGCGATATCGGAAAACGTCGCGCTCGGCGCCTGCACGTGCGCGTCCCGAATCAGATCGAGCAGATCGGCATCGCGCGCGATTTGCACGCGATATCCGTCTGCGCCCGCCTGGGGTTCGAGGTTGAAGGTGACCGACCGGTTCGCTTGCACCTTCGACGGATCGACCAGGCGAGGCGCCGGCAACAGCGGCTGAGGAGCACCGACCTCGCCGTTGACGAGCGTGGCGCTGCCGTTACCCGCCTCCACCAGGCGGGCCGTGTTCGATCGCGGCTGCGCTTCGTCGCTCCCACGTCGTGCAACGTCGGTCGTTGCACCTACGGCAACGCGGCCGTCGAGCACTTCGACAGCCGACATCGACGGCGATACCTGCACGCGAAAATGCGTCCCTCTGACGCCGGCGACAATCGATGGCGTATGCACCTCGAAACGGTCTCCGAGCTGCTTCGCATGCGTCACCTCGTTGCTCACCTCGCCCTTGTCGAGTTCGATGACACGTTCGTTGATGCCGGTGAGCGCCATCTTGCGCAAGATCGACAGCACGATGCTGCTGTTGGGCGTGAGGCTGACGTACGAGCCATCCGCGAGTTCGAGCGTCGCGAACCCGTCCGGCCCGGTGCTGACCGCATCGCTTTCGCCAACCGTGCGCCCGACCAACAATGGCATCGCGGGCGTTGCGGCGGCACCGAAAAAATGTCCCCTGCTTCGAATCGTAACGAGGCCGCTCGTGGCGATCACGCTGGCCGGTTCAGCATCGCGGCGCAGCAACGCCAACGGCAACCGCAGCGTCATGCCTGCCGGCAGGCGCCGCGGTGCGCTGATATGGTTGAGCCCGGCCAAAGCGCGCCAGCCTTTCGCATCTGTCAGATAGCGCTGCGCGATTTCGTATAGCGTATCGCCCGCTGCGGTGACATATTTGGCCGTCAGGCCGGCGTCGAACGTTTGCGCACAGGCAGGGGCCGTCAGTAGCAATGCGATGGCCGCGCCGGCAGCAGCGAGCGAATCGCGCCATCGCGTATGAGGGCTGTTCTTCTCAGCACCGAATGTTTGCCCCCTGGAGGCCGTAGCATTGTCGGCTAATCGGCTATGCATCGTCTTGTGTCTGAACGCTCTGTTGCTCTTTTAAGGAAACGCGCACGCAATGGCGACATGGCATGCTTTACTGCCGAAAAATCGGCACCTCCTTTCGGTATTCCCAAGCATACCTACAGGTCATCGAATGCCAGGTCGCGAGCTTAACGAATTTCGGGCGATTATGCATCGAAAACCTTAATCCATCGCGTATGAGGGCTGTTCGCACCGCCAATAAATCTTCCTGATAGTTACAAGCGCGAGCCCGGATGGCTCGATATCAAGGGTCGACCGGCGATTGCAAACAAATGTCAATCGCCGCCCCGGCCGCATGGGGTATCCTCCATTCTTTGGTAATGCGGCTACAATCGAACGCAAAAAACCTCCGCACGTCAGGCTGACCCCGATAACGCAACCTATGCCCCTGTTAGAGACCGGTCCGAAATGAAGATCGCCTATTTGGAAGATGACGAAACCCTCGCCGAGCACATTGGCGGCACCTTGACTTCAAATGGTCATGAATGCGAGGTCTTCCGCGATGGAAGTCAACTCATTCGCCGATTGAAGCGCGATCGATTCGACTTGTTGCTACTCGATTGGAGCATGCCCGGCGTAACCGGCCATCAGGTCACGATATGGGCACGCGCTAATCTTTCCGAGCGTGTGCCGATCCTTTTCATGACGAGCCGCTCGCTCGAGACCGACATCGTGACGGCGCTGTCGTCGGGCGCTGACGATTACATGATCAAGCCGATCGGTGTCGCCGAGCTGCTCGCGCGAATCGATGCGCTGGGGCGCCGGGCCTACCCCGACGCCGCGAATGCGCAGGCAATCATCGAGGTGGGCCGCTACCGCATCGACCCCATCGGCCGCACGTGCTTCTTGCGCAACACGCCGATCGAGCTGACCGGCCGCGAATTCGATCTCGTGCTGCTGTTGTTTCAGCACGTAGGGCGCGTGTTGTCTCGCGAATACATCGGCGGGACGCTCTGGGGCCAGCCGCAGAATGCAATCTCGCGCACGCTCGACACGCACATGTCGCGCGTGCGTTCGAAGCTGCAATTGAAGCCTGATCACGGCGTCAAACTCATGCCCGTGTATGGACACGGCTATCGGTTGGAGGTTGTGTCGGAAGCGGCGATTGACTCGCAGCCCGAAAACGAGCCCCGGATGCAGCAGGCCTAGCCCTAAGTCTCGCGTGCTTGTTGAGATCTCATGTGCGCGCCAGTCGCGCCACATTGATTTATTGGAGTCGGATACGATTTCGCGATTTTGGACGTTCGAGCCGGTCTGGCAATAATCGGTTGCCAGGCAGGCGCATTCCGGAATCGCGTCGGCGAATCTGAGCACCGGCGACGAAGTCCCCCTTCCCTTGATCGATGTCAAAGGCGCCCAGCCTTGACCCGGAAAAATACGTATGAAGTTTCGGCGAATGGCGCCGTAAGAGCGGTTATCTGCGAGATGGCCGTACCGTCATCGCCGCTTCCCCGCTGTTTTTGCGAGTATCGAACATGGATGCTCCCCCGGTTCTTCAGGAATCCACCGCCAACCGATCGGACGATCGGTCCCCTGTTTTGCTGCGCCGTCGGTTCGCACGCGTCAAACTGCAGACGCTGCTATTGATCGCGGCGTTGTGGTTCGCGCTCGGCACGTTGACGATATGGGACGAGAACGCCGAAATGCGCAGCGCCCGTGCCGGCGCCACGGCGCTGGCCGATGCCCTGACAGCGCACACGGTGCGCGTCATGCGGGAAGCCGAGCAGGTCGCCGCGCTCGTCTCATGGCAAGTCCAAAACGACGGTGTGTCCATTCCGCTCGCCTACTACGTCCGTTCCGGGCTGCTCAAACTCGACGTATTCGTGCAGGTCGCCGTCATCGATTCGCACGGATATTTGCGCGCGTCCACCGTCCCCGGCTTCAAGCCGATCAACCTGTCGGATCGCGAGCACTTTCGCGTTCACCTGAACAACCGGAGCACAGCACTGATGATCGGGCGACCGGTTGTCGGTCGGGCCAGCGGCAAGCCCTCGCTGCAACTGTCGCAGCGGATCAGCTCGCTTGACGGGCGCTTCCTGGGCGTGGTCGTCGTATCGGTCGATCCTTCGTATTTCACCGAGCTCTACAACGGCCTTCGCATCGGCAAGAGCGGCGTTGTGGCCGTCGTGGGCACCCAGGACTTCATCGTGCGCGCGTTGCGCTCGGGGAGTAATGAAGCGATCGGCGCGACGCTACCGTCGGGCGACCCGTTGCGGCGTGCGCTCGCGCATTCGTCTTCGGGAGATTTGCGCACGCGCTCGTTCATCGACAAACGCGACACCGTCATCAGCTATCGCAAGCTGAGCGGCTATCCGCTCGCCGTCGTCGTCGGCTATTCGACCGACGAGTTTCTCGCCGCGTGGCGCACGCGCAGCTTCCTGTTGCTCTCGGCTGCAGTGATGCTCACTATTCTCATCGTCGCGGCCGAGCGTCGCACGAAGATGCTGCTTTCGAACCTGGCACAGGCGCACGATCGCGAAATCGCAAAGGGCATGCAACTCGAGCAGGCCCGCTTGGATGCCGAAGCAGGATCGCGTGCGAAGAGCGCCTTCCTCGCGACCATGAGCCACGAAATTCGCACGCCGATGAATGGGGTCATCGGCATGACCGAAGTGTTGACGCGCTCGTCGCTGTCCGTCGATCAAAAGGAGATGGTCTTTACGATTCGCGATTGCGCATCGGCGCTGCTCAAAATCATCGACGACATTCTCGATTTCTCGAAGATCGAGGCCGGCAAGTTGCAGCTCGACTGCGTGCCGACGTCGATCGAAGACGTCGTCGACGGGCTGTCGACATCGCTTGCAACCGTGGCAGACGCGCGCGGCGTTGCGCTGCGCACCTATGTGGCGACGCAGTTGCCGTCGAGCGCCATGTTCGACGACACGCGTCTGCGCGAAGTTCTCTACAACCTCGTAGGCAATGCCATCAAGTTTTCGGCCGGCCGCACCGGCGTTCAGGGCCAGGTGGCATTGCGTGCGACGATGACCGAAGGCGATGCGCCGCAAGTGCGTTTCGATGTCAGCGACAACGGGATCGGCATGACGGCCGAAGCGCTCGCGAAACTGTTCCAGCCGTTCAGCCAGGCCGAGGCGTCGACGACACGTCGCTTCGGTGGAACAGGCCTCGGCCTCGCGATCTGCCGACGTCTCGTGGCCATGATGGGCGGGCAGATGACCGTGCAGAGCGAGCCGGGCCGCGGGTCCACCTTCACCGTGACATTGCCCCTCGAGCCGATCGCGGGCGCCGCTCCCCGCGAATTCGCCGATTTGTCCGGCGTGTGCTGCCTTGTCGTGGCATCGCCCGATTGGCGCTGCGACGACGCAGCCGACTACCTGCGTCACGCCGGCGCACGAGTCGAAGTTGCGACCGACAGCCATGACGCGCAGCAAGCCCTTTCGCGCATGAACGCCCCCTGCATCGTCGTCCATGACGAACGCTGCGCCGTCGACGGCATTGCGCCTCACCCATCGGGCGAGGCTTCGATGGTGATGGCGGATGTACAGATCGCGGCATCGCGCAGCCTCGCATTGATGGCAAAAGCGGGGCGCACGGTGTCGATCGGCGCGCAGGCGATGCGCCGGCGCGTGCTCGTCAACGCCGTCGCGCTTGCATCGGGCCGGCTAAGCCGCGAGATGCCCGGCGACACGGGCCGCGAGGAGTCGTCCTCGGCTCAAAGTGTCGCGCCAGGCGCGATGCTGCTGGTTGCCGAAGACGATGAGATCAACCGGCGCGTGATCTCCCGGCAACTGGCGCTGCTCGGCTATGCGGCCGATATGGCCGTCGACGGCGAGCAAGCGCTCGAGATGTGGCGTGTCAAACCCTACACGCTCGTGTTGACGGACCTGCATATGCCCCGGCGCGACGGCTACGAACTCGCGCAGGCGATTCGCGCAGAAGAAACGCAGGAGAAGCGTGCACGCGTACCGATCGTGGCGCTGACGGCTAATGCGATAACCGGTGAAGCGAACCGCGCGAAAGCCCTCGGCATCGATGACTACCTCACGAAGCCGCTGAAGCTCGACTTGCTCGAACAAGCGTTGACGCAATGGACTGTCGGGCGAGGGCTTGATGAGCAAGCGCCCGCCCGTACGCCGGGCGAATCGGGCGCCGCGCCGGGACCTTGCGTATCCGCGTCGGCGGCCACCCAGGCTCGCGCCGATGCGGCCGAAGCGACCATGGGCGATGCGCCGCGCGAGCGCGGCGTCGATATGCTCGACGCCACTGGCGCAATCGACGACGAACCCCAATCGATCGTGGACATCAACGTCCTGAAGAGCATCGTCGGCGACGATCACGAGACCGTGCAAGCTTTGCTCGTCGAATACGTTGAGTGCTCGGCCGGGTTGGCAGCCCAGCTGCAAGCCCATTTGAACGAAGGCCGCGCACGCGACGCGGCATCGATTGCGCACAAGCTGAAATCGTCATCACGCTCGATCGGCGCACTGCCGCTTGGCGAGCTTTGCGCCGAAATCGAAGCGACCTCTTCCAGAGGCGACGCGACCGACTTCGAAACGCTAAGGGTACGCTTTCAGTCCGAGTATCAGCGTGCGGCTCAGGTTGCGCGCGACATCGCGATGACCATCGACGCAGGTTAGGTACCGTAACGCGGGAACGTCGAAGCCGGGTTCGCGTAGATTGCTTGCGAGGAGCGAGGAGCGAGGACCGACGAGCGTCGTCCTCGACAACGACGATGATGTGCGACATGGCAGCGCGGTTCGAGGTGCTGAATCGCGCTTTGTTGTCGACACCCGCCGGCGGCCGGAAAAACTTACGCGAAACGACGCGCAATTTTACCGTCCGTCGCGCGGTGAATCACGGTCAGTCAGCCGCGAATCAGGCTTGCCCTACGCGAAATTGCTCGGGATCCTTGCCCTTGAGCCAACGCGGGCGGGGGCCACGACCGCCCCATGTTTCGCCGGTTTCGGGGTGACGAAAGCGCGGCGCAGCGGAGTTCCCCGCGCCGCGCGATTTGCGGCGCGCACCGAATACCTCGTCCGGCGTAAATCCAAATGCGGCAATGGTTTCCCGTATATTCGAGAGCGCCACCTCCGCTTCTGCTTTGCGCGCCTGTTCGATCTCTGCGTCCAGATCATGCTTCCTTGCCAATAGTTCCTTGTACGTCGCCACGGACTCAATCCTCCATACGGTTATCGTAAGCGCTGCGGTTCCGTCGATCGTGCCGCGGCGTGAACCCGCGAGCTTTGCAACGGCGCAATTGCGCAAGCCTTGCCGCGCTCATAGGCGTAGGCGGCACAGCTTAAGCAATGCACGTGCCTGCTCGATCGACACTCAATAAGAATCACTGCCCGATACAAAAGCCAAGCGGCGGATAGCTAACTGGCGGGCCGGCGAAATAGCGAATCGGGCATTGGGCAAATGGACATCGCGCGAATCAGCACGCTGTGAATCGGCACGCTGTGAATCGGCACGCTGCGAATCGGCATAACGCAATCGCTTATTCAGCCGTGACGCATATCCGTCTGCGGCAATGCCCGAACTGCGGCGTTGACGCCGCAGTCGACCCTACAACCGATGAGAGAAACCGGATCAGTGCTTTACCGCGCCGGCGGCCCCGGCATCGTCCACGTCGGGCGTTTCGACGATCGCGAGCGGCAGCCTCGCAGTCAGCGCGAAACCTTGCCCGGGCGCAGTCTCGATGCTGAGTTCGCCGCCAAGCCGGGCGGCGCGCTCGCGCATGCCGATCAGGCCGAACGACTTCCGGTTCCGCCGCGCATCGGCCAGCGCCCCGCGCCCGTTATCGCTGATTTTGACGATGCAGAACGGTTCCTCGCGCACAATGGCAACGCTTGCCTCGCTCGCCCCCGAATGGCGCGCGATATTCGTCAACCCTTCCTGAACCATGCGAAACACTTCGGTGCCGCTGTCGCGATTGAAGGCGACTTCATTGATGTCGAGTTGCGCATCGACCACAATGCCATGCCGGGCCGAAAACTCCTGAATGAACCAATTGATAGCCGGAATCGGGCCGAGATCGTCGAGCATGACCGGACGCAAATCGGCTGCAATGCGGCGCACCGAAGCGACGAGGTGATCGATAAGTCCATAGATATCGCGCAACGCCGCTCCAGACGATTGATCGATCTTGTCTTCGATCGCCCGCTCGAACCGGGCAGTATCGATCTTGAGCGCGGTCAGCAATTGGCCCAGATCATCGTGCAGCTCACGCGCGATGCGCGTCTTTTCCTCTTCGCGAATATGTTCGATATTGGCCGACAAGCGCTGTAGTTCCTCGCGCGACTCGCGCAACGCCTCGTTTGCGCGGCGCCGATCAGTCACGTCGAGAATCCAGCCGACCATCCGATAGGCTTTGCCCGACTCATCCCACAGCGCTTGCGCACGCGATTGGATCCAACGATATTCCCCGGCACGCGTACGGACGCGATACTCGATGTCGTACGGCCGCCGCTCCTCGGTGTGCGCCCTCAGCGCCAGCATGACGTGCTCGACGTCCTCGGGATGAATGACGCCGTAATGCGCCTGCATTTCGCTCGGCAATTCGTCTTCGTCGTGGCCGACGATCTCGCGGAAATGCGGCGACAAATACAACTGGCCCGTTCGCAGATTCCAATCCCACAGTCCCGCACTCGCGCCACTGACGGCCAATTGAAACCGTTCCTCGCTGGCGGCAAGCGCCGTCATCGCACGATGCCGCTCGATTGCGTAACGAATCGCGCGGCTCAGCAGCGCTGCTTCGATTTCCCGTTTGAGCAGGTAGTCCTGGGCGCCTTCCTGAATCGCCACGAGGCCGACCGAAATATCGGTCAGCCCTGTCAGAACGAGCACCGGAGTCTCGGGCGCGACTTGTCTGAAGCGACGGAAGGTATCGATGCCGTTGCTGTCCGGCAAACCGAGGTCGAGCAGAACGACGTCAAAGCGCGTCTCCTGAGTATGCGCAAGCGCGTCCGTGAGCGACTCCGCCCGTGTCAGGCGGTGCGTGAAATCCGTGATGTCGACGAGTGCCTCGCCGATGAGCAATGCATCGGTGGGGCTGTCTTCGACCAGCAGGACGTCAACGGATGAAGGCGTATTCAAGAGCGTACCGGCGGTAAAGTGACGACCCCGAACCAGAAGTCGCTGATGCTGCGCACAACCTCGATGAACTTCGAGAAATCGACGGGCTTGGTGATGTAGCAATTCGCGTGGAGGCAATACGACTTGATCACATCCTCTTCGGACTTCGAGGTGGTCAGTACGACGACTGGAATATTGCGCAGATCGGGATCCTGCTTGAGTTCGTAGAGGACTTCGCGACCGCTCATCCGCGGCAGGTTCAGGTCGAGGATGATGAGCCCCGGACGCGGCGGCCGCGAATCGGCATACTTGCCGCGGCCTTTGAGGTAATCCATCGCCTCGACGCCGTCTTCGACGATGTCGAGCGGATTGAGCACTTTGTATTGCTCCATCGCCTCCCGCGTCAACATGACGTCCGTAGGGCTGTCCTCGACCAGCAGAATATGGACGAGTTGACCGTTGTCGTCGCGTAGCATGTTCACCGCCTCCCAGTCACGATGCGTTAGCCTGCCGCCGCCCTCGCCTCGCCGGCCGCATCGACTGATGCAGCCGGGCGCGGCATGGTGAAGAAAAACGTCGAGCCTTCCCCGGGCGCCGACTCCACCCAGATCCTGCCGCCATGATGTTCGACGATACGTTTGCACAGCGCAAGCCCGAGGCCGGTGCCCGGGTACTCGCGCCGCGTATGCAGACGTTGAAAGATCACGAAGATACGCTCGAAGTATTGCTCCGAAATACCGATGCCGTTGTCCGCCACCGAGAACCGCCACTCGTCGCCGGCTTCCTGAGCGTCGATGCGAATCCGCGCGGGCCGGTCCTTGCTGCGGAATTTGATTGCGTTGCCGAGGAGGTTTTGGAAGAGCAGCGTCAACTGCGATGAAATGGCCTGGACGACCGGTAATCCGTCGTGCGTCACTTCGGCGCTCGTCTCCTGGATGACGACGGAAAGGTTCTTCAGCGCCATTTCGAGTGCCTGCTCGGCCGGCACCAACTGCTTCGGGTCTTCGAGCCGGCCGACGCGGGAGTAGCTGAGCAGATCGTCGATCAGTGTCTGCATGCGCGTTGCGCCATCGACCGCGTGGCCGATAAACTCATCCGCCCGGGCATCGA
This sequence comes from Trinickia soli, assembly GCF_002879855.1. GTDB lineage: Bacteria > Pseudomonadota > Gammaproteobacteria > Burkholderiales > Burkholderiaceae > Trinickia > Trinickia soli. The sequence goes on along the minus strand of NZ_PNYB01000001.1, from coordinate 367,558 downwards.
GCTGCCCCTGATAGCGCCGCTGCAGCAATTGCAAGGGCCCGGCCACCGCCCGCAACGGCTCCTGCAGATCGTGCGAGGCGACATAAGCGAATTGCTCGAGATCGCGGTTCGATCGCGCGAGTTCCTCCGAACGTTGCCTGAGTTGCCGCTCCGATCGTTTACGTTCGGTGATGTCGGCGATCGAGCTCAGGACGAACATACCCTCGGACGTCTCGATCGGATTCAGGCCGATCTCGATCGGCACTTCCGAGCCGTCGCGGCGCAGACCGAACAAATCGCGCCCCGAGCCCATCGGTCTGACGGAGGAATTGGCCAGGAACGCCGCGCGATATCCATGGTGCGAGCCGCGGAAACGCTCCGGCACCAGCATTTCGATCGGCTTGCCGATCAGTTCGGCGCGCGAGTAACCGAACAGCCGCTCCGTTTGCGTATTGACAAGTGTCATCCTGCCTTCGCTATCGACCATGATCATCGCGTTGGGCGCGGCCTCCACGGCGGCGCGGAAACGCTCTTCGGCACGCTCCCGCTCGGTCACATCGTGAAGGACGAGGACCGAGCCGACCAGCCGCCCTTCCGAATCGAAGGTCGGCGCAGCGTTCGCATCGGCATGGGTGCGCCTCCCGTCGCGTCCGACAAGCACGATTCCGGTCGAATGATCGACGCTGCGCCGCTCCCGGATCGCAATGAGGGCCGGGTTTTCGGTCACGCTGTCGTCGCGGGTCTGCTCGAACCGCAAGACCTCCTCGACGGGACGGCCCAACGCCTCCTCGGGCCGCCATCCCGTGAGCGCATGGGCGACGCGGTTGAAGAACCTTATCCGTCCGCGCACGTCGGTCGCGACGACGCCGTCGCCGATGCCGGCGAGCGTCACCTCGAGCAACTCCTTCTGCAGAAACAGCGAACCCGCCAGCTCGGCTTCGTCGTGCAGCAAGCGCCGAGCCAAATAGCTGAACGATACGAAGACGATGATCGTCAATGCGCCGGACGCGAGGCCGATGAGCACCGCGAGGTCACGCGTACGCCGCGCCTCCGCTTGCCGCAAGGCCAGTTGCTGTCTGACCTGCCCTTGCATTTCGGCCACCGCCTCCCGTGCGCGGTCCATGAAAGCCTTGCCCGTATCGGTCATAACGATGGCTTGGGCGGCATCGAACCCCTTTTCCCGGCGAACATCGATGACTTGTTGCAGTTCGCGATGCTTTTCATCGACCAACCCACGCAGCCGCGCAAGCCGTTGCATTTGCGGCGGATCGTTTTGCAGCAGTGACGAGAGTTGATCGAGCTGGCGTTCCAGTTTCGGTTCGGCGTCGCGGTATGGCTCGAGATAGTCGTCGCGTCCTGTGATGACATAGCCGCGCTGTCCGGTTTCCGCATCGCGCGCCAACGCAAGCACGCGCTCCAGCCTCACATAGACCTCGTTCGAATGCTGTACATCCGCTTCGCTGTCGAACAGGCTGATCGTGCCGAAAGCGCCAATGCCCGCCGTGATCAGCAAGAGCAGGCCGATAATCGGCAGGCCCCAGCCAACCCAACGCGACGCGGTACCACCGAACCGATTGACGGTTTTGTCCATTTCCCTCGCCTCGAACACGACTGCTACCTCGTTACAAGATAGGCAATTGAACCGAAGAATCGAAACGACAAATCACGTTTCGCATACGCCTTCATGCGTTCCACGTCGGAAACCCGTACCGGCCGCCGACTATCGATGCACAGCCTCGGGCGGACGATAGTCGGTCGGTCGCGCACCGGTCCATTTGCGAAACGCGCGATGAAACGCGCTTGGCTCCGCGAAGCCGACCGCCACGGCAATATCGGCGATCGTTCGGTCCCCATTTTGCAACGCGGCGATCGCGATGTCCCGTCGCAGTGCGTCCTTGATCGATTGATACGTCTCCCCTTCGCGTTTGAGTTTGCGCCGCATCGTGGCCTCGGCGATGCCGAGTTCGGCGGCGAGCGAGTCGGCGCCGGGCCACGCTTCGATCGGGCGCGATCGCAGCGCCCGCCGCACGCGCGCACCGAGCGAATCGGGGTTCCGGTACTTGACGATGAAGCTCGCCGGCGCATTGCGCAGAAACGTTTTCAGCGACTTCGCAGTCTGGATGACGGGCAACTCGAGGAATGCGGGAGCCAATTCGACGTAGGAGCTGTCTTCGCCGAAACGCAAATCGTCGCAAAACATGGAGCGGTATTCATGCCCGGCGGCGGGCTCGGCGCAACTGAATCGCGCCGCGCGCACCGGAATACGCCGCCCGACGAGCCAGCAGACGACGCCGTACACGAGGATGAAGTGCGTCGCATAGGCGAACATGTCCTTTTCGCCTACCCCTTCGCGCAGCCGGTAAACAAGACGCACGTGTTCGCTCGTGGCGTCGACTTCGGCCGTGATGTCATCGAGTATGAGCCGCATGAAGCCTGTGGTGCGGGCAATCGCCTGCGCACCATTGCGTGCAGTGAGCGCGGCCTGACACATGGCGATGAAGCTGCCGCTTCGCATCGGATGCGAGTCTTGTCCAAAAAACTCGTCGTCGAGTGCCCGTCCGATGGCGTTCCACAGCGCGCCGTATTGCGACGACGAAACGCGCGCTTGCGGCGAAGCGAGCAACTGCGGCGCGATTCCCGCTTGTTCGAGCATCGGCGCCGGATCGACGCCGCAACGCCGCACGCAACGCACGGCTTCTTCGACGAGGCTGACGGCGATGGTCCCTTTCTCTTTATCCATGACTTGTTTCCACGGCCTGCCGACCCGCGCACCCGAGCCACCGGTGGCAAATGCGCTCACGACGATTGAGCGGCCTGAGCATCGAAAGGCGTCGCCGTGCTGCCTACACTTCCTCGCGTACGTCTTTCGTCAGCCGCGAGCGCCAGACTACCGGAGCCGGACCGCCAGCTACAGCGGGCGGCGCATGCGCGCTTGCGCAAAGCACGACAGTGTAAAGCCGACGCATCGCCAAGCCAAGCGGGTACGGCATAGACGATTCTTCGACCGATTCGCAATTTTATTCATTTAGCACGACTGCCCTGCCATGGACGAGCTTTACACCGACGAGCAACGGATGATCCGCGACGCAGCCCGCGAGTTTGCGACCGAATGTCTGGCGCCGCACGCCGCCGAGTGGGACCGCGACGGCGCCTTGCCGGCCCACATCGTCCGCCAGATGGGCGAACTCGGCCTACTCGGCATGATGGTGCCGCCGGAACTGGGCGGCACTTACACCGATTACGTCGCCTACGCGCTTGCGCTCGAAGAAATCGCGGCCGGCTGCGCAGCGTGCGCGACGATGATGAGCGTCCATAATTCAGTCGGCTGCGGCCCGATTCTGAAGTTCGGCACACCCGCGCAGCAAGCGCGTTGGCTCCAGGAACTTGCGCTCGGCAAGACGATCGGCGCGTTCTGCCTGACCGAACCGCACGCCGGCTCCGAGGCAAACAACCTGAAGACACGCGCGCTGTTGCAAGACGGCCGCTGGGTCATCAACGGCGCCAAGCAGTTCGTCACGAACGGCGGCCGCGCCAGCGTCGCCATCGTGTTCGCCGTGACCGATCCCGATCTCGGCAAGCGCGGCTTGTCGGCATTCATCGTACCGACGGATACGCCGGGGTTCACGGTCGGCCGCCCCGAAAACAAGCTCGGCATCCGCGCCTCCGATACCTGTCCGATCACATTCGAAGATTGCGCCGTGCCCGAGGAAAACCTGCTGGGCGCGCGCGGCGAGGGGCTCAAGATCGCCTTGTCGAATCTTGAAGGCGGGCGCATCGGCATCGCGGCGCAGGCCGTCGGCATTGCCCGGGCCGCATTCGACGCAGCCAGGGCGTATGCGGCGGAACGCATCCAATTCGGCAAAGCGATCAAGGAACACCAGGCGATCGCCCACATGCTCGCCGATATGGCGACGCGTTTGAATGCGGCGCGGCTCCTGGTTCATCATGCCGCGCGGCTGCGCAGCGCCGGCAAGCCGTGCTTGTCGGAAGCATCGCAAGCGAAGCTCTATGCTTCCGAAATGGCCGAAGAGGTCTGCTCGAAAGCGATCCAGATTCACGGCGGGTACGGCTACCTGGTCGATTACCCTGTCGAGCGACACTATCGCGACGCGCGGATCACTCAGATCTACGAAGGCACGAGCGAAGTGCAACGCATGGTCATCGCCCGCAGTCTTTAACGGCCGCAATGCGTCACATCCGCGGCGCTGCGCCCCCCGCGGTGCAACGTTGACTCATGTCAAAACCCTCGGACCCGCAACCGTAGTAAAAATATCCAAAGCTGGTTCGACTACCGTCCATTCTTGTCAGAGAGCTTTACCCCTACGCGTCAGACCGGCCCGCCTCATTGGTCGGGCCCTCGCCTCACAGCAGGGAGGCATCGATGAACGCATCACCCACCATCCGCAAGAACGCAGCCGACCTGCACGTTGTCCCGAATTTTCGCGACTACGAACTCGAGCGAAGCCGTTTCTCTTGGGCGAACGCAGCAGCCTCGCTGGCACACGAGTCTGGCGGAGGAATCAACATCGCGTATCAGGCCGTCGACCGGCACTGCGCGACGAAGCTACGAGACAAGGTCGCGCTGCGCTTTCTGGGCCGCGATACCGCGGCGCGCGACATCAGCTTCGGGGAGCTCGCGACGCTCACCAATCGCTTCTGCAATGTGTTGCGTAGCCTGGGCATCGGCAAAGGAGACCGCGTCTTCATCCTCGCCGCTCGCATCCCGGAGCTGTATATCGCATTGCTCGGGGCCCTGAAGAACGGCAGCGTCGTCTCGCCCTTGTTTTCAGCCTTCGGCCCTGAGCCGATCGCCACCCGCGTGAACCTTGGGGCGGCGGCGCTGCTCGTGACCACCGATGCGCTCTATGAAAGAAAGATTGCCAACCAGCGCGAGGCCATGCCCACCTTGAAGCACGTGATGCTGGTGGGACAAGAAGGTTGCGCCACCCGCGCCCCTGGCACGCTCGACTTCGCCGCATTGATGAGCAGCGCATCCGATGCCTGCGCGTATGAGCCAACGTCGGCGGAGGACACGGCCCTGCTGCATTTCACCAGCGGCACCACGGGCACGCCCAAGGGCGCCTTGCACGTGCATGACGCCGCAGTGACGCATTGGGTCACCGGGCGCTATGCGCTCGATCTGCATGCCGAGGACATTTATTGGTGTACCGCCGATCCCGGTTGGGTAACCGGCACGTCCTATGGCGTGATCGCACCGTTACTGCATGGCGTGACATCGGTCGTCGATCGGGAAGATTTCGATGCCGAACGCTGGTACCGCATCCTTCAGGATGAAAGGGTTCGCGTCTGGTACACCGCCCCAACGGCCGTTCGCATGCTGATGAGAGCCGGGGCCGACATCGCGAGGAAATATACGTTCCCGCATTTGCGGTTCGTTGCAAGCGTGGGGGAGCCTTTGAACCCCGAGGCGGTCTGGTGGGGCAAGGACGTGCTTGGCCTGCCGATCCACGACAATTGGTGGCAAACGGAGACGGGCGGGATCATGATCGCCAATACGCCGGCCTTCGACATTAAACCTGGCTCGATGGGCAGACCGCTGCCCGGCATCGATGCGGCGATCGTCGAGCGTCGCGACGATCGCAGCGTGAAGATCATCGAAGAGGCCGGCACGCAGGGCGAGTTGGCGCTCAAACGCGGCTGGCCGTCCATGTTCAGAGGTTATCTGCACGACGAGGCGCGCTATCGCATGAGCTTCGCGGGGGACTGGTATTTGACGGGCGATCTGGCCCAACGCGATACGGACGGCTATTACTGGTTCGTCGGCCGGGCGGACGACGTCATCAAATCCGCCGGCCACCTGATCGGACCGTTCGAGGTGGAAAGCGCGCTCATGGAACACCCTGCCGTCGCGGAAGCCGGCGTCATCGGCAAACCGGACCCGGTCGTGGGCGAATCGGTCAAGGCGTTCGTGTCGCTCAACAAAGGTTTCGACGCTGGCGAAGCGCTTCGCATGGAACTGCTTGGCCATGCGAGAAAGCGCCTCGGTGCGGCGGTCGCGCCAAAGGACATCGCTTTCGTCGAACATCTGCCTCACACCCGCAGCGGCAAGATCATGCGCAGGTTGCTCAAGGCGCGCGAACTGGGTCTTGCTGAAGGCGATACGTCGACGTTGGAACCCTCTCCATGATGCCCGTCGATCATCCGGCGCCGCTGCCGCCATCTGGCCCGGTGCCCTACGAAAAGGAGTTCGCGCTGACTCTGCTGCGCGACATGCTGCGCGTGCGCAGGCTCGAAGAGAAATGCGCCGAGCTTTACGGTGCGGGCAAGATAAGGGGCTTTCTGCATCTGTACATCGGCGAGGAAGGCACCGGCGTCGGCGCGCTGCACGCGCTGACAACCGCGGACAACATCGTCGCCACCTACCGGGAACACGCTCATGCGTTAGTGCGCGGCATGCCGATGCCGGTGCTGATGGCAGAGATGTACGGCAAGCTCGAAGGCTGTGCCCATGGCCGCGGCGGCTCGATGCATCTGTTCGACCGTCACGCGCGGCTGTTCGGCGGAAACGCGATTGTGGCCGGCGGGCTACCGCTGGCGGTAGGGCTGGCACTTGCTGAAAAGATGCAGACGGGTCAACGCGTCACCGCGTGCTTTTTCGGAGATGGAGCGGTCGCCGAGGGCGCCTTTCACGAATCGATGAACCTCGCCGCCCTGTGGAAGCTGCCGGTTCTCTTCTGCTGCGAGAACAACCTTTATGCCATGGGAACGGCGCTGGAACGCAGCCAGTCGCAAACCGATCTGTGCGCGAGGGCGGCCTCCTACAACATGCCGGCCCGCTCGGCCGACGGCATGGACATCGTCGCCGTGCATGACGCGGCGAAAGAAGCGGCCGCTTATGTGCGAAATGGCGCAGGCCCCATGTTCCTCGAATTGCGCACCTATCGCTTCCGCGCACACTCGATGTATGACGCCGAGCTTTATCGTCAGAAGGCCGAAGTCGAACAGTGGAAAACGCGCGGCCCGATCCACACGTTCACTCAACGTCTGAAGGCCGAAGGCAAGCTCGCGGAAGACGAATTCCTCGCGCTCGATGCCGCTGCGAACGCCGAAGTGGAACGCGCGGTAGCGTTCGCCGAAGCCGGTACGTGGGAGCGAATCGAGGATCTGGCCAAGGATCTGTACACGTCCGGGACAGGTGCATCATGAGCGACCGACTCACTTACCGGGAGGCACTGCGCAAGGCCTTGAGCGAGGCGCTGACGAACGACCCCCGAGTGTTTCTGATGGGTGAGGATGTGGGCCGCTACGGCGGCAGCTACGCGGTGTCGGCAGGGTTGCTCGAAGCGTTCGGGCCGGAGCGCATCCGCGACACCCCGCTCTCCGAGCTCGCCTTCACCGGGGCGGGCATTGGCGCGGCGCTTGGCGGCATGCGGCCCATCGTCGAAGTCATGACGGTGAACTTCAGCCTGCTGGCGCTCGATCAGATCGTCAATACGGCCGCGCTCTATCACCATATGTCGGGCGGGCAATTTTCAGTGCCGCTAGTCGTGCGCATGGCAACGGGTGCGGGTCGTCAGGTCGCTGCACAGCATTCGCACAGCTTCGAGGGCTGGTACGCGGGCATTCCAGGCATCAAGGTTCTCGCGCCCGCCACCATCGAAGATGCGCGCTACATGCTCGCGCCCGCTCTCGCCGATCAAGACCCGGTGCTGATCTTCGAGCACGCGGGGCTTTACAACATGGAAGACGAATTGCCGGGTGACGTGACGAGCGTGGACATTCGTTCGGCAAAGGTGAGACGCGTGGGCAACGACGTTGCGATCCTTGCCTACGGCGGCTCTTTGCATAAGGCGTTGCAGGCTGCCGACGCACTTGCCGGCGACGGCATCGTTGCCGAAGTCGTCGATCTTCGCGTGCTGCGGCCGTTGGACGATGCAACGATCATGGCGTCAGTGGCGAAGTGCCGGCGTGCCGTGATAGTGGACGAGTGCTGGCGCAGCGCAAGCGTTGCCAGCGAAATCATGGCGCGCATCGTCGAGCAGGCTTTCTACGAACTGGATGCACCCGTGGCCCGCGTCTGTTCGGAAGAGGTGCCGATTCCCTACGCCCGGCACATGGAAGAGGCGGCCTTGCCGCAGGTCGACAAGATCGTCGCCTCAGTGAAGCGGTTGCTCCCATGAACGCTTCGCACCTGAACGGGAACAACGCATGATCGAATTCACCCTGCCTTCCATGGGCGCAGACATGGACGAGGGAACCCTGCTCGAATGGAAGGTGAAGCCGGGTGACGCCGTCAAGCGAGGCCAGGTGGTAGCCGTCGTCGACACCAGCAAGGCCGCCGTGGACGTCGAATGCTGGCAAGAGGGGGTAGTCGATGAACTGATCACCCAGCCTGGCGAGAAAATCCCTGTGGGTACGCCTATGGCGATATTGCTCGAGCCGGGAGAGGCGCCGCGTGCCGTGGCGCCCACGCAAGGGGCTGCACGCCCCCGCGCCGACAGCGGGCAACTCACCCCGACCGAAGCAATCGCCGCGACGACAACTCCACGCCGCAAGATCTCGCCGGCGGCGCGCAGGTATGCACAGGAACACCACATCGATCTCGACGCCATCACCGGCACGGGGCCGCAAGGCTCCGTCGCGCTCGACGACGTCAGGCAGATCATCGCGCGAGCCGCCGCGCCGATGCCGACAGCTCCAGCTGTCGATCGGATCGCAGAAATGAGGAAGGTGATCGCGAGCGCAATGGAACACTCCAAGCGCGAGATTCCGCATTACTACGCGTCCGAGACGATCCCGCTCGGCAAGGCGCTGGGCTGGCTCGCTGCTGAGAACGCGAAACGGTCGATCGGGGAAAGACTGCTTCCGGTCGTTCTACTGCTGAAGGCGGTGGCCGTCACGCTGAAGCGTTTTCCCGAACTGAACGGCTTCTATCGAGAAGGCGCCTTCGCCGCAGCGCAGAAGGTTAACGTCGGGGTCGCAATTTCGCTCCGCCAGGGCGGCCTGATTGCGCCCGCCCTGCTCGATACGGATATCAAGCCGCTGACACAAATCATGCATGAGCTGATGGACCTCACCACACGCTGCCGCGCAGGCTCATTGAAGAGTTCCGAACTCTCGGAGCCGACTATCACGGTGACCAATCTCGGCGAGCAGGGCGCCACCGAGGTCTTCGGCGTGATCTATCCGCCTCAGGTCGCACTGGTGGGATTCGGTCGCATCGCGGAGCGGCCGTGGGCCGAAAGTGGCGGACTCAAGGTCATGCCGGCGGTGACCGCCAGCCTGTCGGCCGATCATCGCGTTTCGGACGGACACCGCGGCGCGTTGTTTTTGCTTGAACTCAGTGAAGCGCTGCAGCACCCCGAGGAGTGGGACCGATGAACGATATCGAAGTTCGTGCCGTTGTGCTGGCCACATTGAAATCGATAGCGCCGGAACTCGAGGAGCCGGCGCTGCGCGAAGATCGCCCCCTGCGCCTACAGGTCGACCTCGATTCGATCGACTGGCTCAACTTTCTGTTGAGGCTGCATGACAGACTCAAGGTCGAAATTCCCGAGTCCGATTACCAGAGGCTCGTCACGCTCGCCGATATCGTCAATTATCTTGTGGCGAGAGTCAGCGCGCCTCACAAGTCGGGAAGATAGTCGGGTTCGGGCAGCGCAGCGCCGGGCCGCGCTGCGTGCTCCGGCGCTTGCGCCGCTACTTCCACATGTAGTGCCGGCAGCGGACGTCGTAACGAATCTGGCGCGATGCCGCGCTTGAATGCCGCGATCAGGCCCACCGCTTCGAGATAGTTGTCGACCTCGTAGAACCGGCCTTGCGCCCACGGCAAATCCGCCAGCCGGTTGTGCATCATACTGATGTTCCCCCGTACCGCGATCACCGGGATGCCCTGCTCGAGCGCTGCCAGCATCGGCAGTCCGATGCAGCCGTCCGGGATCACGAGACAAGACACGTCCATCGCGGTGAGCACGCCGGGCGCACGCATGGACGCCTCGTCCGTGACGATCCGCGGACTCTGCTGCAGCCCCTTCAGCACACACATGAAGAAGCCGGTCGATATCGCCTCTGCCGCCATACGCGCGTCGACGACGCCGATGTCCTCGTGTGCCACGGCAACCGATTCGTACATCGGCGCATGCGCGGTGGGAATACCCAGCAGGGTCGAGACGGCGTGTGTCAGCAAGGCCTCCACCCCGCCCCAGGGATTGACCAGTTCGCCGTGGCTGCGGTAGTAGGCCGTACGGCAAGGGGCGTCCACCTGAACGCGTGTCGAAATGGCAAGCGCGTCGAATTGGCCGCGTTTTGCCCGCACCGCATCGAACAGGCGGTCGAGATGCCGGACCGCCCCACTCGCCCGCCCCGCCGGTGTCGCATGGGATGCAAGCTGCAGGGCCGGATCGATCAGCACGATGCCCGCTGACGAGAGGCCGTAAGTGGCGACGGCCGCGGCCACCGAGTTGATCGCCGCGTTCAGTACGGGGGCTTCTTCATGCGCTTCCACGGCGGCAAGTACGCGATTGGCGCGCGTAGGGCGCAGCCCGGCAGTGCCCATCAACAAACGCGAAAGCGTGCTGCCTTCGACGTACAGCGCATTGGCCGGCAACTCGTTCAGGTCGGATGCATTGACCGCGTTCGGGTGAGTAATGAGCGTGTCGCATACCGATGCCATGAGTTTCACCACGGGATTCGCGTCCCCGGCGTGACCGCCGATCGTGCATGCGATACCGGTCGGAATGACCAGCGCAACGTTGAATGCCCCCGTATTCTCGGCTTCGCGTTTCCGGAATTCGAACAGGGATCGCGAGCGTGCTGCGATCCCGGGTGCCACGCCTTCTACCACCGCAACGTCGCAACGCCACGACGCCGCACCCATAGCGTTCACGACGAATCTGATCGGGACCGACGAGGCCCCGATCTGCGCCATTACCCTCTTTTCAAGCCAGGACAGGGATCGTGCCGACGACGAGTCGACCGCAACGTCAAGCTCGAACTCTCGCACCTGCATGGTTGTCCTCCGCTGGCAACAAGACCTCCAAATGCGAGTGTGCACGGTGCGGCAACCGCCGGATTGACACACATCAACGACGGAGAGCGCATGGCGCATACGCTCGTTTTCGTGGGCCATGCCGTAGGGGGCTACCGCTCGCGCCGGCTCGAGCCACGCTTGACGAAGATCAAGGTGCAATGGCGGCGACGCACCAAAGTGACACTTGCAGGCCACCCGAAGCAGCCAGGTGCATATCAAAGCGTGCCGGAGGACAGATGAGGTTTCACTTTCCGATTACCATCATCGACGAGGACTTCCGCGCTGAGAACGTCAGCGGCTCTGAAATTCGAGCGCTCGCCTCCGCGATCGAAGCCGAAGGCGCGCAGGTAGCCGGGATTACGAGCTTTGGCGACGCCCGATCAATTGCCCGCCAGCACAGTCGTAGCGGTGCATTCATCTTGTCCATCGACGACGAGCAGTTCGAGGACGTTGCCTCTGCCTCGAAGACCTTGGACAACCTGCGCGAGTTCGTCCTTGAAATTCGCCACCGCAATTCACTTATTCCGATCTTCTTGTATGGGGAGACGCGGACATCCCGACATATCACAAACGACGTGCTTAAAGAGCTTCACGGCTTTATTCACATGTTCGAAGACACGCCCGAATTCGTCGCACGCCGGATCGTGCATGAGTCGAAAGTCTATCTAAGCCGCCTCGCCCCGCCTTTTTTCCGCGCACTCATCGACTACGCCGCGGACGGGTCATATTCATGGCATTGTCCGGGTCACTCGGGCGGCGTCGCGTTTCTGAAAAGTCCGGTCGGACAAATGTTTTATCAGTTCTTCGGAGAAAATCTGCTCAGAGCGGATGTCTCCAATTCAGTCGACGAACTCGGACAACTACTCGATCACACCGGCCCCGTCGCACAGTCGGAGCGCAATGCTGAACGCATCTTCGACTGCGATCACCTGTTTTTTGTGACGAACGGTACCTCGACTTCGAACAAGATCGTCTGGCATTCGATCGTGGCGCCCGGCGACATCGTGGTGGTCGATCGGAACTGCCGCAAGTCAGTGCTGCATGCCATCATCATGACGCGCGCAATACCGGTCTTTCTGCAGCCCACCCGCAATCACTACGGGATCATCGGGCCGATCCCCCGCGAGGCATTGGAATTCGAGCGCCTTCAATCGGCAATCCGCACCAATCCGTTCGCGGCGAACGGCGGTGACCGGCCGCGCCTCGTGGCAATCACGCAGAGTACCTACGATGGCATTCTGTACAACGCAGATGCGATCAAACGGATGCTCGACGGTAAGGTCGACATGCTGCACTTCGATGAAGCCTGGTTGCCCCATGCCACATTCCACGATCTCTACGATTCGATGCATGCGATTGGTGCCGGGACCACGCGGTGCCAGGATTCCCTGGTATTCGCAACGCAGTCGACGCATAAGGTGCTCGCAAGCCTGAGCCAGGCTTCCCAGATTCTCGTGCAGGACAGCGAGTCACGCTCCCTGGACCGGGAATGCTTCAACGAAGCGTTCCTGATGCACACGTCAACCTCGCCCCAATACGCCATCATCGCTTCGTGCGACGTCGCCGCCGCGATGATGGAACCTCCCGCAGGCACCGCACTCGTCGAAGAAGCCATCAATGAGGCCCTGGACTTCCGCCGAGCCATGCGCCAGATCTCGCTGGAATCGCACGGTAACTGGTGGTTTCAGGTGTGGGGGCCAAACGATCTCGTCGAAGAGGGAACCGGCACACGCGCCGATTGGAGGCTCGAATCGGGTGCCGCCTGGCACGGTTTCGGAGAAATTGCAGACGGCTTCAACATGCTCGATCCGATCAAAGTGACGATCCTGACACCGGGCTTGGACATCGAGGGCAAGTTCGCAGATATCGGGATTCCTGCCGCGATCGTCACAAGATACCTGGCCGAGCACGGAGTCGTCGTCGAGAAGACGGGCCTCTATTCCTTCTTCGTCATGTTCTCGATCGGCATCACGAAGGGCCGCTGGAACACGCTGGTGACATCGCTGCAGCAATTCCGGGACGATTTCGAAAACGACGTCGCGCTCAATCGCATATTGCCTGAGTTTGTGGCCAGGTACCCTCAGTACGAGAAGATGAATCTGCGGCACCTGTGCGCGGCGATACATGCCATGTACCGCCAGCACGACGTAGCACATCTGACGATGGCGATGTACTCGTCACCCATCGTGCCCGCGATGATTCCGGCCGACGCTTATGCGAAGGTTGCTCACGGTGAAGTCGAGCATCTCGACATCGAACTTTGTGAGGGACGGGTGGCCGCAAGCGTATTGACGCCGTATCCGCCCGGCATTCCGTTGCTCATACCGGGGGAGCGATTCAATCGTGCCGTCGTTGAATTCTTGAGATTTTCGAGGGCGTTCAACGAACGATTCCCTGGATTCGAAACCAATATCCACGGCCTCACGCAACGCCTCACGAACGCCGGCGTACGCTTCTATGTCGCCTGCCTCGCGGGCGAGGCGTTCGGCCAAATCGATGGAGAGGGTCCATGATCTTCGCCGATTCGCCGATCTGATCGTGTGTCTCCAGGCCCCTCCGGATTTCTACGCTGTTGGCGAGTTTTATCGTTCGTTTCCTCAAATCAATGACGAAGAAGCCGTCGAGATGCTGAAGCGAGAGCCACCGAAAGGAATCCCGCGTCTGAACCGAAGCGCGCCACGTGACATAACTTTCTCACTGGCACTTTGCCGGCAGGTTCGGCGATTTCGAATCTGCTGGGCGGTGATTGGAAAAGTGATGGTTGAGCGCCAACCGCCGTCAGCTCTTCATCGAGGTCAACTTCGCCCGTGGAGCGGCCGCCATCGGCGCGCGTCGAATAAGCGGCCGCAGTTCATCGAGCGTCCGCGCATTGAGCACGTCACTCTTTTCGAGCCAACCGCGCCGTGCTTCGTCGATTCCGTGGCGCAGATTGTCGAAATCGAACCGGCCGTGCGCATCCGAGTTGATCGAAACCAATATGCCCTCGGCCTTCGCCATCTGACAGTACGTGTCCGCCAAGTCGAGCCGCTCGGGGTGCGCGTTCAGTTCGAGATGACAGCCGCATTCGCGCGCCTTCCGAATCACCCGCACGAGATCGATATCGCACGGCGCCCGCTCCTCGATCAATCGCCCGGTCGGATGCGCGAGAATCGAAAAACATGGATTTTCCATCGCGCGCAACACGCGCTCCGTCTGTTTCGCCCGGGGCAATCCGAAGTGACTATGCACTGCGCCCACGACGACATCGAGGCGAGTCAGGATAGCGTCGGGCAGATCCAGGCTCCCGTCTTCCAGGATATCGACTTCGATGCCTTTGAGCAGCTTGATGCCTTCCAGCGTACGGTTGATCCGATCGATCTCTTCGATCTGTTTCGCGAGGCGCTTGGTGTCGAGACCGCGGGCGACCGCCAGGCGACTCGAATGATCGGTGATCGCAAGATAGGACAGGCCGCGCTCGCGCGCCGCAAGCGCCATGTCGAGCATCGTGTCGTGGCCGTCGCTGGCACTTGTATGTGCGTGAAGATCGCCTCGCAAGTCGCTGCGTTCGATGAGGGTCGGCAGCCGATGCGCGCGGGCAGCTTGCAGTTCGCCACGGTTTTCCCGCAGTTCGGCCGGAATCCATGGAAGGCCGATTGCTTCATAGACCGATTCCTCGGTGGCCCCGGCGATGCGCTTGTCTTTCCGGAATACACCGTACTCATTGATCTTCAAGCCGTGCTCCTGCGCAATACGGCGCATGGCGATATTGTGTGCCTTCGAGCCCGTGAAATACACGAGCGCAGCGCCGAAGCTGGCAGGAGCCACGACTCGCAGATCCACCTGCATACGGTTGCGCAACGTGATACTCGCGCGCGTCGCGCCCCGCGACAGCACTTCAGCGACCTCCTCGTAGCGCACGAAGCGTTGCATGACGGGGGCGGCGTCGTGCGCGGTGACGAGAATATCCAGATCGCCCACGGTTGCTGCGCGACGCCGAAAGCTGCCCGCGGCGACCACTTCGCGTGTGCCGGGTGTCGCCTTCAACCAGGCAATGAGCGGCTGCGCGTACTGCTCCGCCAGCGCGAGCCTGAAGCGGCGCGATTTGTGCAAATGCGCTTCGATGGTGTCGACGATGTGTCCTTCGGTCACCTCTCCGAAACCCGGCAACTCGCGGATACGACCTTCCTTCGCTGCCTGATGCAACTCTTCGATCGTCTGTACGTGAAGCGCATCGTGGATTGCACGCACACGTTTGGGGCCCAGCCCCTGCACCTGCAGCAACTCGGTGATCGCCGCCGGCATCTCGTTGTGCAGCCGTTCGAGCAGATCGCACTTGCCGGTCGCGGCGATCTCCCGCATCTTGCCCGCCAGGTCGTCGCCGATGCCCGGAATCACCTTCAGGTCTTCGTTCTGCTCGATCATCGTCGCCACGCTCTTGCCGAACTCCCCCACCGAACGCGCCGCGTTACGATATGCCCGCACACGAAACGGATTTTGTCCCTGGATTTCGAGCAGGTCCGCGATCTCGACAAAAATCGCGGCGATTTCGGCGTTATGAAGCGGCATGACTGTGCGACCCCGCCAATGTCACCAACAGGCCGAGAGCGACAACGTTCAGAGCATCCGTACGACGGTGTCGCGCATCGAGCCTTCAACCCAGACATCCTTGTACTTATCGAGCAACGCGGCGTAGTCTCGATCTTCCATCAGTTTTGCGTTGATCCGCTGCATTTCATCGAGACTGTCGGCGTCGAAGTGCCAGTGGATCCTGGCGCAGCCGTACTGTTCAGCACCGGAAAGAATCTTGAGCGAATAGCTCTTGTTCAGGTGCGCAGTCACCTCCGATGCAAACGCCAGCGCCAGCGGAAGCACCGCTGCATTCTTCACCGTCGCGGTGCGGACGAACCTATACATGGTCACCCTCCTTTCAATAGAAACTGACCTGTTCCGCCCCGTCGATGCGCGGCACGGAGCCGAACCGGGAAAGCCCATGTTAGGCAGTGCTGTCCGCTCGCGCATTGCGATAGGTCAATCAAGATCCCGGAAAACAAGGTACCCGACGGTCGCAAGGCAAGATCGCAAGGCAAGTCATCGGGAACAAAGGACCGCCAGCGCATGAGCTGAAGTGCGTTGCGGCCGGACACGATCCGATGGAGTTGCGTCAAGCGATCGTCAGTGCGGGCGAGCGCATTGTCGCTGAACTGCAGCGTATGGCAAAACCATGTTCGAGCACCGAGGAAATGCGTCAGATCGCGACCATATCGGCGAGCGGCGATGCCAGCATCGGGGAACTCGTCGCCAAGGCGGTCGAACGCGTCGGACCGGACGGCGCGGTCAGCGTCGAAGATGGATCAAAGATCGACGACGTGCTCGAGATCGTGGACGGTTCGCTGATCGACCGTGGCTACGTTTCGCCGCTGTTTGTCGAATCGGCCAGCGGTGAAGTGGTCCTCGAAGAGTCGCGGATTCTGCTTGCGGACACGAGCCTGACTTCGGTGGCCCACCTGTTACCCGTGCTCGAGGCCGTGACCACCAGCGCGCAGCCGCTGCTCGTCGTTGCAAACGAAGTCGAGGGCGAAGCGCTGGCGGCGCTCGTCGTCAACCATCTTCGAGGCACGCTCAAGTCATGCGCCGTTCGCTCGCCCGGCTTCGGAGAGGGGCGGTCCGAGCAGCTCGCGGATCTGGCGGCGCTCACGGGTGCAACGGTCATCTCTTCGCAAACCGGACGCAGCGTCGAGCATGTCACGCTGGAGGACCTGGGGTCCGCCCGTCGTGTCGAAGGTCACCCGTTCGGCGCTGCAGAACGCGATCTCGGTGGCGTCGCTGATGCTGACGACCGATTGCATGATCGCTGCGGCGCCTGGCTCTGACGGTCGGGCTTTTCGGCCGGACGAGTGAGCGCTTGGCGAGCCGTAGCATCTCTCGCATCGACGCCGGAGAAACCAATGAAATGTGTAACACTGTGAAACACGCGGCTACGCGACGGGACGCAAAAGTCCCTTATTTTCATGACATTGCCGTTCGCTGCGCCACGCAACGCGGTGCGCCGGCATACCCCGTGTTTTAAGAATCGCTTAAGCCGGCTTGAGCACCATCGGCGCTGCTATTCGCGATGGAGGCCGGCCTGATGACTGACCCGAAAGAACATGACACACCGCGCAAACCGCGCACCATGTTGCGGCGCATCCTGAGCCATCACGAACTCGCCACGCTGCTGCTCCTGCTTCATTCGCCGATCGACGTCTCCGCCAAACCCGAGATCCCGATGCTCCAGGAGGCGGGACTCGTCGAGCCCATCACCTCCGAAGCGGGCGACGTTCGCTTCCGGCTGACGGACGACGGCAACGCCATTCTTCGCGGGCTCGGACTGCGCTGAGCTTTCTTGCACCACCATGGCAAATGCGCTCACGCAAAGTGAGCGGGATGAGCATCGAAACCGGCCGGGCGGCTGCCTACACTTCGACGCGTAACGGGTCGGCATAAGCGGTGGGAGCTGGCCATGCATGCCACATCGGTGCTACGGCGTCTATAAATAGGCATGGGCGCCCAAATGCACCCGGGACACCAAGATGCCCTGCGCGCAAAGCACGCGCAGACATGGCCAAAGGAGACATTCATGACGTCAGCACAGCGCTTTGTAGCGGCGCGCGACTTCCTGTTGCGCTACCGCAGCGACTACGACCACGCCTACGGCGAATTCGCGTGGCCGGCGCTCGACGACTTCAATTGGGCAATCGATTACTTCGACGAGATGGCGCGCGGCAACGACAACCCGGCGCTCATGTTGGTCGATGCAGACACAGGCCAGACCACCCGGCTTTCGTTCGCGCAAATGTCCGAGCGTTCGTCGCGCATCGCGAACCACCTGCGCGAACTGGGCGTCGGACGCGGCGATCGCATCCTGCTCATGCTGCCCAATCGCGTCGAGCTGTGGGATGCCATGCTCGCGGCGATCAAGCTTGGCGCCGTGCTGATGCCTGCCACGACGCAGCTTTCCGCCGACGATCTCAACGATCGCATCGCGATCGGTCAACCCACGTTCGCGATCGTCGATTCGGCCGAGTGCGGCAAATTCGACGAAATCGGCGCCGAATTCGTCAAGATCGCCGTCAGCGTCGACGAGCAGGCTGTGCCGCCGGGCTGGCACAGTTTCGCCAAGGGCTACGTTGCCTCGCCGGCCTTCGCACCGCAAGGCGCCACGCGCGCTTGCGATCCTCTGCTGCTGTACTTCACGTCGGGCACGACGTCCAAACCGAAACTCGTCGAGCACACGCACGAGAGCTATCCGGTCGGCAGCCTGTCGACAATGTACTGGATCGGCCTGCAACCGGGCGACATCCATTGGAACATCAGCTCGCCGGGCTGGGCCAAGCACGCATGGAGCTGCTTTTTTGCGCCATGGAATGCCGGGGCCTGCGTCTTCGTGCTCAGCTTCACGCGCTTCGACGCCAAGGCCACGCTCGACACGCTCGTGCGCCATGGCGTCACGACGCTGTGCGCGCCGCCGACAGTCTGGCGCATGCTGGTGCAAGAGCCACTCGGGAGCTATGCCGTTTCGTTGCGGGAAATCGTCGGTGCGGGCGAGCCGCTCAACCCCGAGGTCATCGAGCGCGTGAAGTCGGCCTGGGGCATCACCATCCGCGACGGCTACGGCCAAACCGAAACGACCTGCCAGATCGGCAACTCTCCCGGGCAACCCGTGGTCCCGGGCTCAATGGGCAGGCCGATGCCGGGCTACCGTGTCGAACTCGTCGATCCGGACGGACAGCCTGCCGAAGAAGGCGAGATCGCGCTACCGCTTGCCGCGACAACTACGGCCGCCCAACGCGGCCAAGGCCCGCTCGGTTTGATGACGCGCTACGCGAACAACGCCGCTGCCACCGCGCACGTCATGCGCGACGGCCGCTACCACACGTCCGACATCGCGCTGCGCCGGCAAGACGGTTACTTCGTCTACGTCGGTCGCGCCGACGACGTATTCAAATCGTCGGACTACCGCCTGAGCCCGTTCGAACTCGAGAGCGTTCTGATCGAGCATGAGGCTGTGGCCGAGGCCGCTGTCGTGCCGAGCCCCGACCCGCTACGGCTGTCGGTCCCGAAGGCTTACGTCATGCTGCGCCACGGTTACACCTTCACGTCCGCACTCGCCAAAAGCATCTTCGCTTTTTCCCGCGAACGGCTCTCGCCTTACAAGCGCATCCGCCTGCTCGAAGCTTACGAATTGCCGAAAACCATCTCCGGCAAGATTCGTCGTGTCGAACTGCGCCGCCGCGAGCTCGAACGAGGCGACACCGCAGAGCGGTTCCCCGGCGAATACCGGGAAGACGACTTCCCCGAGCTGCGGTGACCGATGCCGCAATCGGCCATTCTGCTGCAGTCATCCTTGCAGGCGGTGCGCGCGAGCGCGCCGGCTTGCCGCTTTGCGCCGGGCACGCGCCCGACGCAGGTCACCCACCTACGAACCGGAGCTTATCGATGAGCGCACCTTCCGCCGCCAGCGCGAACACCCCGACTGTCAAGCTGCTGATCAACGGAGAATTCGTCGAATCCGCGACCACTGAATGGCGCGACATCGTCAACCCGGCCACCCAGGAGGTGCTGGCGCGGGTGCCGTTTGCGACGCGAGCCGAAATCGACGCCGCGGTGGGCGCCGCTCACGCCGCGTTCGCTCAGTGGAAGACCACGCCGATCGGCACGCGCGCCCGCATCATGCTGAAGTACCAGGCGCTGATCCGCGAGCACATGCCGCGCATCGCGAAGATTTTGACGGCCGAGCAAGGCAAAACGCTGCCCGATGCCGAAGGCGACATCTTTCGCGGCTTGGAAGTCGTCGAGCATGCCGCATCGATCGGCACCTTGCAGCTCGGCGAATTCGCCGAAAACGTGGCATCGGGCGTCGATACCTACACCCTGCGCCAACCGATCGGCGTCTGCGCCGGCATCACGCCGTTCAACTTTCCGGCCATGATTCCGCTCTGGATGTTCCCGATGGCGATCGTGTGCGGCAATACGTTCGTGCTCAAGCCGTCCGAGCAGGATCCGCTTTCGACGATGGCACTCGTCGAATTGGCGATCGAAGCCGGCATTCCGCGCGGCGTGCTCAATGTCGTGCATGGCGGCAAGGAAGTCGTCGACGCGCTCTGCACGCATGAGACGATCAAAGCCGTTTCGTTCGTCGGCTCGACGGCCGTCGGCACGCATGTCTACAACCTGGCGAGCCAGCACGGCAAACGCGTGCAGTCGATGATGGGCGCGAAGAACCACGCGGTGGTGCTGCCCGACGCCAATCGCGAACAGACGCTCAACGCCCTCGTCGGCGCAGGCTTTGGCGCCGCGGGGCAACGCTGCATGGCGACGTCGGCCGTGGTGCTCGTCGGCCAGGCGCGCGAATGGCTGCCCGACCTGATCGCACGCTCGAAGACGCTCAAGGTCAATGCCGGTGTCGAGCCGAACACCGATCTTGGCCCGGTCGTCTCCCGGACAGCCAAAGAGCGGATCGAGTCGCTCATCGCCAAGGGCGTCGAAGAAGGCGCGACGCTGGCGTTGGACGGCCGCGGCGTGCGCGTACAAGGCTACGAACAGGGCAACTTCGTCGGCCCGACGATTTTCACGGGCGTGACGACCGAGATGACGATCTACCGCACGGAAATCTTCGGCCCTGTGCTCGTGGTGCTCGAAGTCGACACGCTCGACGATGCCATCGCACTCGTCAACGGCAATCCGTTCGGCAACGGCGTCGGTTTGTTCACGCAAAGCGGCGCCGCGGCGCGCAAGTTCCAAAGCGAGATCGACATCGGGCAGGTCGG
Organism: Trinickia soli; assembly: GCF_002879855.1. Taxonomy (GTDB): domain Bacteria; phylum Pseudomonadota; class Gammaproteobacteria; order Burkholderiales; family Burkholderiaceae; genus Trinickia; species Trinickia soli. The sequence goes on along the minus strand of NZ_PNYB01000001.1, from coordinate 346,804 downwards.
GATCAACATCCCCATTCCGGTACCCGTGCCGTTCTTCAGCTTTACGGGTTCGCGCGGTTCGAAGCTCGGCGACCTGGGCCCCTACGGCAAACAAGTGGTGCAGTTCTACACGCAAACGAAAACGGTCACGTCGCGCTGGTTCGACGATGCTGCATCGTCAGCGGGCGGCGTCAATACGACGATCAGCCTGCGCTGAGGCCGTCATTCATCTGCCACGGAGACACTCGCCATGAAAATCGGATTTATCGGACTCGGCAATATGGGCGCGCCGATGGCGCGCAACCTGCTCAAAAACGGACATGCGCTGCAAGCGTTCGACCTGAGCGAAGCGGCCTTGCGCTCGCTGGCCGAAGCGGGCGCGAGCACATGCAGTTCGCCGAAAGCGGCGGCAACCGACGTCGAGTTCGTCATCACGATGTTGCCTGCGGCGACGCACGTGCGCGCTGTACTCGAAGGCGAGCACGGCGTCCTGGCCGGCATCGCGCCGGGCGTGACGATCGTCGATTCGAGCACGATCGATCCGGCCAGCGCGCAGGCTTTTGCGCAGATGGCGGCGGCGCAAGGCAACGCCTTTGCCGACGCCCCCGTTTCGGGCGGCACTGGCGGCGCGGCCGCGGGCACGCTGACGTTCATGGTCGGCGCGAACGAAACGCTGTTCGCGAGCGTGAGCCCTGTGCTCGGCGCAATGGGCAAGAACATCGTCCGTTGCGGCGATACGGGCATGGGCCAGGTCGCGAAGATCTGCAATAACCTGCTGCTTGGCATCACGATGGCCGGCGTGGCGGAAGCCATGTCGCTCGGCGCCGCGCTCGGCATCGATCCGAAGGTGCTGGCCGGAATCATCAACACCTCGACGGGCCGCAGTTGGAGTTCCGATACCTGCAACCCGTATCCGGGGATCATCGAGACGGCCCCTGCATCGCGCGGTTACACCGGCGGCTTCGGCGCGAATCTGATGCTCAAGGATCTGGGCCTTGCGGCCGAAGCCGCCCGTTCGGCCAAACAGCCTATCTTCATGGGCGCGCTCGCGCAGCAGCTGTATCAGGCGATGAGCGCGGCCGGACGCGGCGGGCTCGACTTCTCGGGCATCATTTCGCTTTACGAACGGCGAGCCGACCCGTCGGAAATGGCGGCAAAGCCCTCCTCCCCCAACCTTTGACTGAAATTGAATCCACGGAGTCAACCGATGAATGCACGTGTCGAACCCTCGCAGGCCGCTCGCGACGGTGTACCGGGCGCCACGCAGCCGATCGAGGGACGCGTGCTGTATCACGTCGTCAACGGCGTCGCGATCCTGACGCTCGACCGGCCACAAGCGCTGAATGCACTCTCGCACGCGATGGTGCGGGAACTCGCCGAACACATCGAGCGCTGCCGCAAAGACGACTCCGTCGTCGCACTGGTGCTGCGCGGCAGCGGCGAAAAGGGCTTTTGCGCGGGAGGCGACGTGCGTGCCCTCTATCATGCCGCCAACGCGGGGAACGTCGACGGTGCGCAGGGCTGGCGCCAATTCTTCATCGACGAATACCGGCTCGATTTCGCGCTGCACGCCTTTCCGAAACCGATCGTCGCACTGGCCGACGGCATCACGATGGGCGGTGGCATGGGTCTCGCGCAGGCCGCCTCGCTGCGCGTCGCCACCGAGCGCAGCAAGATCGCGATGCCGGAGACGCGCATCGGCTTCGTCCCCGATGTGGGCGCCACGCGCTTTCTAAGCGTCATGCCGGTCGAACTCGCTTTGTATGTCGGTCTGACGGGCGCCGTGCTGTCGGGCGCGGATGCCGTTTACTGCGGCCTCGCCGATGTCTGGGTGCAGAGCGAATGGCTTCACGGATTCGAGGAACGCTTGGCGAAGCTGCCTGCGAATCAGGTTCGAGAGCGCCTGCGCGAAGCGTTCGTGCCGGCTACAACGCCGATGCCGCACGCGGCGATCGAACCGCTGGCGCCGCAGATCGAGAAGCATTTCGACGCGCGTTCGAGCGTCGCGGATATCTCTGCTTCGTTGGCATCGGCGCTGATTTCGAACCCGCCGGTGGACAGGCGTGCATGGCTGCAAAGCGCGCTCGACGCGCTGCACGGCTATTCGCCGACGATGCTGCATGTGACGCGCGAAGCACTCTTGCGCGGGCGGCGCATCAGCTTGGCCGATGCTTACCGGATGGAACTCGGCATCGTCTCGCGCGCAATCGAAGAAGGCGATTTCCGCGAGGGCGTGCGCGCGCATCTGGTCGACAAGGACCGTGCGCCGCGTTGGCAACCGTCTTCGCTCGAAGATGTGCGCCCCGAGCGCGTCGCGCATTTTCTGACATCGCCGTGGCCGAGCGCCCGGCATCCACTTGCGGACCTTGGCGAGCTGCCGCCGCAGCGCTCGTCGCAATTGCCGTCGTAAGCGCGAGGCGGTCCACACGTCGAGCGGGCGGCTTGGCGGTGGCCGCCCGCCTCGCTCGAAGCAACACCTATCGTCAACTTCAATAGGAACTGATGAGGCCCATCGCGATGGCCTTCACGACCGCTTGCACCTTGTTCGTCGCATTGAGCTTCAATAACACATTGTTGACGTGAAAATTGACCGTGCGCTCCGAGATGTTCAGGAGCTGCCCGATCTCGCCAGCCGTTTTTCCTTCGCCGGTCCAGCACAGCACCTCGCACTCACGTAGCGTGAGCACGACCTTCGCCTCGGGCGCCATCTTAGGCACGAGCAGTTCGCTCATCAACGCGTGCGACAGATCGGCAAGCCAGCTTGCTTGCAGCGTCAGTTGGTCGATCTCTGTGCTCGTCAACGGGTCGGCATGGCGGGCCATCGTCAGCAAGCCGTAAGCGCCGCGCGCGGCCCAACTCGAGTGCGCGACGCCGACCTTCAATCCAAAATCGTGCGCATCGCTCCAGAGCTTTGGCGCGTTGGCCGTAGTTTCAGGCCAGACGATCAGCCGCGAACTGGTCAACCCCTCTCGCACGGTTGGATCGACGTCGATGAAGCGACTTTCCTGATAGTGCTTCATCCATCCTGCCGGATAGGTGTCGAAGATCGCAACGGACGGATTCGACACCGGCAACGGCACCCTGATCCCGTAACAGCAGTATTCGAAGCCGAGTTGCTTCGTCAAATGTGCGATGCGGTCGAACAGCTGCCGCTCATCGGTTGCCGCGCGCAGCTGTTCGTAACTGTCCTGCCACCGCAAGGGCGATTCCATGAAAACCCCGAAAACGAAAAAGAACTGAGATACAACACTGTCATAGTTGCCAGCTCTCACGCGCGCGTCGGACTGCTACAGTCCGACGCATGAGTCTTCCGTCTGTCATGCGGTTCAGCGGCGGCGTCGACGGCCTGAATGAACAGAATGCCGTCCCACGAACTGCGCCGGCGGCGGGGGGAGCGTGCGCTCATGCGCAATTCCGCGCGCCATAAGGCCGAGGCGTCCGTTCCTTTCGAACGGACGGCGCTCGATCGATCCGCTAATCCATGCACAGAGCTCATTTATAAGCAAATCATCGGCTGATTTCAATCGCATTATCCGGAAAGACCCGCATGCCCTGAGGCTTTTGGTAGCTTCGGCACGACCGATCGCGCCGGGCTGTTCCCGTCAACGATGACAGTGAGAGGTCTTGATAGCGGAAATCACCGCGCGTGCGCGAACGTGCATTGCATCGGCGCGCTTGCCCGGGATCCGGGCGACGATTAATGCTCACGAAGGCGAGACGTTCGTTGTGGGCAATTAGCGCCGCTTCAATTCAACGTTGAATAAGCTCCCTCGCCCGGAGGGCGTGGCGCGCGTCGAGAGGGGCCGCCCCGCAGCGGGAGACCGCACCAGCCACTCGCAGTTGCAAGGCAATGCCCCCTACGTCCCAGCCCGAACTACTCGTTCTCGTCGAAGTAGTGACCGAATTTGACCTGCTTGGTGCGGATATATCGTTCGTTTTCGTCACGCACAGGGATCGCCAGCCCTACTCGCTCGCATACGGGGATACCGTGTTTCGCGAGCGTGTCGAACTTTTCGGGGTTATTGCTCATAAGGCGCACCGACTCGACTTTGAGCTCGCGCAGGATCGCCGCGGCGGAATCGTACTCGCGCGCGTCGTCGGGCAAGCCGAGTTCCTGATTCGCCTCGACAGTGTCGAGTCCCTGCTCCTGCAGCGCATACGCCCGAATCTTGTTCGACAGGCCAATCCCGCGCCCCTCGTGCCCACGCAGGTAGAGCAACACGCCCCGACCTTCCGCCGCGATATATCGCAGCGCAAGATCGAGTTGCTCGCCGCAGTCGCAGCGATAAGAGCCGAGCACGTCGCCGGTCAGGCATTCGGAGTGCAAGCGCGTGAGCACCGAGCCCCGGCCGCTCACATCGCCCATCACCAAAGCCAGATGTTCGGCTCCCCCCGCTGCGACACGATAGGCGTACGAGGTGAACGTTCCGTATCGGGTGGGCAAAGTGGCCTTGGCGGCGAGCGCGACGCTCTGCGCGGTGCTGTCGCCGTTGCTGCGCGGCGGCTGGGTGGGCGTAGACATGACTTCTCGAGAATGGCGTTGTAACGGTTCGTCAGCGCACCGACAGCCGGCGCGCGCACCGCGAGTTTAACCCCAATCACCGTTCGCGGCCCGCCACGTAAGCCGCTGCACGCCTTTGGAGCGCCTATACTGGGAGTCAGCCCCCGCGTTCGCAGCAGATTGCACTGCCAGGTCCGCAGCAAACCGATCCCCGCCCCCGAACGAGAAGACGGAGACTTACATGCCCAACGTTGCGCAAATCCTGAAGTTGAAGTTGGACGACCCTCTCGCTGCCCGGCGAGTGGCGGACCAGCCGGTCCTCACGATCGATGCCGGGGCCTCCGTCTTCGAAGCCGTGAAGATGATGTCGCAGTACCGGATCGGCGCGCTGATCGTGACGGAGGGCAGTGAGAAGAAGATCGCGGGAATCATTACGGAGCGCGATTACGCGCGCAAGATCGTACTGATGGATCGTTCGTCGAAATCGACGCCCGTCAGCGAAATCATGACGAAGCAGGTGTTGCACGTGCGGATGGCCGACACCGCCGAAGCCTGCATGGCTTTGATGACCGAACACCGAATGCGGCACCTGCCCGTCGTCGATAACGGCAAGCTCGTCGGGATGGTTTCGATCGGCGACCTCGTCAAAACCATCATCTCAGAGCAGCAGTTCACGATCCAGCAGCTCGAGCACTATATCTCGGGCGTGCATACCTGACAGCCGCGAATATCCCAAAGCCGACGGGCGCGCTCACGCGCTCCGCCGGGTCGGCGCCTGGGCCTCCCGCCTGGGCCTTGCGCCTGGCCTCGTCTCACGAGCCAAAATAGAGCGATCCGGGCCCCCTGGGCTCGCGCGCGCCCGATTCGCTATGCGTCCCGGGCGTCGCGCCGTAGCCGCTCGTATCGGCTGAAGCGCCGCTCGTCCGCGGATCGACGCGACGCTGTGCCGCTTCGACGTCCGCGGGATAAGTCGTTTCGTCGCCCTGACCGCGATAACCGGCATCGGCCAACTGTTGCAGCTGTGTCAATACGACAGCACGGCCGACAGGTTGCGCTTGCTGCGCAAAGCCAAGCGCGGGTGCGGCCAGCGCGCCCGCGAACAATGCCGCGGTAAAAATCGATTTCATCGTGATTTCCTCCAGTCAAATGGGTCTGGCATCTGCCGACACTGGAGGGCAGTCTACGTTTTGAACGGTCAGCGAAACATATCAGTTCGCGTTAATCACCTTTGCAGGAACGGCAAATATCAAAAGTCCCGCTTGCGGGTTATCTCAACAATTATCGTAAACATACATCGATGAAATCGGTTTAAGTCGATGCCCACTACGAAAACTGGTGAGTCGACATCAAATATATTCCAATGAGACACAATACAATTGAAATCGATCTCATGCGTACGTCCATCGAAGTTCTATTCCAAAAAGAGCCGATTTAACCGATCGAACGCTGACAACCGCCAAAACGCGAGAGCGATAGTTGATAGGTCTGATATCATCTCGCAAAAAACCGACCACCCGGAATTGCGCAAAAGGCCATCCCGATTTACCTGTTCCGGGCAAGTAATATTTTCGACACGTGAGGACTTGTTATGCCGCGCCATTTCATAGAACCGATGTCATCGCTTTGGCGTGCAACAGATGAAAAATCGTGGTTTGAGGCGCTTGCCCTGTTGGGGAGAAAATACGGCTTCGAGCACACGTTGTATGCCGTAGTGCCGCGCCCCGGCATGCGATTCAGCGACGCCTACTTGCGCAGCACTTATGACGCCGAATGGCGTCAGGTCTACGACGAAAGGGCTTTGTTCCGAATCGACCCTACCGTTGCACACTGTTTGACGCAAACGTCGCCACTCATTTGGACGTCCTCTCATTTTTCCGAGCGAAACCAGCAGGAGATGTATGAAGAGGCTTGCCTGCACGGGCTCTGCACCGGTGTTTCATTGCCTATTCACGGCCCCAGGCAGGAGGTTGGAATGTTGTGCTTCGTGCGAAGCGACGGCGCCCGCGATGCGCTCGATTCGCACGTGGAACGTATGTTACCGATGCTGACTTTGCTGCGCGACGTCGCCTTCGACACGAGCCGACGGTTTCTGGACGGATACACCGAGAGGCTCATGCCGAAGTTGACGCCGCGTGAATACGAGTGTTTGAAATGGACCGCGCAAGGAAAATCGACGTGGGAAATCGCAAAAATCTTCGGCTGTTCAGAGGCGACCGTGAACTTCCACATGACCAACATTCGTAGCAAGTTCGGCGTCAGTTCACGAAGCGCCGCTGCCGTCAAGGCGACCCGAATGGGGCTGATCGATCTTGATTGACAAGGGCGGGGCGAAGCGCAGCAGGCCTTTTTTGCGAAACGCTACGAATGTCCTCGTCCGAGATTAACGCTTCGAAATATAGCCGGAGGAGGATCATTACGGGTTTTGGAATATTTGCCCCGAGCTCGAAACGACTTCCCCGGGATTGCGTTACGCCAAATCTGGCCCAGAAAGTTTTTTGGCTTTCCCTGACCTGCTTTCGGTAGCTTTGAATGAACGCGCTGTCTATTTCGGTTCGGACCGGTCGGGCCGCGCCTTCGATTTCCGGTTGACGAATATCGGCTATGGACATGGATATCACCTGGTGAGGGAACGTGCTCGATACCCGAATCATCCCAAGTGTCGCGTATGTTTTGTACCTATCTTGCTTGCCAGTTACCACCAGCACGCAAACTGCATATGGTCTATGCCCCTCAGGTGACACAACCCCGGGAGAGCGAGATGAATGCGAAGATCACGATCGACAAACAGCGTAGCTTCGATCTCGACGCACTGGCGCAGATGTACCGCTTGCGCGCCAGGATTTTCAGGGAACGGATGGGATGGGAAGTCGCCGTTTTGTCCGGAATGGAAATCGACGATTACGACGCGCGATCACCATACTACATGCTCGTGCGCGACGAGGCGGGGGCCGTGTGCGGCTGTTGGCGGCTGCTGCCAACGGAAGGCCCCTATATGTTGCGCGATACGTTTCCTCAGTTGCTTTATGGGCAAGCCGCACCTGCCTCCCCGCGCGTATGGGAGCTGAGCCGCTTTGCGATCGTCTCTCCGGAGCAGGCCGGTTACGGCTTCGGCGAACTCGCCTTCGATGCGATGCGCGCGGTCGTCTCTTTCGCCGATCGCATGGGCGTGACGAGCTACGTGACGGTCACGACCACGGCCGTCGAGCGGCTGCTTGCGCGGGCACGAATACAAATGCGGCGTTTCGGCCCACCGGTGCGCATCGGCAACGTGTCGGCCGTCGCGCTGGAGATCGACCTCGGTGCCCAGACACACGAGGCCTTGTTCGGCCGTGCGCGGCCGGCGAATTCAGAGCGGGAACGGCTCGAGCAAACGCTTTGTGCCACTGACGAATGCGCTGCCCGGCTCACAGAACCGCAAAGGCTCGTGCATTTAACGCGACAGGCCGATACGCTTGGTCGTTGCGATTCGGGCGAGGGACGGATCGCCGTGATTTAAGCGTCCTATCCAAAGTGCGCCGTCTCCGCAGAGATCGACGCCGTCCGCTTACGCGTCCCCGGGGGCGAATCACGCACCAGGCATTTAACGACCATGAAGCGCGCCAGTTCGACCGTATCGACGGGCAATTCGTCGCGTTCGAGCGGCACGATGGGATGGACGAAATCGTCACGTCGAATTCGGAAGATCAGATATGGCCCGAAGCTCGCTCGCCGCACGATGATTCGACAGCCATTCCCAAAAGCGCTCGACCTTGCGCACTTGCACCGCGTTGTCGGGGCACACGAAGTAGTAACGCGCCCCGCTATCGGCGAGGGTGTCGAACGGCATGACGAGTCGCTCGCCGGCGATGTCCTCTGCCGACAGCGTCGCATCTCCAATGGCCACGCCGAACCCTTGCATCGCCGCGTTGGTTGCGAGATCGAGCGTGTCGAAACTTGGGCCTGAGTCGGCATCGATGCCGCTTACACCGGCTCTGGCAAGCCAGAGCTTCCAATCGCGATGATCGCGCGTCGGATGCAACAACGTATGGTTGGCCAGATCGGCCAAGTCGTTCAACGGCTTGCCGATCAGCAATTGCGGCGCGCACAGCGGCGTCAATCGCTCTTCGAACAGCACCATGGCGCGTACGCCGCTTCCGGCGGACGAACCGTAGACGATAGCCGCGTCGAACGGCTCCACGTCGAAATCGACATCGTGCCGCCACGTCGTCGTAATTTGCAGCTGCAGGTCGGGATGCTCGCTCTGAAAGCGCATGATGCGCGGCAACATCCAGCGCATGACGCAGGTCGGCACTTTGAGTGCGAGATCGGCCTGCTGACGCGTCAGGCGCAGCGACACTTCTTCGATCCTGGCAAAGCTTTCTTTAACGGCCGGCAACAGCAGCTCGCCTTCGGCAGTCAGAGAGAGGCCGCGCGGATGACGCTTGAACAGGGGAAACCGGTAGTAATCCTCCAGGGCGAGAATCTGCCTGCTGACGGCCCCCTGGGTGACGCAAAGCTCGTCGGCCGCGCGCGTAAAGCTGCGGTGACGCGCAACGGTTTCGAACACTTGCAGTGCATTGAGCGGCGGTAGGCGACGCATGGTCGTCGATCCCCCTACGCCCTCAACCCAACACCGCGCGCGCGACGCGGCAAGCGGCCAGGTCCCATGCGGCGCAACCTACGCTCTTGAACACGACAGGTTTCCCGTCTTCATCTGCGCCGTGAATCGCCCCGCTCTCCCGCACCAGCGCATCCGCCAGCCCCTGCACACGCGCCCAATCGACACCCGCCTGGATGAAATCGCCGGCTTCATGCCTTGCACCTTCCAGATCGTCGACATAAAGCGCACTGCCCTCTAACGTCCGCGCGCCGATTTCGGCCATCTCGGGCGTGAATGCCCCTACGCCGACCACGAGCCGCCCGGGCTTCGCCACTTCGTCATAGACAGGCTCACGGCTGGTCGTCAATGCGATGACGACATCGACCGACTCCGGGATCGCAGCTTCAGCGTGCGGGGTCATCGACAGGTCGCCGCTATGCTCGGCGCAGAACGCCCGTGCGCGCTCGACAGTCCGGCCCCGAACGAGCACGCGGCTGCCGGGATAGACCGCAGCCAGCGCGTGCACATGATGCGACGCTTGCGTCCCCGTACCCATCAGCAGGATCTCACGCGGCACTCGACGCAAGAACGTGCGCATTGCCAGCAGCGTCACCGCGGCCGTACGTCGCCCCGTCACCGTGGGGCCGTCGAGCGCGAGCAAGGCTTCCCCGGTATCGGGATCGCAGACGCTCACATGTCCATGAATCGTCGGCAACGCCCTCTCGCGATTGACGGGGCAGACCGTAACGAGCTTATGAATAGCCAGATCGCGCGCGGCCGCCGGCATCGACAGCATCGAGCCGCCGCGATTGAGCGGCACCACGAGCCGCGCCGGGCTGGCTATCTCGCCGCGGGCCGCATCGAGGCACGCCTGCGCGAGCGCATCCACGAGCGCGGGAAACGGCGTCAATTGCGTCGTCGCATCCGCGTCAAAGAATTGCATCGTCATAGGGTTTTCTCCAGTACGAGAAGGCATGCGCGCTGCCGGGAAAGTCGCCGGCCCATCGCCACGCGCGCCACGAAACAGGCCCAACGCTGACAAAAACGTATCCGGCAATGTGCGCTCGTTACACGATTGACTACCAGTAACGAACGTAACCTGTCGATACATATTTGACGGCGGCGCGCGCGACGTTGCCCGTTAAAATACGCCGCGCTTACACCACTTTCTGCGTTGCGGCGAACGACGCGCTTCTCGCGCGTTAGTCGCCGCAACCGACGCCGAAGCATCTTAGAGCAGCATGACCACTGAAGCCACCTTAGCGGACTCCCTCACCGTTGCCGACCGCGTGCGCGCGCTGATGGTTCGCCATGGCATAGGGAAACGACAGCAAACCACAGAACTTTGCCGCATCCTTGATCTGAGCTTTTCTCAAGGACACCGCAAATTGCGTGGCAGTAGTCCATGGACGCTCGCCCAGATTCGAAAAGTGGCCGACGCATTTGGCGAACCGCCCGCCCAATTGTTCGGGGCTCACGAAACGGGCCCGGGCACCAACGCCTCGCAGCCGCGCGAAGCCGTACTGAACATCGGCGCATTCGAAGGACCCTGCGTCGCGTGGATCGGCGGACCGCTCGGCGCCCACGAGCGCGTGGAATTCGTCGCCTACGGCGAAGGCGATCGCTGGCGTATCGTGTGGTGCGATGGCGCCCCGGGCGAGCGAGCTCACGAAGTACACAAGATAGAGATCCACCCGCGCCGCGGAGAAGCACAACGCGCCACCGTCGCCGTCATCGACGCCGATCGCGCGGCCGCCGACGCGCTATGCGACTACCTCGCACAAAGCGGCTTTGCCGCCACCGCCTACGATAAGCTCCCGGCATTTATCGAAGCTTTGCGCACGCAAACGTTTGACGCGGTCATCACCGATTGGCTGTTCGACGAATACACGGCCGCAACGGCCGTCGAAGCGGTCCGGCGCTCCCCGCGGCCCGACGCCGCCATCTTCCTGTTGACGGGCGATCTGCTGACGGGCAAAGCAAGCGAATCGGAGATCAGCGAAGTCATTCGTCGTTTCGATGTGGCCTGCTACGAAAAGCCGGCGCGACTTGCGATTCTCGTCGCCGATCTTTCGAAGCGCCTGGGTCGCGCCTGATCCGGGCGCCTTCCGAAAGGCCCTGCAGCCGGACGCGCCAACGTTCCGACGGGCGATAGACCCCGCACGAGCAGGGTCTATCGTCGCTCCGACCGGTCTCACACGTCGAACTTCACGCCTTGTGCAAGCGGCAACTCGCGGCTGTAGTTGATCGTGTTCGTCGCCCGGCGCATGTAGCTCTTCCACGAGTCGGAACCCGATTCCCGGCCGCCGCCCGTTTCCTTCTCGCCGCCGAACGCACCGCCGATCTCGGCGCCGCTCGTGCCGATATTCACATTGACGATGCCGCAATCGCTGCCGGCCACCGACATGAATTGCTCGGCCTCGCGCATGTCGTTCGTGAAGATGGCCGACGACAATCCTTGCGGCACCGCGTTATGCACGGCGAGCGCCTGCTCGAAGTCGTCGTAGGTCAGCACGTAGAGGATCGGCGCGAACGTCTCGCGCTCGACAACAGCCGTCTGGGCCGGCATGCGCACAATCGCGGGACGCACGTAGTACGCCCCTTCGTGGCCGACGTCGACGCGCTCGCCGCCCATCACCTGCCCACCGTCCTTACGCGCCTCGGCCAGCGCCGTTTGCATGGCGTCGAACGAGCCGCGATCGATCAGCGGCCCCACGAGCGTACCGGCTTCGAGCGGATCGCCGACCTTGACCGATGCGAACGCTTTTTCAAGTCGCGGCAGCAGCGCATCGACGACGCTGCGATGCACGATCAAGCGACGCAGCGTCGTACAGCGCTGACCGGCCGTGCCCACGGCCGCAAAGGTCACCGCGCGCACGACGAGGTCCAGGTCGGCGCTCGGGGCGACGATCATGCCGTTGTTGCCGCCCAATTCCAGAATGCTGCGGCCGAGACGCTTGCTCAGCGTCTGCGCCACTTCCATGCCCATGCGCACGCTGCCAGTCGCGCTCACGAGCGGCACCTTGTGCGATCGGGTCAAAGCCTCGCCGACCTCCCGGCCGCCGATCACCAATTGCAGCAGCCCTTCCGGCGCCACGCCCGGGTGTGCCTTGTCGAACTCGCGCACGGCTTGCGCAAACAAGGCCTGGCATGCGATGGCTGTGAGCGGGGTCTTTTCCGACGGCTTCCAGACGATCGGATCGCCGCAGACGAATGCCAGCGCTGCGTTCCAGGCCCAAACGGCCACGGGGAAATTGAAGGCGGAAATCACGCCGCATACCCCGAGCGGATGCCACGTTTCCATCATGCGGTGGCCCGGGCGTTCCGATGCGATCGTCAGACCATAGAGCTGACGAGAGAGCCCGACTGCGAAGTCGCAGATGTCGATCATTTCCTGCACTTCGCCAAGGCCTTCCGAACGGATCTTGCCGGCTTCGAGCGTCACGAGCCGGCCGAGCGCATCCTTATGCTCGCGCAGGACGTTGCCGAACACGCGTACGAGTTCGCCGCGCAACGGCGCCGGCACGGTGCGCCACTTCAAGAACGCAGCATGGGCCGCGTCGATCTTGCGCTCCGCATCGGCGGCGGAATCGACGGCGAGCGTCGCGAGCGTGGCGCCGTCGCGCGGCGAGCGGGCCGCCAGGGCGTCGCCCTTCCAGGCCGAAAGGTCGACGTTGAGCGCTGCAAGAATGTCGTTGACTACCATCACGTCCTCTTTAGGTCGATTCGAAACTACGATCGGTTCATCCTGGATGCTTCGTCCGCCATCATGCGGCGGGAAGCACCCCACGTCTGCGATTGAAACGCGTTCGCGCGGCATCCGCAAGCGGATGCATGACGCGCGAACGCTGCCTAATGTTGCGCCAGCGCCAGGGCCAATCGACGCGCGCCTTCGAATGCCTCGGCTTCGCCCGGTGCGGCAAACGACAGCCGCAAGGTACTCGGATCCGGCTCGCGAACGAAGAATGCTACGCCGGGAACGAACATGACGTTCTGCTCGATGGCGCGCTTGAGCACTTCGCCGGCATCGCGGCCGCCCGTCAACCGCGCCCAGACGAACATTCCGCCCGCCGGTGCGCTGAATTCGATGTCATGCGGGGCGAAATGCGCGAGCGCCTTCAGCAATGCGTCGCAGCGCGAGCGATAAGCGCCGACGATCGATCGCAAATGCACCTCGAACGCGCCGCTGTCGAGATAATGACGCGCCGTCTCTTGCGAAAGCGGGGCCGTGCATAAATCGCTCGTCTGTTTGGCCACGATCATGCGGCGCGCTATCGGCGCAGGCGCGACCGTCCAGCCGATGCGCAGCCCCGGAGCGACGATTTTCGACAAGCTGCCGAAGTAGACCACCCAATCTCTGGCGCCGGGGCAGGCCTCGGCCATTGCGAGCAGCGGCGGCACGGCCGTACCGGAAAAGCGCAACTCGCCGTAAGGGTCGTCTTCGACGAGTACGATGCGCCGCGCCACCGCGAGCCGCAACAACGCTTCACGCCGCGCTTGGGGCAACGTGGCACCGGTGGGGTTGGCGAATGTCGGAACGGTATAAAGCAGCTTCGGCTTGCTTGCTGCGGGCAGTGCGTCGAGCTGTGCGGCCAGCGCATCGACGTCGATGCCGTCGATATCGGTGCGCACAGCCACGATATGCGCACCTGCGAGCCGCAGTGCCTGGATCGCGGCGGGATAAGCCGGCTCCTCGATCAGCACGGTATCGCCGGGCGCGATCAACGTGCGCAGCAACAGATCGAAGCCCTGCTGCGACCCCGTGGTCACGACGACGTCTTCGGCACAGCAATCGACGCCACGCGCGGCCATGAGTTGCGCCAGCGACCGTCGCAGCAGCGGTGCACCGGCCGTGTCGCCATATTGCAGGCACGCGATCGGATCGCTGCGATAGGCCGCATCGAGCGCTTGCGCGATGCCTTCGCGATCGAACAAATCCTTCGACGGGTAGCCGCCCGCGAATGAAATCATGCCGGGACGACCCACGTACTTGAACAATTCTCGGATCGGCGAGCCTTGCGGCGCACGAAACGGAGCTGCGAACGGATAGGCCTCATCTTCCACAGCCGGGCTCATCGGAGTGCTTGATGTCATCGATATCCTCTTTGCACGAGGCCTATGCGGATCTGACGTCACGCGGTCATGCCGCTGCGGTCATTTTGAAAATACCGGTTGCGTTGCCGGCGTCGAACCCGAGATCGAGCGCCTCGCGGCCCGAGGCTTCGTCGACAAAGACGTCGCGCGTGATGAATTCGTAGAACGACCCGGGCACTTCTCGACGTACGTCGCCGCCCTGCTCGTCCAGGAAGACGCGTACGACGGGGTCGGCCTGGAACGCCGTCTGTTTGACACGGCCCGACTTCGACACTTCCACACGCTCCTTGATCGGCCGACCCAGTGCCCGCTGCGCGTCGGCGACCGCGAATACGTCCGCTACGCGATCCGTCGCATGATTGAAGGCGTTGCCTTCCGTCGCAATCCAGGCCATTTCCGCGGACTCTTGCAACAACGTCAGGTAATCCGCCAAGCGCGGCGTCGCGTGTTGGCGATCGAAGCAACGCACGAGGATGGGCAGCAACGCGCAGGCGTCGGCAAGCGGCAGCGAAGCATCACGCTCGAGCTCCGCGAGCGAGGCCACAGCCCAAGGAGTGAGCGGATCGACGCTGGAGCCCACGACATTCGTCACGGCTTGCTGAAACGACGGCGAAAAGCGCTCGGGATGCAACTCGCTGACGAAAAACTGCGCAATGTGTTCAGGCGCGTCCAAGTGCGCGTAGGAGCGCCCGGTCATCCTGATGCGGTCCAACGGATAGGTCCCGTTCAAGCGATAGCCGAGCGGCTTGAGGATGCGCGTGAAGGCGGCTTCGCCCGGAGGCAACGCGCCGCAATGGGGCCAACGCACCGTGCGCAACGCGCCGTGATCGAACTGCACGCGCGCGCCCTCGCGCACGACGTCGTCCGTGTAGGCGCGCCCCGTCGGCACACGTTCGAGCAAACCGGCGAACAGCGCCATATTGAGCGCCTGGGCCAACTCGGCACGCGTGACGACACCGGCCTCGCAGGTTTCCAGCAAAGGCGGTACGTTCATCAATTGCACCAACTGATGGGCGGCACCCGGGCCGCGAGCGGCTTCGAGCATGGCGTCGAGATTGCTGTTCATCTATCGTTCCCCGATTTTTCGTCTGGAGCGACGCCCTTCTCCCGGACTGCAGCGAAGCTGAGGACCCAGGAACACATAAGCGCCTGACAAAATGGATTGTCCGTCGCCCGACGCCGTCGTAACAATTGATTTAAACTCACGACTTCATTCCAAAAAATCACCAACTCGCCGTTTGCCTGCACAAACGGCCAACCCGGACGATGAGAAAAGGCATCCCCAATCTCGCTGCGCTACAGGTGTTCGAAGCGTCGGCGCGACACGAGAGCTTTACGCGCGCGGCCGACGAGCTTGCGCTGACGCAAAGTGCCGTGTGCCGACAAATCGCTTCGCTCGAGAACCGGCTTGGCGTCGCTTTGTTCCTGCGCATCAAGAAGCGGGTCGTGCTAACGCCGCATGGGCGGCATTACGCCATGCAGATTCGTAAGAGTCTGGAGCGCATCGAACGCGATACGTTGGAGCTGATGGCGCAGCGCGGCGTGGGCCGCGTGCTCGAACTTGCCGTCGTCCCGACTTTCGCGAGTCAATGGCTGATTCCGCGCTTGCCGCAGTTTCGCGCGCTACGGCCGGACATTACGGTGAACCTTTCGATCCGAACGGAGCCGTTTCTCTTCAGCGATTCGCCGTTCGACGCAGCCGTCTACTTCGGCCGCTCGGTATGGCCCGGCACGCAAGGCGCGCTGCTTTTTCGCGAAGGCAATGCCGTGCCGGTCTGCAGCCCGGCGCTCGCATCCGAAGCCGCGCCGCTCACGCGCGAACGGTTGGTCGACATGCCGCTATTGCACCTGTCGACGCGCCCCGACGCCTGGCGCGAGTGGTTCCGCGCACAGGGCTTCGGGGACGATGCGCGCGCCGTGCGCGGCCCGCGCTATGAGCTGTTTACGATGTTGTCGAGCGCTGCACTCGCGGGCATGGGCGTCGCGCTGATGCCGCACATTCTGATTGCCGACGAACTTGCCTCGGGACGGTTGACGGCCCCGCTCGATCTGCCGCTCGCCAGCGACGCCGGCTATTACCTCGTCGCCCCCGACGCCGTCGCGAACGACGAACCATTCGTTGCACTATCGCAATGGCTCGTGTCGCTGACGCCGAAGGCGGATTGATCAGCAGTCCTAACCAGCCGTAATGGATTGTCTTTTTGTGCAGCGCCGAGCGCGTCGGCATGCCGCGCGTTGGCGCGCCGATCTTGGCCCTATGTCGCAGCCTCCGCTGCGATCCACGTACGAAATGCCTGCATGGCCGGCGTCAGGCGCTTGGACTTGAGCCAGGTCAGCCAGTAACTACCCGTGCAGACTTCGAGTTCGAAGGCGCGCACCAAACGCCCCGACTGAAGCTCGCGTTCGAACATGCGCGCCGGCGCCAGCGCAACGCCCGCGCCTTGCATGGCGGCTTCCACCATCAGGCGCGACGAATCGAACACGGGCCCGCGAACCGCTGGCACGGGCAGTCCCGCTTGCGCGAACCAGAGCGCCCACTCGTCGCGACGATACGACCGCAGCAGCGTTTGCGCGGCAAGATCGCGCGGCTCGTGCAGGCGCTGCGCGAGCTCCGGCGCGCACAAGGCGCTGAGCGGCGCGTCCAGCAAAGCCGCAGCTTGCGTGCCGGGCCAATTGCCGTCCCCGAAGCGAATCGCGAAATCGAAGCCCTCCGCACCGAAATCGACGAGATTGTTGTGCGTCAACAGCCGCAATTCGACGAACGGATGGGCGGCGCGAAATCGCCTCAGGCGTGGCATGAGCCAGCCGACGGCGAATGTGCCGACCACGCCGAGCGTCAGGACTTCATGGAAATGTCCGCCTTCGAATTGCCTCAGCACGGCATCGATGCGGCCGAATGCGTCGGACACCACGGGCAGCAGCGCCAATCCCTCATCGGTCATCGCGAGGCCGCGCGGCAATCGCGTAAATAACCGGGCGCCCAGCCGGTCTTCGAGCGCCCGCACTTGCTGGCTCACGGCGGCCTGCGTCACGTTCAGTTCGCGCGCAGCGCGCGTGAAGCTCAAATGGCGCGCCGACGATTCGAAGGCGCGCAACGCATTGAGCGGCAATTGTCTGGCCATACCCGACGACCCGAAAGAAATGGTTATGTGTCTGAAAAATTAACATCGATTGTCTGCGACCGGTGAAAACGCGATATTCATTGCTTTTTCAACGGAGCGAACAGATGCAAAGAAGAGTGTTTCTCGGTACCGCGCTGGGCGGGATCATAGCTGGCCTATCGGCTCCCGTGTTGGCCGGATCGTCCAAAGGCACACGCGCGGCGTCGAACGGCCGCGACGCACACCCGACAGATCGCATCGCCGCGCGAGCCAAAGCGATCGAAGCCGAGCTGGCTTCGATCGAACGCAGCGTCGACGGGCGGCTGGGCGTGGCCCTCCTCGATATGGAAACGGGCATGCGCGCCGGACACCGGGTCGGCGAGCGCTTCCCGATATGCAGCACCTTCAAGCTGATGCTTGCGGCCAATGTTCTGGCGCGGGTCGACCGGGGGGAGGAAAACCTCGAACGGCGCATTGTCTTCGGGCAAGACCGCATCGATCAATACGCCCCCGTCACGCGCGAGCGCACGGGCGCACCCGGAATGACCATCGCGGAGCTCTGCGACGCCATCGTCACGATGAGCGACAACACGGCTGCGAACCTGCTGCTCGATACCGTGGGCGGGTCTGCCGGCTTCACCGCGTTCATGAGGCGCTTGGGTGATACTGTCACCCGCCTGGACCGCAACGAACCTTCGCTGAACGAAGCCATTCCTGGCGATCCACGCGACACCACGACGCCTATCGCCATGCTGAACGATCTGCGCGAAGTGCTGCTGGGCGATGCATTGACGGCGGCGTCGCGTGCGCGCCTGCTCGCATGGGGCGTCGGCAATCGCACCGGCGATACGCGTCTTCGCGCCGGTGTCCCGGGCAATTGGCGTGTGGCCGACAAAACGGGGACGGGGGAACGTGGGACGACGAACGATGTCGGGCTGTTATGGCCGCAGGAACGCCAGCCGATCGTCGTAACGGTTTATTTGACGCAGTCGCCCGCCCCTGTGCGCGCACGCGAGGCCGCGTTGGCGGACGTCGCTCGTGCGATCGTGCGAAACGTGGCTTAACGCAAAAACAAGGGCTCCCATGAAAACAGCCGCAGCGAGCTACTACGAAGCTACCGTCGAACGCCCCCACTATCCATCTCAGGCTACCGTGCGCGAAGAGGCTACGGTCTGCGTCGTCGGCGGCGGCTTCGCCGGACTCGCTACGGCTTTGGGCCTTGTCGAGCGCGGGATGCGCGACATCGTCGTGCTCGAAGCCGAGCGCATCGGCTTCGGCGCATCGGGCCGCAACGGCGGTTTCGTCTTCGGCGGATACAGCCTCGAATGCGCCGACCTGCTGCGCGCGCTCGGCCCGCATGATGCGCGCGCCCTTTATCGTCTTACGCTCGATGCCGTCAAGCTGATCGGCGCGCGCATCGCACGCCACGATATCGCTTGCGACGTCGTCAACGCAGGCATCGTTTTGGCCGATTGGTTCGGTCGCCCCGATGCGCTCGCCGCTCAGCGAGAACTGATGCGCACGTCGTTCGGCGCCGAGTGGGAGCCGATTCCACGCGGCGTGCTGCGCGAGCGCCTGAAGACCGAGCGCTATCACGGCGGCCTGCTCGAGCGCCACGGCTTTCATTTCCATCCGCTCAAATACGCGCTCGGGATCGCAAAAGCGCTCGCCGATGCCGGCGTGCGCATCTACGAGCACAGCGCGGCGCTGCAATTTCAGCGAGAGCACGATCGGC
This sequence comes from Trinickia soli, assembly GCF_002879855.1. Lineage (GTDB taxonomy): Bacteria > Pseudomonadota > Gammaproteobacteria > Burkholderiales > Burkholderiaceae > Trinickia > Trinickia soli. The sequence goes on along the minus strand of NZ_PNYB01000001.1, from coordinate 327,815 downwards.
ATCTGGTCAGGACTGCTAACGGGTCGGGGTCGGTCGTCGCAAGCCACGTAGTGATGGTTGGCGGCGGCTATGCCCGAGGGGTCTATCGCCCTGTCGAACGCGCTGTCCTGCCGATCGCGACCTACGTAGCAGCGACGGAACCGCTGGGTTCGCGCCTGAAGGAAGCCATCGATTGCGCGGCGGCCGTATACGACACGCGTTTCTCGTTCGACTACTACCGTCCGTTAGTGGACACGCGCATTCTCTGGGGCGGACGCATATCGATTTTCGAACGCCGTCCCGACGTCATTGCGAGACTCCTCATGCGTGATCTGCTGCGCGTCTACCCACAGTTGGAGGGCGTCAGGTTCGAGTACGCGTGGAGCGGCCTGATGAGCTACGGGCGTCACAAGATGCCGCAGATCGGGCGATGCCCCGACGGCGTCTGGCACGCGGTGGGCTTCGGCGGCCATGGCGTCGCACCGACCACCGCGGCGGGGGAGCTGCTGGCGGCGGCGATCGCCGAAGGACGGCCGATTCCCGCGCCGTTCGCCCGGTTTGGCCTGGAACCGATGTACGGCACGTTGGGGCTCGCTGCCGCGGAGATGACTTATCTCACGAAGGTCGCCGCCGATGCCATTGCAGAACGCAGGCAACGTTAGCGCCCGGTCACGTTCAATCGAGGCTTAGCCCGTGCTGCGATGCCCAGAGTCCAAGCGCACCACAACGCCTACATGCGGTTTCGGAACAAAAACGGATGGTGTCTGCCGATCCAGAGGCGTTGTGGCCGCCCTCACTGAACCATGGGCACTTGAACGTTGTCGGGCCCCGGCCCGGCCGGCGCAGTCGCTGCGCCCGATTCGATGATCGCGCGATCGACGAGCGCTTTCGCTTCCGTGCTGCTCGCATCGATCGACAACGCCGAACCGGCGTTGTGCCACACGCAATGCCAACGCGACTGCACGACGCAGGCGCGTGCGGCATTCAACGATGCGTCGCGCGCCTGCTCGCGGGAAACCAGTTGTTCGCGCAACGATAACGCGTAGCTGTTGTTAGGGTCGGTTGCGAGCACACCCGCAAGCGACGCGCGCGCACCGCTCAAATTGTTTTTCGCCAGCCGGGCCTGGATGCCGTCCAACGTGCGCGAATTGGCAGCCGCACGCGCCACGCGCGTGCCCTTTGCCTCCGCTTGCGGCTCCGGCTCCGGCTGCGCGTCGACGTGCAAATACGTCGTGTCGCCGCGTCGCGCGTTTGCATGGGCCCGGTTGCGCGTTCGCCCGTGGAATTTGCCTTGAGCGAAGCTCCGGCCCTGCGTGGCGGTCGGGCCGTTCGGCTGCCCCTGCACCGCACCCTCGTCCACGTCGGAAGGCGCGGTCGAAGTGACGGCGGCTGGCGGCGGCCCAGGCTGCCTTTGCGCTTGCGCCGGTGCAGCCGGTGCGGTCGGCGACAACTGCGGCGCCGTCTGCGTCCTGGGCGGCGGCAAATTGGCGATCGACATATCGGGCGGGATCGAATCATCGAGCTTCGATGAAGGCAGTCCATGATTCGCGTCAATGCCGTTCATCTGCGCAGGATCAGTTGTCGCGTTGCCCTGCACCGGTGCAGGAGCGCGCAAGCCGCTATCGGCCGGCGCGCCGCCGGTCCCGTTGGCAACGATCGAACCTTGGACCGATTTCGTCGCGCTTTCCTGCCGGATCGGTGAAGTGGTCTGCTGATCGTATCGGTGCAGTATCACCGCGCCGCCGTACAGAACGACGAACGCACCGAGAATCAACCCCGTTCCACCCTTGACGCCCCATCCACGAGACGCTTTCCAGGCAGGCGCGCGCGTGTCGGCATACGGCTCGCCCGCGGGCGATGCGAACAGCGGCGACGGCGGACCGGGCCACGGCGTATCGAGATCGCCCTCAAAATCGGCGGGTTCGAAAGCGCGCATGGTCGGCTCGGCCGACGCACCCGCATTGCCGTTCGCACGAACCTGCGCTCCCTGCTCGTGGGGCGTCCCGCCAGCCAGGGCGAAGCGCGCGTGGGCGCCACAGTGGGGGCAAAAAGCAACCGGCTCCGAAATCCGACCGCCGCAACGCGCGCATGCTGTCGGAAATTTCGAGCCGCGAGCGGTTTGATCACGCATATCCGTGCTCCTGGCGCACGGACGAAGCAGACATTGCGCCTCGCTCCGCTTGAGCGCTCATGATTGGGCCTGTGGAGACGAGCGCGTCTAACCGCTCGATTCGATGAAAAAATTCAGGCATGACATCCACCACTCGAATCGAACCAGTGGCCCACTATGGTTCAGCGGCTCTTATGCGTCAAGAATGCCGTGGCGGATACGCGCCGGAAAAATCGGCCAGAAACACGTGCATTTGTGCCAATCGGATTCGACGCCAATTATCGGATTGCGTAATACCTCGCATGATATGCAAGTCTCAACGCGCACTCGTTCCGTGCAGCAAAGCGCGGTATTCGCTTGGCGTGACGCCGACTGTCGCCTTGAATTGCCGCGTAAACGCACTGTGGTCCGTGTATCCGCACAATGCGGCAACGTCCGTGACTTTGTCGCTTGATGCAAGCAATGCGGTGGCCGCGTCGAGCCGCGTTTTCAGCAATACCTGACGCGGCGTCAAATGAAAGACTTTGTGAAAATATCTTTCCAATTGTGCGACGGACATGCCCGCCATCTTTGCCAGATGCGTCAGATTGAGCGGCTGCACGTAGTTTTCCTGAATGTATTGCACGACTTCCGCAAGCTTCGTGTAGGCCGGATGGGTCCGTTCGTTGGCCTTCAGGTCGCGCGAGGCGCCTGCGATGCCGACAATCTCCCCGGCGCCGTTGCGCAGCGGGACTTTCGACGTCAAACACCACCCCGGCTGGCGCCCCGGATAAAGGTGCAACTCGAGTTGGTCGATCATTTGCGCGCCGCAGTTGAGAATCGACTGATCCTGCTCGAGGTAAGCTGCGCCAAAGCGTGACGGAAACACCTGCTCTGTCGTCTTGCCGACGATGCCGCTCTTTTCCTTGCAACCGCAGCGCGTAGCCAACGTACGATTGACGAGCGCATAGCGCGCGTCCCGGTCTTTTACGAAAAATACCAAATCGGGCAAAGCATCGAGCACAGGCTCGATCTGCGCATAACACAGCAGCATATCGGCGAGCGTTTCCGCAGCAGGCATTTGCGGGATCGGGATTGTCGGGGGCATCGTCATCAGGCGCGAAAAGCTGCGCGGCGGACCTTTGCGCCGCGCAAAGCGCCTCGATTATAGGCGAGCGTCGTCCTCGGGCAGCGCAACAGGCTGCATATCCCGATTCGCCTCCAACCATGCGCCGATGCGCGTCGGCGAATGCGGGGGACGCGGCACCGCAATGTCCCAGCCGAAGTAGGTCTGCACGGCAGTGCCGCAAATGCGCCCCTGACACGGCCCCATCCCGCAGCGCGTGTGCAGCTTTGCATCGCGCCAGGTCGCATGTGCCGCGACCTCGCCGAAGGTGACGTCCTCGCAGCGGCACAAGATCGTCTTCGCGCCCGGCCATGCGGTTGCCCGTTCGCCGGGTTCGAATGCGCTGGCCACGTGCTGCGCGAAGCGTTGCCAACGCGCTCGCTCGCGCAAGAGGCTCGCAGGAATCGCGCGAGCGCCCGCGCCAAGCCCTGCGATTTCGCCCTCCACGCGCGCGAGCTCCATGCCGCCGACGCCCGTGCATTCGCCGGCTGCGAAGACACCGGGCACCGACGTGCGCTGTGCCTCATCGACTTCGATTGCACCTGAGGCGAGCGCACATCCGAGCGCCTGCCCCAGCGAAACGTTTGGCACGAGGCCATAGCCGCAGGCGAGTCGATCGCAAGCCAGCGTGATATCGCTTTCGCCGCGGCGAACAACGACCGCTTCCACACGACTATCCCCAAGCGCTTCGCGCACGATGCTGCCGGGCCAATAACGCGTCTGCGCGAAACCCCGAGTCAATCGAACGGCCTGCAAGACTTTGGATGGCGTCGCGCTCAGCGAGCAGCCGAATTTCAGAAGCGAACGCCAAGGTGCCTGTTCGATGACAGCCACGACGCGCGCACCCGCAGCGCGCGCCGTCGCCAGAACAGCGATCAGGAGCGGCCCGCTTCCGGCCAGTACGATACGCTCGCCGCGCACCGGCATGCCGCCTTTGATCAATGCCTGCAGCCCGCCGGCGCCGGTGACCCCGGGTAAGGTCCACCCTGCAAACGGCAGCAGTCGCTCGCGAGCGCCGCTGGCAATAATAAGTTGTCCGAACGAAATCGATACGCCGCCCTCAGAAGCCGATACGACGATCATTTCCCGCGAAGTCGGAAAGGATGAAACGCTGGTCCCCGCGTAATGCTTGACGTTAGGATTCCTAATTAATGCTTCAAGCGTCGCGCGCATTGCAGTGGGCGGGACCAATCCCGGGCCCTGGCGCCATATCTGGCCGCCCGCTTGGGGATTGTCGTCGATCAGGGCAATGCGCATACCGCTTGAAGCCGCTGCATGCGCTGCCGCCAAACCGGCGGGACCGGCTCCGACGATGACGAGATCGAAGGTCGCCTTCATCACGGCGCAACCTCCGTGCGAATCGCCATACCGTCACGGCAAACGGTTTGGCAAGCGAGAACGTGCGCGCGCGCATCGATGGTCATGCGGCACTCCTGACACACCCCCATCCCGCAAAACGCGGCGCGCGGTTGCCCGCGGACCGACGTACGCGTCCCGCGCACGCCGTAACGGAGGAATACAGCGGCAGCCACCGTGGTGCTCGCCGGCACTTGGACCGCCGTACCGTCGATCGTCACGACCACCGACTGCTTTTCAGACTTCACGGCCAGCCTCCACGGAGAAACGATCGACTCGATACGGCGCCAGATCGATGGCCGCCGGAACACCGCAAATCTGTGCGGCCAAAAGTTTGGCCGTTGCGAGCGAGGTCGTCACGCCCAGCCCTTCGTGTCCCGCCGCTATCCATACGCCGGCCAGCGCTTCGCCAGCAGGTCCGACGAGCGGCAAGCCATCGGGCGTAGCCGCCCGAAACCCCGTCCAGGTGCGCATCGCATTGAGCGACGGCAACGAAGGCAGGTAACGCGACGCACGCTCGACCATCCGCATGAGGACCGGCCATTCGACAGCGCGATCGAGCGTATCGAACTGACGCGACGAGCCCAGCAGAATTTGCCCCGTTGGCCGCGGCTGTGCGTTGAATGCCACCGACGCGCCTTCCGATTGATGGGCACTCTTGATGTAACCGAGCTCGAGAATCTGATGGCGGATGTAGCCACTGTAGCGATCGGTGATCAGCAGATGGCCCTTCTTCGGCCGGATGGGCAGCGTAGGCACGAGTCGCTGCGCCGCCAGTCCGTTGGCGATGACGATCAAGCCGGTCTTTACGCATTCGCCGCTTGCGAGCCGAACCTCGCCGGATACGACCGAGCGCACTTCGCAGCCCAGTCTGACCTGAATATTTCGGCATCCTAAGGAATGCTCGAGCAGCCATTGCGCTGCACGGGGCGCATAAACGATCGCGTCGTCCGCCACCAGCAAGCCGCCCGCCAACGGCGCGGCCAATGCCGGCTCGCACTCCTGCAGCGCAGCGGCGTCGAGCAACTCGGTGCGTACTTGCGCATTGGCAAATGCGTGACGCAGTGCCAGCGCCGCGTCCCACTCTTCCTCGTCGGCTGCGACCCAGAGTGTGCCGCAACGAACGAAAGCATCTTCCTCGCGCAGCGCCGGTGCGAGCGCAAGCCAGAGCTCGCGCGAATAGCGCGACAAAGCCAGTTCGGCCGGCGAATCGTTCATCACGACCAGATGGCCCATACCGGCCGCCGTCGCACCGCCGCCTATGCCGGCCGCATCGAGCACCTGCACGGTCATGCCCTGCGCGGCCAACTCGGCGGCGCAGGCCGCGCCGACGATGCCTGCGCCGATGACGACTGCGTCGCTGGTCATACCGCGTGCGTGGGCGGGATGCCGATGGCGAACGGATCATCGGCTTCGAACAGCAAGCGTCCCTCGGCCATCACGTGTGCGCGCCCGGTGATGGTCGGCTCGATCGCACATACGTCGCGCGGCACTCCGTCGGCCCGCTCGAGCGGCGCGTATCTGCCCTCGAAGACACTCCCGATGATGCTTTGCTGACGCCAGCAAGCACCGGGGGCGAGCGCGCCGTCAGCTGCCAGGCAGGCAAGCTTCGCGCTCGTACCCGTCCCGCACGGTGAGCGGTCGTAGGCATCGCCGGGGCACAACACGAAATTGCGCGAATCGATGCCGTCTTCTTCGCTGTGCGTGAACAGCTCGATATGATCGATGAGTGCGCCGTCAGCGCCTGTCACACCCTGAGCGATCAACGCCTCGCGAATCTCGTGGGTGAACGCCGTCAACTCGCCGACGTTGGACGGTTCGAGCGAACGTCCATGCCCGGCGACGAGAAAAAACCAGTTGCCGCCCCATGCGATATCGCCGACGAGCGTCCCTATGCCCGGCACATCGACGGGCACGTCGCGGCGATAACGGTAGGCCGGCACGTTGCGCACGGACACGCTGCCGTTTTCGTTGAGCGTGGCTTCGACGATGCCGACCGGCGTCTCGATCCGGTGCGCCCCGGGAGCGAGCCGCCCCATATAGGCCAGCGACGCGACAAGACCGATCGTGCCGTGCCCGCACATGCCCAAATAACCGACGTTATTGAAGAAAATCACGCCGGCCGCACAGCCTGGATCGAACGATTCGCAGAGCAGCGCGCCGACCATGACGTCCGAGCCGCGGGGCTCGGTGACGACGCTTGCACGCCAATCGTCGTAACGCGTACGCAAGATCTCCAACCGCTCGGCGAGCGGGCCGGTGCCCAGGTCGGGGCCGCCGGCGATCACAAGACGCGTCGGTTCGCCGCCCGTATGGGAATCGATGATGTGGATGGTTTTCATGGGGTAATGGTAGGAACGCCGCGCCGCTGCGTCTTGGCGCCGGTGCGCGCGCCAGATGCCGATTTCGGCATACTGCGGACCCGCCGCCCCGCTGTGCCGAAATCGTCACCGCACATGCGCGAACGACGCAAGACGTCATCACTACCGCGCCCTACACTGCAGTCGCATTTTGCTCATCGACCGCATCTGGAGAAATGAAATGGCACCAGTCTGGCAAGGCGTCATGCCCGCCGTCACCACGAAGTTTCACGAAGATTTCAGCATAGACCACGCATGGACGAAGAAGAACATCGAAGCGCAAATCGATGCCGGCGTGGACGGCATCATCGTCTGCGGCTCGCTCGGCGAAGCGTCGACGCTTTCGCTTGACGAAAAAATCGAAGTGCTCGAGATCGCCGTCGATGCCGCGCGCGGTCGCGTGCCGGTGCTGCTCACGATCGCCGAAGACAGCACACTCGAAGGTTGCCGTCAGGCGGCGCGCGGCGCCCGTCATGGCGCGGCCGGCTACATGGTGCTGCCGGGGCTGCGCTATCTTTCCGATCGGCGCGAAACGATCAATCATTTCCGCATGGTCGCCAAAGCAAGCGAATTGCCGATCATGGTCTACAACAACCCGTTGGCCTACGGCGTCGATATGACGCCCGGCATGTTCAAGGAAATCGCCGACGAACCCAAGATTGTCGCCATCAAGGAGTCCTGCGGTGACGTGCGCCGCGTGACCGATCTGATCAACGCCGTGGGCGAGCGCTTTGCGATTTTCTGCGGCGTCGATAACCTCGCGATGGAAGCGATGTTGATGGGCGCCCACGGCTGGGTCGCGGGGCTTGTCTGTGCGTTTCCGCACGAAACGGTTGCGATATATCGACTGTTGCAAGGCGGACGCATCGAGGAAGCACGCACGCTTTATCGCTGGTTCGCGCCGCTGCTCGCGCTCGACGTCTCGCCCAAGCTCGTACAAAACATCAAGCTGGCAGAAGCCATCGTCGGCCTCGGCACAGAACCGGTACGACTGCCGCGGCTGCCGCTCGTCGGCGAAGAACGCAATGCGGTCGAGCAATTGATTAGGAATACTATCGAATCGCGGCCCCCATTGCCGTCGCTCTAAAACGATTCCAATCGGGTGGCACGGCGCGCCACTTCGGCGCGCTTCCCGCCCGCTTTACACCCTTCCCATTCCCCTTCGAAAGTCGCAAACCCGTCGCCCTTTTCGCGTCGCAAACGGTTGCGCGCGCAACTTTTTCGAAACCCCGTTCCTCACACAAATAGGCATCTATCTTCGGACAATAGGTATTTATTTCCAGGTAACATCGCGCTTTTTCCACCAAACCGAGGAAGAGACGTGACGTTCAGAGGATTGAAAACCTTCTCCAAACTGGCTGCATCAGCACTCCTAACCTGCGCAATCTCGCTGCCCTTTGCACAATCCGCGCACGCGCAAGTCGAAACGCCGAAGGCTCCCATCTACGGCGTCACCCTCGATGATCTCAGCAAGTTCAAAGCGATCATCGCCTCCCTGCAAAATCTTCCGTATCGACCGACCGTTCGAGTGGTCTTCGATCCGGGCACGACGGCGGCCGATTACTATCCTTACATCGTCAAGCTCCATCAGTACGCGTACGTGATGGGCGAAATCTATGACTCCTACTACTTCCCGACTGATCTGACGACATACACGGCGCGCACCAAGGAACTCGTTTCGACCCTCGGCGCAAACGTTGACGTGTGGGAAATCGCAAACGAGATCAACGGCGAATGGTTGCGGCCCGATATGAATGGCCCGACGTCCGCCGCAACGACCGAAGAGCAGCAGATTGGTCAGATGGTTCAGTCCGCTTATAACGTCGTGAAGGGCGCTGGCGGAAAAGTGGCCGTGACGATGTACTACAACCAGGACCCGTCGGGCAATAACTGCTGGGAGTTGCCGATGGATAACTGGCGCACGTGGCCGACGCAGTTCCTGTCGTCGACGGTGCGTAACGGGGCGGACTATGCGCTATTCAGCTATTACCCGTACCAGGATTGTCCGGACCTCAAGCCGTCGTGGAAGAATGACTTCTCCACGCTTGAAAGCCTGTTCCCGAACGCCAAGGTCGGCTTCGGCGAGATCGGCACGTCGGATACGGCTGCACCTTGGTCGGTGCAATCCAACCTGGTCACCACGTACTATCCGATGGTCGACACGCTGAACGATCCCAAGTTCATCGGCGGCTTCTTCTGGTGGTATTACGCCGAAGAGATGCTTCCGTACTCGACCAGCAAGTACTTCCAGTTGCTTCGCAACACGATCATCAACCTGAAAGCACCGTCCTGACGGCCCAACGCTTTCAAGGGGTTGCTCCGCGCCGACCTGCGGCGCGGGGCGCCAAAGCCCGGGTCAGTTCGTTCGACACGTAATGCGGCCCGTCGAACAGGTACACGAAATACCCGTCATACGCCGAGAGCTGCGCCCGCAGCTCGGAGGCGGTGACGGCCCGAAAGCCACCGTGCTCGCTTGGGCGGAACGCCTCCGCGATCACGCGCACCCGGTCGCGGCCGAGCTTCTGCGACAGCGCATCGAGATACTCCCGCGTCACAGCGGGCACGCGCGCATAGACGCCACAGCCGTCCTGAAAGAACACGCCGATATCAGCCGGCAACCATGAGGCCAGCCAATCGGCGAGCGCTTTCCCCCCGACGTTCGATCGATCGTAGACCGAGATCCACAATGGACGAGGCAGCGAGCGCAGCAGCGCCGCCAGCTTCGGCGCGTCCCCCCAGCTCGGATCGACCTCGACCGGGAAGTAATAGCCCGTGACATGCAACGGCAAGGACACCTTCGCCACTTGCTCCGACATCTTCGCCAGTTTCTCGACATTCGCACGAGCGCGATTCTCGTCCGTGTAGCCGGCGAGCCCCAGCACGACATCTTTGGCCCACGGCTCGCGACCTATGCGCGCCCAATCGGGCATATTCGTGGCGGTAGGCACCCCGGCATCGGGCACGAATGCTATGTCGTCGACGACAATCCATTGAATCAGCAACTGCTGCACGCCCAGCAGATTCCAATCGCCCACGGGACGGGCCGTAGCGTTATCGATCTGCCAGACGATGCCTTGCACCCGGGTGTCGCGCGTGTTGGCGCATGAAGCGGTCAGCATGATCAGCGCGCACAAGATACCGAGCGCAACGAATTGAAACGTTGAACGGCTTTCCGGTGTGGCCCGGCGCCGACATTGCACGACGCGCAGCATGATCGACTCCGAGGAACCCGGGCTAGTACCACAGCGTGAGCTGCGCGGCGAGGCCGCGGGCGCGGGCCGCCGATGTCAGCGGAATGTGATACTGCACGGTCAAATCGGCCCAGCTTGCCGGCGCGCTGTATCGGTTCTCGCGGAACCAAAAGCGAAACTGCACGCCGGGCCCGACGCTGAGCGCCGTTTGGTTCCGCTCCTTGTTGTCATGGTCAAAAACAAGTGCAAGGTGGGGGTAGACCGTCAGGTGATCGCTGATTGCATTCACCGCCCAAGTGTGTCCGTATCGTAACTGAGAATACAAAATGTAACGGCCCTGATGGAGGAAATAGTCGGCCTCCAGGTAGACTTGCCACGCGCGCCAGCTCGGTTCAGTCACGCGCAAATCGCTGCCGGCCTCGGAAGAATAGCCAAGCCGCGCGAGCCAATCGTTCTGCGACAGACTGCCCAATCGAACGAGGCGCTCTGCGCTCAACACAAGGTTTTGATCAACGAGCGGCTTATAACGCGCGCCTACCGATCCTTGCAATGTCGGCAGGCCGGTTACATTGCCCGAACCATCATATGCCGTGCCGTACCCACGCACGAAGAACTGCAGGATGCGGCCATTTTGATAGCCGATCCTGGGCGGCTGCCAATAGGCTTCGATGCCAGGTTGAAGCACACTGACCGTGCCTTGATAGGAGAACGCCGAAACCTGATACGGCAAGCTGACGACGAAGCCCCAGGTCCGCTCCAACTGCTGCACTTCACGGCGATAGCCGAAGCGGCGTTGATCATCGAATGCATGCTCGTGATCGTCCGCATCGAGGCTCGCTTCGAACAGCTTCACGGCTTCGTGGTTCTCGCCCATTCGCTTGGCTGCGTAACCCGCGTCCGCGAAGTTGCCAGCCTTACCGCCGCCGAGCGCAAAGCCTTTCTGGAACTCGGCCAGTGCTTGGCCGTCCTGGTTTTGGCGCAGCAGGTCGTACGCCCTTTGCAGCGTCTTTTGCGCTTCTTCGTTGCGCGGATCGGGCTCGCTTTGCTGTGCATAGCCGATCAGCTCGGCAGCGCTCTTCTTGTCGTCTTCAGTAACGGCGTTGGCTTGCGCGATCTGCGCCGCTGCCAACGCGCCTTTGCGATCGCCGTTTCGCAAGCGCAATTGCGCGACTCGCAGTTGAATCGATACATCGGGCTCGCTCTCGATCGGCGCCAACGCTTGTGCCGCCTGATCCGGCTCGTGCGCCATCAGCGCACTATCGGCCCACGCGAGGCGGAGGTTGCGTTGTTGTGTTTCGTCCCATTGGCCCCTGGCGATGGCAGCGGAAAAGTCGACGGCGGCCTCCTCATACCGCTGCTGCCTTTGCTGCAGGAAGCCGTGTTGCGCAAGCACGTTGCCGTCGTCGGGATGCTGCGTCAGCAGCCCGTCCGCCTGCTTGTTGGCCTCGTCGATCTTGCCCTCGCGCAGATAGACATCGAGCAACAGCAGGCCCAATTGCAGGTTCGACGGCTGCGCTCGCAATGCTTTGGTCGCGTAGTCCTCCGCCCTCGGCAAGTCGCCGATCGCGATGGCCTTATAAGCGGCGTCGGCAAGCCGATATGCGCGCGGCGTCAGCGGCTGCGCCCATGATTGGTTGGCGTGAAGGGCAAGCATGGCGAAAGCCACGAGCCCTCCCCCGCGGACGATGGCGCGCAAGCACCTCGTCCGCTTACACGCAGCGCGTTTCATGAATGTTCCCCCGGATGAGCCGCCGCAGTCATGCGACGCACGACGTCGGCGCCGCGGTCGCTGTCCGAGAAGCGCGTATGACGCGCGAGCTCGGCGGCGATCTCTGCATCGCTTGCTACAAAGTACGCGACGTTGCGGGCGGCGGCACGTTTGACGGTCTGGCGCTCGTCTTCTGTAAGCGGACTGCCGACCGCGACGTTCAAGGTTCCGTCGTCGGCCGTAGAAAACGGTACGGCCCGATACGCCTGCTGCAACTCGAACGCGAGTGTGGCTTTGAATCGACCCGCGACCACGTTGGCGAGGCTGACGCGCGGCAGCCCGGCCTGCTCGGCCAGCGCATCGGCGAGCGACTCCGAGCTGATGGCGTTGGTGTCGAGCAGCAACTCGCCGAGCCGCCTGCCGCATTCGGCCTGCCGCGCCAAGCAGGCATCGACCTGCTCCGCCGTCACGACGCCCCATTCGATGAGAATCTCGCCCAGCTTGCGGCGTTCTTTGCCGAGTTGCTCGTTCGACGGATACGTGTGGCTCGTTTTATCCCATGCGATCGGCTCGCCCGTGATCAAGTGGTTGATGAAGATGCGCCAAGCGCGACATACCGCCAGGAAGTTGATGAGGTTGTTGACGAACAGGCGCGGCATCGACAGCGCACCCTGAAGCACGCCATTGAGCTTCGCGACGAAGTAGAAGCGTTCACTGAGCCGCAGCACGAGCATCACGCTGTTGATTACGAGCAGCGGTGCGAGCGCGGCGCTTAGGAGGTCCTGCCGCACGACCGCCGTTGGCGCAATACCCGCTGCACGCAGCCCCGCAATCGACACGTAGTTGATGAGCACCGCGTAGGCGACAATGGAAATGATCGACGTGACCATGCCTTTGCGATCGCGAAAGAACATGTAGCGATCGCGCCAATTGCCCTTCCACCCAAGCTGCTGCCACCCTTGAAATGAAATGCCGAGAATCCAACGCGCGCGTTGCCGGTAGGCGGTCCGCAACGTTGATGGAAAGTATTCGCGGGTCGCCAGCAGGTTGCGCGCCGACGCAACCCGCTCCCTGTGCTTGCGGACCTGCTCGCGCATGACTTCGGCAATCGGAAAGCGCGCGAAGGTTTCTTTCATCCCGAGCGCGCGCAACCGGAAACTGAAGTCGTAATCCTCAGTCAGCGTCGTCGTGTTGAACGGTTTGCCGTCCCGCTCGATCGAAGCCGCTTCGATTGCACGCCGGCTATAGCACGACGCCACGCCGGCGCCGGGGACGATGCCCGTCAATAATTGCCGCGACGGAATGTCCTTTTGATGGGTTTCGCTGAAATCGTCCATGTAAGTGCCGGCCACGAATTCATTCCATTTTCGCGGCAAAGACAGCACTGGCAATTGAACCAGATCGTTGTCGGCAATCGCAAAGTTGAAGTACTTCAGCTCGATCGGGTGAATGACATCCTCGCAGTCGTGCATGATCACGCCTGCGAATTCGATGTGGTGTGCAGTCTCATAGCGGCGAATGGCCGCGATGATCCAATTAAGGCAGTCGGCTTTGCAGGTAGGCCCGTCGTTGAGCACGGCGGCACGCACGACGCGGCCCGGATGCCGTCGCACCATCCGGTCGACTTCGGCTGTCGTCTCGGCGTCGTTGTGATAGGTTCCGGCGAAGATGACGTAGCGCTCGTATTCCATTGTGGCGAGCGTATTCTCGATCATCTTCGCAACGACGTCGTATTCCTTCCACGCCGGCACCATGATCGCGAGATAACGCTCGTCGAGTTCTCGCAAAGCCTGTGCGTCGACGTTCGTGTTCTTCTCGCGCCGCAAGAATCGCTTGATTTCGAACAACCAGTAATAGGCGTCGAGAAAAAGGTCGTCGATCGTGCTAATGAATATGATGACGGCTGTCGCCATGGCCACAGCATTCAGTCCATCCAGATACCAACCCCACCCTGAAATTGCGTGCATTTTCACCAGCCGCTTTTTGATAATCGCGCACTTATCGTATGGCGAATGGCCGCGCTCGACTGTGTGTCCACGCACACAGCGCGCGCGGCCGTTTGGATTACGCCGAACGCAAAGCTTGCAATCCCGATGCGATCGCGTTGTGCAGCAGCATCGGTTGCGGCGCGATGTGCGAATGCGGCGAAATCGTCGCAGGGATGGTCATCAACGCATCGACGATTCGCTCGCTCGCATGACCGTCGCCATACGGATTATTGGCGTGCGCCATCGACACGTATTGGCCTCGGTCGTCCAATAAGCGGCTGACTTCCGAAACGATTCGCTCGGTGTGCGTCCCGACGAGACGCGCAGTCCCGGCGCGAACGGCTTCCGGACGCTCGGTCGTCTCGCGCGTGACAAGCACGGGCTTGCCGAGCGCCGGCGCCTCTTCCTGAATCCCGCCCGAATCCGTGATGATCAGGTAGGACCGCGACATCAGGTACACAAATGGTAAGTAGTCCTGAGGATCGATCAAATGTACGTTCGGCACATCGCTGAGCACCGCGTTGACAGGCGTGCGCACGTTCGGATTCAAATGGACGGGATACACGAGCTGAACGTCGTCGTAGCGCAAAGCGATCTGCCGCAATGCCTCGCAAAAATGCTTGAATGGCTCGCCGAAGCTCTCGCGCCGGTGCCCTGTGACGAGGATCAAACGCCTTGAGGCATCGAGAAACGGATAGCGGGCAGCGATCGAACCGGTCAACGCTACATCGACGTCGAGCTTGCGTTTGACCTGCAGCAACGCATCGATCACCGTATTGCCGGTCAGCACGACGTGCGCGGCGGGCGCGCCTTCGCAGAACAGATTGTGTTTCGCTTGTTCCGTCGGTGCGAACAGCCATGAGGAGACGGCGTCGGTCACGCGCCGGTTCAGCTCTTCGGGCCACGGCGACCAGACATTTCCCGTGCGCAGCCCCGCTTCGACGTGGCCCACCGGAATGTATCGATAAAAGGCAGCCAGACTCGCGGCGAGCGTCGTGGTCGTATCGCCATGCACAAGCACGATATCGGGTTGCCAGGCATCGTAGACCGTCCCGATCGACTGCAGGATGCCCGAAGTCAGATCGCCGAGCGTTTGTCCTTCACGCATCAGATTGAGGTCGAAGTCCGGCACGATCTCGAACAACTCCAATACTTGATCCAGCATCTGGCGATGTTGTGCGGTGACGCACACTTTAGCGTCGATATCTTCTTCATCCGCGAGCGCCTTGACGAGCGGCGCCATTTTGATCGCTTCGGGCCGTGTGCCGAAAACCGTTAAAACTTTCTTCATCTCTTCCCCGCTAATTGGGCCGACGCCCTTGCTTTGACCTTGTCGGCGCAACTGGGCGCCCGGTGACGCTCCACGCACCTTTCAATCTGCAAGGTAAAGTTAAGGCATCGGCGAATGCGACGTCTGTGGGCATGCGCTCACAGCGTTCCGGCCTGGCAGGTTGACGGCCTTCGGGGCAACCGGTCGACGTGAGCCTGGTCGGTGCTTTTGCTCGTGCGAATCGGTCAACGCTTGCCGATTCGCACGAAACACCCTGCAACACCCTCCCCTTTACTTGGCTGTGGTGCCGTCGACATAGGTGAAGCCGAGGTTCTTGATGCCCGACACGAGACTCTTGAAGTCGGACATAGCCGGGACGCCCAGAGCCGGTTCGAGCCAATACGGATGGAAGAAGAACGATGCAAAGCCGTCGCGCACCACGAGCCCATATCGCGCATTGGTAAGCACTTGCTGCCACGTATAGGCGACGCACGAAAATGGATCGATATTGCAGATGTTGTATTGAATGCTGCCCAGGTTTTCAGGGATGATGCGTTCGCCGTAGTAGTCCTTGTTGATGATGTACGGGAAGAATTGACCGGCCGAGAAATCCTGATTGGCTGCGCCCGTGCCGATCTGCGGAGAGGTCGACGTGTAGTAGACGGCCCGCTGGTACGAGGTCGTGAATTCCGCTGCAGCAGCTTTCGAAGCGAGCGGCGACATCTGGTACTGCGGCGCGCCCCAGCCCGCCACCTTGAAGCCGTTGTTCGTGAATTCGGCCAGCCCGGCCGCCATCCTGCCCTGCGCCCATTGCACGGAGTCCTCATCGACAGGTCGGTTCTGCACCATGTACCAGAACTCGTAGTCGTTGCCCGATACGGCGTTCTGTACGTTGGGCGTCGAATCGTATTGATGCGTGTAGCCGTGCAATACGATCGACCCGCCGCGCACAATCGCGTAATTCAGCGCCGCTTTCAGCCCGGTAGCTTGCGCGAGATGGATCGTCTCCGGCACGCCGCCGTTGTAGTAGCCGTTGGGGTCCGTGTACAGCGGGATCGTCGCCATCGTGAACGGGATCCGCAGGCTGTACAGGTAATCCGTCAGCTGCTTCATCGACGACGTCGTCGTATAGGCATCGAGATCTTCAAGCCGCACAAGCGCACGGTGGTTGACGGGAGCGCCGGTGTTGAGGATGTCGTGCAACATGTCGCAGATCACGAGATACCGGTCGGTTGGCCCGATATAGGTGAAGGGCATATCCGCGAAATACCAGAAATTGCGCGAACGCATCACGTAAGGCGCCGTCGCTTTGGTCTGGCTGTTCGTGATCGTGACGAGCGATTGTGCTTTCGTTGCATCAGCGACCTGCGTGAGGCCGATGTCGGGATCGGCATTGACCGTACCTGTCGAGGCGTTGTACGCGTAGTACTTCACCATCGACATGTTCTTGTACGTCACCGTGTCGTAGAAGCCCGGATTCGGGTTGCTCGACGACGGCGTCGCATTGAGCCCGGCCAGCCCGAGGAAGTTGATGCCGTAGGTCTGCGTGAATGAATAGGCCGAATTCCACGCAATCTCCCACAGGTTGTACTTGAACCACACCACGGTCTTCGTCGCCGTCATCACGTCGCTCATGAAGGCTGCCGGCAGCGGATTGTTGTAGTAATCGCCGATGTAGAACGTCGCGGTATTGGCGCCGATCTGCCCCGCCGTGTAGTTCTGCACGGGCTCGATGGTGACGGTCGTATTGAAGTGTCCGAGCAGATTGCGAAGCATGATCGCGTAGATGAGACCGAGCTTCGAATACGGATCGTTTGCCGGATTGTCGTACAGAATCAGCGTCGCAGCAGTCGTCGCCTGTGCGCGCGCCGTAATCGGCGTCATCAGTTGCGAGAAGCCGGCCAGCATCGCCAGAATGAAAATGAACTTTTTCATGTCGGTCTCCCTAGTCGCGTTCGACTGTGCCGCCTAAACGCTTGACGGTATGCGGTTTGAACTGGGGACGGCCGGTTTCCTTGTACGCGTCGTGCCAATCTTTCTTTGACATACCCGGTTGCACGACAACGTGTGCCGAGCCGTTCGGTAACGGCGGCACTTTGAAACCCTTCAAGGGGTCCACGGACTTCGCGGCGTTATTCTCCGTACTTTCCGCGCGGGCCTGGTTCAATGCGAAACCGCTTGAAAACGCGATCGTCAACACTACGGCCGTCACCAAGGGGACAAGTTGGCGACGAGGAAAATCATTTCGAACAGGCATCACGGGCTCCTTCGTCTCAAGCCGTCTGCGGTCTTGGTAGCGACGGGATCGATTTGTAGCGCGCAGCAAGCCACCGAGGTGTTCGGAGAACATCTCGAACGGCAGTCTCAGGTTTGATCAGCACGGGTCGAACAGGTCGAAGGGGGTTCGCACGCTATTCGTTGCCCTGCGTTATCAGCATGCACGCTTAAGCGGGTCCGCGCGCGATCAATTCGAATGAAAATGTCGGCGGGCGCACATTGATTTGGGCGGCTTGATGATAGAGCAGTTGATATTTTGATAATTTCTTATTGAGAATGGGTTCATGCAATGCCGCAAATCGCGGCTTATTGTTTCGCGAACCGCATTGCTCATGCCTGAAAAGATTCATTCCACGTTTCATCAGACATCGAAACGTTCGCGCGACGAGACTGATAGCATCGTCGCCATGAATACCCGAAACCACACTCCCGCCTTTCCGCCTGCCGTCGTGCGCGTACTTGCCACGGTCAGCGTAGCCTTCGTCGTGACGCAACTCGATGTAACGATCGTCAACATCGCGCTGCCTGATATCGGCTCGCGGTTGCACGCGAGCGTTTCGGCACTGCAATGGATCGTCGACGCCTATACGCTTGCGTTTGCCGTTTTGATGCTGTCGGCCGGCGTGCTGGGCGATCGCTTTGGCGCCAGACGCATGTTCGCTGCGGGTCTCGTCCTGTTCGCAGCGGCTTCTCTCGCATGCGGGCTCGCGCCGAACGCGGTCTTGCTCGTCGCGGCCAGAGCGGCGCAAGGCGTCAGTGCTGCGGCCATGCTGCCCAATTCGCTGGCCCTGCTCAATCGCGCGTGTCGCCATGACCCGCACCTTCGTGCACGAGCCGTCGGTTTATGGACCGCCGCGGGCGCGATCTCGATTGCGGCCGGCCCGGTGCTTGGCGGGATACTGATCGCCACGTGGGGATGGCGCAGCATCTTTCTCGTCAATGTGCCGCTGTGCATTGCGGGCCTGGTCGCCGTACCGTTGTGGGTACCTCGTCGCGACGACAACGACAATCACAATGACAGTAACGCTGCAGTTCACAGGCCCTCCGCAATCGCCATCGATCTGCCCGGGCAGTGCATCGCGATCGTCGCGCTGACCACATTCACGGGCGCTGTCATCGAGATGCGGCCGCTCGGCGCGGGGCATCCGGGCATCATCGGCGCACTGGCGGCGTCCGTGCTCGCGGCCATCGCGTTCGTCGCCGTCGAAGCGAAAAGCCGCGCGCCCATGGTGCCGCTTGCATTGCTGCGCGATACAACGTTCAGCGCAGCCGTGGTTTTCGGCATCTGCGTCAATATGGCCTATTACGGCATGATTTTCGTATTGAGTCTTTATCTGCAACGTGTTCACGGCGATACACCGTTGCAGGCCGGCTTGGCCTTTTTACCGCTCACGGGCGGATTCCTCGTGTCGAATGTGGTCAGCGGCTGGGTCGTCGCGCGCTACGGCCCGCGTCGCCCGATGATGATCGGAGCGGCGATCGGCATGCTTGGCTATGGGCTGCTGCACGCGACCCGGGCCGATACCTCGACCACCGCGTTACTCTTGCCGTTCCTGCTGATTCCCGCCGGCATGGGCCTCGCGGTACCCGCCATGACCACGGCGGTCCTCGCCTCGGTCGAACACAAGCGGGCCGGCACCGCTTCGGCGGTGCTCAACACGGCGCGCCAGGCAGGCGGTGCCGTCGGTGTCGCGGCATTCGGTGCGCTCGCCAATGCCGGGCCGGCTTCGTCGGTTGTCTCCGGATTGCAGCTCTCGGCGGCCATTGCGGCGGGGCTGCTGCTGCTCGGGCTCATACTTGCGAGCCGCGTGCATCCGTCGTCACATGTGCACGAGCGGGCGCAAACGGAGAAAGCCATACGATGAAGGCCGCTCCGATTGCACAGGATGCCGCTTCATAGCGTCGCGTTCTGAATCGCGCCGGTATCGATCGCGCGTTCGATGAGTCCTTCATCGCGCGCCTTGCGGATCGCGTCGGCGAGAAGCCGGTCGGGGGCCACCATCTCTGCCTTCAACGTTCCGATCAGCCCCGACGCGTCGAATACCACAAGCGTTTCGGCCGAATCCTCCCGGCTGATGATGACGCGATGCGTCGCTTCACCCTCGCCGAGGCTGGCGCAAAAATGCATGGTGTTGCCGTCGATTTGCTGCTCGAAGCTTTGAATCATTCGCGGGCCCTCCTTCTCGCGCATGCGGGTCAGATACGAAGGTACTAGCAAGGACCGTGCGCGGCCCGGTGGCAGCGATCGACAATGATGCCGTTCAAAGCAACGGGCGGCGGGGCGCACGCGCGGCATCGATGCTTGCGCCGCCGGCACCTGTCACGCACAAGAGCAGGAAGCCGCCGGCTATACCGACGTTTTTCCAGAAATGAATCACCATGTCGTGCTGAAGCGCTGCATCGGCAACATTCCAAAAATCATGTCCAAGCACCGCGGTGGCGATCGTGTAGACGGCCATGACGAGGCCGAGCGGTCGAATCAGGAAGCCGACGATGAGCATGAGCCCGCCCAGCACCTCGACGGCCGTCGCAATGGGCGCCGCGATTTGCACGAACGGCACGCCCTTGCTCTGCAAGTAGGCAACGAAAGCGCCGTAGCCGAGCAGCTTCATCACGCCCGACCATAAAAACAGCACGGAAAGTGCCAGACGTGCAATGAGAATGATTCCTGAATCGACGGCACGCGTCATGAACCTTGTCCTCCGAATCCGCGACCAATAGAATCGCGCGCCTTACAGGCGCGCGGGCGTTGGAGGTCAGGATATGCGGTGCGAGCGGGTTTTCCAAGCGCGCTGTGGTGCGCGCGCGCGGACAAGCCAGTGAAGCGACGCCTCAGGGCGCCATCTGCTCGATGTCGCGGCCCGTCGATGCTGCTGCGCACGGGGCGCCGTCGATCAAGCCGCGTGCATGACGCTGTGTCGGCGCTTCGTCGCGCAACCCGATCGAGTTGAGCAACCGATATAACGTGGCACGTGAAATGCCGAGTTCGACGGCCGCGCTCGAAAGACTATAGGCATGACGCGTGAGCGCGTCGCGCACTGCCGCACGCTCGGCATCGCAACGGATTTCCGCCAGGGTTCTGCCGGCTTTGGCCGCTACATCGGGCAAGCCCAGATCCGACGCGGTGATGAAACGTCCTTCGGCCATCACAACCGCACGGCGCACGCAGTTGATGAGTTCGCGTACGTTCCCCGGCCAGCCGTAATTGAACATGGCGGCGATCGCGTCGCTCGAGAAGCCGCGGATCTTGCGCGCGCCGTCGCGCCGATAGAGCTCGAGCGCATGTTGCGCAAGCAGCTTGATGTCGCCGCCGCGCTCGCGCAGCGGCGGTTCGTCCAGCCGTAACACGCATAAGCGGTGATAGAGGTCCATGCGGAAGCGTCCGGCCTCGATCGCGCTCGTCAGGTTCACATGGGTGGCCGATACGATACGCACATCAACCTTGATCGGCCCCGTCCCTCCCAACCGCTCGATCGTGCCCTCCTGCAGAAAACGCAAGAGCACGGCCTGACATTCATGCGGCATGTCGCCGATTTCGTCCAGAAACAGCGTTCCACCCGCCGCCGCTTCGATACGACCGATCTTTCTTTGCAAAGCGCCCGTAAACGCGCCGCGTTCGTGGCCGAACAATTCCGACTGCAGAAGGGTAGGCGGAATCGCCGCGCAATTGATTGCGACGAACGACTCTTTGGCGCGCGCAGACCGGTCGTGAATCGCGCGGGCCGTCAATTCCTTGCCCGTACCCGACTCGCCTGCGATAAAGACGGGCGCCTCGGTGCGGGCGCATTTGTCGAGGCCGCGATTAAGCTGTTGCATTGCCTCGCATTGGCCGATCATCGTGGTGCCGGCCTTGATCGGCAGCGCGTGGTCTTCCGTATCGCGCAACGTCCAAAGCCCGTCCGCGTGCCCGACGAGGATAGTCAGCCGCTCGTCGTCGCAAGGCAACGTAATGAAATCGAAGCAGAAATCGAGGATGAAACGTCGAACCAGCGGATCTTCCGCCTGGCCCGGCCGGACTTCGGCGATCCATGCCACTTCGCTTTGAGAGATGCACGACTCGAGCTCGGCTAACTGCTGGGCGCTGCAATCCGGGGGCAATTGCACGAGCCCGACGTGAATCGCGCCACGCTCGACAGCCTTTTGCACCTGCTGCGGTGTCCGCGCATGCACGACATGCCAATGCGCGGCCACGAGCTGGTCGACGCTTTCCGTGTCGGGCTTGAGCGAAACCAGGAGAACGGTTCGCTCTGCATGCAGCGGATTAAAAGCGGTAGTCATCTATTGCCCCCGTGTCGATGAGCGAGCATCGCCCGAGGGCAGATTAACTCGCCAAATCGCAGCCATTTTTGATCTCGATCAGTGCGCCGACGCTGCAGCGCGTTGGCGTTCACGGTCGAAGATCGCATCGGCACACCGTCTTTGCGGTATTGCCGGCTTGATGCAATCGGTGCGAAACACGGTTTGACGTTCGAGTGCCCAAAGGACCGAATCGTCATACCGAAATACGCCCCCCACCTCGGAATCTTTTTGACGCGGCCGGATGTGACTGCAGCCCGGTCTCTTCATTCATGCATTGCAACATAGCGCCCAACCTTACGAAATACTATAGGAAAAAACGCCATCGGGCAGAACACGGAGTCGCAGTAGTTCTTACCGTTTTGTGTGGGCCGACGCTCGCTTCCGCGGAAAGTTGTTAGCGCCGATGTAAAAATGACCCATTCGCCACAAAGTGTGGTCAGATTTAAATCGGCGTTGACAGAAAGTCCGCCGCTCCGGGCTCGCAGCGTGCGCCGGCGCACGCTGTCTCAACCATGCGACATGGCGGTACTCCGCTTCCTATTCGATTTCGCAACATCGGCGACACAGCGGTTATTGCCTTGGCGCCGGGGCGAATCCGCCGCCGCTCACGGATAAGCGGGTTTTGCGGCCAGCCCCGCAGCGGCTCGGTTTGTAGCAAAGCTGCGACAACACGGACGCCGGACAGTTGGGCGCACGCCCTGACGCGACGTTCGCCCTTTGATACAAAAGCGTTCCGTAACGGTTGGCATAGCCCTTGCTTGAACACTTGCCCGCGGGTAGCGTACGACAGCCATGAGAACCACCCACGCGAGGGCCGACACGAAATGGCGCAAGGCATGACTTGCGGGGGCTCCTTCGGCTTCGCTGCCGCTCGCATGAAGCGACGGCAGCGAAGCGCCGAGGGGCGTTGAAATATAGGTGCGGGGTAGACGCCGCTGGTTTCAACCAGATCGCCGAGCGTCCCCGCTGGGCAAAACCGGACGTGCAGGTGTGTAGCGGGTATGCGCGGTGCGATCGCATACATCGGATATGCCGTCCTCGTCCGGCTGCACGGTTTGCTGCTTATGCCGGCAGACAATCAGGGTAAGGAGCAACACCAGAACCGCTGGAGTCCAATGCCCCACCCCTGGAATCACCCTGGCGGCAACGGACTGCAAGGGCATAGCCCACGCAACGACGAGCAAGAGCCATTCGAAGCTGCGCGCGGAGTGCCGACACAGATCCACGCCTACGAAAGCAATGGGGATCACGAGCCAAGCGAGATCGTAATAAAGCAGATATGGCTGAACGAGTAGCGTGCAGCAACACAATGCCGCGGCTTTCAGCTCGTATCTTGCAGGCCCCCTCCATAGCCATGCCGTCACTGCGCAAGCCGGTACCGCGACCGCTACCTGTAGCAAATATGCCAATTGCGCAGACGCACCCGCTCTTCGCGCAGTTGCATAAATCGTCGGCATACCGCGCCATATCTCGGGGTTATGCTCGATCCAGGTGTGTCTAAACCACGAGGCGGTATGTAGCCAGGCTGGCACCATATCACCGCCAAGCACAACCGCACTAACGCCCCATAACAGTACCGAGCATACTGCTGCCGATGCGAAGCTGCACCACTGCCGCGAGCAGATCAGTGCCAGTGGAAATACCAGTCCTAGCTGAGGCTTCATGCTAAGAAGCCCGACAAAAATGCCGGTCAATATCGGCCGCGTAGGCATCAATGCGAGAGCGGCCGCGGCCGCGGCCGCCGTGAGAAGGGAGTTCTGCCCATAACAGAGCGCAAGCCAAAAACCGGGAAATGCCGCCACCGGAATGAGCGCCAGAGGTCCAGCACGGCGCACTATCCCCCACGTCGAGCAAAGATAGGCAGTGGTCCCAACGAAGCTGAACGCGGTCAGCGCGACGTTCAAAGGCAAAATCCCCAGCGGCAAGAGAAAAATGAGAAATGTAGGTGGATATAGCCACGGTCCACTGCTGCCCGCGAAAAGTTCGCCCGATCGGACCGTTCGCTCAACGGTCATCATAAGATCCTGATTGAAAACGGCTGCCGGGCCGTGCGTGAGCGCCACCACTGCCGCACTCCAGTACACGGAAAAGTCGACCCCGAATCCCGCTTGCGGCGGCCCGGATCGTGTGAATGTGCTCCACGCCAGACTTGCCGTGAAGCTGAGCTCAATTGCGAGAACGACGCTTGAGCATAACGCAACCCAAAATAGCCGCGACCCATAGCGTTGTCTCATGTTGCTCCTTCACAGGGCGCAGTTGGTCTTTGCCTGGAGCTTCAGATCTTCGGCCGCCAAGACAGCACGCGGTTGCTCGGGAATACGAAATATCGTGCCCCAATGTAGGCAACCAAAGTGTAGGTCAGCATCCCATCAATCTGAACGAACAAGCTGCCTTGACTCAACCACCGCTCTACCAGTATCACCACCAGCAGGTTCATCCCGTAGGCCACGAGCGTTGCAAGGAGGTAACGCAGCAAGGCGGCCCCCACAGCGCCTTCGTGATAAAACGTCCACTTCCGGTTGAGTGCAAAGCTCCATAGAAACGCAACCGAGTAGCCGGCGGCATTGGCAGCGACATTGCCGAGGCCAAAGCAGCGCAGTGCGACCCAGATTACTGCGAAGCCGACTGCCGTATTTGAAAACCCGACCAGCAAGTACCGCACAGACGAATGAGCGAACGGTCTCATTGGCGCCTTGGCCTTACGAGTAAGTTTGGGGACAAACGCAATATTCGAAGCCCGTTCCGACGAGCATTTCGGGCCGGTCATCACGAGTCAGCCTTCAATACGGCAAGTAGCGAGACGCCAAAGGGGAGCCCATGATGCGCGAGCCATGACGATTCACTCTTGAAAATGCCGTATAGCGCGGCATTCAACGGCTCGGCCGGCACCGCATCTCCGCTCGATCTTCCGCGCCGACGCAGCCGATCGCACAATCGGACCGCCACCGCAAGCGGAAAGAGCAGCGTGTTGAAATAGGTGATGCGCTCAATGCGATAACCCGCTGCCTGCGCACACCTCGTCAATGACGCACGATCGTAGCGGCGACGATGATGAAGAAACTCGTCGTGTCCACTCCACAACCATTGATAAGCCGGTACCGTCAGTACAATCGATCCGCCCGGTGCTAGCAGCGCATGCATGCGCTTCAGCGTGCCGACGTCGTCCGAAATGTGTTCCAGACAGTCCAAGAAGCAAATCAGATCGAAGGCCCCGTCATGGAACGGAATGTCGTCAGGACAGCGTCCGCGACGTATGTCGAAGCAACCACGGGTCCGCTCAACGCTCATTGCAAGCGCATTCGCATCCATCTCCAATCCGCTCACACTGCCGAATTCAGCCAGGAGATCCAGATTTCCGCCCGTGCCGGAGCCCACTTCGAGCACACGGGTTTGCGGCGCCAATGCGAGCTGGCGAAGTATTGAACAAAGGACATCTCGCCGGCCACGGAACCACCAGTGCTCCAGCTCGGTCTCCGCCATCTCCAAATAGGCTTCCGGTGACATGACAATCTCCTGGCAGGTCAACGACCCATCCGCGCATCCGCCATCGCGCGCCTGCGCGGGACGTGCAGCGCCGTTACGTTGCGCGCGCCGGCTTCGCCGCGCCGAACGGGCAACGCGCGCACGTTGTCGTTCGCTTGATAGCGCCGCCGCACGATGTAAATCGGGCGTTCTTTAGTCTCGTGATAGATGCGTCCGACATACTCGCCGACCACGCCGATGCCGACCAGTTCGATCCCGCCCAGGAAAAGCATGATCGAAAGCAGCGAAGCGTATCCAGGCACGGGGTTCCCGAACAGGATTGTGCGCCCGACGATCGTCCCACCGTAGCAAAAGGCGAGCGCCGCCATCGCGAGCCCGATATACGTCCAACTGCGCAGCGGTATCGTGCTGAAGCTTGTGATCCCTTCGAGGGCAAAATTCCAGAGCCGCCACCCGGAGAACTTCGACTTCCCCACTGTGCGCGGCTCGCGCTGATATTCGACTATGACCGTCCGAAATCCGACCCATGCGAAAAGCCCCTTCATAAAGCGGTGCCGTTCCGGCAGACTTCGCAAGGCGTTGACGACTGACCGGTCCATCAGGCGAAAATCCCCGACGTTTTCGGGCAGCTTGACTTCGGAAAGCGCGTTATGGACGCGATAGTAAAGCGCCGCTGTCGTGCGTTTCAGAAACGTATCGCAAGCCCGATCACTTCTTTTCGCGGCGACGACCTCCGCCCCTTGCAGCCAATGCTCGATCATGACCGGAATCAGGCTGGGCGGGTCCTGCAGGTCGGCGTCGATGGGAATCACTGCGTCACCCGAAGCTTCCTCGATACCGGCCGTCAGCGCAGCCTCCTTGCCGAAATTTCGCGTGAAATCGAGCACACGCACGCGCTTGTCGTTCGTCGCAACATGCACGAGCTTGTCGAGTGTGCCATCTACGCTGCCGTCATTGATGCAGACGATCTCGAACCGGATCGATTCGATCGCCTCCAGAAACGGCACGATGTGGGCAAAGAACCCGTCAACCGCCTCGACTTCGTTGTAAAACGGCACCACCAACGAAATCAGTGGTTTGCCGATAGGTGTGTCCATGTCAGCCCCCGTTATTCCGACTCTGTGCCGCATTGAAACCATATGGGTAATCGCGAGCCGCCCCCTGCGCAGCGGCCACGTTTTCGGCCCGTGAAAATGCCCCCTCGGCCGTTGCGCGCATCCGCCGCGGGATGAGCAGCAACGCGGACAGCAAGATGACCGGGCCAATTTGCGGCAGATTCAAATACGGATTGAAGTACTCATAGAGTGGCAACAACCACGCGAGCCCAAGAATCGATTGCTCGCCCCCCAGCCACCCCTTCTCGAACCCCAGCGATACCAGGCATGCCAGCGCGATACCGAGCCAGGTAAGCTCGTAGTGCCATACGTAAGGATTGGCGATCAACGTCGAAATGAGCAGAACCGAACCACGCAGTCGCGTATCTTTTGTTCTACGCCAGACATGACACGCCGCCGCTATCGCGGCGATCGCCACCCATGCCTGCCCAAACTGCGAGAGCGCGAGGCCGGCGCCGTTGATGCGCAGCGCAGCGAACGTCGTGGGTGACGCAAGCCAAAAATGGAAATAATGCTGGATGACGACGCTGCGCTGAATATCGGCGTTGAGAAGGAACAGACGCACCGTCTCCACGCCGCCGGCAAGCACGCCGAGCGCGGTAATCGACAATGCACTCACCGCAGCGGCCACGAAAGTTCGCCAAGCCCCTGCAGCGACCAGAACAAAAGGAAAGACGATCGCCATCTGCGGCTTGATCGCGAGCAAGCCTATGCAAAAGCCGGCCAGCACAGGTTTGCGATCGACCCAGTGCACGGCGAGCGCGGCGAACGCCGCCGTGAGCAACGAATTCTGCCCCGCGAGAGCGGCCACGAACACGCTTGGCGAACCCGCCACGAACAGCGCTGCCAGGCGCGGTCTTCCGATCGTCCGGGCAAGCCCTGAGATGCGCAACGTCGCACCGGTGAACCATAGCGCACTGACACCGATGAACAAGACGTAGGAGACGGCTAGTGGAAGCAATGCAAGCGGCGCGACGACAAAAAGGAACGCCGGCGGATACAGCCAAGGCAGAAAGTGGCTCGATTGGACGGCAGGTAGGAACATCGCTTCCGCCTTCGCCAAAGCGAGGTGGTCATACACTTGCCACGGCGAACCGTGGAGCATCATGTGCGAAGCCACCCAGAAGACCGCGAAGTCGACGCCGGGACGGCCGACATCCGATCTGTCGAAGCCGTGTGTAGACCACGCCCAGGCGCCCAGCACGATCGCGTAGATC
This sequence comes from Trinickia soli, assembly GCF_002879855.1. GTDB lineage: Bacteria > Pseudomonadota > Gammaproteobacteria > Burkholderiales > Burkholderiaceae > Trinickia > Trinickia soli. The sequence goes on along the minus strand of NZ_PNYB01000001.1, from coordinate 300,357 downwards.
ACGATCATGGTGCAGCTGTAGAGCAGCAACCGACTCTGCGTCAACCAGCCGTGCACGCAGTTGCCAGCGCCGCGCGCCCCCCGACACAAACCGTACATATCATTCGCCTTATATGGCCATCACCCGAAATGCGATGAGCCGGTCCGTAATGATTTTTCTTCTTTCTCGTATATGGCGTGATTTAGCCCGCAATACCGAAGCACGAATCACCTGGCTCATTGTTGGCAGAAATCAATCGGGCTTTCAAGAGAGTTTTCCCCTTGGGAATACGACGCGTGCTCCAGCTACGTGCGGTAGCGCACGCATGCCGACTCGAGCGGTAATCGACGGCACGCGGGGGGCACGTTTCAACATCGATACATTTCCGTCAATGTCGCTTCCGGGCAGCCTGCAATCTGCTCGAAGGATTGTGGGAGTTCGAGTCGATACATCTTGGCCCCAGTCAATCGAGCCAGCCCGAGAACAATTAGTCATCCACGCGCCGCGCAGTTCAACGCGCCCTAGCCTCCAATTGCCTCGAAGTTGTCGCAGGCCTGAGACGGTTGATCCACAAATCGTGCGAGCCACGGCCGTAGGCTTTTCCTGAAGCCTTGAAAATAAAGGGATTGGCGGTGTTGGTCCAGACCTTGCGATGGTAGCCGCGCAGTCGACGGCGTGACGACCCAGTGATTCGAACCACTCGACAAAGACCGAGCCGAAGAGCCACAAATGGGCGTTACCCGCGGGGAGGAACCTTCCCGCTCCCGCCACCCATCTGGATGGCGGGAGCGAGGCAGGGACCTCGGGGAATCGCCGACTGACCAGTTGGCATCGGTCTGGATCAGATGCCGGAGAAAAGCGCTGAACACCCGGGGGGGATCAGCATGAGGACCACGAATCGACGCGGTGTATCTCCTGTTGCAACGGCGAGAGGAGTCGCACGCATCAAGCGCATTGTCCGCAATGCCCTCGCGGTAGCCCGCCATTGCGCCGGGCCTGCAGCTCCAGCACACCTTGATCAGCATCGAGCGACACGAACCCGTGTGCGCGATGTTGGCCCCTCTACCTGTTCACGCACCCCTTGCGATCTCGCTATACGCACGCATCCGTCGACAGGCAAATTGCCCAGGTTTTTTCCGCAGCACCTATAGCAGTACCTTCCCGAAGCCAATCCCGGCGAGGGCCTTGTCACTCTGTATCTCATGGAGAGTCAGAAAATGCAAACCATCATCAACCAAGCAAAGCGTTTCCTTCGCGACGAAGACGGCGCCACGATGGTCGAGTACGCGCTCATGCTCGCCCTCATTGCCGTCGTCTGTATCGTGGCCGTTACGGCGATCGGCACCGGCGCGAATGGCATGTTCAACAAAATCGCGAACGATCTTTGACGAGCTTGGGCGGACGAAGCCGTTTAGCCGCTTCGTTCGCCGTGTTCTGGAACGTAGCGGTTCTTTATCATCAAACCGAGACCCTACAGATCTTTTCGAAGGAGAGTACAAATGCAACGCTTTCTCACCCAGGCACAGCACTTCCTCCGCGACGACGACGGCGCCACGATGGTCGAGTACGCACTGATGCTCGCGCTGATTGCGGTGGTTTGTATCGTGGCCGTAACAGCGATCGGTACCGGCGCGAACGGCATGTTCCAAACAATCGCGAACGATCTTTGATCGGTAGCAATGCATACATGCTTTAAGGTGATGGCGAATGGTCTTTAGCAAGAAGAACGAACAAGCACCAAGTGCGTTCGTTCTCTTGCACCAAACAATTGTGAACTCACTGGCAATTTGCCGAAGGAGTGAATCGTGAATGCAAATGTCTTCTTTGGACGCCCCGTCGCGCGGGATCAGGTGAACTCACTACGGCACTCGCGCGGCGCCCTCGTGGCAAAGGCATTTCTCCACGAGGACGGCGGCGCAACGATGGTCGAGTACGCGTTCATGGTCATGCTGATCGCGATCGTCTGCGTTGCGACCGTTTCGACGATCGGTTCGAAGCTGAACACCGTCTACAACACCGTCGCCAATGATTTTTGACCAAGGGCTTCAATGGGGCTGAAGCGAGCGATCGCGGCGACCCACTGCAAGCCAACCAACCGGACCGAGGCTCTCGATGTTCACCGTACCGCTTCCACCCCAGCCGATCCCGCTTCTCGTCGTGGGACTGGTCGTAGTCACCGCGAGCACCGACATCGTGTGCCGTCGCATCCCGAACCTCGTGATTGCGATGGGCCTGCTTGCCGCATTCGTGGTTCAGGCGTGCCTGCACGGGCCCGTGTCGGGTGTCGGCGATGCGCTCGCGGGCACGTTCACCGGCTTCGCGCTGCTTATTCCTCTGTATCTGCTGCGCGCAACCGGGGCCGGTGACGTCAAGTTGCTTGCGATGATCGGCGCATGGATCGGCCCAGCCATGATCCTCTACGTTGCACTGACGGCCTTCGTCATTGGTGGCGTTTGGTCGATCGTCTGGACGCTGTTTCGAGGTCGCATGCAGCAGTTTCTCTTGAACCTCTGGTCGATCACGCACGGAGGCTGGCGTCTACAACAAGACGGGCCGAACGATACGTCAGGCATCAAATCAGTCGGGACCCTGCCCTACGGCGTAGCCATCGCCGCCGGCACGCTGGTCACGCTCTTCATGTCGGTGGTGTAGCGATCGAAAGAAATGGACGTTTCGGAGAAGGAACCGGGCGAGCAACGTTTCTCACGGTTTCAGGCCAGTTAAAAACTATCGGGGGTTGGACATGGACGGACACGACATCGAACAGGGCAGCTCGGCGCAAATCACGCGCCTGCCTGAGCCGCCGGTATTGCGCGCGCGCAATGCGGAGGCAACGCCTATCGTACTGCGCGCACCGCGCACGTTGGAAGACACCGGCTTACCGCCCACGTTCGTCGGCCGTCTCGTGCTGAAATCCACGCTGCTGAACGGCAAGTCCACCTTCTCCGATTTATCCGAGCGCCATCGCCTGCCGATCGCCGTGCTCGAAGATGTGCTGTCGTTTCTCGTACGCGAACATCTTGCGGAGATCACGCACCGCGGTGCGACCGATATCGACGTGACGCTGCGTTTGACCGATGCGGGCCGTCTGCTTGCCGCCGACGAGTTGGCGCGCTGCAGCTATTGCGGCCCTGCACCCATCGCGTTCGAGCAGTACGCCGAAGTCGTCCGCGAGCATTCGGTGCGCAAGCAGCGCATCACGCATGCCGACGTGAACGTGGCATTTGGCGAAGTGCGCGTCAATCGCACCTTGCTAGATAGCGCCGCGGCGTCGTTGAATGCGGGGCGGCCATTATTGATGTACGGCCCGGCCGGCAGCGGCAAAACGTTCATCGCCGAACGGCTCGGCAAGCTGCTGCACGGCGACGTGCCCATCCCCTACGCCCTTTATATCGGCGGCGAGATCGTGCAGCTGTACGACCCGCTCGTCCATCGCGACGCGCCCGCTGCGGCGCAGACAGCGGTGGGCGACAAGCGATGGCGCGTATGTCGCAGGCCGGTCATCATCTCCGGGGGCGAGCTGACGCTCGAGAGCCTCGATCTTCGCTACGACGCGAGTGCGGGCTTTTACCAGGCGCCGCCGCATCTGAAGGCGAACATGGGCCTTTATATCGTCGACGACCTCGGCCGCCAGCGCGTGGCGGCTCACGAACTGCTCAACCGCTGGATCATGCCGCTCGATCGCGGCATCGACCTCTTCACGCTGAAGTCCGGCACCCGTTTTACGGCGCCGTTCGACGTATGGCCCGTGTTTTCGAGCAACCTCGATCCGGCTCAGATCGGAGACGAGGCATTCCTGCGGCGCCTCGGCTCGAAATTGCAAATCGGCCCGCTTTCGCTCGACGACTACCGCGCCGTTTTCGATGCGTGCTGCGCATCGATCGGATTCAAGCTGCCGCAGTCAGCGTTCGAATATTTGTTGCACGACCTGCATATGGCGACAAACAAGCCATTTCTTGCGTGCTATCCGCGCGACTTGCTCTACCTGCTGGCGGCTTCCGCCGAATATCGCGGCGCCGCGCGCGAAGTCACCGACGAAGGGCTCCTCGAAGCGTGGCAGAGCTATTTCGGCGAAGTCGGATGTCGCACCGGGCCGCATCCGCCCGCCATGAAGCAGCCCGATAAACGAATGGCGACGCGCTGAATCGCGCTCGTTTCTTGATCCACGAGGAGTCTTGTCATGAAAAACAGTCGCGCTCTCATCATGCTGGGGATGGCCATGATCGCCGGCCTTGCGGCGGTCGTTTTCGCGTCCCGATGGTTGATCCACACCTCATCGAGTGCGCTCACCCCTGTCGCCGTTGCGAGGGATGACATCAATCTCGGTCAGCCGCTCAACGTCAACATGATCCGCATCGTCAACTGGCCGACGGGCAGCGTGCCGCCCGGTTCCTTCACGGATGTCAAAACGCTCGACGGACGCGTGCTCCGCACGAGTCTCGCTCGAGGCGAGCCGGTGCTCGAATCAAAGCTCGCCCCGATCGGCACGAAAGGCGGCCTGTCCGCAGTGATCGACAAAGGCGACCGCGCCATTACGGTTCGCGTGAACGACGTGGTCGGCGTGGCGGGCTTCGCTTTGCCGGGCAACTATGTCGACGTCATCGTGAATACGCAAGAACCCGGCAAAGGCGATCAGCAAAGCATTTCGAAGATCGTGCTCGAAAAGATCCTGGTCTTGGCGGTCGCGCAGCAGGTGAGCCGCGACGACACCCAACCGAAGGTCGTCAACGCGGTCACGCTCCAAGTGTCGCCCGATCAAGCGGAAAAGCTCGACCTCGCGCGTAGCGTCGGCACGTTGTCGCTTGTATTGCGCAACCAGGTGGACAAAGACCAGCTCGCGACGAAAGGCGCGACCAAGCAAACGCTGCTCGGGCTGGCCGCCGCTGCGTCGGCGCCGGTCCCGGCCGCGGCGCCGGTCAAGACGACGCGCGTTCGCTATGTCGCAGCGCGCCCTGCGCCGCACGAAAAGCGCGATTGCATCGGCGTGCTATCGGGCGTGACAGGCAGCGAAGAATGCTTTTAGCGGTGAACGTCGTGCGCGTATGAAGACCCATACGCGCGCGTGAAAGCACAAAAACACGACAGCATCGATTAACGAAGTACAGGTATCGCAGATATCGGTAACCGGGGGATATCATCAAATGGATACGAAAACAGGGTGGATTTCGGGCCGAGGCCCGCGGCGCTGCAAGACCAGCCGTGCGGTATTCGCGGCGCTCGTCTCGGCGGGGGTGATTTGCGCGCAGCCCGTTAGCGCCAAAGAGCCCGCCAAGGCTGGCGCGGATCCCAAGGCTGCGCAGCCCGCGGCCGTGCAACCGCTGCGCGGTCCGAATTGCCGAGGCGAAGTGCGCGAAGGATCGAACGTCGCGGTGGCGGTCGGCAAGTCGACACTCGTGTCGCTCGACGAACCGACGATCGCGCGCACGATCGGCAATCCCGTCGTCGCGCAGGCGACGCTCGTGTCGCCGCGCACGCTCTATATCGTCGGCATGTCGGTCGGTACGACCAACATGATCATTCAAGGGCGCAGCGGGACCTGCCAGATGATGAACGTCATCGTCGGCGTCGACGCTGACGGGCTGCAACATACGCTCCGGCAACTGTTGCCGGCCGAACGCGGCATCCGCGTCACGACAGCGGCCGGCAATCTGGTGCTGTCGGGGGATGTATCGAGCGCCCCCGCGGCGCAGCAGGCCATGCAAATCGCCAATGCCTATGCGGCGTCGCAGCCCACCCAGCAATCGCAGTCGAGCTCGTCGAGCGCCGGTGGGTCCAGTTCAACTCAGCAAGTGTCGAGTTCGGGTGGTTCGACAGGCGTGCTCAACATGATGACGGTCGATTCGCCGCAGCAAGTCATGCTCGAGGTGAAGGTAGCCGAAGTGGCCAAGACAGTCGTCAATCAGCTAGGCTCGGCGCTCAACCTTCAAGGCGGGTTCGGCAGTTGGACTGGCGCCCTGGTGAGCAGCTTGCTCACCGGCGCACAGACAGCCATCGCGGCCAGCAAAGCGAACCGGCTGCCGTTCCAGGCTGCGATCGACGCGCAAAAAACCGACCAACTCACCAAGATTCTCGCCGAGCCGAACCTCGTGACGGTGAGCGGCCAGGAGGCCTCCTTCCTTGCCGGCGGCCGCGTATTCATTCCGGTGCCGCAAAGCAATTCGAACGGCGGAACGACGATCACGCTGCAGGAGGAAGAATTCGGCGTGGGCCTGAAATTCACACCGACGGTGCTGGCAAACGGCCGCATCAATCTGAAGGTGTCGCCGGAAGTGTCGGAACTCTCGCCGACCGGCGTTACGGTGAGCGCGGCCGGCACGAGTTCGACGGCGATCCTCCCGCTCATCACGACGCGCCGGGCAGCAACGACGGTACAGATGAACGACGGCGAATCGTTCGCGATCGGCGGCCTGATCGGCAACAACATCACGGGTGCCTTGAAGGCGTTGCCCGGTTTGGGCGAGGTGCCAGTGATCGGCGCGTTGCTGCGCAGCACGAACTTCCAGCAGGACCGGACCGAACTCGTGTTCATCATCACGCCGCATCTTGTCAAGCCGCTGGCGAACCCGAACGTTGCGCTGCCGACCGACAGCTTCACGCAACCGAACGAGGCGGACATCTACGCGACCGGCAACATGGAAGGCCGAGGCGCCAAGCCGCGTACGGCCCCCGCTGCCGCGCCAGGTGCGTCGAATACGCCCGCAAGCCCGGCAACGCAGTCGCTCGCCGCGCCCACGGGCAGCACGACGCCGCCGAGCGTGCCGCCATCGAGTTCGGCAACGCAGCCGCCCGCCGCGATCGCGCCTGGCGAAACGGAGTCGACATCGTCCGCACCGTCTCCTGCACCAGCCGTATCGGAGCCCGTGCCGACCGCCGACGTCACCGCTGCCGTCCTGCCCCGCTCGGACTCCGGCGCGCCGGCTCCGCAGCCGGCACCGACGTCGTCATCGACACCAGCGCCCGCGGCACAGTCTCCTGGCAAGGATGCGGCAGGCATCGCCAACGAAGCCGCCAGCCAGGGAGCGACGGCCGCGCGCGGCGAACTCGCGATGACGAAGGAAACGAACGATTCAGCCAAGCAGTAACGCTTGAGCCAAGGGGAATCTTATGAAACTCAATCACCATCTTTTCGCGCGTCGAGCGCTCGTTATTGTCGCGGCCCCGGCCTGCGCCGCGCTGGGCGGCTGCATGACGAGCACGCCGATTTGGGACGCGCACTTCGGCGAGGCGGTCAAGACCGTGACGCAAGCGCAAGTCATCGACCCGGATGCGGCGGGACGCAACCCGTCGACACCGGGGATCGATGGCAAGGCCGCGAACTCTGCGATGGGCCAATACCAGAAGTCGTTCGATTCGCCGCCGCCGACCTTCACGCCGTTCGTCATCGGTGTCGGAAGCGGCAACGGTGGCGGCGGCGGTGGCGGCGCCAGCGGAGGTCAGTGAGCCAACCTATCGAGAGGGGAAGTCATCATGCGTCGCCAATGGCAATCAGGGATACCAAGAAGGACTCGACGCACTCAAGGCGGCGCCGTGGCGGTCATCGTCGCGCTGTCTCTTGCGGTGCTGATCGGCGTCGTCGGGCTTGCGCTCGATCTGGGCAAGCTCTACATCGTGAGGAGCGAGCTGCAAAACAGTGCGGACGCGTGCGCACTGGCCGCGGTTCGCGACCTCACCGGTGCCACGATCAACCTCTCGGTATCGGAGGCGGCCGGCATCACGGCCGGCAACCTGAACCGCGTCTTCTTCCAAAGCACGCCGGTGCAGTTGGCGACCGACAGCAATGTGACGTTCAGCGATTCGCTGGCCAACCCGTTCCTGCCGAAGGGCTCGGTTGCCAACCCTTCGGCCATGAAGTACGTGAAGTGCACGACCTCGTTATCGAACATTGCCAACTGGTTCGCGCAGGTGCTGAATGTACTGCCGGGCAACTCGGTAGCCAATGCCTCGGTATCGACAATGGCTGTCGCCACGATCAGCCCTGCTCAAACCACCTGCGCCATTCCTGTGTTCGTCTGCAAAGCCGGGACTGAGGTCAGTCCGCCAATAGCGGGCCAGAGCTATACACGCGGCCAGTGGATCGCGTCCAAAACCGGCTCACCGCCCTCGTACGGCGCCGGCAATTTTGGCTGGGCCGCCCTCGACGGGAGCAACAATGCGACGTCCATCAGGAACGAGCTGACCGGCAACTACTGCGCGCTGCCGGCCGTCGGCTCCAGCGTTGGCTCGCCGGGAAACAAGATCACGGACACTGGCGCATGGAACTCGCGGTTCGGCATTTATGCGAATCCCTATTCGCAAGCTGCCGACACACCCGATTTCACCGGATTCGCCTATACGTCCACGAGTTGGCCCACTCAAAGCAACGCCTATAGCGATTTCGTCAGCAAGCGCTCGACGTTCACCGCCTATCAGGGCGACGCGGCGGCTGGCATCAGCACGAGCGGATCGTCGTCGGGGACGACGTATTCGGCCGGCGCAGATCGACGGCTTGCTCTCGCACCCGAAGTCGACTGCACCCAGTTGCTGAGTGGCCATAAGACGAACATCGCTTGGTGGGACTGCGTACTGATGCTGGATCCGATGGACAAGGGCGGCGGCGCCTTGCCAGTCCATCTGGAGTACGAAGGAAAGTCCACCGATGCAAGCGTCCCGTGTGCCACGCAGGGTGTTCCCGGCGACGGGACTTCGGTCGGCCCGCTCGTTCCCGTGTTGGTGCAATAAACGAGGCGATCATGAAAAACCACCGCCCTACCCCCAAACGCATGCGCGGCGCAGCGATGGTGGAATTCGCCATCGTCGTGGTCCCGCTCCTGTTGCTCGCCATGGGTGTTGCCGAATTCGGCCGGGCCTTCTACCAGTATGAAGCGCTCACCAAGTCGACACGAGATGCCGCGCGCTTTCTGTCGATGTACCTGTCGACCGATCCCGCCTATCCCGTGGCCGATGCTCAGTGTCTCGCGGTATATGGCACCTCGCCCTGTCCGAGCGGCTCGGCGACGCCGCTCGTCGACGGCTTGACGACCTCCATGATCGTCGTCTGCGACGCCTCGCATACCACCGGTTGCCAGGATGCCACCGACCCGCCGCAATTCGCCGGCGTTCCGACTTACGACACGAACAACGGCGCCGCCAGCGGGACACCGACGGGCAGCGTCAATCTCGTCGAGGTCAAAATCAAGGGATATCAGTACACGCCGATCGAGACGTTTTTCAATCTGCAGGGGCTCATCTTCGGCAACATCTCCACCGTGATGAGGCAGGCATCATGAAGCCGCACCCGCAATCTTTCGTCTCCGGGAGGCGCAACCAGCGCGGCGCGGCCCTCGTAGAGTTTGCGATAGTTGCCGCACTGTTTTGCACGTTGTTGATCGGTATTCTCGAATTCGGTCGCGCGCTGTTCTACTGGAATACCGCGAGCGAAGCCGTGCGACTCGGCGCACGCACCGCCGCTGTGTGCGACGCCGATGCGTCGATCATCAAGTCCAGGATCACCGGGTTGCTGCCCTTGCTTGCCTCGTCGAACGTGAATCTCAGCTACACCCCGTCCGGCTGCGACTCTGACCCGAGCACGGCGCGCAGCACCTGCACGTTCGTTACGGTCAGCGTCACCAACGTAAGCGTGAAGATGATGATCCCGTTCCTTCCGATCACGCTCGCCATGCCGCCCCTCACCACCACGCTGCCCCGCGAAAGTCTCGCGACGTCGACAGGCGGCAACGTATGTCAATAATCTTGATAGCTCGGGCAGAAACATCATGATCGATATCCTCAGCATCTCAAGCGACGCCTCGCGCCTTGCCCAGATCGTGCGCCACATCGGCGAATGCGGCAGCTACCGGACGACGCGCATCGTTGGAACCCCGGCGCAGCTCGCCGAGCGCGGCGACAGCTTGGAATCATTCGACGTCCTGATCGTCGATGCAGTCACGCTGCAAGACGCGCAGTTACCCGTCATCGCGAGTCTATGTCAGCGCATGACGCGGCTGACCTGCATCTTGCTGACTCCGGATACGTCGCAGCAGACGCTCATCGAAGCGATGCGTGCGGGCGTTCGCGACGTGCTCGCCTGGCCGCTGGACAAGCATTCGCTGTGCGAGGCGCTGCACCGCGTCGAGCAAAGCCGCATGCTGCAGGGTGGGCATGTGACTCGCGTCTTGTCCTTCATGTCATGCAAGGGCGGCGTGGGGACCACGTTCATTGCCTGCAACGTCGCCTATGCACTGTCCAGGTTTCAGAAAAAGCGCGTGCTTCTCGTCGATCTCAATCAACTGTATGGCGACGCATCGTTTCTTCTCTCGAGCGACAGCGCCCCTTCAACGCTGCCGCAGGTGTGCGGAAACATCGAACGGATGGATTCGGCGTTTCTGGATGCGAGCCTCATGCACGTTAGCGACACGTTCGATCTGCTCGCGGGCGCAGGCGATCCGGTCAAGGCGGCCGAAGTCCAAAACGACAGACTCGAATGGATGCTCGGGGTCGCCGCTCCCCGATACGATTTCGTCATCTTCGATCTTGGGCAGTCCATCAATCAGCTTTCGATCGTCGCACTCGATCGCAGCGATGAAATTCACGTCGTGTTGCAGCCCGGCATGTTGTATGCCCGTGCGGGCCGGCGTCTCCAGGAGATCCTGACATCGCTCGGGTATCCCTACTCGCACCTGAAATTGTTGGTCAACCGATATACGCGCCACGCGGAGCGCGAAAAGGCGGCCCTCGAGGAAGTGCTCGACATGTCGCCTCATCTCGTGCTGCCCGAGGACGACGAAGTCGTCACGGAGGCGGTGAACCACGGCCTGCCCGTTTTCGAGGTCAGCCGCAAGAGCGGCGTATCGCGCGTCCTGCAGCAATTCGCGGCGGATATCGCCAGTGGGACGCAAGCGCTCTCGCAAGGGCACAAGGAAAACGCCGGACGGCGGTCCGGGTTGTTCAGCCGCCTTGCCGCCCCCAAGCTCAAGGCCTCCATGTAATGAACGCAGAACGAGGAGAACACCATGTTGCTACGTGAGCAGATTTCCAGCCAATCCGTGCAGCCGCTCGGCGAACGCACCCCTGTGGGAAGCTCGCACAATGGCATGGCCCGCAGTTCGTACCAGAAGCTCAAGCGCGAAGTCCATCAACTGGTGCTCGAGCGCGTCGAACTCGAACGCCTCGCGCGTCTATCACCGGACCTCGTTCGCCAGGAACTCACCGCGCTCATCATGCGCATCCTCGACGAGGAACGAGCGCCCGCCAACGATCCGGAGCGCAAGCAACTCGTCGTCGACGTCTACGATGAAATGTTCGGCTTCGGTCCCCTGGAAGTGCTGCTACGCGACCCGGGCATATCCGACATCTTGGTCAACACGTTTCAACAAACGTATGTCGAACGCAAAGGACGCCTCGAACTGACCGATGTCACGTTCTACGACGATGCGCACCTGATGAAAGTGATCGAGAAGATCGTGTCACGCGTCGGACGGCGCATCGACGAATCGAGCCCGATGGTCGATGCGCGACTGCCGGACGGATCGCGCGTCAACGCAATCATCCCCCCGTCCGCCGTAGATGGGCCGCTCGTGTCGATCAGGCGCTTCGCCGTCAATCCATTGCAGGTGTCGGATCTGATCGAGTTGCAGACCCTCACCCCGCCCATGGCCGAACTCCTCGACGCTCTGGCGCGCGCCAAGGTCAACATTCTCATCTCGGGCGGCACCGGCAGCGGCAAGACGACGCTCCTGAACATCCTGTCGGGCTTCATCCCGGCCGACGAGCGCATCATCACGATTGAGGACGCGGCGGAACTTCAGCTTCGCCAGCCCCATGTGGCCAGGCTCGAGACACGCCCTCCGAATATCGAGGGGCGTGGCGAGATCACGCAACGCACACTCGTGCGCAACGCCTTGCGGATGCGCCCTGACCGAATCATTCTGGGCGAAGTGCGCGGCGCCGAAGCCCTCGACATGCTCGCCGCCATGAACACCGGCCACGAGGGATCGCTTGCGACGATCCATGCGAATACCCCGCGCGATGCCCTTACGCGCCTCGAGAACATGATCAACATGGCGGGGATGTCGCTTCCGCCGAAAACAATGCGTCAGCAAATCGCATCGGCGATTCACGTCGTCATCCAGGCTACGCGGCTCAACGACGGCCGGCGCAAGATCGTCAGCATCCAGGAGCTAACCGGGATGGAGGGCGAAGTCATCAACATGCAGGAGATTTTTGCCTTCAAGCGAACGGGTGTCGATCCAAACGGTAACGTGCGCGGCTATTTCTGTGCGACCGGGGTGCGGCCTAAATTCGTCGAGCGACTGCAAGCGTTCGGGATCAATCTTCCCGATCAGCTCTACGACCCCGCGCGGCGATTCGACACCAAGTAGCCAAGTAGCGAAACAACCGGGCACGCTGTCTAAGCTGCCGGAACCGGGGAGGCCCGCATGGATTCGATCTTCTACACATTCATCGTCTTGATGTTCGTAGCCGTCGTGCTAGCGTTCGAAGCCATCTACGTCTGGTGGAACAGCCGCCATGGTCCCGCGGCACGGCGCATCGACTCACGCATCCGCGCATTGTCGGCGGGCGGACACGTGAGCAAGGAACGCTTGTCGATCCTGAAAAGCGATGTGCTCAAGGATGGTAGCTTCTTCGAAAAGCTGATGCTGCAGATACCGCGCGCGAAATCGCTTGATCTTCTGCTGCAGCAATCGGGCACGCGTACGAGCGTCGCGCGGCTGGGTCTCACGTGCCTGATCCTGGCGTTTTGTGCGCTCGTGGTAACAGCCCTCTTGCCCGTGCCCGTGGTGGTCGATCCGATAGCCGCATTATTCGTGGGCGCCCTTCCCTACTTCAATATCCTGCGCCTGCGGAACAAACGGCTGCATAAGCTGGAAAAGCAACTGCCCGACGTTGCCGATACGTTGAGCCGCGCCCTACGTGCGGGGCACTCGTTCGCCAGCGCCATCGGCATGGTGGCCGCGGAATTCGCCGAACCGATGGGCGGTGAATTCCGGATCACCTTCGATGAAATCAACTACGGCGTGCCAATGAACGAGGCTTTGCTGAATCTGGCGAACCGCGTACCGATTCGCGATTTGCGGTACTTCGTGATCGCCGTGCTGATTCAGCGCGAAACGGGAGGCAATCTGGCCGAGGTGCTCGACGGTATTGGCTTTCTGATCCGCGAGCGCTTCAAGCTCTTCGACAAGGTGCGCGTGCTGGCCGCGGAAGGAAAGTTGTCGGCGTGGGTGCTTTGTCTGCTTCCGTTCGTGACCGGCGGCGCCGTCATGATCTTCAATCCGAAGTTCCTTCCGGTGCTGTGGGAAGATCCGCTCGGCCAGAAGATGCTCGCGGGGATGGCGGTCATCATGGTGGCCGGCGTGATGTGGATGCGCAGCATTATCAAAATCCGCGTGTGAGTGCGCGAGCACTCGCCGCGACGCTGTTATAGGGGGTGTCATGGAATCGCCCAATACGATCAACATCGCTTTGCTGGCCGGCCTTTTCGTCATCGTGTTCGCCGGATGCTTCGGCGCGATGATCTTCTTCGCACCGCGCGACATGCGACGGCGCATCGAACAGGCTGTGGGGGGCCCACAAGTCAAAGCACCGTCCGAACCCGAGTCGATAGGCTCGGCATGGCTCGAAAGGATTGCGGATATTTCGCAGCCCATTGCGAAGCTGTCGATTCCCAAAGAGAACTGGGAGAAGTCGGCATTGCGGCTGCAACTCATGAATGCGGGCTGGCGATCTCCGCACGCCGCCGCGGTTTATTTCGCGGCCAAAACCGCGCTGGCTCTCGCGCTGCCGCTCATCGCGTTACCCTGGCTTGCCACCAGTTCCGTCTCGACCAACCCAACCGAACTGAGCGGAATCTTGCTGTTGATGGGCGCATTCGGCTACTACCTGCCAAACGGCGTGCTCAGGCGTCGCGTGGCCGGGCGCAAGCGCACGATCTTCGAGGACTTTCCGGATGCGATTGACCTGCTGACCGTTTGCGTCGAGGCCGGCCTGGGTCTGGACGCCGCGATGGTAAAAGTGGCTGAGGAAATCAAGCTGCGTAGCCCGGTGGTGGCAAGTGAGCTCCAATTGATGCTGCTGGAATTGCGCTCTGGCTTTTCGAAAGAACAGGCACTGCGTAATCTCTCTTTGCGCACGGGCGTGGAAGATATCGAATCGTTCAGCACGATGCTCATCCAGGCTGAACGCTTTGGCACGAGTATCGGCGATTCGCTGCGCGTGCTTTCAGACACGTTGCGCACGCGCCGCCGGATGCGCGCCGAGGAACAGGCAGCGAAGATTGCTTTGAAATTGCTGCTCCCGCTCTGCTTCTGCATCTTTCCCGCGATGTTCATCGTGTTGTTGGGACCGGCGGTCATTCAGGTCTACCGGGTTCTCTTGCCGATCATGAACGGCGGCGGCATTTGAGCATGTTCCGACGGACACGGCGCGTGAGCACCGCGTCCGTCATCCCGAGCGGGGCCGCGTATCGTAAACTGTCGCGCAACTTTGACGAGGAGCCCGACATGACCCGCAAAACGCGCAACGCTTCGCAATTGCAAGAGGAAGTGAGCCGCCGCATCCATCGCATCCACGAAATCGTCGAAGACGGCGTCAAGATTCGCGTGCCGCGTCCGCAAAAACAGCCCCCCGACACAACCGGCTGCAACTGGACGATGAAACACTTCGGCAACGCGGTGGGGTACGAGCGATTCGTCGACGATGTGCTGACAGCCGTGCGGGCCGAATACCACCTCTCCGATACGGATGACGTCAAAGACGTCCGGAGCCTCTTCGGCGAATAACGCCGGCCCGGCGGACAGCGCGCATCGCCGCCTCGGGCGGACCCGGATCGATCCCGATTCACTCAGCGCCGCGTTAATACGTGCACGTCACGACGCGGCGCACCATCGAACGCAATCCGCAGCGCGTGCGCCGTGCCGAACTCGTCGATCGCATCGACGTCGCATGATTGCCACGGCAGCCTATCCGCTCGCTCGCAGCCTCCGACTTCGCCCCGCACGCAAATGACGACGCCCTCGCCCGCATGCGGGAACGCGTTTTCCCGCTCGCATCGATATTCCACCGACCGCGCGAAATCCTGCGTCGGCAAACTTCCGGCGTCAGCTCGACGAACGGCGCGTCGCCGCCGGCCGCGGAAGCCGCAACGATGCCATCGTCATGCGGCACTTGGCAGCCGATCCTTTTCGGCCGTTTATCGGTCGTCTGCACGTACCAAACGATCGTTTCTTCGCCCGTCGCATCCTCGTGCGTATACGATCGACGTTCGTCCCGTTCGGGAAAGCAGGCGTCGCCGAAAACTTCGCCCCTCGATATGTTGATCGTTAGCGTCAACATTTGCGCCACAATGTCGACATTGATCGCTCCAGCCATCCATATCGACAATGGCCGCTTGTTCGTTGCAACCCGGCACACTCCGGCCCGCCATCATCGGGCGAACCGCTCATGCGCTCGCATGCGGCGCGCTGCGCCCGATCGAGACGGTCCAAACCACGCTGGACGATAGCGGCATACGCTTCGTCGTGCGGCAGGTCTCGAGTTTGGTCGGCAAACGCCGCCAGGAAACGTCCGCGCCACAGCGCTTCGTCGATCCGTTCCTTCCGCACGACCCCGATCTATTCGTCGCCGACGTATCGGCCACGCATTTCGCGCTACTCAACAAGTTCAATGTCATCGATCATCACCTGCTGATCGTGACGCGCGCATTCGAGCCGCAGGAAGCGTTGCTCGATCTCGACGATTTCGCGGCATGGTTCGCCTGCCTGACCGAGTTCGACGCGCTGGGGTTCTACAACGGTGGCCGCGAAGCCGGCGCGAGCCAGCCGCACAAGCACATGCAGGTCGTGCCGTTGCCGCTTGGAGATTCGGGGCAGTCGCTGCCCATCGCACCGCTCATCGAGGCGGCGTCGTTCGACGGCCCGGTCGGTACCTTGCCCGGTCTCCCCTTCGGCCATGCTTTCGCGCGACTCGAACCGGCTTCGATCGCGCAAGCAGCCGCGCAAGCGCTCGATCGCTATCGGCTGCTTTTGGATGCGGCTGGGTTGAGATCGATCGTTGTCGACGGTCGCCCACACCAAAGCACCCCGTACAACCTGCTGATGACCCCACGCTGGATGCTGCTCGTTCCACGTTCTGCCGAATGCGCCGCGGGAATTCCAATCAATTCGCTGGGGTTCGCGGGCTCGCTGTTCGTACGGAACGCCGAGCAGTTCGATGAACTGCGTCAAATCGGCCCGATGACTGCGCTTTGTCGCGTCGGCGTCGCGCGACGCGATAACGCGTGACTGCCCGCCCTGTCACAGAGAGGGCTTATCATGGTGGCCCTCCGCTTTCTTCGCCCCGGGCATTTTCTTATGTCGTCCAACGTCGCCTCACAGGCCCCCTCGCGTATCGTTCTCGCCGCTCTCGCTGGGCTGGTTTTGACGCTTGCTGCCTGTGCCGCCAACCCACCGGCAGCCCCGCATGCTTACGTCGATCCTATCGGCCTGTTTCCGATGGCCGCCTACGATCAGGATGTCGATCACTGGATCGATCCGTCCAGCCCGGGCTATAACACGCCGTTTTTGACCGCTGCCGAACAGCGAGCGCATTGGGCGGCTTACCTTGCCCGATATTTCGGTACCGCGGAACACGACCCGTCTCCATGGAATCCTGCCTTCATCGCCCATCGGATGTACGGCGATGGCGGCTCCGATATCGTCGACCTTCAATTGCGCCGTATCGGCAGCTATGACAACGCAGGAAAGGTAGGTCGGGGGATCGGCTACGGTCAGAACTTTCGACCGCACACCGCGCGGTGGCTCGACGAGATCGAGCGCAACATGAACCTGCAGCAGTTCGCGCAGGCCCCGGGGTATAAACCGAACGCGCGCGCCATCGCCACCGATGCGCTGCTCGTGCGCGAACTGCCGACGATGGACCCGTCGTTTTATTCCTACCGGCTGGCCGGCCAAGGCTATCCCTTCGACAATCTGCAGATCTCGTCAATACGGCCTGGAGCGCCGCTTTACGTGCTCGGCCACACCGTCGACGGCGCATGGGACTACGTGCAGACGCCCGACGTTCAGGGATGGGTGAAATCGAGTGGCGTCGGCTTTGTCGATGACGCGTTCATTGCCAGTTGGTCGCATCGTGCTCCCGATGCCTGGGGCGTAGTGATCGCAGCCAGCACGGCCGTGCGCGACCAAAGCGCCACGTTTCGCTTCAACGCGACGGCGGGGACGCTGTTGCCGTTGGCCCATGCGGGCACAGGGTCATCGAGTCGGCAGCAGTACGCGGTGCTGGTGCCAGCGCGCGAGGTCGACGGTCGTGCCGTCGTGCGCGAGGCGCAGCTCTCCGACACAGCGTTGTCCCCTGCCCCAATCGCGGCGACGCCCCGTCATTTGGCTGTTCTGATGAAATCGCTGATCGGGCGCCCCTACGGCTGGGGCAACATGAACTTCTACAACGACTGCTCGTCGGAGCTGCAGAGCATGTTTGCGGCGTTCGGCGTTTGGTTGCCGCGGCACTCGTCATCGCAGATGACAGCCGGCGACATGACCGATCTCTCGCAGGACTCGCCCCAACAGCGGCTCGACTATCTGGTACGAAACGGCAAGCCCATGCGGACGCTGATTTATATCGGCGGGCACGTCATGCTCTATTTGGGCAATACGACGCGCGATGGGCGAACTGTCCCGCTTGTCTACCAGGACATTTGGGGGCTGCGTCCTGCCGATAACAGCCGTCGCGCCGTGATCGGCGGGTCCGTGATCTTTCCGCTATTGCTTACCATTCCTGAAGATCCAGACCTCGAATCTTTGGCAGCGACGCGAACGTTCCAGGTCACCGTGCTGGGCATGCCGAGCGGCGTGGCGCCGCCGGCAAGCGAAGAAAATCCAGCGAGTTGAGAGCGGGTATTTCTGTCGATGGCGTACGCCACCTTAGGCGTGCGCGCCCTTTGCCGGCTACCACAACCTACTGTGGCAGCACCTCGCCCTTCGTCTCCGGCGCGAACGGAATGATGAACAGCCCGATGACGAACGCAACGGCCGTAAGCGCAACGGGCACGCCAAGCGTATGCGTATGCAGCACGGCAGCGCCCAGAACGAAGTTCACTCCTGCACCGATAAAGCGACCGAACGACGTACAGAACGCAAACGCCGTCGCGCGCACGCGCGTTTCGAACTGCTCCGGCAACCACAAACTGAACAGCGCGAAATTGCCGCCGAAGAAGCCGAGCGCAAAGAGCCAGGCAATGAATGGCGCAAGCCCGTTCGGCAAGTAGAAAGCCCATCCGAAACTGCCGATGATCGACGCGGCCATGCCCGCAAAATACACGGCGAGCGTTTTCTTGCGGCCGATCCGCTCGGCAAGCGGCGGCAACGCGAGGCACCCGAGAATCGTTCCTATCGACAGCAAGCCCGTAGCAAGCGACGCCGTCTTGATTGCGCCGGCTTTATCCATACCCGACTTCAGCGCCAGTTGTATGACGGCAGATGGCTCATAGACTGCGCCCGCCCACAAGCCGACGATCGCGATCGTCAGCAGCGCGCACGCCACCCACGTGCGGCGACGATAGCCGGGGCCGAGAATCTCAGCGAGCGGCTTCGTATGCACCACACGCGCCTCCGCCCGCTTCCATTTTTCCGGCTCCTTCACGCGCAGCAAAACGAGAATCGCGATGACAACCGGCACTGCTCCTGTCAAGAACATGGCCCGCCAACCGAAATGCACCCCAATCGTGTAATTGAGCGCGGCAGCCAGAAAGAAACCTGCGTAATAGCCGGTCTGCAGATAGCCGGCACCCATCTTTCGGCGATCTTCGGGCCATGCTTCCGCCACATAAGTTCCGGCGAGCGCCCATTCGCCACCGATGCCCACGCCCGCCAGGAAGCGATAGATCGCGAGTTCGTAAACGCTATGCGACGTTGCCGACAGCCCCGTGAAGATCGCAAACGTAAAGATCGTCCCGGCCAGTACCTTCGTACGGCCGAAGCGATCCGCAAGCGGCCCCCAGATAAAAGAAAGCCCCCAACCCACCAGAAACAACGCAAACAAAATCGAACCTGCAAGCCCGACGTTCGCCGGGCTCGCCTCGAAACCCGAGCGCGGCAACAACTCGGTCAACGCCGGCGTGAGCACCAGTGCATAGATGAATGAATCCATGCCGTCGAGCGTCCAACCTGCCCACGCTCCCCAGAATCCGGCTATCTGAGAGCGGTTGAGCGGCGTGCGTCGTCGCGCGGCACGCGCGCTGTCTGTCATTGAACTCATCGACTCCTCCGTGAAACGGTTTGGACTACCGAGAACGACCATGCAAGCGCGGGCAGCCTGCCGCGCCGCTTGTCTCCATCCGACCGATGGCCCCGTTGTATCCCAGGGTTTGCCCGATTTCCGATCGAATATTTTGTATATAATATCGACCACTATGGATGATGCAACGAATCGTTTTCCCTTAGAGCTCCCCGCCGACGAAGGCCTGCCGTTCGCCGCGGTGGCCGTCGCGCCGCGCACAAGCGCATCGCGGATGGTGGCCGACGCATTGCGTGCGGCCATCGTCGACGGTCGCCTACCGCCCGGCGCGCCGTTGCGCCAGGACGCTGTCGCCCGCCATTTCTCGGTCAGTGCGATACCTGTGCGTGAAGCGCTGCGTCAGCTCGAAAGCGAGGGCTGGGCGAAGGTCGAAATGCATAAAGGCGCAACGGTCGCCCCGCTTTCGGCTGAGGAAGCGCGAGAGATTTATGAAATCCGGGCGGCGTTGGAGAGCCTGGCGCTCACGCTCGCCATTCCCAATCACACCGGCGAAACCTTGGGCGAAGCTCAGGCGCTCTATGAAGCGGCGGAGCGCGAGCGCGATCCCGCACTCTATGTCGCGCGGAATGAGGCCTTTCATATGAGCCTCTATGCACCTGCCGGCCGGCCTCAGTTGTTTGAGATGATCGGCACGCTGCATCGGCGCGGCGAACGCTATCTGCGGGTGAAGTTCGGCCTACCCGAGCACAAGCGCGTATCCGATCACGAGCACGGGCAACTCATCCGTCTCGTCCGAAGGAAAGACATTCCCAACGCGCAAAAGCTGATCGCCGATCATTTGCTGGGTACCGGCGATTTGCTCTATCGTTTGCTGCGCGAGCAAGCGCCCGGTTCGACAGGATCGACGCGCAAGCCCAGGCGCAACGGTAGAAATGAACAGGAAGGTGCTGACGAAACGCGCACCGGTTCGATACGCGACGCAAAGCCGCGCTCGCAGCCTCGGCGCACCAAGGGTTAGCCGTCATCAGCCATCGTTTCACTGCATAGGAGCCGCATCGCCCAATGACTTCCGCAGCCGAACACAGGGTCCCGCGCAGCTGGACCACCTTGCGTGACGAAAAAGCGCGACGGCTCGCCGCCATCGAGCCGTGGTTCGATGACGGCATTCTGCCGTCGGACAGGATCGTCGATGCGCTACAAGCATTGATCCGTCCAGGCGATCGCGTCGTCTTGGAAGGCGACAATCAAAAGCAAGCCGATTTCCTGTCGCGCTCTTTGGCGCGCGTCGATCCCGAGGTCGTCAACGGCATCCATCTCCTCATTTCAAGCATCAGCCGCCCCGAGCATCTGACGCTGTTCGAACGCGGCATTGCGCGCAAAGTCGATTTTTCGTTCGCGGGGCCGCAGAGTTTGCGCGTCGCCCAACTGCTCGAGGATGGCCTGCTCGAGATTGGCTCGATCTACACCTACGTCGAACTCTATGCACGGATGTTCGTCGACCTGACGCCCCAAGTCGCGCTGTTGTGCGCTGAGAAAGCCGATCGGAACGGCAACCTCTACACGGGCGCGAATACCGAGGACACGCCGACGATTGCAGAGGCGGCAGCCTTCCGCCACGGCATCGTCATCGTTCAGGTCAATGAAGTCGTGGATACGCTGCCGCGTGTCGATATCCCGGGATCGTGGGTCGACGTTGTCGTTCAGGCGGACAAACCGTTCGCCGTCGAGCCTCTGTTCACGCGCGACCCGCGCCACATCGGCGACCTGCAGGTTCTCACCGCGATGATGGTCATTCGCGGTATTTATGCGCCCTACGGCGTGACTTCATTGAATCACGGTATCGGTTTCGACACCGCCGCGATCGAGTTGATCCTGCCAACGTATGGCGCTGAACTTGGTTTGAAAGGGAAAATCTGCCGCAACTGGACGCTCAATCCTCACCCCACGCTGATCCCGGCGATCGAGTCAGGCTGGGTCGAAAGCGTCCATTGCTTCGGCAGCGAGGTGGGCATGGAAGCGTACGTCGCAGCACGGCCCGATGTCTTCTTCACCGGGCGCGACGGCAGTCTTCGCTCCAATCGCGTTTTATGTCAGTTGGCGGGGCAATACGGCGTCGATCTATTCATCGGTTCGACGTTGCAAATCGACGCCGATGCGAATTCATCGACGGTCACGCGCGGGCGTTTGGCCGGATTCGGCGGCGCGCCGAACATGGGCCACGATCCCCACGGGCGCCGCCACGCCAGCGAGGCCTGGCTCAAGTTGCTCAAAGCGAGCGACGGGCCCATTGCACGCGGTCGCAAACTCGTCGTGCAGTTGGTCGAGACCTATAAGAAGGGCGGCGAGCCCACGTTCGTCGACGAACTCGATGCGATCGCGGTGGGGAACAAGAGCGCCATGCCGATCGCTCCCGTCATGATTTACGGCGACGACGTCAGCCATGTCGTGACCGAAGAAGGGATCGCCTATCTGCATAAAGCCGAGGGCATCGAAGAGCGCCGCGCCGCGCTGGCCGCCGTGGCCGGCGTAACGCCGATAGGCCTGCGCGCCAACCCCGAACGAACGAGCGAGCTCAGACGGCGCGGCATCGTCGCTTACCCCGAGGACCTCGGCATTCGACGCGCGCAGGCCAAACGCACGCTATTGGCCGCGCGCAGCATCGACGACCTCGTCGCATGGTCGGGCGGCCTGTATACGCCGCCCGCCCGCTTTCGGAGCTGGTAAGAGATGGCCGCGCTCGCTGCCCGTCGTCGGCTCCGGGAGGACATCGACCCAAACGCCACACGATCGGATACCGACATCGCCGTTCGGCTCGCGCGTTTTGCAACCGACGCGCTGATCGAGGAGGTGCACGTTACGCCGAAGCCCGCGCTGGTCGATCGACGCGGCAACGGCGCGCATCGCGACCTGGATCTCGCGTTGATGGAACGATCTGCGCATTCGCTCGAGCCCACGTTCAGCGAACTCGCGCGCGCAGCGGTGGGCAAGCGTCCCTCGGCCGCCTTGCGAGCCGAGTTGGCCGCGATCGGGCGTGCCGGCGAAGCAGTCATGATGAACGCAACGCAAGGCAGCAATGCACATCGTGGCGCGATCTGGATCATCGGTCTGTTAGTTGCGGGCGCAACTATATGCAGGGGTGATTTCCAGAAGGTCCCGCAATATGCGCTCGCCGAATCGATTTGCGCGACGGCCGCCCAGATAGCCTGCTTCCCCGATCACGCTGCGCCGCTCGCCCAAAGTAACGGCTCGCGCGTGCGCGAGCGCTATGGCGTCGGTGGTGCACGGCGAGAAGCGCAAGAAGGCTTTCCGCATGTGCTGCGGGTGGGTTTGCCTGCACTGCGCGAAGCACGGCGGCGCGGCCTCGAAGAAAACACTGCGCGCATCGACACGTTGCTCGCCATCATGACCTCGCTCGACGATACCTGTCTGCTGCATCGCGCCGGGCTCGCGGCGCTGGCCGCAGCGAAGTCGGGGGCGCATGAAACATTACGTCTAGGCGGCATCGCCGCGCCTCGCGGCCGAGCCGCCTTCGACCGCCTCGAATCGCGCCTGCTCGCACTCAACGCGTCGCCGGGAGGCGCAGCGGATCTACTTGCCGCAACCCTGTTCATGGACAAGCTGGCGCCCGCGGGCGCCGATGGGAGAACACCGACATGGAGCGTTTGACGTTCGACTATCCTGCGCGGCGCATCGTCGCCGTCCGGGCGCACGTGGGCGTCGTCGGCTCCGGCGATCTCGAAGTATTGTTGACGCCGAACGACGCAATGCTCTCGCGCGTGGTAGTCAACACGAGCGTGGACGGCTACGGCCACATTTGGAAGAGCGTGCTCGATCGCTTTTTCACACGCTATGACGGCGCGGCGCAGATCGAAATCAACGATTTTGGTGCCACGCCAGGCGTCGTCGCGCTGCGGCTCGCGGAGGCGGTCGAAGCTGCCGAAGGCGCGCAGGGAGATCGCGTATGAGCCTGACCTCCGACGCAGCGGCGCCTGCTTTCACTGCCCGCGAGAGCTTTATCGAACTGACGGCCCGAGAGCGCGCGCGGCGCCTGCTCGATAGCGGCACCTTTCGCGAGCTGCTGGGCCCGTTCGATCGCATCACATCGCCGTGGCTGCCGCTGCAAGACATTGTCTGTCAAGCCGATGACGGGGCCGTCATCGCACGCGGTTCGATCGATGGAGTGCCGGCGGTGGTCGCCGCGATCGAGTCGGCATTTCAGGGCGGAAGCATCGGCGAAGTTTCCGGCAGCAAGATCGCCGCTGCGCTCGAACTGGCGCTGCGCGACTGCGAGCGCGGCCGCATCGTGCGGCCCGTGATCGCCTTCGAAACGGGCGGCGTGCGCTTGCAGGAAGCTAATCTGGGTCTCGCTGTCATTGCCGAAATTCAGGCGGCCATCGTCGCGCTGCGCCGGCATGTGCCCGTGGT
Source organism: Trinickia soli (assembly GCF_002879855.1). Classification (GTDB taxonomy): domain Bacteria; phylum Pseudomonadota; class Gammaproteobacteria; order Burkholderiales; family Burkholderiaceae; genus Trinickia; species Trinickia soli. The sequence continues at coordinate 276,726 of NZ_PNYB01000001.1, read as the reverse complement.
CGGCGTAATCGCGGGCATGGTCGGATGTTTCGGCGGGATGTCGCTCGCGGCCGCGCTCTGCTCGCACTTGATCATGACGCGCCAAGGGCGGCTGGGGATGAACGGACCTGAAGTCATCGAACAGGAAGCGGGCATCGACGAGCTCGACGCCACCGATCGGAGCAGGATCTGGCAGTTGATCGGTGGCGAGCAGCGGGTCGCATCGGGCTTGGCCGATCAGCTTGTCGACGACGATGCCGAGGCGATTTTCACGGCAGTGCGTCGCGCGTTCATCACGGGCGTGCCGCCGATCCATCGCAGCGAAGCAGTCGATCATTACCTGGCGCTGCTCGCGCGGATCGAGCCCGACACGGTCACGCCCGAGTCGATGCGAGCGCTCTTCGGCGGCGCATCGACATGTTCCGCGCAAGGTGGAGAGAACACTAAGGAGTCCGAATGAACGACACGACGGACCTTTCTCGCGGCCAGCGATGGCTGCGCGCGCTTGCGGGCGAGCCAAGCGGTACAGCGCCGATCTGGTGCGCCGATGCGCAGTCAGGTCATGAGTTGACGCGCTTCCTCGCCGTCGTCCCCGATCCCGATAACCGCTTTCCTCGCGCGCGCGAGAACGTCGTCGGGCTGGAACAAGGATGGCACCTGGCGCGCACCGTGCGCGATGTCATCGACGCCGACGCACATGCCCCTCGACGGCGGCCGATCGTCGCCATCGTCGACGTCAAGGGCCAGGCTTACGGTTATCGCGAAGAAATGCTTGGCATTCATCTCGCCTGCGCAGCAGCCATCGACGCCTATGCCTGCGCGCGGCTCGCGGGGCATCCGATCGTCGCTTTGATCGTCGGCCCGGCGATGTCGGGCGCGTTTCTCGCGCACGGGTATCAGGCCAACCGGATTCTCGCGCTCGATGCGCCGGGCACGATGGTTCATGCCATGGGCAAAGAAGCCGCCGCACGCGTGACGCGCCGCTGTGTCGAGGCCTTGGACGCACTCGGAGAAACCATCACGCCGATGTCGTATTCGCTCACGGCGTTCGCCAGGCTGGGGTTGCTCGATCATCTGATCGAAGGTGTCGACGCCGACGCCCCCACGGACGAACAGATCGCGCGGGTGCGCCAGATGCTGGCCGACGCCGTGAAATCGGCGCGCAGTGATCCCAGCGGCCTTTCGCACCGGCTCGACAGTGAAACCGCGCGCTCGACGCGCGCCGCTTCGATCGAAGTCAGACGTCGTCTCGCGCAGCAATGGGACGCCGCCTAACGTGGTCGAGCAGCCACCGGCACGTAGGCAACGAATGACTGACGACGCACTTGCGCACGCCAGGAAGTACCTGGCGCATGACCTGCTTCGGTTGCGCGCGCTGCCCGTCATGGACGACATGCCCGCGTGGCTCCCGCTCGCGTTCGCCGACGCGCCATTTGCCGTCGTGCGTCGAGCCCAGGCGCCGAGCGGATATGTCCCGGTCGGCTTTCGAGGCGCGCTCCGCGCACAACGCTATGCCGGCCTTGTTGCGCATGAGTTGATTGAAGGCGCCCTATCGCCGGAGCATTTGCTGGAGCGGCCGATTCCCGCTGGGCGCTCGACGCTGAAAGCTTTTTCCGCGTTGCAGGCGATCGTCGAACAGCGCTATCTCGGCGCGCTGCTTTGGGGGCCGACCGGCAGCGTCGGTTTCGAGTTGGCTGCGAGGCAGCCGACAGCGACCGCTACGAGCGATCTGGACTTGCTGTTGCGCACGCCTTCGCGCCTGCCGCGTAGCAATGCCAGCGCAATGCGGCAACAATTGAGGCGTCTTGAAGAAGCCGTCGACGTGCGCATCGACGTGCAATTGGAAACGCCGCTTGGCGGTGTGGCGCTCAGCGAATGGGCGGACGACAAGTCGCGCGTCATGGTGCGCTCCGCCCACGGCCCGTCGCTCGTCGCCGACCCCTGGGCGGCAGACGATGCGCCGACCGAGGCTCGACGCTGATGCTCGCCCTCCTCTATCCAGGCCAAGGCGCTCAAAGTGCGGGCTTCCTGCATCGATTGCCGGCGCATCCCGTCGTCGCCGCGACGATCGAAGAAGCATCGGACGTTTTATCGATCGACGTCGCGCGGCTCGACACGGGCGACGCGCTGCGATCGAGCGTCGCCGTCCAGATTACGATCGTCGTGGCCGGTGTCGCGATGCAACGACGGCTTGCCGAAGCGGGAATAGAAGCCGAACTGCATGCGGGGCTCTCGGTAGGCGCGTACGCTGCTGCAGTGGGGTGTGGCGCTGTCTCGTTCGGCGACGCGTTGCGTATGGTGAGGAGGCGAGCCGAATTGATGGAGCAGGCGTATCCGCACGGGTACGGGCTATCGGCGATCGAAGGGTTGAGCGAAGCGCAGGTCGAAGCCTTGATCGAGCGCACGACGGGTGCGCCTGACGCGCGCGTCTACGTCGCCAATGTCAACGCGCCACGTCAAATCGTCGTTGCAGGCTCGGATGCCGCGCTCGACGCATTCAACGAGCAGGCGAGCGCCGCTGGCGCACATCGTGCGAAGCGGCTCGCGGTGTCCGTTCCTTCGCACTGCGAACTACTGCGCCAGGCATCCGACGCGCTCGTCGTTTACGCCGCGAATCTATCGTTTCGTACGCCTAAGCATCTCTATATCGGCAATCGGCGGGCTCGGGCTCTGCATAGGCCCGACGACATCCGCGAGGATCTCGCGACGAATATGCGCTATACGGTGCGCTGGTTCGATGCGCTGACGACTATCGTGGAGCGCGGCGCGACCCTACTCCTGGAAGCACCGCCGGGCCAGGTGCTGACCGATATCGCACGCCTGAACTACCCGGACGTCATGGCGCTCGCGGCATCTTCCCACGTTGACGATCGATTCGTCGACGTGGTTCGGCGACGCATCGTTGAGGGGCGTTAGTGCCGGTTTCACCGCACACCGTCGATGAATCTGCAACTTGCGCACGAACGTGTTCCGTCCGCGCGAGTTCAATAGCCCTTATCCGATCTCAAACCTGACTGTCCCCAACCCGTCGATCGTTCCGCGCACGACCCCCGGCTCTGCGGCAATATATAACGGCGTATAAGACCCCGTCGTCAATACGGTCCGCGCCGGTATCGAATGCCCCGTTTCGAGCGTGCGCGCAACGAGCCAGGCTATCAACCTGCGCGGATCGCCCGCCGGGTGACGCGCGACGCCTTGAAAAATCTCATGGTCGCCACAGAAGAAACTGATCCGCGGCTCACTGAAATTGAAATTGCGATCATAGGGCTGCGTATCGCCGATCACGAGTGCCCCGTTGTTCTGCAGATCGGCCAATTGAAGCAGCGGATCGACGTTCGGCCAGCCATCGAAGCGGCTATCCACGACCTCGACGACAACCGACATTGCATCGATTGCATCAATCACGTCGTCGGGCCGCTCGGCAAGCCGATAGTCGACGTCCTCCGCAAAGCTGAACGCAATCTCGAGCTCGAGCCCAATGCGCGCGTAGTCACCCCGGCGGATCCCGGTCGCAGCGCCGAATACCCGGGTTGCCGGCAACGGCGCACATTGCGGCACGGCCGTCGGCGTGCCCGCGCCGATCTTGTAGCCGGCACAGCCGCCCAATTCATCGAGGACGAGTTGCTGCACGACATAGGCCTCGTCGGCATTCTCGGGCTTGCAGGCCGACAGCGACGCAGGATCGATCAGCGTATGAGTACGGCGCGCTTGTAAAAGACGTGCGGCAAGTTCTTGCGTCTGGGCCATGATGTCTCTCCCCCTTCCTTATTGTCAGGGCCTTCGATCGATTCGGATGGCCCAAGAATACGCCGCTTCGCAAGTTGCGCGCCACATTGCACACGTCACCCGCGCTCGCGCGCGCCAGCCGCCCGCGCAAATAAAAACCCACCCGCACAGACCCCGGGTGGGCTCGGACCAAACTTAGCGTGGTGGACAGCGCGCTTAGAACTTATGTCGGATCCCCACGCGCGCGACGGCCTGCTTCGAGGTGCTCGACACATCGTCCGCACCCGGGATGTAAGCATGATCGAGCGATGAGCCTGTGCTGTCGCCCGCCACCTTTTGGAATGCGCCCTGGATATAGACATCCGTCCGCTTGGAGAGGTTGTAGTCGACCATCAGCCCGAACGTATGAATCTTGGGCTTCACGCCGCCGAGCGACGTGTCGTACTTTTCCATCGTGTAGACGTATTGCGCACCGACATAGAGCGCCGGCGTCAGCTGATATTTTCCGTTTACTTCGAAGTTCTGGAATTTCAACCCGGTCAGCGTAGAACCGGCCAGCGGCCCGGTGATCGGCACGAGTGAATCGGCGGCTGTCAGATAGGCACCGGACGTCGGGTTGGTAATGTTCGTATTCGTGTAGACAAAGCCGGCAGTCGCGGGCCCGAACGTGTAGTTGATGCCGCCGCCAAATACGCGCAGACGCGACGAAGCGAAATTGGCATCGTTCGTGGCGATGGCGCCACCCGTGGTCAAGCCAGGGTTATTCGCTTGCAGGTAAGCCGCGGCGACAAGCAGCCCGCCATTCTGATATTGCCCGCCGATACTGTATTGGCGGTTGTTCGAGAATCCGGTGTCATTGCTGAAGCTATAGGTGCCGCCGAATTGGAGACCCGAATAGTCGGGGCTCGCATATTTGATCGTGTTATTGACGCGGAACGAGTTGTCGGTATTGTCGTTATCGAACGGATGCGACAACAGATAGCCGCCCCAGTTGCCGTTTGCCGTCGTCGGCGCAAGATAATCGACAAGCGCATCGTACTGGCGGCCGAGCGTGACCGTGCCGTACGGGCTCGACAACCCGACGAACGCCTGCCGGCCGAACATGCGGCCGCCCTGATTCAAACGGCCCGTGTTGACGTCGAAGCCGTTTTCCAGCTGGAAGACCGCTTTGAGCCCGTTGCCCAGATCCTCCGCCCCCTTCAAACCCCAGCGACTGCCCTGAGCGAAGCCGCTCGCGAGTTCATAGTTGTGATTGCCGCGCACATTATTCGTGTAGTTGAGACCTTCGTCGATCACACCGTACAACGTCACGCTGTTCTGCGCCAAAGCAGGGACGGCGAACGCCATCGACGCAGCGAGACAAAGAACGTGCCTTTTCATGATCGAATGCTCCACAGCAGCCAATAGATTCCAAGATCCCGCCATGGCGCAACGCCCGGCGATTGTTGCGATCGCAGATTCGACCGCGTTTCGATTTTTTTCTCGGTACGCGTACTCGCGACGGAATGACGAGAATGGTTGCACGATGATCGCGGCAAGTCCATCGGGCGCTGGCCACCCGCCCTGCTTCGTTGCTTATTGCCAACTAAAGGGACGCCATCGGCTTTGGCGCCCCACATCTGATCGGCAACAAATGCGCGTAATCGGGTGCAACCCTGAGAATGAACTGCCGAAACCGCATGAAGCTGGGTGTGCTTCGGCGCAAGAGCGAAAGAAATTTGAAAGATTTATAATGTCTCTCGACTCCCGCGGTCAATCGGGCTGGCAGAAGATGGCGGTGACGAACGGAGCAACGTGATGAACGATAGCCTGGCTGCCTGCGGCCCTGACGGCTGCAGTCACGCTGTCGGTCGAACCGAGCACGACGGCGCCATAAGCCGAATCGGCGATCGGCTTTCCCTTGCCCTTCTGAAACAACGCATCGTTCTTCTGAAACCCGACGATCGCAAAGACGTGAAAGCCGAACGCGGTCAATTCGGCGCCGTGTGCCGGATCGAACGCGTTGATCGAATTGTCCTCGACGCGCGTTGGGCGCGGGTCGATCAGATGCTGATCTTCCAGTTCGCCGATGAATTGGTGCGCGGGGCGATCGCAGTGCAAGGCTTGATCGAGCGATGCAGCGAGTGCACGGCCGGATAGCACGGCGCCAAAAATGGCGAGGATGGCAATGACTAGACGTTTCATGGCGGCAAAAAATGACGCACCGTTACAGCGTGGCGATTCGAGATCGGCATTGGCCGATTGCACAGGACGTACCGGGCCCGCTCGGCGGCGACCGGCAGCACTTTAACTTGTTTGGCGCGCAAGGGTGCGCAGCCGCACCAAGCCCGGCGCTCCAATGCGCCCTTGCAGACAACGCCCGGCAAAAGCGTATATATTGCTTCGGATGGAAAATCGCGTCGACTCCTCCCCTCGCGTTCTCGTTCCCATGCCACGCACGTGGGACGCACGGCTCGCACGCCGTCTCGTCACTCCGCTCAAAGACACGCGCGTCACGCCGAATCACCTCACCACCCTTCGCCTCATAGTCGGCCTGGCTGGTGCGGCCGCGCTCGCGCAGAGCACGTTCGGATGGCTCAACGTGGGCGCCGCGCTGATCGTCCTGTCGAACTTCATCGATCATACCGATGGCGAACTGGCTCGCATCAGCGGCAAGTCGAGCCGGTTCGGGCACTTCTACGATCTCGCAAGCGACGCCTGCGTGACCATCGCCTTGTTCGTGTCGATGGGAATCGGCGTCGCATCCGCACACGGCGACCGGCTGCTGGCGCAGCCCACTGGGCTAGGCGGTATCGCCGGGGTTGCCGTCGCACTGATCTTCTATCTGCGGATGCGGATCGAAGCGTTTGCCGGCAAGGCCGGGACCCGGCAAGCGTCGGCGGCCGGATTCGAAACCGAAGACGTGCTTTACCTGTTGCCGCTCGTCACCCTTACAGGCGTGGTCGAGCCGTTTGTCATCGCCGCGTCGATCGGCGCCCCCGTGTTTGCTGTCTGGGTCGCGCTCGATTATCGACGCATCATGCGTCGCACACGGCCCAGCGAGCCGGCAAGCGAAGCCTGGGTGTCGCGTTGAACGCGCGCGTGGCACAAGGCGATGCGCTCGGCTCCGCATCGGGGCCGGTATCGACACGCGAAGCCGACGAAACATCGATCGATCATGGATTGAGCCAAGCGCTACGCCGATTCGATCGCGAACGGTTGCGGGCGCAGTTCGTCGAGCAAGGCGCGTTTCTTTATCTCGACGCATTCCTGCCCGCCGATGTCACGGCAAGGCTCGTCCAAAGCGCGCGATCGCTCGAACCGGCCGTCAATCGAAATTACCTGCCGGGGCATAAACAGGGCGGAAGCGTCAGCCGCCATACGATCGACCGCCTTGCTCCGCATATCGCCGAACTGTACCGATCGCCCGCGTTGATCGACTGGCTGGAAGCCGTCACGGGCGATAAGCTGCTGCTCTCGCCCAAGGACGATCCGCACGCATACGCACTGTATTACTACACGCGCGAGGGCGATCACATAGGGTGGCATTACGACACCTCGTACTATGACGGCCGGCGCTATACGCTGCTGGTCGGGGTCATTGACGAATCATCGTGCCGACTCGACTATGAGTTGCACACGCGCACACCCGGCGCAACGGCCATCCCGGGTTCGATCCAATATCCGCCCGGTTCGATCGTGCTGTTTGACGGCGACAAGCTTCGTCACCGTATCACGCCGTCGAAGGCGAACGAGATGCGCGTGTCGTTGACGTTCGAATACGTGACCGACGCACGCATGCGCCCATGGCGGCGCCTCATTTCGAACATGAAGGACGCGATCGCCTATTTCGGGTTTCGCCAGGTGTTCCGCGCACGCGGTGCGGCGCGCACCGACCAGGGCACGCCATGACGCGCACCGCGGCGATTCTGTTGTCGCTGGGCGCGGCAGTTTTCGTTGCGCTGCTGATGCGGCAAGGCGCCGGCGCAGTGGCAGCCACGCTCGCGTCCGCAGGCTGGGGGCTGGCGCTGATCGCCGTCTTTCATCTGTTGCCGCTCATCCTCGATGCCATGGCGATCGCAGTGCTCGTCGCACGACCCGCTGCATTCGCCGATTCGCTGCGCGCCCGTTGGGCCGGCGAATCGGTCAATAGTTTGCTGCCCGCCGGTCAAATCGGCGGCCCCGTGGTCATGGCACGCCACCTCGCGCAGCGCGGCGTGCCGATGCACGAGGCGGCAGCGGCCGTCACGGTGTCGACGACCATGCAATCCGTCGCTCAAATCGCATTTGCTTTAGTGGGTCTTGCAGCGTTCGCGGGGTTCTCGGCAACGCAAAGCACCCATGCCACGCGCACGTTGCATATTGCGGTGCTGGGCGCGAGCGCTGTGCTGGCGGCCGCCATTGCTGCGTTTTTCTTCGCGCAGCAGCGAGGCTTGTTCGGTCGCCTGTCCCGCCTCGTCGGCAAAGTGCTCGGCGCGCGCGGGGCGATGCATGCCACCGCGCGAGCGGATGCAATCGACGGGGCAGTTCGCACACTTTACCGCGAGCATCGCCGCGTCGCTGCTTCGTTCGTCCTCAGTTTCGTCGGATGGCTCGTCGGCGTGGGCGAGGTATGGCTTGCGCTCTCGCTCATCGGCCACCCCGTCGGGTGGCTCGACGCGCTGCTGCTCGAAAGCGTGGGGCAAGCGATTCGCGGCGCCGCCTTTGCTATCCCCGGTTCTCTCGGCGCGCAAGAAGGCGGTTATCTGCTGCTCGCGCCGATCGTCGGATTACCGCCCGATGCGGGGCTTGCGCTGTCGCTCGCCAAACGATCGCGCGAACTCGCCCTCGGGTTGCCGGGCCTTGTGTATTTGCATTGGAGTACACGCCATTGGCAGCGCCGGCACAGGTCCGGTCTGCCGCTTCCCGATTGACGCGTGCCGGCCGCCGCGTCCTTCGGTATCTTGCCAGGAGAAAAAGAACATGCGAGCGCTCATTCTCGCCGCAGGCCTCGGCCTACGGCTGCAGCAACCACCCGAGCAGCAATATCCAAAGTGTTTGTTGCGCTTTCAGGGCGTCACGCTGCTCGAGCGCCACTTGCGCGCATTGCGCGCGGCCGGCGTTGACGAGGTTGAGCTTGCACTGGGTTTCCAGCCCCAGAGTATCGAGGCGGAACTCGACCGCATCAACTGGCACCCGCGGCCGAACATCGTGCTCAATCCGCACTACGACCTTGGCAGCGTGCTAACCGTGCATACGATGGCGGATGCACTGACGCGCGGCGGCGACGTTCTGCTGATGGACGCTGACGTTTTGTACGACGAAGCGATACTGCGTGCGCTCGTGGCCGGGGCAAGCGCCGACCGGCTGCTGATCGATCGCGATTTCGAAACCGGCGACGAGCCCGTCAAGTTGTGCCTCAAGGCAGGCACGCCGGTCGAGTTGCGCAAGCAACTCGCCGTAGGCTTGGAATTCGACACGATTGGAGAATCGGTCGGCTTCTTTCGCTTTCGCGAGAGCACCGCGCGCCGCCTCGCCGAGATCGTAGCCGGGTATGTCGCCAGCGGGCGACAAAATATGCCTCACGAAGAGGCCGTGCGTGACCTGTTGCTCGAAGGCGGACGTCGCTACGACGTCGCGGACGTGACGGGGCTTCCCTGGATCGAAATCGACTTTCCCCGCGATGTCGCACGCGCCGAAAACGAAGTGCTGCCGCGTCTCGCACAACCGGCCGGAGCCGTGCGATGAATGCGCGCGAATCGGATTTCGACACGCGCTCGCGCTTCGAGCGGCTGCGGGACATGCTTGTCAGCGACAAGCTCGAATTCTTGATGGAAGCGCATAACGGATTGTCCGCACGCATCGCGCGCGAGGCGGGATTCAAAGGCATCTGGGCGTCGGGGCTTGCCATCTCGGCGCAGTTCGGCGTGCGCGACAACAACGAAGCGAGCTGGACGCAAGTGGTCGACACGCTCGAATTCATGGCCGACGCCAGCGACCTGCCGATTTTGCTCGATGGCGATACCGGGTACGGCAACTTCAACAACGTGCGACGTCTCGTGCGCAAACTCGAGCAACGCGGCATCGCCGGTGTCTGTATCGAAGACAAGCAATTTCCGAAAACGAACAGCTTCATCGGCGGCGAACGTCAACCGCTTGCGGACATCGACGAGTTTTGCGGCAAGATCAAGGCCGGAAAAGATTCGCAGTCCGAAGCAAATTTTTCGATCGTCGCGCGTGTCGAGGCCTTGATCGCCGGTTGGGGCCTGCATGAGGCGCTCAAGCGAGCCGAAGCTTACCGGCTGGCCGGCGCCGATGCCATCCTGATCCACAGTAAACTTTCGCGTCCCGACGAAATTCTCGCGTTCGCTCGCGAATGGGCCGGGCGCGCGCCGCTCGTCATCGTGCCGACGAAGTACTACAGCACGCCCACCGAAGTTTTCCGCAAGGCCGGCATCAGCACCATCATCTGGGCGAATCATCTCGTTCGCGCAGCGGCGTCGTCGATGCAAGCCGTTGCGAAGGAAATTCACGATAGCGAAACGCTCGTCAACGTCGAGGAGCGGATCGCCAGTGTCGAGGAAATCTTTCGGCTGCAAGATGCCGACGAATACGCTGCGGCAGAGCGCGTCTATCTGGCCAGTTCCCGCAAGCCCGGCGCTGCCGTCGTGCTGGCCGCGAGCCGCGGGCGCGGCCTCGAGGCCGTTACGGCAGAACGCCCGAAAGTCATGCTGCCCGTCGCCGGCAAACCGCTCTTGCGCTGGCTCGTCGATGCGTTCAAGAAGCAAGGCGTCAACGATATTGCCGTGGTGGGCGGCTACCGGCCCGACGCGATCGATACAGCCGGCATCAGGCTCGTAGTCAACGACGCACACGCGCAGACAGGCGAGCTTGCTTCGCTAGCATGCGCCGTCGACGCCGGGCACCTCGGCGCCGACACGGTCATCTCGTACGGCGACCTGCTCTTTCGCAGCTACATTCTTCGCGACCTCGTCGAATGCGATGCGCCCTTTACCGTCGTGGTCGACTCGTCCCACTCGCCCGCGTCGAATCAGAGTGCGCGCGACTTCGCCTATTGCTCGACACCAGACGATCGCGCGTTGTTCGGCCGCAAGACGCTACTGCAACGCATCCGCAGCGGCAAACCGGACACCGCGCCTCCCGACGGACGATGGATAGGACTGCTAAGCGTTCGCGGACGAGGGATCGAGCGCCTGCGTTCGATGCTTGCCGAACTCAGGTTGCAGCCGGACTTCGACACGCTCGATATGCCTGCGCTCATCAACGCACTGATCGACGCGGGCGAGGCGATCGAAGTCCAATACGTTCACGGTCATTGGTGCGGCGTCAACGACCTGGAAGATTTCAGGCGCGCGGGAGATTTTGCGCATGCGCAAACGCCCTTCGCGCTCGAGCGTCATCGCCAAGGTGATGCCCGATGATCGAAGCCGCGCAGTTCGTCGAAGCGGCGCGTCGCCGCGGATTCACGTGGTACGCGGGCGTGCCCTGCTCGTTTCTGACCCCGTTCATCAATTACGTACTGCAGGACCCTTCGCTGCACTATGTCAGCGCGGCGAACGAAGGCGATGCAGTCGCGCTGATCGCAGGTGTCGCGCTCGGTGCGAGGAACGAGCGTGGCGTTACGATGATGCAGAACTCGGGGCTGGGCAACGCCGTCAGCCCGCTGACGTCTTTGACCTGGACGTTCCGCTTGCCGCAGTTGTTGATCGTGACCTGGCGGGGGGAACCGGGCGTGGCCGATGAGCCACAGCATGCGCTGATGGGACCGATCACGCCCGCGCTGCTCGAAACGATGGAGATTCCGTGGGAGCCGTTTCCGCGCGAAGCCGACGGGATCGGCCCTGCCCTCGAACGCGCCGTCGCGCATATGGACAAGACGGGGCGTCCGTATGCGCTGGTGATGCAAAAAGGTAGCGTCGCGCCGTATCCGCTCGCAGAAACGGAGCCACCGCGTGCCGATGCGTGCGCCCCACGCACTCAGTGGCTGGGCGCACCGCAAGACGGCTTGCCCGCGCGGCGCGATGCGCTGGAGCGCGTGATCGCGCGCACACCGCTCGACTCCACGGTTGTGCTTGCATCGACGGGATTTTGCGGCCGCGAGCTTTATGCGCTCGCCGATCGTCCTAACCAGCTCTATATGGTGGGATCGATGGGCTGCGTAATGACGCTGGCACTGGGCCTCTCGCTCGCGCGGCCGGACTTGCACGTCGTTGCGCTCGATGGCGACGGCGCAGCGCTCATGCGCATGGGGTCGTTCGCCACGCTCGGCGCGTACGGCCACAGCAACCTGACCCATCTGCTGCTTGATAACGCCTCGCATGATTCGACCGGTGGGCAGGCTACGGTCTCGTCGCAGGTTTCGTTCGCCGCAATTGCAGCTGCGTGCGGCTACGCATCGGCGATCGAGGGCGACGATCTTGCCCTCGTCGATACGTTGCTTGCCCGGTCGCGTCGAGACGGCATTCCCGACGGGCCGCATTTCGCGCGACTGACGATACGGCGCGGCACGCCGGATGGCTTACCGCGCCCAACCATGACCCCTGCCGACGTGAAAGCGCGCTTGATGCGCCATATCGGCGCCGCCTAAGGATCTGCTGATGAAGACGCTGCTGCTCAACCCCGGCCCCGTGACCTTGACCGAGCGCGTACGGCAAAGCATGTTGCAACCCGACCTCTGCCATCGGGAAAGCGAGTTCTACGATCTGCAAGACGAAGCGCGCACGCGCCTGCTCGCCGTTTATGGCCTCGATCCGCACAAATGGTCGGCAGTCCTGATGACGGCTTCGGGGACAGGCGCAGTGGAAAGCATGATCGCTTCGCTCGTCCCGCAACAAGGCAGACTGCTCGTCGTGCAAAACGGCGTATACGGGGAGCGTATCGCGAACATGGCGAAGCAGTACGGGATCGAATACGTGGCGCTCGCGCATGATTGGATGGCCGCCCCCGATCCGGCTGCCATCGCGCGGTGCCTCGATATCGAAGGCCCGTTTTCGCATGTGGCCGTCGTCCATCACGAAACGACGACCGGGCGCCTGAACGACCTGCGCGAAATCGGTGCGCTGTGTGGCAAACACCGCGCGCAGTTGCTCGTCGATGCCGTCAGCAGCTTCGGAGCGGAGGCGATCGATTTCGACGAGGGAAATATTGCGGCCGTTGCCGCAACGGCGAACAAATGCTTGCACGGCGTACCGGGCGCCTCGTTCGTGATTGCCACGCGCGCGGCGATCGAGCGCGCCGCCAGCCGCACCTACTACCTGGACCTGGGCCGCCTTGCACGCATGCAAGCGGCGCGCAATACGCCGTTTACGCCGTCTGTGCATGCGTACTACGCACTCGTCGAAGCGTTGCGCGAGTTCGAGGATGAAGGCGGCCGAGCCGCCAGACATGCCCGCTACGCGGCGCTGGCCGAGCAGGCTCGCAGCGGGCTGGCGTCGCGCGGCATCGGTGCAGTCGTGCCGCCCGAACAGTCGTCGGTCGTGTTGCGGGCCTACGACCTGCCGCATGGCATCGCGTACGAACCGCTCCATGATGCGCTCAAGTCGCTCGGGTTCGTCATCTACGCAGGGCAAGGCGACTTGTCGAAACGGCTCTTTCGCATCTCGACGATGGGCAATATCGGCTCGGCCGATATCGAGCGCTTGCTGCAGGCCTTCGACGACCTGGCCCGGTAGTGCCGCCGGCCCCCGCCTCGATCCGTCGGCGCTCCGGAGATTATCCGTTTTATACCGTGTAGGTATAATTACCCGATTCAAAGATAATTTCGGATAGCTCGATGGAACTGACAGAACTGTGGCACTTTCCCAGGCCGGAGCTTGCGCGGGCTTATCTTGCCACGTTGAACGCCGGACTTGTGGCGTCGACGACGATTTTCGCGCCGCGACGTACCGGCAAGACGGCCTTTCTCTTGCGAGACCTTGCACCGCTGGCGGAAAGCGAGGGCTACACGGTCGTCTATGCGGACCTCTGGCAGACGCGGCAAACGCCAGGTGCCGCGCTCGCGCGGGCGCTCGAAGAAGCGCTCGAACCGCATTCTTTGCTCGAAAAAGTCCTGGCGCGCCTTCAAAAGCCTGTCAAAGCGCTGAAGGGCAAAGCCGAATTCGGCGGCGCAAAGCTCGAAGGGGCGATCGATCTGGAAAACGATCAAAAGCGCGAGATCACCGATACCGCGCTTCTGATCGACGCACTCGTTGCAGAGCTGACGAAACGGCGGCCGGTTCTTTTTCTGATCGATGAAGCACAAGCGCTCGGTCGCAGCAAGGAAGGCGAAGAGATGGCGCGCGCACTGCGCACGACGCTGACCAAACACCAGCGCCGGCTTCGCATGTTGTTTACCGGGTCGTCGCGCACGAAGCTCGGCCACGTTTTCACGAATGCCAACGCCCCGCTCTACTCGGCCGCCAGCACCGTCCAGGACTTCCCGCTTCTCGGCGACGATTTCGTCGACTATATCGCGCGCAGATTCAGGGAGTCTTCAAAACGCAAGCTCGATGCGAACGCGGCACGCGAGGCCTTTCAATTGTTTGGACGCCGTCCCGAGCCGCTGATGGAGACGGTGCTGGCGCTGATGATGAGCCCGACGCTGTCCTTTCCCGAGGCGATCGCCATGCAGCAGGAGAAGTTGGCCCGCAGGGAGAATCACGAAGGCACGTGGAATTCACTCGATGCGACCGAGCGCGTTCTCGTACGCATGTTCGCGGACGATCCTTCGATGAAGCCGTTTGCGAAGGCAACGCTCGTCAGGATTCGCAAGCGCGTGGGTATCGAGGATCTGCAGGCGACGCACGTTCAAAAGGCACTGGGCCGGCTCGCGGAAAAGACGGTCGTGGCGAAGAGCCCGCGAGATGTCTACGAATTCGAGAACGAGAGTTTTGCGGACTGGGTTCGCAATATCGTCGATTGAACGACTTGCATTCCACTTACCCGCTCCCTGCCTTGGGTCGGACGCCCCCTCCTCGTTTGACGCCATGCGGGCACCCCGAGCGCGGCCCGGCGAAAATCATCTGAACATTGTCAAAAATACTTGGTAAGCTCGCGCCTATCGTCACTGCATCGATCCGGAGCCTGCAGTCATGAGCCGTCACGCTACCCAGCAAGATCGCATCCCGACGCAGCCCGAGCGTGCCGCCGTGCATGCCGGCCGATCCGCGCCCTCGACGGCGCCGAACGCAGCAGCCGGCTCGCTGCAGGACAGCCCCCGCGTGGTCGCACAGGCGCGTGCGCTCAGCGAGGCGTTCGGCCCTGCCGTGCAACGCGTCGAGGCTGAGCAACCCAATCGCACCGGGCTACCTCACGGATTGAAAGCAGGCATCGAGTCGTTGTCCGGGATGGACTTGTCCGGCGTGCGTGTCCATACGAACTCCGATAAGCCTGCGCGCTTGAACGCACTCGCTTATGCCCAGGGTTCGGACATCCATCTGGGGCCTGGGCAAGATCGCCATTTGCCGCACGAGGCCTGGCACGTCGTGCAGCAAGCCCAGGGGCGGGTAAAGCCGACGATGCAAATGCAAGGCGGCACGGCCATCAACGATGACGCGGCCCTCGAAAGCGAGGCCGATCGAATGGGCGATCAGGCCACGCGTGCAGGCGACGGCGAGCGCGAGCCGCGGCCGGCTGTCCAGCGGCTGCGCTCGACATCGGCGCCTGCATCCGATACGCCGATCCAAGGCAAACTGACGCGCCGCACCGATATCGGCAAGAACTCGGGCGGCACGTTCGCCTGGAAGGCACACAAGACGCAATCGTCGCCCGGGTTTCCGGACGGCTACGAGGCACAAGGGCTAGGCGCCGGATTGTCTACTACCGTTCCGCTCAAGCTGAAGACAACCGTGCTGCACGACCAGCTCGCTTCGCTGGAAGCAACGATTCCGCCGCAGTATGTCGACGAAACGCGTCCCGATCTGCCCGAACCGCAGGCCCATTTCAACGGCCTGAAGGCCGCGTTCATGCTCCCCGCACCTTTGCTCGGGCAGCCCACTGCGGATAATCGGCTCTACTTGCCGGCAAGCGTCTTGTCGCACTTGAAGACCGTGCAGGCGGAGATGGTCGATCTGGCTCAAAAAGCACCGAGCAAGGTGATCATCAAGGCGACCTTCGGTTCCGATGGCTTTGCCGATGGTTTCGGTATCCAGTTCGACTCGCTCGATCGGATCACGCAAGCACCGGTACATCGAATCCTGTGGCAACCGCCATTGGCCGGCGACCGCACGCAATGGCACAGCCAACCGGCGACGCCGCATGCGACCGGTGGCGCGAAACCCACCTCGTCCGAGTGGCGGACGTACATCAAATGGGACCCGCCGACCGGCGACGATGACGGGGTCCACGTCGTGGCCACGAAACTCGGCCCCGACCATCCGCTCGGTTCCGGTCCGAGCAACGCCAAGGCGGACGCTCGCGTCAAAACGCTTCAGGCCGCGGCGGGCGGAAAAGAGTCGTATATTGCGGGCCATTTGCTGAACGATCACCTGGGCGGCCCCGGCGATCTGGAAGCGAATCTGACGCCGATACCTTCGAAGGCCAACAGCCAGATGTCGACGGCCATCGAGAAACCCGCCAAAAAGGTCGTCAACGACGAACACGGCTGGGTTCGCTATGAGGTCGCAGTCACCCACGCGCACGACGCAGGCTCTGGTTTGAACTACCCGTCATTGATCAACGCGAAGATGGCTGTCTATGACGTCGACGACACGCTGAAGAACCCCACTTCTGCCAGGATCGCGATTGCGCCACCTTCCTCTTTCGCATCAAAGACAGCCAAGGCGCCCAAGGCGGCCGGCACGCTGGGCGGGTCCGCGCTCGAGCAATCGCCTGTGCGTCTGGACGAAGTCATCCTGAGCCACGAAAACGATTTGCGCCCGTTCCTGCGCACGGGCGCGGAATTGTTCGAGCTCATTTTCGGCTCCGAGATCAACGCCAATATCGACAACCCTCAATTGGTGCGGGCGTGGCATACGATCATGGAGTTGCTGGGCGAGTATGAAACATTCGCTCTGCCCACGCTCAATCTGCTGCGCACGATCACCGACGCGATGGCGAACTGGCAGACCGACCCCGCCGCCCGTTCGTACCTCGCCGGCGTCTCTGCTGGAAAGCTGCAACACGCGTTGACCGTCAACGTCAAACTCGCGGAAGGGTTCGCCGGAAAAGCCAACGGATACCTGCAGCATGCAACGGCATCGGTGAAGCAACAATTCAAACCCTCGATGCTGCTCAAGAACGAGCCGACACTCGCGCTCGCGTGGCAGCTGGTGCGTGAAGTGCCCGGAAATGTGTCGCTGCTGCAGGTGCTCGCATCGGGGCAACACGCTACGATCCCGCTGCGCACGCAAAACCTGGAACAAGCGCGTTCGACGAACGATACGGGCAAGGAAAAAGAGGAGACTGACTTTCGCGATCGCATCCGTTCGCAGCCGCGGGTCTACAGCTCCGCTCCCACGCCTTCTTCGCCTATCACCGTTTTCACCGAATACGGCCAATCGGCGCACGAAATCGAATCGACCGCGCTCTACAACACCGAGTTCGTCAGCGGACGCATGCCGAAAGTCGTCGATAAGCTCAACGAGCTCGTCAGTAACGGCGGCGTCGACGTTTGCAAGCAACTGCTGGGCGACCCGCTGTTGAAAACGAGCGGAACGCTTCAAGCCATCCTGATCCAGGTTGCCTCGCTGATCGAGGGCCGCAAGGGCGGGCAGTCGCAATCAGGGTTCGAATCGACCGCCCCGTTGCTGTGGAAGATCGCGCTCAACGAAGTGGCGATCCGCGAGCCGAAGGTGGCAGTCCGCTTGCTCGAGCTACTGAAAATCGGCGGCTGAATGTTCACCGCCGCATAGCGTGCAAGGCCGCTACCGATCCTTCGTATCTAGGCAGCCACGATAGGCTCGGCCTGCGCGGCAAGCTCGCCGAGGCGACGCACCGCGGCGTCGAGTTCGCTCGTCCACCGATTACCCGCATTCAAGCGCAGACAATCGTCGAACGCGCCGCCTTCCCCAAACAAATGGCCTGGCGCAAAGCTCACGCCTTCAGCCCGAGCGCGTTCGAACAGCGTTCGCGTATCGCGCGGCGCGCCATCGATACCTGGGAGCTTCACCCACAGCACGAAGCCGCCGGCGGGACGCGTTACCTCTGTCCCCTCGGGAAAGTAGCGCATAACGGCGTCCCTCAGTGCATGCTGCTGGCTTTGTAATGCAGCCTTCAGGCGGCGAAGATGCAACGCATAACCGCCCCCCGCCAGTAATTGCGCAACCGCGGCTTGCTGCAGCTCTGCCGTCGCCATGCTCGTCGTGTACTTCAAGGCTTTCACGCGCTCCGTGAAGCGCCCTCCGGCGATCCACCCCAAGCGCAAACCGGGACACAGGCTCTTCGAGAAACCGCCGCACAGCAACACGTTGCCATGCCCTTCGTCAAAGGCGCGCACGGGACGAGGCCGCGTATCGCCAAAACACAGATCGCCAAAGATGTCGTCTTCGATCAGTGCGATGTCCCGCTCACGCAGCAGCTCGACCAACGCACGCTTGGCCGCGTCGCTCGGCACGCTACCGAGCGGATTGTTGCCGTTCGCGACCGTCACGACGGCTTTGATCGGCACGCCGCGATCGAGCGCCGCCTTCAGAGCATCGACATCGATACCCGATTCAGGCACGCAGGGAATCGGGTAGGCCGGCATCTCCAACGCCCGCAACATTTGGAGGAGTACGAAATAAGTCGGCGACTCGACGGCAATGACATCGCCGGGCCGGGCGACGGCCCGCAGGGCAAGATTCAACGCTTCGACGCAGCCATTCGTCACGACGAGCTCGTCGGGATCGAGCTCGCAAGCGTACTGGATTGCCTGGCGGGCGATCTGCGCGCGCAACGCCGGGTAGCCCGAACCCCGCACATGCGAACCGACCAGGAGGTCGCGATGTTGATAGGCGAGGCGACGCAACAGGACGCTGAAACGGTCGACCGGGTACAGCGTTGCTTCCGCCGAGGCAAGATCGAGCCGCACGGCCGATGGTGCGCCTGCGATAGCAAGGTGATCGCGAGCCTGTGCATCGAGTTCGGCCACGGGACGCACCCAGCGCTTGGCGCTTGCGTGCTTTGTTTCGGCTGCGCCGCCCGTGCGCTTGGTGCGGCGCATACGCTTCGCAACGAAGTAGCCCGAGCGCGGCCGTGCCTCGATGTATCCTCGCGTCTCGAGCCAACGCAGCGCCTGCAGCGCAGTGGTCAGGCTGACGCCGTACTGCGCGGCCAGCAGGCGCACCGACGGCAAACGCTCGCCGTCGGCCATCGATGCCCGGTCGACGCCTTCCCACAGCCGCTGCGCCAACTGCTGATAGAGCGGTGCGCCCTGCTCTGCCTGAACCATAACGCCTCGCCAAATCGGAAAATCTGTTATGTAACAGATTCGACGCTGTTGTGTATAGGGCCGCAGCGCGAGCCGTGCCAATATTGAGCGCACTGACACAACGCACGCAACAGGAGATCGGAGATGGAAACAGCGGGTTTGAAGTACGACTTTCGTAGCGATACGGTCACGCGCCCGAGCGCGGGCATGCGGGCAGCGATGGCGTCCGCCGAAGTGGGCGACGATGTCTTCGGCGATGACCCCACCGTCAAGCGCCTCGAGGCGCGGGTGGCCGACATCATCGGCAAGGAAGCCGGGCTGTTCGTTCCCTCCGGCACGCAATCGAATCTGATCGGGCTTATGACGCATTGCGAGCGCGGCGACGAATACATCGTAGGGCAGCAAGCGCACTGCTATCGCTGGGAAGCCGGCGGCGCGGCGGTACTCGGCAGCATCCAGCCCCAACCGCTCGAAAACGCCGCGGACGGCACGATCGCGCTGGCCGACATCGAAGCGGCGATCAAGCCCGACGACCCTCACTTCGCACGCACCCGGTTGCTGGCGCTGGAAAACACGATCGGCGGCAAGATCCTGCCGACCGATTACGTGCAAGCGGCGACGGCGCTCGCCAGGAAGCACGGATTGGCCTGTCATCTCGACGGCGCGCGCGCTTTCAATGCGGCCGTCGCCCTCGGTGTGCCACTGGCACAGCTTGCGCAGCCGTTCGATACGGTTTCCGTCTGCCTCTCGAAGGGTCTCGGCGCCCCCGTCGGCTCGGTCCTCGTCGGCTCGCAAGCGACGATCGCCCGCGCTCGCCGTTGGCGCAAGATGCTCGGCGGCGGCATGCGGCAAGCCGGCATTCTTGCGGCCGCGGGTTTGTATGCGCTCGAGCACAATGTCGATCGGCTCGCCGAAGATCATGCGAACGCCCGTACGCTCGCCGAGGGCTTGGCGAAGCTGCCGGGCCTCACGGTCACCGCGCCCGACACGAACATCGTGTTCGTCAATGTCGAAGCGTCGATTGCGCCGGCGTTCGCCGCCCACCTCGCGCAACACGGCATCGGCGTCGTTTCGGCTTACGGCGCCACGCGGCAGAGATGGGTAACGCATCTCGACGTGGATGCAAAAGCCGTCGATGACGCGCTCTCGATAGCGTCGCAGTTTTTGCAGCGGTAATCGAATCGTATTTAGTTGCGCACACAACGTCTTTATCGACACAAAAATAAGAGGCATCGCCATGCACGCGGACAATTTCTCTTTGAAGGACTACTTCGCTCGAATCGGCTATGCGGGCCCGACCACGCCGGAGATCGGCACGGTGGCCCGGATGATGCAGCGCCAGCTTTATTCCGTTCCGTTTGAAAATCTCGACGTGCAGGCGGGCAAGATCGTCTCGCTCGTGCCCGAAGAAATCGTCGATAAAATCGTGCATCGCAAGCGCGGCGGCTACTGCTATGAGGTCAACGGCCTGTTCTCGATGGCCCTCGAAGCACTGAACATCCCGCATCAATTGGTGGCGGCGCGGCCAATGATTTATCCCGCGCGGCGGCCGCGCACGCACATGGCAATCGTCGTGGCCCTCGAAGGCGAGCGCTGGCTGTGCGATTTGGGATTCGGCAGTTACGGCATTCGTGCGCCCATGCGCCTTTCGGCGCTCGACGTCGAGGTTCGCCAGGATTACGACGCTTTCAAACTCAGCCCCATTGATGACGGTTTCTACCTGCTGCAAGCGAAAGTGGATGGAGAGTGGGCAAATCAATATGCTTTCGACCTGTCGCCGCAGGAATGGGTCGATTTCGTTCCCGCAAGCTATTTGAACTCGACGCACCCCGATTCGATCTTCGTACAACGCGTCGTGGCGGTGCTTCACAACGAGGCCGGCCGCAAGATATTGGCCGGGGACAGCTTCAAGATCGTCGCGCACGGCCACACTGAGAAGCGTACGATCGCGTGGGACGAAGCGCTCGGCATTCTGCCGCACGAGTTCGGCCTGACGATGCCCCCACGCGCATGAGCGTCGCGGCCGCCGCCGATCTGTCACAAATCGGCGGCCTGTGCCGTCTAAGGGGCATTGAGGACAAGTGTCTGCTTTGATCGAGCCCCGTATGAACACGACTACCGCGAGTCCGGCCAGCGCTGGAGACGACCCCTTCGACGCCCTACGCCCACGTCTTTTTTCGGTTGCGTACCGCATGCTCGGTACGCGCGCCGATGCCGAAGACGTCGTACAGGATGCATGGTTACGGTGGCGTCAGAACACCGACCGCGCCGCCGTGCAGTCGCCCGAGGCGTGGCTTGTCACGGTCGTGACCCGTCTCGCGATCGATCGGCTGCGCGCGGTCAAAGCCGAGCGGGAAGCCTACGTCGGCCGGTGGCTGCCCGAGCCTCTTGTTCAAATCGAAGAACGGACGCCCGAAACGGCGGTCGAGCTGGCGAGCGATTTGTCGATGGCGCTGCTTTGGGTGCTCGAGCGGTTGTCGGCCGAAGAGCGCGCGGCATTTTTGTTGCGGCAGGTGTTCGATCACGGTTACGACGAAATTGCCGCGCTGCTCGGCAAGACCGAAGCCGCTTGTCGGCAAATGGTCCACCGTGCATCCGAACGTGTGCAACAACACCGCGCACGCTTCGACGTGCCGCGCGACGCCCATCGGCGCGTGGTCGAAAAGTTCATACGTGCGGCGCAATCGGGCGAGCGCGATGCCATTCAGGCGCTGCTGGCCGAGGACGTCGAGCTTGTCGGCGACGGCGGCGGCAAAGTGCCTTCTGTCTACAAAGTGCTGCACGGCGCCCATCGCATCGCCAATCTTTTCTGGGTCACGGGGCGGCGTTTTGGCGATCAAGCAGCCTACCGTCACGCGCTTATCAACGGCGAGCCGGGTCTGCTGCGCTATGTCGACGGCAAGCTCGAATCGGCGATGGGCATCGCGACCGACGGCGAGCGCATCGTCGGCATCTACGTCGTGCGCAACCCGGACAAGCTCGTGGGCATTCCGCAGACGAACGTCGATTAAAAAACAGAAAAACGGTCACAAGCGTCAGGCATGGACGCCGATCCCCGCCATGTCAATGCCGTTGCCGGGTGGCGTGAAGCGCCGTTCTTCGACGAGCGCGAGCGCGCGGCGCTCGAATGGGCCGAGCTCGTCACGGGCATGCCGCATAGCGACCCGGGCGATAAAGCATTTGCGCGCCTGCGCAAACAATTCAGCGAGGAGGAGATCGCGGAGCTCGGGTTCGTGATCGCGACGATCAATGCGTGGAATCTGTTGAACGCGAGTTTTCGCAATCCCGTGCCCGAGCAGGTATAGCATGCCCGGATCAGAAGGGCCGGCCGAACCTCTTGGCGGCGTTTAGCGCATCGCTTCGCGCCACAGCAACGTCAACACGGTCATCAAAGCCGGCCCGATGAACAACCCGACGAGGCCAAACGTCTCGGCGCCGCCGAGAATGCCGAACAAGACGAGCAAAAACGGCAGCCGCGTCGAACTGCCGATGATCCCGGGACGCACGAAGTGCTCGGCGATGAAGACAACGACGCCGCCCGTCGCCAGCACCGCAAAAGCACCCACCATCTGATTCTGCGAGAACAGCCAGAGCGCAGCGCCGCCAAATGCGATCGGCGCACAAAACGGCAGCATCGCGGCAACCGCAGTGATGAGCCCGAGTTCCGCCGCGTGCGGCAACCCCGTCGCGAAGTATGCCGCGCCGATCAGCACGCCCTCGCCCAGCCCCACCACGACGAGTCCCGTCACCGTCGCACGCACGGCCGCGGTCATCCGGATTACAAGGTGCGTGCCGTCGGCGCCGAACACGCGACGTACCGCTTTGAGCGCCTGCTCGGCGAGACGCGGCCCCGAGCGCAACAAAACGAATAACGCCAGCAGCATGAAGCCGAAATGCACGATGCCTTTCAACGCCAACGAGCCGACATGCCGCCCCGCCGTTGCGACATGACCGCCGCG
The DNA here is from genome assembly GCF_002879855.1 of Trinickia soli. Taxonomy (GTDB): domain Bacteria; phylum Pseudomonadota; class Gammaproteobacteria; order Burkholderiales; family Burkholderiaceae; genus Trinickia; species Trinickia soli. The sequence continues at coordinate 253,758 of NZ_PNYB01000001.1, read as the reverse complement.
CAGCGCGTCCATGGCGGGCGATCCTTCCAGCGGCCGCGCGAGATTCGTCTGCCACCACGCCGTGATCTGATTGCCGAACGGCAGGTGTGCGACGAACGGTGGCACAGCGAAACCCGTCTCGGCGACATCCCTGATCCAATGGATCAATTGATGCGCCTCGCGCAGCACCTGCGTAACCAGGAGTGCGAACGGCAACACGACGAAAAGCCCCACGACGGTCGTCAGCAGCAACGCGACCACGCTCGCGCGAGCGGCGCTTTGCTTCGGCGAACTCAAACGCTGCAACAGCGGCCAAACGACGATTGCAATGACAAGTGCCCAGACGATTGCCGGGATGAAGGACCGGATGATCCATATCGCGAGCGCAACAAGAACGGTGTACAGCACCCACGTTGCGATGCGTTGAGTGCGCTTTCCGTCAGCGGCGTCTTTGGTAGCGAATGGAGAGGGGGGCATGGCAATCGCCTTGGCGGTGGAGCTTTCGATCGTCGACATCTTATCGAAGATCGCACGGCCCGCTGATTGCGCGATTGACGTGCGACGATAGTTTGCGAAGAATTCGACTCACTGCAGGTTCGGTAGCGGTCGACCAGGGACGTCTCATGCGCCTTCGTTTCGCCTCATTCCAGTATGGCCACCGCGCGGCCCCAGTGCGCGCGCTCATCGTCGCACTGGCGTGCTCGTTTGGCGCGACGGGGCACGCCGTTGCCGATGACCATAGCGACACCGAGGCTGCCGCCTCCGCAACGGCCGCGGCGCCTGAAAGTGCAAGCGTGCATGCGAACGTGCCGGGTGCCGCAGCGCACGCATCTTCGGCTGTGCCGAACAGCGCGCTGCCCCTTCCTCGCGAGACGGCAATCGTTACCGAGCACAGACTGCGCCTGGACGGCCGGCGGTTCGACTATCGCGCCACGGCGGGTAACCTGCTGTTGCGTAACGACAAAGGCGAGCCCGAGGCCAGCATGTTTTACGTGGCTTACACGAGCACACCCGAGCGCGGCGTCGCTCGCCCCGTGACCTTTCTGTTCAACGGCGGCCCTGGGGCGGCCAGCGTCTTTCTGCTGATTGGGTCGGTCGGCCCTAAGCGCGCGCGGACATCCGCGCCGGAGGCGACTGCCCCCGCTCCGTATACGCTTGCGGACAATCCCGACTCGTTGCTCGATAAAAGCGACCTGGTTTTTGTCGATGCCGTCGGCACGGGGTTTTCGAAGGTCGTCGGCCCCGGAAACGCCAAGCGCTTCTGGAACGTCGACGGCGATCTCGATGCCTTCACCCGATTCATCGACCGTTATCTGACCGTCAATGATCGTTGGAATTCACCGAAGTTTCTGATCGGCGAATCGTACGGCACGGCGCGTGCCGCGATGTTGGCCTATCGCCTCATGCAGCACAACATTTCACTGAACGGCGTCGTTTTGCTTTCGTCGGTATTGAACGCGGGGATGCATGCGCCGGGGTTGGACCTGATGTACGTGCGTTATCTACCGTCGTTTGCAGCGACCGCCTGGTACCACGACAAGCTCGGGCCTGCCAAGCCGGCCGACCTGCCCGCATTCCTCGACGAAGTGCGTGCATTCGCGGCCGGCCCCTACGCCGCGGCGCTCGCAAAGGGCGACGCACTGCCCGACGCCGAACGCGACGCGATCGCCGCGCAAGTCGCACGCTACACGGGGTTGAACGCTCAGTATGTGGTCGGCGTGCACCTACGCGTGTCGCCCTCCCGCTTTCGCAAGCAGCTCCTGCTGACGCAAACACGCAGCGTGGGACGCTACGACAGCCGCTTCGAAGGCATCGAATACGACCAGGGCTCGTCCACGTCGGACTTCGACGCCTCCGAGAAATCCATCACGAGCGCCTTCGCTGCTGCATTCCATCAGCACCTGGCCCGCGATCTGCACTATAAGGCCGATAGCGCATACCAGGTGTTCAATGATCATGTGCTCGGCGCGTGGGACTGGAAACATGACGCGTGGTGGGGCGAAGCGCTCAACGTACCCTACGCTGCGGCCGATCTGGCCGAGGCGATGCGACAAAATCCGCACCTGAAAGTGCTTGCTGCGAACGGCTACTTCGATCTCGCGACGCCGTTCTTCGCGACCGAATATGACCTCGCGCACATGGGGCTGGAACCCTCGCTGCGCACAAACCTGCGTGTGACGTACTACCCAACGGGGCACATGATCTATCTCGACGACGCGGGACTGCACGCGCTCAAGGGCGATTTGGCGCGCTTTTACGACGATGCGACCGCCCGATAAACAATCATTTCAAACGAAAACCCCGGTGCGTTTCAAACATAATCCAATCAAAATAAAAACAGACTCACTCATCTGAGCATACGTATCGATATACGAGAATAAACGGTCTACCGTTTATAGTTGCCAATTTATTCGTCACGATAACAAACGACGCATATCAGTTTTTCCGCATCATTGCATTCGATGCTAATGACCTCGATATCCATTGGTCCGCGCCAGTGGCCGAGTACAGACCCACACACCCACTACCACTACTGGCAGCTACACGACAATGTTTTCGTCCTGTTAGCTTATGCACGCTCAATAAATTTTTGAGCGATTTTATCTTTTATTAAACACAACGATGGCTCGAGACGGCATTAAATATTGAATCCGTTGACTCCCCGCTTTCCCGCGGATACGGCGTCTCTTGGCGTTGCAATCCTAGGAGGTCAAATTGAAGTCGACATTGAAATTGAAGGGGTCGGTATCAGGTATTTTCAAAGCTGCGACATTGACGTTCCCATTGGCGGTGGCCGCACTGCCAACCCAGGCTGCAAGCCCGTCGACAATATGGGTCGGTACCGAGACAAGGGCATTTCTCACCCCCGAGCAGATGACCGCATTCGCGGCAGCGCCCGAAGCACAAGCGACTGCCGGGGAGCCCGCGCACGTCGTCGTCACCTTGCGCGTGCGCGACATGAAAAAGCTCGAAGCGCTCGGTCGTGCAGTCAACGAGCGCGGCAACGCGCAGTACCGTCACTTCCTGACGCCGAAGGCGTTCCTCGCCGACTTCGCTCCCAGCGAAGCCCAGGTGCAAAAGGTCGTCGCGCACCTGCGCAAAAGCGGCTTCGTCAACATCCGCGTAGCGAAAAACCGCCTGCTGATCTCGGCCGACGGGACGGCCGGTACGGTCAAAACCGCGTTCAACACGCCGCTCGTTCATTTCCGCAAGGGCAATCGCACTGTGTTCGCGAACGCGGCGCCTGCCGAGGTGCCCGAGGAACTTGGCGATACGGTGCTGTCGGTGTTGGGGCTGCAAAACGTGACCCGTGCCCATACGCTCGCCGTCAGAGGTCCCCGCACTGAAGCGAGGCCGCACGCGACCGGCACGGAGACAGGGCACTACCCGCTCGAGTTCGGTTCGATCTATGGTGCCGGCAACCTGCCGACCGCTTCGCAAACGACGGTCGGTGTCATCACGATCGGCGGCGCGAGCCAGGCCACGCAGGATCTGAACCAATTCACCGATGCGAATGGCCTCGCGCAAGTCAACGTCGCCGCCGTGCCGACCGGAGACCCCAACGGCAACTACAGCGACGATCAGGAAGGCCAGGGCGAGTGGGATCTCGATAGCCAGGACATCGTCGGCGCAGCCGGGGGCGCCGTCAATCAGTTGATCTTTTATGAAGCCGATATGAACGCATCGGGCAACACGGGTTTGACGCAAGCGTTCAATCAAGCCGTCACCGACAACGCAGCGAAGGTCATCAACGTGTCGCTCGGCTGGTGCGAAACCGATGCGCAAGCCGACGGCACGGTCGCCGCCGAGGATCAGATCTTCGCCGCGGCCGTGGCACAAGGTCAGACCTTCTCAGTGTCGTCAGGCGACGAAGGCGTCTACGAATGCAACAACCGCGGCTATCCTGACGGCAGATCATATTCGATCTCCTGGCCGGCATCGTCGCCAAACGTGATCGCCGTGGGCGGCACGACGCTCTTCACGTCGAACGGCAATTGGGCGCGCGAGACGGTATGGAACGAAGGGCTCGACGGCTACGGCAAGCTATGGGCCTCGACGGGCGGCATCAGCGTCGTCGAACCGCGGCCTTCATGGCAAAACACCCTGACCGTCAACCCGAAACCGAGCGGGCGAGCCGTTCCCGACATCTCGTTCGACGCGGCGCAGAGCTCGGGCGCCCTCGTCTACAACTACGGCCAGATCCAGCAGATCGGTGGCACGAGCCTGTCTTCGCCGATCTTCGTCGGGTTGTGGGCACGGCTGCAAACGGCCCATTCCAATTCGCTGGGCTTTCCGGCGTCGAGCATTTACAGCGCTGTCAAAGCGACGCCTTCGCTCGTCCACGACGTCACCTCGGGCAACAACGGCTACAGCGGTTATGGCTACAAAGCCGCCGCCGGTTGGGACTATCCGACGGGCTGGGGCAGCTTCGTGATGTCCAAGCTCGCCTCGTATGTGAACAGCCATCCGTTCGCACAATGAGCGCCAACGCCACCGGCGATCGATGGTCCCCTGAACGATAAGCGGCGGGCTTAACCCAAGGGGCAACATCCGCTCCCGGCCGGTCCGGCCCTCTTTGGAGGTCCGGACCTTTTCGTTGTGCGCGCAACAATCGTGCGCGTATTGGTAGGCAAATCCTGAAACGTCGGCGCATAATCGTCGCTTCGCGTCATTGCCCACGACACGTCGTTGCAGCGCCGCCTGCCCCATGCCGCTTGCCATCAAAGCCTTTATCGCCCCGCTGATCGTGGCCTGCGCCATGTTCATGGAGAGCGTCGATGCCAACATTATCGTCACGGCACTGCCTTCGATGGCGCGCGATTTCGGCAGCGATCCGGTCGCGTTGAAGGTTGCGATTACGAGTTACGTCGTCGGGCTCGGCGTGTTCATTCCGATCTGCGGATGGCTTGCCGATCGATTCGGCGCGCGTACGGTCTTCCGCACGGCGATCGGTATCTTCGTTGCCGGTTCGATCTTGTGCGGCTTTGCCCACTCGCTGCGTGTATTTACGCTCGCGCGTTTTCTCCAAGGCATCGGCGGCGCGATGATGGTCCCTGTCGGACGCATCATCATTTTTCGCGCGGTGCCGAAGACGGAGTTCGTGCGCGCGATGAACTATCTAAGCCTGCCTGCCATGTTCGCGCCCGCCGCAGCGCCGTTGCTGGGCGGCTTCATCACGACTTACCTGCACTGGCGGTTGATCTTCTTCGTCAATGTGCCGGTGGGCATCCTCGGGGTCTATTTGACGAATCGCCACATCGTCAATACGCACGAACCACACCCTGGCCCGCTCGATTGGCTCGGCTTCCTGATGTCCGCCAGCGGCGCGTCGCTTCTGCTGCTTGGACTCTCGCTGATCGGCAGCGCACTCATATCCGATCGCAGCGCTTACGAGATGTGCGTGACAGGGGCACTGCTCCTCGCGTTCTACGTGCTTTACGCGCAGCGCGCGCAACGGCCCGTGCTCGATCTGCGCCTGCTCAGCGTGCCCACGTTTCGCGCGAGCGTGCTCGGCGGCTCTATGTTCCGCGTCGGCCTGGGCGCCGTGCCGTTTCTGTTGCCGTTGGCTCTGCAAGAAGGGCTCGGCATGTCGGCGTTTCAATCGGGGGCGATCACCTGCGCCTCGGCGTTCGGCAGTATGTTCATGCGCTCGTTGACGTCGTCGGTATTGCGCAAGTTCGGGTTTCGCACGGTGCTCATCTACAACGCGATCTTCTCGGGCATTGCGATCGCCGCCTACGGCGCGTTCTTTCCCGGCACGCCGGTCTGGGTCATGTGGCTCGTCGTGCTGCTGGGCGGATTCTTTCCGGCTCTTCAATTCACGAGCTTGAATTCGATGATCTACGCCGAGATCGCGAGCCAGGACGTTGGGCGCGCGACGAGCTTGGGCAGCGTCGTGCAGCAGATGTCACTGGGCCTTGGCGTGACCGTCGGCGGGATCGTGTTGCAGATTGCGCGCGCGCTGCATGGCCACGCGCATGCCATGTGGTCGGATTTCTGGCCGTCGTTCCTCGTTGTCGGCCTGTTCTCGCTCGGCTCGATCCCGATTACGCGTAAGCTCGCGCCCGATGCGGGAGATGAGATTGCGCGGGGGACGCGGGGGTAAGAGGCGGCGACGCATAACCCCGCACCGCATCCATCACGATCGTCGCAAGCAAATCGACCGGCGGGGTTGCAACGTTCGACGCACGCACCAGGCTGAGCCCTAGTGTCGGCAACGTCGGCAACCCGTAAGTCTGTGGATCGAGCGTCCGAACGGTCGACGGCAAACCAAAAGGCGATCGCACCGTCACACCGAGCCCCGCCGCAGCCGCAGCCCACAAACCAGCGAGGCTCGGGCTGGTCAGCGCAACCCGCCACGCGATGCCCGCACGATCAAGCGCATCAGTTGCGAGCGAACAAACCATGCAGGCCCCATCGAACAGCACGAGCGGCAGCGGCTCGCCCGATTCGGCCGTCCATTGAAGCTCATCCGACCCGATCCAATGGATCGCAGGCTTGGCCAGTTCGACGCTCAGCCCTGCCGCGCGCCGGGCATGCATCGACAGATCGAGATCGTCCCAAACGAGTGCGAGATCGAGCTCGCCTGCATCGAGCCGGCTCGTCAGGTCGGCATTGCGCGCGACGCGCGCTTCGATGCGTACTTTCGGATGAGCCCGAGCAAAGCGGCCTAATACCCCCGGCAAAAGCGACTCGCCGAAATCCTCCTGCAGCCCGAGCCTCACCCACCCTTCCAGATCCGTACCGCGGGCAGCAACGATAGCCTCGTCGTTGAGTTCGACGAGCCGCCGCGCGTAGCGCAGCATCACTTCTCCGGCATCAGTCAGCCCAAGCCCGCGGCCGGCCTTGCGAAACAGCGGCGCCCCCACCTGCTCTTCCAGTTTCCTGATCTGCGCGCTGACGGCCGACGTCGAACGGCCCACACGATCGGCTGCCTTCGCGAAGCTGCCCAGATCCATGCCCGTCACAAAGCTGCGTAGCGCCGCCACATCAAAATTGGTTTGGCTCATTTGCGTTCATCATCCCGATTTATCGAACGATTCGTTCTGAATTTTCCGATTTTACGGACGATCATAGAGTGCGAAACTGCGTCCGTCAAATGTCATACGGAGTAGCGAATGGACACGCAATACCTGGCCAAAGCACCCGCCCGCAGCTTCAGTGCGTCGCATCGCTGGAAGGTGCTGGGCGTGGGCGTCGCAGCGAATGCCGCTTTTTCGGCCGTCGCGGCCGGCATACCGACGACCGCTGTCTGGATGCGCACAGGCTACCAACTCGGCAATGCGCAACTTGGCCTCGTGCTCGGAGCGACCGGCCTCGGTATTGCGCTGTCGGAACTGCCATGGGGTGTCGCCACCGACCGCTTCGGCGATCGTCCCGTGCTGGTCGCCGGGCTCGTCGGCACGGCGCTGACGCTGCTGACGATGGGGTTGTGCCTCGCACCGTCCCCCGGATCGATTCCCGCGCTGGCGCTGCTCGTCGTCGCCATGGCTCTGGTTGGTTTGCTGGGCGGCAGCGTCAACGGCTCGAGTGGCCGCGCCATCATGAGCTGGTTCAAGGAGGGAGAACGCGGCGTCGCCATGAGCATCCGGCAAACAGCGGTGCCGCTCGGTGGCGGAATCGGCGCTTCGCTTCTGCCGTGGCTTGCTTCGACGCACGGTTTCGCCGCCGTCTACAGCGTGCTCGCGCTGATGTGCGCGACACCTGCGGTCTTCGCGCTGCGCTGGCTTCACGAACCACCGCATACAGGCGCGGACCCCACGTCAAAGCCAGCCGCCGTCACGACTGAACGCAGCGCGCTGCATGAGCCGCAGATATGGCGCGTGGCAATCGGAATCGCTGCACTATGCATGCCGCAAATCGCCATCCTGACCTTCGCGACCGTCTTCCTGCACGACTTCGGGCACCTGGGCACGGCAGGCATCAGTACGGCGATGGCGTCGCTGCAGGTCGGGGCGATCGTCATGCGCGTCTGGAGCGGCCGTTATACGGACCGCCGCGGCAATCGACGCGCTTATCTGCGCGGCTCGACGATCGTTGCGGCTGCATCGTTTGCCGCGCTGGCCGGCAGCGTAGCGCTCGGGCATGCCCTGCCGTTCGCGGTCATCGTCGCCACGATCGTGATCGCCGGCGTGTGTGTTTCGGCCTGGCATGGTGTGGCCTATGCCGAACTCGCCACCCTGGCGGGCCCGGCGCGCGCCGGAACTGCACTCGGGATGGCCAACGCGCTCGTTTATGCCGGGCTGTTCCTCGTACCGCTTCTGCTTCCGCATCTGCTGGCGGCCACGTCATGGACGCTCGTCTGGTTCATCGGCGGCCTCATCGCGCTCGCTGTGTATCCGCTGTTTCCACAGCCTGCACACCGATAGTCATCGATATCGCGCGTAGCGAATGGTCGCCTCCTTGTGCCCGACGGCCATCGCTGTCTCCTTTCGATGCGGGAAGCATGACGATGACAAGATGCAAGCGTCCGCCTCAACCGAGCGGGCTTACTCCGATCAGCCACCGGTGCAGAAGGAACGCAAACAATGCCCAGGCGATCAGGCCGACGATGACGACGCGCATGTCGCCCGAGAGCGTTCCGACCGGATACTGCACGCCGGCGAGCTGATCGCGGCGGCGCCAGACGATAGCGCCGACTGCACCCCAAACGAGAAACGCCCCGAACAGCACCACGGCGTTGAGCGTGCCGTTGGCCAATAGATGGCCGAGCGACCATACGGCCACACCGGCCAGCATCGGATGTCCGATGGCGCGCTTGATCCGATTGCCTGGAATATACGCGGCGACGATCAGCACAAAGGCAATCGCGACGAGCAGCGCCGTCAGGTGACGCGCGCCGACCGGCGGCACCCACAACACGGTTGGCGTACGCCGCGCAACGCCGTAGCCCCAAACGATCAGCACGAAGCCGACGAGCGATGCGACGGAATAAAGTCCCTTCCAGCCGTGCTCACCGAAGCGGGCAACCTGTGCGTCCCGCCATGCCGGCGCGACGAGCCTCGTGCAATGGACACCGATAAAGACAATCAAACCCAGAATCAATATCGCCACGTCGAACCCCTTTTGTTATTGCCTGCTGTCGTTCCATGCTGCGAGCGTGATCGAGGGGCGCGCGACGGCGCCCGTGCCTGGGGCTCCGCGCGTCAAGGTGTCGCCGCAATGACCTGCGCCATGGCCGCCGTCAATTTCTTCGCGAACGGCACATGCAGAAACTCGTTCGGGCCATGGGCGTTCGACTTCGGTCCAAGCACGCCGCAGACGACGAACTGCGATTTCGGAAACCCTTCCTGCAAAACGTTCATCAACGGAATCGTCCCGCCCTGCCCGATGAAAGCGCAATCGGCGGCGAAGTGAGCGCGCGACGCATCGTTGACCGCTTGCGCCAGCCAGGGCGCGAGGTCCGGCGCGTTCCAGCCATTGGCGCTTGCTTCGGGCTTGAATGTGACCTTGGCGTTATAAGGCGGATCGAGTTCCAGCAGCGCTTTCAGATCGGCCACCGCTCGTGCCGCATCGACGAGGGCCGGCAATCGCAATGACAACTTGAACGCCGTTCGCGGGCGCAGAACGTTGCCGGCACTCGCAAGCGCAGGCAACCCTTCAGCGCCCGTCACCGAAAGCGAAGGCCGCCAGGTGGAATTGAGCAGTGCTTCGTAGGGATCGGTCGTGACGGGCAATACAGGCTTGCCGTCCTGTCCGCAGGCCCAAGGCGATGTTTTCCATACCCCATCGCCGAGAATGCCGGCCGTGGCACGGGCCTCGGTCAAGCGACTCGCAGGGATCTCGCAGTGAAACGCAGCGGGTAGCAGGTTGCCCGTCGTCGCATCTTCGAGCCGCTCGAACAACTGGCGCATGACACGGAAACTCGACGGCACGATCCCGCCATAGCTGCCCGAATGCACGCCTTCGTCGAGCACCTGCACTTCCAACGAACCCCCTACGAGACCACGTAGCGAAGTGGTCAACCAAAGCTGGTCGTAGTTGCCGGCACCCGAATCGAGGCAGACGACAAGCGCGACATTGCCGAGCCGTTCGCGCAGCGCGTCGACGTAAGGCAGCAGATCGTAGCTGCCCGACTCTTCGCAGGTTTCAATGAGCCCGACGCAGCGCGGACGCCCGACCCCCTGTTTATCGAGCGCCGCGAGTGCGCACAGGCTGGCATAAATGGCATAGCCGTCATCGGCTCCGCCGCGACCGTATAGCTTGCCGTCTTCGTATTTGGGCGTCCACGGGCCCAGATCTTTACGCCAGCCGTCGAATTCAGGTTGCTTGTCGAGGTGGCCATAAAGCACCACGGTGTCGCTGCTATTCGAGCGCGTGGCGGGTGCCTCGAAGAAGATGACAGGGGTGCGCCCGGGCAAGCGCACGACTTCGAGCCGCAGTCCTTTGACGTGTTGCGCCTGCGCCCAATTCGCCGCATCGGCGACGACGCGCTCGAGATAGCCGTGCTTTTCCCAATCGGCATCGAATGCGGGGCTTTTGGCGGGAATGGCGATGTAATCGGTCAATGCGGGAACGATTTCATCGTCCCATTTGCGTTCGACGAACTCGGTCAATGCCTGCTGATCGATCGAACTGTTTTGCTGCGTCGCATCATGTGCGGTCATGGTGGTCGGCCGGGGCAGTCAAAGCGCACATGATAGACCCGATCGCAATGCAGAACATCGCCGAATGCGCGACAATCGAACTCACCCCAGCCTCGAGGCGCCAACCATGTTGGGTCGCATCGCGTTACAAATCACCGAGGTGGTGTTTGCGCTGGCGATCTATTTTTTGCCTGCCATTATCGCGGACCGCCGCAACCGCCACGACCTGCTCACGATCGCGCTTTTCAACGCATGCGTCGGCTGGACGGCTGTCGGCTGGCTTCTCGCTTTGTTCTGGGCGTTTCAACCGAATCCTCCGATCGAAATCGCCCGCGATATCACGAGAAAACGGCGCCTGCTGAGCATGACTGCTTTTTCGGCTGCATTGGGTTCGCGCATCGAGCAGCGTGCGGCCAAGCGAAACGGCACGCCCAGGTAAGGGGTGACTGCAGAATTCGGAAAAAATCGTACGCTAAGTCGGCTCAGCCCTTAGCGCGTTGCGCTGCAGGCGGATGAGGGTTCTGTTGCAGGTTCACCGCGATCTGATCGCCCTCGTGGTGCCCCTAGACTTCATCGCCGGTAAAGAGTCAGGTTACGACTGACAGCAGTTCATTTACGTTTCAACCTTTATCAGTGACTCGAGCGGGCGAGCTGACCGTACGTGAGAACGTCGCGTCGGGGCGCCGCCTCATTCGTGCCGCGCGTATTGACTACGCTGTGGATCAACTGGTCCATCTCCTTGATGATATCGGCAAGCACGGTCGTGATGACCGCGAATTCCCGTCCGTATTGCCCCGCTCGCGCCGCTGCGATCCGTGCATTGAGGGCGACGATGTTCGCGTGCATCGAGATGCTGCCGAGTTGCTCGACGATATCGGCCTGACGCTTGAGCGTCGCGGCCTCGATGCCGCGCATCTCGTGCTGATAGGCGAGCGTGATCTCCTGCAGCAATTCGAGCAACGGCGTCGCATGCGCGACAAGTGCGTCGACCTGCTCGCGATGCCCCCCCATGCCGGACTCGACCCACGACACTGCCCGCTTGACGTGCTCGATGAATTGCTGAATTTGTTCGTCCGCCTTTCGGGAGCCGAAATACAGCTCGTGCAGCGCGTCCGAAAACACGCCGGGCATTCGCTCGTTGCCAGTCACGAGACCGGAGTGCGCATGCACAAACGTGGACAGGCACTCCTTGACGACCGCGAGCGCGGCGCAATCGCCGTGCGCTGCGAGCAACACGTGCAGAACGATGCGCTGCGAGAGCATCCGCTGCCGGCCCGACAGATTGATCAGCTCACCGATGACCTGTCCGGAGACCTCGTCGTGTTTCAGATGTACCTGCTTTTTCATTGTGCCACGCCCTGGAAGATGACTAGCCCGAGACCGATCAGTCCGTCTCGAATGGCGGACCGACAAGCCAGGGCAAAAAAAAGCGTCCAGAACGGCAACCGTGCGACCGTAAATCGGTACGCGCCGTAGCCGTTCGGGACGCCGTTGCCCCGCTGGGTCGCTCGAGAAGAGCGGCCGCCGTAGATTCGATAAACCGAGGCCTGCGTTGACCTCGCGTCGACGTTCAGCAATATCCGTGCCAAATATCGACGAAGGGCCGATCGCGGGAAAGCTCCCAGTGTTGGCCTGCGGTCCAATATCCGGGCAAACCCTTATCCGGTCACGCTGACAACGATTCGACGAATCACCGCTCAACTGTGGAGTTTCACGAGGGGCCGGAGGTTGATGCGCACACAACCGACGGGCCGCCAGTCGGCACGCGGAAGGTATTCAGGCCCGGCATGCATTGAGTCGGTGCGGTGCAATCGTGCGTAGCACCATAAGCGTGCTCCGCCGAACGCGTCATTGGTACGCGGCTGATTGGTGGTCAGGATCACAACAGGCCTGTGCGTTCGTCGGCATTCAAGGCGGGGTTAGGTACGGCGTCACGCCGACCGCGAACAAGCTCTATAGCCTCGTGTGCAACGGCAGCACGAGCGCGAGAGAGAGCGGGCCGAAGCAACCGACACGCGCGCTACGCGAAATCGACCAGGAGGGCACTGCGCATCAGAAAATCGAGCAGCAGCGAACTGCCCGAAGCCCGAGCAAGCCTGCAGGACGCGCTTCGGCGGGCCGAGCGCGCCGAAGCTGAAGTGGAGGTCACACGGCGGCTCGTCGGCAGGCTGAAAAAACGCCGGCCGCCCGCGGAGCCATGCGCGTCAAGATGATCCGCCTTAGCTTACGATTTTTGCGAATTCTGAAGTCACCCCGGGTAGCGAAGCGCGCCTCCAGTCTCGGCTCCGCGACCGGGTGCCCGTGGCCAAGCGTCAGAGGGAGGATTTCAATGCAGCCTGTGCGAAGCTGGCGCCGGCCGCGAACGACCCCGTTATCGCGCCGACATAGCCGCGCAGATGAACGAGCCCCGGCGAGATCGATCGAGGCTCGTGGCCCAGCAACTCGCGCGCAAACGCTTCTTGTCTAAACTCCCCGTGTTCGTCGAACCATTGACACAGCACACCACCGGCGGTCAGCGCCGTCACTGTCATGCGCGAGCCGCCGCCCGCCTTCAGCGTCACGACATCGCCTACGCAAAAATGTTCAACCTCGTCACGGGCAGCTATCGACATATGTACTCCGTCGCAAAGCACTGAACCGTCGAATTGACGGCTGCAATCAACTGTGTGGTAACGAACGGACATCGATAATCAAGCCGCTCGTCGTTCATTGCCCCCGATATATCGATCGAGGTCAAACACAGACTAACAATAGAATTTTTATTCCACAAGCATTTTAGGGAAAACGTGAGGACGAATTTCCGTGCCGAACCAATCCAGCGATTAATTCAGTATTAAGTCACACGATAAAAAACGATACCATCGATCAGGAACCGATTATCATCAAAATACAACAATCGTACTTTTCAGGGATAGGCACTAGTGGCCCTCTCGCTTGCCCGACAACGATCTGCGGCGGCTGCCCCGGTCGGTCCGGCAACGCCTCGATGCATCAGCATAGCCTCAAGAGCGGCGTTAAAGTTTGATCGAAGTCAATCCCGCAATGCGTCATTAATCGGTTTCGTATGACGCACACGGGGCGCAATTAGCGGCTCAATATGAAAACGTTTTTCTAATCCTTGATTCATCTTTGAATCGCTGGAGCGTTGGTAAAAGGTAAAACGATCTCCAGGTGCGCCTGACCCGCGCTCGTTTAAATACGTGAATCGAGCACCGCGCACGCCCGACGTGAAGCGACGACGATGAGCTTCATCGTGGCGCGCGTGGCGCCTACGAACAGCTTGCGGGCCGAACGTTCGTCGAAGACGTCGAAATCGACCTCGGTCAAGACCACGCAAGGCGCGGACTGCCCCTTGAATCGATAGATCGATTCCAGCAGCACGTCCCCTTCCCGATATTCAGGATTGCCGAACAAGTCGTACTTTCCGGTGAAGCTGCGCAGCCGGTGCGGCCCTAACTGTTCGAGCGCGCTCAGCGCAGAGCCTTCCCGGCCGCGGTACGACAGCACGGCGATGTCCTGCTTTCGAAAGCCTAATGAAAGGGCCTGGGTGATGGCGCGTTTAGTCGAATCGACGATCGAATCGCCGTCGGTTTCGTCATAAGAAGCAATCGAAATGTCCGACCCGTCGAACGGGCTACCTGCGATGAGCCCGGCGGCGCGCGGCACCGCGGTGCCCACCTTGTCCCGCACGAATTCGAGGATGTCGCGCGGGCTGCGATAGTTCGTCGTTTCGGTCAGGACAACCCAGCCGGGCAGCGCAACCGGTTCACGCATATAAAGGTTTTGCAGCGGATCCTCGAGCCACCACCAGGCACCATCGGATCGAACGAGGCGCGAGAGCGCCTGGACCCACGCCTCTTGAAAATCCTGCCCTTCGTCCACGATCAGCACATCGAACGTCCATCGCTCGGCAATCGGCGCTTCGGCAAAGACGCCTTCGAGCCTTGCGAATGCATCGGGCGATTGGAAATCTTGTACCGCCCCCACATCGCGCGCGATCCAATCGCAGAGCTGATGGTAGTTGGCGACCTTCGCGCCCTCGGGCGCGACGCGCGCAATGTGATCGGCGAGCGGGCGATTGAAGCAGACATAGAGGACACGCTTGCCGCTCGCCGCGGCGTCTTTCATGACCTGCACCGCCAGTTGCGTCTTTCCCGAGCCGGCGGTGCCGATCACGCGCAACCGGAACGGGGTGAACTCGAGCCGACGGGCCCAGGTTGCCAGGCCGCCGGACAGACGCGTCACGAGCGTGCCGGCCTGCCCGACCAGCGCGCTCGTGTCGGGCGTCAACGACAATTCGTCGGACAAAAAGTGGTGAATCTTGGCTGCACATGGCAGCTTCGGCTCGTCGGCGGGCAGCGCCTCGAGAATGATCGATGCGAGCCGATCCTTGCGCGTCGCGTCGACGATGCCTTCAGCCGGAATACCTGCGATCGCGGCATTCTTGACGACGTAATCGGGACAAAACAGCAGCGCTTCGATACAGTAGGTGCCCGCGCCGAACGCCGCGGTGAACCGCCGGTGCAGTCGCTCGATCGTCTGCGCGAGCTGGATCGAGACGTTGCGTTCGGTTTGCAGGTAAACCTTGACGAGGCCTTTGGGCGTTTCGCGCAGGAATCCGGCTTTTTGCTCGATGAGCATGACGCGCCCGGCCGGGCTCACGATGACGAAGTCTGCTTCGCCGAATACGGAGAAAGCCCGATTCAGACGTGTCCAATGTACGCCGTGATACACGGTGTAGTCGTCGGGCAGCGCGCCCTCGAGCAGCGTGAGCGTTTCGCGCTCGCGCTCGGCGGCGCCGGTCGCGGCCAGATTCTTCCAATCATCGGGAATAAGGCGGGCCATGGCGGGCTGATCCTTGCTGTGATGTTTCGAATTCGGCGTATTGTACAAACCGCGCAGGGCTGCCTCATGTCGAGGCGCGGCGTTTTCTTTAGGAGGACAAGTAATGCTGAAGATTTGGGGGCGAGCGAACTCGGTCAACGTGCAAAAGGTGCTGTGGTGCTGCGACGAGCTCGGTCTCCCATTCGAGCGCGTCGATGCCGGCTTGCAGTTCGGCCGCGTCAACGATCCCGACTATCGCGAGTTAAACCCGAACGGTCAAGTGCCCACGCTCGTGGACGGTACCTTCGTGCTGTGGGAATCGAACTCGATTCTTCGCTACCTCGCGATGCAGTACGGCGCATCGAGCGCTTTGTACCCGAATGAGCCGAAGCTGCGCGCAAGCATCGATCGCTGGCTCGATTGGTCGCTTTCGACGCTCGCGCCGGCAGAGCGCCCGATGTTTCTGACGCTCGTGCGGACCGCGCCGGAGCAGCGCGACATGGAAGCGCTCGCCGCAAACCTCAAAACGCTCGTCGCACGCTGGAAGATTCTGGATGCGCATCTTCAGGGACGCTTTCACGTGGAAGGCGACCGCTTCACGCTCGCCGATATCGTGCTCGGCGCATTCGCAAAACGCTGGTTCGGTGTGGAAGGCATCGAACGGCCGCCGATGCCGAGCCTCGAGCGTTGGTATCAACGGCTGACGCAGCGCGCGCCGTTCAAAAAGTACATCGACCTGCCGTTGACCTGACGCGTTCGCGGCGTTTCACGATTGCGCGCGACGCCCGGCTGCCTTGGCCAGCAGTGAGTCGAGCAGCGGCAATTGCACGGGTTTGGTCAGATGTAGATCGAACCCTTGATCGAGCGAACGCGCAACATCACTCTCCTGCCCGAAGCCCGTCATCGCGGCGCAACTGGCGCCCTGCAATGCCTTCGTTTTCTTGAGTTGACGCAGCACGGCGAAGCCGTCGGCCCCGGGCATCGCGATATCGATGAGGGCAACGTCGATGTGCTCGGCGCGTTCGGCGAATTGCATCGCCTGCGCACCGCTGTATGCCACCTGTACGCGATGGCCCATCATGCGCAGCAGCATTGCCATGCTGTCGGCGGAATCGCGGTTGTCGTCGACGACGAGCACGACGAGCATCTCGCGCGCGTCGCCGTCCGCTGTGCCGTCGCGCATTCCTTCATCGTTCGCGGCGTCTTGAACGCTATAGAGCGGCAGCGTGACGGTAAACGTCGCCCCGCGTCCTGCGCCCTCGCTCGTCGCCTCGATCGCTCCGCCATGCATCTCGACGAGCCACCGACACAGCGTCAGGCCGATGCCCAGGCCGCTTTCTCTGCGCTCGAACCGGTTATCCGCTTGCACGAACAAGTCGAAGATCGAGTCGATCGCATCGGCCTCGATGCCGCACCCCTCGTCGACCACACGCAAACGCGCGAACGCACCGCCAACCTTGTCGAGGGTCACGCTGATGCGACCGCCGTGCTCGGAGAACTTCGACGCGTTGTTCAACAGACTTTGGATGACCTGCACCAATCGAGTCGCATCGCCGTTGACGACGATATGGGTGGATGCCGACTGCACGTCGACCGACTGCTGACGCGACGAGACATGCGGCCGGATCATCTCGATCGCGCGCACGACGACTTCGGAAAGATCCACGGGCTCGAGCCGCAATGCGACCTTGCCGGTCGTCACGCGCCCCGCGTCGAGCAGATCGTCGACGAGACGCGTCAAATGGGAGATTTGCCGGTCGATCATGTCGCGGCACTGTCGCAGCGTCGGACTGACGAGCGGCTCCAGCATCATGACGCTCAGGGCGTTGCTCACGGGCGCGAGCGGATTACGCAGCTCATGGGCGAGCGTCGCCAGGAACTCGTTCATATGCTGGCTGGCGGCTTCCAGCTCGCGCAAGCGCTTGCGCTCGGTCATATCGCGCGTCACCTTTGCGTAGCCGCGCACCCGACGCCCTTCGCCGCCGCCATACACGGCTGACAACACGACGTTGGCCCAAAACAGGGTGCCGTCCTTGCGCACGCGCCAACCTTCGGATTCGAGGCGCCCGGTACGCGCCGCGATCGCCAATTCGGCGTCTGGCTTGCCGCTCGCGATGTCGTCGGGCGGATAGAAGATCGATACGTGTTGGCCGATGATTTCATCGGCGGCATAGCCCTTGATCTTCTCGGCGCCGTTGTTCCAACTGACGATCGCGCCGTCGGCGTCGAGCATATAGATCGCGTAGTCCTCAACGGACTCGAGCAGAATGCGTAGACGTTCTTCTGGCGGCACCTCTTGCTGCTGAGGCGGCGAGAACGATTGACTGTCGCTTACGATGCTGTCCGGACGCATAACGGCGGCGTTTCATTTAAAAGGATGCGACACATGGATTGCCGCTTCGGCCCATGTAAGCACATCCCATGCCATGCATCCTCGACTGGTCGCGGCGCGACGCGCGCGTGTCACTCCTAACGCGCCTGGTCGGTCGTGACACCTTTAGCGGTGTCGTCCGTTCGCGCCGCGCTCGGACCGGGTAACCGCGCGGATTGCCGCAGCCTGATCGTTGCGCCAGCAACTTTGACAATATCGATTGCAAAAACTTCCGCTGCGTCCGGCTGCTCGACTATCCCAGTGCGCGCGCATCGATCGCGTCCGTGATGAGCGAAACGAGCCGCTCGGGGTCCGCCGGTTTTCGCATGAAATGATGAAATCCTTCGCCGATGCTACGCAGGCGAAAGGCTTCGTCCGCGTGCCCGGTAATGGCTACGGCCACGGCAGGCACGCGATCGTTGCGGATCTCGTCGTCGCGCAACCGTTGGATCAGATAGAAGCCGTCCATCGCGGGCAAGTCGATATCGCAGATAACGACGTCGGGCGCCAGATCGAGCGCCGCCTCTATTCCTGCTTCGGCGTCCGCCGCGGCGACGACTCGCGCGCCCTCGGATTCGAGCACCATTGCGAGCGACTGTCTGCTGGCGGGATCGTCTTCGACCAAAACGATCGTCACCTGCTCAAGTCTCATAATTCCGTTCATACGATTTGTTGTAGCTGTCAATACATAAGCCTGAACCTCGGACCGCTGGACACACGCGGAAGTTGCATGCGGTTGTCGACTCGCGCCGGGATTTGAGGGCTAAGGCCGGGCGGACAATAACACGCCGATAAGGTGGAACGATGACGGCCACGGCTCTGGCGCCACGAGGCGCAATATTCATGCTTGGCGGGAGGGAGGCGTGGTTTTTGCGGGGATCGCTCCCTTATGTCGACGCCAGGGAGGGTGAGGCGATGGCATGTCTGGACATGAATGGACCGGGCGTCAACCCATGCAAGGACCGCACCTCGCAAGGAAGGCCGTGTCGCGGAGCACGTGGTGCGACGCGCCATAGGCTTTGACTGGCGCCAGATGCCAGCCCGGGCGATGCGCGCCGAGCGATGCGACCCGGCAACGCATAGTGGAAGCGCATTTCAGGGCATGCGACTAAGAAAAAGCGCACAAAACAAGCAGCTGGTTCGATGCCCCCACACCGCTGTCGCCCGATGTTGCGAATTCCTTCAACAGATCGAATTCATAGGGTTGCAGAAACACGGCAGGTTGTTCGAGCCCATCGCAGCTCACACCAACCGCAGCCCTCATTGCTGCCGCATCCAGCGACGCATTGCCGCTCGATTCCGGCAGCGTCAGTTGATTGACCACGCCAGGCGGCGACATTGCAATGTGTACGATCGTCGTGCCTGTTTGACGAGGTTGCGGATCGGGAAGCACCGCCCGCCTCTTTAACCGAGACAAATGCGCGCATGCGTGACCTTAACGGCGCCTTTTCGAATTTCTTTAGCCCGGCGCAAAACAATTTCTAATTCCGATGCATGCCCGACCCGAAGAAACAACAACCCGGATTAGCACTGCGCCGATTTCGATCCCGTATGCCGCATTTGCTAAAAGCATTGAACCGAAAATCGAACGACAGCTACGATGAACACCCCCGCACCACCCCGGTGCATCGGCAAGCGTCCAACGGCCCGCACCGCTGACCGTCGTACCGTCGCACCGTCGATAGACCAATTCAATTGGCATACGCGCCCGCTTCGTCTTAAATAACGAAGATTGCCCCGTCGTCTGGCTACTTTTGCGGAGATCAACATGACCCAACCGAACGTCGACGATCTGGCGAAGTCGATCGCAGACGACACGGGAGCCCCGACCGAGACGGTTCGGGAGATGGTTTCACAGACGTGGCAAGCGTTCAGCGACGGCGCGCGCATCACGGACTACCTCGGCGTGCTCGTGACAAAACGCGTACGCGAAGACCTGCGCAGCAGGCACCGCGCCGGCCGACACTGATTCTTCAGATCAAACCTTTGACGGCGTGCTTCGGCACGCCCTTCGGCGTTTTGTCGCAGTTTCGTAGTGCGTGTCCGGGACATCGCTCCCATTTTCACAATGCGCAATCTCCGCGCGAAGTCGATCAATCGTTTTCTAATTGCGCACTAAATGTGCTCCCGAAATTGATCGCAATCCGCTGCGCGGCAGATTTCGGCCACCGGCCTAAATAGACAACCCCGTCTATTCACCACCAATGTAAAAGTAAGCGTAAAAGTAAGCGAATCGGCTTTCGAAGCGGCTTTCGATTGCTCGCAAACGTTTTCGTTTATTTATTTTCACCTCTTCTTTGGCAAAATCGGCGAGCCGCTGTGTGGATCGACCCATGCATCCACGCGTGCCGGTCTCCAAACAAAAAAGATCCCGAGGGGACCAGAAACGAACCATTTCAATCCCATGGAGGAGCCATGTTCGAATCGTCCCTCGCGCGCGGCCCGGGCGCCCTGCGTATGCGCACTACGCGGCTTGCCGGGATCGTGTTGCTGGCAGGTCTCACCGCGGCGGCGGTATGCCGCGCCGATGTCGCCGCATCGCTTCCGCCGCCGCCTTCCGAGCTCTATGGCGATTTGTTCGTCGCCGTGCAGACTCAGCAGATCTTCCCCGACCAGAAGACGTTCGTCGACGCCGTTCCGAACAGCGATCCGGCCACGATCGTCCAGCTTTACGACCAGTCGAAGACGCAGCCGAACTTCGACCTCAAACGATTTGTGCTCGCGAACTTCACGCTCCCGAGCGAGCCCGTTATTACGCCGCCTGCCGGGCAAACGCTACGCGAGCACATCGATTGGCTGTGGCCGAAGCTCACGCGCACGACAACCGCGGCCGACGTGCCCGCGAACAGCTCGCTCCTTCCCCTGCCCAAGCCCTACGTCGTGCCGGGCGGACGATTCCGCGAAGGCTACTACTGGGACACGTATTTCACGATGCTGGGGCTGCAGGAATCGGGACGTGAAGACCTCGTAGACGACATGCTCGACGACTTCGCCTACGAGATCGATCGTTTCGGGCATATACCGAACGGCAATCGGAC
Organism: Trinickia soli; assembly: GCF_002879855.1. Lineage (GTDB taxonomy): Bacteria > Pseudomonadota > Gammaproteobacteria > Burkholderiales > Burkholderiaceae > Trinickia > Trinickia soli. The sequence goes on along the minus strand of NZ_PNYB01000001.1, from coordinate 232,960 downwards.
TTATTATCTGAGCCGCTCGCAGCCGCCGTTCTTCGGGCTGATGGTGCAACTCGCCGCGAAAGCCGAAGGCGAGCGCGTCTATCAGAAGTACCTGCCCGCATTGAAGAAGGAATACGCGTACTGGATGACCGGCGCCGACACGACGCCGCGCGGCTCGGCGACACGCAACGTCGTAGTGTTCAAGGATGGCACCGTACTCAATCGCTACTGGGACGCACGCGATACACCGCGCGACGAGTCGTATCTCGAAGACGTGACGACGGCCAGGCAAGCCGTCGGCCGCAATCCGAACGAGGTCTATCGCGATCTGCGCGCCGCTGCCGAGTCAGGCTGGGACTTCAGCTCGCGCTGGTTCGGCGATAACCGGACGCTTACGACCATCCGCACGACTTCGATCGTCCCCGTCGATCTGAACAGTCTGCTGTTTTCGCTCGAAGCGACGATCGCCAAAGGATGCGCGCTCTCGCTCGACTTCCGTTGCGCCGCGGACTATATCGAAAAGGCCGAACGCCGCGCCAGCGCGATCAATCGGTATCTGTGGAACGAAAATGGGTACTACGCCGATTACGATTGGCGGCTCGGCAAGCTGCGCGACAACCTGTCCGCTGCGGCAATGTACCCCTTGTTCGTACGGGCCGCCTGGCCCGGGCGCGCGATCAAGACGATTCACACCGTTCGCGACAAACTGCTTCAAACGCGGGGCCTGGCGACGACGACCTTCCAGACCGGACAGCAATGGGATGCACCCAACGGCTGGGCGCCATTGCACTGGCTGACGATAAAAGGCGCGCAGCATTATGTGGGAAACGATAAGCTTGCCCAAGAAGTCGGGACGCGTTTTCTGGCCGACGTCAAACAGGTTTATGCGTCGGACCACAAACTCGTCGAGAAATACGTCGTTGAAGGACCGAATGCCGGTGGTGGCGGCGGTGGCGAATATCCGCTGCAGGATGGTTTCGGCTGGACCAACGGCGTCACGCTGAAACTACTCGATATGTACGCGCCGGGCGAGTGAGTGACTCGTCGCGTTCGGCAAGCGCGGCCGCGCCTTCGGGCGCCGCCGCGCGGCGCATTCGCAGAAAAATCCGCTCAGTACGAGGCGCGATTCGATATCGGTAATAATATGCGGGCCGCTCGAATATGCTGTATTGGTCACGAGCCAAAAAATCGCACGCACTCTCGATATCGGATTTCCAATGGAAGACCTGCTTCCGCATTACGAACGTGAACTCGCCATGCTGCGCCGCTCATTGCATGATTTCGCGACGCGCTATCCTAAAATCGCGGCGCGCTTGGCGATTTCGGGCGAGCATTCGGACGACCCTCATGTCGAACGGATGTTGCAGTCGTTCGCATTGCTCGCTGCACGTATCGACACGCGCCTTGACGACGACTACCCCGAATTCACCGAGGGCATGCTGCAAGCGCTGTATCCGCAGTACCTGCGGCGCTATCCCTCCTGCTCGATCGTCGAGTTCGATGTCGAGGGCGTTTTCGACGGATTGTCGGGCCCTGTCACGATCAAGCGCGGTGCCGATCTCGTCGGCAAAGCGCAGCCCTGCCGGTTCCGCACCGCTTACGACGTGACGCTGGCGCCGATTCGCATCGCGTCGGCACGCTATCTGCCCAGCGCCGCGGCGCCGGTCAATGCGTCGTTGCCCCCCGACACGGCGGGACTCGTTGCGATCACCGTTGCTTCGGCGTCCATGGCCGCCGGGCTCAAAACCATGGCGCCGCCGACCATTCGGCTACACGTGCATGGACAACGCGAAATCGTGACTGCGCTGACGGACACGTTGCTGCTACGTGCCGCGAAAGCCTTTGTCGAAGCGGACAACTCGGGGCGATGGATACCGCTCGAGCGCGTTCCGCTCAAAACGGTCGGCTTCGCTGCGGACGATGTACTCATCGAAGACGCAAGCAAGGCCGCGGCCCCGTTTCACCTGCTCGCCGAATATTTCGCGTTCCCCGACAAGTTCGATTTCCTCGATCTCGACGCGACGGCCATGCTCGCCGCCTGCGGTCCGTGCCGATCGCTGACGCTGCATGTAGCGATCGAAGGCGTGCATCAAGACTCTTGGGCGGCCCAGCGCATCGCGCAATTGAGCGAAAAGCACTTGAAGCTGTTTTGCACGCCCGTGGTCAATCTGTTTTCGGCGAAGGCCGAGCCGATCAAGATCGATGCGCTCAAGCACGAGTATGTCGTCTCGCCGAAGGTGCAGAAGTCGGCCAGCGCTGCGGACGTCGACATCTACTCGGTCGATGCCGTCTACCCCGAAAAGCAGGTTGCTTCCGGCCCGGCCGCCTTTCAACCGTTTTTCGGGCTCATGCATGGCAGCGCCGCCGCGTTGAGCGGCCCTTATTGGGCCACACGCACTGAGGACGCCCCCGACCACCGCGGCGCACCCATGACGAAGCTGGCATTCGTCGGCCTCGACGGCCATCCCGCGGTCGTGCCCGTCAGCCAGGTCGCCGTGGACGTCACATGCACGAATCAAAATGTGCCCGCTTCGCTGCCATATGGCGCAGCGGCGGGGGATTTGATCGTCGAGGGCGGCTCGGTGGCGTGCCGCCTCGTGCTGCTGCGCCGTCCGACGGAAAGCGTGCGCGCACAGCAAAACAACGGCTCGCTTTGGCGCCTGCTCGCGCAGTTCACGCCGCACTCGATGGCGCTCAGCACGGAAGGGCTGGAAGAAATCAAGCGGCTGTTGCGCCAGTTCGCGGCGCTCTCGCCCACGCCGACGCGACATGTGGAGGGCATCGCCTTCGTCGGCGCGCGCTCGACGATGCAGTGGATCGTCATGGAGCCTTGCCCGGCGCTCGTGCGCGGAATCGAAGTCACGCTCGCCATCGACGAACAGGCGTTTTCGGGCAACAGCGTCAGCGCTTTCATCGATGTGATGGACCGCTTCTTCGCACCATTCGCGCCCGAGAACAGCTTCGTGCAACTCGTCGTCGTATCGAAGAGCACGGGGGCGCTGTTGCGGCGATGCGATCCGCGACAAGGCGCACTCGCGCTGCTGTAGGGCGGCCGCCTAAACGTCAACGGCGCATCACGTCGGCCCGGTGCTCAATCCAGGCCGTTCGGCCAATCTCACCGGGTATCAGGCTGAAATCGCGCATCCGCCAGCCCCAAAACATATCGCGATGGCTAGCCTCGGCGCTGGCGGAAGCGCGCCCAGCCCGAATTTGACTGTTCCTTCCTCTTTCCAGCGGCACGCGTCAAGCGGGCTTCTGCCGGATCGCCAGTTTTCGTTACCACAATAACTGGCTTGCGTACTATGTTTTTTTGTAACTACAATATCACCCAAAGTCAGCTTCGATGAGGCAAAGTGCGAGACCAACTGGCAAAAGCACGGTGTGCCATTGAAGCTGGCGGAGCAAATCGATTGGTCCGAAGTCTGGTGTGCGCCAGATAACCGGCGCGACTACGGAGAACTGCGCGAGATCGGCTACCCCCACATTCGCGGGCATCTGTACTGCGTCGTGTTCACGCAGCGTGGCTGCACATTCCGAGTCATCAGCCTGCGCAAGGCAAATTCGCGAGAGGTCAAACGCTATGTCGAGCAAACCTGAACTTCACATGCCGACGCCCGAAGAAGACGCGGCCATTCAACGCGGCATCGAGCGCGATCCTGACACGTTCGTTCCCACCGATGCGCAGTTCAAGCAGATGAAGCGACGCGGTGGACGCCCCAAACTCGAACATCCGAAGATTGCTTTGACCGTCCGGTACGACGCCGACATCATCGAGCGATTCCGAGCATCAGGCGATGGCTGGCAAACGAGAATGAACGACGCACTCAGAGAGTGGCTCAATACGCACCGTCTTGCGTGACCGCACGAAGGTCATCAGCACGCCTGATCAAGGGTTCACCGGCAATTCCGCAATGCGTCGGATCCTGAAGGCCGTAGCACGCGGCGCATGCAGCCGCAGCCGTTGTTATCAAGCGAACGACGCATAAAACCGCGGTCTATTGCCGCACTGTCGCGCCGTAAGCGGCGGGCGCCCCTGCTGCGGCGCAACGGATTTTCGCTTACCGTTCAGGGCGTTAACGCGTGTCCATACGGTAAATTGCCGCACTTTCGCGACGAACGCCGTCGCACGCGCAGCGCAGCATTTTTTCTTCCGCTGATCTACTCTTGCGACCGGCTGCCCAGGCAGTGCGCGTCGACATCGGCCGGCGCGCGTCGTTCGTTATCGGTATTACGCTATGGAATCGTCTTCGCTCAGCGCCCTCGACCTCGCGCGCATTCAATTCGCCTTTACCGTTTCGTTTCACATCATCTTTCCCGCCCTCAGCATCGGGCTGTCGAGCTTCATCGCGGTGCTCGAATGGCGTTGGCTAAAAACCGGCAAGGCCTATTACAAGGAATTGTGCTTGTTCTGGTCGAAGATCTTCGCCATCGCATTCGGCATGGGCGTTGTATCGGGCGTCGTCATGGCCTACGAATTCGGCACCAATTGGGCTGGTTTTTCGAAGTTCGCCGGGCCGATCACAGGTGCATTGTTGACCTACGAGGTCATGACGGCGTTCTTTCTGGAAGCCGGCTTTCTCGGCATCATGTTGTTCGGTTGGAATCGCGTGGGCCCGCGCGCGCACTTCGCGGCAACGCTCACGGTTGCCGTCGGCACTTTGATGTCGGCGTTCTGGATCCTGGCGTCGAACAGCTGGATGCAAACGCCGCGCGGGTTCGCGATCGACGGCGACCACGTCGTTCCCGTCGACTGGTTCCAGATCGTCTTCAATCCCTCGTTCCCCTATCGCCTCGTTCACATGACGCTGGCCGCGTTCCTCGTGGCCGCACTGCTGGTGGCCGCCGTTGGCGCATGGCATCTGCTGAAGGGGCGGCGCGATCCGGCGATCAAAAGAACGTTCTCGATGGCGATATGGATGCTGCTCGCGATCGCACCGTTGCAGGCCTTCGTGGGCGATCAACATGGCCTGAACACATTGCGTTATCAGCCCGCGAAAATCGCCGCGATCGAAGGCCTGTGGGAGACCGAGACGAACGGCACGGCACTGAATCTGTTCGGCATCCCGGACATGCAAGCCGAAACCACTCGCTATGCGTTGTCGGTGCCGCATCTCGGCAGCCTGCTGCTGACGCATACATGGGACGGCGAGATCCGCGGATTGAAGTCGTTCCCGCGCGAGGAACGGCCCGATTCGACGGTCGTCTTTTGGAGTTTCCGCGTGATGGTCGGGCTCGGCGTGCTGATGATCGTGCTCGCCTGTACCGGATGGTTCCTCGATCGGCGCGGGCGGCTCTATGACAGCGCCTGGTTTCATCGTTTCGCGCTCGTCATGGGGCCTACCGGCTTCATCACGCTATTGGCCGGCTGGGTCACGACCGAAGTCGGCCGCCAGCCGTGGGTCGTCTATGGCGTCATGCGCACGTCGCAAGCGATATCGCCGCTCAGCGCCCAGCAAGTGGGGCTCTCGTTGATGGCGTTCGTCGTCGTGTACTTCCTCGTGTTCGGCACGGGCATCTACTACATGCTCAAGCTCATGCATGCAGGCCCTTCCGTCGCACCCGACGAGAGTGTTGCAACGCGCGAGCCACGACGTGCGGCTCAGGTGCTGGCCGCCACGAGTTGATGCCCGCGTCGGACGCTTGTTCTACCAACAACCTGTTTCTTCAGGCGTATTTGTCTTTCGAGGATCATCATGGATGTGACCGTCGTCTGGGCCGCGATCATTGCGCTCGGCCTGCTGCTTTACGTCGTGCTCGACGGCTTCGATCTCGGTATCGGGATCGTCTTTCCACTCTTTCCCGACGAGCGTGAACGCGATCTCATGATGAATAGCGTCGCGCCGGTGTGGGACGGCAACGAGACCTGGCTGGTGCTAGGGGGCGCCGCGCTGTTTGGCGCGTTTCCGCTCGTCTACGCGACCGTCCTGTCGGCGCTTTATCTGCCACTCGTGGCGATGCTCACCTGCCTGATCCTGCGAGGCGTGTCGTTCGAACTGCGCGGTAAAGCCACGCGTACGAAGCATCTGTGGGATCTTGCATTTATCGGCGGCTCTTCGGGCGCGGCGTTCTTTCAAGGCATCTCGCTCGGCGCATTCGTGCAGGGCATTCCGCTCGCCAACGGCGAATACGCAGGCGATGCGTTCGGCTGGCTCACGCCGTTTACGCTGCTGACGGGGCTCGGGGTCGTCGCGACCTACGCGTTGCTCGGCTGCGGCTGGCTCGTCGCGAAGACCGAGGGCGATTTACAACGCCGGTTGCATCGCCTCGTATGGCCGCTCACGCTCGTGTTGATCGCCTTCATCGTGGCCGTGAGCGTGTGGACGCCGCTGCAAGAGCCGAATGTGGCCGCGCGCTGGTTCAGCGCCGAATGGTTCCATCGCATGCTGCCCGCTCCGTTCCTCGTCGCGCTGTGTGCCTATCTGATGCGACGTGCTGCACGCGATCGGCGTCACTGGCGGCCGTTCGTGCTGGCGATGGCCTTCGTCGTCCTCGGCTATGCCGGCCTGCTCGCGACGCTGTGGCCTTACGCGATACCGTCGTCCGTGACGCTCTGGCAAGCGGCGGCGCCCACGCGAAGCCTCACGTTCACGTTGACGGGTGCCGTCGTGATTTTGCCGGTCATCCTGGGCTACACGATGCTCGGCTATTGGGTGTTTCGCGGCAAGGTGCGCCATGGCCAGCACAGCTACCATTAAGCGGCGCAAAACGCTGCCGCGTTGGGTCTGGTTCGTGGCGCTTTGGTGCGGGGGCGTAGGCAGCGCCCTCTTGGCAGGCGAAGCGTTCAAGCTTCTGATGAACGTCACGCTGTTTGCTGTCTCGAAGTAGCGGGAAAAGGTGGCGCCGCGTGCGGCTCGTCGCCAACGAGCCCCATCAGCCGCGCCAGCACTGGCCATTTGACGAGCGCCTCCTCATAGGCAAGACGCGCCTGCTCGTCGAAGTAGCGGCGCGGATCGACTTCGGGCACCTCGCGCGCGAGGCCGCCGATATCGTTGACGGGCCATCCCCCGCCGTTCGCTTCGTTCGTCGTCATTTCTGATCCACCCACACGCCGTCAGGCGTTTTGACGGCATAGCCCGTAGCCGTCTTCATCGTCACCGTGCCTTCGTTTTCGCCCACCATCTGCGTTTGCGGCAAGCCTGCCGCATATTGCGACAGCACGACGCCCGGCTTGAAGGGGCTGTTCGACACCAGATTCGACAACAATTGCGCCAACGCGAGAAAGCTCGTCGGGCCGTCGATGACCGTCGTCGGTCCATGGGCGCCCGGCAGCCCTACGATCCGCACGCCCACCGGCCCGTGAACAATGCGCGGGGTGGGAATTTCGCGCAATCCCGCGACCTGATTCGCGTCGCCGCGCAGCGCCGCGCCATGCTCGGGCACGAACACGATCACCGCGCGCCGACCCGACTTCGCAATCAGATCCGAAAGCTGATCGACTTCGTTCATCAACGTATTCACGCGGTAAGGATACGAGGCGATACTCGTCAGATTCTCCTTGCCGACCATGCGGTTGCCGTCGTGCAAACTGATCGTGTTGTAGTAAAGCGCGACCGGGCCCGGCGTCTGCGCGCGTTGCGCGTACCAGTTGGACCACACCGAGTAATCGTCGTGGATCACCGAGTTGTCGAATGCATGCATTGATACGACCGCGTTGGCGTTCGACTCGATCGGCACGTCGGGCACGCCGGCGTTTTCCTTGACGAGCTCGAGGAAGTTGTCGAAATGTCCGTCGTGATTCATCAACACCTGTGGCGCGAAGCCGGCGCGTGCGAGATCGCGGAGCAAATAGCATTGCTGCGGCGCGTTCTTGTAGAGATCCGCATGTGCTTCTTGACCGCAGCTGGCGCGCAGCACGCGAATCGCGGCCGGGCCGCTATAGCTCGCCGCCGTGCTGAAGTTCGTCAACAGATAATCGAAGTGGCTCAGCATCGGGTTGTCGCGCGCTTTCACAAAGTCGAGGTCGTCCCACGACAGCGAGCAGATATGCAGGATGATGATGTCGAACTGTTGGCCAGGATCGCTGCTGAGCTTGCCGAACGTCACCTGACGTTGCGACTCCGAGGTTCTGAACGCCGCCAAGGCCGCGTTGTGATCGAGCGGCTGCTCGACAACCGCGGCATTGCGTGCCCCGCCGGCCGCGATGCTTTGCGCTGCCGTGACGACGACACTCGCCTCATTCCAAACCGGCAAGACGACCAGCGCAATGGCGATGAAGGTCGCCACCCGCAGCCAACGATTAACGAGCCAATGACCGACGATGACCGCAATCACGCCGATGACAAGAACCGGCGGCAGGAAGCGTTGCGCGAGTTCCCACCAGTAGCTGGCGGTAAACGATTCGAGGCCCGAGAATTCTTCGATCACGCGCGAGAACGGCGGCACGATCGCCTCGTAATAGAGCAACGGAATCCCAATTCCGAGCCCGACGAGGAAACGAAGCGCACGCACGCCACGGTGACGAACCGGATTCGTCAGCGCGAGGGCCGCGAGCAAGCCGATATTGGCAAGCCATAGCGGCTTCAGGTGCCCTGTCGCGAACAGGTAAAGCTTCAGAATGAAATACAGATTCCAAAACGTCATGAAACGGATTCCTTCAGTATCGGGCCCGATCGAGCGCCAGCAGCGCTCGCACCGAACGCAGCGCGCCCTGCGCCAATCGTGCGTAGCCCTCGATTCCCATCAGCATCACTTCCTTGAAGCCCGCAAGGGGCATATCGTCCTCGGTCTCATCGTCTCCGCTCAACCAGGCGTCGGCCCGCCCGAACGTGCATTGCACGAATTGGCGCTCCTGCTCGAGCGTCAGCGTTTCGAACTGTAGGCCAAGATGCCTGCCCGCAAGACGCGTCACGCGAGCCGGGAAGTGAAACATACGATCGCCGCGGCTCAATGTGACATGCAATGCCTGGCCGCCGTCAAGCGCAATGCCGTCGGCAGGCAGTTCCAGCCCGAGACCGCCAGTCGAATAGTCGCTCGTCGTGCAGGCGACGGTCGTGCCGTCGGCCAGCAGCAACGTGGCGGGAACGCGCATGGCAATGCGGTGCGTGACGCGCACCTGCTTGGCTTCGCTCGCCACACTCACAGCGGCGCCGAGCAGCGCAAGGTTGTAAACGGTCCAGACCATATTCATGATGATGGTCGCCCCCTCGCCGTTCGCATTGAACGAAAGCCGATAAGCGCCCGCGAGGAAAGCCACCACATTGAGCCCGAGCAGCACGAGATAGGGCTTCGACACCGCCCAGTCGAAGTAGCCCTCGTCCACGCGGCCGCCCTTCTCCGTCACGTTGAATTTGCCGTGCTTCGGGCTGAAAAATGCGAACGTTGTCGGCAATGCGATATACCAGGCCAATACCGATTCATAGACTTCCGCCCAGAACGAATGTCGGAATCTGCCTTGAATGCGCGAGTTGGCAATATTCGAAAGAACGATGTAGGGCAGCACGTAGCTGGCGATCGTCGTCGCCGCGGCGTTAATGAAATAGAGCTGGAAGAAGAGATACGCCATCGGCATGACGAGAAAAATCAAGCGCGGCACTCCATAGAAGAAGTGCATCATCGCGTTGCCGTAACAGAGCCGCTGGAATAAGCCCAGGCCGCGCCCGAGGAACGGGTTGTCGATGCGAAAGATCTGCGCCATGCCGCGCGCCCAGCGCGTGCGCTGCTTGATGTGTCCGGCGAGGCTCTCGGTTGCGAGGCCTGCCGCTTGCACAGTCGGCAGGTATGCCGTCGTGTAGCCTTTTCGGTGCAGCCGTAGCGCCGTATGCGCGTCCTCCGTCACCGTTTCCACGGCTACGCCGCCCACGGCTTCCAGCGGGCCGCGCTTGATGATCGCGCACGAACCGCAGAAGAATGAAGCGTTCCACAAGTCGTTGCCCGATTGCACGAGGCCGTAAAAAAGCTTGCCTTCGTTCGGCACGCGGCGGAACGTACCCAGATTCCGCTCGAATGGATCAGGCGAAAAGAAGTGATGCGGCGTCTGCACCATGGCGCATTTCGGATCGCGCAGGAACGTGCCCATCGTCATCTGCAAAAACGAACGCGTGGGCACGTGGTCGCAGTCGAAGATCGCAATGTATTCGCCGCTCGTACGGGCAAGCGCCGCATTGATGTTGCCGGCTTTGGCGTTGCGATTGTCGTTGCGCGTGACATATTCGACCCCTGCTTCGCGCGCAAACGCTTCGAACTCGGGGCGGCGACCATCGTCGAGCAGGTAGACCCGCAACTTCGACGAAGGCCAGTCCACGCCTTGCGCGGCGAACACCGCGGGCCGAACCACGGCAATCGGTTCGTTATAGGTGGGGATGTAAATATCGACCGTCGGCCATGCGGAAGGATCGTCGGGCAATTGAGCGACGGTGCGATTGAGCGGCCAAGCCGTCTGGATCAGGCCGAGCGTCATGATCATCCACGTATAGCATTCGGCGGAAAACAACGCATAGCCGACGATCGCCTCCGTAGGCGTGCGGAAATCGAGCGTTTGTGTGACGCGCCAGATGATGTAGCGCCCCATCGCGAGCAAGGACAATGTCGCGAGCACGAGAACCGGTAAGCGTCCCGGAAAACGTCGCACCAGCAGCGCAAGCGCGATCGTCAGCGCGAAGAAATGAACCTGTCCGCCCGCCTGCAACGGCGACGCCCCTACGCCGGCCCACAGCAGCATGCCGACCGCAGCGACCACCGGTAGCAGCCAACGCACGTGGCCGATGCGTTCTGTGCCGCTTTCGAGCGCTGCCCCCCAACGCTGCCATGGCAGCATCGCGAGCAGCGCCTCGGCACGCCGCCAAATGCTGCGCACGAAAAACGCAGTGGGCAGCAGCCAGCGCTCGATACGGTCGAGCGTTTCGCGGGCCCGCGACACCTCGGCACGCGCTTTCGGACGCGGCGGCCGCACAAAGGCACGCCAGATCCACGCGCGCAAACTGCGCGGATCGAGCACGCCCCATTGGTTGGCGACCCCAAGAAACATGATGCGCGCCCAGCGCCGCGGCAGATCGGGTTTGCCGGCCTGCGGCGGGGCAAAAAACAATCGCACGATCCAATCGAGCGTCGTGCGGTGGTCGGGCAGCCCGAGGCCCGCCGCGATCCAGTCGATCAGACGCGCGCGGACGGCGCCGAACGCTCGCGCTATCGGTCCGTTCATCGCGTTCGCTCCGAAGCCGCGCCGCCGGACTGCGCTTCCAGCCACGCATCGAGCCAATTCGCGAGGCCATGCAGGTCGTGCGACGCCTGCGAATGGGGGGCATCGTCGAAAATCCAGCCGCCTCGCGCGAGCGAATCCGGCACCGACGCATCGAAATGCACCCGATGCGCCAATTCAAGCGCGTCGCCCACTGCCGCGCGCAGTAGCGCGAGCGCGTCGCGCTGCATTTCGCGCGCGGGATTGAGCCGGTTCACGACGACCTTGACGGTAGCCGCCGAACTGCGCAACACGGAGAAACGACGTGCAAGCGTTGCGCACGCGGCCGGCTCCGGCGGGGTCACGCAGAGCACGAGGTCGGCCGCACGCACCGCCTGATCGGCCTGTTGCGACGGCAGGCGCGCCGTATCGACGAGCGCCACGCCGTGCGGCGGAAAGTCGATCTGTGCAAGCGCCTGCGCAAGCCAGCGAGGCTCCGCGGCAAGGCGCGCTTCGTACGCCATGCGTTCGGCCGATGTTGTCTCGCCATGCGGCGCGAACAGTACCCCGTCGGCATTGCGCCATGTATTGCCGCGCCACGCAGGAATGCGCCCCGACATGGCTTGCCCGAGCCCCTCTCGCGCGAACGTGTCGAGGCCCAGATACGCGCCGAGCATGTTCTGCGGATCCAGATCCACTGCCGCAACCGGGCGACTGCGACGCGCCAGCAGCACCGCCAACGCGGCAGTCAGTGTCGTGCGGCCGGCTCCGCCGGCAGTCGACACGAGGACGACTGTCTTCATCGCGCACCTCCGTTGCCGCCTTGGTCGATATCGAGGTCCGAAATCTCGAGATCAGGCGTCAATCGCCCCTTGAGCACGACTGGCTCGATGAGGCACGGCACGGCGTCGTCGGGATTGAAATGCCGGGCCGCATGCAGACCGCGGCGCGTGCCGAATCGCTGCGAAACGATCCACACCGGAACGGCGAGCACGATGCCGGCGCCGAAGCACAGCAAAATAAACGCGATCATGTCTCGCCTCCTCCGGTACGCACCGGCATGGGCCACGGCTCGGCGCTGCGCCGGCGCGCGGCCGCGTTCGGTGTCGCACGCGCACCCGTGATGCCTGACGACGCCGCGATCGGTACCGCGTCGGAGGGGAGCCGACGGACAGCGCCTTCGCGATTGATTTTGTCCAGCATGCTCTCTACCGCTTCCAACTGTGCTGCGGCGTCGTGCGCCGGCACAGAGGGGGGCTCGGAGAGCACGGCTGCAGACTGCGCCGCAGCGGCAGGCTGGAGCGCCGGCGCGGGCGCGGCTGGGAACAGATCGCTGTAGTCGGGCATCGGCGAGCGGCGATTCGCCTCGGCAAGCGCCTGCACTTCGCGCTCGATGCTCGCTTCAGCCAAATAGATGACGCGATCCGACAAATGATCGATGGGTGCCGTGAAAATGTGCCCCAGCGCGATCTCCGCATCAGGCAATCGACAGGCGAACAAAAACACATAGAGATTGGCCGCGTCGGCCGTCACGACATCCCCGGTGCGGCGCGGCGCACACTGCTTCAAGGCGTCCACGTGCGCTACGTCAGGCAACAACGTGATCTTCGCGAGCACGTGCGGCAGGTCGAGCACGGCTCCGCGCGCCAACACCGCTTCGACGCGTTCGCAATAGGCCGCGACGGGCAGGTAGCCGCGCACGTCGTCGGTCAACGCAGCGGCCAGCGCAGCCTGATAATCGACGGCGACAGGGCGCGTATCGAGTTGCCCCTGCTGCGAACGCAGCAGCGACTGCATACGCGAGAACGGCAGTTCTCTGCCGATGATGAGGTTCGCGCCGAGGCTGAGCAGCAACAGCTCGTACTGATGACGCAACGCCTCGCGCCGTTCCACGACGACGATCTTGAGCGCTCGCCCGCACTCGCGCCGTAACGTATGCACGGCGGCACACAGCGTCTCGAGCGTCGAGCGATCGCGGTAATCGAGCAGGACGGTGGCCGCCTGTGCTCCGACGCATGCCGCCACCGCCGCCTGTTGATCGTCGACCACTTCCCATTCGGGCGGCACCCAACTTTCGCGCGCGACGACGGCCCGGGTCGCCACGACGCGCGATTCATCGCGCGCCAGGCGCAGCATCGCTTGCGCTTGCGTGTCGGCTACCTCCGGTGCGACCGATAAGCGCCCGTCCTGCGCGAAGCGCAGCGCCCGCGTCTCGCCTGTCGCCAATGCGCGGCCCGCGCGCCAGAAATCGACATGCCAGAGCAACTCGCCGTGCGTGCGCCCCATCCGCGCGACGCCCGCGCATGCACCATGAAACTCCGAATGACCCGCCTGCAACACGGGCTCCTCGCTCATGAAATCGTCGGTGCGGTCCTCGCGCTCGCGAGCACCGCGAAGACCGGGCAGATCGAGCAGCAGCACGAGAGCGATGCGCCGAGCTGCGCACCAGTTCGCGAGCAGGCGCCCCTCGCGCGCCAGCGCATCGGCATCGCCCCACGACAGCCAACGTTCAGCACCTTCAACGAAATACAGCGCATTCGATCGGAAGCCGAACCGTTTCAATGCCCTCAGCCCGCCGAACAGGCGGGCGAACGCAATGGTTTGACCCGGCTGGGGCGGCGCCGGCGGCGCATCTTCGGAGCCGGCCTCCCTGCCAACCTCGGGCATCGCAAGCACGTTCAGATTGCGCGGCCAACCGGGCGCGGCTGCGCCGGCTCCGAGGCCCAATGCACGCATCTGCGCTGCGGCCTGCACGCGCGTGCGCGCCAGCACGACGGTCACATGACGCGTACGCGCCGCTTTCGCGCTGTTCCATATCAGGGCATCGCAGGCCGTCGTACGCGCCTTGGCATAGATCGCGTACAGGTTGCCCGGCTGGATCTCAGCAACCTCATCGGGCAGTTCATCGATCGCGAGCCGGCTGCTTTCGATCTCGTGCGCACCCCACACATCGCGCACGATTGCGCCGAGGCGTTTGGACCCCATCCGCGCCACTGCCGCGCCGAGCCGTTCGGCCGGGACCGCGCTGTCCGTTTCGTCGCGCTCGGATGAGCGTTGGTTGCGTTCGTCCATAGTGCTAGTAGCTCGAATAAAGACTCACGGGCCGCGGCGACAAGCTCGTATCCGGTTTGCGCGCGTCGAACGAATAGCGCAGATAGACCATCCCCGAACTGGGCGCGTAGTCATGTGCGTGATCGATGTCGACCCGCAGGCCGGCCACCCAGCGCGGGTTGAACCTGTACTGCACCACACCGCTCAGCCCGTACGAAAAGCCGATCCCGCTCGATCCCCCCGGGTAGATGGCGTTGCCCAGGTTTTGCGCCGCCGGTTGAACGGCCGCTGGCAAGCCGTCGGGATAGAACGGCGAATCCTTTTCGTACGAGTAGGACATGCCGACGGTTGCGGTGAGGTCCCACGTCAGCCCCCCACGACGGCCAATCCATTCGATCGGGACGCCCAGCGAGAAATACCGTTGCGGACTGTAATAGCCGCCCTGCCCGTAGCTGTAGAAGCGCAAGTTGTTCGTGTAGTGCCACGCGTTGCCGACGAGCCCGGTGCTCACGCGCATATTCCTGCCCTCGTAGACCGGCGCCATGAAACCCGCTCGCAGTGTCACCTCCTCGTTCGAGGCGACGTGCTTGCCGGTCAGCATACCGGCGCCGAGCTCGGAAAAGAAGCTGACGCGGCCCACGTCGATTCCGGTATGCCAATCGACTCCGTCGCGACGCACGCCGCCCCAGACGGCATTGGTCCACGGATCGCGCAGACCCGCATAGGAGAGCTCGCTGCTCGTTTCGGGGCGGCGCGACGCACTGACCGAGAAGCTCGCGGGTCCCGCATCGAAACGATAGCGCACGCCGCCCACGAGGTAATGCACGGGAAAGCCCAGCGGCGTCGTGCCGATGTCGAAGCGCCAGGCATCGGAAACAAAGCCGGTTCCGATCGCCACGCCGCTTGCATGCTGATGCAGCACGAAGGTCGTGTCCGGCAGCGATGCAAACGCGGAGTATGTGCCGAATCTTTGCAGCGCATAGCCAGGCGGGTTCGTGAGCGAGAGCGTGCCCGCATCGAGGTGGACCGCGTCGAGATGCACGAACAGATGCCCCTCGTAGCGATACGGCACCTGGGCGTAGATGGGGACCTGCTGTGCGTGGTAGTCGGAAATGCCGGGATCGCCCGCCTTGAATGCCGGCATCCAGCCCGTCTCGATCTCGGGATCGCGCCGCTGTTCCAGATCGAACAGGGCCGCTTGCGCGGGCGTTCCGTCGGGGCCGCGCGCCACGACGCCAGCCGTGCGTTCCTGCGCGAGCGAGCGTCGATAAAGCGCCGCGGCGCGGTCGTAATCGCCGAGCGCCTCGGCCACGCGACCCGATTCGATCGTGACGTCGGAACGCGTCGGATAAGCGGCCTGCAGCGCGTCGGCCACCTGCGCCGCCTCTTGCGGACGTCGCAGCGCGGCGAGCCGGCGCGCAGCCGACAAGCGCGTATCGATGTCGTCAGGCGAAGCCGCTTCGAGCACTTCTCGCACGATGCGTAGCGCCGCTTCACGCTGGCCGCTGTCCTCGAGCACGCGGGCGAGCGCGAGGCGCGCGTCGGGGTCTTGCGGCGAACGTTCGAGCACCGGTGCGAGTGCCGCGCGTGCCGCACCGAAATGACCTTGCGCACGCTCCACGTCCGCCAGCTCCAGCGCATAGCGTTTGTCGCGCTTGCCCGCCGGGCTGACTTGCGCCAGCCGGCGTCGCGCCTGCGCGAAGTCCTTTTCATCGAGCGCCGCATCGGTTTGACGCAGCGCGAGCCGCAACGACTGATCCTCGAGACGCGCCGTCTGTTGCTGCGTCAAATCCGGCTCGCGACGCACATTGGCGAGCCAGGCGGCAAGGTCTTCATCGCGTTCGGCGCTGCCGAGCAGATCGCCGTATCGCAATCTGACATCGGCATCGGTTTCCCGCGGATGCCGCGACATCCAATCGCGCATGAGCGCCAACCCTCGGTCCGGCTGCCCCTCGTCGATCAGCAACGCACCGATCGACGCCGTGATATACGGATCGTCGCCGCCCTTCGCCCGTGCCTCGTCCAGCGCGCGGTCCGCTGCGTCGATGTCGCCGCTTGCAAACGCGATACGCGCATGCTGCAGCGCCTGCTGCGCATCGAGCCGCCCGGCCAGCGCACGCATGCCCTCGGTGCGCGCTTCGGGCGCAATCCCGGCCAGCGCTGTCTGAGCACCGGCCAGATCGTCGATGGAACTGCGATAGAGCGCCGCCGCATAACGCATTTCCGACGAGGCGTTCGCCGATGCGAGGCCGTCGTCCATTACCGCGCGGCCCAATTGCGGCAAACCCAGCTCGCGGTAGATCCGCGCAAGGGCGAAACGCGTCCAGGGAGCGTCAGGGGCCAGCCGCAGCGCTTTTTCATAGTGCTCGGCGGCTGGGCCCAGCTTGCCTGCCGAAGCGAGGTGCTGTGCCTCGCGGGTCAGAAGGTCGGCCCGTAGCCCGGCAAGGCCCGCGCGATCCGCAGGATCGCGGAAGCGTTGACTCAGAGCGTCGAGCAACCCCGGAATCTGACTCTCGCGACCCGTCTCTCGCAGCAACGCTTGCATGCTTTCCGCGGCGTTCACGTTCAGTTGGCGACTCGCGAGCAACTCGCGCAGCAGCGGCTCCGCCGCCGTCCAATTACGTTGGGCGAGCAGTGCATCGGCAAGCAATTGCTTCGCTGGCGCGTTGCCGGGGTCCATCTCCAATGCGCGTTGCGCCGCTTGTTGCGCTTCTTGCGCGTGGCCCGCAGCGGCCGCTTCGCGGCCCTTGGCGATCAAGCCCCATACGAGCGCCGTGCGCGCGAGGCCATCCCACTTCGAGCGGTTATCGGGCGCCAGCGCCGCAGCCCGTTGAAACAACGCGCGCGCCTCGTCATGCCGTCCTTCGCGCAACCGCACGAGGCCAAGCCCGCCGATGGCGTCGGCATCGCTGCCGCGCACCTTCGTTGCACGCGAAAGCAACGCGTCGGCTGCCGGCACATCGCCTCGCGACAACGCGCGCAGCCCTTGTTGTTGCGCGATGTAGGCCGGGTCGCGCTCGAGCTTCAAACGCGCTTGTCGTTGCGCATCCAGCGTCGCCGCGCGATCCTTGAATTCGTCGTCGTCGGGTTCGAAGGTCAGGTAGGCATGCACGGCATCGAGATAAGCCGGATCTTCGCCGGCCGATTGCAATACGCTGCGCCATGCATTCATCGCTTCCGTATGGTCGACATCCTTGCGCTCGGCCAGCGCCCACGCGAGCCGATTCGCTTCGGCGCGCGTCGCACTGCGTTGGTTGAGCAAAGCAACCAGGGCGAGCGCAGCCGCCGAATCGCTGGAGTCGCTCGCCACCCGCTGACGCAATCCGTCGACAGCCTGGGCATACCCGGCCGGCGTGGTCGAGAGGATCTGGTAGTACTCGGCCCCGAGCGCACCGGGCGGCGCGCCGTGCGGAAATAAAGCCCGCAACCGTTGCGTCGCTTGCTCGCCGTGCCCGCTGCGCGCAAGCAGGCGGATCGTCGCGAGTTCTTCACGCCCGTTCGTCGCAGCGCGGTACTCATCGTCCAATTGCAGTGTCGTCTCGGCGTTCGGCTCGAGCGTCTTCAACCGCCCAAGCGCCACCGCAGCCCCGCGGGCATCGCCCAGCCGCAAGTCGATGCGCACGGCCTCGCTGAGCAGCTCGGAATCGTCGGGTGCGATCAGCAGCGCTTTTTGCACGGCTTGCAGCGCAAGATCGTCCCGGCGTTTGGCGGCCCAAAGCCGCGCCGTCGCAAGCAATCGCGCCTTGGGCGTCAATGTCGGCTGAGCCGCGGCGGCATTGCGAAGCTTGCCGGAAGGCGGTGAATCCGGAGAGGCGGACGGTTGGCCGGCCTTGGCGCCGACTGCCCACGCGAAGGCCGTCACGCACGCAAACTTAACGAGCGTCGACGAACCGCGGCATGTGCGACGGCTCATTGCAACGCGCCGTGACATGCGGCCCTCCAACGTACTTCGAGGGCGCCATTGGCTTTGAAACGATACAGACCGTCGCGCCAGCCGAGACCGAACAACGTCAGCACGCTCGTGTAATAGCCGGGCGCATCCCGCGCCTCGAGTGCTTGTGTGCGGGCCGCCTGCGCATCCGCCAACGCCGATTGGCCGAGCGCAGTGAGAAGCGGTACCGCAGCAGCCGAAAATCCGGCGTTGCCGGTTTGCTTCGCCTCGCCGGTCGTCGTATCGATCGACTCATAGGGCGCCCCGTGTTCGGCGATGTAATCGGCGAACGGACGCAATTGCGCGAGCAGGTTGCGCGCTCCGCTTCCGATGGGATCGAGCATGCCCGCCCACAGATAGACGCGGATCGCGTCATAACTCCCGCGCGCCTGCGTGTCGGCGTCGGGCACAAACCCCTGCCCCACTCGATAACGCGCCCAATCCGGCGCGAAGCCATGCGGGGCCGTCGCGCGCAGCAGGGTCGACGCCGAGCTCGCCAATCGTGGCCAGCGCGGATCGTCGGGTAGCTGTTGCGCAAGCCCTCGCAGTACCTGCAGCGGCATGTAGCTCGGATTGACGCGCCATTCGTCGGGATTGGGATGGAAGCCCTGCGGACCCGGCAATAACGTCAGCCCGAGCCCGGGCAACGTGGCCGTCTCCTGCTCGACGATATGCCGTGCGAGCACGGTGCCGCGCGCCGTGTAGCTGCGTTCATGCCAAAACGCGCCCGCCTGCATGAGCGCATAGGCAATCCATAGGTCGGCATCGGACGCCGCATTTTGATCGAGCACGCGCCAGTTGCCATCTTGTGCGCGCCCCCAAAGCCATGCGGGCAAATGACTCGTCAGATCGCCCGCGGCGAGATTGTTTTCGGTCCAGCGCAACACCTTGTCGAAGGTCGCCCGATCATTGGCGACCAGCGCAAAGAACAACGCGTACGCCTGTCCTTCTGAAACGGTGCGGTTATCGGCCGAGCCGACATCGATGACACGACCATCCTCCGACAGAAAGCCTCGCTTGAACTGCTCCCATCGAGCCCAGGCGGGAGAGCAGGCTGCGGCCGGCGATGTGCTCGTCGACGCATTGGTCGCGTTGGCTGCCTGCGCGGCGGCGCACGCGGAACCGGCGATGAGGCCGGCCGCCGCGCCGGCGAGCGTCAAACCGATTGCCTTCATGAGCGAACGCCGGTTCTCGGGGTACGCCATCCGTCAAATCCCCCGACGCCGCGCCGACAACTCTTGCAATGCCGTGAACGCGGCGATGGCGAGCAGCAAACCGCCGATCGCACCCAGCACGCCGAGCAAGATCGGATGCCGTATCGCACGCCCCCAGACCTGCGCATACCAGGGCACGTAACCGACGACATAGGTCTCGCCGACACGCATGCTTTCGACGCGCCCGCCGCGCACGAGCGCCACGTCGCCCTGCAATTGCGCGACGAGGTCGGACTTGTCCAACGCGTCGAGCAGATCGGGAAGCCGGGCTGCCGAGGTAGCCGTCATGGCGACGACGCTGCGGCCCTTGCTGCCCGGCAGCTCGAAGCCGAGCAATGCGGCAATCGGCCCGCTTTCACCGAGCCGCGCGCTACCCTCGGACACATGCACGCCATGGCGCCAATACTCTTTCACGGAGAACGCTGTGCGCGTCACCTGCCCGTTCGAGTCGGCCGCGATCGTCAACGGCAACACCCCGCGCCACGCTGCGGGCAGCACTGCGGACGCGCTATCGCCGATCACCAGCAGATCCTTTCCTTGCACCTGCTGCAGCTGGCCAGGCCGAACGACTTGCACGCGCAGCGCCGGAAAGCCCGTCCACTGGCCCATGTGACCGAGCACCGTCAGCAGCGCCTCGAGATCTTGTGGTGCAGGATGCGCCGGCACGACCACGGCCGTTTCCGACAGATCAGCGTAACGCGTAAAAGGAAAGCCGCTATTGGCGAAATAAGCGAGGTTCGGCATCCGCGCGTAATGGACGAAATGCGAAAAGTCGACTGTCGAATCGGGATCGACGGCCGCGCGCACCGGATTCTGCGCCACCCCCTGACATAGGCCCGTTTTCTGCGAATCGAGCGAGAACTTCAACTGAAGCTGGTTCGAACTGCCTACACGAAATGCCGGGATGTCGAGCAGATCGGCGGTGCGCGAGTCCGCGCCACCGAGCACGGGCAACCGCAGTTGCCCCTGCCCGTCCTCGCTTTTCGCCGGAGGCAGGCGCAGCGACTTGACGAGTTGGTCGTTGATCGAAATCGACAGCGCGGAATTGTTCTGGACCGTCGGCGCCGTATAGCGGTATTTCAAATCGATGGGGACGCCTTGCCCGCTCCATGAATAGAGATCCGCCGGCACATGCAGATTCAGGCGGATGGCATCGGGCCGGCTGCCCATGACTTGCAGTTGGCTCGGATCGTCGACCAGCTGTTTGAACGCAATCGGCTTGCCGATCGGCAACCAGCGCGGCGCATCGTAGGGCTTGCGCGCGGGGCCCACGTCGACTTGCTCGACTTCCGCCTGCGTCCCGGACATCGCCGCTTTACCCAGCACGAGCGCGTCGGCGGCCTGCTTGACCTCGGCGTCGGTGCGCCCCGTAACGATCAGGAGCTTCTTATCGGCCGCAGCCGGGTTGTCGGCGACGATCAGCATCGGGCCATTGACGGTCGGCAACGTCAGACCGGCAGGCAATTGCGAAACCGTGCCGACGACGACGGCGTGCGAATCGGTCGGCAGCTGCGTCGTCGTCGAGAAGCGCGCTTGTCGATAATCGGCCAGTTCGCCGAACCATGAGGCAAGCACGCCGGCGCTTTCGAGCGTTCCGTTATCGGGCGAAGCCGGCAACACGAACGGCAACTGCAGCCGCTCAGGATCGCGCCGATCGAAGAACGGCGCAGGCAGCAGGCTGAGATCGCTCGGCAATCTGAGCGGCACCGTGTCGAGCAGGATTTCGCTGGTCGGACTGACGTCGGCCCACAGCGCAGAGCTTTCCGGGTCTTCGCAATGATCGAGCGTGTAATGCGCGATCAGTTGCACGTTGAGTTGGTTGAAGTCGGTCAGGAAGCGGGGATCGAGCGCAATGTCTCGCGTCTGCAGTTGCCCGGCGTGCTGCGCGTCGAATGGTACGGTCGCCACGGCTTCACCGTTGATCGACACCTTCAGGTGCGAAAGCGAAAACACGAGCGCGGGTGAATAGGTGTAGCGCAGCCGCAACGTGGCCGCAGTCACGACGCGATCGAGCCTGACGCCGACATTGATCGTTCGCGTATCGTCGGGGCCACGCAAATGAAGCGGTTGATAGGCTCCGAGCGAAGCAAAGGTCAGCTTGGTCGAAGACCCGGCCGCCTCAACCGGCGTTGCGGAAAGCACCGGGCGCTGCGAAGCGGGCGCCTCCCCCGGCTGGGCTGTGGCCAAAGAACAGAAAAGGAGACTGCCGGCCAAAACGGCCAGGCAAACGCGATTCGCTCGAACAAGTTTCATTAATGGCTCGGTCCATGCCCACTGGTGGCTGCGCGGCAGCAAGATGCGCGCCGATTGCGGCCCATTTATATGTATAAGTCTTATAGAGAGTACTTTGACGTACGACAAATAGCAGCGATTTTCCCGCGCCGCTATCGAGTTAGTGCCCGCACCCTGCGCATTGAATGCGACCGCTGCGCAAAAACCGGAAAGGATAGCAGAGAAGTATGACAAACTGCCGTATTTTCAGGCAGCGCAGCGCAAGATACAGCGCAGCCTGCCGGCTGATACGGACGCGATATTCGATGGGGCTCCCAACCAACTCCTCCTCCACCCCCGATACCCCTCGGCCGCAGAAGCGAACCGGGCTGCTGCGAGCACTGTTCGCGTTCAAACATTCCTACGCTGGGCTCCGATCCACATGGCGCGCCGAAAGCGCCTTTCGGCAAGAGACGGTCTGCGCCCTCGTGCTCGTTCCGTGCGCGCTGCTCTTGCCGATCGCCCCGATCGAGCGGGTCGCGTTGATCGGCTCCGTGCTGCTCGTGCTGGTCGTGGAACTGTTGAACTCGGCTATTGAAGCGGTCGTCGATCGCATTTCGCTCGATCGGCACGAACTATCCGGGCGCGCCAAAGACTGCGGCAGCGCGGCCGTGCTCGTCTCGCTTCTCATATGCGTCCTGACGTGGGTGATCGTGCTGTGGCCGCTGGGCCTTAGATGGCTGCGTGCGCATCCGTGACACCCGGCTTGTATCAAGCGGATGGCCGGCCGGTCGGAATGGAAATTTTTACGCATTCTCGACGAATAGCTTTCATAACACTTTCGCCATCAAGAAAACGCGCTCTGTTTGCGGCCAAGTCAGGGCAAACCCCTGATTGAATCCGGTCAAGTTTTCCTGTTACAAAAACGTGAAAAAATTGCCGAAAACCCTAACAGTGCTTTTTTCCTACATTTTTTTAGGAAGGGATTGCTTTCGGTAAATCTGGTATTAGAATTGGGTCCGTGGTGTTACAAGTTGTAACTAGCTGTATCAGGATGCGCGGCCGATCGCGCAAACGATGTCGTCCAGCTAGCGGAAAAAAATTACATGGTAAAAAATACCTAAAAATGGGTTAACGGGGCTTCGGAAACGTGAGACATGGACCGCAGCAGCGAAACGCTGGAATCAATCCGCGAAATTAATCTGTCGTACATCATGCTCGCGCAGCGCATGCTGCGTGAAGACAAGGCCATCGGCATGTTCCGCCTCGGCTTGTCTTCGGAGCTGGCCGATCTGCTTGCCGGGCTTTCGCTCGCGCAATGCGTGAAGCTCGCCGCCTCCGATCAGCTGTTGTGCTTCTTCCGCTTCAACGACCACTCGATGCTCTCGGCGTTGACGCAAACCGCCAAGAATGCCGACGTCGCCGCCACTCACACCGCGATCTTGCTCGCCAGCCAACCGGCCGAACAGTTCGTCTAACCCGGGGGCCGCCATGGTTCAAAAGAAGAGCCTGACCGAAGACGCACAAGAAGTGTTTCGCGCCATCGCGCTCATCGAACTCGGCGCGCGCATGCAGGTGCTCGAAAGCGAATTGACGCTTTCGCGCGACCGCATGATCCGGCTGTACCGCGAGATCAAAGGCGTCTCACCGCCCAAGGGCATGTTGCCGTTCTCGGCTGACTGGTACATGACCTGGCTGGCGAACATTCACGCGTCGCTCTTCTACAACACCTACGTCTTCCTCAAGCACGAGGCCGGGTGCTCGCATCTCGACGCGTTGACGAAGGGGTACCGCCTGTACCTCGAACACTGCAAGCATAGCGATGCCGAGCCCGTGCTCGACCTGACCCGCGCCTGGACGCTCGTGAGGTTCTTCGACGCCGACATCCTGCAACTCACGCCGTGCTGCCGTTGCAGCGGCAAGTTCGTCGCCCACAAGCACGACTTGCAGCACAACGTCGTATGCGGCGCATGCCAGCCGCCGTCTCGCGCCGGCAAGACCAAGCGTGCAAACGCGGCGAAGCCGGCCGTCGCCGCGCCGCAACCGAGCGAAACCGCCCGGGCAGCCTGAAACACCTGTTCGCGTCTTTCGCGAGCGGTTCGCCAGACCCTACCCCGCCTGCCGCTGTATCGCGCAGCCGTGCTTGATCTCCAAGCCGTCTGTTCGAACACGCGGCACTTTCCCCCGCACGTACGCTTCCCTATCGATTGCACGGCTGCACGGCCCGGCGACGATGCTGCCGATGAGCTCAAAGTCCGCTGCGTCCAACGACGACCACAAGCTGCGAACTATCGAATCGCCGCTTTTAATGACGCGACGATCACTCAGGATTTTCCCTGAGAGCACCCGGTTGCTTGCTGCATTGCAATATGTCGTTCTCGGCCTTTGACAGTTTCAATTCCGTCCGCCCGATCGAAAAACATTTTCCGCATTGCACAGATCAAGCGCGCTTGACTCTCCGGCACGCGGCTGCTGTACTAAATCCAGGCAGTTGATTTAATCGAGCAGCCACCCAACGCGCTGCCAATTCGTAGTCAATCACCTGGAGGAGCGTTCGATGAAGACCCGTCCCTATGTTGTCGCCGCGCGCCGCGCAATGGCACTTGCTGCCGCCGCGTCGGCGCTATGCGCCGGCACCGCTTTCGCCGATCAGACCGTGATCGGCCTCATTACGAAGACCGATACGAATCCGTTCTTCGTGAAGATGAAGGAAGGCGCGGAGAGTGCCGCTCAAAAAGACGGAGCAAAGCTGCTCACGGCGGCTGGCAGATACGACGGTGACAACGCAGCACAGGTGACGGCGCTCGAGAACATGACCACGGCAGGCGCCAAGGCCATTTTGATCACCCCCAGCGATACGAAGGCCATCGTGCCGTCGATCAAAAAAGCGCGCGCCGCGGGCGTCATGGTGATCGCACTCGACACGCCGACCGACCCGCAGGATGCGACGGACGGGCTGTTCGCCACCAACAACTTCAAGGCGGGCGAGTTGATCGGCGAGTATGCGAAGAAGGCGCTCGGCGGCAAACCGGCAAAGATCGCCACGCTCGATCTCGCGCCGGGCATCTCGGTCGGCATCCTGCGTCATAACGGCTTCCTGCAGGGCTTCGGCATCAAGCAAGGTGATCCCAGCATCGTCTGCAGCCAGGACACGCGCGGCGACCAATCGAAGGGGCAGGCGGCGATGGAAAACTGCCTGCAGAAAGCACCCGGTATCAACGTCGTCTACACGATCAATGAACCCGCGGCGGCCGGTGCTTATCGCGCGCTCAAAACGGCGGGCAAGGACAAAGGCGTGCTGATCGTTTCAATCGACGGCGGGTGCGAAGGCGTACGCAACGTCAAGGCCGGCGAAATCGCGGCAACCGCACAACAGTACCCGTTGAAGATGGCCGCAATGGGGGTCGAGGCGGGCGTCGACTACGCGAAGACGGGCAAGAAAGTCAGCGGCTATACGGACACGGGCGTCACGCTCATCACCGATAAGCCGATGTCCGGCGTCGACAGCAAGGATACGAAGTTCGGCCTCGAAAACTGTTGGGGCAAGTAGCAGCCCACCGCCACGCGGTCGCGGCTTCCGGTGCGGCGACTTTCCGCTTGCCGCACCGGCCCCGCCTTTCATTTCGTACGTTGAAGCAGGAGAAGACGCATCATGACGACTCAATCCGCCGGGCCGCTCCCGCCAGCCCCCGTCCCGAACTCGCGCGGCCATCGTATGCCCACGATCGCCGAAGCAGGCCCGTTGATCGCCCTCATTGCCGCGTGCGCCTTCTTCATTTCTCAAAGCCATCGCTTTCTGTCGTTCCAGAACTTATCGCTGATTCTTCAGCAGACGATGGTCGTCGCCGTGATCGCCATCGGGCAAACGCTGATCGTTCTCACGGCCGGCATCGATCTGTCGTGCGGCATGGTGATGGCGCTGGGCTCCATCGTGATGACCAAGTTCGCCGTCGATCTCGGCATCTCGCCCATTCTTGCGATCCTGTGCGGCATCGGTGCAAGCACATTGTTCGGACTCCTGAATGGTGTGCTCGTCACGCGCGTGAAGCTGCCCGCGTTCATCGTCACGCTCGGGACGCTGAATATCGCCTTCGCGATCACGCAGATCTACTCGAACGCCGAGACGGTATCGAATCTGCCCGACGCGATGATGTTCCTCGGCAACGCGTTCCGCGTCGGATCGGCCGAGGTGACTTACGGAACCTTGCTGGCACTGTCGTTGTACCTCGTCACCTGGTTCGTACTCCGAAATACCGTACCGGGTCGGCACCTGTATGCGCTCGGGAACAATCCGGAAGCCGCGCGATTGATGGGTTTGTCTTCGCAACGAATCCTGCTGACCGTCTATTCGATCGCGGGGCTCATCTACGGCATCGCGGCGCTCCTGCTCATCTCGCGCACCGGCGTGGGCGATCCGCAAGCCGGGCAAACCGATAACCTCGACAGCATCACGGCAGTGGTGCTCGGCGGCACGAGTTTGTTCGGCGGACGCGGATCGATCGTGGGCACCCTGCTCGGCGCACTGATCGTAGGCGTGTTTCGCAACGGCCTCACGCTGATCGGGGTTTCGTCGGTCTATCAGGTGCTGATCACGGGTGTGCTCGTGATTCTCGCCGTCGCAGCCGACAAGCTCTCGCATCGCCGCGGCTGACGCACTGCTCGTCGCCGACCATTCGTTCGATGCGTGCTCATCCACGCGTTCGTACTCGTGTTCGCATTTGCATTCGCCAAGGAAACATCATGCCGACCTCAAGCTCCAGCTCCACGACGACACCCGTGCTGCAAGCGCGCGGCCTCGTGAAGCGCTACGGACACGTGACCGCACTCGACGGCTGCGATTTCGAAGTCATGCCGGGCGAGATTCTCGCCGTCATCGGCGATAACGGTGCGGGGAAATCGTCGCTGATCAAGGCGCTTTCGGGCGCCACCGTGCCCGACGAAGGAGAAATCCTGCTCGACGGCGCGCCGGTGAAATTCCGCAGCCCGCTCGACGCACGCGCGAAAGGGATCGAAACGGTCTATCAGGAACTGGCCGTTGCCCCCGCCATGACGATCGCGGAAAACCTGTTCCTCGGCCGCGAACGGCGTTTGCCCGGCTGGCGCGGGTCGTTGCTGCAAATGATCGACAAGCGGCGCATGCTCGAAGAAGCGACGGCGCACATGAAGGACTTGCAGATCGGCATCCGATCGATGCGCCAAGCCGTCGAGACATTGTCGGGCGGTCAGCGCCAAGGGGTGGCCGTCGCGCGCAGCGCCGCATTCGCGCGGCATGTCGTCATTCTCGACGAGCCGACCGCCGCGCTCGGCGTGAAGGAAGGCAACATGGTGCTCGAACTGATTCGGCGCGTGCGCGATCGCGGCTTACCCGTCATTCTGATCAGCCACAACATGCCGCACGTGTTCGAAATCGCCGATCGCATCCATATTCAGCGACTTGGGCGGCGTGCGGCGCTCGTCCATACGAAAGACATTCACATGTCGGATGCGGTCGCGATCATGACCGGTGCCAAGCAAGCCGACGTTCGGGCGATCGCATGATTCGTTTGGCCTGGCGCAGCGAGACGCAGCGCTGTGCCGTGTTTCGAACCGCAGCGATGTCGACATCGAAGCCGCTGTTTGAGGGTCATTACGTATGAATGCTCGAACGCAGTCGCAGCTGACGCGCACGGTCGGGTCGAACCAAGTCGGCATGCGGCAGTTCAACGAGCGCATCGTGCTGCAAGCGATACGCCTGCACGGGCCCCTTCCGAAAGCCGACATCGGGCGGCTCACGCGGCTCAGCATGCAAAGCGTGTCGATGATCGTCGATCGGCTCATCGATGACGGTTTGCTCGACAAGCAAGCGCGCGTGCGCGGAAGGATCGGACAACCCTCGGTGCCGATCGCATTGCGGCCCGACGGCGCTTACACGATCGGCATCAAAGTCGGACGGCGCAGCCTCGATGTGCTTGCCTTGGATTTCACAGGGCATGTCTGTACTCGCGAAGTGCATGAGTACGCCTACCCGGATCCCCCTACGCTGTTTCCGGCGTTGGAAGGCAAACTTGCGCGCGTAATGGATACGCTGGGTAGCCGCGCCACGAAGGTCGTCGGCATCGGCGTGGCCGCACCGCTTTGGATGGGCGGATGGCGCGATTTCTTAGGAGCACCGCCCGCTGCGCTGGAAGCCTGGAACGCGATTGACATTCGGTCTCGCATTGCCGCAATGACCGGGCTCCCCGTCGAGTTCGCCAAAGACACGACGGCCGCCTGCGCCGCAGAACTCGTCATGGGGCAAGGACGAGGGATTCGCTCGTTTCTCTATCTGTTCGTCGGCACCTTCATCGGTGGCGGTTTGGTCATCGACGGCCGTTTGCATGGCGGGCCGCACGGGAATGCGGGCGCGGTGGGGTCGATGCCGCTTGCGCTCGGTAACGGGCATGCGGCGAGGCAACTTCTGCACACGGCATCGGGCTTCGTGCTGGAGCAGCGGTTCGTCGCGGCGGGCATCCCGGCTGCGGCCGCCCACGATCATCGCGCGCTCAGCCCCGACGCCTGGGCCGTCACCGAGCGATGGCTCGACGAAGCCTGCCCTGCGATCGCGATGACGATCGCGACATCCACCGCCCTGCTCGATTTGGAGGCCGTCGTCATGGACGGAGAAATCGACCGGCAACTCATGCGCGAGATGATAAGGCGTACGCAAGCGGCACTCGATCGGATCGAATGGGAGGGAATGGTCAGGCCGCAGCTGATCGAGGGGACGATCGGTCCTGATGCCAGGGCGATGGGCGGTGCGATCTTGCCGCTTTATGCCCACTTTGCGCCGACGCATGAATTGTTCTTGAAGGATTAGCGTCTGCGGCAACCAACGGTTGCGCTCCCTATTCGCCTCCCGCTGTTGCGTCGCAGTACATAACGCAATCCAATGCCCCTCATTCGCTCGCCGTCGGCGACGATAGCCCGATCTTTGCCCCGTGGCGCAATCAGTGCGCCGTATCGCCGGACTTCTCACGGTGAGGGCATCGGCCGCTGCGATTTGACCCGCTGGCTGGCGCCGCCTAACGTCATTGCCAGATGGACCGGGTCTCGACATGATTGGTAAAGCGCAGTGACCCGGTTCGCACTGCTTTCCCCTGAGCGCTTCAACATCGGGCTGTGAGTTCGACCCGCCTCACACACAGAAATTCGGATCTGCTGAGCAAAGGCGTCCGCATCGCACTATGTGAGCCGCGATCACGCTCATCGAGAAGCGGTTACGGGTTGCTGTTGCACCGCCAGATTTCGGGGGCTACCGTACGACGACTATGAGGTCGCGAGATGCATGCCCCTCGGATGACTCGAGAGGTACGCGGCTGACTGGCGCCCCCTTACGCACCCCTCGGTGAGATACGGCACTATGGGTATAAACGTTACGCATACTCGGGGCCGGAAGTCCCAACCGGTCAAGCGAAAGAAAAAGGACGCCGCCAAGCGTCAAGCTGAAAAGTTGGAGCAAGCGTGGCGTGACAATACACCCCTCGGACAGCAAAGTTGGTACGCGGACATCCTCCGGGCCAACCTACGATACGAGCATCAGCGTTATGCGCGCCACACGGACAAGCTGCTGCGCAGACAACACCGTCTACAAGCGATACAAGAGGAAGAGCCCGAAGAGCCGTCCTCCCCCGACACATGGGATTGGTGGGGCGTAGCAATATCGTCTATTCCCATAGTGCAACTCTTCACCGGCACCTATTCGGCTTTGACTGCCGGCATGCCACCCGGTATCGCGGCGAATACGAGCAAGCCCGGCCCGATGCCAGAGCAGAACCGGACTGCACCGGATTCGAACAATCCCGCTCACTCCTACGCGTCCCTTCCGCAACGGTTCTTGTCCAAATTCTTTTCAGCGTTCAGCAGAACGGCCGAGCCGGACGTCTCGGCGGCGATGCCGCGTAACGCGACGGATGACAATCGCTTTGAGCAACCGCAGAGCACAAGCGACGAACCGCCAAAACCGGATCCGCTTGTGAGAGTGGTGCGAGACGCGACACACCAACGCCGTGAGAACGCGGCGCCCCGTCATGACATTCGTCAACACCATCAGCAATCCGACGATGTCGGCGACATCGTCCATAGTCAAACCAGCGGATTCATGACGACGGCGGTTGGCCTATTTCCGACAAGGCGACAGCTAGGCGAGATGGTTTTGAAAGAAGGTGGTTATGACCCGGCAAAACAGTATGAGTATACGGATACCTACTTTGCATCAGGCGAGTCAATGACGCAAAACATGAATGGAATTTTCGATTCCAGCAAGACACTTCTAGAACTCTATCTCGAAAATTCTATCGTAAAACTACCGTTCTTCAAAAGAGACATAACAAACGAAGCAAAAGAAATATTTGACAAATTACCAGACATAGATGATGTTTTCGAAATAAACGCTAAAGCACACGGCGATTCGGTCGAAAGAATAATGTCCGAAAAAATCGCCCACAAACTCGAGCGATTTGGAATCGATCATGCCGATGGCGCCTCAGTGATGGCCGTCCGCGTGTTCGTAAAAGACTCGATTCCCGGGCAGTTCGGCGCCGCACACCACTTCACATACGAGGGAGATCGCGGCTACGTCATGAAGATCGACACCGGCATCGAAACCAAGTATTTCGCCATTACGATTCATGACGATACTATGGTTTATCGAATGCCGGGAGATGCCAATCTGAGAGCTTTGTGGATCAAGGATCACAAGAAATACTTCTTTAAAGAAGACGTCGACTTAGACACTGCGTTCAAATTTACCTCCACGGAACTGGAAGCCAACCTCGACTCCAACGAGGCCGCCGATAATATATCAACTCAATTGTGGGGACGTATTTTTCCAACCCTCAAATTAGCTGCACGCCAGGACACTCCGCTAGAGGAATTCATTCACATGTTCCGTGGAATGGTATTTCCCGGGTACGACATCGGAAAAGCACTACGAGACGGCGACAATGAACAGGCGCTAATTTATTTCGGTTGGGAAATCGTCCCTTACGTAGGCGAGGGCGGCAAACGAATGGTTAAAGTCGTCAATCGCGGCAGAAAATGGGCAAAGAAATTGATCGGCATGAAAAAAGCTCGCAAGTCGGACAGCGTCGCGGAAATTGCCGAGGGCGGAGGGAACCCGGCGAACAACCGTGCAAAAGCGGGGCTGCCGGATGAAGGGGGCGGCGCTTTGGAGGCAGGCGGTCAATCCGCAGCACACTCGCCGGCAGAACCCGCCGGTGATATCGAAAGTCTTAGGTCATTCCGCGACAAACCCGCCCCCCTTACAACTGTAATGCAAGGACGTCAGCGAGCGCTCGAGCGACTCGCAGCCGGCGATAGCTGGGTACAGTACTTTATGGAGAAGGAGAAGACGCACATCGGAACCGCAACCCGATACATAAAAAATCTGTTAGAGAGAAACGGCTACAAAACGAAGATTCGTCTTGTGGCGATTTGGGATTCGGTAAAGAATGATCTGAATAACACGCCTAAGATCCATACCGTCGTCTTGGCCAAGCATGAAAACAGTGACGGCATACTATTTGCCATCGACGGCAGATCGACTCATTTCAAAAAATCGAGCACCGATTCTTTCAATGTAGACCCCGAAGAGATTTGGGCAAGGACACTCCGCGATGCCGCAAACGCAGATTTAAGGGACGGTGTGGTGAAGTATGCCGACTTCGACACCTTTACCGAAGCAAAAGCGGTTTCTCGTGAATGGCACTCGGCTACGCCGGGAAGCGACCTCGGCGCTGGAGTTTCGGTGTTGGGAGGCTCACCCAGATACATCGACGCGGTACGATCAGCGCCAAAAGCTCCGACCAAGCGCAAGCGAACAAAGTATGCAAAATATGTCGTTGACGGAGTGTCTATGACGTACGATCGAGCATACGATGCTTATGGCCATTACCAAGTGGCGAAAACCGTTCGGAAGGTCGCCAAGATACACCGGGCAAAGCAAGGATTGCGAGGACGGGGGAGAAGACGTACGACAAGACGACCCGCGACATGAGCGCGAAAGAGCCCGCGGCGATCACAGTCGAACACCGGGGCAGAACATCCATCGCATGCAATGGGTCGTCCCGTTCTATTCAGCCTGGCTTGCTTACAAGCGACACGACTACACCGAAGCGGACGTTCGCACGGTTCTGGATGTTATTGCCGTTGCCAGCGGTCCGTCTGCAAAAGCGATGCAAGCAGCAGGGATGCTAACCGGAAGTGGACGACGCGTCGACTACGCGAAGACGGGCAAGAAAGTCAGCGGCTATACGGACACGGGCGTCACGCTCATCACCGATAAGCCGATGTCCGGCGTCGACAGCAAGGATACGAAGTTCGCCTCGAAAACTGTTGGGCTCCATCGTGATGACCAAGTTCGCCGTCGATCTCGGCATCTCGCCCATTCTTGCGATCCTGTGCGGCATCGGTTATCGAATCTGCCCGACGCGATGATGTTCCTCGGCAACGCGTTCCGCGTCGGATCGGCCGAGGTGACTTACGGAACCTTGCTGGCACTGTCGTTGTACCTCGTCACCTGGTTCGTACTCCGAAATACCGTACCGGGTCGGCACCTGTATGCGCTCGGGAACAATCCGGAAGCCGCGCGATTGATGGGTTTGTCTTCGCAACGAATCCTGCTGACCGTCTATTCGATCGCGGGGCTCATCTACGGCATCGCGGCGCTCCTGCTCATCTCGCGCACCGGCGTGGGCGATCCGCAAGCCGGGCAAACCGATAACCTCGACAGCATCACGGCAGTGGTGCCCGGCGGCACGAGTTTGTTCGGCGGACGCGGATCGATCGTGGGCACCCTGCTCGGCGCACTGATCGTAGGCGTGTTTCGCAACGGTGCCGCAGAACTCGTCATGGGGCAAGGACGAGGGATTCGCTCGTTTCTCTATCTGTTCGTCGGCACCTTCATCGGTGGCGGTTTGTCATCGACGGCCGTTTGCATGGCGGGCCGCACGGGAATGCGGGCGCGGTGGGGTCGATGCCGCTTGCGCTCGGTAACGGGCATGCGGCGAGGCAACTTCTGCACACGGCATCGGGCTTCGTGCTGGAGCAGCGGTTCGTCGCGGCGGGCATCCCGGCTGCGGCCGCCCACGATCATCGCGCGCTCAGCCCCGACGCCTGGGCCGTCACCGAGCGATGGCTCGACGAAGCCTGCCCTGCGATCGCGATGACGATCGCGACATCCACCGCCCTGCTCGATTTGGAGGCCGTCGTCATGGACGGAGAAATCGACCGGCAACTCATGCGCGAGATGATAAGGCGTACGCAAGCGGCACTCGATCGGATCGAATGGGAGGGAATGGTCAGGCCGCAGCTGATCGAGGGGACGATCGGTCCTGATGCCAGGGCGATGGGCGGTGCGATCTTGCCGCTTTATGCCCACTTTGCGCCGACGCATGAATTGTTCTTGAAGGATTGAGGGCCTACGCGAATGGAGCGACGCGGCGAGCAAGGTTGACGACGCGCCTTCGGGCCTGGCCTTTCGCCCACAAAATGCCGCCCGCCCCAACCAGATTGAACGACTCGAGCGTGCGTTGGCGCTGTTTCTGGTGGTGGCTTGGCGCGTGACACACCTGATGGCGCACGCATCGCACTATGTGAGGCAAATTGACAGGCATCGGAGAGTGACGGCGCCACAGCGTTGCATTCGCGTCCTGCCGGGACTACGGTGTCGCGACAACCGAGCAACGCAAGTATTTCCCCCGCAGGCCGAGACGCATGCCTGACTGTCTCCGCGCGGTCATCCTTTTGCCGGTCACCCTCCCCATGCCCATCGGAAAATACCAGCACCAGGTGCAAAGGTACCGCCCCAAACAGGCGGCCAACAAGTGGAAGCCTGAAGCAAATGCGGCGGCAGCGTCTGCGATTTCTCCTGAAGAGAAGGACCTGCTGCATGCGCTGCGAGCGCAGCATGGCGCGTATCCGCGCGTGCAGGATCCGCGCAGAGCACACGAAGCGAACATTGTGGATCGGGTGACGGAAAACGCCGGCCGAACGGAGCAACTCCTTGCACGGCAGGAGGCGCTGCGAAATATTGACGCTGGGACACCCCTGATGTTTGGGAATGCTCCCCTAGCGACCAAACTCATCCTAGGCGGCTTGCTTCTGCATTCCGTCAGCAGCACGGCCGCCCATGTGAACTTGCACTCAAGGCTCCTGGCCGATCACGGAAGGAGCATCGCCCCGAGCGCCGAACCGGAGCAAACCCCGGGAGCTTCCGATACGGGGAGCGATGAAGCCCCAGACGAGCAAACTGCCGGCACCTCCGTGCCAGAGTCGCAATCGACAAACGTCCAACAGTTTAAGCCGGCCCACTTTGAGCAAGCCTTACAGGCGCCGGCCAACGCGACGACGGCAAACTCTGAGCAGGTCAGGTCAAAGCGCGAGTCGAGTCCGAGTGCAGGGAAACTGAGCATTCCGCTTCCCTGGGGCTCGAAGCGGCCTAGCTCGTTCTCGCAGCATATGCTCGGCGAAGCGCCAACAAGAGAGATCGTGTACCGAATGGCGATAAAGCTGAACGGTCAGGATCCCGATCAAAAATATGTTCTGACGGATCGCTGGCAAACCTTTAGCCAAAACATGCTGACCGCAAATCTCCGCGTCAATCAAACAAAGACGCACGTGGAGCTCGCCCTCGATGCCGACACAGAAATGCTTCCGTTCCTGGTTCGACGTTACCCGGAGAATTTATATTGGCCGAAGGAAGCGCTTTTTAAAGAAGCATACGATGCACATATCCAAGAATCGAAGGAGCGTGGTATTCGTGCGCTCAATACCGCGCTTGCGGACCACGGAATCGAACGCGACACAAAGATCGATTTGATGACGGTCTCCGCTCACAATTCTAACGCAGACCCCATTGATAAACTCAGACCACAGAAAGGAGATCGCGGATTCATAGTCGCACTGCACGGCGACAGCGGAACGCGGTATTTTGCGCTGACTCCGCTGGATGATGACATGGTTTTTCCGATCTCAAAAACCGTCGATTTGTATCGATGGATAAGTGAGAACAGGTATCTGTTTTTCACACCTGATATGAATTTCGATGGAATTGATTCATTTTACGCGCGCGGAACCATGCATGACGTCACCGCCGGCGCCGCCGTCGATAAAATAGTCCCCGATTTGGTCGACCGCATTATTGTTCCGCTGAAGCGACTCGCATACGGAGAAACTCAGCTCCAAGAGTTCATTCACCTGGCTCGCGGAATGATCGACCCGGGAAGTTTTTACGACCTCAACCGAGCCCTTGAACTGGAAGACTACACGACGTTCTTCCTCACCATCGGAGCCAGTCTTATACCAGTAGTAAGAGGAAAGGGAGTTGTATTTTTTAAATACATCACAAAACATTCCAAAGGCCTCAAGAACTTTTTGAAGAATAGATTCATTAAAAATGGAATAGGTGACATGGCAGATCTTTCCGACGATGTCGTACAAACGGCGCTGACATTTCGGAGCTTGCAAGCACTAGATCATGGCAGCACACCCGACGACAAGCTGCCACCGTTATCAGCCAATGCTAAGAACGATCTTACAAAAATCAACGAACTAATAACAAAGGATAATTGGATTCGCAACAGTGTCATTGAAGAGCAAGTTGCGACCTCTTCGCAGGCGATCTCGCGCATCAGGCATACGTTAGCCGATGGAGGCTATAAAACGGAAGTCATATGCATGCTTGTATGGCGTGCAGAAAGTGATCACCCCAAAGTCCAATATCTCGTGACCGCCAGACGATTCGGCGACAGTCAAGAATTTGTCATTGACGCGCCTATCGGCGATTCTCATCACCTCCGCCCGGCAGGGACTGCCGTCTACTCTCTGCAAAAATGGGGAAGCCGCACTCGCAAGCACGCAGAACACAATATTCCTCATGGCAGAGTTAAAATTAAACTGTTCTCTACAACGCAAGCAGCACTCGACGCATTTAAGCCAGGACAAGAGGTAGCGCAGGATGCAGACCTTGGAGCGAACGTTCTCGTTCTGCACGAACCCAACAACCATCACGGACGGGGTCATCGGCATCATCGGCATCAAAACTAATGGTTACCGGTCAGAGAGTTTAAGCCACCCGCCTTTCGTCAAGGATCGCAAGCGGCGGCAAAACGGTAATCCAATTCACTATATGAGCCGACCCGATACCGTCGACCACCAGCTCGTCGTTACAAGTTGCATTCGTAGGCTCTTACTACTAGCGTGTCGGCAAGAATATCGAATGCTGCACGCCCTTTCGCGCCCACCGGCGAAGACACTCCAGGTCGGCGCCTCACCCACCTGCGAGAGGCTGTCATATGCCGCGCGATGAGTTCGCATTCAAAGCCCGCCGGCAAAATCGAAGCAAAAACATCCACAAGCAAACGAAATCGCTGGATTTGGCAAACACACGACAATTAATCGACGCCAGCAACATTTTCTTTTACAAAAGACCACCTATCGTACGTCATACAAAAGCGGCAGCTATCCAACGAGAACTTTATCGGCGACTGAAATTTTATATAGGCTTGGCATTCGCAATTAATTTTGCATTCGAAGTGCAGGGAGAAATGAATCTCCGAGCAGAGCTGTTTGGGAACAGAGCCGGCCCGTTTCGCCCCGAGCCGCCGTCGAGCGGCACCGCAAACGCAGTTGTCGTCCCCGCCCGCGCAGCCAAGCGCCCGACAAAAACGGGGGTGCCATCGTCAGGGTTGATGGGGCGGGTGGCGGCGCAGCAATATGGATATGGAAAAGTCCCGCGTCACAATGTGACGTCGGCACAAGATCTGTTTGAGTCTGGAGATATCGCGGAATTCGCCGCACGCATTTGCGATATTTTCGAACAGCGCGATGCATCCGGCGCGACGAACAGCCATCCTTCAGCCGACTCGATGACATCCGAAGGATTGTCGGCGACATCGACAAATTCATCGACGCAGCAACCGAACGCCGTAAAAACGGCGTCCGCACAGCCCACAAATGATTGGTATGACCTGTCCTGGCTAAGCCGGCCATTTTTGGACGACACCACCGATAACGAGTACCTGCCTTCGGCATGGCCTTTCCCCGGCGGTGCGGCCGCTCCAGCACGCCGTCGGTATCACGTTACGCGAACCCCGCATCACAATCACCAAGAGGGGGGAAACGGTGGACAAGGGCACCACAACAACGCTAACGGTGATCACGGGCATCACCACAACGGAGGCAGTGGACACGGGCACCACCATGGGCACCACAACAACATCAGCGCGGTGGCCCCTGAACCCGTGCTACATCAGATATTGGGGAACATTCTTTCCAGGAAGGAAGACCTCGGCGTATTTTTGATGCAAGCAAGTGGAGTAGATCCCTATGCGCTTTATAACCGCAGTTCCTGGGCGCTCTTTGATATTCCAGGCTCCGGGGACGAGCCGTACCTCGAACCGGGCATCGATTCATACATTGACTACCAAACGAGGGCATGGACCTTTACACAAAGATACGCACCCGAAATCAAGGCACTACCGGATCTCAATAAAATATTCTGGAGTATGATCGCGACCGTAAAAGAAGTGGCGGCACAGAACATCACACGCGAACTCAATGAAACAGCACGGAGTCTCTACAACTTCGGCTACACGATTGGAGGCACCTACACATTGAAAACAATTACGCTGCTAGAGCCAACCCGAGGCAATGACGCCTGGACACGCGAAGGGGATCTTCAGAGATCCGAGATGACATCCATCGGTTACCTTTTGGAGGTCGATGACAAATATTTGGGACGACGGGAATCGTATATTATTGCGCCCGCACATCATCCACCCATGATTCGCGTACCCACAAGCAAAGCAGGACAGGATCATTGGATCAGGAAGCACTTGAATTTATTTTTTAATACGAAGAACAAAGATATCAATAGATATAATATAATTGTAACGAGCATTTTCGACAGCTATGCAAACATACATCTGGCTTTCGAAGAAGCCGGAAGTTATTTAGCCGACAGTATCGTCGACGCATTCAAGTATCAGGCTTATGGTGAAACCAGGCTGGAAAAAATGATCCATCGCATGCAATGGGTCGTCCCGTTCTACTCAGCCTGGCTCGCTTACAAGCGGCACGAATACACGGAAGCGGTCGTTCGCACGGTTCTGGATGTTATTGCCGTTGCCAGCGGTCCGTTTGCAAAAGCGATGCAAGCAGCAGGGATGCTAACCGGAAGTGGACGACTGGTGACCGTAGCGAAAACCCTGAAAAAGCTCTCGTATCTCGACGCTCCGGGACAGGTAGACAACTACAATAAAAAGGTTGCAATAGGTCTCGCAGGACAAGTAGCCGGCCCACCAGGAAGGAAGTTTGCACACTATCTCGCCGAGCACTTCGCTCAAGACCAGGACAAGAACACCATGAACAGAATGCTGGATGGCGCCTACGATGAAAGAAACGTCAATCTGGCTCAAATCAATAACGCTGCCGAGACAAATAACGGAGACTAAGCTTTCGCCGCGCAGCGCCTTGGGACAAGGAGATAGGCAGGGGCCGGAACAACGGAACAAATTAAGCGCGAATGCGTTCACCGCTGGTACTGGGCGATATACCGCAGCACATCTTCCGTCTGCCCCCCGGACACAAGCTGTTCGGCCGTCCGGTACTGGAACTCCGATAGCGGCTCGTTCCGATACCAGAACAGCGCTTGCTTGACGCAGCCGTGCGCATCCGTCGCGGCACGAATCACACGTAAGGCCTCGCGCAAAAAGCGCTGCACGCTCTCCGACGCCGGCATCCGGCTCAGCGTATTGCGATGCACGCCGGCTTGTTTCGCCAGCGTCTGAAGATCGATATGCAGCGCATCCGAAAAGCGCCGCGCCGACACGATCGGTGCGGCAAACGCGGGATCGCGCAGCGAACTCATGAATTGTTCGAAGCTTGCGCTTTGCGCGATGTCGTCAACGACAACCGTCGAGTTCATCATTTACCTCGCATCCTTCGTGCGCCATGGCGCGCACGTAGCACATAAAACAGGGCGCCGATCGCGCAGACCACCGCGCGATCGATGCTCCGTCGTTCAAGGCGCCCGGCCTGCTCGCAGCTGCGCGAGCTACCGGAGCGCGCCCTCACTGCTTGGCCATTTGCTGCGTATCGCCGGGCTTCGTATCGCCCCAGCCGCCGCCTAGCGCGCGAATCAGGCTGACCGTCGCCACCGCTTGCGATCCGGCCAACTGGCTCGCCTGACGCTGCGCCAGCAACACGGTGCGCTGGCTATCGAGCACATCGAGGTAGTTCACCTGACCTTCGCGATACTGCGCCTCCGACAAATGCTCGGCGCGCGCCGCCGCGTTGACCGCATCGTTTTGCGCTTTGATCTGATCGTCGAGCAAACGCAGGTCGGCCAGACTATCCTCGACTTCACGGAACGCGTTGAGCACCTGCTGGCGGTAGTTCGCCACCTGCTCGTCGTATTGCGCCTTCGCCCGGTTCAGATCGGCCTTGCGACGACCGCCATCGAAAATGGGCAGCGATAGCGCTGTGCCCGCGAACGGGCCGAGCAAGAATGTGCGGCTCGACCATTTGAACAGCTGGCTCAGCCCCGAGGCTTCATAGCCGAACGCGCCCGTGACATTCAGTTGCGGGAAAAACGCCGACTTCGCGAGACCGACACGCGCATTGGCCGCAGCCATCGCGCGCTCCGCCGCAGCGACATCGGGACGCCGTTCGAGCAGCGACGACGGCAGCCCTGCCGGAACGCGCGCGAGCACGGGCTCGAGCGGTTGCTGCGGGAACGAGAAGTCCGCGGGCGGCTTGCCGAGCAACACGGCGAGCGCATGCTCGGACGCCGCACGCTGCCGCGCGATGCCCGCTGCGTCGGCCTTCGCACTCGCGAGCGAATTGGTTGCCTGCTGAAGATCGAGCTCGCTGACATCGCCGGCATCGTAGCGATGCTTGACGAGTTTGAGCCCTTCTTCGCGCAGTGCCACCGTGCGGCGGTACAGGTCTTGCTCCGTATCGAGCTCGCGCAACGAGAAGTAGTTCGATGCGACATCGGCCTGCAACGCCAACTGCACGGAGCGGAACAATGCTTCGCTCTGCTGCGAATCGGCACGGCTGGCGGCGACGTTGTCGCTCACGCGGCCGAACAGCGGCGCCTCGTACGATACCGTCGATTGCGCACGCCATAGCGTGACAGGCGGCAGGTACGCATTCTGCGGCAGTCCTTGCGACGCCGGCGATACGCGCTCGCGCGTGGGGCCGAAGCCCACGTCGAGTTCAGGGAACCAGGCCGAGCGCGCGGCGTCGAGCCCCGCACGCGATTCGCGCACCCGCGCGGCCGCCGCCTTCAAGTCTTGATTTGCCGATTGCGCTTCGTCTTCGAGCTTGTTCAGCGTCTCATCGTTGAAAATCGTCCACCATTGGCCGCGCTGCATCGCCTCCGCTGGCTGCGCAGTCTTCCACGCACCCGCTTCGGAAGCGGGCAGCGGTGCTTCCTTGAACGCGGCCGGCGTATCGACGTCGGGGCGCTTGTAGGTCGGCCCCATCGAGCAAGCCGCCACGAGCGTCATCAAAAGGCCGCCGGCCAACGCACGTAGTGCAAGACGCGAGCCGTCGGCATTCCAATCAATTCGTTTCATTGTTTTGTCCTCTAAGCCTCAAGCGTCCGACATCGCGGGTTCGTCGACATCCGTATCGTCTTTCGAATCCTTGCCTGCCACATGGATTGTGCCGCCCGCCAACTTACGCAGCACCACGTAGAAGACCGGCGTCAACATGAGGCCGAACAGCGTCACGCCCAACATACCGAAGAACACGGCGATACCCATTGCATGACGCATTTCCGAACCCGCGCCCGTGGACAGCACGAGCGGCACCACGCCCATGATGAACGCGATCGACGTCATCAAAATCGGCCGCAACCGCAAGCGGCTCGCCTCGATCGCCGCGGCCACGGGCGTGCGTCCATCGTGTTCGAGCTCGCGCGCGAATTCCACGATCAGAATCGCGTTCTTCGACGCCAAGCCCACGAGCACCATCAAGCCGATCTGCGTGAAGATGTTGTTGTCGCCGTGCAGCAGCCACACGCCCGTCAAGGCCGACAACACGCTCATCGGCACGATCAGGATCACCGCGAGCGGCAACGTCAGGCTCTCATACAACGCAGCCAGCACGAGGAACACAAGCAGCACGCTGATCGGGAACACCCAGATTGCCGAGTTGCCGGCCAACACCTGCTGATACGTCAAGTCGGTCCACTCGAAACTCACG
Source organism: Trinickia soli (assembly GCF_002879855.1). Classification (GTDB taxonomy): domain Bacteria; phylum Pseudomonadota; class Gammaproteobacteria; order Burkholderiales; family Burkholderiaceae; genus Trinickia; species Trinickia soli. The sequence goes on along the minus strand of NZ_PNYB01000001.1, from coordinate 192,231 downwards.
CCCCGCGGCAGCGTCTCCTTGGCGATACGTTCGATTGCGTTCTGCGCCTGGTCCGACGAGTAGCCCGGCGCAGGACCGCCGTTGATGTCCGCCGCCGTATAGCCGTTGTAACGCACGACCATTTCCGGGCCGAACGTCGGCGACACTTTCACGAGCGAGGACAGCGGCACCATTTCGCCCGAGGCATTGCGCGTCTTCAACTGCAAAATGTCGTCGGGGTGCGCACGGAACGGCGCATCGGCTTGCACGCGCACCTGATAGACCCGGCCGAAGCGGTTGAAGTCGTTCACATAGAGCGAGCCCAGATAGATCTGCATCGTGTTGAAGATATCGGTCACCGACACGCCAAGCTGTTTGGCCTTCACGCGATCGAGATCGACATTCAGCTGCGGCACGTTGATCTGATAGTTCGTGAACAACGGACCGAGTTCCGGCGCTTCGCGCGCGCGCTTGATGAACGCCTGCGTCACCCCGTCGAGCTGCGCGTAGCCAAGCGCACCGCGGTCCTCGAGCTGCAGTTTGAAACCGCCAAGCGTACCGAGACCCAGCACAGGCGGCGGCGGGAACACCGCAACGAACGCGCCTTTGATGCCCGCGTACTTCTGGTTCAACGCACCGGCGATGGCCCCGGCCGACAACGCCTTCGATCCGCGCTCCTTGAACGGTTTGAGCGTAACGAACACGATGCCCGCGCTCGAGCTGTTCGTGAAGCCATTCACCGACAACCCAGGGAACGCCACGGCATGCTCGACGCCGGGTTGCTTCATTGCCAGGTCGCCCATCTCGCGGATGACGTTTTCAGTCCGATCGAGCGTGGCCCCGTTTGGCAATTGCGCGAACGCGATCAGGTACTCCTTGTCCTGCGCAGGCACGAACCCGCCTGGCACAATATGCGTGATCAGCAAGGTTGCGCCAACCAGTACGGCATACACGCCGAGCATCAGCGATTTCCGACTCAGCACGCGCGTCACGCCATGACCGTACGACTGCGAGCCGCGCTTGAACACCTTGTTGAACTGCCTGAAGAAGCCGCCGAGCACGCGATCCATCGCGCGCGTCAGCCAATCCTTCGGCGCATCGTGGCTACGCAAGAGGATCGCGCACAACGCCGGCGACAGCGTCAGCGAATTGAACGCCGAAATCACCGTGGAGATGGCGATCGTCATCGCAAACTGCTTGTAGAACTGGCCCGTCAACCCGCTCATGAAGGCAAGCGGAACGAACACCGCGACGAGCGTCAGCGCGATGGCGATGATTGGCCCGCTCACCTCGCGCATCGCCCTATAGGTGGCCGCTCTCGCGCTGAGACCCGCCGAAATATTGCGCTCCACGTTTTCGACGACGACGATCGCATCGTCAACGACGATACCGATCGCGAGCACCATCCCGAACAACGACAACGCGTTGATCGAGAAGCCGAACGCGAGCAGCAGCGAGAACGTACCGACGATCGACACCGGCACGGCGACGAGCGGGATGATCGACGCGCGCCACGTCTGCAGAAACACGATCACGACGATGACGACGAGCGTGATGGCTTCGAGCAGCGTATGGATCACAGCTTCGATACTCGAACGCACGAACTGCGTCGGGTCATAGACGATGTCGTAATCGACGCCGGCCGGGAAGTCCTTCTTCAGCTCGGCCATGTCCTTGCGAACCTGATCCGAGATCGCCAGCGAGTTCGCGCCAGGCTGCTGGTTGATACCGAGAGCGACAGCCGGTTTGTTGTCGAGCAGCGATCGCAAACCGTACTCGGAAGCCGCCAGCTCGACGCGCGCGACGTCGCGCAGATACGTCACGCCGCCATCGGGCGAGGTCTTGATGACGATCGCACCGAATTGCGATTCGGTTTGCAGGCGGCCACGTGCATTGACGGACAGCTGCAGCGGCACATCGGGCGAGGACGGCGAGCCGCCGATCACACCCGCCGCCACTTGCACGTTCTGCTCGCGAATCGCCGCAACGACATCGCTCGCCGTCAGATTGCGCTCGGCCAGCTTGTTCGGATCGAGCCAGATGCGCATGGCGTAATCGCCCGCGCCCCACAGCTGCACCTGGCCCACGCCTGCGATCCGTTCGAGACGATCCTTGACGTTGAGCAACGCGTAGTTGCGCAGATACGTCATGTCGTAGCGGTTGTCGGGCGAGATCAGGTGGACGACCATCGTCAGCGTCGGCGAACTCTTGATCGTCGTCACGCCAAGCCGTTGCACGTCATCCGGCAGACGCGGCATCGCTTGCGAAACCCGGTTCTGCACGAGCTGCTGCGCCTTGTCCGGATCGGTGCCGAGCTTGAACGTCACGGTCAACGTCATGTTGCCGTCACTGTTCGCCTGCGCCTGCATGTAGAGCATGTTCTCGACGCCGTTGATCTGCTCTTCGAGCGGCGAGGCCACGGTCTCGGCGATCACCTTCGGGTTCGCGCCCGGGTACTGCGCGTGCACGATGACCGACGGCGGCACCACCTCCGGGTACTCGGAGATCGGCAACTGGAACAGCGAAATGACGCCTGCCAGCAGGATCAGGACCGATAGCACCCCTGCAAAGATCGGTCGATCGATGAAAAATTTAGATATGTTCATGTCGCGTTCTGAGTCGTGATTTGCATCCACGCCTGACGCTTCACGTCAGGCCCCCTGAGGGGGTCGAAAAAAGCGCACGGCAACCCGGTGCTTTCTCGAGTGATTCGCTTCAATGCCGTCAAGGCGAATCGAAGCAAGCGGTGTCTCAGGAATTCGTCGATGGGTCCGCACCGGTCTTACCCGCATCGGCGCTGGCGTTGCCGCCGCCCGCCGGATCGTCGGTCATCGGCACCATATGAGCACGCACGGTTTGACCCGGACGCACACGCTGCACGCCGTTCACGACAATGCGATCGCCCGCCGCGAGGCCCGCCGTGATCACGCGCAAGTTGCCATGCAGCGCGCCGAGCTTGACCTCGCGATACGCCACGGCGCCTTGCTTATCGACGAGGAGCACGTACTTCTTGTCCTGGTCGGTGCCGATCGCCGCTTCGTCGATCAAGAGCGCCGCATGCGGTTCGCCGCCACCCACCTTGACGCGGGCATAAAGGCCCGGCACCAGCGTGCCGTCCGGATTGTCGAAGCGCGCACGCACGCGGATCGTGCCCGAGGACGTATCGAGCCGGTTATCGACCGACGCGATCGTGCCCTTGCGCGAGTAGCCCGTCTCGTTGGCAAGACCGAGTTCGACCGGTACATTCGCGCCGTTGCGGGCGCGGCCGATGTACTGCAGATAGGTCTGCTCGTCGACGTCGAACGAGGCGTAGATCGGCGAAACCGACACGAGCGTCGTCAGTGGCGCAGCGCTCGCGCCCGCCGATACGACATTCCCTACTGTGATCTCAGCGCGCGAAACGCGGCCGGCCACCGGTGCGACGATCGTCGTATAGCCGAGGTTGATTTGCGCGGCTTCGAGCGCGGCCTGCGCTGCCTTCACGTCCGCGGCGGCACCGAGCGCGTTGTTCTGCTTCTCGTCGTAGTCGCGCTTGGCGATTGCGTTATCGGCCATCAGGCGTTGAGCGCGTTGCCAGTCGGTTTGCGCATAGCTGTCGCGCGCCTTGGCGGCCGCGAGTTGGGCCTTCGCGCGATCGACTTCGGCCGCGTACGGGCGCGGATCGATCACGAACAGCGTCTCGCCTTTCTTCACGAGTGCGCCGTCTTTGAAGTTGACCGATACGATCGTGCCCGATACTTGCGGCCGGATGTCGACCTTGTCGACGGCTTCGAGCCGGCCCGAATAGGTTTGCCAGTCGGTGACGGTCTTGTTCAGCACCGATGCGACGTCCACTTCGGGCGCCATCGGCGCGGCTTGCGCGGGCGCGCTCGCATTCACGCGAATCGCGCTGAACGCACCCACACCGGCCACCGCTGCCACGGCAAGGACGGCATAGGCGATGCGACTACGAGAAACAGACTTTTGAGGCATGACGAGGCTCCGGTGTGGTGTTGTTTTATGACGTTTCTGATCAGCCAACTGTGACGGCCCGCCCTTCGAGATGGCGCTCGAAAAAGCGTGTTGCATCTTCCAAAGCTTGCGGATCGTACGCGATTCGCTCGTGCGTTGCATTGGAGTAACGCATAACCTGGGTCGGCACGCCGGCGCCGATCAGCTTTGCCGCGTACGTTTCCGCTTCGACGTGCAGGACATCGTTGCGCGCGGTGGCGATAAAAGCGGGCGGCAAGCCGGCCAGCCGCGCCGACTCGAGCGGCGCCGCGTACGGGTGCATCCGCTGCGACGCTTGTGGCAGGTAGGCGCGGTAGCTCGCCATGCACTGACGCGGCGTGATGTCCGATTGGACGGCGCGCTCGTCGGCGAGGCAGGTCATGCTCGGATCGAGCATCGGGCTGAACAACGCTTGCGCCGCAATGCTTACGTCGCCGCGATCGCGCGCGACGAACGAGAGCCCGTTCGCAATGTGCCCGCCTGCGCAATGCCCCGCCGCGAGCAGCCGCTTGCCGTCGCCGCCGATGTCCCGACCCGAGCCTTGGGCCCATTTGGCTGCGCGGTAGGCGTCTTCGAGCGCTGCCGGAAACGGGTGCTTGGGCGCCAGCGAATAGCCTACGGATATGACCAATGCCGAAAGATATTCGGCGAAATAACGCGCAGCGAATTCGGCGTCGTCCAGCGACCCTCCCACGAATGCGCCGCCATGAAAATAAAGCATGACAGGCAATGAGCGTACGCCACTGCGGCGATAAAGTCGTAGTGGAATATTGCTCTCATATCCGGCAATCCGGACTTCTTCGACCTCGAGCGTCTTCGCACTCCAGGCCGATCCCGCAGAGAAACTACGGGAATGCGTAGTTCGCATGATTGAACGCGCAAGGCGCGACGGTTTCACAATGGTGCGAATTGTGGATTCGGCAGAGTCCGAGATAAATGCCTATAATCCGGCAACACAATTCACCGCGCCCGAACAATTGTTCTCATCAGTTGGGATAGTTGGCGGGAATCATCCGGAGAGCGACCATGGATCGGCTTCAGGCCATGCAGGTGTTCACGCGTGTGGTCGACACGAACAGCTTTACCAAGGCCGCGGAGACGCTCGATCTGCCGCGTGCGTCCGTCACGACCATCATTCAGAACCTGGAAGCGTACCTTGGCGTACGGCTCATGCACCGCACGACGCGACGGCTGAGCCTCACGCCCGACGGCGCCGCTTATTATGAACGCTGCGTGCGCATTCTGGCGGACGTCGACGAGACCGAAAGCAGCCTTCAAAACGGCAGCAAGAAGCCGCACGGCAAGCTGCGTGTCGATATGCCCGGCGCACTCGGGCGCTCGATCGTCATCCCCGCGTTGTGCGAATTCCATACGCGCTACCCGGATATCGACCTGCAGCTCGGTTTCTCCGACCGCCCCGTCGATTTGCTCCAGGAGGGGGTCGATTGCGTCATACGCGTGGGCGCCTTGCAGGATTCGTCGCTCGTCGCGCGCAGAATCGGCTTGTTCGAAGGCGTCACGTGTGCGGCGCCCGACTATCTCGCGCGCGCGGGCGAGCCGAAAACGATCGACGAATTAGGGCAGTTTCAGGCCGTCAATTATTTTTCGAGCCGCACGGGCCGGATCATCAACTTCGACTTCCTCGTGGACGGCAAGGAAGTCGAGGTGAAAATGCCCGGTTCCGTATCGGTCAACGATGCGGACGCTTACGTCACCTGCGCGTTGGAGGGCTTCGGCCTTATTCAGGCGCCGCTGTTCATGGTGCTGCCGCATCTGCGTTCCGGTGCGCTCAAGGAAGTCCTGCCCGAGTGGAAGCCGCTGCCCATGCCGATCTCGGCCGTCTACCCGCACAGCCGCCATCTCTCGCCGAAAGTGCGCGTGTTCGTCGATTGGATTGCCGAAGTGTTCGACCGCTGCCCGCTGTTGAGCGGCCGACAAAGCCTTGACAAGCCGTGCAGCAAACGCACGCTCGAGGAGCGCGAAAGCACGTCGACGCTCGATACGCCCGTGCTGACCGAATGGGTGGCCTGACGTCGACGGATTCGATTGTTTCGCCAGGCCGACAAATTAATTCGCACGATCCGGGTTTATCCCGATTCCGCCAGCGCCTACATTTGCTCCTGTCGCGACGCCGATCGTCGGTGCCGCAGCAGACCAAGACAGGAGCACATCATGAAGCGCACTCTCACAGCCGCCCTTTTCGTATCCCTCTTCGCCAGCACGGCCGCGTTTGCCGACGGCGGCATCGGCCATAACGGCACCTACCAAGACCAATCGTGGATCGGCAAGAGCAGCAAAACGCGTGAAGAAGTACGCGCGGAACTCGTGGCCGCGCGGCAAGACGGCACGCTCGCTTCGATCAACAAGCAAAGCTATCCGAACCTGAGCCTCGAAGGCCAAACGCAAGCGGCCCGCGTCGCACTGCAGGAAGACGGCAGCGCGCGGATCAAGCTGGCCCGCGCCGGTCAGTAACCACTGAGTCCTCCTAAACAAAAGGAATCCTGAATGTTCGACGTAGCGCCTTCCATGCTCGATCATTGGGACAGCGACACGCCCGTCTGGACGTCGTTTCGGCCGCGGCGGCAAAGCGCCGCCGCGGTTGACGGGCTCAGCGCTGCGGCACGCCTTCGCGCCATTGCCCCCAATGCGTCGCAATGTCCTGCACGAGCGGGTTGCCCGTCAGGTACAGGTTCGCGATGGCCAACGGGAAGCCGCCCTGCGCCTGGTAGTTGAGCAGGTTGTCGGCGCTCGTTTGCCCGGCGTATGGGCGGTCGAAATCGGAGCCCGTCCGCAACACGGCAACGCGCGATAGATCCACCCGATGCGCGTTTGCAGCCCGCGTCAAGGCTTCGAACGTGGCGTTGTCTTCCTGCTGGGTCGTGCAGTACTTGCCCTTGCCGTCCGTCATGATTTTGGTCCAATCGCGCGCGCGCTGCCCTAGGTCGGTACCCGAGAACCATGTGTCTCCGGCCAGCGTGTCGCATTGGATAACGGAAGGCGGCTGATTGGCGGGCGCGTAGCTGAACTTCGCCCGAGCCGCTTGCGCTTGCGCGCTGTCGGTCAGCACGACGTTGCGCGAGAGCGCATAGGCCGCATCGGCCAGTTGCGCGTTCAGTTGGAACACCTCGGTCTTGTAATCGAGCGGCGGCTTTTGATCGGGGCTCGTCGTATTGATGCCGAGATAGCCGGTCTTCCATCCCGCCGGGATCTCACGGGCATCGAGCTCCCATTGAATCCCGAAGTCGACGAGATATTTCGCCCATGCGGCGGAACCGAGCGTCCCTTGCGCCGGGTCGATACCCGCGATGCCCGCAATCATGAAGTAGGTATGGCGCAGGTTGAAGCGCGGCGAAAACGTCAGCGCCATCGTCGAGGCGGCCGCATTCGCGTGCCCCATGCCCGTCGTCATGACGCAGATGTCTTGCTTGTTGCAATGCACGTCGGGGTAGTCGGGCGAAAGACCGGCAACGGGAATCGACTCCCACGGGCCCAGATGATCGAGCCAGACCTGTCCTTCAGGTGCAAACATCGAAATGATCATGACTTTGACGTGCCTGCCGTGCGGCCCGGATTCGGCAAAGGCGGTGTCATTGTCCTGCGCACTCGAGGCCGTGGCCGCGCAGGCTGTCAGCGCAATGGCGCCGATCGACAAAAGGGTGCGACTAAGCATGGGCGCTCCTTGGATTCGTTACTTGTTGGAGAGAACCGCTCGCTGATGCTGGTGCTGCGCGCGCCAGTATAGCGGGCGCCCGCCATTCGTCACGTGCCTGTCGACGGGGGTCTGGCGCGCTGCTGTTCGTTCGGCCGCGTGTTGTCCCCGCCTTCGCTCGCCTGCACTCGTTCATCGGGCTCGACTGCGTCGCCGTTCGCCTTCGCGCCTTCACCGGGCACGAGCACATTACGCAGGGGATTGGCAATGACGATACCGCGCTCGTGAAACATTTCCGCGATGCGTCGATTGAACTCGCGTTGGATCGGCCAGCGCGCCGTATCACGGCATTGAAGCTGGCCGAGCAGCGTAATCATCGAGCCGTCCACCTGGTCGACGCCCCAGAAACTGAAGTCGCTGAGGATGCCGTCTTTGAACTTCGGGTCTTCGCGCAACGCCGCACCGATTTCGCTCAACGTGCGCACGGCCAGATCAATGTCCTGACCATATGCGATGCTGACCCTGACCGCGGCATTGCCCAGCCCCCGGTTCGAATTGGTCACCGTCGAAACGGAGCTGAACGGTACCGTATGCAGTGCGCCGTCCCCGCCGCGCAAACGCACCGTTCGGATCGACAAATATTCGACCGTCCCCGACAGGCCCGCCAGCGTGACCCAATCGCCAACCTGCATGGCGTTTTCCATCAATAGGAACGTGCCCGTGAGAAAGTCCTGCATGACTTTCTGCGCGCCCAGACCCAGGGCGACGCCGAACACGCTCGCACCGGCCAATAGCGGTCCGATGTTGACGCCGAGTTCGCTCAGGCCGGTCAGCCCCATGATGAGTCCGATGCCGATCATCAACGCTGAACGAAGCATCGGCAGCAAGGTGCGCAAGCGCGCCGCGCGCATGAGGTCGCCCGCATCGGTCCACGCGCGCAGCCGCCGTTCGATCGAAACGTTGATCGCCTCCCAGACGAGGATCGCGACAAAAGCCGCAATGGCAATGGTCGTGCACGCCGACGCGAGCCGGCGCCCCAGGAAATTGCGAGTAAATACCTGCCAGATATGGATGTTCCACACCAACGAGATCAGGGTCACCGCCGCGATGATGATCGCGAGCCAAACGATACGTCGAAACAGCGGGTAATAACGCTGCGCGCGCTGCAAGGCGACGGACCGGGTGCTGTCATTTTGATTGCCGAACATGCTGCCGAGCAGACCGAACGTGACAATCGCGACAACGCGCGCCCCGATGAGAATCAGCAATGAAAGACCGCCATGCTCGAGCAACACTCGATAGCCGTTGCGGACATCGAGCGCCCAAATGAACCACAGCGCCATGACGAGGAACACCGCAAGGGGTGCCCATATATCGGCGAGCCAGTTCGCAAAGAATCGCAGCGCTCGCGACTGTGCGCACTTGCTACGCAGCCATGCGGCGACGGGGCGGCGAATCTGCAGGATCAAGACCGCGATCATGACGTGGCCGACGAGGGCCACCGCCTTCGCAATGCCGAGATGCGCTTCGTCGGTCAGCCCCAGGGGCACGGGTGCTTCGGCCATCGCAACGCCGATGCCGAGCACGATCACGAGGCGCAGCATCCAACGCTGACCGAACGCAGCCCATGTGTCGCCGAGCGGCAGCATCCGCAATCTTGGTGCATCGCATGCGAACAAGAACCCGCTCGCGAGCGCCACGGCGCGGGCCACCGCATAAATTTCGATGATGGCTTCCACGACGTCGGCTTCGGGCGTTCCATCATCGGTCAGCAATGACATGGCGACCATTGCCACGCCCACGAATGCCGCAAGCGGCAGCGCTTGCAGCAACGTGTGCAGCAGCGCATAAGGCAGGCGCTGCAGCAGCGACCAATTCCGCCCTGCATGCGCTGCGTTGCGCTGTGTGCGGGCGGCGCGCATGGCGTTCTCGTCGATACTCGTCGCCGGCACGTTTGCGTTGAGGTACCGGACCGCCGCATCGGCTCGCGCGTTGGCGCCGTCTTCCGCGCTGTTGGGCGGACCTTCGCTTTCCGCGACGCCCTCGGGACCAGCCTCGCGGGAAGCGCCTACGGCCAGCGTTCGTACGCGCTTGCGCAGCAGTAAGTACACCAGCCAACCGGCAAGCCAGGCAGGAACGAACGTCGCCGCGAGCGTCTCGGCCAGCTGCTCCATCTGCGCGCGGCCCTCCTTGCTCGTCATCTCGTAGGCCCACCATACGCGCACCGAACGCACATCGAGCAACGCAGCAGTCGAGTGACGCAGTGAAGCACCGATCTCGCGCAGGCCGTGGACGCTCTGATGCGCAACCTGCGAGACGAGCCCGTTCGAAGCGATCGCCGACAGCACGCCCGACGCCGAGCTGGCCGGTGCCGCCGCGCTCGCGGCAGGCGGGGTGGCCAACGCCCCGGCCGCTGCGATCGCGCGCAGCGTATCTTCCATCTGCGAGCGTGATTTCGGATCGCCGAGCACCTGCAGCGCGTGCTTGGCCTGATCGGGCGTCAGCACCACACTGGAAGGATTGGAGACCGGTTGGGCCGCGGCCGGCGTCGATGCCGGCGCAGCATACGCGGACGAGAGACTGACAAAGAGGAGAAGCAGGTTGACGAACAGTGATTTGCGCATAGAGACGTGAGGAAGAAACAGCAACGACGGATCGGGAGCACCGCGGACACGCCGCGGCTCGCTCGATCCTCATCTGACTTCGTTCTCACCCAAACGATCCGCAAAAGCCGGGCGACGCCCCGCTCTGACCCTTAAGCCATATTCAATCCACGTTCAAGCCACGGCTACGCGCGGCTGCCCGCCGATCACTTCACCGATCACGGCGGCGTCGGCAAAACCATCGGCGCGGAAGCAGGCGAGCACCTCTTCCACGGCGCCCGGCGCACACGCCACGAGCAGACCGCCCGAAGTCTGGGGATCCGTCAGCAATGAACGTGCCACCTGGGGCAAATCCGCGGCGAGTTCGATATCCTCGCCATACGAGGCCCAGTTGCGCGCCGACGCCCCGGTCACGATGCCACGCGCAGCCAACGTTTCGACGCCCGCAAGCAGAGGCAGATCCCGATACCGCAGACGAATCCCAAGATTTGCACCGCGCGCCAACTCGAGCACATGGCCGAGCAGGCCGAAGCCGGTCACGTCGGTCAGCGCATGCACGCCCGGCAACGCGGCAAGCGCGATGCCGGGGCGGTTCAGCCGGGTCGTCGCGTCGATCATCGCCGCATAGCCGCGCTCGTCGAGCTCGCCCTTCTTCAAGGCCGCCGACAGCACACCGACGCCGAGCGGCTTGCCGAGTACGAGCACGTCGCCCTCGCACGCTGTCGAATTGCGCTTGACGTGTGCGGGATGCACGACGCCAAGCGCCGCCAACCCGTAAATCGGTTCGACCGAATCGATCGAATGACCGCCCGCAATCGGAATGCCGGCATCCGCACACACGCTTTCGCCGCCGCGCAAGATAGCCGCGATGGTTTCACGCGGCAGCACGTTGATCGGCATTGCCACGAGCGCGAGCGCGAGGATCGGGCGCGCGCCCATTGCGTAAAGATCAGACAACGCGTTGGTTGCGGCAATACGGCCGAAGTCGTAAGGGTCGTCGACGATGGGCACGAAAAAATCGGTCGTCGCCACGATCGCCTGCTCGTCGTTGAGGCGATAGACGGCGGCATCGTCGGCCGTTTCCCTGCCCACGAGCAGATTCGGAAACACGGCGGCAGTTGAGCTGGCAGGTTGAGCGGCCAGCAACTGTGCGAGCACACCGGGCGCAATCTTGCAACCGCAGCCACCGCCGTGCGAAAGGCTCGTCAAGCGCGGTGCCTGCGTGCCTGCGTGGTTTTCGTCGTGTCTATCGTTCATACGTTCCTTCTTCATCCCCGTTCCAAAACCGCCATTTCACGTACGAGCACGAGCAGCATCGACAGGCTCGCGCCACCGGACGCGCGCTGCTCGGCGATCAGATGCGCAAAGCGATCGAGTTGCGGCGCGCGCTGCTCGCGCCACGCCGCCGCGATCGCGTCGGCCGATGCCCGCTCGGGTGCATGAGCAAGCGCACTCGCGGTCAGTGTGCGCTTGAGCCTCGCCAATTCGGCCAATGCGGCTGCGCGGGCAAGCATGTCCCAATGCGTGTGCGTGGGCAACGCGCTCGCGCGCTCGCCGATGAACGCGTAATCGAGCATCGTACCCAGTGCGAAATAGACGCCTGCCACGAGTTCGAGCGGTCTGGCGACGCTCGATGCCACCTCGGCGATATCGAGCACCGCGACAGAAATCTCCCCGCTCGCGACGCGCGCAGCCAGATCGCCATCGACGGCGGCCTCTTCGAGCACGCGCCGCCGCTCGTCGAGCGCAGCCAACTCTGCGGCCGGCAACAGCGCCGGCAAACGCGGAGTCAATCGCGCCGCCGCCTCCCGGCATCGCTCGATCAACGCGGCGACGCCCTCGCTGTCGCGTTCGACTTTCGAAGTCTGCAATTGTCGCAGGAACCAGAGCGCCGCGCGTTCGACGAGCCGCGCGACGTCGACGAACATGCGCGCCTGCACGTCGTCGCCCACGCGATTGTCGAGCGCGTCGATGCGCAACCATAGATCGTTGATATCGAAGACATCGCGCGCCATGATGCAGGCATGCACAATATCGCTGAGCTTGGCGTCGGTCTCTTCCTGCAGCCGATAGATAAATGCGCAGCCTACCCGGTTCACGAGTGCGTTGGCGAGGTGCGTCGCGAGAATTTCGCGCTTGAGCGGATGCCGTGCGGCGGCATCGGCAAAGCGTATCTGCAGCGGCTTCGGAAAATACTCGCGCAGCATGTCCGCGACGAGCGGATCTTCGGGCAGGCTCGAATCGAGCAATTCGTCGTACAGCCACATCTTGCTGTAAGCAAGCAGCACGGCGCGCTCGGGCGAGGTCAAACCGAGCTTGTCCGCCTGGCGTTCCGCGATCTCGTCGTCACTCGGCAGAAATTCGATCGTGCGATTCAAGCGGCCGAGCCGTTCGAGCGAACGCATGAGCCGGACTTCCGAGTCAAGCAGTTCCGGCGCAAAGCGTCCGGCGATCGACAGCGCCTGAGTCTGTTGATAGTTGTCACGCAGGACGAGCAGCCCGACCTCGTCGGTCATCTCCGCGAGCAAGGCGTTGCGTTGCTTCTCCGTCATCTCGCCGTCCGCCACGACGAGCCCGAGCAGAATCTTGATGTTCACTTCATGATCGGAGCAATCGACGCCGGCCGAATTGTCGATTGCATCGGTGTTGATCCGGCCGCCTTGTTGCGCGTATTCGATGCGGCCAAGCTGCGTGAGCCCGAGGTTGCCGCCCTCGGCGACGACTTTCGCACGCAACTGCGCACCGTTGACGCGCACGCCGTCATTCGCGCGATCGCCGACTTGGGCGTGCGTTTCGCGCGTCGCTTTGACATAGGTGCCGATGCCGCCGTTATAGAGCAAATCGACAGGGGCAAGCAGAATCGCGCGAATCAATTCGTTCGGCGCCAGTGCCGCGGCCTGAATGCCGAGCACTGCCTGGACAGCCGGTGAAACCGGAATGGCCTTGGCCGTGCGCGGAAAGACGCCGCCGCCTGCCGATATCTTCGTTTGATCGTAATCGGCCCAACTCGATCGTTCGAGTGCAAACATCCGCTCGCGTTCGGCGAAGCTCGTCTCGGGGTTCGGGTCCGGGTCGAGAAAGATATGGCGATGATCGAATGCGGCCACGAGCCGGATATGACGCGAGAGCAACATGCCGTTGCCGAACACGTCGCCCGACATATCGCCGATACCGACCACCGTGAAATCGTTACTCTGCGTATCGACGCCCATCTCGCGGAAGTGCCGCTTCACGGATTCCCACGCCCCGCGCGCCGTGATGCCCATCTTCTTGTGGTCGTAACCGACCGAGCCGCCCGACGCGAACGCATCGTCGAGCCAGAAGCCGTACTGGCGCGCTATCGCGTTGGCATAGTCGGAGAACGTCGCCGTACCCTTGTCGGCGGCGACGACGAGGTAGGGATCGTCGGCATCGTGTCGCACGACATCGGGAGGGCTGACGATCGCACCGCCCTGGCGATTGTCGGTGAGATCGAGCAAGCCACGCAGGAATGTCTGATAGCAGGCGATGCCTTCACGCATCACCGCTTCGCGATCGCCGCCCGCGGGCGGATTCTTGACGACGAAACCGCCCTTCGACCCGACCGGCACGATCACCGTATTCTTGACCATCTGCGCTTTCATCAGACCCAGCACTTCGGTGCGGAAATCCTCGCGGCGGTCGGACCAGCGCAACCCACCGCGGGCCACGCGCCCGCCTCGCAGATGCACGCCTTCGACACGCGGCGAATAAACCCAGATCTCGAACATCGGTTTGGGCTCGGGCAACCCCGGCACGCGCGACGGATCGAGCTTGAACGACAGGTACGGCAACGGCTCACCCGCTTCGCTTCTCCGAAAATAATTCGTTCGCACGGTGGCGTTGATGACGCCGAGGAATTGCCGCAAGATGCGGTCTTCGTCGAGATTCGGCACTTGGTCGAGCGCCGATTGGATACCTTGCAGCAGCGCTTCGGTGCGGGTGGCCCGCGAAGCGCCCAGCGCCGGATCGAAGCGCACGAGGAACAGATCGACCAAGCCGCGCGCCAAGGCGGGATTGCCCGTCACGGCGCGCTCGATATAGGCATCGCTGAACGTCGAGCCCACCTGCCGCAGATACTTCGCATAGGCGCGCAAGATCGACACCTCGCGGGACGCAAGTTGCGCCCGCAGGACGAGCCGATTGAAGTCGTCGTTCTCGACGTCGCCCGCCCATACGCGCGCGAACGCTTCTTCGAACAGCGCCTTCACGCGCTCGATGTCGAATTCGACGGAATCCGTCAGCTCAAGGCCGAAATCATGCACCCAGGCGGGTGCCGCGCCAGGCGGCTCGATCAGGTACGGACGCTCTTCGTCCACGCGCACGCCCAAATGCTCGAGCATCGGCAAGCTGCGCGAGAGCGCGATCGACTGCCCGGTGCGATAGACCTTGAAGCGAAACGCACGCGGCGCGGCTTCGATCGGTCGATACAGGTTCATCGAAAGCGTCTCGTTGCGCTGGGCCGTTTCGATGAGTTCGATATCGCGCACGGCGGTGCGCGCGACATAGTCTTCGCGATAGCCGGCCGGGAACGAATCGCCGTATCGTTGCAGCAGGCGATTGCCCTCCTCCTCGCCGAAACGTTCGAGCAGCGCATCGGCCAGATCGTCTTGCCAGCGGCGCGTCGCTTGCACGAGCCGCTTCTCCAACTCCTGCGTGTCGACTTCGGGCAGCCCCCCCGAAGCGGTGCGCACGACGATGTGAATGCGTGCGAGCGGTGACTCGGAAAGCAGCGGCGTGAATTCGACACTGGTCCCGTTGAACGCGCCCGAGAGCAGCTTCGCGATGCGCCGTCGCAAATCGGTGTTGTATTTCTCGCGTGCTACGAAGATCAAACAGGAGACGAATCGTTCGAACCGGTCGCGTCGCACGAACAGACGCGGGCGCTGGTGTTCCTGCAGGCGCAATACACCGAGTGCAATGTCGTACAGCTCGTCTTCGCTCGTTTGAAACAGTTCGTCGCGCGGATACTGTTCGAGCACGGTGACGAGCGACTTATGCAAATGCCCCTTCGCCAGGAATCCCGCTCGCCGCACGATGTTCGCGCACTTGCGCCGCACGATCGGAATATCGTTGATCGAGCCCGTGTAGGCCGTCGACGTGTACAAACCGAGCATGCGGCGCTCGCCGATCACCTTTCCGTCAGGGCCGAACAACTTCACGCCGACATAGTCGAGATAGCCGGGCCGATGCACCGTCGCTCGCGAGTTCGCCTTCGTCAGAAAGATCGGCGTGTCTTCGCCGATAATCGCGCCGGCGGCTTTCGGCAGCGGCGTCAGATCGGGCGTATCGGCCGGCCTCAGGCTCTCGCGCAAGATACCGGCACCGGTGCCGGTCACGCCGCGCAGCGCGAAATCGCCTTCGTACGGGACGAGGGCGTAATCGCGCAGCCCCAGGAACGTGAAGTGATCGGCCACCATCCATTCGAGAAAGGCGCGCGCCTCGGATGCCTCGCCGCTCGATTCGGATGCAGCCAGCGCCTTGATCGTCTCCTTGGCGACCGCCTGCATTTTCGGCCAGTCCTCCACCGCGGCGCGCACGTCGCCCAGCACGCGCGCAATGTTCGCACGCAGTTCCGAGAGTTTGACCGCTTCGCTGCAGCGATCGATCTCGAAGTGAATGAACGACTCCAGGTGCGAGCCCTCGACCGCGCTGTCACCGTCGCCGCTCGCCCCGCCCGGCTCAATGCGCACGATCGCCCCCTGCCCATCCCGCCATACGCGATAGACCGGGTGGATCGCCGAGTGCAGCGTCAGGCCGCAACGATTGACTTCCATCGTCACCGAATCGACGAGAAAGGGCATGTCGTCGTTGACGATCTCGATGACCGTATGATCGGAATGCCAACCGTGTTCATCGAGGACGGGGTTATAGACGCGCAGCGTCGCAGCGCCGGGCACGAATCGTTGCGCAGTCTGCCAATGGGCCAATGCCGCGCCGTATGCATCGGCGATGCTCCGGCTTTGCAAATCCTGCGTGTCGACGAGCTCGTAGTAGAAGCGCAGGAACGATTCGATCGGCACGAATGCCGCCTCGGACCAGCGCCCCCGCGCATACTCGACGAGATCGGCGAGCAGATGGGCGACGGCTTCTTCGTTGTTCGCTTGCATGGTGCCCTCCGCGGCGGATGACGATGCATGACGATGTTCTAACCCGCTTGGCCTGCCCGGCCCGCGTGAGCGCGATTATGCGCCCGTCGGCGGCGCCGCGACAGCCAAGGCATTCCCGACCCAGGCGGCGATCGTCTCGGCCAGCCAGACGGGATCGTCGTGCGGGAGGTCATGTCCGGCCCAGGGATGCGCGATCAGCGTCGCGCCCCATGCCGCCGCCAGCTTCGATGAGCAAGCGCAATGCACGAG
Source organism: Trinickia soli (assembly GCF_002879855.1). GTDB lineage: Bacteria > Pseudomonadota > Gammaproteobacteria > Burkholderiales > Burkholderiaceae > Trinickia > Trinickia soli. The sequence continues at coordinate 175,633 of NZ_PNYB01000001.1, read as the reverse complement.
CGCGTCGGCACGCGATGCGAGTATGAGCACGGGGCATTGCAGCGCGGCCGAAGGCCCCCGGAAACGCGCCGCGGCGTATAGCTGGCGCAATGCATTTGCGCGCGTCGGCGGCGCGCTTTCGTAGATTGCCGTCCACGCGGTCAGGTCCGTGTCGAAGCTGTCGGTGCGATGGCAGGTCAACCGATGAACGACCGCTTCGGCAGCGCGCCTGCTATGCCAACGTCCCAGCACTCGTGCAATCATCGGCCAGGCGCTCGGGCGCAGCCGCTCGAAGGGCGTGCTCAATCGCGCGAGGCTCGTGTTGATGAGCACGATCCGCTCGACTTCGCCGGGAAAGCGCTGCGCCCAATCGACAGCCACCATCGCGCCAAGCGAAAGCGCAATGATTCGGTATGGCGGCGCATACCCCTCGTTCGTCAGCCGATCGCGAACGAAGTCGGTCGTCGCCGCAATGCCCGATGGCGACCTTTCGCGAAACCAACGACCGCTACCGGGCAAATCGGCGCTGACAATCCGCTCCTCGATTCCGGCAGCACGCAGATGGTCGGGAAAGTCCGCCCAGTGCCTGGACTCACGAGTCAAGCCGCGCAGCAAGATCCATGCGCTCACACTCGCGGCCTCCGATACCAATGCTCGACGGCGCGCGTCATCAACTGTTGGCGACTGGCCCCTTGCGGCAGCCACCGTTGCGACGCATAGGCCGCACGCGCGAGGAAGTCGAGCAGGTTCGTATGGCGTCGCAGCACACGCTCGGTGCGGTGCGACTTGATCGGATTGAACATGCCTTCGCGCCGCAGGATCTGGACAGGATTCTTCTTGATCCATATCCACGAGCCAAGCTCCAACGTCAGCGGCAGAAAGATCGAAGGCGCGCGGCAGCGGTCGTACGCGCAATCCCATAGGTCGCCGTGCGCGAGGTACTGCATGCTCTGCGGTTCGAACAGGTAGCCATGGTGCGGGTGGGCCTGGTCGAACATTGCCTTGAGCACGAACATTTCCGGCAGGTGCGCGATATGCCTTGTCGACTTTGCGTAAGGAAACCAGATGCTGTCATGAAAGCCATAGCCCGAATGACAATCGAGCGCAAAGCTGAGGGGCCGGGAAAGCAGTTCCTCCTCGACCACCTGCAACAACGTCGTGGCTTCCGTCTCCATCGGCGCTCCGCTTGCGCCGCGGTACCACGGCAACCAAGGGCCGATCCGCTGACCGCCGGCCAGGAACGGCACGCGCCCTTCCGCGTTGTGCGGCGCATTGCGCATGAGGTCGACGCCGTTCGGGTTCGAACGCGTCATGGCCCACATCCCGCCCGGGTTGACGATCGGCATGAAGACGAGCCGAATCGTGCGCAGTTGCTCCTGCAGCAAGTCGTCCCATTCGAGCCGTCCGATCAACGCCCGCATATAGTCGAGCAGCAGCAGCGTGCCGATCCGTTCGAGCCCATGAATGCCGGCGAAAAAACCGAGGGCCGGCGCTTGCGGCTCGGGCGAACCGAGTGTGGCGACATAGATCGGAAATGTGCGGCCGCGGGCGCTGATATCGCACACGGCGCGCACCGTCATGCACCGACTACCGGCATCGAGAATCTGCTTCAGCGCTTCGTACTCGGCGAAGGTGGTCTCGGGCAACGAGGAAAGGACGGCGGTCATCGCTTGCAACCCGAGCGTCGTACGAAGGAACAAACCGGATGCGCCCGGCAACGCGGACGACTCACTCAATATAGGCTGTTTACCGCGCTCACTTGAGCGCCGACCGCACGTTTTTTCGCGGATCGGCCGGCCCCTTCGGCAAGCCACCGAAAAGATCGGGCACCCACCACGCGCCGGTCAACGGGGAGAAAGTGGCTCCATCGTTCTAGCGAAAATGGCTCTGAGGCTAAGAGCCAAAGCTCGTTATAGTCGCCTTATCCAGTCGGCGGCGCGGCCGTCGGCAAGCCATCATCGACCCGGCGAGACGAGGAGAACACTGTGAAGAATTCCGACCTGCAAACCCGCAAGAACGCAGCTACGCCGCGCGGCGTTGGCGTTCTGTGCGACTTCTACGCGGCGCGTGCCGAGAACGCCGAGATCTGGGACATCGAGGGCCGTCGCTTCATCGATTTCGCCGCCGGCATCGCCGTGGTGAATACGGGGCATCGCCACCCGCGCGTCGTCGCCGCTATTCGCGAGCAGTTGGACCGCTTCACCCACACGGCTTATCAGATCGTGCCGTACGCATCGTACGTCGAACTCGCGGAAAAAATCAACGCGCGCGCACCGGGCGCCCAACCTAAGAAAACGGCCTTCTTCACGACGGGCGCCGAAGCCGTCGAGAACGCCGTGAAGATCGCGCGCGCGGCCACCGGCCGCCCCGGCGTCATCGCGTTCGCCGGCGGGTTCCACGGCCGCACGTTGATGGGCATGGCGCTCACCGGCAAGGTCGCCCCTTACAAGATCGGCTTCGGCCCGTTCCCGTCAGACGTTTATCATGCGCCGTTCCCGAACCCCGTTCAGGGCATCTCGACCGCCGATTCGTTGCGCGCCGTCGAAACGCTGCTGAAAGCCGACATCGAGCCGACGCGCGTGGCTGCGATCATCTTCGAACCCGTGCAGGGCGAAGGCGGCTTCTACGTCGCGCCGCCCGAATTCGTGCGGGGTTTGCGCCGGATCTGCGACGAGCATGGCATCGTCCTCATCGCCGATGAAGTCCAAACGGGCTTCGCGCGGACCGGCAAGCTTTTTGCGATGGAGCATTACGACGTCGCCGCGGATCTCACCACGATGGCCAAAAGCCTGGCGGGCGGCATGCCGTTGTCGGGCGTCGTCGGCCGGGCCGATCTGATGGATGCCGCCGCACCGGGCGGGCTCGGCGGCACGTACGCCGGCAATCCGCTCGCGTTGGCATCGGCGCATGCGGTGCTCGACATCATCGACGAAGAGCGCCTGTGCGAGCGCGCGGTGGAACTGGGCGAAAAGCTCAAAGCGCGCCTCGAAGCGCTGCGTGCCGACGTGCCGCAGATGATCGACGTGCGCGGCCCGGGTGCAATGATCGCTGCCGAATTCGTCAAGCCTGGCAGCGGCACGCCCGACGCCGATTTCGTCAAGCGCGTGCAGGCGCGCGCGCTCGAACGTGGCTTGCTGCTGCTCTCTTGCGGCGCGTACGGCAACGTCATTCGCTTCCTGTTTCCGCTCACCATCGAGTCGTCCGTCTTCGACGAAGCGCTGGGCCTGCTCGAAGAGGCATTGAAGGAAAGTGTAGGCGCAATGGCGTAAGCTCGTTTCTTTGCGCTTTCCCCGCTTTTCCGATTGACGCGTTGGAGTGGACATGCAGAACCTGGAACCGATCGATCTGAAAGACCCTTCGTTGCTGAAGACGAAGGCATTCATTGCAGGCAGCTGGCAGGACGCCGAGAGCGGCGCCTCCTTCGAGGTGCGCAACCCGGCCACGGGCGGCGTGCTTGCCACTGTGCCGCAGATGGGCGCGGCCGAAACGCGCCGCGCCATCGAAGCGGCGAACGAAGCCTGGGCGGCGTGGCGGGCACAGCCCGCGAAAGCGCGCGCCGCGGTGCTGCGCAAATGGAGCGAGCTGATGCTCGCCAATGCCGACGACCTCGCCGCGCTCATGACGGCCGAGCAAGGCAAGCCGCTGGCCGAAGCGAAGGGCGAGATCGCCTATGCGGCGTCGTTCTTCGAGTGGTTCGGCGAGGAAGCCAAGCGCGTCTATGGCGATACGATCCCGAGCCCCACGGCCGATAAACGCATCGTCGTCGTCAAGGAGCCGGTGGGTGTCTGCGCGGCGATCACTCCGTGGAACTTCCCGGCCGCGATGATCACGCGGAAAGTAGGCCCCGCCTTGGCGGCCGGCTGCCCGATCGTCGTCAAGCCAGCCGAAGCCACGCCGCTTTCCGCGCTGGCGCTGGCCGTGCTGGCCGAACGCGCCGGCCTGCCGGCCGGCGTTTTGAGCATCGTGACGGGCGAGCCGAAAGCGATCGGCGCGGAAATGACGAGCAACGCGCTCGTGCGCAAGCTCTCGTTCACGGGCTCGACCGCGGTGGGCCGGCTGTTGATGCAGCAATGTGCGCCGACGGTCAAGAAGGTGTCGCTGGAGCTCGGCGGCAACGCTCCGTTCATCGTGTTCGACGACGCCGATCTCGACGCAGCCGTCATCGGCGCGATCGCGTCCAAATACCGCAACAGCGGCCAGACCTGCGTCTGCGCGAACCGTTTCTACGTTCACGAAAAGGTCTACGACGCCTTCGCCGAGAAGCTGCGCGCAGCCGTCGAACAACAGTTGAAAGTCGGCCGTGGCACCGAGGCCGGCGTGACGCAAGGCCCGCTGATCAACGATGCCGCATTGGCAAAAGTCGAGTCGCATATCGAAGACGCCGTATCGAAGGGTGCCCACGTCGTTGCGGGTGGCAAGCGCCACGCGCTCGGCCACAATTTCTTCGAGCCGACGATCCTGACGGGCGTCACGTCGGACATGAAAGTGGCGCGGGAAGAGACTTTCGGGCCCGTCGCGCCGCTGTTCAAATTCGCAAGCGACGACGAAGTCGTGCGGCTCGCGAACGATACGGAATTCGGTCTCGCCGCGTACTTCTACAGCCGCGACATCGGCCGCGTCTGGCGCGTGGCCGAAGCGCTCGAATACGGGATGGTCGGCATCAATACCGGCATTATTTCGAATGAAGTGTCCCCGTTCGGCGGCGTCAAGCAATCGGGGCTCGGGCGCGAAGGATCGCATTACGGCATCGACGAATACGTCGTCATCAAGTATCTGTGCATGGGTATTTGACGCGCCCAGGCATTTAACACGTTGATTTAATAGCGATTCCAAAACAATGCGGAACATTGCTCAAGACTAGAGGAATCGCTCTTCGGAATAGCGCGGCCGCCTGCGATGCAATGCCGCGCTTTCGATTCGAAAGGCAATGCGCGCTTTTTCGACATGTTGCGTTTGCGCGCCAACCGGTGTTTTACTAGCAGCGCCTCAATTTGTCTTGGTATCCTTTGCGCCGCGCTGCCGCACTCGGCAGCCAGTAAACCACCGGGCCGCCTGCCATGCCGGGCGGCATCCCGATGCGCGCTTACCCAGCGGCATCGGGGTCGATCGAACCACTCGAGGAGTCAACGTGAAAAAATTGTTAGCCGCCGTGACCATCGCCACGCTCGCCGTCTCGGGCGGTGTGGCGCAAGCAAAAGACTGGAAGCAAATCAGGTTCGGTGTCGACGCGAGCTACGCCCCCTTCGAATCCAAAGCTTCTGACGGCAAGCTCGTCGGTTTCGATATCGATCTCGGCAATGAAATCTGCAAGCGCATGCATGCGAAGTGCGTGTGGGTGGAAAACGACTTCGACGGCATGATCCCGGGATTGAAGGCCAAGAAGTTCGACGGCGTGCTGTCGTCGATGACGATCACGCCTGACCGCGAAAAGCAGATTGCTTTCTCGAAGCCGCTGTTCGAAACCCCCACGGCGCTCGTGGCGAAAAAGGGCTCGGGCCTGCTGCCGACGGCCGATTCGCTGAAGGGCAAGTCGGTTGGCGTGGAGCAAGGCACGATCCAGGAAACGTACGCCAAGACGAACTGGGAAGCCAAGGGCGTGAAGGTCGTGCCCTACCAGAATCAGGATCAGGTTTATCAGGACCTGTTGTCGGGCCGTCTCGACGCCGCGTTGCAGGACAAGGTGCAGGCTGACCTCGGCTTCCTGAAGCAGCCGCGCGGTGCCGCCTTCCAACAGGTCGGCGACGCGATTCCGAGCGGCGCGGCCGCCATGGGTCTGCGCAAGGAAGACACGGATCTGAAGGCAGCTGTCGACAAAGCGATCGACGGCATGATGAAGGACGGTACGTACCAGAAGATCGAGAAGAAGTACTTCGACTTCGACGTCGCGCCGAAGGGCTGACGATCCGCGTCCGGGCGGCACGGCTGCCCGGCGGCCTCGCAAGACCAGGCCAGGGGGCTCCGCGTGAAACCGGAGCCCTTTTTATTGCATCTTGCTTTCGCATTCTTTGAATGCTGCGCCGCAGCCGACGTACAATCGAACACCCTTCCCTCGTTGCACGGCGTGCTTGCGCGGCGCCGACAATCGACATGCAAAAGAAAATACATCCGCTGATTTCCCCGTCGCTCGGCACCGGGCGCACATTGACGAGCTTCCATTACGGCCCGGAAGGCGGCAAGAAAGTCTATGTGCAATCGTCGCTGCATGCGGACGAACTGCCGGGCATGCTCGTCGCATGGGAGTTGCGCCGCAAGCTGGCCGCGCTTGAAGCGGCCGGCAAGCTGCGCGCCGAATTCGTCGTCGTGCCCGTGCCGAATCCGATCGGGCTCAATCAGCATGTGCTCGGGCAGATGATCGGCCGCTTCGAGGCCAATACGGCGACGAACTTCAACCGCAATTTTTATGATCTGACGGCGCTCGTGACGCCGCACATCGAAGGTCGACTGACCGGCGACGCGCACGCCAACCTGCGCGCCGTGCGCGAAACGATGGGCGAAGCGCTGGCGGCGCAAACGCCGCGTACCGAGCTCGAATCGCAACGGCTGGCCTTGCAGCGGTTGTCGTTCGATGCCGACATCGTCCTCGATCTGCATTGCGACTTCGAAGGCGCGATGCATCTGTATACGAATCCCGAGCTCTGGCCCGAGGTTGAACCGCTCGCGCGCTACCTTGACGCCAAGGCATCGCTGCTCGCGCTCAATTCGATCGGCAATCCATTCGACGAGATCCACAGCTTCTGCTGGTCGGAATTGCGCACGCGCTTTGGCAGCCGCTTCCCGATACCGAACGGCTCGATCTCGGTGACGGTCGAGCTGCGCGGCCAAGCCGATGTTTCATACGGGCATGCCGAGCACGATTCGCAAGCGATCGTCGAATACCTGACGCACCGCGAGCTGATCGAGGGCACGCCGGCGCATCTTCCGCCGCTTGCGTTCCCGGCTACGCCGCTCGCGGGCACGGAGCCGCTGATTGCGCCGATTTCCGGCGTACTCGTGTTCCGCACGCCGGCGGGGATCTGGATCGAAGCCGGTCAGGAAATCGCCGACATAGTCGATCCGCTGAGCGATCGTGTCGAAACGGTCCGCGCCAGCGTCGCCGGGGTACTTTATGCCCGGCACCGGGTACGCTTTGCAACGGCCGGCATGGAGGTGGCGCGCATCGCGGGATCGAAGCCGGTGCGCAGCGGCAGCCTGCTTTCGGCCTGAGCGCGGGCCGGCTTATCGTTGCGTCCGCCCGGGCAGGCACTGAAGGCTTCGTTTTCCATGGATTTCGGATGGCCGGAGCTCTTTTCTGTGGCGCACCCGATTCGCTCGTCACTGAAACGCCTCGCATTCGTTACCTGAGAGGTAATTGAGCGGCGTCGGCCGGCTCGGCAAACTTGGGGCTACGCATTCCCTCGACGAACGCATCGCCCCAAGGAGCAACGTTATGACCGCCTATGCAATCGCGCGCCTCAGCAATGTCAGGATGGGGGCCGAAATCAAGGCCTACCTCGCCGGCATCGACGATACGCTGCGCCCTTTCGAAGGGCAGTTCGTCATTCACGGGGGCAAGCGGACCGTTGTCGAGGGGCAATGGAATGAGGACGTGATCGCCATAGCCTTCCCTGACCTCGATCACGCTCGCAGCTGGTACGAGTCGTCTGCTTATCAGCGGCTTCTGCCGCTGCGCACGCGCAATTCCGTCGGCGATGTCATCTTGATCGACGGCGTTTCTCCCGGCCATCAGGCGACCGACATTCTGACCGCCGCCTGACCGCGCTCGCGCGAGGAACGCAACCCGTCAGGTTGCTGCGTCCATGGCGCGCCTTAGCACTTCATACACCTTCGGCCCCTTGCACTGCGACACATTGAACCGCATGAATTGCGCCGCTTGCTCCGACGTGCCGAAAACGTTGCCCGGCGCCAGGATCACGTTCTCGCTGAGCGCGTGACGCGCCACGCGTGCCGCATCGAGGCCCTCCGGCAGCCGGGTCCAAAGGAACATACCCGCGCGCGGGCGCGTCCACACGTCCAGGCCGATCAGCGTGAGCCGCCTGATCGCCTCGCTCATTGCGTCGGCGAGTTTGACGCGTAGCGCGTCCACGTGCCGCCGATACGTGCCATCCACGAGCAGGCGGTGGACAACGGCGGCGGCGATTTGGCCGCTGCCGAACGAAGTCGCCAGCTTCAAATCGATCAGCGGCTCGATCCATTCCTGGCGCGCGACGATATAGCCGCAGCGCATGGCAGCGGACAGCGTCTTCGAGAAACTGCCGATCGATACGACGCGTGCAAGCCCATCGAGCGCCGCAAGACGCGGCGAAGGTTCCGATTCGAAGTCCGCGAAGATGTCGTCTTCGACGATCAGCAGGTTATGTTCGTCCGCAAGTTTCAATAACCGATGCGCCACCGTCTGACTCAGTGTGCCGCCGGTCGGATTGTGAATCGCCGCGTTGCAAATGTACAAGCGCGGGCGATGCTCGATCAATGCGCGCTCGAAGCAGCGCAGATCCGGCCCGTTCGGCGTATAGGGCACGCCGACGATCGACACCCTGTGCGCCAGCAACAGCGCTTGAAAATTGAAGTAACAAGGGTCGTCCAACAGTACCGTGTCGCCGGGCTCGAGCAGGAACCGGCAAATGAGATCGAGCGCATGCGTGCCGCCGTCGGTCAGGACGATTTGCGAGGGCTCGGCGTCGATGCCCTGCTGTGCAAGACGCCACGCCAAATGCTGCCTCAATGCGGGCAACCCCGCGGGCGTGGCATATTCGACCAGCGAACTGTGCGGGTCGCGTGCTACCACGCGTAAGGCGCGACGCATATTGTCCTCGGGCAACCATGACGGCGGGAGCCACCCGCACCCGGGACGGACGGCTTGGCCGCCCGTTTCCAGCGCCTGTCGCGTGAGCCAAAGCGGATCGACAGCGCGGTCGAGCTGCGGCCCAAGATCGGCCAGGGCGAGCGGCGGTGCATGCCCGGCCACAAAAAAGCCCGCTCCGCGGCGAGCAACGAGGACGCCTTCGCCCACCAGGCGGTCATACGCTTCGACGACTGTCGATTTGGACAGGCCTAGTGCGTCCGCCATCATTCGAATCGACGGCACGCGCGCACCGGGCATGAGCGAGCGGTTGGCGATGCGCTCGTACAGCGTATCCATTACCGCGCCCACCCGCGTGTGCGACGCCGGTTTCAACCCGACTTCTGCCATATCGCCCCCACAACTGTACTGACATTTGTCGAGTACAGTTTGATCAAATTGTGCCGATCCGTAGCTTACCCCTTGTCGTCCACGAGATCGATAATGGCCCGGTTATCGACACTTGAAGGCAGCATGAAAAAGACGACGGATGGATGGCTCAGCGGACTGCTGGGCGTATTGATTTTTAGCGGCTCGCTGCCCGCCACCCGTCTTGCGGTGCAGAGCCTCGACCCGATTTTCGTCACGTGCGCCCGTGCGACGATCGCGGGCGTTCTCGGTTTCCTTCTGCTCCTCGGGTATCGCGAAGCGCGGCCCGAGCGCCGCGACCTCTTTCCGCTGTTGCTGGTCGCGCTCGGCGTGGTGCTTGGCTTCCCTCTGCTGACGGCGCTGGCGCTGCGCCACATCACCTCGGCGCATGCAATCGTCTTTGTCGGGCTGTTGCCGCTGGCGACGGCGATCTTCGGTGTCCTGCGCGGCGGAGAGCGCCCGCAAATGCCGTTCTGGGTTTTCTCTGCGCTGGGCAGCGGCGCGGTCATCGCGTTCGCGATGCGCAACGGCGTCAGCGCTTCTCCGATCGGGGATGTGCTGATGCTGCTCGCGATCGTCGTGTGCGGGCTGGGCTACGCTGAAGGCGCACGTCTGTCGCGCCGCCTCGGCGGCTGGCAGGTGATCTCCTGGGCGCTCGTGCTTTCGCTGCCGATCATGTTGCCGCTTTCATGGTGGATGCGACCGGCGACGTTCGACCATGTCGGCCAACCCGCACTGTGGGGGCTCGCCTATGTATCGCTATTCAGTATGCTGATCGGCTTCGTGTTTTGGTATCGAGGCCTCGCGTTGGGTGGAATCGCCGGCGTCGGCCAACTGCAGCTGTTACAACCGTTCTTTGGCCTGATGCTGGCCGCCGCACTGCTGCACGAAAAGGTTCCGGCCGCGATGATCGTGGTCGCCATCGCCGTAGTGACGTGCGTCGCTGGCGCCAGGCACTTTTCGCGCACAGTCGCAGTGCGTCGGCCGTGAAGGACATTCACGCTGCCGCCCCGCAGCGGCTGCCACCCACGCAGCGCGGGCTCGATTGATAACGTTTGGACATCAATCGTTCAAAACATTGCACTTATCGTGTTGCATCTTTCGCGCGAACATCTGCGAAACGATGCCGCCGGAGCACTGGCGGTCTTAAGATTTTTGGAGACAACGCGATGCACCCCTCGCCTTCCACCGTGATGTCCGGGCAATCGAAGGCCACCGCGGTTTTCCGCGTGACGGCCGGGAATTTTCTGGAGCAATTCGACTTCTTTCTGTTCGGCTTCTATGCCACGCAGATCGCCCACGTCTTCTTTCCGGCCACAAGCGATTTCGCCTCGCTGATGATGACCTTCGCGGTCTTCGGCGCCGGCTTCCTGATGCGCCCCCTGGGCGCAATCGTCCTGGGGGCCTATATCGATGACGTGGGCCGCCGCAAGGGCCTCATCGTCACGCTCTCGATTATGGCGAGCGGTACGATCCTGATAGCGTTCGTGCCCGGTTACGCCACGATCGGCCTGCTGGCGCCGGCGCTCGTGCTGGTTGGGCGACTGTTGCAGGGCTTCTCCGCGGGCGCGGAACTCGGTGGGGTGTCCGTGTATCTCGCAGAGATGGCCACGCCGGGCCGCAAGGGCTTCTTCACAAGCTGGCAGTCTGCGAGCCAGCAGGTCGCGATCGTCGCGGCCGCAGGCCTGGGCTTTGCACTCAATCAATCGCTGGACGCGACGGCCATCGCGGCATGGGGATGGCGCGCGCCATTCTTCGTCGGATGCATGATCGTGCCGTTCATCTTCATGCTGCGTCGCAATCTCAGCGAAACACAGGAGTTCAAGGCCCGCCAGCATCGTCCCAGCATGAAGGAAGCGTTCGCCACGCTCCTCCAGAACTGGACCGTCGTTATCGCCGGCATGATGCTGGTCGCAATGACCACCGCGAGCTTCTACCTCATCACGGTCTATGCGCCTACCTTCGGCAAGAAGGTCCTGCATCTGAGCACCGCGGATAGCCTGCTCGTCACGCTGTGCGTCGGCGTGTCGAACTTCATATGGCTGCCGATTGGCGGCGCGCTCTCCGACAGAATCGGACGCCGGCCGCTTCTGCTCGGCATGACTGCGCTCGCCGTCGCAACTTCGTACCCGGCACTGTCGCTGCTCGCTCATGCGCCGAGCTTCGTCAACATGCTGGTCACGCTGCTGTGGCTCTCGTTCATGTACGGCATCTATAACGGCGCAATGGTCGTTGCGCTGACGGAAGTGATGCCAGCGGAAGTGCGTGTCGCGGGGTTCTCGCTGGCCTACAGCCTCGCGACGGCGGTGTTCGGCGGATTCACGCCCGCGATCTCGACGGGCCTCATTCATGTCACCGGGGACAAGGCCGCGCCGGGCTACTGGATGAGCTTCGCCGCCATTTGCGGCCTGTCTGCGACGCTTGCGCTCTATCGTCGCCGCGCACCAGCGCTGACTCCCGCGCACTGACACGAATCTCCTCCGCCATGCTTCAGAACACAAACGCCCATACGCCTGCGTTCATGAAAAATCTCCTTCTTAAGCTATTCACTGCGGCGCTCGTAGTGACGTCCGTCGCCGCAGCGAACGTACGAGCCGCCGAGCTGCATGTCATGACTTCGGGCGGCTTCACCGCCGCGTACAAAGTGCTCGGCCCAAGGTTCGCGTCCGCGACGGGCAATACGCTCGATACCGCGCTTGGCCCGTCGATGGGCAAGTCACCCGAGGCGATTCCGAACCGCCTCGATCGCGGCGAGCCCGCCGACGCCGTCATCATGGTGGGATATGCGCTCGACGATCTGATCCGGAAAGGCAGGATCGTCCCGGGATCGCGCGTAGAGTTGGCCGATTCGCGCATCGGCATGGTCGTGCGCGAAGGGACGGCGAAGCCCGATATCGGCACTGTCGAAGCGCTCCGGCAAACACTGCTTCATGCGAAGTCGATCGCCTATTCGGACAGTGCCAGCGGCGTCTATATCGAGCGAGAACTGTTTAAAAAGCTCGGCATCGAGGAGCAGGTCACGTCAAAGGCGAAGATGATTCCGCGAATTCCCGTGGCGTCGGTGGTAGCAAACGGCGCCTACGAGGTCGGCTTCCAGCAGGTCAGCGAGCTGCTGCCCGTCAAGGGCGCAACCTTCGTCGGAAAGATTCCCGATTCCCTGCAGTCCGTCACGCGTTTCGCCGCGGGCATTCCGGTCGGCGCGCAACATCCCGACCAGGCCAAGGCCCTGCTCGATTTTCTCGCTTCGCCCGGCGTGCAGCCGGAAGTCAGATCAACCGGGCTCGACTCCGTCGACGCGCATTGAGCGATGGGGTAACAGTTGGGTAGCGGTTGCCTCGTTCAGCCTGCCCGCGGCGGGGATCACGAAGCCGCTCTTCTGCGTGACCTGGTGTGCGGTTCGGCGCTGACGCGCTTCATCTCCATGATCTCCCGGTGAAACTCCTGGGCGGCCGGGGTCAGCGGCCGCCCGCGCCGTCTCACGATACCGATGCGTCGTCTCACCACCGGTTCGACGAGAGGTACGCTTGTGAGGACGGGGTGATCGGGCCCGGGCATCGCCATCGAAGGCACTGCGGCGACGCCGAGCCCCGCTTCGATCAGCCCCAACATGGTGGTGACGTGGCGCGTCTCGCAGACGCTCGGGGCGCGCGGCGCCACGGCGGCGAGCGCCTGGTCGAGCAGCAGGCGGTTGCCGGATGTCTTATCGACGGACAGATACTCGTGCTCGTACATCTCGCTCCATGTCACGCGTTTCTTGTGCGCGAGGGGATGGTCACGACGGCATGCGGCAACGAACCGTTCCTGCAACAACACCTTGAATTCGACCTCCGATTCCTGACTGCCCATGAAGCTCACGCCAAAATCGGCTTCGCCGCCGATTACGGCGCCAAGCACCTCGTTCGCGCTCAGGTCTAGTAGTTTGACCCGGATGCGCGGAAAGCGGCGGTGATAGCTCGCAATGACGTTCGGCAGGAAATAGTAGGCCACCGACGGTACGCAGGCGATGGTGACATGGCCCAATCGGCTGGACGAGACGTCGCGGATGCCCAGCAGCGCGACATCGAGATCGTCGAGCAGTTGCTCGGCACTCGGGGCGAACACGCGGCCGACGGTGGTGAGCGTGACGCTGCGTGTGGTGCGCTCGAAGAGGCGCACGCCGAGCGCTTCTTCGAGTTTCTCGATTCGGCGGCTCAGAGCCGGTTGGGAGATGTTGACCGCCTCGGCGGCCCTGCGGAAGCTTCCCAGTTCCACCACGGCTCGAAAAGCCTGCAAATCATTCAAGTCGAAGTTAATGCCCACGAACCATCCTCCGTCGCCTATTGCGGGCATTTTGCCTGAATCAGAAGCAGCGACGCGACGGACGGAGAATCGTGCCGACGCGTCGCGATACTTCAGGAATCGGCTAACGTGCGGCGATATACGGCTGTAAGGCCTTCAGCCAGCACGCGATCGCGACGGCACCGCCGTCAGGCGATCCAATCGCACGTGCCCCCAGATAGCTCGCGCGTCCCGCGCGCGGCGCCATGTGCGCCGTATCGCTGGCTCCGGATTCCGCTGCACTTACTGCGGCCGCCCAGGCCTTGTTCGCGTCGTAGCCGGATTTGAGCTCGCGCTCGAATGCGTCCACGGCTGGTACCAGCGCGTCGAGCATCGTACGATCCCCGGGCTTTGCTCCGCCCAGTTCGCCGATCGCGTCGGCTGCGCCGCGCATGGCCGCGGCCCAATCCAACGCCGTCGGAGTCTTATGATCTGCGAGGCGGTGTTTGTCAACGTAGTTGTCGCGTCGCTTCACGCGCACTGCTTTAATTCGGCTCGGAGCGCGCGCTCCGGATTGAGCCAGACTTCGTCCTTCAATTGCCAATTGCGAGTCGAGCGTGACCAACGCTGCGGGTTGCGTGCGGCCGCACCGAAGAAATGTTCGGCGCGCGGCGCTGCCGTCGAGCCTGCTCAGTACTGGAGGAGGATCGTCACTCGACGATTGGCCGCGCGCGCCTGCGCATCGTCGCCGTACGGATGCCGAACGCGCGCGTCTGATGAAAGCGACGAAGACTGCGGCCGCAAGCAAACGCATCGCAACAAGCAAGATCGACTCAGCCATGCGTCGCTCGGAATACCTGCGCCGCACCGAAACGGCGCCATAGTCATCAACGCCTTCTACGAGACCGTCAGCGCTGCCCGCTTCGAAGGGCGACTGTGGACACAATCCACGTCGGAGTGAGCATTGCCTTGAGCATCAGTCTTGTACTGGCGCAGCGCATAGACAGACCAAAGCAGCCGGAATCCAGCCGATGAGCGGTGATCTGAAGCAGCAGGCAGATGATTCCCAGAATTTGCACCGTTTCCAGCGAATGCAAACCACCCCTCGCCTTAAGTTTGGCTTAATTCTGGCCTGCGACTATGCACCCATACCACCCCTGTTGAGCCGCCGGAGCATCGGCGGCGTTTTTTTGTACTCCTTCACGTGGCGGCCGCACGGCCCATGCGGCGCCGTAAACGGAAACGGCGATGATCGAAGATACGGTGTTCAAGCATATGCGCACGATGCTCAAGCGCGAGCATGCGTTACCGGTCCAAAGCTGCCGCGTCTCGCAGCCTGTACAGCGCCCGTGGGGGCGCACCTATCGGTTGGTCGAATGGACCTTTCATAAAGATGCTCCGTCGAATCGTTGCGTAGTACCGGCCGAATACACCGATACGGATATCGCGCGGCTGGTCGCCTCGCACGTACCGGGGCGGCTCTACGTAAGCGAAGCCTGCTGATTCGTCCGGGCAAACCGGCATCCCATCGAACGGCTACGGTGCGGCGTTGTGTTCAATGACGCGCCGCGCTGTTCTCTGCTAGGCTGGCGAATCGCTTACCTATCACCCGACGTTTCCCGATGGACAACAATTTCAACGAGCGTGGCGTCATGATCACGCGCAATGGGCTCAGTGCGGGCGGCCAGATCTTTTCGTTGCGCGAGATTCTCAACACACGCACTGAGACGATCCAAAAAAACAGAATCGTCCCGCTCTGCCTTTCGCTGCCGGGCGCCGCCGTGGCAGTCGGGGGCGGCATTGCCGGTTCGGGCGCGGCCTTGACGATCGGCGTGATGCTGACCGTAGTCGGCTACCTTGCCTGGGCGACGCAGGACATCACGCACCGGCTCATGGTCACCACCCAAAGCGGCGGCGACCGCGAGGCGATCTCCAGTCCCGACCGGGATTTCGTCCAACGCGTCGAACAAGCACTGCAGGGTGCGCTCGCCGCGCTGCGGCAAGCCACCGAGCAGCAATCCTGACAGCACAAGCAAACACCTGAACGCACGCCGGCGTCACGCAGCCCGGTCGGCCTCGTCGGCGTCGACGATCAGCGGCTTGACGCGCCAGATATTGCGCGCGTATTCGGAAATCGTGCGATCCGACGAGAAGCGCCCCATC
This sequence comes from Trinickia soli, assembly GCF_002879855.1. Lineage (GTDB taxonomy): Bacteria > Pseudomonadota > Gammaproteobacteria > Burkholderiales > Burkholderiaceae > Trinickia > Trinickia soli. The sequence goes on along the minus strand of NZ_PNYB01000001.1, from coordinate 160,029 downwards.
CCCGCTACATTCTCGATCGCGCTCGCCGTCCATGCCCGCGGGTCACGAAAGCGCGCATCGACGGCGTCCTGAGCCGCGGCGAATTCGGCGAAATCGGCCAACACCATATAGTGATCGCCCCAATCCACGAGCGTGTGAAAAATATCGGAAAAGCGATGTGGATCGCCATCGGAGAAGTACCCCGTGCGGATCTGGTCCAGCGCCAACTTCAATTCCGCGTTGTGCTCGTAGATCTGGCGCGGTCGATAACCTGAAGCGCGCAACTCGCTGACGCCGTCGGCCGTGTGCCCGAAGATGAACATGTTCTCTCGCCCCACGGCCTCGCAGATTTCGATATTGGCGCCGTCCATCGTGCCGATCGTCAACGCGCCGTTCAGCGCCAGCTTCATGTTCCCTGTGCCCGATGCCTCGGTACCGGCCATCGAGATCTGCTCCGACAAGTCCGCCGCCGGAATCAAAACCTCCGCCGCGCTGACACCGTAGTTCGGCACGAATACCACCTTCAGTCGATCGCCCACGAGCGGGTCGCGATTGACCTTTTCGCTCACATCGCCGATCAGCCTGATGATCGTCTTCGCCATCTTGTAGGCCGACGCGGCTTTGCCGGCAAAGATCACGACGCGCGGCACCCAGTCCTCATTCGGCCGCGCACGGATGCGGTTGTATCGAACGATCACGTGCAGCACATTCAATAGCTGCCGTTTGTACTCGTGAATACGCTTCACCTGCAAATCGAAAAGCGCATCGGGATGGATCGTGCAGCCCGTTTCCTCGAGCAGGCGCTGCGCCAGGCGGATCTTGTTGCGTCGCTTGGCCGCACGAAATTCCGACGTGAACGCCGGGTCGCCCTTGAGCGCCCGTAACTTGGCGAGTTCGAACAAGTCGGTGCGCCAGTGCGTGCCGATACGGTCGTCGATCAGCTTCGACAAAGGCCGGTTCGCTTGCGAGAGCCACCGCCGCGGCGTAATGCCGTTCGTGACGTTCGTGAACCGCTCGGGGAAGAACCGTGCGAACTCACTGAAGAATTCCCGCTCCATCAGTTGCGAATGCAGCTGCGAGACGCCGTTGACCTTTTGGCTCGCGACAATCGCAAGATGAGCCATCCGCACGCGCCGTTGGCCATATTCGTCGACGAGCGAAACGCGCCGGATCACATCGATATCGTGTCCGAAATGCTCGCTCGCTTCTTTGAGAAAGCCGGCGTTGATTTCAAAAATGATCTCGAGATGGCGCGGCAACAAACGCGCGAGCAAATCGACGTCCCATGTCTCGAGCGCTTCGGGCATCAGGGTGTGATTCGTATAGGAAAACACCTGATGAACCATTTTCCATGCGCGCTCCCACGGCACGTGATGAATATCGACAAGCAGTCGCATGAGCTCGGGAATCGCAAGCACCGGGTGCGTGTCGTTGAGGTGAATGGCGACCTTTTCCGCGAAGCGGCCAAACGTGCTGTGCGTGCGCTGATAGCGGCGAATCAGATCCTGCATGGTCGCCGAAATGAAGAAGTACTCCTGGCGCAACCGCAGTTCGCGACCGGCGGGCGTCGAGTCGTCGGGATACAGCAGCCGCGACACATTCTCCGAATGCTCCTTCGCTTCGACAGCCCGACGATAGTCGCCTTGATTGAATGCCGACAAGTCGAGTTCTTCCGTCGCGCGCGCCGACCACAACCGCAACGTATTGGTCGCGCTCGTACCGAAGCCCGGAATGACCGTGTCGAACGCCATTGCGCTGACGTGCTCGGTATCGACCCATTCGCTGCGTCCATCGCGCACGATGGTGCGTCCGCCGAAGTGAACGACGTATTGCACTTCCGGGCGGGGAAACTCCCAAGGGTTGCCGGCACGCAGCCAGTAGTCGGGGGTTTCGATCTGTTCACCGCCGACGATTTGCTGACGGAACATGCCGTATTCGTAGCGAATTCCGTAGCCGAACCCGGGGATGGCAAGCGTGGCCATCGAATCGAGAAAACAGGCGGCAAGACGACCGAGGCCGCCGTTGCCGAGCGCAGCGTCAGGCTCGAGCTCGGTGACCGCATCCATGTCCACGCCCAGACTCGCCAGCGCTTCCTTCATCTGATCGTAGATACCCAACGCGAGCAACGCGTTCGTGAACGTGCGCCCGATCAGAAACTCCATCGACAGGTAATAGACACGTTTGACGTCCTGCTCGTATTGCTGCCGCGTGGTTTTCATCCAGCGGGCAACGAGCCGATCACGCACGGCGAGCGCTGCTGCGTTGAGCCAATCTTGCGGCCTCGCGGCCACGGCGTCCTTGCCGACGCCGTACATCAACCGATTGGAGATTGAGCGCCGTAGCGCATCGACGGTACTGTTGAGCTGGTCGAAATCCAGATCGACGGCTGTCATCGAACTCCTCCTCGTGTGCAATCGGCGGCATGCGCTTTGCTAACGAGCGACGCTTCGCGCCCACCGCAGGAACATGCAGGTTACGCTTTTTTCGGCGTCTGCGAAGCCGGTGCTTCCCCAAACGCGCCACCTCTGCGCATCGCGTTGGCGCGCCGCCTGTGGCCGCCTACTATGAGAACTATGCGGCCCTTCTTCGGAGATCGATATGACAACGCAAACGAACCTCCATTCGGTCATCGGGATGCTGCACGCACAGGAGCGCCTGACGCTTGCGATCATCCGTGCCTTACCGCCCGACACGCGTAGCAGGATCGCCGACGAACTGAAGGCGGACGCAGAACTCACCGCCCACCCGCAACCGAGCGCGGCTACCGAGCGCGATACGGTCGATGCATTCCGCACGAATGTCAAACGGCTGGCCATCCTGCTCGCATCGATGGCTTGAAGGAACGAGCACGTGCAGTGCCCGGCGGCTCTACGGTATAGCGCTTGAACGCGTTTCGACGTTTCAGCGCGGCAGATACGCGAGCGGATCCACGGGCTTGCCGCCACGGCGGATTTCGAATTCGACGGTGCCGCGCCCTGACGAGTCGGCGCCCATCTCGGCGATGGGCTGCCCCTTCCTGACCGTATCGCCTTCTTTGACGAGGACATCGCCGTTCACCGCATAGCCCGAGACGACGTCGCCGCCATGCTTGACCACGACGAGCGACTTGTATTGGTCGATGCCGGTACCGACGTAGATGACGTTGCCGTCGGCTGAGGCTTTGACGGCTTCGCCCGGCCGCCCCGTGATGATGATGCCTTTGACGTTGCCCTCATCGGTTACGCGGACGACCTGCCCATAAGCAGGCCATGCCGGCTTGACGACGATGCCGTCGGCCGAAGTGGCGTTGGCGCCCGGCTGAGGCGCAACCCGAAGCACCTGCCCGGGCATCAAAACAGCGGAGGGACGTAAGTTGTTCCATGCAGCGAGATCTTCGACATGTTGGCCGAATGCCATCGCGACACCAGGCAATGTATCGCCAGGGTTGACGCGATAAAAACCGGCCGGCACGCCAGTGCGTTGCGGCATAGGAGATTGCGATGCGATGGGCGACGACCCGAACCAATCGCTCGTTGCACAACCACCCAAAAGCGCCGCGCCGGCCAATGCCAATGCCACTGCACATTGCGCCCATGGGGACCGCTTTCGTACCGGAATCATCACTGTCTTCACCGTTGGCCCTCGCTCGATACGACGTTGCACGCTGCGATGTGCAAGTTGAATTCGCGCAGCGCCGCAAGCTGCAAATCTCTTGCCGCGGGCCGCCCGCGCGTCGGTCTTTGCCGCCTCCTGCCTGGCTTACATCGCTTACATCCCTTACGGCCGCGTTCGTCCGTCAACTGCTGAGCTGGCTCGCGCGCGCATGGTCTGTATGGTTTGTATGGCCCTGTTCGTATGGCCCTTAACGGCGAGGATCGCACACCCTGCGGCGGAAAGGCAAAAAGAAACTGGCTCGCACCCCCTTTGTGGGAGCCGCGAGCCAGTCGTTCCTGCCAAGCAATCGCTACTATGTGACAGATCGTGTGCGATCCCGTTCCATTCCCGAACCCTTCAGCTTAGCGACCGAAGAACACCGGTTGAACGCCTTCGGCGCTGATCGGCCGTTCCGCTTGCACCGCGGCGCCCGACTGCGACGATCCCGCCGCCACCCCACCATATCCGCTGGTCTCGGCGTTGGCCACGGCAGCCCCTTGTTCCTGGTGAACGCGCTGCTCAGCCGCTTGGATGTCGTCCGGGTACATCGGGTCACGCTGCGCAGGGTTGTACCCTGCCTGTTCCAACTGAATCAATTCCTGGCGCACTTGAGCGCGCGTCACCGGACCGTTGTTGGTGGTTTGAGCGAACGAAGCGAGCGAGACCGACAACGCGGAAGCAGCAACCACTGCGTACACGAGTGACTTCATGATGAACCTCCGAACATGTGATTCGCCGCATGCGAAATGCCGCAGCGTTTAAACACAGTCTAATCACGGAATCACCTAGGGAAAACCATTAATTCGACGAAATTGAATTTCGGAAAAAGCAACAATGACGAACTGTTACGGGCACGAAGGCACGCAGCCGACAAAAGAAGATTCTTGCCGGCATAGTCCCAGGGTCACTTATTGATCGATCTACGACCAGTTCGCATGAAAACTTCCTGCGCGATCGATTCGCTCGAATGTATGAGCGCCGAAAAAGTCGCGCTGTGCTTGCACCAGATTCGCCGGCAAGCGTTCCGATCGATAAGCATCGAAGTAAGCGATAGCGGAAGCGAATGCCGGCACGGGCACGCCGGCCGTCACCGCAGCCACCACGATCTCGCGCAAGGCGGCTTGATAGGTGTCTGAAATCTGACGGAAATAAGGATCGAGCAACAGGTTGGCCAGCGCGGGATCCTGCGTGTAGGCATCGGTGATCTTCTGCAGGAATCGCGCGCGGATGATGCAGCCGGCTCGAAAGATCTTGGCGATGCCGCCGAAATCCAGGCTCCAATCGTATTCCTCGGAGGCAGCGCGCAACTGCGCGAAGCCCTGTGCGTATGAAATCACTTTGCTCAGATACAGCGCGCGGCGCACGGCTTCGATGAAAGCAGCCCGCTCGCCTGTGAACGGCTTGGCCGCCGGACCGGACAGCACCTTGCTCGCAGCGACACGTTCCGTCTTGAGCGATGACAGCACGCGCGCAAATACCGATTCGGTAATGAGCGGCAGCGGGACACCCAGATCCAGCGCGTTCTGGCTGGTCCATTTGCCGGTGCCCTTTTGCGCGGCGCGATCGAGGATCACGTCGACAAGATCGCGGCCGGTTTCGTCGTCACGCTTGTCGAATATCTTCGCCGTAATGTCGATCAGATAACTGTCCAGTTCGCCTTCGTTCCATTCGCCGTAGACCTTCGCGAGCTCGGCATTGTTCAGGCCGGCCACCTGCTTGAGCACCGCGTAGCTTTCCGCGATCAACTGCATGTCGCCGTATTCGATACCGTTGTGGACCATCTTCACGAAATGGCCCGCTCCGCCCGGGCCGATATAGGCCACGCAGGGCTCGCCGTCCGGCGCTTTCGCGGCAATTTTCGTCAAAATCGGCGCCACCAGTTCATAGGCGTCACGCGGACCGCCGGGCATGATCGCCGGTCCTTTGAGCGCCCCTTCTTCGCCACCGGACACACCCGTACCGATGAAGTGCAGTCCCGCCTGTGCGAGTTCCTGATTGCGGCGGATGGTATCGGTGAAATGCGTATTGCCGCCGTCGATCAACACATCGCCTTTGTCGAGCAACGGCCTCAGAGCCGCGATCGTCGCATCGGTCGGTTCGCCGGCCTTGACCATCAACAAGATGCGCCGCGGTTTCTCGAGCGAATCGACGAACTGTTCGAGCGAGTGCGCCGGCACAAGCTTCCGATCGGGAAACTGCGCGACCAGCTCGTCCGTCTTCTCCCGACTTCGGTTATAGACCGCGACCGTGTAGCCGCGGCTTTCGATGTTGAGCGCCAGATTGCGGCCCATCACAGCAAGACCGATCACGCCGATGGCGGGTTTGCTCATTTTGTCGAATTCTCCTGGATAGGGGGCGGGGCAGCGCAGCGCGACCCCGCTTATGACGGCCAGACCGTCAACGATAAGAAGCGGAAGGAACGATGCGCGCGAGCACTTCCGCCAACGCATCGCCGCAAGGCGCTTCCACTTTCAACGAAAACAGCGAATCGGCACGGGTCAGCCCCATGTTGATCGCGGCAATCGGCGTGCCAGCGTCGGCCGCCCATCTGCAAAAGCGAAAACCGGAGAAGACCATCAGCGACGAGCCGACGACCAGCATCGCGTCGGCGCCTTCGAGCGCCTGCGCGGCTGCCGTCACGCGCTCGCGCGGTACGTTCTCGCCGAAAAACACCACATCGGGCTTGAGCACGCCGTCGCAATCAGGGCATGTCGGCACGCGAAACTCGTCGAGCGCGTCCCACTCGAGATGCGCATCGCCATCGGCCGAAACCGCCGCGGTTGCATTCGCCAGGGCGGGGTTATCGCGCAGCAGCACCGTTTGAATCGCGGCGCGATGATGGCGAGCACCACATTGCAGGCAAATGACTGCGTCGATGCTGCCGTGCAACTCGACGACCCCGGCGCTGCCTGCTCGTTGATGCAGACCATCGACGTTCTGCGTCACGAGACGCGTAATGCGCCCCGCCGCCCCAAGCTGCGCCAACGCATGATGCGCGGCATTCGGAACAGCGCCTGAAAGCAAAGGCCAGCCCACCATGCTGCGCGCCCAATAGCGCTTGCGCGCATGGTCGGAATCGCGGAACGCCTGCCACTGAATTGGTTGCGCGCGCATCCAATCGCCGTTCATGTCGCGATAGCCCGGAATGCCGGACGCCACGCTGACGCCTGCGCCGGTCAGTACGAATATCCGGTCGTGCCGCGCGACAAATTCGCTGAGCGCGTCGATCGAAGCAGCGCATCCCGCCTGCTCCTCACACGAAATCTCCGGCAATCGAATCGGTTCCGACGATCCGGTCATGGCGTGCGACAACTCCTTAAATGGCCCGCGCTAGGGGGCCTGCGTCCCGCGGACGCAACGACGCGCATTTTACGCCGATCGCGCGCAACGCGCCGGCCGTCACGCAAGCGCCTTCCCGCATTGCCACATCCACTCAGAGCTTTTCTCCGGCCAGGCGCGCCGCCAGAAATTCGATCAGCAAACGCGTACGCGCCGGCATCCTGCGCGGGCGCACCCAAAGCGCGCAAAGGGGCATCGGCGCTGGCTCGTAGTCGGGCAGTACGATGCGCACCCGATCGGCGTCGACAGCGTCCCGTATCTGCCAGAACGCTGCCAGCCCGATTCCAAGCCCGCCCGCAACGGCCGCATTGACCGCCGCGACCTGATCGCTTTCGAAGCGCCCGGCTACCGTCACCGTTATCTCCTTTCCGGTGCGGGCGGTGAAGCGCCATCGGTGCGCATGCGGCACGCCGGTGCGCACGACGCATGCGTGCGACGCGAGATCGTCCGGCGTTCGCGGCGTGCCGTATGCGGCCAGATACGACGTGGCGGCAAATGCAACACGCCTGACATCGGCGAGCTTGCGCGCGACGAGACTTGAATCCGAGGGGGCGCCGATGCGCAAGGTCACGTCGGCGCCGCTCGACGCCGGATCGCTGAATTCGTCTTCGAGCGAGACAGCTGCACGCAGGTCCGGGTGACGTTGCAAGAACTCGGCGATCAGCGGCACGACGTACTGTGGCCCGAACAACGTCGGTGCGTTGATACGCAACGTCCCCGTCAAGCGCTTTGCATCTTCGGCCAGCTCCGTTTGCGCGATCTCCAGATCCGCCAACACCGCTTTCACGCGCGCATAAAACCTTTCCCCGGCCTCGCTCAGCTGCGACGTCCGGGTCGTACGTACGACGAGCGTCGCCCCTAACGTCGCTTCGAGCGTCTGCAATCCGCGACTCACTGCTTGCAGCGATCTCCCAAGACGCAGCGCAGCGGCAGTCAGGCTCCCTTCCTCCGCGATCGCGACGAACGTTTCCAGTTCACGCAGCGATTGCATTGCGATTCTCCCGTTTTGCTGGATTATGAATCAATTAGCGCGCTGATTATTCGTATCGATAGCGAGAGTAGCATCGGGCCGGTACGACATTCAATCACTCGATCTCACGCACATGATGGATTCCTGCACGCCGCTTACGGCGCCCGAAGCTACCCGTGCCCGCGTCCCCACGCTGCTATTCGCGACGCTGGTCGGCATAGCGGTGCTGCCGCTTTACGCCTCGCAAGTCATGCTCGATGCGCTCGATGCGTCGCTACATCTCCATGCGTGGACCGCACTCGTTACGTCGTTGACCATGCTCGGCTACGCGGCTGGCCTCGTGGGGCTCGTCCCGCTCGTCGATAAACTGCCGAATCGACCGCTGATCGGCGCAACGCTCGCGGGGCAAACCGCTTGTCTGGTCGTCGCCGCGTTCTCAGGCTCGCCCCTCGTCTTTCTCGCCGCTTCGTTCGCAGTTGGCGCAACTGCCAGCGCGATTCAGATGCTCGTCCCCGCGGCGGCTTCGCTCGCAGCGCCGCAAGCGCGAGGCGCAGTCGTCGGTAACGTCATGAGCGGCCTCATGCTCGGCATTCTGTTCTCGCGCCCGCTCGCAAGTGTCGTCACTCGCGCGCTGGGGTGGCGCGGCTTTTTCCTTGCAGATGCAACGCTCCTCGCCACCGCCACGTTGTGCGCCGTACCGCGCCTACCCGCCTTGGTCCCGGCCGCCAAGCCGGCCTACCGCTCGTTGATCAGTTCGCTCGGGCGACTCATCGTATCAACCGAAGTATTGCGTCGACATGCGCTCTATCAAGCGCTGTTAATGATCGGCTTCAACGCGTTTTGGACCAGCATCGCGGTCGTCCTCTCCCGTGCCCCGTTCAAGTGCAGCGCGACACAAATCGCCGCCTTCGCCTTCGCCGGCGCAGGAGGTGCCATTGCAGCGCCGCTCGCAGGGCTCGCCGCCGACCGCGGATATGCACGGCGAGCAAAACGGACCGCGCACGTCATTGCGATAGTCGCGATCCTGTGCGCGTCGTGGGCGTTGACTGCACCGATACCGAGCGCTCTGGCGGTGGCTATCGCAGCTGCATCGGCATTCTTGCTCGACGCAGGCGTCATTGCGGACCAAACGTTGGGCCGACGCGCGATCAATCTGCTTGCGGCCGAAATGCGAGGGCGTGTCAACGGGCTCTTCACCGGTTTATTCTTTGTCGGCAGCGCCTGCGGCGCAGCGCTATCCGGACCAGTACTTGCTTCAAGCGGATGGCTCGGCGTGGCTGCCGTCACATTCATTTCATTCTTTGCCGCCACCCTGATTCATCTGATCGACAGCAACCGCGTATCGCCCTGACAGACCCGTTGATTTGACTAGGAGAACCACGTGAATTGGACCCGCTCAAACATCCGATACAGGACCATCACCGTTGATAGGCTCGACATCTTTTACCGCGAAGCCGGCCCGCAAGGCGCCCCCGCCCTTCTGTTGCTGCATGGATTCCCGTCTTCGTCCCGGATGTACGAGACGCTGCTTCCACCGCTCGCCGACAAGTACCGGCTGATCGCACCCGACTACCCCGGCTTCGGTCACAGCACGGCGCTGCCGCCCACCGAGTTCGTCTACACATTCGATAACCTTGCCCACGTGATGACGCGCTTCGTCGACCAGTTGGCGCTCGATCGATTTGCATTGTTCGTACAGGATTATGGCGGCCCGATCGGCTTTCGCATGGCGCAGGCCCAGCCCGATCGCATTCGCGGCATCGTCGTGCAAAACGCGGTCGCTCATCAGGAAGGGCTCGGGCCGCTGTGGGAGACGCGCAAGGCATTCTGGGCCGATCGTTCGAAACACGAAGCCGCGTTGAGAGCCAATCTGCTCTCCTTTGAAGCCACCCGGCTTCGGCATGTGGGGCACACGCCGCACCCGGAACGATATGACCCGGACGCGTGGCACGACGAGTTCGCGTTTTTGTCGAGCCCCGGACAGATCGACATCCAAACGGAGCTGTTCTTCGACTATCAAACGAATGTGGAGCGCTACCCGCAATGGCAACGCTATATGCGCGAACACCAGCCGCCGATGGTCGTCCTATGGGGCAGGCACGACCCTTCGTTTGCGGTCGAAGGCGCGCACGCGTATCGCCGCGACATACCCGATGCACAAGTGCATCTGCTCGACGCGGGGCATTTCGCCCTCGATGAAGCATGCGATGAAATAGCCGCACACACACGCCGCTTCCTGACTTCGCTCGACGGCACTGGTGCGTGAGGTGGGTCATATGTCGGCGACGGAGACCCACCGCCCGCCGCAATGGAAGGCTTACCCATGCGATTCTTCGGCAGCCCCGACGATCGGCCGTTGATTCGCCGTATCGACGGCCGCCGTATCGACGGCCGCCGTATCGACGGCCGCCGTATCGACGGCCGCCGTATCAGCACCCGTTGTTTCGGCAGCCGTTGCAGCCGGCAAGATGAGCGTCGCCGGCACGCGCGCGAGACTGCGCCGGGCCGCGACGTAGTAAAGCAGTGCCGGCACCGCGAGCCCGACGATCCATGAGATATCCGCTCCACCTATGGCATCGACGAGCGGGCCCGTATAAAAGCTCGTTGCAATGAACGGCATTTGCACCAGTACGCCGATGACATACACCGCGATGCCGGCCACGTTCCACCTGCCATAGCGGCCGTCCGGATCGTAGAGCGCCGGCACGTCGTAGCGTTCTTTCGTCACGCAGTAATAATCGACGAGATTGATCGCGCTCCATGGCGTAAAGAACGCAAGCAGGAACAGGATGAACGACGAGAACGCCTTCAGAAACGCATGTTGCCCGGCCAACGCAAGCCATGTCACGACGACAACCATCGCGACGATCGATGCCGTTCGCGCCCGAGCCGAAATGCTGCGCCGGCCGCCGAGCCCCGTGGCGATCGTTGCAACAGACATCACGCAGCCATAGGCATTGAGCGTCGTAGCGGTCAGCTTGCCAAGCGCGATCGCGAAATAGAGCAATACCGCGGCCGCACCGCCACCGCCCAGGCCGACGACGAACGCCACCTCGTGCCCTGCGAAGGCGTGCCCCGCCAGCGCGGCGGCGAATACGCCGAAAGTCATCGAGGCTTGCGAACCGAGCACCGAACCCAGCCATACGGCACCGAACGTGCCGACCGCCGACGTGCTGCGCGGCAGGTAACGGGAATAATCGGCCACGTAAGGACCATAGGCGATCTGCCACGATGCCGACAACGACATCGCCAATAGAAAACTGCCCGGCGAGAAATGACGAATGGAGAGCAAGGCGCCGACGTCGTGATCAGCAAGCAGACGCGCGAACAGATAGGCGAACGCAGCGATGCCGACGACGGTCATCGCCCGCCCGAGCCCGTGAATGACGCGGTAGCCGAGCACGGTCGAGATCACCACGAGCGCAGCGAACAGAAGCACACCTACGGTGGGCGTCACGCCGCTCAATTGCGCGATGGCTTGCCCGGCCAACACTGCACCGCCGGCGGAGAAACCGACGTACATCATGCAGACCAGCACGAGCGGCAACGTTGCACCCAGTACGCCGAATTGCACGCGGCTCGAGATCATTTGCGGCAAGCCGAGCTTCGGCCCCTGCGCGCCATGCAACGCCATCACGATGCCACCCAGCATTTGACCGATGCACAGCCCGACGAGCGACCAGAACACGTCGCCGCCAAGCACGACGGCAAGCGCGCCCGTCACGATCGCCGTGATTTGCAGATTGGCGCCGAACCATAGCGTGAATTGGCTGATCGGCGTGCCGTGTCGTTCGCTATCGGGAATGTAATCGATCGTGCGGCGTTCGGCGAACGAACGCGCGGGTGCATCGGACGCGAGCTGTTTCATCATGGCGTGCGGCACGGCGCAGCGGCCGCGTGTCGGTGGCAAGGCCAACCACAATACGCGTCGCGAAATTCACACGCAAGCGGGGCGGTGCGCCCCGGGCCATCGCTACAGCAGCGGGCACGTGGTCACGTTATTGCCGAGCGCCAGGCAGTGACGCTCGTACTCGCGCAAATAGCCGCGCTCCGCGTCGTCGAGCATATCGATGTCGATGAGATCCCAGTCGTATCCGACCGCCACGAGATTCTCGAATCCGACCTTGTTCTCGTCTTGAGAGTCGGGATGGATGATCACGACGTTTTCGATCCGCACGCCGCCCTTTCCAGCCAGATAAATGCCCGGCTCAATCGAAATCACAGCGTTGGGGACGAGCCCGTAGTTCGACCCCGGAGCGAAGCGTACGCCGCCTTCATGGACGTGAATGCCTATCCCATGTCCCGTACCGTGATTGAAGTCGTAACCGCGCGTACGGCAGACATCGCGCACTGCGCCATCGACCTCCGCGCCGGTGAGATGGGCTGGAAATCGCGTGACGAGTCCCTTGATGCAGGCTTTCAGCGCAATCGTGTAGATCTCGCGCTGCCAAGGCTGCGCGGCAGTGGACGCATCGGTCTTGCGCAGCACGACGCGCGTGCAGTCCGTGGCGAAGCCGCTTTCATAGTAGGCGCCGCTGTCGAGCAGTATGAGCTCGCCGTCCTCCAGCACGATGTCGCGACTGGCCGCCCCGTAGTGGGCCAATGCGCTGTTCGGGCCATGTGCGGCGATCGTCGCAAAGCTCAGGCCCACTGCGCCGCGCGCTGCGTACGCATCGTTGATGCGGCGCGCGAGGTCGTATTCGCAATGGCGCTGCCCTGCCTCGCCGTATTTGGCCCAGCGCATCGTTTCTGCGATCGCGGCGCTGCTGCGTGCGAATGCATCGCGAAACTGGTCGAGCACCTGGGGCGTCTTCGACACGCGCATCGCTTCGAGCGGGCTGTAGCTCGTATGACGGGCGACCGGCCAGACGCGACGCAACGCATCGGGCATGGCGCAATTGACGGTGTCCGCGCTATAGCAGACGTGATCGACATCGAAGAGCGCAAGGAAACGCCCCAACGCCGCCAGGTCGTTTCGAAATACCTGCAGCTTCGGATAGGATTCGACCTCGACCGCGCAGTGCTCGCACCCCTGCGGCAGATAGAGCGCAACCTGATCGCCGATGACGAACAAATAGCCCAACGGCGACGACGCGTACGGCATGTGGTAGCCGCGGCTGTTCAGCAGATAGGCGAGATCGTCGGCTGCGCAGGTGAGCCAGCACACGCGCGCTTTCGGCGCACGCAGATGACCGCGCAAACGATCGTTGAGCATCGTCACATTGCCGGCGATGCGGGTGCCCGTCATCGACTCCGGCAGTTCGAAGATCGGCCGATCGACTTGCCACCCGGGCAGCGCGATCGCGCGATCGACTTCGCGCGCCGTCAGCGCCGTCCAACGCAGCGACGCTTCGCGCGTCCCTTCGAGCAATTGATCGCGTTGCGCGACGCTGACCCGTTGCGCGTCATAAGCAACGGAGCGCAACACACTCGCATGCGCAGACAGCCAGCGCACGACGGCAGACCAGATCGGCACGCCGAGCTCGAGCTTTTCCAGGCGCACCCGGGATTTATCGCACTGCGCCTCGGCCTGCAGGTGATAACGACCGTCGACGAACAGCACGAAGCGAGGCGAGCCGATTGTTGCGGCCGTCGCTTCGCTGAGGAATATCCCCGACCCCGCCGACCCGTCGAAACCGGACAACGCAAAACGCTGGCTATTGCGGCGCGGCACATATTCGCTGATGAACTCGTCTTGCGATGTCACGACGACTGCATCGAGTTCCAACCGTTCGAGCAATGCGGACAGACACGCGTGCGTGTCGGCTATTACAGGCTCATAGGCCGGAAGATCGGAAAAATTGTATTGAAGTCGATCGATCATCGCGTCAGCTCGTTCTGTCATGCAGGGTGGCTTTGCACGCACCCATGGACTCATCGCGAAAATTACCGTTGACGCAAATTTAAGTCAAGCTTAAATTTTGACGCCACTAAAAACGCATGAGAAGCGAGCGGCGACGGTGGCGGGGAGCGCGGTACAATGCGCGCTTCCGGCTGAACGGGCGCCGCCTCGGCGTCGATATGCGTCGATGCGCACCGATTACATCGGCACGCTACGTCCAAGAGGATTCATGGATTCGGATATCAATCACATCGGCCAACGCATCCGGCGTCTGCGCCGCGATTCGAAGATGACGCTGCTGGAAGTCGCGACTGCGTCGAGCTTGTCGGTCGGATTCTTGTCGCAGGTCGAACGCAACCTCACCGGCATTTCGATCTCGTCGCTCGTCAATGTCGCAAAGGCCTTGAACGTACCGCTCGGCGCACTGCTCGAGCATCCGCGACAAGCGCAACCCGATTCGCACGAAGGGAGCCGCGAATCGTATCGCGTCGGCCCGATGCGACAACGCTACGAGCGCTTGTCGACCACGTTCGAAGGCAGCCAGCTGAACGCCGTCAAAGTGCAGATGATGGAAGGCTATAGCTCGGAATGGGTCGCGCACGGCGGCGACGAGTTCGTCTACGTTCTGTCGGGGCAGGTGCGCTACACGCTGCGCAAGAAAGACTACCTGTTGAGTGCCGGCGATTCGCTTCATTTCGATGCGACGGACCGGCATCGTGTCGTCAACGTCGGGCCGGGGCCGGCCAAACTGATCGTCGTCGGCACGTTGCCGTTATTCGACGACGGTCAATCGGAGCCGGAGTTCGCGTCGACCGGACACAAAGCGAAGCAGAGACAGCGGGCACGCACGAGCGGTCCCAAGAAGACGAAGGCTGCCGCGCCCGCATCGGGAAAGTCGCGTTCACCTGCCGCGCAGGCAGCTCCGGTGGCACCGGTCGCGCCGCGCAAGCCTCGCACGGCGAAAGCCGCCACATCGACCAAGACCGTGCGCGCGGCCTCGAAAAAGCGTTGAAGCTCAATCAAGCGCACGACAGGGTGCGCGAGGCAGACAGTTTGCGCCGGGCGGGTTTGCCGTTCGCCGGTTATTTGGATGACGATGCAGCCACACGTCGCGCACCAGCCGATCGAACATGCTGCACCACGACCACGACGGCCATCACGGCGAGGATCGCGAACGAAGCCGAGATGCGATTCAGATTGAGGCCGCCTTCGGCGACCGGCTTCGTCACCGTGTCGCCCAGCGTTGCCCCGAGCGGACGCGTCAGCACATAGGCCGCCCAGAACAGCACGCCCACGGGCACGCGCTTGGACATGCGCCACACGAGCGCAACGATGACCAGCAGCCCCGCAAACAGCAGTGCGCCTCGCTCGAAACCGAGCCCCACGCTATCGGCCGCGAAATCGCCGAGCGCGGTACCGAGCGTGTTCGACACCAGAATGGTGACCCAATAGAACACCTCGTCGCGCGGCCGGACAATGCGGTCGTACTCGATGCGGCCCGCCGCGGCCCGCCACAGCGCCAGCACGATCAACACGCCCAGAAGCAGCAACGCCGACGACAGCACGTACCCGAGCCCCGCCGTTCGATCCAGGAAGTCGGACGTCGTCGTGCCGACTGTCGTCGTTGCAATGACCACGGCCCAATACGCCGCGGGATGATAGCTGCGCGCGCGCACCTGTATGGTCAGCGTGACGACAAAGAACGCAAGAAAAACGAGGGTCGCGACGGCATATCCGAGCCGCAAGGTCATTGAAAGCGCATCGCCGCCCGTCTCGCCCACTGTCGTGGCCAGGATCTTGACGAGCCAGAACACGGCCGTCGCTTCCGGCACTTTGCTGAACCAGATATCGCGGCTCTGATCCGCCGTCATTGCGGTGCGTACGCTCATCGTCGGCTCTCCTACGTCAATTCGAGGGTTAAATTGCGAATGCGTCGCATTATCCCTGGATTCGCTTAAGAGAAGCTTATTCAGCATTATTCGCGCCAGCGAACATGAGAGGGGTCTGGCTCTAAAGGCCGCGCTTCGCATCCAAGGCGCGTTACCATGTCGCGCACATCGACGCCGCAAGTGCGATCGCTTGCGGGCACAACGAAAGCTTCACCCCGGCACCCACGGAGACGAGACGATGGAAAAAGACACGCCGACCGTTCCGCAATCCGACACGCGTCCGACTCGCGAAGCCGATCAGCCGGACAACCCTGAGCGAAGGCGCGTACTGGGCGGCTTGGCCGCCGTGGGGATGGGCCTCGCCTTGCCCGCATGCGCCACGACCGTCGGCAGCTCGGCCGGGCACGATCGAGCCATTGCCCATCCCGTCGCCGACGCGCAACTCGATGCAGCATTGCGCGCGCGCGTGCGCCAGATCGTCGTCATCTATGCGGAAAATCGTAGCTTCGCGAATCTGTACGGGCACTTCCCGGGCGTGCAGTATCCACTCGCCGCGGCCATCGCCGAAGCGCCCCGCCAATTGGACCGCGACGGCAAAACACCGCTGCCTTACCTGCCGAAGATATGGGGCGGCCTCGTGCCGCAAGCACAGCAGGTCGGCATGACGCGTTACTTCGTCGGCGAAGACGACATCACGCACCTGCCGAATCGGCCGTTCCTCGTATCGGACGTGCGCGGCAGGCCGCTACCCAACGCCGTCATCACGCGCGACCTGTGGCACCGTTTCTACCAGAACCAACTGCAGATAGACGGCGGCCGAAATGACCAGTTCGTCGCCTGGGCCGATTCGGGCGCGCTCGTCATGGGTCACTACCGCAATTCGGCGCAGTCGCTTCGGCTATGGAATCTCGCGCAGCAATACACGTTGTGCGACAACTTCTTCATGGCCGCATTCGGCGGTTCGTGGCTGAATCACATGTTCCTGATTTCCGCGCAGCCGCCCTACTATCCGAACATCGCGTCGAGCCCTGCGAAGCACCTGGTATCGGTGCTCGAAGGCGACGACCCGCTGGGCACGCGGCTCAAGCTCGCACCCAGCAGCAAACCGTCGGCGCTCGACGGCCCGCCGAAGTTCGTGCGCGACGGCGCTTTTACGCCCGACGGATACGCGGTCAACACGATGGCGCCGCCTTATCAGCCGAGCTATGTCGCACCGGAGCCCGGTGGCGATCGCAAGCTGGCCGACCCGTCGAATCCGCGCGTGATGCCACCGCAAACTTACGCGACGATCGGCGATCGACTGTCGGCGAAAGGTATCGACTGGGCCTGGTATAGCGGCGCGTGGCAATTCGC
This sequence comes from Trinickia soli, assembly GCF_002879855.1. Lineage (GTDB taxonomy): Bacteria > Pseudomonadota > Gammaproteobacteria > Burkholderiales > Burkholderiaceae > Trinickia > Trinickia soli. The sequence goes on along the minus strand of NZ_PNYB01000001.1, from coordinate 143,024 downwards.
GCTGCAACACCGCGAGACGGGCACCTCGCCCGATTTTCAATACCACCATCAGCCCTTCAACTACTTTGCCAATTACGCACCGGGCACGGCTGCGCGCGAGCGGCATTTGCGCGATGCCGGAATCGGCAACGATGCGTCGTCGAATCGGTTCATTGCCGATATCGACGCGGGCCGGCTGCCGGCCGTGACGTTCTATAAACCGCAAGGCGATCTGAACATGCATGCGGGCTACGCCGACATCGAATCGGGCGACCGCCACATTGCCAATGTGATCGACCACATTCGCATGGGCCCGCAATGGGCCGACACGGTCATCATCATGACGCACGACGAGAACGGCGGATGGTGGGATCCCGTCGCGCCACCGAGGGGCGACCGCTGGGGGCCGGGCTCGCGCGTCCCGGCGCTGGTCATCGCCCCGTTTGCCAGGAAGGGCTTCGTCGATCACACGTTCTACGATACGAACTCGATTCTGCGCTTCATCGATCGTGTTCATGGCCTCACACCGCTCGACGGTGTGGCGGCCCGTGACCGCGCATTTCTCGCACGCGGCGAGACGCCGCCCGGCGATTTGACGGGCGCACTCGACCTGGGCTGAGCGGATCGCACCGGAGGCAACGCGTGCGCGCGTCGATTGCCGCGCGCGCTGCTTGCCCGGTTCGTGCCCAGCGAACCTCGCGAAATGAATCGTTAGGATTCCTATTCACCGATCAGATGCATGACGACATCGCGCCGGTGCGGCTGATGCCGATGCTCAAACAAATAAATGCCCTGCCACGTGCCCAATACGAGCGCGCCGTCCTCGACCGGAATCGATAGCTGCACTTGCGTCAGCGCCGTGCGCAAATGCGCGGGCATATCGTCGGGGCCTTCGGTATCGTGCTCGTAGCGCTGCGCGTCTTCCGGTGCAATGGTGGCGAAATAGCGCTCCAGGTCGCGTCGCACCGAAGGGTCCGCGTTTTCCTGAATCAACAGCGAAGCCGACGTGTGCCGGCAAAACAGCGTCAACAAGCCCGTTTCGATCGATTGACGCGAAACCCAGTCGCGCACGCGGTCGGTGATCTCGACGAGCCCGCGTCCGCGCACGTCGACCTGCAAATGTTCGAGCGCTTGGCGCATCGGTCCTCCTTCCTTGCTTGACGATGGGGCTCAGGCGTAACGCCCCTGCAGCCAACGACAAGCATAGGCCATGCAAGCCTTGCGTTCCACACCGGCCGCCGCGCCCGACGCCGTGTCATAATCGCCGCCAGTCCCCCGGCACATATTTCCTACCTTTGAAAGACCTTTGCGTCCCGCTCCAGCGTTCGGTCGATTTCGACGAAATCGTCGATGTGCGCACGCCGCTCGAATTCGCGGAAGATCACATCCCCGGCGCAACGAACGCGCCTGTGCTCACCAATGAAGAACGCGTCATCGTCGGCACGCTGTACGTGCAGTCTTCGGCGTTCGAAGCCACGCGCATCGGCGCGGCCATGGTGGCGCGCAATATCGCTGCGCACCTGGAAACCACGTTCGCCGAGCGTCCGCGCGGCTGGCGCCCGCTCGTCTATTGTTGGCGCGGCGGCAAGCGCTCGGAATCGCTGACCGTCTGGCTCAATCTGATGGGGTGGCAGGCGCGCCGGCTCGACGGCGGCTATAAGACTTATCGGCGTTCGGTCATCGACGCCCTGGCGACGCTGCCCCAACAGTTCGAATACATCGTGCTGACAGGAGCGACAGGCAGCGGCAAGACGCGGCTATTGCGTGCGCTCCAGCATACGGGCGCGCAGGCGCTCGATCTCGAAGGTTTGGCCGCGCATCGCGGCTCGCTGCTCGGCGCGCTCAAAGGCGAACCGCAGCCCACGCAAAAGGCTTTCGATACGGCGCTGGCCGAAACGCTGCGCCGCTTCTCGCCGGAGCGGCCCGTCTTCGTTGAAGCGGAGAGCCGCGCGATCGGGCGCGTCATGCTGCCCGACGCGTTGCTTGCGGCGATGCATCGGTCTCGCTGCGTCTCGGTGCAGGCCGAACGCGGCGAACGCATTGCGTTCTTATTGGACGACTACGCGCATTTGTTCGACGCACCCGATGCGTTCAAGATCCAACTTCGAAAGCTGATCGGACTGCACAGCCGCGAGCGCGTAGAGCGCTGGTGCCGGCTCATCGACGAGAACGAGCGCGCCGCGCTGTTCGACGAACTGATCTCGCTCCATTACGACCCGGCCTATGCGCGCAGCAGTACGGGGCATTTCACCGAACTGCCACGTGCGACCGGATTCGTTTTGCGGCCTAACGATTCAGATATCGACGAGCAGGCGCAGGCGCTGCTCGATCGATTGGCACTACCATTGCGCGGCTGATCAAGCGCAACGGTAGTCCGGCCGAGGCTCTCGTGCGCCGGCCGTCGCCGCCTCGGCGGGCGGCTCAGGCCACGCGGAACGTACCGACGACGTCGGCCAGCAAACGAGCCTGCTCTTGCATCGATTGCGCAGCACCGGCCGCTTCCTCGACCATCGCGGCGTTCTGCTGCGTGGTCTGGTCCATCTGCGCGATGGCGATGTTCACCTGCTCGATGCCTCGACTCTGCTCCTCCGACGCCGCAGAGATTTCGCTGATGATGTCGGTGACGCGCTTGACCGAATGCACGAGCGAATCCATCTTGCCTCCGGCGCTTTCGACGAGCGTCCTGCCGTTCTCGACACTGCCGACCGACTCCTCGATGAGCGCCTTGATCTCTTTCGCCGCATCGGAGCTGCGTCGCGCCAGATTGCGCACTTCGCCCGCCACGACGGCAAAGCCTCTACCCTGCTCCCCCGCACGCGCCGCTTCGACGGCCGCATTCAAGGCGAGGATGTTCGTTTGGAATGCGATGCCCTCGATCACCGAGATGATGTCGACCACGCGCGCGGAGCTGGCTGCGATCTGTTGCATCGTGGTCACGACATGGTGCACCGCCTCGCCGCCCTCGCCCGCGATGCGCGACGTGTCGGCCGCCATGTGATTGGCCTGGCGCGCGTTATCGGCGTTCTGTTTGACCGTGGCCGTCAACTGCTCCATGCTCGCCGCCGTTTCGCCAAGCGACGCCGCCTGCTGCTCGGTCCGCGAGGACAGGTCGAGATTGCCCGCGGCGATCTGCTGCGCGGCGTCCTTGATCGTCTCGGCTCCACCGTGGATGCGCTGCATCGTCTCGGCCAAACGGTGTTGCATGCGCTGCATGGCGAACACCATGCTGCTTTGGTCGCCCTTGCGCACGTCGACGTCACGCGTCAAATCGCCGTCGGCAATCGACTCGGCCACGGCCGCCGCATACGCAGGCTCGCCGCCCAGGCTGCGCTGAACGTTGCGGATGATCAGGAACAGCGCAAGCGAGCTGACGCAGCCGATGGCGAGAATCGTCAGCAGATACCCGACCAGGCGGACGCGAAACGCGGCGTTGATATCGTCGATGTAGACGCCGGAGGCGATGTACCAATCCCATGGCTCGAAGCGCTTGACGTAGGAAATCTTCGGCACCTCGGTGGATTTGCCCGGAAAGCGCGCCATGTAATCGACGAAGCCCTGACCTTCAGCCTTCGCCACTTTCACCAGTTCGACGAACAGATACTTGCCGTTAACGTCCTTGTAGTGGCTCTGGTCTTTGTTGACGAGATCGGGCAACACCGGATGCATGAGCACGACGCTGTTGGCATCGGTGATGAACAGATAGCCGTTGCCCGGGTAGCGCATCGCCGCGAGGCGCGTCATCGCCCGGTGCTTCGCTTCATCCTCCGAAATTTCGTGGCGTTCGGCCATTTGGTGGAATTGCGCAATCACGCCCACCCCCGCCTCGACGATGTTGCGAATGGCCGCCTGACGGCCGGCCAGCATCGTCTCGCGCGTTTGCAGCGCGGCGAAGCCGCCAAAGAACAACAGCCCGAGCCACATCACGAGCAAAGCCAAACCCAGTTTCTTACCGAGCGTTAAACGATCCACAATTCCCCCACGGGCAAATCGGCCATGCTTCTATGGGGTAACACAGCCGGTATGTCATCAACGAATGCTTCGTCAATGTTTAACGGCGCGAGATCGCCTTTCTAGAGGGGAGGGAGAAACCTGGTAGCGTTTTTTCAGCATGCATTTACTGCAAGCGACGCGCTTGTCCTGCCCGTAGGTCGGCGGCGCTTCAGTTACGCCCCCAGATGATCCATAAGACAATTAAAAGGCTACCGACCCTCCGCTGCCCGCGAAAATGCCGCCGGCATCGTCGGTACCAACATTGCGAGGAAACAACGATGGAACACGTCTCGCCGACATCCAATGGCTCTGGTAGCGGGCACGCGGACGCCAAGGTCCGCGCCTATGCCCGAATGAAATACGTGGCGACCGCGCTGCTTGCCGCCATGGGCGGCGTCTACGTGGTGTCGCGCATCTACGAGCCCGCGTATCCGCTGCTGGGCTTCGCGCGTGCCGGGGCCGAAGCAGCCATGGTGGGCGGGATCGCCGATTGGTTCGCCGTCACGGCGCTGTTTCGGCACCCGCTTCGCCTGCCGCTGCCGCACACGGCGATCATCCCGCGTAACAAGGATCGTATCGGCGAAAACCTGGCCAAATTCGTCGAAACGAATTTTCTCGCGCCCGAACTCATCGCGGGCAAACTCGAGCGCATCGACTTCACGACGCAATTCGCGCGATGGCTGTCGGAACCGGCGCGCAACCGCCAGATTGCACAGTGGGGGCTCGAATTCCTCCCGAGCCTGCTCGCTGCCGTGGACGACGACGAGGTCCGGCGCTTCATCCACGATCATCTCGCCCGCCGCGTGCGTGACGTCGACACACCCACGTTGGTAGGAACGATCGCCGAAACGCTGCTCGACGACAATCGCCATCATGCCGTCGTAACCGAATTGCTGCGGCAACTGACGCTGCTTTTCGAAGAGCACAAACCGCTGATCCGGCAACGCGTGCGCGAAAGCACGGCCTGGCTCTGGAAAAAACTCTCGATCGACGAAAAAGTTTCCGACAACCTGATCGCCGTGGTCGACGAAACACTCAAAGAGCTCAGTGAAAACCCCGACCATGCATGGCGACGCGGTTTCGACGACGCGATTCGCCAGTTCGTGATCGAGCTGAAAACGTCGCCCGATTACCTTGCCAAATGGGAGGCGCTGAAGGAGCGGCTGCTCGAGCATCCGGCGCTCAAGCAGTATTTATCGTCGGTATGGCGCGACATCGAAGCCAGCATCGAACACGACATCGCGGCGCCGCACTCGCACATCAAGGCGCGCATCGAAGCAGCGATCGCCGCTCTCGCCCACGGGTTGCTCGACGATGCGGTCATGCGGGAAAAGCTCAATATCTGGCTACGCGAAACGCTGCTAGCCGTCATCGGCGCGCAACGGCACGCGATTGCACTTCTCATCTCCGACACCGTCCGCCATTGGGACGCCGATACGGTCACGCAAAAAATCGAAGTCGAAGTCGGGCGGGACCTGCAATTCGTCCGCATCAACGGCACGCTCATCGGCGGCCTCGTCGGGCTGGTGCTCCATGCGCTCGACGTAATGATGTTCTGATCCTTGGCGTGCCTTCGAAGATCGTTGCGCGCGCAAGCAATTCGCGACGAGGCGTGCGCCGCTTCGAATTTTTTTAAATTTTTTTTCAATACGAAGGCGCGGCACGCCTTCAATCATCATAAACCGCAAGACTTTTTTTCCTTGCCGCATAAAAACCTCGAAGCTACGCTTGTCCCCGCCTAAATAAGAGACACCCCCTTATCCACCGCGCAGTCGGGCGGCGAGACCAATGGTTCCGGCGTCAACACCCGGGACTGCAAGCAATTCGGCGTTAGCCCAAGCGATACGCAAGCGCAGAAGCGCCGACGCGTTCCGCCATGCACCGTCATGGCCTCACGGGTCGAGCGCCGCAAGCACCTGGTCAGACGAACCCGCGGGCTTCAGCGCATAGGCCCCGCGCGCCCATCGGCAATGGCCGATTCGCGTCTGCACGGGACGCCTGCATCGAATCAATTCGACAACGACTATCACAGGTAGAGGCGATATGTTGCACAAAATCAGTTCACGTTTCGTTGCGATCGGCATCGCTTTAGCGCTCGCGGGCTGCGGCGGAGGCGGCGGCGGCGGCGGCAACGGCGCCGCGGCGGCGGGCAGTAGCGCGGGCGGCACCTCGGCGTCGGGCGGTTCCTCGGCCCCGACGCTTGCGGCCGCGACCGCAGTCGTCGACGGCACGGCGCTGGGCACAGAAAACTGGCAAGCCGGCTCGACCACCACCGGCGGTCAAGGTCAAGCCGTCAGCGGCCTGAATTGCACACAGGCAGGCAGCAGCTACAGCTACTCGCATCTGTCGATCTACATGAACGGGACGCAAGTCGCACTGCCCGCGAATATCGGCACCGTTGCACCGACGGTCGCGAAGCCGACCGGTTGCGTCTATCCGCTCAACACCACCGACGAGACCGGCAAGATCCGCATTGACACGACGAGCAACACGTCCTACACGCTCGGTCAGTTCTTTGCGGTCTGGGGCCAACCGCTCAGCTCGACCAACGTGGCCGGGCTGCAGGCATCGCAAGTGACCGTGTACGTCAACAACGGCGGGACGCTGTCGCAGTACACGGGCGACCTGTCGAGCCTCGTCCTCCCCGTGCATGGCGAGGTGACGATCATGCTCGGAACGCCGCTCACGCAAATCCCCACCTACACCTGGACCGATCCGCCGCCGCTGAACCCCACGCCGATCCAGCTCGCCTACATGGGCCCGAACCTCGGCACGGTCCATTGGCCCGACGGCGACACGGCTTCGGGCGGAGCCGGCGCAACCATCGACGGTCTGACCTGCTCGCCCGGGATGTCGGTCGTCTTCCACGTGCATGCGCATCTGGCCATCATCAACAATGGACAATGGCTCGCGTTGCCGGAGAACATCGGGCGTCCTTCGTCGTGCGACTATGAGCTCCATACGCACGACCGCACGGGCATCATCCATATCGAAGCGCCCAGCGTGAAGAACTACACGCTCGGCCAATTCTTCGATATCTGGGGCGAGCCGCTGTCCAGCACCAATGTCGCCGGCCTGACGGGCAATGTCGTGGCCTACATCAGCGACAATGGCGAGGCACGCCGTTATATGGGCGACCTGCGTGCAATTTCGCTGATCTCCCATCGCGACATCACGCTGCAGATCGGCACGCCTGCCGTGAGCACGCTGGCAACGTACTCCTGGTACGAGCTTTGATCGATCACACCTGAAGCAACCGGGCACCTTGTGAACGCAAGGCGCCCGGCGCGCATCGGACGCTGCCTACCGGGCGAACAACTGCCCGATATCCTTGAACGCCTTGAACTCGAGCGCGTTGCCACACGGGTCCAGAAAAAACATCGTGGCCTGTTCGCCAACCTGCCCTTGAAAGCGCACGTACGGCTCGATCACGAACTGCACGCCGAAGGACTTGAGCCGCTCCGCCAGGGCCTCCCACTCGCTCCACCCCAGAACCACCCCGAAGTGCGGCACGGGCACATCGTGGCCGTCGACGGGATTCGTATGTGCGTGCTCTTGCGACGGTGTCTTCGGATGCTCGTGGATCACGAGTTGATGGCCGAAGAAATTGAAATCGACCCATTGCGCGCTCGAACGGCCTTCTTCAAGGCCGAAGATTCGCCCGTAGAAATCGCGTGCCGCGGCCAGATCGTAGACGGGGATCGCCAGGTGAAACGGGGAAAGGCTCATCTGCATACTCCTGATTGAAGGCTTGCCGGTCGCGGTTTGCGGGCGGCACATCGAGGTTACCGTGCGCCAATCGTAAGCGATTTCCGATTTCCAATGCGGCGAGGATCGCACCGTCGCGCAGGCGCCGCATCGAGTGCCGGCCGATACGCAGCCGGGCTTTTCTAATTAGAATGAGCAACCACCCTCACCCGCTGCCTATCGCCTAGCGCAATTTTGAGCGTCAAGATGCCAGAACAATTACAGACAGACCAACGGCGGGATACGTCCCGGCAATCGGCAACACCTGAAACGGACGACGGCATCTCCTCCAAGCGCGACGATAAGCCGCGCAAGCACTCGTTGGGGCCACTCCCTTATGTCGTAGCCGCAACGTTCTTCATGGAGTACCTCGATACGACGATCATTGCCACGGCGCTGCCGCAGATGGCGCATGCGTTCGCCATCAGCCCGAACGCCCTGAGTCTCGGCATGAGCGCGTATATGATCGCCCTCGCGATCTTCATTCCGGCGAGCGGTTGGGTGGCCGATCGGTTCGGCTCACGCAGCGTCTTTTTTTCGGCCATCGTTACCTTCACGATTGCATCGCTGCTGTGCGGTTTGTCGCAGAACGTCGTCGAATTCACGGCCGCACGCGTGCTGCAAGGAATCGGCGGCGCGTTGATGGTGCCCGTCGGCCGGTTGATCGTCGTGCGCAGCACCGACAAGCGCCAACTCATGCAGGCGATTTCAACGATTACATGGCCCGGCATCGTCGCGCCCGTCATCGGCCCGCCGCTCGGTGGCTTCATCACGACGTATGCTTCATGGCGCTGGATTTTCCTGTTGAATCTGCCCGTGTGTCTTGCCGTCCTTTGCGCCGTCGCGGCGTGGGTACCGAATCTGCGCGGCGCACAACGCAAACCGCTCGACCTCGTCGGGCTCGCGTTGAGCGGCCTCACGCTGACTGCCATCCTCTACGGGGCCGATATGGCGAGCCAGCCCGGTACCAACCCTGTCGTGGGCCTGTCCCTTGTCGCGGCCGGCATTGCCTTCGGTTTCATCGCATACCGGCACGCACGCGGGCACGATCATCCGCTGATCGACATCACGACGCTTAGGATTCCTACGTTCTCGGTGACGGTGATCACGGGATCGCTCACGCGTATCGGCATTGGTGCGGTCCCTTATCTGATGCCGCTGCTGTTTCAAATCGGCTTCGGATTGTCGGCCTTCGATTCGGGCTTGCTACTGCTCGCGAGCGCGATCGGAAACCTTGGAATGAAGGCGCTCACCACATCGATTTTGCGTCGCTACGGCTTCAAGTATGTCGCAATCATCGATTGCGCGATCTGTGGTGCATTCACGATCGCCTGCGGCTTTCTCACGCCGGCCGTGCCGCTCGCGTGGACGATCTTCGTCGTGCTGATCTATGGCATTACGCGCTCGATGCAGTTCTCGACGATGGCGACGCTCGCTTATGCCGATGTGCCGTCGCCTCAAATGAGCGCCGCCAATACGTTGTGGAACGCGGCCGCGCAAACGGGCACCGGCCTTGGCATCGCGTTCGGCGCGCTGGCACTGCGCGCCGCATCGGCCGTGCATGGCGAAAGCGCCGGCCATGCGTTTACGCTCGATGATTTTCGGCTCGCGTTTCTGAGCGCCGGAATGCTCACGCTTGTCTCGATCGCGGGATACGTGCGCTTGGCCGGTGATGCGGGGCATAGGCTGCGCACGGGGCACTAATGCGCGAGGCGCCGCATCGGTGATCGGTCATCGCGGCGGCAGCGTGCCGCCCGCCTTCGAAGCCCCCGCCGCACGCGCCGTCGCACCCCGCACTTCGAAATGAACGGCGTCGACACTCGCACCCTGCGCGTTCACGAGTTCGAGCAGATGCCGGCCAGGCCACGGCGGCCAGGGCAAGCGCTGCGCATGGCCCAGCGGTTTGCCGTCCAACCGCCAGACACTGCCCGTCGACGAGCCGCTCACTCGTTCGAAAACGATGCGTTGCCTCGCGGCAGGGATGTCGGGGTCCAGCGCAAACAACGTGCCGTCCGTCGGCGATCCAATGCGCGACGCACCACTTCGCGCGCCTCGCATCGCCCCCGGCAACGAAGCGTTTCCGGCGTCCGCGGCCAGCCCAACCGTCGTCAGTTCCGAGCCCTTCAAGAACCACTCATTGCGCGACGGCTCGACGTTACCGTCGAATGAAACGCGCGTCTTCACCACGCCCGCCGGCATCGCAGGCGGCAGACTCGACACATGCCGATGCAGATAACCGACCACGGCAGCCCAAATCGGCGACGCGCCCGTCACGCCCGATACGTCCCACATCGCGCTGCCGTCGGCATTGCCCACCCAAACGCCCACCGTATAGCGCGACGTGAAGCCGATGGTCCAGTTGTCGCGCATGTCCTTGCTCGTGCCTGTCTTTACCGCCGAAAAAAACCGCGTCGCCAGCGGACTGTCGAAACCGAACGTGCGCGTGCGCGCGTTGTTGTCCCACAGGACCGTCGTGATGATGTACGCGGCATCGGCGCTCAGGACGCGCCGTGACGCATTCTGAACGCGGACGTCGCGCGTTGTCTTCGCCTGCGGCAAATCATGCGTCGCGCTCGCGACCCCGCCATTGGCCAACGCCCGATACGCATTCGTCAACGACAACAACGTGATATCGGCACTGCCGAGCGCGAGCGAATAACCGTAGTAGTCGCCGCTTTCGGCAAGCGGCAATCCCAGCGCCTTCAACGTCATAGCGAAACGATGCGGCGTGACCATGACGAGCGTGCGCACGGCAGGGACGTTCAACGAAGACCCGAGCGCCGTGCGTACGCTGACCCAGCCTTTGAAATCCTTGTCGTAGTTTTGTGGAATGTAGAGGCCGCCGCCCGCGGCAAGATCGAGGGGCGCATCGTCAAGCAGCGATGCCGTCGTCAGCCGGTGTTCGTCGATCGCCTGCCCATAGAGAAACGGCTTCAGCGTCGAGCCTGCCTGACGCCTCGCCAGCACCGCATCGACCTCCCCCGCCTGGGAAAGGCTGCCCGAAGAGCCGACCCATGCAAGGACGTTGCCTGTCGCGTTGTCGAGCACGACGATCGCCCCGTCGTGAACATTGCGCGCGTGCGCGGGTGCGTTCAGTTCCACCAGCGTCCGCCTGAGCGTGGCTGTCGCAAAGCGCTGCAGTTTGGCATCGAGCGTCGTCACGATACGCATCCCGGCGGTCGGATGCACTTCGCCGGCGACACGCCGTGCAAAATGCGGCGCCAGCATTTCCGCCTCGGGAGCCACCGAAAGCACAGCCGGCGGCGGCCTTGCGAACGCAAGCTGCACGTAGCTCGCCAGATTGTCGCAGCGCCGCGGGGCTTTCAGGTCCCGCAGAATGCGGCACGCCCGCGCGCTGACGATCGGATAGGACGCGTTCGGCGAACGGATCAGCGCGGCCGCGACAGCAGCCTCGCGCTCGTCGAGTCCCGACGGCGCTTTGCCGAACAACGTCAACGACAACGCGGACAAGCCGACGGCCTCGCCACGAAACGGCACCAGATTCAAATACGCTTCGAGGATCTGATCCTTGCGCCACGATCTTTCGAGCCAAAGTGCGCTGACTGCCTGCCCCGCCTTCTGTGCAATCGATCGCTGCCCGGAATGCTGAGGATCGTCGCTTAGGAGTCCTGTCAATTGCATCGTGACCGTCGAGGCGCCGCGCGTGCGCGTGTTCCACAGGTTGGCCCATGCAGCCGCGGCCGCACCGCGCCAATCGACGCCACTGTGTTCGTAAAAGCGTTTGTCTTCCGACACCACGATCGCCTCGCGCAGTGCCGGCGAAACGTCCGCAAGCGAAACCCAATCGCCACGTCGCTCCTTCAAATCGACGCGCGTGCGTTGAAGCGGCTCGCCATCGCGCGCAAGCAGCAGCCAATCGGAGCTGCGCCACTGTGTGCGCACCTGGTCAAACGTCGGCAACGCCTGAACGCAGGGCGCCGCCAAGAGCATCAGCGCGCAAAAAGTGGCGCGCACGGAAGCCGCACGTAGTGTCGTTTGCATCGAAGCTCCCACTACTGCTTCGCCGCCGCCGGCATTTGAACGACGACGTTCGCATTCGGCAGCACGCCATAGGTCGAAGGCGCATACAGCGCTTCGACGCGCGTCGGCGGCACCCCGAACGTTCCGGCGTTATTGAGTCGAATCGTGTATTCGATCGACAACTTCCCCTTGGGCAGGTAATCGTAGTACGCGCGGTATCCCTCGAAACCGCGCTCGACAAAGGCAGGCCATACGCCGTCCTGCGGCTTCTCGCCGGTGGTCGCCGCCTCCGAGTCGCGCCCGAGGCCCGAGCCGAGAATCGTTGCGCCGGCCGGAACCGGGTCGTTGACGACGACCCACGTCATGTCCGATTGCGCATCGATATCCAAATGAACGCGCAGGATATCGCCTCGCGTGTAGATGCCTTTGACGGCCGGCTCGATCGGCGTCACAGTCTTCGTGATCCGATATCCGGCGGCAAACGGCGCTTTCAACGCCACCGCCGCCAGACTTTCGATCGTCGCCCACGGTTTGCCGGTGCCTTGCTGCGTCAGCGTCAATGGAACCGGCGCAGTGCGAGCGCTCGTCGGCCACGGCAGCAACTGACTGCGCGTATTGGCCGTTTTTGTCACGGCGGTCGCCGATGCAGCGGTCGTTGCAGCCGATGCACTTTGCGACCAATCGATCGTCTTCGACGTCTCGCCCAACTGAAGCTTCGTTTGCCCCGTTACGGGCGTGCTTTCGAACGCGCGCGAGAACGCTTGCACGGCCAACGAGCCCCACAGATTCGACGTCGTCGTAGACCATGCGCCGTTGTTTTGCAACGCGAGCAAGCCCGCGACCAAACGCGGCATTTCATCCTTCCACCCGGGCACATTGACGAATGTGAGCGCGGTTCGCGCGGCATTCGCTTCCGAGCCCGTCATGAGCCACCACAGGTCGTCGCTGTCGGCCGTCGAGAACGTCAAACGCGTGCCCTGATAGGTCAAACGCGAGCGAATGATCTGCTCCGCTTGCGCGAGCTTTTGCTCGCGTTGAGCGATATCCTTCACGCGCGTCAGAATCGCGTAATAGTCGAGCACGGCGGAAGTGGGCCATTGATTCGGTGCGATTTCGATTGAATCGAGCATCGTTGCGCGCGCATCGCCAAAGCGCGACAGCGCTTCGATCGCTTCGAGCTTGCGCAGATCGAGATCCTTGCGCGGCGCCCAGACGTTGCGCGCAATCTTTCCTTCGACAAAATTCGTCAAGCCCCCTTCCAGCTTGGCCCGTATGTCGTCAGGCAACGCAAAGCGCGGATCGAGCTTCGTGGCTTCGTCGGTCACAGCCAGGAGATAGGCGCTCAACGTCACGCTGCCGGTCTGCCCGCTGTCGTCGCCCGGCGGGAAGTAATTGGCAAGGCCATCGTGATCGAGGTAGACGGGCATCTTCGCGACGACCGCCTGCCATTGAGCCGCGTCGGCAAGCCCCAACGCACGCGAGCTCAGTTGTTCGAGACAGCCGTACGGATAGCGCTCGAACCAACGACGCACGCCGGGCAAACCGTCCGAAAGCCTCGGCTGCAACGAGACGGCGATGCCGCCACGCACCGCGCCGGCCTGGGTTATCGTGGCGCCTGCGGGCGCGGCCACAGGCAGCGTGAAGGTGCCGTCGACCTGAGTCAGCGTCGCCTGCTGGACTGTTACGGGAATGGCCGCCGTGACGCGCTGCGAAACCCGCAACTTGTCCCCCGCATGCGCACCGCCTTGTTCTTCGGCGGCGACGTTCCAGGTCAAGGCAGGGCTCGACGATTCCGAAAGCCCCTCGGGCGGCGTCACGGTCCAGGCCACTTCACGTGCGGAACCCGCTGCGACATCGACCGTCTGCGGCTGCAGCCCATCAGGCGAGTCGGGCTTGACGATAACCTTCATCGCGCGTGAGGTCGTATTGCGCACCGTGAATTGCGCGCGGAATCGATCGCCCTCGCGAACCAGCGGCGGCAGCCCCGAAATCAGTTGCAGATCCTGCGTACTGCGGACCGAGGTGCTGCCCGCGCCGAACATTTCATTGCCGACCGCGGCGATCGCAACGATCCGGAAGCTCGTGAGCGAATCGTTGAGCGGCACATCGATCGTCGCTTCGCCGTTCGCGTCCAACGTCACGCGAGGGTTCCATAGCAACAACGTGTCGAACAATTCGCGCGTCGCGCTATGGCCGCCGCCACCGCCCGCCGGCACGGCCTTACGGCCGAAGTGCCGGCGTCCGACGATTTCCATCTGCGCCGTCGCCGTCTCGACGCCGTACGCGCGCCGCTGCAGCATCGCATCGAGCAGATCCCAGCTATCGTTGGGCATCAGTTCGAGCAATGCTTCGTCGACAGCGGCGACGGCCACCTGCGTGCCGGCCGGTGCGGCCTTTCCGCCAGGCAACTGCACGCGCACTTTCACGTGGGCTTTGCCGCGCACCGTATAGGTCTTCGCATCGGGCGTGACGGTCACGGCGAGCTTATGCGCCGCAGTCCCGACTTTGATTTCGGCCAAGCCGTAACGGTAGGCCGGTTTCGACAGATCGACGAGCGGCGTGGGCGGCTCATATCGGCGGCCTTCGTACCAGAAGGCATGAACCCATTCGAGCGGCGCCTTCCAGCCCCAGGTGAAGAACGAGTACCAGGGCACCTCATGGATGCGACCGCGCAATGCCAACACGGACACATAAACATTCGGCCCCCAGCCCGCATCGACTTTCAATGAGATCGTCGGGTCTTTGCCGTCGAGCTTGACCACGTGCGTTTCGATGATTCCTTCGCGTTCCACGGCAACCAACGCGGTCGCGAAGCGAAACGGCATGCGCACCTGGAAGCGCGCCGTTTCGCCGGGCTCGTACGCGGTTTTTTCCGGCAAAACGTCGATACGGTCGGTATTCGTATCGCCAAACCATAGATCTTCTTCGCGTGTGACCCACACCGAGGTCGTCGCAGTCGACGCGCGGCCGTCGCCGTCCTTCGCCGTCACGACGAGATCGACATTGCCGGCTTGCTTGAGCCTCGCGTCGCAGGTCATAAGGCCGTGGTCGTCGCTCTTGCCGCTGCAAAGCGTGCCGAGATCCTTCGTTTCCGCACGGTTGTCATAGGCGTAAAACCCGCCCACCATCCGCTTACGCGTAGAAATCGTGATGCGCGCGACGCCACGCACTTCGAGCGGCACCCCCGCCCGCGGCTTGCCCTCCAAATCGACGGCGAGCGCTTTGACCGGTACCGTGTTGCCGACCGAGACCCATTGACCCGATTTCACGCCGGCCACGACAGCCGCCGGCCACAACGTCGCATTGCCGCTGATCGTCTGCACTTCGCCGTTCGGATCGGCGAACGTCGCTTCGAGCGTCAACGCTTTCGGCGCATCGACAGTCGGCAGGTTCTTCAGCGTGAACGCTCCCGATCCGTTGCGGTCGAGCGTGACCGGTTCCTTGTCGGCGATGAGCTTGGCGGAATCGTCGTCGGTTTGCTGCTGCGTTTGCGCTTCGTCGTCGGAAGGCGACGAGGCGGCATCCTGCTTCGGCTTCTCATAAGGGGTGAAGCTGAAGTCGGGATACGTATCCGCAAACGACGGCGAAGTCGATTTCATCAGCGCGGAGATTTGCACAGGCAGGCCCGCCGCGCCGCCGCCCGACGTGTAGTCGATCTGCAGCGTCAGCGGCGCTTGCGTGGCGGCGACGAGCGGGTGCGCTTTCTCGTCGCGCACGCCGATCGTGCCTTTGAAAACCGGCAAACGAAACGCTTCGACGCGGAAGCTGCCCGAGGCGTAGCTGTGTGCGGGCGAATCGTCCGCTTCGCCGCCGTTGCCCGCATCGCCCGTAGTGGCGTTCACATCGCCGTCGTCGAGCGCAACGTCGTACTCGCCGAGCTTGGCCGCTGTGGGAATGACGAAGGTCGAATCCGCCGTATGATCGGCGGCCCATGTCAGCGGGAAATGCCACGTTTGGCCGCTGCCCGCGTGGCGTATCGTCAAGCGCGTCGGATACGCTTTCGGGAACGCGAGGCCATGCATCGTCTCGGCGCGGATGAAATGCTTCATCGAGACCGTCTCGCCCGCACGCAGCAGCGTCCGATCAAACACCGTATGCGCTTGAACGGTCCGCTCGAGACTGGTATCGGTCGGAACGTTGAAGCGCCATGCTTCGATGCCGCGATTCCAATCGGAACGCACGAACGCCATGTCGTGCCCGGTCTTCGGGTCGTCAACGCGCGCGGAAACGAACAAGCCTTCGAAGCTGTCGTCTTTGCATTCGGCGCGCGGGGTCAGTCGTCCATCGATCGTCAACACACCGTGAACGTCGGTTTTCCCCGAAGCCAGCTCGGCGCCGTTGCAATCGCTGACATGGATGTCGGCGTTCGCCACGGGTTGCCCTTTATCGAGCGTCGTGACCCATACGACGCTGTTTTCGCGCCCCACTTTCAGATGAACGCCGAGATTCGTGACGAGCACGGCCGTGCGGACGTACATGGGCGCCTGCTTGCCCAGCAGTGACGCGCCGAGCGCCGGAGACGACAGTTCAATGACGTAAAAACCCGGCTTCGCCACCGGTACGCCGACGACCTCGAACGGCCGCAACGTCTTCGGATCGGCTTTCGGCAGCACAAGCGTTTCGACACCGGGGCTTCCGGCCAACAACGATAAAGAACGAATATCGATCGTGGGGTTCTTCGAATCGCCCGAATCACCGGTCGATTGAGGGTCGGGCGGCACGATGACGGGGTGGGGATTATGGTCGAGCAGGTGTGGCATCTGCTTGTCGATTTCGTCGCGCTTCATCGTGAAGCCGTCGAATCGATCGACGTTGCGCATCCAGCGACGGATATCGGTATCGGCATCGACACGCAGTTTCGTAAATTGCGCGTTGCCCGCATTGAGCCCGGCGATGTGCAGGTCGGCTTCGACGTTGCGCAGCGTCACGGGCACGAGTGCAGGCATGCCTGGCTCGGCGAAACGCTCGATGATGCCGAACGTGCCCGACGAAAATTTTGCAAGCGGCGGCAGGGGCGCCGTCGTCGTCTTCAGCGGAAACAGATCGGCATTCGACAGGGCACGGCCGCTGACATCTTTCAAATTCGACGGCAGCACGATCGTCAATTGCGCGCGCTCGGGCAACGGGGCGGCGAATTCGACTGCCTCCGTTTGCGGATCTTTATCGTCGTCGGAGAACTTTGGCGAGATATCGCCGTTCGGGCCTTTGATGCGGATCTTTTCCGCATCGGCGCGCGCAATAGGCGCATTGAACGTCAACCGCAACGGGCGCAACGGGGTGCAAGGCGCCTTGGCGTTTTCGCGTTCGCACGTGAAATTTGCGGCGAACGGATCGCGCACGGTGAAGTTGAAACGGCGCTCGACGTCATTGGCGATACCGCTCGGGCTCGCGACGCCTTTGCCATAGACGAGTTGCGCCTTGGTGCCGGACGGCAACGCCTGCTGACATTGCAACGTCAACACGCGTGCCGCTTGCTTCTGCATATCGAAGCGCTTGAGCAGTGCGGTGCGGGTTGCAGCGTCGACGTTTTTGACGGGAATGCGGTTACCCAACGCGCTCGATTCGCACCATATATGTTCGCGCACCGAGGCATCGGTAGCCTGGCCATTGAGGCGGACCACAAACGCCTGGTCTTCTTCGATTTGCCCCCCGGATGGCCGAATGCTTTGGACGAACGGCCCACCGGTAGAAAATGCGTAATGTTTCGGCCCCGTGAGGGCGGTCCCTGCGGACGATTTCAAACCGTCGTTCAAATCGACGCTACATGCGACGCCGGGCGGCAGATCGTCGGTGAAATCCCAGGCCCAGGTTTTATCGTCGATCCAACGCGATTGGCCGGCGCTTGCTTTTGGGTCATTGCATTTGATTGAAGCCGGCGCCGGCAAATCGGCGGCGCCGAAAGCGACCATCGACTCATCGAACCTGACGACGACCTGGCGCACCTTTGCGACCGTGCCTTGCGGCGAGACGCGTGTAATGCGCGCGGCATCCGCTTGCCAGGTCGTAGCCGACAGGATACCCAACGCCGCAACCGATGCGGCAATCCATTTGCATTGTTGTTTGAATATGCCGCGTCGCATGAAGCGCGCTCCCAGGTCTGTTGTTATCCAGAATTTGGAGCGATTCTAACTGAGTTACGTGACGATTCCATTCGGATCAAGCCACGCTTTGCGAACAGTAGGATTCGCTTTATTGCGGCGGACTCGCGGCACGCGGATTGCGCGGCTTCGGCCGGGCATCACCCGGCGTTTGCGCTCCCCTTTCAATGGATAGAAGGTCCGCTGCGAGTCCGTATTCATCCAATGAGGGAGGTCGCAAGATCGCCGGATATCGCATACCCGACGCACTCCCGCGCCAGCACTTCGGTTGGGTCGATCAGTGCAACGCTCACGCCGGTACGGCTCGTATAGATGCCTCCCGGAAGCAGCAGCGGCAATTCCGTGCATCCGAGCACGATCACCTCGACACCGGCCTCGATCAGCCCTTCTATCGCCGCATCGATGTCTTCCCGACACCGGCCGGCGGTGTACCCCGCCTTCACGCCACATTCGCCGTAGATCGCTTCCATCACGCGCGCTTGCAAATGCGCGGGCGGCACGACTTCACGCAAGCCATGTGCAGCGAGTGCGTCCCGATAGACGCCGCTTTCGATCGTGCCCGACGTGGCCAACAGCCCGATTTCGTGGAGCCCCGGATAGGCATCTCTCAGGTGACGGGCCGTCACCGTCAACATATTGACAATCGGTATGCCGAGACGTGGCTGAATGCGCTCGACGAACGCGTGCGCCGTATTACACGGAATGGCGATCAAATCGGCATCGCCCTGTTCGAGCTTCTTGCAGGTCGCATAGAGCGAAATCGTGGGGTCGGCCCCGTTGGCGATCAGATGCTCGGTACGGTCGGGGATTTGCGGATTCTGCTCGACCAGCAACTTGATGTGATCCTGATCGCGTGCCGCGGGCGTGTTGCGGACGACCTTTTGCAGAAAATCGACTGTCGCAGCGGGTCCCACGCCGCCGACGACGCCGACCTTGATCGCAGCGCGCCCTGCTGCGCCCGCCGCTTCGGCAGCGTAGTGCGCACAGGCCAGATTGGAATCGATGACCGGTACGCCCAGCGCGCTCAGTTGCTCGATAACGAGTGCAATCTCGGTCGCGCCCGACACGATCACGTCGACGCCCTGCTCGATCAAATCGTTGCAGGCCCGACGCAGCAATTCGACCGGGCGTCCCGCAAGGCTTCCGTTTCGGATGCCGTCAGCGCCGTAGACCGCCTCTGACACGCAATCGATGCCGTCGATTGCGCGAGCGTGAACGGCCTCGAACTGTGGTGCGGCAAAATACCGTTCGAACAGACCTTGCTCGCGCGTATACGCGCAAGCCAACAGCCCGATTCTCCTCGCGGCCGGAAACTGCTTCGCGACGCTCCGACGCACGCCTTCTACGAGATCCACGATCTCCACCCGCGAATTCGCCTTCAGTTCGTCGATGAACGTATGACTGAGAAAGCACGGGAGCACGACGGTCGTCACGCCGCGTTGTTCGAAATCCCGAATCAGATCGAAGATATACAGCTTGCGCTCGATGGTCGCGACGTCGATCGGACCGACGCCGCGCCAAGCATGCTGTTCGAAGATGACATCGAACGGATCGGCCTGCGCGGGCGTGGACGCCGCTTTCATCAGCTTGAACAACACATCGGCGCCTGCAAGCGGCCCGAGCCCGCCGACGACGCCGAATCGACGAGTGCGATCGCGTTTCATTTGGCTTGGACGGGCGTTTGATCGAATTCGGAAAGCTCGCTGCGCCGACGCGACGTTTCCCATTTGGCGACGACGGCCGTCGCGACGCTGTTGCCGACCACATTCGTCATCGTGCGTCCCATATCGAGGATCTGGTCGATGGCGAGCACCAATGCGACGCCCGCGGCCGGCAGATGAAACAAGGGTGCCACGGCCGCCACGACGACCACCGAACCGCGGGGCACGCTCGCCATCCCTTTGCTGCTCAGCATCAGCACGAGCAGCATGAAGATCTGCTGAGACAGCGGCATGTCGATGCCAAACGCCTGCGCAATGAAGATGGCCGCGAACGATTGGTACATCATCGAACCGTCCAGATTGAAAGCGTAACCAAGCGGCAGAGCGAACCCGACCACCCTTTTATCGACGCCGAATTTTTCCAATTGCTCCGCGAGGCGCGGATAGGCGGCCTCGCTGCTGGCCGTCGCAAAGGCGAGCATCGCGGGTTGGCGCACTTGTTTGAGCAGCGCGCCCACGCGCCGGCCCAGAAACAGATAACCGACACCGATCAACACCGCCCACAGCACGACCAAGCCCAGATAGAACGCGCCGATGAGCTTGCCGTAGGTGTAAAGCACGTCGAGGCCTCGCAGTGTCACGGCCGACGCGATGGCGCCGAAGACACCGAGCGGCGCTGCGCGCATCACGTAATCCGTCAGGCGCAACATGACCGGCACCATACCGTCGATCGCGCGCACCACGCTCGCGACTCGCGGGTCGCTCTTCAACGCGCCGAGCCCGAGGCCGAAGAACAGCGAAAACACGAGAATCTGCAGGATATCGTTGCGTGCCATTGCATCGAGCAGACTGGTCGGGAACGCATGCGTCACGACGTCTTTGACATTGAGCGCAGACGTGTTGAGGCCGGTGCCCGCCTCACCTGCCGACGCCACGAGATGCAGGCCGGCGCCGGGTTGCAGCGCATTGGCCAACACCAGCCCCAGCGCCAGCGACACGAGCGACGCGCAAATGAACCAGCCGAGCGTGCGCGTACCGATGCGCCCCACGTCGCGACCGCTTTCCATACCCGCGAGCCCGGAAACAAGCGTCACGAAAACGAGCGGCGCAATGATCATCTTGATCAGTCGCAGAAAAATATCCGTGACGATCGAGAAATAGCCGGCCGCGACTTTGGCGGCTGCGGCATCGGGCGCACCGGCGTGACACGCGTAGCCCGCGACGACACCGAGCACCATGCCGGCGGCAATGTAAAAGGTAAGGCGATTTTTCATGGTCATCCGTCCGTTGATTGCGCGCATGGTTTCACCCGGCGCAGCACACGCTAAAGGAGCGAGCGCCGTTGGCCGTACGCCGCTCATCATTCGGTACAGATGGTATTGGTCGCCAAAAATCGATTGATGCTGGTACTGCATCGGGCTATGCGGTTTTCGCATAAGCCGGGAAAACCCTCGGACTGCGCCGCCGGCCGTCCCGGCCGGCCCGCTCTGTCCGCTAGCCGCTTGTGCGCAGGTGCTGCCAAAGCGTGTCGAGAAACTCGCTGCGATTGGACACATCGCGATAGACGCGAAGCTCGACTTCCAGATTCCAACTGCCCGGGCCCGCAGGCACCAATGAGCCGTTGGCGAGTTCGTCTTTGATGGCGCTCTTGGGCAGCCACGCAACGCCTTCACCTTCGATGACCAGTTTTTTCAGCACCTCGGCCATGTCCGATTCGTAATGCAGTTGCAACGCCGCGGCCGTACCGGCGCGGCCCAGCAGTAGCGCGAGGCATCGGCCGAAGTAACTCGTTTCCGTGTATGAAATGAGCGGCAGCGGCTGCTTGGCCGTGCCCGGCAGACGATAGAGCGGCGCGGATCGCGCGTTGGGCTTGCTGGCGGGCATGAAGGTATCGATGCCCACGGTCAGATGCTCGTAGCGCACGGGGTCCAAATGCAGCGGCAGCTCGGGATGGTGGTAGGCGAACATCAACTCGCAATTGCCGTTGACGAGCATCAGGATCGAATCATGGACGTTGGTCGGGATCACGCGTGCGCGCACATCGCCGAAATGCGTGGCCAGCGTCTTCAACCACGACGGCAGGAAGTTGAGCGAAATCGTGTGGCCCGCCGCAATCTGCAGGCTCTTGCCGCCGATACGCTGTTCGGTACGAATCACCGCGCGCGTGTCGAACAGCTTCTGCAAGAGGTCTTCCGCCACTTCGCGGAACAGTCGGCCCGCCGGCGTCAGCACCGGCGGGAAGCTGCTGCGATCGATCAGCTCCGCGCCGACCCATTGCTCGAGCGATTGAATCCGTCTACTGAATCCAGACTGCGTGACATTACGGAACTCAGCCGCGCGCGAGAAGCTTTGATACTGCGCGAGCGCAATGAAATCTTCGATCCACTTGATTTCCATAATTGACGACGATGTCTCGCGAAGATGGACGATGCAGGGGCTTGGACCGCGGCATTTTACGCCCAGGCCGCTCCCCCGTAAGCAGGACGTAATCGACTGCATGGCTGACCGTCGATGTGCTCCACGTTTTTGCTCACGCTGAAACATGGATGTCATGCCGCGGCCTACACTGCGTTCGCATCTACATAGCCGAGGCACTCATGACGCAGACGTACCCTACCGATCCCCTGCAAGCCGTCACGCACGCGAACCCCTATCCTTACTACGCAGCGCTTCGAGAACATGTGCCGCTCGTGCGCGACGAAGCTTCGCAGCTGTGGATCGCTGCGCGAGCGCAGACGGTCGGCGTCGTGCTGGGCGATGAGCGATTGACCGTCCGTCCCGTCAGTGAGCCTGTCCCGCGTGCAATCGTAGGCGAACCCGCTGGCGATGTCTTTGCGCGGCTGGCCCGCATGAACGAAGGCGAGGATCATCGCATCGCGCGACAGGCGCTCGTCGCAGGCCTCGGTGCTGTCGATACGGAAGCCGTGTTTCGCACGTCGCGCGACCGGGCAGCCACGCTCATCGAACGCCGCGACGCGAACGTCGCCGCGTTGCTCGACACGTTGGCGTTCGCCCTGCCCGCGCATATCGTTGCCGAGCTCGTGGGGCTGCCCGCCGACGACAACCTCGAAGCGACGCTACGACAGTTCGTAGCCTGCCTGTCTCCGGCGTCAAGTGCCGAATCGCTGCGCGCGGCGCACGAGGCAGCCTTGCAATTGCAACATCGACTGCAGGCGCTTACGCAGCGTGCGGGCAATGCGTCCGCGTTGATCGACCGTATCGTGTCGGGCGGCCTTCCACGAAGCGACGCGCTACCGAACGCGCTCGTCTCGAACCTGCTCGGTCTGTTTTCACAAACCTTCGATGCAACGGCCGGCCTCATCGGCAACGGCGTCGTAACGCTCCTGCAGTATCCCGATGTCGCTGCAAGCATGCGCGCCGGGCATGGCAGCGTTCAAACCTTTGTCCACGAAGTGGCGCGGTTCGACCCGTCCGTCCACAATACGCGGCGCTTTGTGCGCGAAGCGGTTGAAATCGAAGGCGTGGCGCTGCAGCCCGGAGACGTCGTGCTTGTCTTGTTGGCCGCCGCAAGCCGCGATGAAGCGGTGTATGAGAACGCCGAGCGTTTCATCATGGATCGCGAGCACAGGCCGTTGCCAGGTTTCGGCGCGGGCCGCCATGCGTGCCCGGGCGAAACGCTGGCGAAGTCGATTGCGGCCGGCATCATTGCGGCACTGATCGCAAGCAGATACGATCGCGATCAGTGCGCGCTGAGCTGGACTTACCGCCCCTCGTTGAACGCCCGCATTCCGAAGTTCACCTTTTCCGAAAAGGCACAATCATGATCGCCGTCATTTTCGAAGTCGTGCCGAACGCGGGCCATCGCGAGGAGTATCTCGATATCGCCGCCAAACTCAAGCCGCTGCTGACGGACATTCCGGGTTTCATTTCGATCGAGCGCTTTCAAAGCTTGAGCGATCCGAACAAGTTACTGTCGCTTTCGTTTTGGGCCGATGAACAAGCCGTGGCGCAATGGCGCAATATCGAAGCGCATCGTCATGCGCAAGCGAAAGGCCGCGCGTCGGTATTCGCCGATTACCGGTTGCGCATTGCGGGCGTGGTACGCGATTACGGCATGAATGAACGGGATCAGGCGCCGGCCGATAGCCGGCACGTTCACGATCAATCCGGGCATTGATCGGCAGGTGTGCGATCGGCGAGCCGGGCGACGTGGAGGCACCGCTTGCGTACTCTGCAAGGCTGACGGCTGGCAGTTAGAATGCCAGTCGACCTTGGACTCACCGTCGGCCGTTTCTGACGGGTCGATGTCGTGACCGAGCGCCACCTTCTTTTCGAGGATAACGCGTGAACGATCTCTCCGCCTTTCCCATCACCGCCAAGTGGCCCGCGCGTCACGCCGACCGCATCCAGCTTTATTCGCTGCCCACGCCGAACGGCGTGAAAGTGTCGATCATGCTCGAGGAAACGGGGCTGCCGTACGAGCCTCACCTCGTGAGCTTCAACACGAACGATCAGATGTCGCCCGAGTTTTTGTCGTTGAATCCGAATAACAAAATCCCGGCGATCATCGATCCGAACGGGCCCGGCGGAAAACCGCTGGCGCTATTCGAATCGGGCGCGATCCTGATTTATCTGGCGGATAAAAGCGGCAAGTTCATCCCCGCCGACGAAGCCGGGCGTTACGAAACGATTCAATGGCTGATGTTTCAAATGGGCGGCATCGGCCCGATGTTCGGCCAAGTCGGCTTCTTCAACAAATTCGCGGGCAAGGATTACGAAGACAAGCGGCCGCGCGATCGTTACGTCGCCGAATCGCGGCGGCTGCTGAACGTATTGAACGACCGGCTGCGCGAGCGCCAATGGATCATGGGCGAGCATTACACGATCGCCGATATTGCCACCTTCCCTTGGATACGCAATCTGGTCGGCTTTTACGAAGCAGGCGACCTCGTCGGTTTCGACGATTTCCCGCACGTGAAGCGCGCACTCGATGTGTTTCTCGCACGGCCGGCCGTGGTCAAAGGACTCAACATTCCGAGCCGCGACTGACGGCAGCAGTACGTCCACTACGCTTGTCTCGTGCTTCGTTATCGATCGATGCAAGCAAGCGTAGCCAGACGATAACGGGCGCTTGCCCGCTCAGACTTCAGCGCTATTGCACTTGTGCCGCCTGCTGCCGCGCCGCGCGCTGTTCCTGCTCTTGCTTCTTCGCCATGTGACGGCCGACGAGGCACCCGCCGACTGCACCCACCACCGCGTGATGCCCCGCGTAGTGTCCCGCCACCGCGCCGACGGCCGCGCCTTTCAAACAGCCTTTGGCCTCTGCAGTACTTGCCGTTCCTACGGCCGCGAGCGCGAGCAGCGCAACGGACAGCAAACGCTTCTTACGATTTGATTTCATTGGGGCGCCTTCCTGTTGGACCGAGCGAATCTGGGGGCGTGAATTGTATCTTCAAGCCGGCACGAACCGACGGCTACGCGCCCCTCCCCGTCAATCACCCCGTGAAATCTGTGCGATGCCCGACGTTATCGGTCGGCCACCAATACGTCCCTTGATCGGATGGTGAGAGGGATGTGTTGTCGTCGCCGCGCCGCACCTGGAACCGGTTGTTTCGCCAAAGGGAGCCATGCGCCTGCCCGCCCCAGAGGTTGCCGTACAGCGGCCCCCAGAGCTCGGCAAGCTCGGCGGAGAACACATTGCCTGTCACGGTTAGATTCGTTGCGTTGTTCGACGTGCCGAAAGCCAACGCATAGCCCCATCCTGATACGTAGTTGTTCGTGAATGCGATGTGGTCATACACGCCGCCGCCTTGCAGCGCGAGCCCGTTCGTGTTCCCGAGCGACGCGATCGTATTGTGGTCGATCAACATCGGCCCGCCATTGCCGTCGCTTTGCGGTCCGATGCCGTCGTGGTGATAAACATTGTTAGCCGTATCGGCCGCGTCATGAATATAGTTGTTGGTCCACGTCGACGGGCGGCCCGGAAAGCCCGTCACCATCTCCAGACCTGCATTGCCCCAGATGTCGTTGTGGTCCATGACGACAACGGCCTCGTCCATCGTTGTCGCGAGCTGCCAGGACTGGTTGAACGGCGTGCCAGGGGGCGTATGCGCCGACGCCACGTGACCGTCGTTTCCCGGCGGCATCGCATAGGCGGCAGGCTTGAAGGTCGAATAGCGGAACGATATGTTGGTCGGCGAATAGATTTGAACGAGATTATCGTTAGGGTCCGTGCCTTCGAATAAGCAACCGACGAACGTGAGGTTGTCGCCGTAAATCAGGATCTTGAGACCACGGAAGTGCTTATATGCAATGACGCTGCCGTTCGCATAGGTCACGAACAAAGGCTGGCTGTCGGTCATGCCCGGCGCGAAGTCGTCCAGGTGCCCGGGATAAGCCGGCAGACCCAGCCCGCCCGCATTGGCGGGCGTATGCGCGTAGCCCGTGTTGGAGAAATCCGGCCAGTATCCGGAGCCATCGTTCGGACGCGCATTGATTGCGGCGACGGTCGTACCGGCGCCCGAATTCGTCCCCGTTCCGCTCGCTGTCGTCGCGCTTGAGCCCGAACTCGCGCTCGCGGCGCCTGTGGCAGTCGATCCAGCCTGCCCCACCGAAGCATCGCCTCCAGCGCCGCACGCCGCGAGCGTTGCCAACGCACAGGCCAAAACGAAATATTGCCGCGGCTTCCGATTTGCAATCATCGAGGTTCCTCTTTTGCCTTTTGAAAACATCGCACCGCTACACCGATGCCAAAGGCGACGACGATCGCATATATCTTCGCTCGTGTTCCTGCCGTGACCCGTAGTGGCACCCCCGATTTGAAGCGCCGAAGGCTCCGTCCCTACTCTGAAAAACCGTCGCCCGTCTGGCCACGGCCGGCGCTGAGCTTGCGCCACAACGTAGTCTTGCTGATCCCTAATGCGCGACAAGCGGCATCACGATCGCCATTGCAGGCCTCCAACGCCGAGCGCACTTCCTCCGCTTCGACATGTTTGCTGCGCTCGCGCAGTGTTTTGGCATTCGCCGATTTACCGCGCGCATTGGAATGGAACGAAAACAATTCAGGCGCAATCGTGCGCATCGTCTCGACAGCAAGCGGCTTCACGTCGGCACCGGACTCTTCCGTATCGGCGACATCCACTGCAATCCTCTCGATGACGTTCTGCAACTCGCGCACATTGCCGGGCCATTCGTACGCGCATAGCACATCCTCGACGCCGGCCAAGAGTCGCATGGCCGCTTCGCGACCGCTGATTTGCGAGGCGAGCCGCGGCTCGCGCTGCACGATCTGCATGAACAGCGAGACTGCGAGCGGCATGATGTCGTCGGCACGCTCGCGTAGCGGCGGCAATGCCATGCTGAGGATGTTGAGCCGGTAGTACAGATCGGCGCGAAACGTGCCGGCCGCAATGCGCTCTGTTAGCGCACGATGTGTCGCCGCGACGACGCGAATATCGACTCGTGTGGGTTCCGTCGAACCGAGCCGCACGACTTCGCGTTCCTGCAGCACGCGCAACAAACGGCTCTGCAGCGGCAACGGCATCTCGCCGATCTCATCGAGAAACAGCGTGCCGCGATGCGCCGCTTCGATCAGCCCCGCCTTACCGCCCTTACGCGCCCCGGTGAACGCCCCCTCCTCGTAGCCGAACAGTTCGCTTTCGAGCAGCGCTTCGGGAAACGCACCGCAATTGATCGCCACGAAGGGAAATTCACGTCGCTCACTGAGCCGGTGAATGCTCTGCGCCACCATCTCTTTCCCGGTACCGCTTTCGCCGAGCACGAGCACGGTCGCGTCCGATTTGGCGTAGCGCCTGACGAGCGTTTTGACGCGCAGCATCGACGCGCTTTCGCCGATCAGATCGTCGAGACGATAACGCGCCGCAAACTGGTGAGTCAGTTGTTTCGAACGCAGCGTACGATCGAGCCGCTCGACCGCGCGCGATTCCTGAAACGTCAACACGGTTCCGTCTTCGCCGGGCTCGCCTACGAGCGGACTGCGATGGATCAGATAGCTCACGCCGCGAATCGACGCAAGCACGTCGCCATCCGCATCGGGCAGTTTGCGGGCAAGGCCGGGCACCAGATCGCCAAGCGGCTTACCTACGGCGCGCGCGGCATCGATACCGAGCGCCTCGGCCAAGCGCCGGTTGATGGCCTCGACACATCCGTCGGCATCGAGCGCAACGACACCGTCGCGCAAATGCTGCAGCAGATTGTCGATGTGCTGACGACGTTTGGCTTCGGCACGCGTCGCGTGCGCCAGCTCGAGCGCTGTCTCGAAGCCCTGCCGTATCGAGCCGTGCGAATAGAGAAACACGGCATCGATGCCCGCAGCGGCAGCCAGGTCGGCGATCAATCCGGGCCCGACCACAGCGCCGACGCCTCGCTCGCGAAGTGCTCGAACGCACACATCGGCGTCTTCCGCGGAACGATACGATTCGAACACGATGTCGAGCCCGTAGGCCGCCACGAACTCGCGCACCTCCTGCGGCGTCTCGCCGGGGCTGACGAGCGCGACGCTCTGCTGCCCCTGACGTCGCGCACGTGCGAGCGAATGCATGACATCGAAACCGGTCGGATTGATCTGCACCACCGGCACCGACAAACGTGACTTGAGGTATGCAGCGTTCGAGCCGCCTGCCAGAATCACATCGGGACGCCGCGCGCCGGCCGCGTCGACTTCACGCACGGCATCGTCGTACGCGCGCGCGATCACACGGAGATCGGCGCGCTCATCGTATTCGCCGGCAAGCTCCAACAGGAGCGCTCGCAAGCGACTGATGCCGAACGCCCACACCCTGGGGCGCTGCATCGAATGTTCAGAAGAAAGACGGCTCACGGCAAAAACTCCGAAAAAAGCGCTGCCCAGGGCAGCAGCCGCATTATGAGCCGATCATTCCAGATATGAAATGACAGATTTCAACTATGAAACCGCATACCCCGGCCGGCAACGGCGAGAAGGTTGAAAATCAAGGGCTTATCGACGATCTTTACAGTTGGCCCGTACCTTGCTCTACTGCAACACCTTTCTTGGAGCTAACGTGGAAACAGCTAATCAGCAACCCATGCGTGCCGGCGCGGCATTCCGCGCCGCCGTGGCCGAAGAATCGCCTTTGCAAGTCGTCGGCGCCATCACCGCCTATGCCGCGAAGATGGCGCAAGCCACCGGCTTCAAAGCCGTCTACCTGTCGGGCGGCGGCGTAGCCGCCAATTCGCTCGGCATGCCCGATCTCGGTATCAGCACGATGGAAGACGTGTTGATCGACGCGCGCCGTATCACCGACGCCTGCTCGCTACCGCTGCTCGTCGATATCGACACCGGTTGGGGCGGCGCCTTCAATATCGCCCGCACGATCCGCTCGTTCATCAAGGCCGGGGTAGCGGCCGTGCATATCGAAGATCAGGTCGGGCAAAAACGCTGCGGCCATCGTCCGGGCAAAGAATGCGTGCCGAAGGAAGAGATGGTCGATCGCGTCAAAGCGGCCGTCGATGCGCGCACCGACGACTCGTTCGTCATCATGGCGCGCACCGATTCCGCAGCCTCCGAAGGACTCGATGCGGCCATTGAGCGCGCCGTGGCCTATGTCGAAGCGGGCGCGGATATGATCTTCCCCGAAGCGATGAAAACGCTCGACGATTACCGCAGGTTCAAGGCCGCCGTGAAAGTGCCGATTCTGGCGAATCTGACCGAATTCGGCGCGACGCCGCTGTTCACGACAGAAGAATTGAAAACGGCCGACGTCGACATCGCGCTCTACTGCTGCGGCGCTTATCGTGCGATGAATGCGGCGGCGCTGAACTTCTACGAAACGCTGCGCCGCGATGGCACGCAAAAGGCTGCGGTGCCCACGATGCAAACGCGCGCGGACCTCTACAAGTATCTCGGCTACCACGCGTACGAGGAGAAGCTCGACGCGCTGTTCGCCGCCAAGAAGTGATATTCGCCATCCGAAGCCTGGAGACAACACCATGAGTGATGCAGTAAAGGAAGCGCCAGCCGCCGGCACGTTCAAGCCGAAAAAATCCGTCGCCCTGTCGGGCGTGACTGCGGGCAACACGGCGCTTTGCACCGTCGGGCGCACGGGCAACGACCTGCACTACCGCGGCTACGACATTCTCGACGTCGCGCAAACGTGCGAGTTCGAGGAAATCGCTTACCTGCTCGTCCACGAGAAGCTGCCGACGGTGTCCGAACTCGCCGCCTACAAGAAGAAGCTCAAAACGCTGCGCGGCTTGCCGGCCAACGTAAAGGCCGCGCTTGAATGGCTGCCTGCCCATGCGCACCCGATGGATGTCATGCGCACGGGCGCATCCGTGCTCGGCACCGTGCTGCCCGAGAAGGACGATCACAACATCGCCGGTGCACGCGACATCGCCGATCGCCTCATGGCTTCGTTCGGCTCGATGCTGCTTTACTGGTATCACTACTCGCACAACGGCCGGCGCATCGAAGTGGAGACGGACGACGATTCGATCGGCGGCCACTTCCTGCACTTGCTGCACGGTAAGGCCCCGTCCAAATCGTGGGTCGAAGCGATGCATACGTCGCTGATCCTTTATGCCGAGCACGAATTCAACGCGTCGACTTTCACGGGCCGCGTCATCGCCGGCACCGGATCGGATATCTACTCGGCCATCACGGGCGCGATCGGCGCATTGCGCGGGCCCAAGCACGGCGGCGCGAACGAAGCGGCGTTCGAGATTCAAACGCGCTATACGACGCCCGACGAAGCGGAAACCGACATTCGTCGTCGCGTCGAGAACAAGGAAGTCGTGATCGGCTTCGGTCACCCCGTCTACACGATCTCCGATCCACGCAACAAGGTCATCAAGGAGGTCGCGCGCAAGCTCTCGAAAGAAGCCGACGACATGCGCCTGTTCAACGTCGCGGAGCGGCTCGAAACGGTCATGTGGGACGCCAAGAAGATGTTCCCGAACCTCGACTGGTTCAGCGCCGTGTCGTACCACATGATGGGTGTGCCGACGGCGATGTTCACGCCGCTGTTCGTCATCTCGCGCACGGCGGGCTGGAGCGCGCACATCATCGAGCAGCGGATCGACAACAAGATCATTCGCCCGAGCGCGAACTATACCGGTCCGGAGAACCTGAAGTTCCTGCCGATCGGCAAGCGCTGATCGGGAACGCGGGCCGGCGTCTTCGTCGTCGGCCCGCCATCGCGGTATCGCAGAGGCTGGCTGGGGAGACAATCATGAGCACAGACATTTTCGAGGCGGGCCTTGGCAAATCCGCCGCCAACTATACGGCGCTGACACCGCTGAGCTTCATCGAGCGCGCGGCAAGCGTGTACCCAAGACGGCTGGCCGTCATACACGGCGAGATTCGCAGAACGTGGCAGGACACCTACGCACGCGCGCGACGCCTCGCTTCCGCGCTAGCCGCACGTGGCATCGGTGCGGGCGATACCGTCGCCGTCATGTTGCCGAATACGCCGGCCATGGTCGAAGCCCATTTCGGCATCCCGATGCTCGGCGCTGTGCTCAACACGCTCAACACGCGGCTCGATGCCGCCACCCTCGCCTTCATGCTCAACCACGGCGAAGCGAAGGCGCTGCTCGTCGATCGCGAGTTCTCCGAGGTCATGCGTGCGGTGCTGCCTGCCGTGGAACGGCCGATCTTCGTCGTCGATGTCGACGATCCGCTCTATACCGGCCCCGGCGAGCGAATCGGCGAAATCGAGTACGAGGCGCTGCTCGCAAGCGGCGACCCGAACTATGCATGGCAGCCCCCGCAAGACGAATGGGATGCCATCAGCCTGAACTACACGTCCGGCACGACGGGCAATCCGAAAGGCGTCGTCTATCATCATCGGGGCGCATACACAGCGGCGATCAGCAACATCCTCGAATGGGACATGCCCAAGCACGCCGTCTACCTGTGGACGCTGCCGATGTTTCATTGCAATGGGTGGACGTTCCCTTGGGCCATCGCCGCGCGTGCCGGCGTCAACGTATGTTTGCGCAAGGTCGATGCGAAAGCGATCTTCGATCTGATCCGGTCGGAGCGCGTCACACACTATTGCGGCGCCCCGATCGTTCACAACCTGCTCGTGAACGCCCCTGACGAACTGAAGGCCGGCATCGAGCACCGCGTCCATGCGATGGTGGCCGGTGCCGCACCGCCGGCCGCGCTGATCGAAAGCCTGGAACGCCTCGGCTTCGAGCTTACGCACGTCTATGGGCTCACGGAAGTGTATGGTCCCGCGTCCGTCTGCCCGCAGCAGCAAGAGTGGAGTTCGCTCGACATCGGCGAACGTGCCCGCCTGAATGCGCGCCAAGGGGTGCGTTATCACTTGCAGGACGGCTGCGCCGTGCTCGACCCCGACACGATGACGCCCGTGCCCGCTGATGGCGAAACGATCGGCGAGATCATGTTCCGCGGCAACATCACGATGAAGGGCTATCTGAAGAACGCAACGGCGACCGAAGAAGCGTTCCGCGGCGGCTGGTTCCATACGGGCGATCTGGGCGTTGCCTACCCCGACGGCTATGTCCGCATCAAGGACCGCAGCAAAGACATCATCATCTCGGGTGGCGAGAACATCTCCAGCATCGAGATCGAGGACGTGCTTTATCGACACCCGGCCGTGATGGCCGCCGCCGTCGTGGCAAAGCCCGATCCGCGCTGGGGCGAAACGCCCTGCGCGTTCGTCGAACTCAAAAACGGCGCGACCGCCACGGCCGCCGATTTGATCGCGCATTGCAAGCTGCATCTCGCCGGGTTCAAGGTGCCGCGCGCGATTGAATTCCTCGAATTACCGAAAACCTCTACCGGCAAGATTCAGAAGTTCGAGCTGCGTAAGCTCGCCAAATCGGTGGCCGCGATCGACGTATGACTACGTTCGTTGTCCTAACTCATTCACGTACCGCACTGCCCTGCACGATATGAACACTGAATACCGCAAAGCATTGCCCGGCGCCGGGCTCGACTACTTCGACGCACGCGCAGCCGTCGAAGCCATCGAGCCAGGCGCGTACGACACGCTCCCGTACACCTCACGCGTGTTCGCCGAAAATCTCGTGCGCCGCTGCGAACCGTCGATGCTGACCGATGCGCTCAAGCAGCTCATCGAGCGCAAGCGCGACCTCGATTTCCCGTGGTTTCCGGCACGCGTCGTTTGCCACGACATCCTTGGCCAGACCGCCTTCGTCGATCTGGCCGGCCTGCGCGACGCCATCGCGGCGCGCGGCGGCGACCCGGCCCTCGTCAACCCGGTCGTGCCGACGCAGCTCGTCGTCGATCACTCGCTGGCCGTCGAATGCGGTGGATACGACAAGGACGCGTTCGAGAAGAATCGCGCGATCGAGGATCGTCGCAACGAAGACCGCTTCCATTTCATCGATTGGACGAAGAAGGCGTTCAAGAACGTCGACGTGATCCCCCCGGGAAACGGCATCTTGCATCAGATCAACCTCGAACGCATGAGTCCTGTCATCCAGGTGCACGATGGCGTGGCGTTTCCCGACACGCTCGTCGGCACCGACTCGCATACGCCGATGGTCGACGCGCTCGGCGTCATCGCCGTGGGCGTGGGCGGCCTCGAAGCGGAAAGCGTCATGCTTGGCCGTGCATCGTGGATGCGTCTGCCCGACATCGTCGGCGTCGAGTTGACCGGCGAACGTCAACCCGGAATCACGGCGACCGATATCGTGCTGGCGCTGACGGAGTTTCTGCGCAAAGAGAAGGTCGTATCGGCCTATCTCGAGTTCTATGGCGAAGGTGCATCGCGTCTCACGTTGGGCGATCGCGCGACGATTTCGAACATGGCGCCCGAATTCGGCGCTACGGCGGCGATGTTCTACATCGACGAACAGACGGTCCGCTACCTGAAACTGACGGGCCGCGACGACAAGCTGGTCAGGCTCGTCGAAACGTATGCGAAGGAAGCCGGCCTATGGGCCGATTCGCTTTCGCACGTGCAGTACGAGCGCGTGTTGCGCTTCGATCTGTCGAGCGTGACGCGCAATATCGCAGGCCCGTCGAATCCGCACCGACGCGTGCCGACAACCGAACTGGCTGCGCGCGGCATCAGCGGCAAGGTTGAGAACGAGCCCGGCAAGATGCCCGACGGCGCGGTGATCATCGCCGCGATCACGAGCTGCACGAACACGAACAACCCGCGCAACATGATTGCCGCCGGCCTGCTGGCGCGCAACGCGAACCGGTTAGGACTCCTACGCAAGCCATGGGTCAAGACCTCCCTTGCACCGGGATCGAAAGCCGTCACGCTTTATCTTGAGGAAGCGGGCCTGCTGCCCGAACTCGAGCAGCTCGGCTTCGGCGTGGTCGCCTATGCCTGCACCTCGTGCAACGGCATGTCGGGCGCGCTCGACCCGCGCATTCAACAGGAAATCGTCGAGCGGGATCTTTACGCCACGGCAGTCCTGTCGGGCAATCGCAATTTCGACGGCCGCATCCACCCCTATGCGAAGCAAGCGTTCCTGGCATCGCCCCCGCTCGTGGTGGCCTATGCGATCGCCGGCACGATCCGCTTCGATATCGAAAACGATGTGCTCGCTTTCGATCCCGATGGCGTGCCGATCAAGCTGAAAGACCTCTGGCCCACCGACGAAGAGATCGACGCGGTGGTTGCATCGAGCGTCAAACCCGAACAATTCCGACGCGTCTACGAACCGATGTTCGCGCTCGCCGCACAGCGCACCGAACAAGCGAAGCCGCTTTACGACTGGCGGCCGCAGAGCACGTACATTCGCCGGCCGCCGTATTGGGAGGGTGCGCTTGCGGGCGAACGCACGCTCAAGGACATGCGCGCACTGGCCGTGCTCGGCGACAACATCACGACCGATCACATTTCGCCGTCGAACGCGATCATGCGCAGCAGCGCCGCGGGCGAGTACCTCGAGAAGATGGGATTACCCGAAGAGGATTTCAACTCCTATGCGACGCACCGCGGCGATCACCTGACCGCACAACGGGCGACGTTTGCGAATCCGACGTTGAAGAACGAAATGGTCCTCGAAGGCGGGCAGGTCAAAGCGGGTTCGCTCGCCCGCATCGAACCGGAAGGCCGCGTGACGCGGATGTGGGAAGCGATCGAGACTTACATGGAGCGCAAGCAGCCGCTCATTATCGTGGCGGGCGCCGACTACGGCCAGGGCTCGTCGCGCGATTGGGCGGCCAAAGGGGTGCGGCTTGCAGGAGTCGAAGCAATCGTGGCGGAAGGATTCGAGCGGATCCACCGCACGAATCTCGTCGGCATGGGGGTTTTGCCGCTCGAATTCAAGCCCGGAACGACGCGCACGACACTGGGCATCGACGGCACCGAGACGTTCGACGTGATCGGCGAGCGCACGCCGCGTGCCGATCTCACGCTCGTCATCGAGCGCAAGAGCGGCGAGCGGATCACGGCACCCGTTACCTGCCGGCTCGATACGGCTGAAGAAGTCTCGATCTACGAGGCAGGCGGCGTGCTGCAGCGCTTCGCTCAGGATTTTCTGGAATCGTCGATGGCGGCTTAAGGGCTGAGGCCAAGGCTGATAGCGCGCAAAGATAAGGACATCTAACGAATGACGCATTCACCGCAAATCAGGATCCCTGCCGTTTACATGCGAGGCGGCACGAGCAAGGGTGTGTTCTTCCGTCTGCAGGACCTGCCCGTAGCGGCGCAGACACCGGGCGCCGCGCGCGACGCATTGCTCCTGCGCGTGATCGGAAGCCCAGACCCTTACGGCAAGCACATCGACGGCATGGGCGGCGCAACTTCGAGCACCAGCAAGACGGTGATCGTGTCCAAGAGCGCGCGTCCCGGCCATGACGTCGACTATTTGTTCGGTCAGGTGGCGATCGATAAGGCGTTCATCGACTGGACCGGCAACTGCGGCAATCTGTCCGCCGCGGTGGGGCCGTTCGCGATTTCCAACGGTCTCATCGATGCGGCAAACCTGCCTCGCAACGGGATTGCGACCGTGAGAATCTGGCAGGCCAACATCGGCAAGACGATCGTCGCGCACGTGCCCATGACCGATGGTGCCGTGCAAGAGACAGGCGACTTCGAGCTGGACGGTGTCACGTTTCCGGCCGCCGAGATCGCGCTCGAATTCATGGACCCGGCGGCCGATGAAGACGGCGCGGGCGGCGCCATGTTTCCGACGGGCAATGTCGTCGACGATCTCGAGGTTCCCGGCATCGGCACCCTTAAAGCAACGATGATCAACGCCGGCATTCCGACGATCTTCGTCGAAGCGGAAGCGATCGGCTACGAGGGCACCGAACTGCAGGATACGATCAACGGCGACGATAAGGCACTCGCCATGTTCGAGACGATTCGTGCGCATGGGGCCATGCGTATGGGCCTGATCGAACGGATCGACGAGATTGCGAAGCGGCAGCACACACCGAAGGTGGCGTTTGTCGCCCGGCCTGCCGAGTATGTTGCGTCGAGCGGGAAAACGGTGCGCGCTGGCGATGTCGATCTGCTCGTGCGCGCCATGTCCATGGGCAAACTGCATCACGCGATGATGGGCACGGCGGCTGTCGCGATCGGCACCGCGGCGGCCATACCGGGCACGCTCGTCAACCTCGCAGCCGGCGGCGGCGAACGCGAGGCCGTGCGATTCGGGCATCCTTCCGGCACTTTGCGGGTGGGTGCGCAGGCGGCGCTGGTCGATGGACAGTGGGTCGTCAAGAAAGCCATCATGAGCCGCAGTGCGCGCGTGTTGATGGAAGGGGCGGTGCGCGTGCCTAACGCCCCCTTATGATGTCCGACCGCGAAGTCTTATAAACAACGCCCGACGCGTCGAAATGCACGTTGAAGAACGCATCTCCCGTCGGGCCGCCCTCCTCAAACTTCCAACTCCAGACCGTCTCCGGCTTGAGCCGATAAAAGGCCACTTCGCCTGGCTTACCGAGCAACTGGCGCACCTCGTCCTCGGTCATGCCGAAACGAACCCTGGCGAAGTTTTCGGCCGTCAACACCTGCGTCACCGCCGCCAGCCTCCCTTGTGCATCGATATCGACCATATAAGTGGTCGTACCTTGCGGGCCGCGGGGATATTCGAGGCGTTTGGAACCGTCCGCGCGCGTGCGTTCCGTGTCCGGCCGACCCATTTGGGCGCGCACCTGCGCTTCTGTCGTCACCCCGGGTGTCAGCCCTTTGAGCAACAACGCATCGGGTTTGATCGCGTTGAAAAAGTCTTTGAGTTTACTCACGACTTGCTCGCTCTCATGACTATCGCAGCCGGTCAGCGCCAATGTCGCGCTCATGTAAACGGCGGCAAGAAGGTTGAACCGGTTTTTCATTTGATGTGAGCCCGATCGATGCGCAGCGTGGCATCGCCAATCGACGCGACAGGATAGCGCACCTTTTCTTCGAATACGCGAGACAGACCGCAAGGGGCTAAATTGTTTTTCGTCACAGCGCTTACGTTTTGTCACCAGCGCAGCGTCAACTGCCGTCATCGCCCCAACGTTAAACCGGCAGCGCTGAACTTTCTCAGCCGCCCTACACAGGAGTTCACTCATGAAGACGATGTTCGCTGCCCTCGCTTCCGCTCTGCTCGTTTCCACGGCTTTCGCTCAAACCGCGGCGCCCGCTGCCTCCGCCAGTGCCGCCACGTCGGTTCAGCCCGGCCAAGCCAATCTGAAGGCCGGCACGCAGGCGCAAACGGGCACGCTCAAGTCGGATACGACGACGAACGACGCCAGCGCGGCGCAAGACAAAGCGACGACCGAAGGCAAGGCCACGAAGCATACGGTCAAGCACATGAAGAAGACGCGTACACACAAGATGAGCAAGAAGGCCGATGCCAAGGCCGACACGAAAGCCGACATCAAAGCGGACACGAAGACCGACACGGCAACGAAGACGCAATAACGGCATCGGTTCACGGCAGCTTCCAGCGCGGTTTTCGTCGCGCTGAGCATGCCTTGAGGGGCGAGCGTTCGCGCTCGCCCGTTTTTGCGTTGGCGATTGCAGCCGCTATTGCCGATGTGGCTGCATCTGGCCCTGCAGCAGCGGGTCCGCACAGTCGCGATAGAAGGCAACCAACGCCTCGACCGGATGCCTGAGCCGACGCCCACGTAAGCGGCTCACCTGGCATCGGCATGAATACCCCGTTGCAAGCAATTCGGGGCGTTCGGCGTTCGCTCTTGACGCACTGCCCGGCTGCAACCACTCGTCCACATGACGCGCCCACGATTGCTCGAAGATCGTCTTCGACGTCTCGACATTGCGCAGCTCATGCCCATAGGTGCCCGACATACCGCAGCAGCCACTGTCGGGAATCGTCAACGAGAGGCCCGCACGCGCAAAGACCTCGCGCCAAAGCATGGCCGAAGTCGGTTCATTCGTGCGCTCGGTGCAATGCGGCAGCATGCGGTAGTTTGCTCGCGCAGCATTGTTGCGCCTTGCGGGCACAGCCGTATCGAGCGCACCGATCAGCCACTCCTGCGGTAGCAATACGCGCGGGCACGCTTGCGCGCCGGCCACTTTTCGATACTCCTGCCGATAGACGAGCGTCATGGCGGGATCGATGCCGATCAGCGGCACGTCGAATTCGGCAAGCTCCGCCAGCTGCGTGGCGTTACGCCTCGCTGCGCGCCCGAATGCGCGCAAGAAGCCCTGGACGTGCAGCGGCTTTCCGTTCGGCATGTAGGGGGCGAGCAGCACGCGGTAGCCGAGCCGAGCCGCAAGCTCGATAAATGCAGCCGCCACCTGCATCTCGAAGAAGCGCGTGAAGGCGTCTTGAACCAGAATGATGCAGCGTTCCCGATGAGCGGCAGTCAGCGACGCCAACCTCTCTTCAGTGGCGGTTTCGACGGCCCAACGCCGCTCGATCTCGCGCCACGACAGTGTGCTCAGCAGCGGGCTGTCGACGATCCCGGCAACTCGCCGCAATGCGGTCTTAACCGGTGCGGCTCTCATCAACGCGTTATAAAGGCGTCTCGCACCAGGAATGGCCGCGAGGTAGGGGACACTGTATTCAAGCGATCCGATCAGATGGTCGCGCGGCGAGCGCGCGTAACGCGTGTGGTACTGCGCGAGAAATCGAGCGCGAAAGTCCGGCACGTTGACCTTGACGGGGCACTCAGCCGCACACGATTTGCAGGCGAGACAGCCCGCCATAGCGTCATAGACCTGATGCGAAAAGTCGCTGCCTTTGCGATATCTGCGCATCGTATTGACGATCCTGATCGGCAGCGCCGCCGCCGCTGGCTCCGCGGTCAAATCGGTGCCCGCCTCGCCCTGCAGGCGCAGCCATTCGCGCATGAGCGACGCGCGCCCCTTCGGTGAATGAACCCGCTGTCGCGTCGCCTTCCATGACGGACACATCGCATCGTCGGGGTCGAAGTTGTAGCAGGCCCCGTTGCCATTGCAATGGACTGCATCGCCGTTGCGCTGCCACACGCGTTCGTCGATACGCCGATCGGCTTCGCCACGCAGGGGCACGGCATCGATCCTCAGCAGCGCAGCGCCGCTACCCGCCGGCGTCGCGATTTTGCCCGGATTCAATTGGTTAAAAGGATCGAATGCGGCCTTGATGCGTTGGAGCGCCGGGTACAAGGGGCCGAAGTATTCCGGCACGTACTCCGAGCGCACGCCCTTGCCATGCTCTCCCCACAGCAGGCCGCCGTACTTCATCGTCAATGCCGTCACTGCGTCGGAGATCGGCCTGACGAGTGCCGCTTGCCGCGGATCGCGCATATCGAGTGCCGGCCGGACGTGAAGCACGCCCGCATCGACATGCCCGAACATGCCGTAGCGCAAGCCGTAACCGTCAAGCAATGCGCGGAAGGCGGCGATATAGTCGGCGAGATGCTCGGGTGGAACGGCCGTGTCTTCGACGAAAGGCTGTGGGCGGCTCGCGCCGCTTACATTGCCGAGCAGGCCGACCGCCCGCTTCCTCATCGCGTAGACCTGATTGATTGCGGCCTCGCCGTCGGCAACCGTGATGGACGTGCGCCGCACCGATAACTCGCCTTTCAGGTACTCGACGAAAGCCGCCACGCGCGCGCGAACTTCAGTTGCGTCAGCGCCGCTGAATTCAATCATGTTGATGCCGCCCGCCTCATTCGTCGTCGGTTCGACATCGGGAAAATATTCGGCCACGTTCGTCCAAACGATGTCCTTGCGCGCCAGCGCCAACACGGTCGAATCCACCGTCTCGATCGAGAGCGGCCGCTGCGCCATCAAGGCGCGAGCGTCGCGCAGCGCATCCATGAAGCTC
Source organism: Trinickia soli (assembly GCF_002879855.1). Taxonomy (GTDB): domain Bacteria; phylum Pseudomonadota; class Gammaproteobacteria; order Burkholderiales; family Burkholderiaceae; genus Trinickia; species Trinickia soli. Next base: position 103,402 of record NZ_PNYB01000001.1, on the reverse strand, counting down.
GCATAGCGGACGTTGACGAGCGCCGCATGCGAAGGAATCGGCAATACGTTGAGCGTCGCCTCGACGACAAAGCCCAATGTGCCCTCGGAGCCGCATAGCACGCTGTTGATGTCGAAGCGGCCCGCGGCGTCTTGCAGATGCGCGAGGTCGTACCCCGTCAGGCACCGATTCAACGCGGGAAAGCGTTCGCGTATGAGATCCGCCTCGCCCACGGCGATCTCACGGGCCGTGCGGTAGACGCGGCCGACGGCATCGGAGCGCGCGCAGAGTTCATCGAGCTCCGTCTCCTCAACCGGCGCACTCGATAAACGCTCACCGCCGATCAAAATCGATTCGAGCGCCAGCACATGGTCGCGCGTCTTTCCATAGGTGCAGCTGCCTTGGCCGCTTGCATCCGTGTTGACCATTCCGCCGATCGTCGCACGGTTCGACGTCGAGAGCTCGGGCGCGAAGAATAAACCGTAAGGCCTGAGCGCCGCGTTCAGTTGATCCTTCACGACACCGGCCTCGACTCTGACCGTTCGCGCGCCAGGATCGATTTCGAGGATGCGATTCATGTGCCGCGACAAATCAACGACGATCCCGTCGGTCAGCGACTGGCCGTTCGTTCCCGTCCCGCCGCCGCGCGCGGACACGACGACCTCGCGAAATTGCGTTTTTCCGAGCAGCCGGGCGATGCACTGCACGTCTTGCGCATGACGCGGCAACAGCGCGGCTTTCGGATAGCGCTGATAGATCGAGTTATCAGTCGCAAGCACTGTGCGCAGCGCTTGACTGTCATCGATCTCCCCTTCGAATCCAGCGGCCCTCAGTTCGTCCAGGAAGCGGGCGTCGATAGGGGCGAGCGAATCTGCAACGGGAAGGCGGGATATCGGCATCGTTCTGTACTCGGCATTCGTCGGTGGTCGGGGCTGCCCCTGCGGTGAACCATGTAAACTACGAATGCTTCGAAGCACCCCTGGCAACCCCTATTCCAGGTTTCTTCGATTCTCGCCGGGCGAAGCGCCCGCCGCAAACGGAAGTTCTACGGGTTGTTCATGAGGTTTATGAATGAATTATCGAAAGTTGACGCCGTCCATGTCGCTGCTGCTGGCGTTCGAAGCGTCGGCGCGACATGAAAGCTTCACGCGCGCAGCCGGGGAGCTGTCGCTCACTCAAAGTGCCGTCAGCAGGCAGGTTCAAACGTTGGAGGCTCAACTCGGCGTGGCGCTGTTCGTGCGAGAGGGCAAGCGCATCGTCGCCACCGATGCGGGACGCGCTTATATGGCGGAGGTCGGCACCGCGTTGGCGCGGATTCGCAATGCGACGCTGCAAGTGTTGGCCTCCGACGCGTTCAGCCAACGCCTACGCCTCGCTACGCTGCCTACGTTCGGCGCCAAGTGGCTGTTACCGCGACTGCATCAGCTTTATCGGCAGCATCCTGATTTGCAGGTCGATCTGCATTCCCGGATCGAAGAGGTCGATTTCGCCACGCAACCGCTCGACGCTGCGATCACCGTCGGCGATGGCCGCTGGCCGAACGTCATCGCGCATCGGCTCTATGCGGAGGAGTTGGTACTCATCGGCAGCCCGCAAGCGCTCGGGCAGGCAGGCAAGCGCCGACGCAATGCGACTCGGCTCGCACGCCCCACAGTCGCAGCGCTCAACGGCCTGACCTTGCTCAGGGTAAGCAGCTTTCCCGACGCCTGGCGTGAATGGTGCGGACATTTTGGGCTGCCTCACCATGCACTGCGGCTCGGCCCCAGCTTTGAGCTCACTTCGCATTTGATCCAGGCCGTCATCGCAGGAATAGGCGTGGGGCTCGTGCCGCGTATGCTCGTTGAAGATGAGCTGAAAGATGGAAAGCTGTGCAGCCCGTTCGAAGCTGTCACGAGCTCGCGCTCGTATTACTTCATTTATCCGGAGCGCGTGCGGAATCACCCTGCGCTCGTGGCGTTTCGGGAATGGTTGCTGATGGCACAAATGGGAGCGGGCTGAAAAAACCGGGCCGTGGCAACGTCCGCTTTACATAGCCCGCGTCGCTGAATGGACGTGTGCCGGACGCTCAAGCACCCGGCGCACGCCATACCACCCCGTGGCAAAATAGCCTCCGCTGCGCTCCATCGGAGGCTGTCATGTCCATTCTCGTAGGCACCGCGTCGTGGACCGATAAAACGCTGATCGAATCGGGCGCGTTCTACCCACGCGGCTGCAATACCGCCGAAGCTCGCCTGCGTTACTACGCCAGCCTGTTCCCGATCGTCGAAGTCGACTCGTCCTACTACGGCATACCGACTGCAGCGAACAGCGCGCTATGGGTCGAACGAACGCCGCCCGGCTTCGTGTTCGACATCAAGGCATTTCGACTGTTTACCGGCCATCAAACCGAACCCAAAGTCCTGCCGCGCGATTTGCAAGCCGAGCTTCCGAAAACCGACAAAAAGAATCTTTACTACAAAGACGTGCCCACACCGATCGTCGAAGAGCTGTGGGCGCGTTTCTTCGCTGCGCTTGAGCCATTGCGAGCAGCGGGCAAATTGGGCTCAGTGCTGTTCCAGTTTCCTCACTGGGTCACGCCCGCGCCCAAATCGATCGCACACGTCATGCACTGCGCCGAACGTATGCAGCCGTTCCTGACGGCTTTCGAGTTCAGGCACGAGAGCTGGTTCGACGAGAAGCACCGGGAATCGACGCTGCGCATGGAGCGAGAACGAGGCATCGTGCATGTCATCGTCGATGCGCCGCCGGACGTCACTCGTCGCGCCCATACCGTTTGGGAGGCGACGTCGAACGAACTCGCCATCGTACGGCTGCATGGCCGCAACGCGCAAACATGGAGCGGCGCCGAATCGGCCGCCGAGCGGTTCAACTATGAATACGACGACGATGAGCTCAGCGAGCTGTCACCGCAGATACAGGAAATATCAAAGCGCGTCGCACGCACTCATGTGCTTTTCAACAACTGTTACCGCGATGTTGCGCAGCGTAATGCGCTGCGCTTGATCGAAATACTGTCGGGTTGATCTGTTGCCGAAAAGGGAAGCTCGGAAACGGAAGCTGAGATCGAATCGCAAGCCGATAAACACATCGGCCCTTCGCCGATTGTCATCGTTAGCAAATTGAAAGAGTTATTCTCCATACCAATGTGCTACGCTGAGCGCGAAAAAACCTAAGGCCGAACGCGAATGAAAGCAAAGACGCCCGTCGCGCATGAATCGGACTCCAATCGCCCGGGGATGGCGCTGCAGGGAGTTCGTGAAGGAGACAGCACTGCCACGGCCCGCGGCCGCCACGTGCATCAACGGCTGATCGATCAAAGCCCTCGCGTGCTGCAGCAGCAAGCCTACGAGCAGATGATCGAGCAAAGCCCTGTGGTGCAGCAACATGCGATGCTGCAGCAGAGCATCGATAGCAGCCCGCGCGTGCAGCAGCAGAAGGCGGCGGTCTCGCACCACTTGGCGCCATCGAACCCGACAGGCCTACCCGGCAGTCTCAAGACCGGCATCGAGTCGCTTTCCGGCCTTTCCATGGACCACGTGAAGGTCCATTACAACTCCTCCGAGCCCGCTCGAATGCAGGCACGTGCTTATGCGCGAGGTACCCAGATTCATCTCGGGCCCGGGGAGGAACGGCATCTTCCGCATGAAGCGTGGCACGTGGTGCAGCAGGCACAGGGGCGCGTGCCGGCCACGCGGCAAATGAAGGGGGCGGTCCCGCTCAACGACGACTCGGCGTTGGAGCAGGAAGCCGATGTCATGGGCGCTCAGGCCGTCCGCGTCGGAGGCGACACCGGCGCCGATACCGACACTGACCCCACTGAAGCTGAAACGGCGCCGCTCGGGGAGGCGTTGTCCGGCCCGGTCCAGCGTAACGGCAGCGATGACGAACGCGAGGACGATGCCGAATCGGAATCGGAATCGGAATCGGAGCCAGAACCGGAGCCAGCGCTGGACCTATCCACGCTGCCGAAGGTTAGCGAACCGCTGACGATAGGGGCAGCGGAAAAGGCGGCGCAAACGGGGGATCTGATCGATCGCATCCTTCATGAAGTCGCTGTCCGCGTCGCCGACATCTTCGAGGAAGAAGTCCCGTTCGACGCGCGCAACCTGTCGCTTGAAAAGCTGAAAGGGCCCCCTCCATCCGACACGCAATCGAAGCGGGCGAAAAAAGCTGCCCAAACAGCGAGCGCCAAAACCAAGAAGCCGACTGCGTCGTCAAAGAGCGAGGCTGACAAGAAGCCGGATCCTTCTCCGCACGACGAAGCGCGCAAGAAACTACAGGGCGAAACCGGTAGCGGTCAGCGCCTGAATGCGACCGTTACGCAGATACTGCTCGAACTGCAGCATTTGCGGCGCCTTTATATGACGGCCTTGCTCGGGCAATCCACCCATTCGCGCGGCAGCAATGTGTTCACCTGGAGCAACCTGGACTTCGTAGTCAAAGCCAAAGGTCGCTATGTGGCGCCGCTGAAGAATGAGACGTCGGGACGCGAAGGCGAATTGGTCGACGTACCGGACTCCTATTTCAACGCCTACGACTACCCGCGCAACGAACTCAGCTACAAAGATCTCAAGGCGGTGATCGAGGACATGCTCGCGGGCGACCTCCCGCAACTCGACGCCGGCAGGCTGACAACTTTCATCGCGGCGATCGGCGCCGAAATTTCGCGCTATCGGCCGCAAATCGTTTCGCTCGTGCTCGCGCTGTCGGGCGTCACCACCGATGTCGACGCCCATCAAAAAAACGTTTTTACGTCCGGGCTCACGATGACGACCGGCAGCACGGACCCGGGAAGCGGCAGCCATATCGACAATCGGCCGGGCTTTGCCGGCCAACCGGAAGAAAATCGCGCGACCGATCGGGCCGCTGTCCGCGAAGGCGCGATTTTGCGCGCGGCGTTTTCGCATTCCGTGCTGAAGCTCGACGTGGCCGCTTACGTCAGGCAGCGCGTCGAAGCACTAGGCCCCTCGCCCACCCTGGAGGCCTGCCGCCCCATCATCGACGACCTCGCGCACATGCTCATCTTCGTCATGAACCGGCAGGCGGCCAAGAGCGTGCATGTGCGCGAGCCGCAAACGATTCGACTCGAGGACCATCTCACCGAAAAGGCCAGACGCGATCATTTCCCCGAGGACTTCCAGTTTCCCTCGCGTTCGGTCGACGATTCATCGATCGTCTTGCTGAGTCCCTCGGACCGCGTACGGCTGGCGACGGAATTGTCTCGACACAACTGGGAAAAAGCGTTCAGAAGCACCGGCCTTTACGATGTTGCCAGCAGAACGAAAGGCTCGAAACAGATTCTGTATGGCAAGGCCACGATCCGCCTGACCAACCAGGACGGCCCCACGAGCTTCACGAAGAACGGCAACCATTGGGCCGGACACACCTGGGTCGGCGAGCATAAGAGCCTGAGTCCCGACGATTTTCAAAAAGCGGTCAAACAGAAACAAGGTGAAGCGCTCAACGAGCGCGGGGCGCGCGCGCCAGTGCGCAAACCACACGAGCGCATCAGCGATCTTTATCGGCTGCTCGACGGCAAAGAGGATAAAGATAAGCGCGCACTCAATGAGCAGCTCGCACGCATCCTTGCCTCTCTGGACAAGAACGGCAATCTCGAAGCCGTGCAAGGCGAAGTGTCGGCGCTCGAAGAGCAGCTTTCATCGCGCGACGCCAATTTGCGAGCACTGCTGTTGGGGTCGCTGCCGTCGAACGAATGGGGGTTGATGCCGCGCAGTTGGCAGCGGCATGAAGCTTCCGGCTTGGGCCACAATTGCCTCATCGATTCGCTGTTGCAGCATGTCACCAACCTGGCTCCCGACGCACGGCGCCAGGAAGCCGCCGCCATCCGTCAGCAATTGATCCGCGAGCGCCGAACCCGCCCGCTCGAATACTTGTCGGCGCACGAACATGGGGAACGGGTACTGCAATTGATCGGCGTCGATCCGAGCCAGTACGAGGTACGCACTGAATGGACTTCGGGCGGCCTCGTACAAGTCAGAGAAACGCTCCATGCGGGGGCGCCGCAGGTGATCCGCTTGTGGAATACGGGCGGCCACTACGAGCCCATCACCGTCACGGTCGACAATCCGCTTGTCGACGATATCGAAGCCAATCAAACCAATACGCCGACATTGCGGGCGGCCGCGCCGCTTTGGTTGCGCACGACGCTCGACGATGCCGACGAACAGACGCTGACCGAACTCGAAAAAGAGCAACCGGAGGAATACCAATCCGATCGCGCGACGACGGTCGGCTACGTGCGCACAACCGTCGATCATCGAAGCCTTTACACCTTCCCCGGCTCCAAACCTCCTTCCGGCGAAACGCGTTTTATCCTGCGAGAGCCCGGTTTCAATCCAGAGTCCGGTGCGGCGGCGCTCAAGGAATTTCTCGACACCTATGAAATCCCGTATGCGGAAGTGACGATCTATACGCGCACTCATGTTTTGCGCATCACGGGAGTACAAACGGGTAACGAAGCGAGCCCCTATGTGTTCAAGACGGCCCCGATAGCGGCCCAGAAAAAAGCGCCTGCGAAGAAGACCGAGACTGCGACGACGGAGTGAGCAGGGCTTTGCAAAAAAAAGATCCGTATTTCGTGGTTGAAATGGGTCAGATCTCGCCTTCCTCGATCAACCGCGCCAGTGCTGATATGTCTACGGTGTAGTTTTTCGGTTCGTGTGTTGATGGCGTCCGCTCGCGCGCTGCCTTCGGGGGCTTATCGACCACCAGCAGGTCTGCAGGCCCGTGGCCGTTGCGTCGTCCAGCACGCCACTTCTTGCCGCGCGTCAATCAGGATGAGAATGCAGGCGCAGCTGCGACGGTGAAGGGCGTAGCCCGGAACCTGCTCCGGGAATTCGGCCGGTGGCGGTGCTGGAGGAGATGCTTCGACGGCATCCGAGCCTGTCGCGCACCGTGCGACGAACGTTGGAGCGACGCATCCGCGATTGGCGTGCGATGCATGGCGAGGAGCGTGACGTCATCTTCCGCCAGGTTCATGAGCCCGGCCGCCTTGGGCTGTCCGACTTCACCGACATGCACAGCCTGGCGTGAGCGTGGAAGGTGTCGCGCTCGATCACCGCCTGTATCGCTCTCGTCTGGCCTGCTGGGGCTTCGAGCCCGCTCGCGTCATTCTCGGCGGCGAGAGCTATGTCGCGCTCGCCGAAGGGCTGCAGAATGCGTTACGGGCACTGGGAGGTGCGCCACGCGAACACCGCAGCGACAGCCTGTCCGCCGCCTTCCGCAATCTCGATCGCGAAGCACGCGGCGATCTGACCACGCGTTACGATGCACTGTGTGCTCACTGCGGCATGCAGCCGACCCGCAACAACCGCGTTTGGGTGGCACGGCCTTGATGACGCTGCGTATCGGCTGGGCAGACCAGGAACATAGCGTCGTGGGAAATTGGAACAAAGACCAGCCGACGGTAGAAGGGCTATTTTGGGTGAAGCCAAAATTCGGTCGCCGAGATCGTGAACGTGGTAATTGACGACGCGTTCATATGGACCGGAGTCCGGGGTCAACATCACGGATGGTTGGCGGCTGGCGAGCATGGCTCGCCGGAGAGCACCAATCACGCGTACGATCCGCGCGAACCCCTGCGTGCTAGCAGGACACACGGTCGCCGGCGAGTTGGAATACAGAAACAGCGGACTTAAGCTTTACCGCCTGCTCTTCGAGCGACTGCGCAGCGGCGGCGGCCTGCTCGACGAGTGCCGCGTTTTGCTGTGTCACCTCATCCATCTGACCGATGGACCGGTTGACTTGCTCGATGCCGCGGCTTTGTTCCTCGGATGCTGCGGCGATTTCGGCGACGATGTCCGACACTTGCTTGATCGCATGCATCACCTGCCCCATCGTTTCGCCCACCTCGCCCGCGCGGTGCGCGCCATCCTGGATCGTGGCGACAGACGAGTTGATCAATTCCTTGATCTCTTTTGCCGCAGCGGCCGAGCGCTGTGCCAAGCTGCGCACCTCGCTCGCCACGACGGCGAAGCCTCGCCCCTGCTCGCCTGCGCGTGCCGCTTCCACCGCCGCGTTCAATGCAAGGATGTTGGTCTGAAACGCGATGCCTTCGATGGTGCCCGTAATCTCGGAGATCTTGCTCGAACTGCCGCTGATTTCTCCGATCGTCCGCACCATCCCTTGCACCGCATCGTTGCCGGCGCCGGATATGTTGGTGGCTCGCAAAGCCAGGGCGCTGGCTTGATGCGCGTTGTCCGCGTTCCGCTTGACTGTTTCGGTCAACTGAACCATGCTCGCCGCCGTTTCCTCCAGCGACGCGGCCTGCTCCTCGGTGCGAGCCGAGAGATCGGAGTTACCTGCCGATATCTGGCTGGCGGCAGTCGTGACACTTTCGGTGCCCGACCGCACTTCGGCTGCGATGCGTGTAAGACTGTCCCGCATCGTTTGCATCGTCGATATCAGGCTGCGCGAATCCCCCGACGCGCTGATCTTTACCGTCAAATCCCCGGCCGCGATCCGACTGGCGACTTTCGTCGCCAAAGCCGGTTCGCCGCCAAGTTGCGCGCGAAGGCGACGGGCAATGAAACGAGAAATTGCCACACTGGAGGCCAGTGCGACAAAGAAGATCGCGAGGAGTGTCCAGCTTCCCGCCTGCGTGCGCTCACGGGCTTCGGCTTCCACGGCCTTGGAATTCTTCGTCGCGAGTTCGACTACCTGATCGATCGCCTTCCGGTGAATTTCGTACTGCTGGGAGATGCGAGACAGTGCGTCAAGCGCGGCGGCCTTGTTTCCGCGCTGCAGGGCGGGAATGAAGTCGGTGAATACAATCTGATAAAACGCAAGCGCCGCAGGGTGCGCCTTGTCCATGAGGGCATTGCGAGTGGCAGGATTCAGACGTTGCTCGGCCCAGTATCGATGGCGATCGTCGTAATCCGCCTTGAGCGCCTTGAGCCGATCGATCAGGCGCGACTGGTCCGCCGATTCCGCGCCGACAAGCTGAAAGCATGTGAGGTATGACTCGATCACGTACTCCGGCGGAGGAAGAATATCCGATACCAGATCCTTGTTTTGGACGATCTTGTCGTAGAGCGGCCCGTTCACGCGCAGTTCCTTGATGACGAACATCGAGCACAGACCGTACAGTAGGAAACAGCTTGCAAAGCTCACCATCAACAGAATCATCTGGGCTCTGAATGAAAGCTGCGCGCCAATATTCGATTTCACGCTGATTTCCCGGTTGTTGAGCCAAGTCGGAGGTACTGTGGAAAGGAGCCATCGAGACAGCGCGATGGCGCCCGTTGTTTCCCGCCCGCCCCTTTAGGCGAGCGCTATTAAGCAGGTAAACGGCGTCTTACCCTAATTCATAAAGGGTTATTTGAGGTAGGGGTTTCCCGGGGCGCCGCTCGATGGCCTTAATTCGATCACGACATGATGGTTCGTCGTTAAGGCGAAGTGGGCGTCTGAATGTCCGATTGCGCTCGTGGGTAATCAGCTCGGAACTCGCCGCCGTGAGCCAGGAGTGCCCACGCGATCCGCGCGTTTTTGTTCGCGAGTGCGACGGCCGCAACGTTCTGGTTTCAGCGCTGAAGCAAACCCTCTAACCGGCGGTCCTTGTCTCTCGCGAGTTTGCGACTGGCCTCATTGCTGCGGTGCCATGCCTGGATTTGTGCTTCGAGTTCCCGAGCTTGCCGGTCGAGTTCTTTCAGGTGTGCCATCAGACGCTCAATGAGCAGCGGGAAGGAGCCCGTCAATTCATTGCTGGCGTCTTCGAGCAGCTCCGGCACGCGGCTTATGAGATGTAAGATTCCTTGGGGAATGATGATGCCAAACTCGCCGAGCAGCCCGCGAATCTGATTGGCCTGCGCCGTTCGCGCCCGCACAAATCCTTGACGGACACGATGCAGCGACAAGACCGATTGCTGCTCAACGGTCTTGATCGGCACGAAGCGCATGTTCGGTCGCGCGACGGCTTCGCGGATCGCCTCGGCGTCGGCCGCGTCGTTCTGGTTCGTCTTCACATACGGCTTGACGAACTGCGGTGCAATCAGCCGAACCGTGTGTCCCATGCCTTGGAGCTTACGAGCCCAGTTGGAGGCTATCGGCGGCCAGCTACTCGACCGGCTCGCCCTACAGCTACAGAATACGGCTTTAAAACTGTCTAGATAGCGCGCAATTCACCCACGAAATACCGACACCTAAAAAAACGGCGGTACGTGCCACTGACACGCCCGCCCAAGTACGACGAGGAGTTCGCTGCTTAAAGCGAATGGCGCATGCCGATTCTCAAGTCTGCCTGCGTCGTCGTGGTCGACGGTGCAAAGCTATATGGCCTTCATCGTGGACGTGTTCGCCCGGCGCATCGTCGGCTGGCGCGTCAGCTCGTCGATGACCACGGACTTCGTTCTGGATGCACTTGAACAGGCGCTGTACGCGCGACGGCCGGGCGGCGACGGGACGCTGATACATCACTCCGACAGAGGGTCGCAATATGTCAGCATTCGTTACAGCGAGCGGCTGGCCGAAGCCGGCATCGAACCGTCGGTCGGCAGCCGAGGCGACAGCTACGACAACGCGCTGGCGGAAACGATCAACGGTTTGTACAAGGCTGAACTGATACATCGCCGCACCTGGAAAACACGGGAGTCCGTCGAGCTCGCAACGCTGGAATGGGTGGCCTGGTTCAATCACCATCGGTTGATGGAACCGCTCGGCTATATCCCGCCCGCTGAAGCTGAGGCAAACTACTATCGGCAACTTGAAATGCCTGTCGATGAACCGGTATTAACTTAAACCAACCAGCCTCCACGATTCCCGGGCCGGTTCAGTTTTCCGATTGACTCGGCGATCTTACTGGCCTCCATTCGCGCGAAGGGGGGAGCCACCGCATTGCACCAACCTTGGTATCAAGAGGCATCCCGTTGCCCGATATGGAGCGCGGTGTATTCGCGGGAATCCTGCGCCGCGGCGTTGTAGGCATTGAGGCGTCCATCGAATCCGATGCCCTCAATAGCGCGCCCAGTCGAAACCACGAGGTACGAGAATGCCAGGCCCTATGTTAAAATCAAGCACAGAATGATAAACAAATCCGCATGGAATTTTGCGGATACCCTCGCCCCGCGGCCGTCGGGAGCAACTGAGAGATTGGAACAATAATGCTAATCAGATCCGCCTCGCCCGGGGAACTGAAGTACAGCGACATATACGACGCGATACAGCGAGGCGTTCTCCAACGAGAGCGATTGCTCAAACTCGATACGCCGCTTGGCCCCGATGTCCTGATTCCACTGCGCGCACAAGGCTGGGCAAAGATCGGTCGCGACTATCGCTGGACGATAGACGCCGTTTCGATAAATAAAAACCTCTCTCTGTTGTCGCTGATGCATCAGCCAGGGACACTGTGGCTTCAGCAGACAACGACGGCGTCTTCCCCTTCAAGTTACCGCCCCATTCACGGCTTCGTTCATCGTGTCAGCGTGCTCGGAAGCGACGGCGATCTCGCGGTCTATCAAGTGGAATTCGCGTCGGCGCTTTATTTCCTCGGCCATACGCGCAACGACTATTACTGGCTGGAGAAGAACGCGCGTGAAATCATGCACGACGTCTTCGATCGGTATTCGCAGTTGCAAGGCCAGGTTCGTTTCAACATCGTGACCGAGCCCCGGGTGCGCTCGTACTGTCGGCAAGCGGAATCGGATCTGAATTTCGTCCATCGAATTCTCGAAGACGAAGGCTGGTACTTCTATTGGGAGCATGCGGACGACAACGCGGGCCAGACAACGCTCGTCATCGTGGACAGTCTCACGGCCCTCCCGAAGGGAACTTCGGTTGAGTACTGCCGGGGCAATACGGACGATGAGGTCGACGGCCTAACGCAATGGGCAGCCCTGCAAACCCTTCAAAGCGTACGCTACACAAATCGGTCGTTCGACTACATGCGACCGAGCTATGACTTCGAGGCGTCGAGTCAGCTCAAGGCGACGACCTATACCATTGAACAACGGCGTTATGAGGAGTCGCAGCAGATCCCCGCGGCGCCGATGGAAGTTTTCGAGTCCTTGCCTTACGGCTACCCCAGTTCGGACGCCGGATATGCCCGCGCGCGGCTGCGTACGGAAGCCTGGGATGCGCAAGCGCGTCGCTATTCGGGCATCGGCGCTTTGCGATGGATCGATGCGGGGTCGCATTTCGAGCTGAATCACCACCCGCGACATAAGGGCGGGGATTCACGCGACAACGTGTTTGTTGCGATCGAACTGCGTTGGCACATCGAAAACAACTTGCCGATCGGGCTCCACAACGCGGCCTTCCCTCACAGTCTGCAGCGCGTCATCGCAGACGCCAGGGCCACGCATGGCAAGCGCTTCGTGTCGAAACCGCATGCAGCCGACGGCCAGACAGGCTATTTCGTCGTCGAACTGGAAGCACAACCGGCATCCGTCGAATATCGCAGCCCCTTCGAACACCACAAACCTGTCATGCAGATCGAGCATGCGCAGGCCGTTGCACCGGAGGGCGAGGAAGCTTGGGCCGACGCGTTGAATCGGATCCGCGTGCATTATGCGTGGGATCGGCAAACACCGGCGGGCGCCTTCGTTTCGTCGCCGTTGTTGCTCTCCATGCAAGCGGATACCGGGAACGGCTACGGCGGCGTTCACGTGCCTCGCGCAGGCGAGTGGCTCGCGATCGGCCACTGGGGAGGCGATTGCGACCGCCCGTTCATCCTTGGCCGACTCGCTGGCGGCACGACGCAGCCGCCGTGGCATACGAACGTCCTGCTGTCAGGCTTCCGCTCGCGCGGATTCGGCAACACCGGCGCGTACAACGCCCTGGTTCACGACGACGCGACGAACCAGGGCGGAACGCGCTTCACGAGCTATACGGGCAAGAGCTATAGCGCCTTTCATCAGGGCTACTTGATCCAGCAGGACGGCAACAGGCGGGGCCGCTACCTGGGCAGCGGCTTTATCTTGCACACGGATGACTACGGCGCAGTACGCGCCAACCGCGGCCTGTATATCAGCACGCATGCCGGCTCGTACGACAGTGAACAACTCGGTGTCGACGAACTACAGGATCAATTGGAACGCACGGGCATGCTTGTCGAATCGTTGTCGAGCGCCAGCACGACGGCGCAGGCCGAGCCTCTGCAAGCGACTCAAGGCGTGCTGAAGGCGATGACAAGCGCAACGCTTCATACCACGTCGGGTACCGCGTCCGGCGGGCGCACGGGAGGCGGCGGCATGGGCGAGGCCAATAGCTTCACCGCCCCACTGATCGCGGTGGCCGGTCCTGCGGGCATTCTCTTGTCGACGCAGCAATCGACGCAGGTCACAGCGGATAAGCAGATCAGCGTCGTCAGCGGCGAAAACGCGACCGTCGCCACTGGGAAATCGTTGATCATGGCGGCCGCCGAGAAGATCAGCCTATTCGTTCAGCAAGCGGGCGTGAAGATCTTTGCGGCCAAGGGCAAGGTTGAAGTTGCCGCTCAAAGCGACGAGATGACGCTCTACGCCGACCAGAACATGACGCTGACGAGCAACCAGGGCCGCATCGTCATCGAGGCCAAACAGGAATTGATGTTCAAGTGCGGCGGCTCCTATATCCGCATTACGGCCGACGGCATCGAGGATGGCACGCGCGGTGGCAGGACGTTCAAGTCGGCATCCTTCAGCCGACAAGGGCCGAGCTCGGTTGCGGAGCACATGAACAGCCTGCCGAAAACGAAGTTCAACGATCCGTATGTGCTGCGCAATCGCATCACCGGCGAGGTTTTGAAAAACCACCCGTTCGAACTCGTTCGCGCGGACGGCACGCGGATAACCGGTATGACGAACGAGCTCGGACATGTGCCCGAGCAAAAGAGCGAAAACGTCGAGTCGATCATGCTGCGCGCGCTGCGGCCGAGCCCGAAGACCGGCGGAACTTCAGCGTGATTCACGATAAAAACTCTAATTCGATAAGCCGAAATGAGCGATAACCAGGCAGACAGTCAGGGCAACGGTTCGCCCTTCGATGACAGCGCGCAGCAAGAGGTCGTACGGCTGGCGGGACGCACGGACAAGGATGGGGCATCGTACGCGCACGCGACGTTGACGCCGGCGAGCGACACTCGGCCGAAAGAGATGCTGTGCGACGTGCGGCCGATCATTCCGGTGATTTTCTTGCCCGGCGTGATGGGGTCTTTGCTGACATTCAAAGATACCGGCGACGAAATGCTCTTTGCGCCGAACTCGGACACGGTGCTCGCGGACATCGGAGCGCTTGGGGCATTGATCGGAATGTGGTTCTCCAGTGCCTCGTCCCGGGAAAAGACCTATGATCCGACGCGTGCAGCAGTCACACCACTCGGCCCGATCAATGTCGGCAAACATGCGAAGGACGACACCAACGATCAATTCATCGACGAGGACGAAGCGCGTCGACGTGGCTGGGGATCGGTGCATCGGACGAGCTATCACCCGGTCCTCGCGTGGCTTGAAGAACAACTCAATCAACCCATGAAGCTTGGCAAGGTTCATGGCGCATGGGTGGACCCGGATCCCGAAGGGAAGGACTGGACGCTCAAACCATTGTTGGGTACCCATCCGACGAATTATGGGGCGTTCGGTAAGGGGGATGCACTTACCGAGGACTCGCCGGAATTCAAGCACTTCGCGAAATACCGGTACCGCGTATACGCGATTGGTTACAACTGGCTGCAATCGAACGCGGACTCGGGCAAGCAAGTCATCGAGGGCTCGGACTACTACGACCCAAAGACAAAGAAGACGACGCGGCTGATGGGCATCAGAGAGATCTGCGCTGAGAACCACACTGGCAAGGCGATCATCTTGACCCACTCGATGGGCGGCCTCGTGGCACGGATGGCGATCGCCATGCACGGTGCCGCGGATCTGATGCACGGTGTGTTTCACAGCGTGCAGCCGGCAACGGGGGCGCCTGTTGCCGCCAAGCGCTTCAGGACTGGCGCTGGAAACGAGGGGGGACTGAATAGCTTCGTCGGCGGTAGCCTTCTCGGACGTGACGCGAACGAGTTCACAGCCGTGCTGGCGAACGCGCCGGGGCCACTTGAGCTAATTCCTATGCCGGACTACAACAACGGAAAACCATGGTGGATATTCTCGCGACTCGACGGCTCGCCAGTAATGCAGTTACCGGAAAACGGCGACGCATATAAAGAGATTTATACGAATTCAAAATGGTTCGGTCTAGTACCCGATGAGAAGGTTCTCGATCCCGCAGGCATCGTGAAGACCCGGCTCGGCAAAACTCATCATGGCGATACTGTGCTAGGGAATTTTTATACGACGGTAGGTAATGCGATAAAAAATCAGCGGAAAATCACCAACGTCTATCATCCAAAAACGTTTGCTTCGTACGGAGACGGGGCGCTAAGGGCCAAGTCACCCAGCACCCAAGCAACTGGTAGCAAAAAGAATAGGCAGAGCGTTGAGGAAGGCAACGAACTCAAAGATTTGTTGACCTGGGGCACGGTGATCTGGAAGGGCAATTTCCCGTCCGATGTAACCGAAGAGGAATTGCGCGCCGCAAGGTTCTTGCACGACTCGCACACTGGTAACTTGCGAGTGTACTTGGAAACACGCAAGCTGGCCGTGGAGTTCGAGGTGCAGAAGGTAAACAAGTTGCCCGCAGACGCGGATCCTACGGATCCAGCCCCGTACAACAGTAAGAACGGTATCATTGCGGGTGACGGTACGGTGCCTGTCTGGTCTGCCGAAGCGCAGGCGCGTGGTTTGGATCCAAGGGTTAAGGGCGATCCGGCTACCGGAGTGCAGATGGCATTTGTCCAACACGGCTATGTTCATCAGCTCAGCTACATGCACCCTTGGGTGCGCTGGGCTTTGCTATACAGCATCGTGCAAATCGCGCAGGATGCCCCGGAGCCAACATGCTGAATTTCGCGAAAGCCCTACTATTTATCGCAGGCGTGAGTGTCTGCTCAATCGCATTCTCCGGGGAATTGATGATGAGTAATCTTTTATTGTCCAAATCGCGTCCATGGTGCATCGGTCGATTCATGTTTGATCGCCCGACAGCCAGCGAAATCTCCAATCAACGTTACGAGTTTGAAGGCGATAAGTTACAAACTCAATATAACGTGTCGCTATCAGCGTACCGAGCAAAAATTGAGGACAGGGAAAATGAACTTCGCTCGAAAAAACGAGTGTATCCGGGTGATGGGAAGGAAAGGAATCATCCCTGGCTAGAAAAAGCATTTTCGCCGACCAATGATTCACGTGTATTTATTTATCGAGACACGGCAGCAGAAGGGATTGATCTGCCGTTCGACTCAGAGGCTCATGTGTACGACAATGGCACTCTGTTCAATATTACAGGTCGAATCGGATCATCGGTAATTGATAAAGTCGTAAGCATTTACGACAAGGAGATTCGTCGCATCAAGGCCCGCGATAACTGGACAGTACCGGCGGAGTCTGGCTTCTGCTTCGACGGCGGGATCATGACGGGCTCGTCCACGACGACGGAGGAGGTCAGCCAGTCGTTCGCGCTGATGCCCGGTCGGCCCGCACTACTCGTAATCCAGATGCGCGATTCAGTCGAACAGGATCAAAACGAGCCCCTGACCAAGACACTGCCCGCCCTCCGTGCGCAACTGTCCCGGCAGCCGGGGCGCTACCGCATTCTTCGCGAGGGCAAGCGGACCGTAGCCGGCATGAATGCCGAAGAAGTCTTGTTCGAGCTCCAAGACGGTGGGATCACTTCCTATCGGTTTTACCTGATCGCACCGGGCGATCCGAGCACGTTGGCGAAGCCCCACACCGCCATCCAGCTATTGCTCGGTGCAAGCAGTCCCGATTTGACGCCGGAGCAAGCGACCTCCCCTGTCGACGAAGCCGGCGCGCTTCAAGTGTGGGACACGCTCCTGAACAGCTTGCATCTGCGCCCCGGAGCGGTGTAAAGGGAGTCACCTATGCGGCGGTACGACATTGTCAAGGGAGACGCCACAACCGCAGGCGGCATCGTGCAGGCCGGAGACGGTAACGATCTGATCGGCGATCGCGAGCAGGCCTACGAGAACGATCCCGTTTGGTGTCCTGCTTGTAAGGCGATGGGTAAGATCGTGTGCGATGGTCCGCGGATATCAACGACCGGGCCGGATGGGAGACAAGCAGCGCTAAGCGACGACCTCTGCGTCTGCCAGTGCCCAACGCCTCCGCAACTGGTCGCGTCGCAGTCGGTGTCATATATCGAAGTCTGAACTCAAAGAGGGAGAAATGGTCAAGAGGCTTATTGAAATCGCGACGGTGCTCGTCCTTACGGTCGGAATGTTTGGGTGCGCGTCATTACATTGCATTCCGGTGTGTGGTTAGGGTTAATCGTACTGTCAGGTTGTTGGAGATGTCGGCGAATATCATGAGTTCGTGAAGAAAGCTTCGGTCCCCGTTCCGCCATCGGCCGGTGCGCCGGTTTCGTTGGTCGCGGTAGGGGCGATGGGTAACCATCGTCCCTACCGCGACCAAACAGAGGGAGTCGCGCTCAGTCAACTCATTACATTTTGACGGCCTGTTTCTGTTACAGCCTCCAATTTAGTTACAGCCATCCTTGGACACGGTGGGCTTTGCTCTATAGCGTTGTCCAAATTGCGCAGGACGCGCCGGAGCCATCATGCTGAAATACCTGTCAAAAATTTTGTTATTCGCGGCGAGCGCGTGTGCTTGCTCGACCGCATTCTCCGGTGAGCCGACGATAACTACAAATCCCTTGCTGTCCAACCTGCGGCCCTGGTGCATCGGCCGGTTTATGTTCAACCGACCCGCTGCAAGCGAGATTTCAAATCAACGGTATGAATATGACGGAGACAGCCTCCAAACCCAGTATAACGTATCGCTTGAATCGTTCCAGGCGAGAGTCGGGGCCCGAGAGCATGAATTGCGCAGCAAGAAACGTATAGATCCTGGAAATCGAAACAACGAAACGAATCATGCTTGGTTGGAGAAAATACTTTCTCCGACTCATTACTCGCGCGTATTCATTTACCAGGATGCTGAAACCGAGGGGGTTGACCTCCCATTCGATACAGAGAGCTATGTATACGCAGGCGGCACGCTTTTTAGGATCACCGGCCGAATCGGATCGACGGCAATCGACAAGGCAGCCAGCATTTACGACGACGAGATTCGTCGCTTCAAGGCTCGCGATAACTGGACAGTACCAGCGGAATCTGGCTTCTGCTTTGACGGTGGGATCGTGACAGGCTCGTCGACGACGACAGAGGAAGCCAGCCAGTCGTTCGCGCTGATGCCCGGACGCCCCGCGCTACTCGTAATTCAGATGCGCGATTCAGTCGAACAGGATCAAAACGAGCCCCTGACCAAGACATTACCCGCTCTGCGTGCCCAACTGTCCCGGCAGCCGGGGCACTACCGCATTCTTCGCGAGGGCAAGCGCGCCATCGCCGGCATGAATGCAGAAGAAGTCTTGTTCGAGATCCAAGACGGCGGGATCACTTCCTATCGGTTTTACTTGCTCGCACCGGGCGACCCGAGCACGTTGGCGAAGCCCCACACCGCCGTTCAACTATTGCTTGGCGCAAGCAGTCCCGATCTGACGCCAGAACAAGCCACCGCCCCTGTCGACGAAGCCGGCGCGCTTCAAGTGTGGGACACGTTGTTGAACAGCTTGCATCTGCGCCCCGGCGCGGTGTAAAGGGAGTCGCCTATGCGCCGGTACGATATTGTCAAGGGCGACAGCACGACCGCTGGCGGCATCGTGCAGAGCGGGGACGGCAAGGATCTGATTGGAGATCGCGAACAGGCATACGAGAACGATCCCGTTTGGTGTCCTGCCTGCAAAGCGATGGGCAAGATCGTGTGCGATGGTCCGCGGATTTCAACAACCGGGCCGGACGGGCGACAAGCAGCGCTGAACGACGACCTTTGCGCCTGCCAGTGCCCAACGCCGCCTCGGCTGGTCGCGTCGCAGTCGGTGTCGTATATCGAGGTCTAAACCAAAAGAGGAAATGATGATGATGCGCACGTTGATTGGAATAATGATGACTTTGGCTCTTGTGATAACCATTGCTGGTTGCGGTTCGATCCAAACGATCGGCGTTGCCGGCTGATGGTTCTCCTCATTCCGTAAGGTGCCACGCCCGAGCTCGGCCATCCCACCTCCAACGCTGTCGCTTTATCATCGTGACGGTATCGAGCGTCGACGCAAAGGCGGTAGTCCCGGCGTTGCGTCGTGCGCAGTTCAACGATCATCGTCGCGCTCGACTGCACTTTCCCGTCGTCGGTTAAAAGAAAAGATCGAGCTGGCGAGGATCAATCTCGCCGTCCTCGGCCGTTGGGGATGGCGCTCGATCGATGCGAAAGAAGTCGGGGCTCACCCCGGCATTTTTCGCGGCGCGTAGCCACGTCGGCATCTCGCCTTGGCCGTTCCACTCGTTGCCGCGAGCATCGCGAAAGACGGGGCGGTTCTCCAGATCCTGCTGGATGGAATCAGCGATGGCTTGCGGCGTAATGCCGAACTCATCCATGCGACGTCGAATCCACAAGATCAGGCGCTCGCGAGCCTCTTCGTCGGGAATTCGTCCTTTCACCATAATTCAGCTTCCCTTGGCGTCAGTCATCGTCGCGGTGCCGGCGCTTCTCGGCCGGCACCTGACTGACGAACTGCTTATAGGCACTAATCCAATCGTTCGCGATCGCCCGCTGCGCGTCGGCGAGCGACATCCGCCCACTGCACACCAGATGTTTCAGCTTGTTCTCGAGGCGATCTTTGGCATACGATCCCCATCCTCCAACGACATGGTGCGGCTCGGGCCACAGGTTTCGCGGGTCTGTCGGCGACCCACCGAGTTCGAGACTCACGAGGTGATCTTCCTCGTAGTCGCGCAGCCGACGGTCACTGTAGCCATAGGCCACAATCTGTTCACGCTTCAGGCGCTCCGTGTAACCTTCTTCCGGCCGAATCGCGCGCGTATACCCCTTCACGCAGATCGTCGAATGAATTGTCGATTGCGTCACATCGCGATTCAACGCGCCCGGCGTCATCCGGGAATTCGGGGCCGCTTGCGACAGCGGGAACAGAACACCATAAGCTCCTTCCGCGTCGTCCACACCGCCGGCGTTGCGTGCGGCGTATGCACTTGTACACAGCAAGCCTGCCGTTGCGAGGACGGCGATCGTAAACTGTTTCACTACGCTTTCGGTTTTCCGGTCTTTCAGATGGCGAAGGCGGTGCGATCTTTGCCTGCGATCCACCGGGGTTCGCGGCCCATCCCGCTCCACGTTGCGCCGCTCACGGGATCGCGGTACTTCGCCTGCGAAGCGCCCCGCTTATACGCGTCTCGCTTCGCAGCGAGGTCGCCCGCGGTAATGTCAAATTGCTGCATCAGTTCGCGAATCGTCGCGATTGCGTGACTCCGCTCCTCATTCCTCGCCGCTGCGATCTGAGCGTCAAGTTCTCGTTGCTTGGCTAGTAATTCTTTGTAGGTCGGCATGCTTTCGTTTTCATCGGCTACCGGCCGCTGCGGAGCGCTCGCGCGCCTGTTTTCCGAATCGTTTAGTTGGCCGATTTCGACGGCACCGACGCGATCTCGACCAACGCCCCCGGCTTCACATCGCTCGTGCCGATCCCACATCCCTGTTCGCTCTCACGGTCTGCGTGCAAAACTGAGGTGCGGATGAGATCGATAGTCGGCTTGTTCCGCGACTGGAAGCGGACGGTCCGGATTCCAGCTTTTTCAAGCCGACTATCGCGTACGTTGTCCTTTGTGCGTGAATGTGTCCTGTCGTCCAACTCCACGACAGCAACCACCTTGCATCGCGAATCGCAGATGACATAATCAACACGCTGTTGCGCGATCCGTAGGCGATCACTATGTGCGATCTTTTTATCGCCGCTCGATGCTTCCAGCAGAGCCGACATGGCGACCTGGGGGAAAATGTAGTGCGCAGGCAGCGCCTTGACCAACCTGTCGAAAAACTCCAGCTCGTTGTCAGTCAGGAGGTTTCGACGCTTGTAGCTCCCGGTGCGGCCATTGGCCTTCAGCCGAGCCAGTGCGGCAAGTATGACAAAAACTGCGACGACCACGACCACCATAGCAAGATTGATCTTCATACCTTGTTTTCCGTCCCGTTATTGGCCTGGCGCGACCTGCTCGATGACATGCGCGAGGCCATGAAGCGCAGGGTGGAGGCGCTCGCCTTCCTCGCGCAGCTTCGCGAGGACGTTTTGATCAACGGCACCCGGCCCGTAGGCGTCGCGGATCAGAGCCTCGCGGTGCTCGTCTCCGTTTCGACCTGGCTCGGTGAATTCGACGAGGAACGAGAGCATGTAGCGAAACACGCCGGCCACCTTGTCGTCCGTGGACTGAATCGTGATCCACTGTCTGCTCAGGCCTGCGTGGAAGTCATCGAGCGCCCTGCGTGCCTGTGCCTGCTGTGCGTCGCTCAGACGGTCGGCCTCCTCTGCAATCCAACCATCCACCTGCGCCTCGATTTGCTGCCCGAGAAGAACCTTGGTCCACTCGGGGCCGATCTGCGTTGTGAAGTAGATCATCGTCCGTTTTCCGATTTAACGGGAGCCGCTGACAGCGAAGCGAACGCCCGCTCGATGGTCTGCGTAGTGCGCCTCGACGTTGCGTTTCGAAAGGCAATCCGTTGCCACGCTCGCCGGCGCGCCGAAGTGCAGCACCAAGGCGTCAGCTGCATCGGCCTTATGGAAGCAAACCGGCTCATCGGACACGATATCGCCGTCTTTGTCGTGCAGGTCGATCCAGACCTCGCCGTCTTCCATTTCCTGACCGTTGTTCGGCAAGGCGCGATCGTCGCTGAGCGCCGCGGCGATCAACCGCTTACGCTCGGTTTCCGACACTTCCGTTTCCATCACTTCGAGCAGCTCGCCTTTATAGGCGACTTTCGCAATCAGTGTGAACATCAAAAGCTCCCGTTTTTCGTTTTCCACTGTTACCGGCCAGCCTGCTCGAGCGGCACCCGCATCGCGCGATCGCCGGCGTCCCAGGCACTCTCCAATTCCCTGCATGAACTGCGGACACCGATACGCGCGCCGCGGTCGACGCGGTGCCAGTGGCACTGGTCCGCCCTCGAGCTCGTCGTGGCAAGCGTGGCTATCCGTGCATCCGCATCCGCATCCGCATCCGATGCATGTTGCGTCGTTCGCCACCTTGTTGCCCAGACCTCCCACGAGCGCTTCGCGTCCCTCCTGGGTGATAGCACCTGCCTTGTTGTATCCGCGACGCTGAAGGGACATAAGCGAGCGGTTTTCCGTGCTGTCCTTAATCACACGCCATCACGCTTGCTCGAGCGCGAACTGTGCGTCGCGAGCATCCATCGAATCGTCTTCATCGCATTTTCCCTTGCACTGGCGAGGCCGGCGATTCCTGTTGGAGATATTCTCCGCTAACCAAACAGCGCCGCACTCAGCCACTCAGGACACCGCGTATTCGCCATGATCGCCAGCGCTATGAGCGCGACGAACATGCCAGCCCAGAAAAGCTTGTCGAATTTGCTCATCATTTTGACGCTCCTCGTAAGATTGGTTGTTGCTCTGCAATTTGAGCAGCGCCCAGAGAACTCATCAACATCAAAACGTGCGTCAAACCGGCCATCTTTCCCGCGTTTTCCGTTGTATCAAGCGACCGCGGTGGCTCGGCCGTTGTTGGTAAGGTGGCAAGCAGCCCAAACCGAAAAACCAAGCAGGATTAGGAGCGGTCCGAAATTTTTCAGATGCAGCCAGATGCGGAACGAAACTGCGTGGGCTACAGCGATATTCGCTATCGCGAGCGCAACGTAGAGCCCCCCGGTCCAAGCGTTGAGTCGTCTCCAAAAAGATTCCGGCCTGTCAAGCAAACGTCCCCATGCCAGGTACAGCAGCCCGTTACCGCCGCGCAGCAAGCTCGCGAACAAAAGCAGCGCGAACCAGGCGAACACGATGGTTGGATGCCAGAGCGTCCACCGGCCCGCATACAACACGGGCTTCAACGGCGTTACCAGGAAAAGTGCCATCAATGCCAGCGACGCACAAAATTCGCTGAGCCAGACCCGCCAAAATATTCCCCAAGCCATTTTTATCCCCGATGTGTAATGGCATCTGCCCTGCTTTTTTCCCGTTTTCCTATGCGCCCAACGCGTGCTTCAAAGCGTATCCAGCGAGTGCCTTGATAGCGTCGAACGTCAGCTCTATGCCCTTTGTCCGAGCGGTCGATTTGATCGATTCCCAAATTGTGGTGGATCGCATGGTATCGAGCAGATCGTGGCCAGCCATAGTGAGGCGCGGCGCAGACGAGCCGTACGCAAAGTGATTGTCGGCACCTCGGAGTACTTGCGGGCCTTCCACGTAGCCACTGTCGATGAGCAGTTCCAAGTGCCCGGCAATTCGCTCTTCGATAGCCCTTTGATCTTTCGCGAGATCATCGTAGGCTTCCCACGTCAGGTCGTCTGTCCATTTCGGTGCGTCTGGGATATCCGCGAGCACGTCCCGGCCTTCTTCTATGTCCGTCAGCTGCTTTCGCAGTAAGTCCCAATCTCGCTTCATATTCCCTTCCCGTCGTTTTCCGATCAATCAACGCGCTGCATGCGCGGCAAGTCGAGTCGGCCAGATGCGACCGCCGGATCGTAGCTCACCGCGCACTGGAGTTCACCGCCCAGTTTGCTGAGCGAAAAAACGCTGCCACAGGCGACGCAGCTTAAGCGCCGGTCGCCAGACTCGGAAGCAAAGCCGTAAAAACGCAGCGCTTGAGCTGTGCAGTTCGGGCATGCCCCCAGCGCGCGAGGTTTCAGGCCCAGGCGGACGCGCCTTTCCCACTCGCACGTCGGGTCGAGTTCGCGAAACCAGGCTCGAAACTTGGCCGTCCAGTTCGCGATCGCAGTGTAGTCGACCCCCAACCTGTCGGCCGCTTTCGCATACGAAATCTGTTGAGAAAGCAGCCTCACAAAGGCCGGTAGCTTCGTCTCGTGGCGCAGACGTGCGAGCGGCGTGCCTGTGAGACGGTTATAGCGTCGCCAACAGTCGCGGCACAGGAACGTCGGACGGGGCAGGCGCGTGTGCGGGCGGCTAGCGAGAATGGTCTCACGACTCCCACAGTGCGGGCATGCTGGGGGCACCTCGCTCTTTGAGCGCGCGTCACGCAACGCGCGCAATACGAAGGCGCTAAATGTCCGGTCCTCCGTATCAGGAAGCGGTCGGCCACCTTTCGTATAGAGGGGCGCGTTCGGATCGAAGCAACGTATTGTCGGCGTCACCTGGCTTTTCCTATTCGTGCCCGCGCAGCTGCTTGAGCGATTCATCCAGCACATCGGCCGCGCTCGCGTGCAGCTCGGCCGTTGCCTTATCCAGCTCGATGCCCGAGGGCATCTTGTGCGACTCGGCAACGTCCCGTAGCGCGTTGATCGCGAGTCGAATGGCATCGGCAACCGTCAAATCGGGAATAGCGGATTTCCAATCTGTTCATGGGCTGCCGCTACCACGGCAACGCGCAACACAAACGCCAAGCACGCGCACAGGCCTTCGCGGCCTGGGAAAAGGCTTCGTGCGTCCGCATGCCCGCGTAAGCCGATCCATTACCTTCTCCCTTCGCCCTCGCTCCTGCGCCTACCGAACAACTTGACAATACCGTCCTGGCACTACCCCTTGAACGGGTTCAGCACGCGGGCACCTGTTCCAGCGAAATCATCGACGTTCCGCGTCACCACAATCAGGTCGTGAATCAACGCAGTTGCCGCGATCAACTTGTCGAGCGAGTGTTCGGGATGAGGGACGCGCAGGCGTCCCCATAGCTGCCCTATCTCCTCGTCCACCGCCAGAACGTTCGAAGCAAACTCCCGACGCACGCCATCGAGCCATTTTTCAAGTCGCGTTGCCTGGGGCTTGTCGCCACGATGACGAATGATTTCCACACCGCGCCGCAGTTCGCCAATCGTTACCACCGAGAGGTACAGATCGGCATCATCCTGCGCCGCCTTGCGGAAGAAAGCCATTACGCCCTTGTCCGCTCGATCCCGCTTCCGTATTTCGCTGATGACGTTGGTATCAACCAAATACATTCGCTGCCTCACCGTCATCCACGCGCGCAAAATCGGCATCAGTTCCGACGTTCGGAATGCTCATCAACACTTCTGCGAACGTCTTGCGCTGTGGAGCGCGTAGCGCCTTTGCCAAAATCTCGCGATGCTCGGCTTCGGCGCTGCGCCCATGGGCTGCGGCCCGCTCGCGCAGGCTTTGGACAAGTCCCTCATCCACATTTCTAACCAGGAGATTTGCCATGATTTACCCCAACATTCGAATTGCTATCAATGATAGCATGCCGCGCGAGAAGTGCAAGCATTGATAGCAAATTCAGGCGACACGCCATCACGCGCTGCGCGCGAGTGCCAACCTGACAAGTTACGGCTCCAAACGGCTGCGCCTTTCGCGCTCCGCAGGCCAGCCTAGATCACCCCGCTCACAATCGCTGCCAGCCGCACCGGATCGGCCTCGATGAGGTTTTTAACGGCAGACAGGCTAGAAACGCCGATCAGCGTCTGGATGAGTTTCAGCGACCGACCTTGCCGGTGAAGTTGGACAGCAAAGCTGCGCCGGGCAGCCGAAGCGTCACCGCCTTCGATGCCTGCCTGCTGGTGCAATCGCCGGACAATCTCCGTCAAGGACTCGCATGAATAGCTGATCGCGCCGCTTCCAGTGACGCGCCGCGTGAACGTGAATGGCTCGCCGTCGCCAGCCCTAAGCAGAGGGCTATGAGGGTCGAGCCCGCGATACGCGGCAGGAGTGGTAGTGACGCCATGCCGCGCCACAAGTCGGTACGCGAGGTTTTCCTGCGAAACCTTGATCAGAGCTCTATTACCTTGACGAGACCCCGAACCGCGCGGGCGCGGGGCCACGGTACCCACCTGAGGCTATCGAGTTCGACGGGCAGTTCGCTCATCGAACCGTACCGCACGGGATTACTGCCACGTGGCGCCCAAACGCCCGGGATATCCACTCTAGCGAAGCGCGTCACGCCGACAATGATGCGTCGTTCGTACCCAGGCTCGTCGCGCGTGTAAATGCCCTTCCCGATTTCCCCGATGAAGAACGCTGCACCGTGCTCTTCCTCTCCCCCGGGCTCCTCGTGGCGATCGTTGCGGTTGCGCGCGGCAATCACATACCGGCATCCGCCCACGCGCTGAGCGTCCGCGATCCAATACGCGACGCCTCCTCGGCGGACAATCTCTTCGACCGAGTTGGCGGTCAGCACCATGAATACATCTTCGATCGACCTTGCCATAGTTTTCCGACGTACCATTTACAGCCCGAAGGCCTCGATCAACTCGACTCTCGAGCATGGCCTGGGCAACGTATTCAAGATGCCGATAATCTCGTTGGTGCCTCTAGCCCATTCGTAGGCATTCGCCACTTTGAAACAGCCGTGGCGCCGACGCACCTCGTCCCAAGGGCCGCAGTACTCGTAGTCACCGTCGAAAACGGCTCGAAAAAAAGCCTCTGCCAGCCAATCGCCTCGATCCGACATGCAGCGCGTACATCGCGAACGCAAAGTGCGCAACGCTTTCTTCATCCGCTTGTACTGCTTCGCATGCGCGTAGCGGCCAATCCGGCCCGCCAGTCGTGGCGCTTCACGGTTGTAGTTCTGCCGCAGCTTCAGGCCATGCCGCGCAGCAGCCTTCACCAAATGTTCTCTGCAACGTTCGAGCAAGCGCGAATCGGTGGGATGCGCAAACGCCTTCTCCATGACCGTCGTATCGACGATTACCCGCTTCAGGCTCGACGTCTTGATGACGTTCCCTCGTTTGGCCGCCTCGATGGTCTCGGCCAGCAGTTCTTCCACACCAGCCTCGCCTAGCCGCTTGCGCCAGCGCGTCAGGCTCGACGGATCGATCGGCGGCTGCGTCTGTAAGAACGTCTCGCCGGTGAACACTTGCCAGTACGGGTTCTCAAGCCATTGCCAAACGACCTCCTCGTCCGACAGATTGAACGCGTGCTGCAAGTACAGCAGCCCTGCAATCAAACGCGGCGAGGTTGCCGGTCGCCCGCGGGGCGACACAAAGCTCGCGCTCATCGCCGTGCTCAACCGATCCCAGTCGATCAGATCGGCAAGGCCAATCAACGGATGCTTCAAGTTGATCTGCTCGCGCAGCGGTTGACGGAAAAAATCTCCCTGTGGCACCGGCGTCTTCGAACCCATCCACACCTCGTCAGGATTTGCAGGATTCACGCGTCAATATGCCTGCTTCCTGCAAATCCAACAACACCGTTTCGCCCTCACGGCCTGATTGCACATGCCTCACAGGATTGTTCAGGTCCGACTACCTAGCCTGCGCTGTGGCCAACCAGACTATTAGCCAGCATTGCGGGCAGTGCCGCGCGCGCCGCCAAAGAAGAACCGCCGAGAGGCGCGGGCGATTTCAAAGAAACCGAATCGCGCGCACTTCGTCGGGTTCGAGCACAAGTGCTTTGCGCGCTGCGTCCATCTCACGTTTGCCACCCGGTTGCACGAGTTTTCTGACGTCGGGCCATACACTGCGTCCGGACACCGTGCGCACGATGGCACTCACCGCGCCCAAACCCGCGCAAACCGCCACACCGAGGAGCAATGGCTCGACGACGACATGGATGCTGCGTTTGACGAAACCCATCAGCCCGGCAACGATCGCGCAAACGATCTGGGCAGAAAGCGTCGTATAGATTTCCCGGCGGGCGCTAACGACGTCCGCGGTGCGCACCAGATACACCGAGCCATCCTTCACATTCCGGATACCCAGGATCGCCAGACGATCGGGAAGCTCGATGTATGCCACATCCAATCGATCGCCCGTGCCGATGAACAGCTCGCGCGTCGTGCCCGTCTTGAGTATCAGCGGCCGATCGATCGAATCGAGCCGTACCGTGATTTGTTCGTCCTGATCGGTCGTGGGCCCCAGATTCGGACTCCAGACGTCAATGACGATCGGCTTCTGGCTCGCCGATATCACGCCCCCCGAAATGATTTGGACAGTATCGATCGTCATCGATCGCTCCCTTGCGCAACAAACCGGTACGGTTCGCTCTGCCAGCGCTCCTGAGCTTCGATCCGTGCCGGATTGAGCGAACTGATCAGTCCACCGATCGCGATCGCGCAACCGAATAAGCTGATGATCGCTATGAGCAGAGCCAGAAACGTAATCGTCGACGCGGGAATCCCCACGGCGACAACACTCAGCGAGAGCAACGCCAATGAAATGGGCAGCAGCGTCAAATTCCGCTGTCTTTGCCCGAGCAAATCATAAGGAGGCAAGCTGCGTTCGATGCCCCTCATCCACGCGATATGGCGCCGGCCGCGCTCGTCGAAGGCACAGACTCGCACCGCCATGCCCGGCTGCAATTGCTCGATATGCTGGAAGGCTTCTCGATCGAGGTCGCCGCGAGCGGCGAAATAGCAACCGTCGCGCGTCGTTACACGATAGAGTTCGACGGTTTTCTCGTCGGCGCGGCTGAGGACGAGGTTGGCCTCAATGCGCTCTAGCGTCGTGTCGATCAACGTGGTTTTCGGCTGCTGATTCATGAATGGAAATCTGCATGGGTTTGCTTACCGACGCTTACCGGCGCCCACCGGCTTGCCACTTCGATCGGATCGATCCAAGAAAAACAATCGCAGCCACACATTCGGCGGAAGCGACTGCGAGGCAGCGAGCGCACTATACACGAGCCGTAACGAGATTTCGGCATGCTGTAATCGATACTGCCCGCATTGTTCATTCCGTTCCTCGGGAAAGCCTATTCGCGCTCGCGCGAATACACCTGCGACAGCATCGGCGCCTATCTTTCGAAGGATCTGCACGCATCGCGCACCGCGCTGCAGATGCTCGGATGGAACAAGGAAGCATGGTGCCGCCGATCTTCGGTTTTCTCACGGAGATCTCGCGCACGCATCCGCGCTTGACGCGCCGCGTGGCCGCCATTCGCGACGGGGTCGAGCACGCTACGAGCCCGCGAGACCGCATGCTCGAGGCTGAACCGCGCTTTTAAATCGACTCGTTTAGCCGGCGCTTTAAATCTGCATCAAGAATCGGGCGGCCCTCACGGCCGCCTGCGCCTACCGCGTCTAAGGACTAAGGCCTCAAGCCTCGCGCTTCGACCTCCGCCATTGTGCGAACGTGGTCAGCCCCGCATCGATCTCGGATGCGTCGAGCCGCGTCAGACTATATAACGCGCCTTCCCAGCCCGGAACGGGAATGGGCTTCGCCGTTGGAATGAACGTCAGCGCGGGATGATATGCCTGATACGGCCAAAACAGCGGTATGATCGAGCGATCTTCCAGCCCCTGTCGCAACCACTTGGGACCGTCCGCGTCCGCCACCGTGTCGATCTGAAACGCCCATTCCTCCGCATCCCAAGCAATGAAAACACTCGGGTTGGCCATGGCGTCGAACATCAACACCGCGTTCTGTTCAGGACGCCAGTAATACTCCACCAGTTTTTCGCGAGCAGCCAATTCGCCGAGCAAGTCGAGGACCCTCGGATCGGCGTAGGCAGTCCCGATATCGTGCACACCGATGTGGCCTCTCGCCGCGCAATGCTTTTTGTTCGCTTCGGCCAGCACGGCCGCCAGCTTGCCAGGCATATCGGCATCGGTTTTTCTTAAATACACATCGATCAACCCTGCGTTGAAGGCATCCACCGCCTCCCGATAACCTGCCGCACCGGTGAGCAAGATTTTGGTGCATTCCACATCGCCGATCGACGAGAGAAACCGGATGCCATCCATTTCCGGCATTTCGTAGTCCACCACCACCGCGGCGATCTCTTCAAACCTCGATTCATCGCTGAGTGCGTCCCGGCCCAATGCATTGGAGGCCCGTTCGATTTCCGAAACGTTGGTTCCCGCAATGCGGACAGCGGGCGGGCGGCGATGGCGAGACGCCATGAAATCGAGCGCGGCCTGCGGTTTCGAAAAAAACCAGTTCAACTCGCGATCGCGAAAGATCCCCTGCAAACCGTGCAGGAAATCCTCGCTGTCGTCCAGAAAAACGACCGATGCAGGGTGAAGCATGGGCTGCCTGACAAACGGACTCATTCCAACCTCAACCAAAGGGACGGGTATCGACCGGATGGCCTAAACAATGGCCGCCGGCCGTACGCAAAGAGCCGACGGGGCGATTATCCCGTACCCCGTCTAGATCAGGCAATCCTATCATTTTATGCAAATATCCACATCACAAAGGCCGATGCACAGCCTGCGTTCACGCCAACTTAATTGGATCATCTGCATTTTTGCGCTGTCCGCAAGATAAATGTTGCATGAACTGCAAGAATCGCGCATTCCCCACTTCCGGGGAACGGGCCGCTACCGCTAGTAGCGATTTTTTTGCAGGACTATTTCATGTCGACACGTGACGCAATTCCCCAACTCCTGTCCACCGGCGCCGCATTGCTGACGCCCCTCGCGGCGGACGTTGCAGCCAACAAGACCTTTCATCATGTCATCGACATCTATCTGAAGGATTCGAACGCCTATATGAACACTTACTTCTCTCGCTACTTCGAATGGCAGGGCATCTGCCGCGAGCGTTGGTTTCACCAATGCGTGAATGACGACATGCTCGGCATCAAGGGGGCATTTGTCACCAAGCGCGCGCATCAAGAGTACGTCCAGGAGACGTTCCCGTTCCAGCGCGTGGATTGCTACCTCAACACGCTCGAGGTCAAGCAATGCTCGGCCTATTTGTTGTTCCGCTTTTACGTGGACGGCCGGCCCGTTTCGATGGGGTATCAGCAAGTCGTGTTCGCGGGCCCGGACAAACGCATTCGACGGATGCCCGGCAACATGGGCGAGCGGTTCATGGAGTACCAACTGATCGCCCCGCCGGGGACGAAGCAAACGAACTAAACGAGCTGATTTACCCGAGGCGATAGCGTCGTGATGAAGGCGATGGATCGTGCCGTCCGCGATCCATCGCCGAACCGGGCTCGGGTAGCCGCAAGATGAAGGTTGTATGCTCGCCCAGTTCCGACTCGCAAGCGATGCTGCCCCCGAATGCCTCACACACGCGCCGGCAGAACGTCAAACCCACACCGGATCCGCGGCCAGGTGCCTTGGTGGAATAAAACGGCTCGAAGATCTGCGCTAGCACATCGGGCGCGATGCCCGGCCCCGTGTCGCTGAAGCGCAGGACGCCGAAACCGTCGCTACTTTGCGCCTCGATATGAATGTCGCCCTTTCCGCTCGCCTGAATCGCCTGGAGCGCGTTCTTCAACAAATTGAAGAGCACGAAGATCAGCAGCGAATCCGAACCTGAAAACTGAAGCCCCGGATCGATCCGAACCGTGGACACCAGCTCTCGTTCGCCGGCACGAAACGGAAATCGGTCAAGCGCCGCGTCGACACACGCTTTGATGGAATAGGCCGCGAAACTGCGTTTGTCCAATCGCCGCAAGGTCAGCAAGGCGAGCGACATCTCCATCACCACGCTCGTGCTGTTGACCTGACGACGGATAGCCGACGCGAGGCCCGGCAGTCTATCCGGCTCATCCAACGAATACAGCTTGTCCTCGCACAGGCGATGCTGCACCGCCAATCGATATCCGCGCATCAGTTCGGGAAGCGCGCTGCGCAACTCGTCGGCATGCATGCCGATCGTCGCGAGCGGAGTGGCGACCTCATGCGCCATCGTCGCCAGCAACAAGTACGGCCCCATCAAACCATAGCGAACGATCGCGACGGCGAGAATGCCCAAACTGAGGGTGATGAAAACGAATCCCGACGGATAAAAGCCATACCCGTAGTTGACGGCGTAGTCGACCGCCGCAAACGAATAGATGACGACGCCCAGCAGGCAAAAGCTCAGCAGCTTGCGCACGCCCGCCGCCCGTGCATCGCGGCGGGCAGTGAAGATCAGCCACGCACTGCGGCTCACCACCAGGACCGTCTGGATCACGTGGATGGGGTGAAGCCGGCCGGCCCTCGGGTAATCGCCGAAGAAGTGCGAATTGAAACCGTCGACGATGCGATTACTGGTGATCAAGAGTATCGCGAGCACGATGCACAGGGCGTACGACGCGAGCAGCGCGGAGCGCTCGCTGCGGCGCGAAACCACTTCTACGGAAAAATGATAGAGCGTGGTAGGCAGGAACAGGATGAAGAAATATCCGACCTTCACCAGCACAGCCGCCGTGTCCGCATGGGTGGTTTGAAACAAGAAGGCCCAAGCCCCTTGCCATACGAACGTCGTTGCGCACATCGCGACGAAAGGAACCGAAACGCGCGTCACGCCCTCCGTGATCAACACGTAAAGGCCGAAGCCAAGAAACAACGCCGACACGAATGCGGGCAATAACGAGTACATGGTGGTCGTTCACATTGACATTATTCTCGCGCGCCGATTCACGCACGTTCAGCCCGCACTGCCCCCATTGCGCCGAGTCTGCCGCCAGCGCCGTGCGCCAAGGCCCGCGAACGCGACGCCGGCCAACGGCAAGATACGCTCGAAAAAGCCTGTCCAGTCGAAGCCGAGGGAGTTGGCAATTCTCGCTTCGTCGGCCTTTTCCTGATCGGTTTTGGGCCCCGTGATGTAATCGGTCAGCGCGAGGGTGGCGGTGGCGTCGCCGTCCCGATAGTCAGCGTAGGCTTGTCCGGGACGGAAGGATAACCGCCCGACAAGTTCATCGAAGGTCTTCGTCAAGGCGATCGCGCGGTTCTTGCTGTCGTCGCCATCGAGTTCGAGCTGCATGCTGACCGCGTCACGTCGTCCCAGCTTCACCGCGTTCAGATAGGTGGTATCCGAAATCGCTCCCGTGCCGACCACCGTTTCCTTATCGATCCAATCGAGCCGGCGCTGGCCCGCATCCCATCGCGGCTCCCGCACCCATGTCACCACCTTCATGTTGGAAATCTGCGAGCGCGCCGAGGCATCGAATACAGAGGGGGCGCCGCGAAAGTCCATCGTCGACGCGAGATCCGCCGGATCGAGATGGACCGAACTCGTATCGATGTAGCCTACCCGGTCGATTTGAAGCCCCATGGACCAGCTGCCATCGTTCGGTGCGACCAACGCCGTGATCGGCTCGTCCTCGTCGCTCACCGAATCTGCGGCAGGATCGGACGCGCCGTTTCCCGCGTGTTGCGACGGCGGCAACGCACGAAAGCCGGCGGGAACGGCGAATGATGCCACCTGCCCGAGCTGTACGGCCGCCGGCCCTTGCACCCAGCGGGGATCGTGCCAGAGTTCGGACGGGATATCGGCATCACGCGGCGCCGATGCCGGGCCAGCCGCAGCCGCACGGCTTGCGGCGACGTCGTGGCGAACAATGCGATGGGCGCTCGCCGGCGATGCATGGCTTGGAAGCGCGGCCAGCAAAAGCGCAAAAGATACGGCGGGTACGGCAGATTTCCTCGGAATAACGAATGTAGCCATAATAATGTGTATGTTGTTGTGGCACGCGGCTATACCTATCCTTCCCACGTATTGAAAGGCGATGAAATTCCGGACGACGCAGAAGGATAGCGAGACATTATCGTTCAATTTCGATTCGACCGTGGTCTCTATGTATGCATTGCACCAAGAACAACGCAGCCGATGCCCGCTTCGCCCATCAGAGATATAACCGTCGGCTAAAAAAAGACAGACCGGTTTGAGCGATAATTCCGGTACAACCCGTTTTCATGTCGTAATACTCGCCATCACAGGAGAGCCCAATGCAGAAAGGCTACTGGATGGTTCGCGTCGATGTAACCGATCAAGAGCAGTACAAAGCGTATGTGGCGGCAAACGCCGAACCGCTCAAGAAATACGGCGGGCGCTTTTTGGCTCGGGGCGGCCGGTTTGAAGTGCCGGAAGGGATGACACGCGCGCGCAACGTTATCGTCGAATTCCCGTCGTTTCAGGCTGCGGTCGATTGCTGGCACTCGCCGGAATATCAGGCGGCAATCAAACTGAGGCTGCCGGCCCCGACACTCGATATGGTTATTGTCGAGGGATACGACGGCCCGCAGCCTGCTTGAATCGGCAACCGCTCACGGGCCAATCCACCCAACTTAAGCGATCGTGACGTCAGCATGTTTTGAACGCCATGAACTTGTGGGGCCTGGGTCGCGTTGGGCGCGGCTGTGTTTTGGCTGGGCGATGCACGTAGGTACGCCGGGCCAGGGCTGCCCATTGCGTTAGGCCGTCGACCTCATCGTCCGTATTGCCCCGGCAGTACGCGGGCCAGACAACGCTCGTCATCGTGGACAGTCTCACTGGAGCGCCCCCCTGAATCTCCGGACACAGTCCCCCACTTACGATAGCGGATAGGCATAAGACTGTGTTCACGACTAACAGCAAGCACGAAGTGATGGAAGTGTTGACGGGACCCGAGCGCCGCCGACGGTGGTCCGCCGAAGAGAAGCTGGCGATGGTCAAAGAGAGTTTCGAGCCGGGCAAGACGGTCTCGATGGTGGCGCGCCAGCACGGCGTGAATCCGAATCAGCTGTTTCATTGGAGAAAGCTTTATCAGGGCGGTAGCCTTTCGGCGGTGAGCGCTGGCGAGGAAGTGGTGCCGGCCTCGGAGTTGGCCGAGGCCCTCAAGTAGGTTCGCGAACTGCAACGGATGCTGGGTAAAAAGACGATGGAGGTCGAAATCCTGCGTGAAGCCGTGGAGTACGGTCGCGCAAAAAAAGTGTATGGTCCGCCCCGGCGTTGCAAGCGGGCGTTCTCTGACGAGACAGTTTGCGTAAATGTATCCGGCCTCTCGCGAGTCAGCCGCTTTTGGCGGCCCATGATGGGATATGCGCGCTCGGTTCCCAATAAGTGGACTGACCTCAAAGGCCGTTTTTTTGTCCCGGGTTTACCCAACGCCGGTGCGCTGTTTCGTCATCAATTGCACGTCTGCAAACCTTGACGGGTGATCGGCAGCCTACTGTACTTGCGGCTGCCGAAGATAAAACGTCCGATGCCGCGACGGCGGCACGCAATCTTGCAGTCGCCTTCGAGCACTACAACGAGCAGCATCCCCATAGCGCGCTGAAATACCGTTCGCCACGCGAATTTCGGCGCAGAACCGAATCATCAACTCAAGTGTGAGGCGGTGTCCGGAAGTACGGGGGCAAATCCATCGGGGGTAATCCGCCTTCGGGTTTCGGCAGCAGAGCTGACAGCGGCACGCCGCCCTCAAGGCTCCCACTTCGATCAAACTCAGCCAAGACCGCCGTCATTAGGTTGTTGATAAGCAGGGCCTCATCGGGCATCAACTGCATTTGGTTCGTAACAATTCGCCATCTAGCTTCGTCTATCATTTTCACCCTTGCGGTTTCTTCGTCGACGTTTTCCTAGCTGAAGTTCGACCGAACGGACTTGCCGCAATCCAGACACTTCGGACTGGCCTCGGCCGTGAGCGTGTAATTCTCAATATCCACGCCGCGGCCATTCCACGAATAAGGCCGCTGCGCGTTAAACGTAACGTCCGTAGAGAATCCCGCTTTGACCACGGACAGTGCGGGCAACCGGTGGTCAATTTCGTGGGCCTCAGCGCTTTCCCGAATCTTAGCGGTCGCTCGAATCGACCGCTATGTAGTGAATCGATTCCGCGTTCGGATCATCGACAAACAGTCCGGTGACGTACTCGGCGCCCTGGTACTTTCAAACGTCAAGATCGCAATCGCGCGTGTCGCTGTGTACTCGCACTCGGCGACATACCCCGAACGCTCGATAAGCTAGTCCCCGAAATCGGCCTTCGCAGACGCCACGAAAACACGAAGCGCCTTTCGAATCGTGTCGGCAGTTTCAACGACCAGTTCCTTCGTGTCGGTCATAAAATCGATGATGTCCTTCATCTGCTCGCCCTCAACGACATAGCAGCGCCCGAACACCCGCGCGACTTCCATCATTGCGCGGAGGCCCCCTGCTCGGCGATGGCCCTGTTCAAGTCCTCGATCGACATTGGCTTCGCCGGCTTCTTCACGATGCCCTTGAGCGACGCGAGCGAGCGCGTGGCCCGACAGACCTCATACCGGCCGGTCGCCTCGTTGAAGCTGAATTCGATCCGGTCGCCAGACCGAAGGCCAAGCTCATTGCGCACGTCCACCGGAATCGTGACCTTGCCCTTTGAATTGATAGTTGCTGCCGCCATGGATCACACCTCCAGTCATCCATACTTTAAGGTAAGGGGAACATAAAAGCAAAGTCACATAACCGTGGAGGCTATCGGCGGCCAGATACTCGACCGGCTCGCCCTTCAGCTACAGAATACGGCTTTAAAACTGTCTAGATAGCGCGCAATTCACCCGCGAAATACCGACACCCCCAAAAAAACGGCGGCGCGTGCCACTGACACGCCCGCCCAAGTACGACGAGGAGTTCGCTGCTTAAAACGAATGGCGCATGCCGATTCTCAGATCTGCCTGCGTCGTCGTGGTCGACGGTGCAAAGCTATATCCGATCACGGCATCGACGCCGTTCGACGCTTTCAAATAGTCTCCCGAGATATAGACATCGGTGCGTTTGGACAGCAGGTAATGCAACCCCGCCGATATCTGATTCCAATGATGCCCCTCGAAGTGCGTGTACTGGTAGCCGCCGATCGCGCTCAGCGCAGGCGTCATCCGCCATGACGCGCCGCCCTCGCCGACCTGCATGTGCGACGATTGCCCGAACGCTTTGATCGTCGTGTACGAGAAATTGCCCATCAACGTGACCGGCCCGAGCGCATAGCTCGCGCCGACGCCGAACGTACCTTGCTTGTCCACCGGGAACGAGGTGGCCGAATACAGATCGGTGATGCCGCCCGTCGCGGGATCGACGCTGACTGTCGGCCTGCCCAGGAACGTATGCGTGCCGATCATCGCATAGGGATCGAACGCATAGATGCCAAACGGATTGTTCAACTGCGTATAGGCAGCGCCCATCGTGAAGCTGCCGTGCGCGTAGTGCGCCCCCACGCTATAGGCGCTGTTTTGATGGAAATTGCCGGCCGTATTGCCGAACGACCACATACCGCCGAATTTGAAGCCGTCGATGTCGTTCGACAAAAACTTGACGGAATTCGGGAGACGATCGCCGTTGAATCTGTCGAAATCCCCCTGGTGAATGGCATAGCCGCTCGCCCATGCCGAGACGTTGTACAGGTACACCATTTCCTCGGTCATATCGAGCTGATTGCCGAACGACACGGTTCCCCAACGGCTCGAGAGTCCTACGTAGGCTTGCCGCCCGAATTGAGCCCCGCCCAATATCAGGCGCCCCGTCCCGATCTTGAAGCCGCTCTCGAGCGCAAAAACCGCGGACAATCCACCGCCAAGATCCTCCGTCCCCTTCAAGCCCCAACGGTTGCCGTACGAAATTCCATCGTCGAACCTGACGACATGCGAACCGCCGGTATTGCTGGCGTACGTCACGCCCGCATCGAGAATGCCGTACAGCGTAACGCTGCTTTGGGCGTGACCGACAGTGGGCAGGCCGGCTAGCGCCAGTGCCAGTGCCAGTGCCGATCGGACCGGTGCATAAGGTCGTTTCATGGTGCCGCTCTCGTAGTGTGGTGAATGGTCTCGGTTCAATGATCGGCAAGTGCGTGATCGACGGCTTGCAGAGCGTTCGCCCCGCTCGTCGTCGTGACGCCGTCAAGCCATGCGCTCAGCAATTCCGGGTGTGCCTTCAAGGCGTCGCGCACAGCTGCATTCACATTGACCTTGTCTTGCAGCACGCTGGCGATGATGTGATTTTCAAGGTCGACGTTGAACGTCATCTGCTTGAAAAGACGGCCGAGGTTGCCGCACTGGCTGGCAAATCCCGCCCGCGTGACGGTGTTGACCGTCGCGCCGCCGTAGTTCGGGCCGAAGTACGCGTCCCCGCCCGAGAGATAGGTCAGGTGAAACTTCGTGTTCATCAAATGCGGCTCCCACGCGAGGAACACGATCCATCGTTTGTCGCGCACGGCCCGCTCCACCTGCGTCAGCATCGCCGTTTCGCTCGATGCGACGAGCGTCCAATTGCCGAGGCCGAACGCCTTGTCGCCGATCATCTTCGAAATGTTCTGATTCGCGGGCGCGCCGGGCTCGATGCCGTAGATCTTGTCGCCGAACCTGTCGGCGTACTTCGCCAGATCGGCGAACGAATGGACCCCGGCCGCGGCGACGTAATCGGGCACCGCCAATGTGAACTTCGCATTGCTCAGGTTTGCGTGCAGCACGTCGATCGCATGGCTCTCGACGAACGGCTTGACGAGCGGCCCTTGAGCAGGCATCCAATTGCCAAGGAAGACATCGACCTGACCTTTCTTCAATCCTTCGTAGGTGATCGGCACGGATAGATTCGCAACGGTTTGCTGATAGCCGAGCGCTTTGAGCAAGACACCCGTGATCGCATTCGTCGCGTCGATATCCGTCCAACCGGGATCGGCCATGCGCACTTGCGTGCAAGTGCCCGGCTCCCCTGCCTGAGTCGCGAGCGAGACGGCGGCAAGCGTTGCGGTCAGGGTCATCGATATGAAGCGCCTGGACCATAAGTACACGTTTCGATTCATCTCCTGCTCCTTCAATCGATACTGGTTTGTCGTGTGGTTTGATACATCCGCGGAACCGCTGCCCCGTCATTCGTTCTTCACTTGAGTTACGCGCGGAAATCGCGCCATCGCTTCGAGCGTGTCGAGTTCGATGTGATTGCGCATGTACCGCTGGCTCGCGTCGTTGAACGGTTGCCAGTCCCATGCCTGGACTCGCCCTTGCGTCGTCGCCGCGTAATGGAAACGCCGACGGCGCTGGCTGGCGATGACTGCGTGATTCAGCGCATCGAGGTCCCAACGTTGCCGCACCTCGACAAGAAAACCGGCCACCGTGTCCGCATGGGCGGGGTCATCGGCGAGATTGACGAGCTCATGCGGGTCGGCTTCGAGGTCGAACAGCTGATCGGGATCGACAGGCGTATGAATGAATTTGTAGCGGCCGCGACGAATCATGACGATCGGAGCGATGGCTCCCTCGGCCAGATATTCTCCGAACGTGTCGTCATGTCCGCCGTCGCCGCGCAAGTGCGGCACGAGGCTTCGGCCATCGACCGGATCGGGCCATGCGGTCTCGCGCTTCCCCGTTGCGAGTTCGACGAGCGTCGGCAACAGGTCGATCGTGGACACCGATCCCTCCACCCGCCGCGCAGAAAAATGCTTCGGTGCATGCACGATCAGCGGTACGCGCGACGCGTTCTCGAAGAACGTCATCTTGTACCAAAGCCCGCGCTCGCCGAGCATATCGCCGTGGTCGGACGTGACGACGACGATCGTGTCGTCGGCAAGGCCCGTGGCTTCGAGCGCATCGAGGATCGAACCGAACTGCGCGTCGACGTACGACAGTGCGCCATAGTAGGCATGACGCGCATTGCGCACCTGCTGCTGCGTCGGCGGCGTGCGGTCGGTCTCGCAGACATGACGTAGGCGCCGCGAATGGGGATCGCTCTGTTCGAAGCTCAACGTCGTGCGCGGCAGGTCGATGTCTTCGTCGCGATACAGATTCCAATAGTCGGAGGAAATCGCATAAGGGTCGTGCGGATGCGTCAGCGACGCCACGACGCAAAACGGCCTCGCATCAAGGCCCGCCTGGCGTTCGCGTGCAATGTCATAGAGCTTCTGGCGAACGGCGAAGGTCGCTTCGTCGTCGAAGTCGAGCTGATTGGTGCGCACACAGAGTCCCGCCTCGAGCACCGAACTCATGTTGTGGTACCAGCTCGGACGCACTTCGGGATTGTCCCAATCAGGCGCCCAACCGAAATCCGCCGGATAAATATCGGTGGTCAACCGCTCTTCGAAACCGTGCAATTGATCGGGGCCGCAAAAATGCATCTTGCCCGATAGCACCGTCCGATAGCCCGCCGCCCGCAGGTAGTGCGCAAACGTCAGCGTTTGCGCGGGAAATTCGGCCGCGTTATCGTAGGCGCCGATCTTCGACGGAAGCTTGCCCGCCATGAGCGCAAAGCGCGACGGTGCGCACAGCGGGCTCGCGCAATAGGCCGAGTCGAACACCACCCCGTGGCGGGCGAGCTCATCGATGCGAGGCGTCTTCGACACCTGATTGCCGTAAGCGCGCAACGCAGACGGCGTCATCTGGTCGGCCATGAGAATGAGGATGTTTTTTCCTGTGGTGGGCTTCATGAGCGGGTGTTTACAATGCATTGGTTCGTCGGAACGGAAGGGCGTGCTGCGAGGCCCGGCGCTTCGGATTCGTCGAAAACATCGTTGCACTGCACGATAGGCGGCGTTCGAAGCGCGTGACGCCAATATGTCGACCCACAATTCGCGTGTGAAGACGGCCGTTTTTTATAGCCCCATAAGGCCCGCTTATGTCTGAGCAAGACCGTTTGCCACCGCTGCAGATGCTGTCGGTGTTCGAGTCCGCGGCCCGGTTGGCGAGCTTCACTGCCGCCGCGCGCGAACTCGGCTCGACGCAGCCGGCCGTCAGTCAGCGCATCGTGCAGTTGGAAGCGGAACTCGGCGCCCCCTTGTTCGATCGCGGGCATCGGGGCGTGACGCTGACGGCTGATGGTCGGCGGCTCTACGAGGCAGTGCGGCAAAGCATCGAGACCCTTCGTGGCGCGGTCGCCGAGATTCGCGCGGCTCGCGCGAACGGCGCTTTGACGATATTGACCGATGCGGGTTTTGCAACGTATTGGCTCGTGCCGCGCCTGATGGATTTGCGACGATGGTTGCCTGACATCAACGTCAAGGTCGTCACCTCGCAGTCGGCCTTCGATCCGCGTCGCGACCATGCAGACGTCGCGATCGCGTTCGGCGAAGGCGATTGGTCGCCTTGCACGGCCACGCGCCTCTTTCAAGAGCAGGTCGTCGCCGTTTGCTCGCCGGCGTTTCGCGAGGCCCATCCAGAGATCGTCGAGCCCGCCGATTTGCGTGCGGCGCCGTTGCTGCACGT
Organism: Trinickia soli; assembly: GCF_002879855.1. Lineage (GTDB taxonomy): Bacteria > Pseudomonadota > Gammaproteobacteria > Burkholderiales > Burkholderiaceae > Trinickia > Trinickia soli. The sequence goes on along the minus strand of NZ_PNYB01000001.1, from coordinate 62,595 downwards.
GCAGCCCACCGAGCCCGAACGCTGGCTCGGCTGGAACGGCTGGTTCGCGGCGCATGGGCTGGCCGCGCCGTCCGACGAACAGGGTTCGACGTTCAACAGCTACGCGCTCGTCATGCACGCGGCACTGACGCACCAGGGCGTCGCGCTCGGATGGCTACCGCTCATCGATGAGCTCCTGAGCAGCGGGCAGCTCGTCACGCTGTTCGACGGGCCCGTTACCACGTCGCGCGGGTATTTCCTGGTCTGCCCTCAGGCACGTCCCGAAGCGCCAGCGGCGCCTGCATTCAGGCGGTGGTTGTTCGGCGCGTGCGCGCAAAACGCAGTGGCGAGTCCATCGTGACGGCCGGTACGCGCGAATTCGCACCGGGTTCGCCGGCATCGCGCATGCGGTGCTACCGCTGTCTTCTGCGCCGCAGCCACTCCGCAAATGCTTCATCCTCGACGCGATAGTGCCCCACACCCAGGCGGGCGACGATGTTCTCCGCCTGCAACCGTCGCAGTGCTTGCGCCACGGTGTTCTTCGTGGCTGCTTTGCCCAGCCACGCAGACAACCTTGCGAGGCTTTCGGCACCATATGAGCGAAATCGCTGTGAGCGGTGCTTGCAAGTACCTGCGCCTCGTCGATCGCCAACAGCAGCGGCTTCTTCTGCCGGTCGAGCTGCTTCATGACTTCGCGCATCGCGGCCGCGCTGTCCCCCTTCGGCGAGGCCAATTCAGCCTCAACCGAGCCGTGGATCCCCGGAAGGCCCGCGCTTGCCTTGAGCCTCTTGACCGGCTTGCCGAGCCTCGTCAGCACAGCCTTGCCCCCTTGCGGCTCGAGCGCGTCATTCAGCGAAGCCAGCAGCGCTGAATCGGGCGCGGATCGGGAACCCCAAAGATTCGAAATGAGAAGTATCAAGGGGAATGATCCCGGACGATACCAGGAGCGCGGATTGAGCGAATGTGGGGTGGGGAGCGGGGATAAACCTATGCTGCCATTAAAGCGCTTCGACCAGATCCGGCCGCTTCGTACGGCAATATGCCGAGCAGGCGATATGTGCCGCGCTCGCCGCCGCATTGACCATCGCGCTCGCATTGGTCGGCTTGCATAACGAAACGATGATCGGCGGCGGAACCGGCTTGAGCGGAAGCTCGACGAACTCACCCGTCTGCAATTCGTCAGTGACGAACAAGCTTGGAATACATGCCACGCCGTAGCCGTCACGCACGAGCTGGACGATCGCCGCTACCGAAGGCGAGCACGTCACACGGGTTTGCTCGGGCCCGATCTGCTCCTGACGCGCGAGCGTATGGACGATGCTCTGCAATGCAACCTGCGGCGCGGTCCCTCGGCCAAAGGTCAGAATCGGTCGTTGCAATACGCGTGAGGCAAGCCCGGTCGCACGGCGGGACAACAAACCGCGCCGCGCAATCCAGCGCACGGGATAACTCGCGATCGCCCTCGACGCAATCTTCGTGCTGTCGATCCCCTCCACGCGTATCGCGAGATCGAGTTCTCCCGCAAGCAGCCGTTGCTGCAATACGGCGCTCGAATCGACTGTCAAATCGACGTCGAGCTGGGGGAATTTCGCGTTCAAATGCGTGATGTAATGCGAAAGCCATGAATGCACGACGGTTTCGATCACGCCCAGCCGCAATTTACCGCCGACCACGACCTCTTGCCCCGCTGCTTCGCGCAACGCGCGGGCGGCGTCCACGACGTTGCGCGCCAGGCTTAGCAGGCTCGCACCGGCCGGCGTCAAGCGAAATTGCGTCGTCGTTCGATCGATGAGTTCGGTGCGTAGATCGTCCTCGAGCGATTTGATCCGCAGCGAGATCGTCGCCGGCGTGGCATGCAACACGCGCGCCGTCGCGCGGAAACTCTCGAGTTCCGCGAGCGTCACGAAGGTTTCGAGAAAGCGCGTGTTCATTGTGTCGCTGCATGGACAGTATCGCCCGTCACCTGGAACACGCGGATCGCCTCGCCTAGTTGCTGCGCCTGTTCGTTCAAGGACACCGCGGCGGCCGCCGCCTGTTCGACGAGCGTCGCGTTCTGTTGAGTCGCGCTGTCCATCTGCGCAATCGCGCGATTGACCTCTTCGATTCCCCCGCGTTGCTGCGCCGACGCCGCCGCGATTTCGTCGACGATCGCCGTAACACGCTTGACGGCCGAGACAATCCCGCCCATTGCGCCGCCCGCAGTCTCGGCCAGCGCGGCCCCGCTTTCGACCTGTGCGAGCGACGTATCGACGAGCAAGCGGATCTCTTTCGCCGCCGCTGCACTGCGCTGCGCGAGACTGCGCACCTCGCTGGCCACCACGGCGAACCCGCGGCCGTGCTCGCCCGCGCGCGCCGCTTCCACCGCCGCGTTGAGCGCGAGGATATTCGTTTGGAACGCGATGCTGTCGATGACCGACGTGATATCGGCCACCTGCTTCGAGCTTTCCGCTATCGCACGCACCTTGTTGACGACATCGCCGACCACGACGCCGCCACGCTCCGCCTCCGACGACGCGCTCGCCGCCACTTGCGTTGCATGCGACGCGTTTTCCGCGTTTTGCCTGACTGTGGACGTCAGTTCGTCCATTGCCGCCGCGGTTTCTTCGAGCGATGCGGCTTGCTGCTCGGTGCGGCTCGACAGATCGCCATTGCCCGTCGCGATCTCGGCTGCCGCGGTACGAATGGTCTCGGCCGCCGACTTCACGCGCGAGACGGTACCCGCAAGCGTGTCCCGCGTATAGGCGATGGCCGACACGATGCTTTCGTCGTCACCATGCGCAACTTCAATTCGGCCGGTCAAATCACCGGCCGCAATTTGACGCGCAAGTTCGGCTGCCCGCGCGGGCTCGCCACCGACCGAGCGACGCACACTCTTGACCGCGAGCGATGTCAGCAGAGAAATCGCCGCGCCCAAAACAATCAGCACGGCCAGGGACGTCGCCAGCGTGTGATAAAAGGCCGACTGGATGTCATCCTGGTAAACCCCCGCTACCAAATCCCAATTCCAAGGCTTGTAACGCTTGACGAAGCCCAGCTTCGAACTGGGCGCCTTCTCCCCGGGTTTGGGCCACCAGTACTGGACATAGCCCGTCCCGCCTGGCGATGCGCCCGCCGCCGCAATGTCCTTATAGAGCCGATTACCCTTCGCATCCTTCCAATCGGACATGTCCTTGCCATCGAGCTTGGGCGACATCGGGTGCATTACCACGACCGAATCGGCCCCGACGACGGTCACGTAGCCATTGCCGCTATAGCGCAAATCCGCAATGCGGGCCAACGCTTGCTGCTTTGCGGCATCGGCGCCGATTTTTCCGGCTTGCGCATCACGATCCAGCCCCGCCGCCATCGAATACGCCATTTCCGTGACGTCAGCCAGTGCGTGCTTACGCTCGCTCAACTGCATCTCTCGCATCTGCAAGGCGTACCAGAACGTCAGCGCAAGCAATCCGACCCATGTCAGCAGCAGCGGAATCCAAAGCTTTTGTCGTAAAGTCAAACGGGACATGATCATTCTTCTGATGAATAAAACCGGTTCGTATGGCGCGCATGTCAATGCAGGACATCGCGCCCCCCGTCTTCTATATCGGCAGCAACGAGCCAATGTTAAGCAGAATAAAAAGCCGACGTGCATCTTTCTGTTAAGCAAACCTTAACACCAGCGCAAGGAATAACTTGCTGGCGCGTCATCAAATTCGAACTTAATCTCGTATCCAAGCCATATTGCTCACGGAACGCCGTCATGCCGCATCGCTTTCGCCAGCTCGTGCGCCGTAAAGACTTCAAAGGGCCGACCGCCGGCCAGTGCGGTGAGTACGCGCAAGCCAATCTCGTCGTCATCCCGAGCGCCTTCGCCGAGGATTTCCTACGTTTTTGCATCAGAAATCCGAAAGCATGCCCGCTGCTCGGTGTCGGGGAGCGCGGCCGATGGAATATTCCTTCACTCGGTGATGATCTCGACCTGCGCACCGACGTGCCCGGTTACAACGTCTACCGCGATGGCGTGCTGACCGAACAACCCGAGAACATCGTCGCATTGTGGGATGACGATCTCGTCGCGTTCGCGATCGGGTGCTCGTTCTCGTTCGAACAGATGCTCACGCACGAGAAGATCGAGCTGCGACACGTTACCGAAGGCGTCAATGTCCCAATGTTCCGCACCAATATTCCCAACGAGCCGGCCGGGCCGTTTGGCGGGCAACTCGTCGTCTCGATGCGGCCCATGAGCGGCGCGCACGCAATCCGCGCCATTCAGGTCACGAGCCGGTTCCCGTCAGTTCATGGCGCTCCCATCCACCTTGGCAACCCGAAGGCCATCGGGATCGCCGATCTGTCCCGCCCCGACTATGGCGACGCCGTGACCCTTCGCGAGGACGAAATCCCCGTGTTCTGGGCATGCGGCGTCACCCCGCAAAGCGCGATCGAATCGGCGCGTCTGCCGTTCGCGATCGCGCATCGTCCCGGCCACATGCTCGTGACCGACATTCCTAACGCATCGCTTGCCGTGCTTTGACGGCACGCGCGCCATAAAACGTCCGCTGAGACGAAGAGACAACGATAAACACCGACCCACTGCATCATTACGCGGTGGGCGATGCTCCTCGCGGATTACCGCAGGTGAATACCCGCAGTCGCTGCAGCGTTATAGTTCACTGCCACCGTGTCGAGCGCGGTCAGGAAGTCCGTGGCGTCGAAGATCCCGCCAAGGCTGACGACGCCGCCCTTCGACTTCGCCTTGCCGCTTAGCAAGCGCTCGGCAGCTTCGACGATGATCGGCGCGCTGACGGCGTAAATGTCGCGCCCCGTGGCGGTCGCACGCCGCACCTCCCCGCCTTGTTGGACCACCACATCCACGACGAACTGCTGGGCCGATCGGCCTCGCTCGTCGTTCGCCCGCGGCGGGGGAGTGTTCGGATCGCGAATATCGCGCAATGCCATCGCGGCCAGCCACGAGTCCATCGTATCGACGCGAAGATGCCGCGAAACGGTGAGCATTTCAGTAAAAGGCAGCAGCACGACATCCAACTCGCCCATTGGCTCCGGAAACGACCATACGCCTTCGGGCGCAGGCTGCGGGATCGGCGTCAATCTGCCGCCCCTTTGGACGACTCTTCTCGCGCGATTGCGCTCGCCGGTCACTCGCGTGCCGCGTGTCGGATGCCAACTATCGAGGCCGATAGCGACGTCGACCCTTTCGATCGTCGTACGCTCATCGGCGATGGCCGTCACAAGCAGATCGGCAAGCCCGCCGTAAAACGCCGCCGCCGGTAAGAGCGTCACGCCAGATGCAAGCGCCCTTGCGTCGCGTTCGTCGATCAGCGCTTGCAGCGCGGGTTGTTCCGCCGTGACATCCAGATACGGAATGCCTGCGCGCAGCGCCGCATCGACAATCGGCAAAGCCGTATCGAGAAAAGGCCCCGCGCAGTTGATCACAGCATCCGCGCCATGGAGCGCGGCATCGAGTTGTGCCGCGTCGTCCATAGCGGCCACGCGCGACACCGAATGCTCACTGTCCACGCCCGCCTCCTGCAAGCGCGCGGCGTCACGGCCGATGCGAATTGCGCGGATTCCGCGCCGCTTCAATTCCTCCACAATAAACCGCCCCGTGTGTCCCGCAGCACCGTAAACCGCAACCGTCATTCGATCGTTCATCGTCGTCCTCTCGTCTCCACGTGGCAATGGTGAGTTTATAGTACAGATCTGTAGCGTCGTCAATACAGATCTGTAGCGCCATTAATACCGATCTGTATCGCCAATGTTTTTTGGTGGTACCATCGCGTCCTGTGCGACGGCGAAACCCGCCACGTTGGAGGTGATGTCAATGAAGAAGGCCGAACCGGCGGCACCCGCGCCCGATACGCGGGAGCGCATCCTGCGTACCGCCAGCGAGCTTTTCTATAGAGAGGGAACGCGTGCGGTGGGCGTTGATCTGATCGTAGCGAAGTCGGGCGTCGCCAAGACGAGCCTGTATCGCTACTTCGCCACGAAGGACGATCTCATCGAAGCCTTCCTGTTGCGGGAGGACGAAGACTTCTGGCGGCATTGGGATACCGTCGCCGCCGAGCATAAAGGCAAACCGCGCGAGGAGCTCGATGCGCAGCTCCAATGGCTCGGCGAACGAATCGCGCGCCCCGGCTACCGCGGCTGCCCGCAGATCAACATCGCCGCCGAATATGCGGACGATAAACATCCCGCGCGTAAAGTGGCGGTGGCGCACAAGCGCGAGCTGCGTCGCAGGCTTGCCGAACTCGCGCAGGCCATGGGCCTCGGCGATCCCGAGCTGTTCGCGTTGCGGATGGGCACGATCATCGACGGGGCGTTGAGCAGCGGTCGCGCGCTGCACGCCGCCGGGCCCGCGCAGTTCTTGCAGGACCTGGCGCAGGCGCTCGTTCCGAAGAGGCTATCGCATCAACGCAATCGCGTCCGCTCCGGCAGCAATGCGGACCGGACATGACGGGTCGGTCGCCGCACGCCACACCGCCTGCGCAACATCGATCGATCGCGTATGTTCGCTCGACTGTTCCCAGCCGGCGAACACACGTTGCGCCAGGTCGCTATAAGGCTCGGGAAATTCGCGCGGCATCCGCGCCCGCGCACTCTCGCTGAAGCGCGTTTCGGGCGCTCGCCCGGGCAAGACGACGCGTACGCTCACGTCGAACTGTTCGAGTTCCAGCGCGAGCGTTTCCGTAAACGCGTTGACCGCCACCTTGCTCGCCGTGTAGACCGAAAGCAGCGGCAGCCATTTCAGCGTCACGGTCGATGTGACATTGACTACCACACCTGCCCGGCGTTGCCGGAATTGCGGAAGCACGGCCTGCGTCATCGCCATCGTGCCGAACGTGTTGGTGTCGAAGATTTCGCGTACGGCGTCCATCGACATGCCTTCCAGCGCATTCAGCAGGCCGATCCCCGCGTTATTGACGAGCACGTCGAGCGGCCCCGCGGCCTCGATCGCCCGACTGATGCTATCGGGATCCGTGACGTCGAGCGCGAGCACCCGCAGGCGATCGGAGCGTGGCAGCAGATCCTCGTTCGGGGTGCGCATCGTCGCGATCACGTTCCAATCGCGTTCGAGAAAATATCGGGCCGTCTCCAGGCCGAATCCTGACGAGCAGCCGGTGATGAGAATCGTCTTCATCGAGAAAGAACTCCTGTCTGTCATTGCGGTACGGAGAAGATAGTGGCCCGCAGCCGGATTAGCTACAATCCGAAGTCCGAGTTTCATTCGCAAGAGTCCGGCCATGGTCGACCCGCTCGCAGAAGTCGTCACGCTGCTCCAGCCCAGCGCTTCGTTCTCGAAGATCGTCGGCGGCGCCGGTCGCTGGCGCGTGCGTCGCGCCGAGTCGGGGGAGCCCTTTTACTGCGTGATCCTCGAAGGCACGTGCCGTCTCGATGTCGACGGCTACGAACCGATCACGCTGCAAACCGATGACTTCGTCTTGATCCCTTCCGGGTTCGGTCGCTCGATGTCGAGCATCGCTCCCCCATCGTCCAAGGACACCGTGACCGCGCCCGTCCGGCTGGGCGACGGAGAATTCCGGCTCGGCACGCAGAGCGGTGTACCCGACGTTCGCTTTTTAATCGGGCACTTTCTGTTCGGCTCGCCGGACGCTGCGTTGCTCGTTTCGCTTCTGCCCCAGCTTGTGCATATTCGTGGCGATAAGCGACTCGCCACACTCGTGCAACTGGTCGGCGATGAATCGCGCGCCTCGCGGCCCGCGCGCGACGTGGTCCTCACACGTCTGCTGGAAGTGCTGCTCATCGAAGCGCTTCGATCGTCGGCGGGAATGGCCGCATCGCAGGGGCTGTTGCGCGGGCTGGCCGATGAACGGCTGGCAGCCGCGATTCGTTGCATGCACGAAAAACCGGCGCACCAGTGGACAGTTGCCCAATTGGCGAACGAGGCTGCCCTTTCACGGTCCGCGTTCTTCGATCGGTTCAGCCGCGCCGTAGGCGTCGCGCCGATGGAGTACCTGCTGGCCTGGCGTATGGCGATGGCCAAGAACATACTGCTACGGAAAGAAGGGAATGTGGCCGAAGTAGCCGAACGCGTCGGCTATAGCTCCGCCAGCGCGTTCAGCGTTGCATTTGCGCGCGTGGTGGGAGTGCCGCCGACGCGGTATGCGTCAACATCGACGTCAACATCGACATCAATATTGACAGCGCCCACACCTACCAGCGAACGACGCCTCGAACGGCATGCCGCGCCCACCTCCGAGCCGGCCGATGCCGCAGCACTGCAAGACCCTGCCCTATTGCGCCGCTTACTGCGCGCAAAGGACCGCATCGATGCGGCCTCGCACGAGGCTTGGCCCCTCAAGCGTCTCGCGCAGATCAGCGGCGTATCGGAAGCCCACTTCGCCCGCTCGTTCAAACGGGCCTTCGGGCTGCCGCCTCACCGATATTTACTGACGCGACGCATCGAACAGGCCACTACCCTGCTGCGCGACACGGACCTGCCGATCACCGAAATCGCTTTCGCCACCGGCTGGGAAAGCCTCGGCACGTTCGGCCGGATCTTTCGCGACGTCACGGGACGAAGCCCGGGCGAGCTACGCGAAGCGGTGCAGGCCGACACGCCACCTCTCGCGCTCGTCCCGGCCTGCGTACTTAAAGCCTCGGAGCGCCCCGATCTGACGATCGCAGTTTCGGAGAAGCGTCGGCGCGAAGCGAAAGCTACAGTGCGGCCATCAACCAAGGAGAAGGAGGCGCAATGAAGGAAGGCATCAACGTCGTGGGCTTGTACGTCGACAACCAGGACGAAGCGCTCGCGTTCTACGTGGATAAGCTCGGCTTCCAGGTCCATACGGACGTACGCAACGGCAACTACCGCTGGCTCACGGTCCAGCATCCCGATCAACCATCGTTTCAACTCGGGCTTTTCATGCCGGGGCCGCCCATGCACGACGAGGCCACCGCGCAAACCTTGCGTGCGATGGTCGCCAAGGGGGCAATGCCGCCGCTCGTGCTGTCTGTCGCCGACTGTCACTCGAGCTACGCGCAAATGCGCGAGCGCGGCGTCGAGTTCACGCAAGCGCCCATAGACCGCTACGGCAGTGTCGACGCGGGCTTTCGCGATCCGGCCGGAAACGGATGGAAGATGATCCAGGCGCCGAAGGAGAAAGCATGAACGAGAGCAACTGGATTCGCCGATTCCACCTCTGGGTGTCGATCGCATCAGCCGTTCGCGACGACAAACTGCGCGGCCACGCTGTGCGATAAGACGAGGTCCGCATTGACGAGGTCGTTCTCGCCCAGCTTGGCACGCACGGCCGCCTCGTCGAGACCATACCCGCGCCATCGCGCATTCAAACGATCGATCAGTACCTCGCGCGGAACGTCGAGCATGACCGTGACGTCGAAGAAGCGCCGAAGCGGCGCCCATGCGGGGTCGTCCAGCAGCAGATAATTGCCTTCCACCAGAATCAGCCTTGCTGATCCAGGAATGATGCATGCGCCTGCTCGGGCGACTTCGAGCGAGCGATCGAATACGGGTACCGCAATGTCTTTACCGTCATCGGCGCTGAGGCGCTCGAGCATCGCCTCGAGCCCGCCCACGTCGAACGTAAAGGGTGCGCCCTTACGTGCGCGATGGCCACGCGCCTCGAGTACACAATCGTCGAAATGGTAGCCATCCATCGCCAGAACGCACGCCGAATCTGGCCGCTCGCGGTTGAGGCCGTCGCACAACGACTGCACGAACGTGCTCTTACCGGCTCCCGGTGCGCCTGCAATCGCGATCAGCTGGCGCTCGCCGCCTTGCAGATGCCCCAGGTGCCCGATCAACTGTGGCAGGTCGATTCGTTTTTGTTGCGGCGATACGCTATTCACGGCGAATGGCTCCGGTGAGAGGGACACTGCGACAGAGACGCCTTCCATGTCGTCGCTGCTTTACGAGCGAATCGGCACGTCGGCATGCAACGCTCGATCGTAACAGCGTTCCCTCAACACCCGCCAGATGCCTGGCGCTTCAGATGCGCGGCTGGCGTTCGTCTCGGCGGCGATCGATGCGCGCCCCGATCCGTCCCAGACGCACGACCGTTACACCAGGCCGCAACTGCCTCAGCGACGGCATGACGAGCACGCAATCGTCGTAAGGCGTGACGACAGGTTCGCCATCCGACCAGCCGATCACGGTGCCCGCCTTGGCAAATGTTTCGAGGCCGGTATATTCCCCGGCAAATCGAAAGTCCATGCTCTTCGCCACGACAGGCTGCGTCACACGCACGACCGTCATGCGCTCGGGCAACGGCGCGAGCCATCCCCGCGGCACATCCGCCTCTTCGATCACACCCGCCATCAGCAGAAACCGCGCCGTGCAATCGCGCGCAATGTCCACGGCTTGCCGCTCCCAATGCTGACCGCACTCGATCAACAACGCATTGCTCGCGCTCGCCGGGTCGCCGAATCCCGCGTAATCGCGCATGCGCCGGCCTTGCGGATGCCCTTCGTCGCTGATCACCGTGGCAGGCGTCCCCAGTTGTATGGCAAGCGCGACGCCTTTATCGAGCGGCCCTGAGACGATCAGCGGCGCACTACGCTCGTGCATCGAATGAAGATCGAGCAACAGATCGACCGTATCGATAACGGGCCGCATTGCACGAGCGCGATCGAGCTCCGCCGACCGGCGCGTCGTGTCGTCAAGCACTTGCGCAGTCCAGACGCGATTGAAATCTTCGTCGACGTAACGCGACTTGTCCGGCTCGCGGGGATCGAAGCGCGCATAGGCCTGCACATTCGCGAACGACAACGTGAGGCGGCCACGGCGCGGACGCAATCCAAACCGCAATAACGCATCGACGACGATCGCGCCGCACACTTCGTTGCCGTGCGTCAGTGCGTTGATCATCACGTGTGGACCGGCCACACCCGAATCGAACGTATGCACGTAGTCGATGCCAGTGTTGCCCGGCGCGTGTCGCGCGATATCGGGGAACCCGATTTCAATAGGATAGGCTTCGAGGGTCACGCCTTCACTCCCGGCTTCAATGGAATCAGCGGATCGACCGCCGCTTGGACGACACCCGCTTCGCGTTGCTCAGCGACGCCCCGCATGCGGTCACGAAAGCAGTCGGCGTCATGCCGCACATGCGCTTGAAATGCCGGCCGAAATGGCTTTGATCGAAGAAGCCGACTTCGGTGGCGACAGCCACGCTCGGTACGCCGGCGAGCAACAACGACTGCGCTCGCTGTATTCGCAGGCCACAAAGATAGCGATAAGGCGACGAGCCGAACCGCTCGCGAAACGCCGTCGCGAAGCGCGAGATGCTCAGCGCCGCGGGCGCGGCCATCTGCTCGAGCGTGAGCGGTTCGGCGAAGTGTGCCTCGATGAAAGCCCTTGCCAGGTCAAGCCCTTCTGTTCGCTTCATGTTGCACCCGCTGTTTCTTGACTTGCCGCCGCTTGTTGGCCGAAGCGGTCGATCGAAAACTTATCGAGGGCGATAGGCGTCGCACCCGTCGACACCAATTCGGCCAACGTTTCGCCCACACCGGGCCCGATCTGAAAGCCCGCGCCGCTGAATCCGAAACCATAAAAGAGACCGGGCGTGGTGCTGCTCGGGCCGATCACCGGCTCCGAGTCGGGCAAATAGCCTTCGACACCGCTCCACGTGCGAATCACCTGCAGCGGGGCGAGACCGGGAACGAGCCGCCGAAACTGCGCCATCTGCCGCACGGTATTGAGCGGCAACACCCCTGCACGGCAGGTCTCGATGCTCGACGGACCATGCAGCCCACCGCCGAGAATCAGGTTTCCCCGCGGAATCTGACGGAAGTAGACGCTCTCGGCCTTCACCGACGTGTACACACCCATCGACGAGCGGAATACATACGGAACAGGCTCCGTTACGGCCATTTGCGGGCCGCGCGTTTCAAGCGGCACCGTCTCGCCGAATTGCGAACTGAGCCGATTCGCCCAGGCGCCCGCGCAAATGACGAGCTGAGCGCAGCGGTAGACGCGGCCCGCCTTGTCTTCGATGCGAAAGCCCGCCCCTTCATGCTCGACTCGAACCACTTCGACGCTTTCATGCAGGTCGGCGCCGAGCCGAGCCGCCGCTCTGCCGAATGCGGGCGCCGCCAGACGCGGGTTCGCATGGCCATCGAGCGGCGAGACCGACGCCGCCAACACGTCGCGGCCGAGGAACGGAAACCGCTCGAACATCGCCGCACCCTGCAGCACCTGAAGTTCCAGCCCGCACGCACGCGCGTCGACGGCATAGCGAACGAACGTATCGACGTCTTCCTCGCGATAGCAGACTCGCGTATGGCCGCTGGCAAGGAATTCGACGTCTTCGCCGAGCCATTTGTTTGCGTGCTGCCACGTGGCCAGCGCACGATTGGCAAGCGGCAGTTGTTCGAGCGCGCGCCCTTGCCGCCGGACCCCGCCGAAGTTGACGCCGCTCGCCTGCTGGCCGGTCAGCCCGCGTTCGAGCAACCGCACCGATTGCCCGCGGCGACGCAAGAAAAAGGCCGTGGTCGTCCCGACGATCCCGCCGCCGATGATCACGACATCCGACGCTAGGGCTTTCATGCTTCGGAGTCCTCAGCAATCGACATCGGCAGCGGTTTGACCGGAGCCTGAGAACGCAACCTGCCAACCTGATCGAGCGGCACCCCAGCCGCCTCCGCGATCACCTCAGCCGCCGCGTGTCCGCAGTAGCGCCCCTGGCATCGGCCCATGCCCACGCGAGAAAACGCCTTCGCGCGATTCGCTTCGCACGCGCCCGTCGCGCGGACGACTCCGCGCAACGCACCGGCCGTGATCGTCTCGCAGCGGCAGACGATCGCATCGTCCGGCAGGCACGCGGCCTGTTGCGCCGGCCATGGGAAGGCGCGCCTCAACCCGTCGGCGAAACGCGTGTATCGCGCAAGTGTGGTCCGCAGCTGCGCCATCGCTTCGACGTTTTCGCCCAAGTCGTGCAGGGCGGCCAACGCTGCAATGCGGCCCGCGCACTCGGCTGCATCGGCGCCGCGCACGCGTGCGCCGTCTCCCGCCAGATAGACGCCCTTGACGCTGCTGCGCCCGTCATCGTCGACTCGCGGCAACCATTGCCTGCCGGCCTCGTCGAAGTGGAATGCGCAGCCGGCAAGATCGGCCAACTGCGTTTCCGGCCGAAGATGATAGCCAAGCGCCACCGCATCGCAGGCGAGTTCGAGACGAGCACCATTCGCTTGTTCGACCACCACGCCCGATACTCCATTGTCAGGCGTACCAAGCACTTCCATAGGGCGCACGCCGCGATAGATGGGTATGCGCGCCTTGCGCAAAACGTGGAGAAGCCGCAGCCCCTTTATCAGTGTCGAGGGGATAGCGAGCATCGCCGGCAACGCCGCATTGCGCTGCTGCAGCGTAGAGGTATCGAGAACCGCGACGGGATGGACGCCAGCCTTCACGTATTGCGCCGCAAGCAGATAGAGCAACGGCCCGCTGCCGAGGAGAACGGGACGGCTTCCAATCGCACAACCCTGCGATTTCAACGCGATCTGCGCACCGCCGAGACTGTACGTGCCCGCGTACTGCCACCCTTTGACGGGCATCAACCGGTCCGTCGCGCCACTGCAAACGATGAGCGCGTCGAATGCGAGCGAGCGGTATCGCTCGTTCGCGACGAGATGGACTTCGCCCTGCGTGATGTTCCAGACCAGCGTGTCGGGCAGATAGTCGATTCGCTGCTTCAACGCGTCGAACGTTTGATGCAGCGCGATCGCGCGCTTCGCCTCCGTTCCGTAGAGCGCATCGTACGAGCGCTTGAACCCTTCCGGTTGACGGCGATAGATCTGCCCGCCATCGCGCCTGCCTTCATCGATGACGACAGGCCGATGCCCGGCCTCGACAAGCGCCTGCGCCGCCCGCACGCCGGCCGGGCCCGCGCCGACGATGATCACGCGTGCGGCCATACGCCCTCCTTGCTCGCCCCAATGCGCGTGACGATCGACATGCCTGGCGCAGCCGGTGTCGTGCAGGCACGCAATCGCGTGCCGTCTTCGCACCAGACCCAGCAGTCCTGACAAGCTCCCATCAGGCAAAAACCGGCGCGCCTGCCATCGCCGAATTCGGAATCGCGCACGGCGCGCACACAATTGAGCACGGCGACGAGCACGGTATCGCCCTCGGCCGCTTCGCAGCCAACACCATCGACCATGATCGTGAACGTTTTGCGCCCGCACTCGGCTACGCGCACGAACCGTCCGTTCACGCGACACCCCGCAGCGGCTGCAGCAGTTTCAACTCGTCGGCCGATCGATGGCAGAGGATCTGCGCACCCGACGGTAAGGTCCGCAGTGGCGGCGGCGTTGTATTGCACCTGCCTTCCACACGAGCGGCACAACGCGCTCTGAAGCTGCACAGGCCCGTGCCGACAGCATCATCCGACAGCGGCGGCAACGTCGCGACATCAACGTTGCGGCGCGCATCGAGCCAACCGCGCTTGAGCGCCGGCACGGAATCGACCAGCAAACCTGTGTAGGGGTGATGCGGCGGTTGGTCGAGCAGGCCGCGCTGCCCCGCCTCCACGCGTTTCCCCGCATAAAGCACGATGACTTCGTCGCAGACCGCGCGCACCGTGGAGATGTCGTGGCTGATGAACATGTACGACACGCCGAGCTCGCGCCGCAATTCCCGCAGTAGATCAAGAATCGCCGCACCGACGACAGTATCGAGCGCCGATGTCACTTCATCGCAAAGGATCAGCGAAGGCTCGGCGGCCAGCGCCCGCGCGAAATTGACGCGCTGCTTTTGTCCGCCCGACAAGCCGCCTGGCCGCCGCGCAGCCGTCGACGCCGGCAACTTGACGAGATCGAGCAACTCGCCGATGCGCCGCCTCGCAGCGGCGCCGTGCAACCCTTTGTAGAAAGCGAGCGGGCGGCCCAGTATTTCTTCCACCGTATGGCTCGGGTTCAGGGCGGTATCGGCATTCTGAAAGACGAGCTGGATTCTGCGGTACTGATCGGATGTCCTTCCGCGAAGACCGGCGGAAAGCGGCTGCCCTTCGAACAGCACCGATCCGCTCGCGCGCTCGACGAGTCCCGCGACGACACGTGCAAGTGTCGTCTTGCCGGACCCCGACTCGCCGATGACACCGAGCGCACTGCCGCGCGCGATCGACAAATTGACATCGTCGAGCACGCGCACGGCAGGATTGCCGTTGCGATCGATGCGGCCGTAGCCGGCCGACAAGCCGCGGATTTCCAACAGCGGCACATCCGCCGCTTCCGTTGACACGCCGCCGGGCGCCAGTTGCCCCTCCTTGCGCGCCGACGCCGCCAGCAACGCACGCGTATAGGCATGCTCAGGGGCATCGAGCACTTGGTCGACGTCGCCGCACTCCTGCACTTCGCCGCCGTTGAGCACGATGATCCGATCGGCCATCTGCGCCACGACAGCCAGATCGTGCGAGACGTACACCGCCGTCGTGCCCAGCTCTTTGATCACGCGCTTGAACGCGACCAATACTTCGATTTGCGTCGTGACGTCGAGTGCGGTCGTCGGCTCATCGAACACGACTACGGCAGGGTCGGTGATCAACGCCATGGCTGCCATCAACCGCTGCAACTGTCCGCCCGAGACCTGATGCGGATAGCGGTCGCCGATATGGTCGGGATCGGGCAACGCCAACGCACGAAAAAGTTCGACGGCTTTCGCGCGCGCCGCCTCGCGCGTCATCAGTCGATGCAGCAGCGCAGGTTCCACGACCTGGTCCATCAACGTGCGCGCCGGATTGAAACCCGCCGCCGCGCTTTGCGCGACGTAGGCCACGGTGCGCGCGCGCAAGGCGCGCCGCCCCGCGTCGTCGAGCGCGAGCACATCGGCGGTGCCCACCCGCACGCTGCCGCCGGCGAATGCGCATCCTTGCCGGGTATAGCCGAGCAGCGCCAGCGCGATCGTGGTCTTGCCCGAGCCCGATTCGCCGATCAAGGCAAGCACTTCGCCCTTCTTGACGGTGAAATCGACTCCTTTCACGATTTCCACGACATCGCCGTCTGCGCTGCCTGCGGTGACGCGCAGGCCTTTCACTTCGATCATGAGATCGCTCATTTCTGCGCTCCCTGTCCGAAGCCGGCGTGACGACGCAAGCTGTCGATAAGCAGGTTCATGCCGACGGTCAGCGTGGCGATGGCGATCGAAGGCATCAGCACAGCGGGCGCCGCTTGCGACAAGCCGCCGATATTCTCGCGAACGAGCGAACCCCAATCGGCATTCGGGGGCTGCACACCAAGGCCGAGAAAGCTGAGGCCGCTCAGCAGCAGCACGATGAAGACGAACCGAAGGCCGAAATCGGCAAGCACCGGATGGATCATGTTCGGCAGTAATTCGACACGCGCGATATAGAGCAGACGCTCGCCGCGCGCCCGCGCGACGAGCACATACTCAAGCGTCATCAGATTGACGGCCAGCGAACGCGAGATGCGGAACGCACCCGGAACGTACGCCACCGCGGCGACGATCGTCAGAATCGGAATCGACGATCCGAACGCGGCGATGGCGACGAGCGCAAGCACCTTGCTCGGGATCGAGATCAACGCGTCGAAGAAGCGGCTCAACACCTCGTCCACCCAACGCGCCGACACGGCCGCGAGGAGTCCCAGGCAAGTGCCGATGCCGCTCGCGAGCAGGGCGGCCGCAAGCGCCAGCCCCACCGTATAGCGTGCGCCGAAGAGGATACGGCTCAGCATGTCGCGGCCCAGATAGTCGGTGCCGAACGGATGCGCCACACTGTAGCTCGCAAAGCTGAACGGCGAAGTAAGCGCCCCTTCTTTGTATGGGGCGAGCATAGGCCCGAACACGGCCATCGCCAGCCAGAAACAGACCAGAGCGAGGCCGATCCTGCCGAGCCACGAAAGGCGCGAGCGCCTCTGTCGACGCGGGCGGGCCTCTGCGCCGGGCTGCGCTTGATCGTAGATCTGCGTGCCCGCGTGCGGAATCGAGGGTTGAGCGGGACGGTTCATCGTTGACGAAGCCTCGGATTGGAAACGATCTGACATAGGTCCGCCATCAATACGAGCGAGAGATAAGCTGCGCAAAACACCATGACGCAGCCCTGCACGAGCGGCATGTCGCGATTGGTTACCGCGTCTACCATCAGGCTCGCGAGTCCCGGATAGTTGAAAATCGATTCGACGATGACGACGCCGCCGAACAGGTAGGACAAACTGAGCGCCACCGCATTGGCGATCGGGCCAATCGCATTCGGCAACACATGGCGCAAGACGACCCGCACTTGCGAAGCGCCCTTCAAGCACGCCATTTCCACGTAGCCGGAGTTCAGCTGATCGAGCACCGCGGCGCGCGTCATGCGGGCCATTTGTGCGATCAACACACAACAA
Source organism: Trinickia soli (assembly GCF_002879855.1). GTDB lineage: Bacteria > Pseudomonadota > Gammaproteobacteria > Burkholderiales > Burkholderiaceae > Trinickia > Trinickia soli. The sequence goes on along the minus strand of NZ_PNYB01000001.1, from coordinate 45,297 downwards.
AGCGTCATGACAGGCATTGCATAAATGCGTATGAGATCGCCGAACGAGGACACCGACGACAGATACGACAGTGCCGGCAGCCAATGCAGCTTCACGGCGAAGATCAAGACGGCGATCGTGGCGACGAGAAACTCGGGCACGGCCACGGTAGACAGCGTCAGGATGTTCAAACCGCGATCGAGCCACGAGCCGCGATACATCGCCGACAAAACGCCGATCGCCAGCGCAATCGGCACCGCGACGATCGTCGTCAGGCCGGCGAGCATCAGTGAATTGGGCAGCCGCGTTGAAATGAGCTCGCTCACGGGCAGGCTGTTCGACAGCGATACGCCGAAGTCGCCTCTGACGATGTGAGCAAGCCATTCCAGATATCGCTGCAGCGCCGGCTGGTCCAAGCCGAGTTGATGCCGCAATGCCGCCACGGCTTGCGGCGTGGCGGCTTGGCCGAGGGCCTGCTGCGCGGCGTCACCCGGCAGCAGGCCCGTCATGGCGAACACCATCGCCGATACGATCAGCAATGTCAGCAACGCAAGGCCGAGACGGCTCGCGATGAGCTTATACGCTTGACGTTTCATCTACTTGCGTCTCCTTCACTGCATCATCGGCCGATGTCGCGACGATCGGCGAATTTCAAACTGCGATCTTCGAATCACGCCTCGAGCCAGACATGCTCCGCAAAAGCGAAGCCCATCAAGCCGGCGAGCGGAATCGAGCCAAGTCCCTGGAGCTTCGCCGTATGCGCGTCGAGCGAACTCAGGAACATGGGAATGCCGATTCCGCCCTTCTCATGCACGAGCACCTGCATGTCGCCGTAAATCTTTTTGCGCTTCGCCTCGTCCGGCTCGCCTCGCGCAGCAACGAGCATCTGGTCGAATTGCGGATCCTTCCAGTTCGCCTCGTTCCACGGCGCATCGGATTTGAAGAACTGCGTGAACAGCATATCGGCCGTCGGACGTGCATTGATCGAACCGTAGCCGAGCGGATGCTTCATCCAGTGATTCGACCAGTAGCCGTCTGCAGGCACGCGCATCACTTGCAGGTTCAGACCGGCGAGCGGGGCGGCTTGCTGCAACAGCGTGGCCATGTCGACGGAGCCGTCGGCGGCCGGCGATGCGAACACCTGCAGCGGCGTGCTGCCCAGATTGGCTTTCTTGAAGTAGAACTTCGCTTTGTCCGGGTCGAACTTCCGTTGCGGCAGCCCCGCGAAATAGTACTTGTTGGTCGGATCGATCGGCTGATCGTTGCCGATCGCGCCGTAGCCTTGAAACACCGCTTGGCGCATCTGCTCGCGGTTCTGCAAATGCATGAGCCCGAGGCGGAAATCCTGGTTGCCGCTGATGCCGCCGTCGTTGCGCATGATGAGGTCGGTGTATTGACCCGTCTTCGTTTCGAGCACGGTGAAGCCCGGCGTGGCCTTGATACGCTGCGTCGACTGAGGGCTCACTTGATTGATGAGCTGCACGTCGCCCGAAAGCAGCGCGTTCACCCGCGCCGATTCGTCGCTGATCCCGATCAGCTCGATTTCGTCGAGATGCGGCAGGCCCGGCTTCCAGTAGTGCTCGTTCTTGACGACGACCGTATGGACGCCCGGCGTGAATTCCTTGAGCTTGAACGGACCGGTGCCGACCGCCGTCTTCGTGAAATCCTTCGTGCCGTCTTTGACGATCAGGAAATGTGCGTCCGCCAGGATAACGGGCAGATCCGCATTCGGGCCCACCAGCGTAATCGTGACTTCGTTGGGTCCCGTCGCTTTGGCATCGCTGATCTGATCGGCGAGCGTCTTCGCCTTGGACGCCGTCGCCGGATCCTTGTGGCGCAGCAGCGAATAGATGACGTCGGCCGGTGTGAGCGCTTTGCCGTCATGGAATTGCACGCCCGGGCGCAGCTTGACCACCCACACCTTGGCGTCCTGCGTGTCGAACGAAGTCGCGAGCGCCATGGTTGCGCCCAGGTGCGAATCGAGTTCCGTCAAGCCGTTGTAGATCATATTGCAGCGGACATAGTCGGTCGCGAGCGAGCCCTTGGCCGGGTCGAGCGTATCGGCCGTGGACGACGACTGCGTGGCCACGCGGATCTTGCCGCCCTGCTTCGGCGTGGCCTGAGCCTGCGCCGCCGTGCTCGCGACCAGCAAACCGCCGCCGGTCACGGTAACGAGGCCCGCCGCGACGAGCGCACGCAGCGCGTCCCGTCGCGAAGCGCCCTTCGCGGTCAACTGCTCGAGCGTGGTCTCGGCTCCGACAGCACCGTATTGTGAGGTGTCCTTTTTCATTGCACTTCTCCGCGAAGTAAGCCAATGCTGGCAAAAAATAGTCAACCGGCGGTCAACTCGTACTTTCAATTGCCCTTAATGCTCGATCAAGCGCTTCTTAACGCTCATCGATACGGCCCGTAGCGGGCTTCGCACTCCGTTTCAATAGAACAGGTCTTTGACACGGTAATAGGCGCCGACAATCGGCAGAAACCAGGGTTTGCCCGTGTGGCCCGGAATGGCGGGCCACGGCAGATCGCGCCAGGGATTGGCGTCCTCCCGGCCGTCGATGACATCGGCCATCACCTGGCCCATGTGCGTCGACATCTGCGTGCCGTGGCCGCTGTAGCCGAGCGAGAAATAGATGCCGTCGTGCTGTCCCGCGCGCGGCAAACGATCGGCCGTCATGTCGACCAAACCGCCCCAGCAATAATCGATGCGCACCTTCGCCAGTTGCGGAAACAGCTCGGCGAGGCTGCGCTGCAGGATACGTCCACTCTTCTCGTCCGACGGCTGCTCGGAAGCGGTAAAGCGCGCGCGGCCGCCGAACACGAGCCGGGTGTCGGCCGTCACGCGGAAGTAGTTGTGCATGAGCCGCGTCGTCGTATAGGCACGCCGCTGCGGGAAGATGCGCGCGACCACATCCGCGCCGAGCGGCTCCGTGACGATGATGAACGAGCCGATCGGCGCCAGCCGCCGCCGATACCACGCGAACGGGCCGTGCTTGGACGGGCCCGTCGCCAGCAGCACGTGGGTCGCGGTCACTTCGCCGCGCGCCGAGACGACACGGTAGCCGTCCATTCCTCCCTTGACGATGGACGAAACCGCTGCTTGCTCGTACAGCCTGGCGCCGTGCCGACGCGCGGCCTGCGCAAGACCCGCGGCGAACCTGCCCATATGCATCTGCCCGCCATGCCGCTGCAGCAAGCCGCCATAAAACCGATCCGATTGCACTTCGTTGCCGATATGCGCCGCATCGATGAGTTCGATGTTCGGATCGACCACGCGATGGATCAATTCAGCCGTCTTCTCCAGATGCTCATAATGCTGCGGCTTCGCCGCGAGCTTGAGCTTGCCCGATGCAACGTAATCGCAATCGATCGATTCTTCACGAATCACACGCTCGACCGTATCGACGGCCGCCGCATAGGCAAGATAGCAACGCCGGGCCCGCTCGATGCCGAGCTGGGCAACGAGCGCCGCGAAATCCTGCGCGACGCCTGTGTTGACCTGCCCACCGTTGCGACCCGATGCGCCGCCGCCGATACGCCCCGCGTCGAGCAAGGCCACCGTCGCGCCGCGCCGCGCCAGTGCGAGCGCGGCCGACAGCCCCGTGAAGCCGCCACCCACGACGGCGACATCCACGCGGCCCTCGACGGGCCCGTCGTCGCCAAGCGGTGCGACGGGCGCGGTGTCGAGCCAGTAGGAGTCAAGCTTCATCGTGGCGTTCCTCGATCGATGTCGGATACAGTGGGCCGGCGGATAGTGCTCGTTGCACCGCGGCGTGGCATCAAAGGCCAAGCAATGACGCGAGATGCGGGATGTCGGTCACTTCGTGGTACTCGTAATACGGCGTCGACGGCTCATGTCCGCGGTTGACGAACGCTTTGTGGCGGATGCCCAGATCGTGCGCGGTCATGAGGTCGTAGCGCAGGCTCGACGAAACGTGCAGAACGTCCTCGGGATTGCAATCGAGCTTGTCGAACATGTACTCGAAGCCTTGCATGCGCGGTTTGTACGATTGCGCCTGCTGCGCGGTGAACACAGCATGAAACGGTGCACCGAGCTTGTCGACATTGCTTTGGATCTGGTCGTCCGAAGCATTCGACAGAATCACGAGCTTGTACTTCGTGGCCAGACGCGAAAGACCTTCCGGAACGTCGGGATGCGGGCCCCAGGTCGGCACGGCGAGATAGATGCTTTCGGCTTTGGCTGCGTCGAACGGCACGCCCACGCGCTTGCATGCGCGACGAAACGCGTTGACGACGACATCGCGGTAGGGTTTCCACGCACCGAGCACTTCGTCGCGTCGATACCCTGCGAACGCGCTGACGAGGCTTTCGAGCCTGGCGGAATCGAGTTCCTTACCGTAGAGCTCACGCGTCATGTCCGCCATGCGAAAACGAATCAACGTGCCGTAGCAGTCGAAGGTGATGTATTTGGGCTCGAACTCGATCATCGCAATGCATCCTTGGGTAGGTTCATCAGCTGATTGCAAGCCGCCGCGCCATCATGCGAAAGCTTGCGTCTTGGAAAGATTTAATCAATGCAAAAACAAAAATGTTCCCGATTTGGGCGGCGGCCGCCACATAAAGCGTTCGTTTTGCACCGGCTTGACAGCAGAGTCTGCGGTGGTCCTTTTACAGCCGGCCGCAGCGGCGCATCAATGGCCGATCGCTCAGACAATCGTGTCGATCAGCACGCTTTTGAAGCGCAAATTGGCCTCGTAAGCTTCTTTCCCGAGATCCTTGCCGATACCCGAACGCTTATAGCCGCCGGTCGGAACGATGAAATCGTTGGTTCGACCGTAACGATTGACCCACACCGTGCCGGCTTCAAGCGCCCTCACGAAACGCAAAGCGCGCCCGAGGTTCGACGTATGCACGCCGGCAGCGAGGCCGTAATCGGCATGACTGGCAAGCGCCAGCGCTTCTTCCTCGTCGTCGAACGTTTGCACGGTTAGAACCGGCCCAAAGATCTCCTGACGCACCGCAGCGGACTCGTTCGTCACGTTTTCGATGATCGTTGGCGCGTAGTACGCGCCGTCCCCCTCGACCGAAACGCGCGCTGCGCCGCAGCGGGCACGCGCGCCCTCTTCCAGCGACGAACGCACGATGGCATCGATGCGCTCGGCTTGCTTACCCGAGACGATCGGCGCCAGCGTGGCATCGGGTTGCCACGTGGCGCCGGCCTTCAATCCTCTGACGATTTGCTCGATGCGCTCGACCAGCGGTTCGGCAATGGAACGTTCGACGAGCAATCGCGAGCCAGCCACGCATACCTGGCCGGCGTTGATGGTGATGGCGGCGGCAATGCGTTGGGCGACGTCGTCGAGCCGCGGCGCATCGGCGAAAACGATCTGCGGGCTCTTGCCGCCAAGTTCGAGCGTGACCGGCTTGGTGCCGCAGTGCGCGCAAGCGGCCATGATCGCGGCGCCCGTCTGCGTCGATCCCGTAAAGGTCACTTTGCCGACGAGCGGATGCCGCACGAGCGCATCGCCGGTCGTGCGCCCATCGCCCTGAACGACGTTGAACACGCCGGCCGGAACGCCTGCCTCGATCGCCAGCTCGGCCAATCGCAGCGCGGAAAACGGCGTCATCTCCGAGGGCTTCAGCACGACCGCATTGCCGGCCGCCAGGGCCGGGCCGATTTTCCACGAAGCCATCACGAGCGGGAAATTCCACGGAGCAATCGCGCCGACGACCCCGTATGGTTCGGCGATCGTCATGCCGAGATGAGCGTGGTCGGTCGCCGCCACTTGTCCGCCGATCTTGTCGGCGAACTCGGCATAAAAGCGGATGCCCTCGGCCGTGAACGGCACGTCCCAGGCGAATGCGTCTCGCACGGGCCGCGTCGAGCCGACGGCTTCGAGCGGTGCAAGCGTCGCGGCGTCGGCCGCGATGAGATCGGCAAAGCGGCGCAAAATGCGCGCTCGGTCGCGCGGCGCCATCGTCGCCCATCCGCTTTTGCGCCATGCGCGCCAAGCGTTTTCAACGGCATGAGAGACGAGGCTCGCATCGCCGACAGGCAACGCCGCATAAACCCGCCCATCCGACGGACGCGCAACGTCGAGCGTCGGGCCTTGCACCTCCAGATATTCGCCGCCGATGAAATGGGCGGTGCGCACGGCGATCGCGCTGGGATCGAAGCTTTTCATGAGCGCCTTCCTGGTTTCGGCAACGCGCTCTGCCAACAAGCCGTTGCCGTCGATCGATCGGTTCAGAGGTTGCATCGGGCAGCATCCCTGTGCATCCACTACTTGCCGAACATCGTACGGCGGCCCCGCCAGCATATTGCATCGACAAAATTCGCACGACAGCAGAACGTAAGCGTCGTGATGCCGCTAACCAGCACGTTTGCACTGGAGCGAGGAAACAGGCCCGGGCCGCCGGTCTTTCACGCCCGTTTTCACCCGATTCGATCGATTCTTCCAATAAAAAGATCGTCCTAGTCAGCCGGCGCGCCGCATGACAAAGTGCTCATCAATCAAGACCAAGAGGGGCCTTGCGTGTCCGACTCCATCCAGTACAGGCGATTTACGGCGGCCGATATCGATGCGGCGCATGCGCTGACAGTCGAGCTTAAATGGCCGCATCGCGCGGAAGATTGGCAGTTCGTTGCAAATATCGGCGCGGGCTTCGTTGCCGAGCGCGATTCGCGCGTCATTGGCACCGTGTTTTGCTGGAAGTATGGTGAGCACACCGCCTCGCTCGGCATGGTCATCGTCTCGCCGGCGCATCAGGGGTACGGCATCGGCCGTCGGCTGACCGAGCTTGCGCTCGAAGAACTCGGCTCCCGCGCCACCGTGCTGCACGCCACGCCAGCCGGACGCCCCCTTTACGAAAAGCTCGGCTTTGTTCCCGTCGGCACGCTCGATCAACACCAGGGCACGGCGTTGCAACCGCCGCTACTGCCGTTGCCGGCACGCGAGCGGCTGCGCCCGCTCGGCGTCAACGATATCCCGCGCCTCGTCGAACTGGCATCGCGTGCGAGCGGACTCGATCGATCGTCGGTGCTGCCTTTGCTCATCGACAGCGCCGAGGGCATCGGATTGGATCGCGACGGGGAGCTGATCGGCTTCGCCCTCTTTCGCAGGTTCGGGCGCGGCCGCGCGATCGGTCCCGTCGTCGTGCCGCGCGGCGACGATCCGGTGCGCGCGAAAGCGTTGATCGGCCATTGGCTCGCGTCGAACCCCGGCATGTTCATACGTATCGACGTCCCCGGCGAGAGCGGGTTGACCGATTGGCTCGAGTCACTGGGCCTCACACGCGTGGATAGCGTTGCCAAAATGGCGCGCCATGCCGAGCGGATGCCGCCGCCCGATGCCGAGTTCGCTCAGTACGGCATCATCAACCAGGCGATCTGCTGATCCAACCGCAACGGCGTGTCCCCATGACGTTTCTCTACAAAGCGGACCCCGCTCGCGGCAAGGTGTGGGCGAGGCTCTTTGCCGAGCGCGCGCCGCACCTTCCGTTCAAGATCTGGCCCGATGTAGGCGACCCTGAGCAGGTCCGATATCTCGTGGCCTGGCAACCGCCTGACGACCCGACCCGAACGCTGCCGAATCTCGAGGTATTGTTCTCGGTCGGAGCCGGCGTCGATCAATTCGACTTGTCGGGCATCGCTGCACACGTGCCGGTCGTTCGTATGATCGAGCCGGGTATCGTCGAGGGCATGGTCGAATACGTGACCCACGCCGTGTTGACGATCCACCGCGACTTCTTCGTTTATGCGGCGCAACAGCAGCAAGTCTGCTGGCGCGACCTGCCCGTTCGCAGCGCCTCGTCTTGCCGGGTGGGCGTGCTCGGGCTCGGCATGCTCGGCACGGCCGTGCTCGAACGACTGCGCCTGTTCGGCTATGCATGTGCGGGATGGAGCCGCTCCGAGCATCGGATCGAGGGGGTGGAATGTTATGCCGGCGATTCGGCGCTCGACGCGTTTCTCGCGCGCACCGATATCCTCGTCTGCCTGCTGCCGCTCACGCCCGCTACGCGCCAGATGCTCGATGCGCGACTGCTCGGCAAGCTGCCGCGCGGCGCATCGCTCGTGCAAACGGGCCGCGGCGCTCACCTCGTGCAAGACGATCTGCTGCAACTGCTCGACGACGGGCACCTGCGTTACGCACTGCTCGATGTGACGACCCCGGAGCCGCTGCCTCGCGAACACCCGTTTTGGCGGCACCCGGGCATCCGCATCACACCGCACATTGCGAGTGCGACACGGCCTGAAACAGCAGTCGAATCCGTGCTGGACAATCTGCGGCGACATCAAGCGGGACTGCCGATGATCGGCCAGATCGATCGGCATCGCGGCTACTGATCGAAGGTGCGGCGCCGCGCGGGGTCAGCAGAAAATGCTGCCCTCACGCATCAAAACGCTCGGCCCACGTTTTTAAGGCGCGATTTTCGGAAACGAAGCGAGGCGCGTCGTCGGTACCATCAACTCGTCATCATTCAAATCTCCACGGGCTCGCCACCATGTCGATTTCCTCGCTCATCGAAGCCGACCGTAAGCATCTCATTCATCCTGTCGTCAACTATCGCGCGCACGAGGCGCGCGGCGTCACGGTTCTCGAATCGGCACATGGATCGTTCGTGCGCGACATCGAAGGCAATGAACTGCTCGACGCATTCGCAGGACTTTGGTGCGTCAACGTCGGCTATGGCCAGCAAAGCATCGTCGACGTCGCCGCCGAGCAAATGAAAAAACTGCCCTACGCGACGGGCTATTTTCATTTCGGCTCGGCACCGGCGATCGAATTGGCGACGCAGCTCGTCGAGCGCACGCCGGCCTCGCTGCAACATGTGTACTTCACGCTGGGCGGATCGGACGCGGTCGACTCTGCGGTGCGTTTCATCACGCACTATTTCAACGCGACGGGGCGGCCCCGAAAGAAGCAGTTCATTTCGCTTGCACGCGGCTATCACGGATCTTCAACGGTCGGTTCGGGGTTGACCGCGTTGCCTGTCTTTCATCGACATTTCGATCTGCCGTTGCCGCAGCAGCACTACATCGCATCGCCCTATGCCTACCGCGGCGATTTCGCGGACGACGCGGCACTCATTTCCGCTCAGGTCGGCGCGCTCGAAGCCAAGGTGGCGGAACTCGGCGCGGATAACGTCGCTGCCTTCTTCTGCGAACCGATCCAGGGGTCGGGCGGCGTGATCGTGCCGCCCGTCGGCTGGCTCAAGGCGATGCGCGACACATGCAGCAAGCTCGGCATTCTATTCGTCGCCGACGAAGTGATTACCGGTTTCGGACGAACCGGCCCGCTGTTCGCGTGCGAGGCCGAAGGCGTCGAGCCCGATCTGATGACGGTCGCCAAGGGCCTGACGGCCGGTTATGCGCCGATGGGCGCCGTGTTGATGTCGGACGAGATTTACCGCGGCATCGCCGACGGCAGCGGGGATGCCGCGATTGGCCATGGCTACACGTACTCGGCGCATCCGGTCAGCGCGGCGATTGCGCTCGAAGTGATGCGGCTTTACCACGAAGGCGGGCTGCTGGCGAACGCAGCGTCACTGGCGCCGCGCTTCGCGCAAGGACTCGACGCGTTGCTCGACCATCCGCTCGTGGGCGACTCGCGCCATCGAGGGCTGTTAGGGGCACTCGAACTCGTGTCGGATAAGGCAAGCAAGGCGGGCTTCGATGCGGCGCTCCAACTGCCGGAGCGCATCGCCGCGGCCGCCTATCGCAATCGCCTGATCTTCCGCGCGTTCGGCGACAACATTCTCGGCTTCGCGCCTGCGCTGTCCTACACGGCCGCCGAGTTCGACCTGCTGTTCGAGCGATTGCGCAAGACGCTTGACGAGGTGTTGGCGCAATCGGATGTGCGGGCAGCACTCGGTAGCCGAACCCGCGTTGCCGCGTGCTAAAGTAGGCGTCCACCGTTAGTGGCATGACTTTGGCGACAGTACGATGAGCGGCGATTGCAAGCTAGATCGGATCGACCTTCGAATCCTTTCTCAACTTCAGAAACGTGGACGCATCACGAACGTGGAGCTCGCCGACGCCGTCGGGCTGTCTCCGAGCCCGTGCCTGATACGCGTCAAGCGGCTCGAGAAGGCCGGCTACATCGTCGGCTACGGCGCGCAAATCCAACTCGAAAAGCTTGGCGACGTCCAGATCGTATTCACCGAAGTGACGCTTGCCGATCACCGGCGCGAAGATTTCATCCGCTTCGTAGCGGCCATCAAGGACGTCGACGAGATCATCGAGTGCCACCTCGCAAGTGGCGGCTACGACTATCTGCTCAAGTTCGTCACGCGCAGCGTGAGCCATTACCAAAGCGTGATCGAAGGACTGCTCGAACGCGACATCGGCATCGAGAAGTACTTCAGCTACGTGATTATCAAATCGCCTTTCGTGAAGACGCACTATCCGCTCGAGGTGCTGTTCCCGCATTCGTAGGCCGCGCGCGGCAACTGACCTGAGACGCTGTCCATCGGCATTCGTCGATCAGCCCGGGTCGAGCTTCGGCTGAAGTCCGCTCGAAGCCTGCGCGGTCGACCTGCCGTTTCGCAATGTTCGTTTTTTGGAGGCAAACCCGCCATGGCTGGTAAATATCGAATCGCCGTGATTCCCGGCGATGGCATCGGCACCGAGGTCATGCCCGAAGGGCTGCGCGTGCTCGACGCTGCAAGCCGACGCTTCGGCATCACGCTCGAGTACGAGCATATCGATTGGGCAAGCTGCGACTACTACGAAAAGCATGGCCAGATGATGCCCGACGACTGGAAGGCCCAGTTGCTGCGTTGCGACGCCATCTTGTTCGGCGCCGTGGGCTGGCCCGAGAAGGTGCCCGATCATATTTCGCTGTGGGGCTCGTTGCTGAAATTCCGCCGCGAATTCGATCAATACATCAATCTGCGTCCCGCGCGATTGTTCGACGGCGTACCGTCGCCGCTCGCCGACCGACGCGCCGGCGACATCGATTTTTGGATCGTGCGCGAGAACACCGAAGGCGAGTATTCGTCGGTAGGCGGCGTGATGTTCGCCGGCACGGACCGCGAATTCGTCGTGCAGGAATCGATTTTCACGCGGCACGGCAGCGAACGCGTGTTGAAGTTCGCTTTCGATCTCGCGCAACGGCGTCCGAGAAAAAAGCTGACCGTCGCGACAAAAAGCAATGGCATTGCAATCAGCATGCCTTGGTGGGACGAGCGCGCGGCCGAAGTGGCGAAGGCCTACCCCGACGTGACGTGGGACAAGCAACACATCGACATTCTTTGTGCGCGATTCGTGCTCAATCCCGATCGGTTCGATGTCGTTGTCGCCACGAATCTTTTCGGCGACATTCTTTCCGACCTTGGCCCGGCCTGCACGGGCACGATCGGCCTTGCCCCTTCGGCGAACCTGAACCCGGACCGTGCGTTCCCCTCGCTGTTCGAACCCGTGCATGGCTCGGCGCCCGACATCGCCGGCAAAAACATCGCGAATCCGATTGCCATGATCTGGTCGGCCGCGATGATGCTCGACTTCCTCGGCGGACATGGCGGCAAGGAACGCGAGGCGCACGATGCGGTTCTGGCGGCTATCGAAGCGACGCTGAAGGAAGGCCCGCGCACGGGCGATCTCGGCGGCAAGGCCAGCACGCGTGATGTCGGGGTGGCTGTCGCCGAGCGCGTCGCCCAGGGTTGAGACTGACCGCAGCAACTTCAACAACGTACGGCGACACCTCCCTACGTCTATCAACGAAGCCGGATACGTCCCACGGCGACACCATCGAGCGGTATCGGTGCTGTCGTGGGGCGCTGCGGCTTGTACCGACACTGAAGCAGGAGCCCGAGCATGACGCGCACTTTTGCCCCGGAAGCATTGATCCGCAAAGACAATTTCATTGGCGGGCGATGGGTGCCGGCCATCGACGGAGCATGCTTTGCCGTTACCGATCCGGCTGACGGTTCGCTGATCGCCGAAGTGGCCGACAGCGACATTGCCGATGCGCGCGCGGCCACCGATGCGGCCGCGGCGGCGCTTCCCGCATGGCGCGAAACCTTGCCCAAGGAGCGCGCGGAAATCCTTCGGCGTTGGCACGCCCTCATCGTCGCGAATCAAGACGCGCTGGGTGCGCTGATCTCGCGCGAGCAAGGCAAGCCGCTAGCCGAGGGGCGCGGTGAAGTCGCTTATGGCGCATCGTACGTCGCGTGGTTTGCCGAGGAAGCCACGCGGATTTACGGCGATCTGATTCCGCAGCAGCAACGCGGCAAACGCATGAGCGCGGTCAAAGAACCGATTGGAATCGTCGCTGCGATTACGCCGTGGAATTTTCCGCTTGCGATGATCGCACGCAAGATCGCGCCTGCGCTCGCTGCGGGTTGCACAGTCGTGGGCAAGCCGGCCGAAGACACGCCGTTGACGGCGTCGGCGCTCGTGCTGCTCGCGCACGAAGCGGGCGTGCCGCCGGGTGTGCTGAATCTGATCACCGCGTCGCGGCAACGTACGGTTGCTGCCGTTTCAGACTGGCTGCGCGACGCGCGCGTGCGCAAGATTACGTTTACGGGATCGACGGCGGTCGGCAAGCATTTGGCGCGCGAATCGGCCGACACGCTCAAGAAGCTCTCGCTCGAATTGGGCGGCAACGCACCGTTCATCGTATTCGACGACGCGGATCTCGAAGCGGCGGCGGCGGGGCTTATCGCGGCGAAGTTTCGTAACGGCGGCCAGACATGCGTGTGCCCGAACCGCGTTTATGTGCAAGCCGGCGTGTACGAACGCTTTGCGGCGCTGTTGGCTGATCGCGTCTCGGCCATGAAGGTCGGGCCCGCCAGCGATACCGAGGTGCAGATCGGCCCGATGATCAACGAGCGTGCCGTGCAGAAGATCGCGCGCCATGTCGACGATGCGATCACCCGTGGTGCGCGGATATTGACGGGCGGCACGCGCCTTCCGGCGCTTGGACCGAATTTCTTTGCGCCCACGGTGCTTGTCGATGCGGATTCGCGCATGGAGCTATGCAGCGAAGAAACGTTCGGCCCGGTCGTGCCGTTGTTTCGCTTTAATGAGGAGTGCGAAGCGATCGAAGCTGCGAATGCCACGCCTTATGGGCTTGCGTCGTATTTCTATACGAATGACATGAAGCGCATCGAACGCGTTTCGCGCGCGCTCGAAGCGGGACTCGTGGGCATCAACGAAGGGGCAATATCGAGCGAAGCCGCTCCGTTCGGCGGGGTAAAGGAGTCGGGGTACGGTCGGGAAGGCTCGAAGTACGGGCTCGACGATTATTTGTCGATCAAGTATTTGTGTCAGGGGAATCTGGCTTGAGAGAGCGTCGGCAACAGCGGGTCGCTTCGCCGACGTGCGTGGTTTTGCGCAGCCCCCGCTTCCGCATGCCATCACATTTCGATAGAAGGCGACGCCCTGCTCAAGACGGCCTTTGCTGAAGGCGCCGCCCAAAGCCCCTTCAACTCATCAGCCAATGCGTCGACTAACCTGATCACGTCGGCGGGCGCCGATTGATGATGTGCTTCGGCGACGATCAGAACCGACGCGGTCTCGCCCCGCACCGCCGAATACGCACTCTGCCGATGTGTCCAGCGGCGGGCGTGTGCGCGATTGTCCGCATCCGCAAAAACGACCTCGCGGGGATCGGGGCATTCGACTTCCCCCGCGAACGAGTGGTAGTGTTCGTCGCCTTTCGCATAGCGCACTATCATCTGTTGCGAAATGCGTGAGACATCGAATACGGCAATCGGAATCGCGAACGCCAGCGAAACGGCATTGCAAAGATCCACCAACGGATGCAATCTCGGCAACGCCCCCTCCTTCCGAAAGCGGCGCAGCAACGATTCCGCCGCGCAGCGATATTGCGTCGGCTTAAGGCCCATCTGCGCGAATACGCGGCGCCAAGCCTGCACCTCCGGCCAGTCTCCTTCTGACGCCCGCTCCAAGCGCTGCCGTGCAATGGCTTGATATTCGGCAACGCGTGCGTCAACGCTCGGCCGGTCGGTCACGCCCTCTGCCAGCAAAACGCCGGGGACCAACGCGGGATGGTCCTCCCAAATCTCCGGCGAATGTCGAAAATACATAGCGCAGCCTCCCTCCCTGTGTGAACGATGTCGTCCCGTCACAGCATAGGCGGCGTCGCGCTGACCGTCTTGAATAAAATTGCAGCAACTCGACCCGCTCCTTTAGCCCACGCTTTCCTCGAGCGCAATAGCGAGGCGCCTACCCGCCTCGTCGGCCGTCTCGGGCGTGATCGTCGAATACGAAAGACGCAAGGTGTTGCGCTGCGGTTCGTCGACAAAGAACGCACTGCCAGGTACGAAAACGACCCCGGCCTCGATGGCACGTGCGAGCACGGCGGACGCGTCGACGTCATCACGGAAACGCGCCCAAAGAAACATGCCGCCATCGGGCCGATTGAACTCGATGGCATCTCCCAGATGCCGTTCGAGGCTCGAACATAACGCTTCGCAACGGACGGCGTATGCGTCCCTGAGAATCGGGAGCCGTTCGCCCAACCGTCCGCTCGCGAGGTAACGTTCGACAATCCGCTGCGAGAGCGTACAGCTATGCAGGTCGATCGCTTGCTTCGCGATGGCCACGTTCGAGTAGTACGCATCGGGAATGACCATCCAGCCCATGCGCAATCCGGGCGAAAGGATTTTCGAGAACGTCGACATATAGACGACAAGATCCCGGGCACCGGGTGTTTGCCCGGCGATTTCGAACAAGCTCGGCAAAGCACGGCCGCGCAGTCGAAGATCCCCATACGGATCGTCTTCGAAGATGAGGACGCGATGCCGGGCCGCCAATTCGACGAGACGTCGACGTCGATCGAGCGTCAACGTTCCACCCGATGGATTGGCGAAATTCGGCACCACATAAATCGCCTTCACGCGCTCGCTCGCGAACAATGCTTCAACGCGGTCGAGATCGATGCCGTCGGCCCCGGACGGCACCGACAGCATGCGCGCTTCCGAAAATGCAAATGCCTGCAGCGCGGCTAAATAGGCGGGACGTTCGACAACGATCGTGTCTTCCGGATTCAGGAAAACTCTCGCCACAAGATCGAGCGCTTGTTGGGAGCCGGTCGTCACGAGCACGTTGTGCGCGCCCGCGTGGAGCCCGCGCTTGCCCGCGAGCGTAGCGATCTGATCGCGCAAGCCGGCTTCGCCTTCGGTCATGCCGTACTGGAACGTATCGCGCGTTCGTGCGCGCAACTCTTCGCCGAGTGCGGCTTCCAGCCCTTGAATGTCGAATAGATCGGGCGCGGGAATACCGCCTGCCAGGGAAATGATCCCGGGCGTCCTGCTGTATTTGAGGAGTTCGCGAACGGCGGAGCTTTGCGCGCCCACTGCGCGTCGAGCCAACAACGTATCGGTTTCGGACATGGGTAGCGTATGGATATCGGAAGGTCTCCTACGCTACCGGATCGTCAGCGTTGCACCCTAGTCATAAGCTGCGGCGCTTGTGCATTGTTGCTTCGGCAGCCGAGCGCGGTATGCAGTCGGTGTCAGTCCATGCGCGCGTCGGAAATGCTTGGAAAACTGAACGGGATCTCCGAAGCCGCTCGCGAAAGCAATCTCCTGGATCGACATGTCGTCACGGCGTAAACAAGCGCTTGCGTGCCCCATCCGCTTGTTCAGCACGTATTGATAAGGCGACATGCCCGTCGCGAGCTTGAAGCACCGGCAAAAGTAATATTCGCTGAGCCCGGCCTGCTTTGCGAGGTCGGCCAGGCTGATCGGCATCGCGATGTTTGCCTCGATGAATCGATCGAGGCTGCGCAGGCGCGCCGCGTTCATCGCCGGCGCCTTCGTTGGCTTGGGCCGACAGTCGCGGTAACGCGTGACGATGTGCGCGGCAAGCGTGCGCGCGAACGTTTCAGCGAACAGCTTCCCATGCGGGTTACCCGCCGCCAGTTCGGTATCGATCGCCTCCGCCAGTTCGAGCACGAAGCGATCTTCTTCGTTCGCAAAACGCGGTGCGATGTCGACCCGTGCAATCCCCATTTCGGCCGCGACCGTCTCGACGAGCGACGGTGCAAGCGTCATCAAATGCAGACGGCCGAGGGGACTTTCGTAGCGCACGCGATGCGCGCATCCGCTTGGAAGATAGACCGCGCTGCCACGGCGCTGATGTTCGGTACGCATGACACCGTCGATCATGCGATCGGCCTTCGAACCGGAATTGAGCTTGACCATCAGATAGTGATCGGGGATCACGTGTTCGACCGTTTCGAAGCGCTCGGCTTCCCGATGTTCGAAGTAAAGCGACTCCCAGCCGAAATGGGCGCTCGTGCGCACGGCCTCGGTACGCAAGATCGCGACGCGGCTTTGCGCGTCACGGAAATCGAGCCGAGGGAGCCGCGTCGTCACGATGGATCAACTCATTTAGGTTTCAGTTGCGAAAGATCATGCACCGGACCGCCGTCGGCCGATGTTGCCAACGCGGCATAGGCTTTCAACGCCTGGGGGGCAAGTAGACGTAGGATAGCATCGCGCCGTAGCGCGTGGTCAGATCGCGCACCTCGACGGCCTCGACTGGGGCAACGGCGACATCCCGTCCCAGTTGCCGTTGATGCTGACGCAAAGGACTTCCAGCAGAGCGGCCAGCGGATTAGTTTCGGTGCTGCATGTCAATTTACAGGCCGAGGAGTCTGACCTCCCTGATTCCTTAAGCAAACGCCCCATTCGCCGTCAAGCCGAACTCTTTGCGTTGTAGGCCACGCAACGGAGCAGCGAGCGCAGCCGGTCTCCCGGCCTAAAGTCAAGGTTCCCCGCGCCGATAACAGCAAATGAGATGGTCGCCATCCAACCCTATTCCTGACAGTGCTGCTAACCGAGAGAGACTCAGACTTATGCTGGCATCGATTCGCGGACGTATCCTGGCGGCCTGCGTCGCCATCGTGGCGACAGCCCTGGCTGTGACAGGAGGCCTTGTCTACACCGTCGTCAAACACCACAACGACGAGGCGATCGAGCAGAACTTGATGTCGATCTTGACGGGGCATGCGCTTGCGATCGATGAATGGATCTCCGACCGCGCAAGGCAAACTCAGGCACTCGCCGATACGATCGCAATCGGCGAAGGCGATCCGCTGCCGGCGCTGAAGCTGCTGGCGAAATCGGGCGGTTTCGAGGTGATGACGCTCGGTCTGCCGGATAAAACCGCGTTCTCCAACGTGCCGCTCGCACCCGGCTATGATCCGACCGCGCGGCCCTGGTACAAGCAGGCGGTCGCCGCCCAGCAATTGATCGTCACGGCGCTGTACAAAGACGCATCGAACGGAAAGCCCGCATTCGCGTTCGCCGTGCCGATCGTCCGCGACGGCACCGTGAAAGCGGTCATGGCGGCCAGTCTCTACATGGAAAGTGTGAGCAGCATCGTGACATCGGTGCATCCCACGCCATCGAGCTTCGCATTTCTGGTCGACAAGGCCGGCCACATTATCGCGTCGGCCAAAACCGATCTCATCATGAAGCCGGCCACCGAACTCTCGCCGGCATTGACACCGGAGACGCTCGAAGGGCTGAAGTCCGGGGCTAATACGGCTACGGTCGACATCGACGGCGCCACCAAACTGCTGCGCGCGCAGCCCATCACGGGCACCGATTGGTCGCTGGTGCTTGCGCTGGATAAGTCCGACGTGACGGCAGGGATGCGCGCCGTTGCAACGACGACCCTCGTCGCCATCATTCTGGTTGCGCTGATCGCCGCTGCACTCGTAGGGGCGCTGACCAACGCGGCTTTCAAACGCGTGCTGCGCGTGCGAGACGCATTGATCGACGTCGCGAGCGGCAGCGGCGATCTCTCCACCCGGTTGCCTGCTGCAGGCAAAGACGAGGCTGCTCAGATCGGGCATGCGTTCAATCTCTTTGCGGAAAAAGTCAGCGCGATCCTGCTGCAGATCCGCGTAAGCAGCGAATCGGTCAACGTTGCGAGCGCCGAGATCGCGCAGGGCAATCAGAACCTATCGAGCCGCACGGAGCACGCGGCGTCCAGCTTGCAGGAGACTGCCGCGGCACTGGAGGAAATCGCCGGCACCGCGCGCAACTCGGCAGATGCGGTCACGCAAGTGAGTCAGCTCGCCGCGTCCGCCTCGACGGTCGCTACGCGCGGCGGTCAAGTCGTGGGCGATGTCGTTTCGACGATGGAAGAAATCACGAAGGCTTCGGATAAGATCGCCGACATCATTGGCGTGATCGACGGAATCGCCTTCCAGACGAATATCCTTGCACTCAACGCAGCCGTGGAAGCGGCACGGGCGAGCGAGCACGGGCGCGGCTTCGCCGTCGTGGCCGCCGAGGTCCGCGCGCTCGCGCAGCGTAGCGCGCAGGCCGCCAAAGAGATCAAGGAACTCATTCACTCCTCCGTCGAAAAGATCGGGGAAGGATCGGCGCTCGTGCAAACGGCAGGCGCGACGATGACCGAGATCGTCGACAGCGTGCGCAGCATCTCAGGCGTGATCGATGAGATCACGGTCGCCGCTAGCGAGCAGAGTACGGGGCTGGGGCAGGTGAACCAGGCCCTCGCGCAGCTCGATCACACGACGCAGCAAAACGCGGCGCTGGTCGAGCAGTCGACCGCGGCGGCCGCTCTATTGCGTGAAGAAGCATCGAAGCTCGCCCATGCGGTCGGGGAGTTCAAGCTCGCGCACCACTGAAGCGTCTGCTAACTCATGGTGATGGTGCGCTAGCCGATGCGCGGCGACAGCGTGCCATTGCCGCCTCGAAGTGGGACACAGACCGGCTCCGCTTGGCGCAGAGCCGGCGATCTGAATCCATGGTAAGCGCCCCAGGCGGCGTGCATTGCAACGTACGCGTGTGTTACTTGCGTTTCAGTTGCGAAAGATCACGCACCGCACCGCGGTCGGCCGACGTTGCCAGCGCGGCATAGGCTTGCAACGCCTGCGACACGATGCGCTCGCGATTTTCCGGCATCCACGCCTTATCGCCCCGCGCTTCCATCGCCGCGCGGCGGCGCGCCAGTTCGTCATCCGACACGGCCAAATGCATCTTGCGCTGCGGGATGTCGATTTCGATCACATCGCCGTCTTGCACGAGACCGATCGTGCCGCCTTCGGCTGCCTCGGGCGAAGCATGCCCGATGACGAGGCCCGATGATCCGCCCGAAAAACGGCCATCGGTAAACAACGCGCAGGTTTTGCCCAAGCCCTTCGATTTCAAGTACGACGTCGGGTAAAGCATTTCCTGCATGCCCGGGCCGCCCTTGGGCCCTTCGTAGCGAATCACGACCACATCGCCCGCCACGACCTTGTCGCCGAGGATCGCTTCGACGGCTTCGTCCTGGCTTTCGAACACGCGCGCACGTCCCGAGAAAATCCACTGCGATTCATCGACGCCCGCCGTCTTGACGATACATCCCTTCTCCGCCAGGTTGCCGTAGAGCACGGCAAGCCCACCGTCCTTCGAATACGCATTCTGCTTGCTGCGAATGCAGCCGGCCTTGCGGTCGGTATCGAGCGAGGCAAACGTCGCCTCCTGGCTGAATGCGACCGTAGTGGGAATGCCGCCGGGCGCCGCGCGATAGAACTTCTGCGCTTCCTCGCCCGCACCACCCGCGACGTCCCAGTTGGCAATCGCGTTGCCGAGCGTGCCGCTATGCACGTTCCCGCACGACACATCCAGCAGCTCGGCGCGAGCCAACTCGCCAAGGATGCCGAGGATGCCGCCCGCACGATGCACGTCTTCGATGTGATACTTGTCCGTTGCCGGCGCCACCTTGCACAGGCACGGCACCTTCCGCGAAATGCGATCGATGTCCGACATCGTGAAATCAACGCCGGCTTCTTGCGCAGCCGCCAACAGGTGCAGGACGGTATTCGTCGAGCCGCCCATCGCGACGTCGAGCGCCATCGCGTTTTCGAATGCCTGCTTGCTGGCGATGCTGCGCGGCAGGACGGACGCGTCTTCTTCCTGATAGTAGCGGCGGCACAAGTCCACGATCAGCCGGCCCGCCTGTTCGAACAGGCCCTTGCGCCATGCGTGCGTGGCGACGATCGTGCCGTTGCCCGGCAACGAAAGGCCGATTGCTTCGGTCAGGCAGTTCATCGAGTTCGCGGTGAACATGCCCGAACACGAGCCGCATGTCGGGCAGGCGCTACGTTCGACTTCGGCCACTTCGGCGTCGCTGATTTTCGGGTCGCCTGCCTTGATCATGGCGTCGATCAGGTCGATCTTCGCGATCACCTGCCCGTCCGTCGGCGATTTGACCTTGCCCGCTTCCATCGGGCCGCCCGAAACGAACACGACCGGAATGTTCAGGCGCATCGCGGCCATCAGCATGCCCGGCGTGATCTTGTCGCAGTTCGAAATGCAAACCATGGCGTCGGCGCAATGCGCGTTGACCATGTACTCGACCGAATCGGCAATCAATTCGCGCGAAGGCAACGAGTACAGCATGCCCCCATGGCCCATGGCGATACCATCATCGACGGCGATCGTATTGAACTCTTTCGCTACGCCGCCGGCCGCTTCGATTTCCTTCGCGACGAGCGCGCCCAGATCGCGCAGATGCACATGGCCCGGGACGAATTGCGTGAACGAATTCACGACGGCGATGATGGGCTTGCCGAAATCGCCGTCTTTCATGCCGGTGGCGCGCCACAGGGCGCGGGCGCCGGCCATGTTGCGGCCGTGGGTCGACGTGCGGGAGCGATAGTGGGGCATCTGTTTCCTCAGCTGGGGCGGTCTTCAAAAACGGCAATACTGCGAGAAGTCCGGTAAGTCGTCCAATATATTTTTCATGCTCGACTAATTCACAATACATATCGACTGACGAATTGGCGTAAAAGCGCGGTAGACTTGGCGCAAAATGCGGTAGCGAAGCACGAACGTCGGGCAAAACGGGGACAAACCACATAGTCGGGATTGGCGCTGAATCGGGCCTCTTTTCGCTCAATCGACACGCAGGCCGCTGGCGCACACTACAAACCATCGACGCGCTGACGGGCAGCAATGCCAGACAGCAGTCGCGATCCTCGGATATTCAGGAGATGGGCATGAGCACGTTGGCGGTAATTCTCTGCGTTTGGGCCTTGGTCGCTACCTGCGCCGCCCTTTTCATCCGCGGCGCCAGCCCGCGCCTGCAACGCGCAACGATTTCGGCGAAGCGTCGGCAGGTTCGCGCGTCGATAGCGGAGTAATTCGGACGCTCATTCCGATACGAGCGCCGGCGCGCGCTCGGCAGCGATTCCCGGCACGCTGATGCCCGGCACACTGCCCTTCCGAGAATACGCGCCGAGTAAATCGAAGCACTCGACCGGGTGCGTCAAGCCATCTGCTTGGCGCCCATTGATCTCCGCCCCCCAGCTCACTCACCCCCGCCTGATAAAATCCCCGGTCGCCCCAGCAACGATCGAGGATCTTTCATGTCGACCTCATCGCAAGGGCTACCGCGCTGGACGTTGTGGGCTCCGCTCGCCGCATGGCTGATACTCGGCCTGACACGCATCGTTCACGCTGAAGGCATCGCCATCGCGATGGTAGGCGTTGCGCTTGTCGGCTCCGTCTTCGCAGCCGTGCATCACGCCGGGGTCGTCGCCCATCGCGTCGGCGAGCCGTTCGGAACGCTCGTGCTCGCAATCGCCGTCACCGTGATCGAAGTTGCGCTGATCGCTCGGTCATGCGGGCTTACCTGTTCCCGTCGATCACGCATTGAATGGCGGGCGCCGCGCAAGCTTCGTGTCTGCGCACGGGCATCGTCTATCGTCCATCGTCTATCGTCTATATAGGCAGTTTCACCTATCGCATCTTCAGATTCCGCGCTAACTGCCGTTTCCCCATGGGGGGCGTATGCGACGAGCCTCGTGACGCAGCCGCCTTCGTCAGCCCATTCTCGATGTTATGCAAGCAACGCTTATCCAGCTCTCTGCGACCAAAACGCAACGTGCCGCCGCCGTTATCGCTGCGGCAGTGATGCTGTGCGGCGCCGTCTTGGTCTGGCCGCACGCGCGCGCGCAGGGCGTCGTCGTGCAGCCGTTCATGCCGATCTTCGCGACGTCGGTGGCCATTGCCGAAGGGCTGACGGGATTTTTGTTGTGGACGCAATTTCGCGCATCGGGGCGGCTGATCTTCGTGGCGTTGGCATGCGCCTACGCATTCACGAGTGTGGCGGTGGTGTTTCATCTGCTCGTTTACCCTGGCGTATTTTCAGCGAACGGGCTGCTCGGTGCGGGGCGACAGACGTCCATCTGGATCTGGCTGATCTGGCGCGCAGGCTACGCGCTGCTGGCAGCGCTCGCGCTGGCGCTGAAGGCCCGTCCACCGATCGAAGGCCGCACGAAACGTCGCATTCGCGGAAGCTTGATGATTGCGGGCTCTATCGGGCTTTCCATTGCGCTTTGTTCCGCTGCGGTCGCCGGGCGAAACCTGCTGCCGGACCTCGTTTCGACGGCATCGGCGTATCACCATTTATCCGCGCACCCCGCTCTGCTAACGGTCGCGGCGATCTGCTTTGCTTCGTTCTGCGCCCACGTGTTGGTCACGCGTTTGCGGACGTTGGTGGACGTGTGGCTCGCAGTGGCGCTTCTTGCGGGATTCATCGACGTCGCATTGACGCTCGGCGCAGGCGCACGTTACAGCGTAGGCTGGTACGCCGCGCGCATTGCCGCGATGGTGTCGGCCAATGCAGTGCTCGGCATGCTCATGTCCGAGACGAGTCGCACCTATCAGAGGCTGGCGGACGCGCACCGCGCGCTTCAAGAGCTATCCGTGCGCGACGGGCTGACAGGCGTCTTCAACCGCGCCTATTTCGATGAACGCTACCCGCGCGAGTTTATGCTCGCAATCAAAGCGGACTATCCACTCGCCGTGCTGCTCGTCGATGTCGACCACTTCAAGGACTACAACGACGCGCTCGGGCATTTGGCCGGCGATGAATGTCTGCGACGTATCGCGCACACGCTCAGCGCATCGCTGTCGCGCCCAAACGACTTTGTCGCGCGCTATGGCGGAGAGGAATTCGTCGTCGTGCTTCCCTCCTGCGATCCCGCCGCCGGTATGGTCATGGCGGAGCGCTTGAGGCAAGCAATCGCCGACATGGCACTGCCGGGCCCAGTGACGGGCGGGCCCTGTGTGACGGTGTCGATCGGCCACGCTTCGAGCCGGTTTCACGCCGAAGCGCCGCCGGCGACGCTGTTGGCCGCTGCGGATAGCGCCCTATACAAAGCGAAAGCCCACGGGCGCAATCGGGTGGAAGACGAACCTGGCCCGCAACCGACAGCAGCCGCTTACCCCCGGCACGCGATGTCCCACCCATAAGGCAAATTCGGTTCTGCCTTTCAGCTTGCGCCGACCCTCGCCTTCAGCAGCGCGTATTTTTCCCGCGACGTATCCGCCATTGCGGCTTCGCGACTCGAAGGCGTGTCGTCGTAAGGAATAGGCTCGGCGAACTGGCTCACCGTGAGATCCCACTTTCTGCCGTCGATCAGATTGTAGAAATGCGTACCGCCCGATGTCCGCGTGCAAAGAATGTCGCCGCCGAATAGATCATGCACGACGAGCGCGGTCACGCTGCAATGATTCTGCGCCGGATTCGTGGGCGACCAAGCGTTGGTGGGGCTCGACGTATCGGCCGACCATACCTGCGAGATCGCCTTATAGAGGTCGAGCGGTGTCGCGAAGGTCTTCGGTAGCGCGCATTGCTGATCTTCCTGATTCATGACGGACGTCCTGTTTTTCCGATCAAACGAAATTGAGAGCGATCCCGCCCAGCGGGCCGTAATCGACGTGAAACGTGTCGCCCGCGCGCGCGGGAATCGGTGCGGTGAACGAGCCGCATAATATCAAGTCGTTGGGGTTCAGAACCTCGTCGTACGCAACAATTTTGTTCGCAAGCCAAGCAACGCCTGTCGCCGGATGATTAAGCACTGCGGCGGCCAGCCCGCTTTCCTCGACGACGCCGTTCTTGTAGAGCAGCGCGCCCACCCAACGCAAGTCGACATCCATGGGACGCACAGGCCGCCCGCCCGTGACAACCGCCGCATTCGCTGCGAAATCGGAGATCGTGTCGAATACTTTGCGCGGCGCCTTGGTCTCGCGATCGAACTGTTCGATCCGGGCATCGATGATTTCGACGGCCGGAGTCACGTAAGCGGTCGCATCGAGTACGTCGAATAGCGTGACGCCCGGGCCTTTCAACGGCTTGCTCAGAATGAACGCCAACTCGACTTCCACCCGCGGCGCGATAAAGCGATCGATCGGAATGTCCCGGCCGGCTTCGAGGAACATGCTGTCGAGCAACGGCGCATAGTCGGGCTCGTCGATCTGAGACGCACGCTGCATCGCGCGCGACGTCAAACCAATTTTGCGGCCTTTGATGACGTGGCCCTCAGCCAGTTTCAGCTTGACCCACTCGCGCTGGATCGCATAGCCGTCCGCAATCGTCATCTGCGGATAAGCGGCCGAAAAATGGCGCAGTTGCGTGCGGGTCTTTTCGGCATGATCGAGCTTGGCTGCCAACTCTCGAATTGTCGTCTCGTCCAGCATGATGAGCTTTCTCGTTCTCGTCGTGCGTACGCGTGTCGACGCGTCGCCCTTTTGCACATAAACGCATTAACCCATCAACCCTTCAACCGTGCGTGCAGGTTGTTGTGCTTCCAACTACCGGCCTCGCTGAACTCGTTGATTTCCAGCGAAAGCGCAAGCCCCTGCCGTTCGAATGCTTCGGCGAAGTGCGCCTTCATGACATCGAACAGCGCATCGCCTGTGGCCTGTCGAACGGCTGGCGAACGCCCCGCAGCGATCTTCAGATTCCCATGCAGGAACGCGGCGTCGATTACACCGTCGGCGATACAGTAGATCTCGCAACGCAACGCCCGGACACGAATGCCGCCCACGGGATACACCGAGCGGTCGCCGTCCTTTTGCTCCTGCAGACACCGTGCGAGCTTGCGACAAAGCATCGCCATGCTGTCGTCATCGGCAAGGCCATCGCTATATTCGAGCGTCAGATGTGGCATGTGCGCATCCTTTCGGCAAATTACAACGGCAATGGACTGACAGGGAAAATGGCGTTGATCTGCCCCGTTCCCGAGCTGCCGAAATAGGGCGTGACGACTTCGGCTTCGCCCTCGTATCGATCCCAACCGAGCGCGCCCAGCAGCATGGCCGTGTCATGCATGCCGCCCTCGCCCCAACATTTCTCGTTATACATCGGCAGCATCGCGCAAAAGGTCTTCCAGTCGCCTTTTTCCCATAGCGCGACGACCGTACGATCGACCTGCTCCAAAAACGGATCCCATACCTTGTGCATGAACTGCTCGGCCATGCCGTTATTGGCGAAGTGATGACTGAGCGAACCGCTTGCCAGGATCGCCACGGTGCCGTCGTAACGGTCCTCGATCGCCTTGCGCACGGCCAGACCGAAACGCGCGCTCGTCTGAAGGTCGTGCCACATGCACCAGGCCGACACCGATACTGTCTTGAAGTGTTGATCCGTATTCATGTAACGCATCGGCACGAGCGTGCCGTATTCGAGGTCGAGCGATGTCGCGCTGTGCGCACGCGTTTTGACGCCCATCTCGTTCGCCACGTCGGCAATCAGCTCCCCGAGCCCGACATTGCCCGGATACGCGTAGTGCATGTTGTTGATGAAATGCGGCAGCTCGTTACTCGTGTAAATGCCTTCGAATTTCGGTGCGCAATTGATGTGGTATTCGCTGTTGACGAGCCAATGCACATCGAACACGACGATCGTATCGACGCCGAGCGCTCGGCACCGTCTGCCGATTTCATGGTGTCCGTCGATCGCCGCCTGACGGCAGCCCTTATGCGGGCCATCGAGCTCCGACAAATACAACGACGGCACATGTGTGACCTTGGCGGCCAGTGCGAGCTTGCCCATCGCGGTCTCCTCAGGTTGCGCTCAGTCTGCAGAGAGTTAAGTAACACCACCGGCTGCGCATCAAACGCCCCAGCGTGGAATGTGATGCGAACCGAGCGACACACAGACGTTCTTCGGCTCGAGAAACACCTCGTAGCTCCACGTCCCGCCCTCTCTGCCAACGCCCGAGGCCTTCGTTCCTCCGAACGGCTGACGCAGATCGCGCACGTTCTGGCTATTGACGAAGCACATGCCAGCTTCGATTGCAGCCGCCACGCGATGCGCGCGGCCCGCATTCTCCGTCCAGACGTAGCTCGACAAACCGTATGCGATGTCATTGGCGAGACGGATCGCCTGTGCCTCGTCGTCGAACGGGATCAAGCACGCGACGGGGCCGAAGATTTCTTCCTGGGCGATACGCATCCGGTTATCGACATCGACGAATACAGCGGGCGCCACGAAATTGCCTTGATTCATGGCCTCGGGCACCGATGTCGAACCGATGCCTCCGCAGGCGAGCGTCGCGCCCTCCTTCGGGCCCAATTCGAGGTAGCTGCGCACCTTCGCCAAATGCGCCCGGCTGATCATGGGGCCAATGACGGTGCGTTCGTCGAGCGGATCGCCTACGGTCAGCCGCTGCGCCCGCTCGACAAAGCGCTGTGCGAACGTCGCATAGATCGCTTTCTGCACGAAGATGCGCGAGCCCGCCGTGCATCGCTCGCCATTGTTCGAAAAGATCATGAAGATGGCCGCGTCGAGCGCGCGCTCGAAATCGGCGTCGTCGAAAATCACAAACGGTGACTTGCCGCCGAGCTCCATCGAAAATTTCTTGAGTCCGGCCGCCTGGACGATGCGGTTCCCCGTGACAGTGGATCCCGTGAACGACACGGCGCGCACGTCCGGATGGGCAACGAGCGGTTCGCCCGCGTCCTTGCCATAACCGTGGACCACGTTGAGAACGCCAGCCGGGATACCTGCTTCGAGCGCGAGTTGACCGAGCATCGACGCCGTCAGCGGAGAAAGTTCGCTCATCTTCAAAACGGCCGTGTTGCCGAACGCCAGGCAAGGCGCCACCTTCCAGGTCGCCGTCATAAACGGCACGTTCCAAGGCGAAATGAGCGCACAGACGCCGACCGGATGGAACAACGTGTAGTTCAGATGCGATTGCGTCGGGTACGTGTGACCGTCGACGCGTGTACACATCTCGGCAAAATACGTAAAGTTGTCGGCCGCGCGCGGCACAAGCTGGTTGCGCGTTTGCGAAATCGTCTGCCCGGTGTCGCGCGTTTCGATGTCGGCAAGCTCCGGCACATTCTTCGAGATCAGTTCCCCGAGTTTGCGCAGGAGGTTGGCCCGCTCAACGGCCGGCCTCGCGGCCCAAGCTGGAAATGCGTCCTTGGCGGCGCGCACAGCCGCGTCCACTTCCTGCGCCGTTCCGCTCGCCACCTCGGCCAGCACTTCCTGCGTAGCCGGATTGACCGTTTCGAAGTAGTGGCGGGCGGCCGTCGGTTTGCCGTTGATCAGATGTTCGATTCGCATAGCAGTCCTAAATGATCAAACGCGGTTGAAGTCCGCGTCGGATCCGATCACGTTGAGAAGGCGGCCAAGCCCATCGATCTCGCAAGCCACTTCGTCGCCGACATCGACGTTGACGACGCCCTCCGGCGTGCCCGTCAAGATGACATCGCCGGGTCCAAGCGTCATGAAGCTGCTCAGGTACTCGATCAATGAAGGGATGTCGGTGACCAGATCGCGCGTGTTGCCATGCTGACGTAAAGCGCCGTTAACGTAGGTACGCAGCTCCAGCTGAGTGACGTCGGGGATATCCGCAGCGTCGACGAACCACGGGCCCAACACGGTGCCGCCGTCGCGATTCTTCACGCGTAGATTGGGGCGGTAGTAGTTCTCCAGATAATCGCGAACCGCATAGTCGTTAGCGATCATGTAGCCCGAGACATACTGCATCGCCTCGTCGCGCTTCACCGCTTTCGCAGGGCGGCCGATGACGACAGCCAGTTCACACTCGTAGTGCATGAATGTCACATCGGATGGCCGGCGGGTGACACCTCGATGGCCCAGCACCGAGCCCGGTCCTTTCAAAAAAACAAGCGGCTCCTCTTGCTTCGAAAACTGCAATTCCCTCGCGTGCGCGGCATAGTTCAGGCCGAGCGCAAAGATCGTACATGGTTCGATCGGCGCGAGCCACACGACCTCGTCCTCGCCACGAATGCGGCCGTCTGCGAGCTGGACGCCCCGCTCGTGCGGGTAGGCTTCGTGAATCGCTCCGGCAAAGGCGACGCGGCCGCGCATCATGGAGCACTCCGTTCGGCGATCGTCGAGAACCCGAGCGGCGGCCAATCGGCGATCGCAATGCGCACGTCGACGCCTGCCGGCGCGAGAGGCGCGCCGTGCGGCACACCGAGTGTCAGCACATCGCCACAAGATAGCGTCATGAACTCGGTGACCTCGGCGATAAGGCGTCCGACGCCT
Organism: Trinickia soli; assembly: GCF_002879855.1. Lineage (GTDB taxonomy): Bacteria > Pseudomonadota > Gammaproteobacteria > Burkholderiales > Burkholderiaceae > Trinickia > Trinickia soli. The sequence goes on along the minus strand of NZ_PNYB01000001.1, from coordinate 17,048 downwards.
CTGATCGAGGTCGAAGTGTGCGCCTCGAAGGTGGGCTTCCCCTCCACATCGATCACGATGCCAAGCGCATCTGGATCGGGAACATGCCGGCTCGCCACAACGGCCGGACCGATCACGCAAAACCCGTCACGCGCCCGAAACCGCACCGACGGCCGATACAGGCTCTCGTGCGGAACGCTCAGATCCGCGACGATCGTGTAGCCCGCGACGAACTGCAGCGCGGCATCGGCGGGAACGCGCGACGCCGTGCGACCGATGACAATGCCGAGTGAGCCCCCCACCTGTATGCCAGGCACGCCTTCGAGCACCATGACGCGCGCGCGATGGCCCACGTGCGTGTTTCGCGGCTTGACGTAAAGCACGGGCGCATTCGGGGGCGCCTTGTACGGTGGCGCGTGAACGGCATCACCGAGGGCCGATAGTGCGCCCGCGTCGTTCAGCAACACGCCATAGACCGCAGCGCTCACGGGCGGGCGACACGCCACCCCGCGTGCAAGCAGCGCTCGCAGCGACTGCGCGTCGACATCGCGTGCAAGCGGCTCGTCGAGCAGGTGAATCAGATGATCGGCTGGAGCATACATCCGCGGTGGCCTTCGTTGTTCACTCACATGTTAGTATTATTCGGCTCACTGCGATCCGCCGTCAACGATCCGCTGGTTGGCCGCGGGTTTTCCCCAGGGCGCCACGCCCGGCAGTGCTTCTTCGATCTCTATGTTTATGGTCGCCAAGACGAAACAAGCCGTATCGCATCGCAACCTGCCGATGCTGTTGCTTAGAGCGCGTGAAAAAATGATGGAGCGGTTCCGGCCGCTTCTTTCTGCGCACGGGCTGACCGAGCAGCAATGGCGCATCATGCGTGCGCTTCACGAGCGCGGGCCGCTGGAGCCGCGCCAGCTCTCCGATCTCTGCACGATTTCGAGCCCGAGCATGGCCGGTGTGCTCGCCCGCATGGAGGCAACCGATCTCGTGACGAAAGAACGCTTCGCCGAGGACCAGCGACGCGTCCTCGTCTCGCTGACGGCGACCAGCCTCGAGCTCGTGGAAGCACTGATCGGCGAAGTGGAGGCTCGATATGCCGAGCTCGAATCGCAGATGGGGCGACAGGTCGTCGAGCGCGTTTATCGTGCGGTCGATGCGTTGCTCGAGGGGTTGGAGCGCACCTGACTGCTCCGTATCGCCGATTATCCAACGAACTGTACCGGTACTGTTACGGACACTACACGTACACTCCATCAAACCGATCAACTGACGATGGATCCGCCGCCATGCTCGCAGCCCTTCCTTACGCCGCGCTCTCCGCCGCCATGACTTTCGCGCTGGTGATGTCAATCACACCCGGGCCGAACAATACGATGCTGCTGGCGTCGGGCGTGAATTTCGGCTTTCGCCGCACGGTGCCGCACATGCTCGGCATCACCTGCGGCTGCATGATCATGATGATGGCGATCGCGTTGGGGCTCGGCCAGATTTTCACGAAAGTGCCGGCGTTGTATCCGGTCATGGAAGCGCTCAGCGTGGCTTACCTGCTCTATCTGGCATGGAAGATCGCGGCGTCTGGCGCGCTATCGGTGGGTGACGCCAATGAGCGTCCGATGACGTTCATTCAAGCCGCAGCGTTTCAGTGGGTCAATCCCAAGGCATGGATGATGGTGATCACCGGCGCAACCGCGTTTCACGTCAGCGATAATCTGCTGCTCAACGCATTCTCGCTGGCTATTGCCTTCTCCATCGTCAATTTGCCGAGCATTTCAGTGTGGGCCGCATTTGGTCTCGCCGTGAGGCGATTCCTCTCGGGCCCGACCGCCTTGCGCGCGTTCAACTGGACCATGGCCGCATTGTTGATCGCGTCGATCGCGCCGATGTTCCGACACGGGTTGTCGTAAGCGGGAGCGGTGCGCGCCACGGTCGCGGCGATCGTCAGCCCCCCGCACTCATCGTGTGGAAAAGCTCTTCCTCCTGAGCGCAGTGCAATCGTACGATCGCCTCCAACCCATAGAGCAGACGCTGAGCCTCGCGCAACTGCACGAGATCGGGGCCGTCGGCCGGCAGGTTCGAGGCCAGTTGCCTGAGCAGCCGCGCCGTTCTGAATATCTCGCGGTGGGCGCTGCTCATTGCCGCAAGCGGGTCGTCGCCACCGAGCAGCGACGCGAGGCGGGGATAGACGTCGGCATCGTCGCTGCGCTCATGCGGAATCAAATGACGATCAAGCGATTCGTTGACATCGGACAGCGCCGCTGCGACTCGCGCGGCCGACAGCTGGGGCAGGCCGTCGGCCAGCGTTCTGATTTGCGTGAGCACCGGCGCCAGCGCCTCATGTTCCGCTTTGAGCCGCCGCACGTCGGCCTGTGGCAATTCGCTTGCTGCAACCAACGAGCGAACCCGCGAAGCCCGCAGCGCATTGACGATGACGACCACGTCGATGACTTCCTGCAGCAGCGCGCCCGCTATCGGCGGCAGCATGCCAAACGCTGCGACGATCATCGCCGCGATGGTGAGCGCCATGCCGACCACTACGCTCTGCACCGCAATGCGGCGCGCGTGCCGCGCGATACGGATGGCGTCCACCAGCCGGTCCAGGCGGTCCACGAGCAATACGGCGTCCGCAGCCTCGGATGCAGCGCCCGCACCGCGCGCGCCCATCGCAACCCCCACGTCCGCCGCGGCCAGCGCCGGCGCATCGTTGACGCCGTCGCCGACCATCAGCACGATGCCGTCGGCCCGCGCCGCTTCGATAGCGCGAAGCTTGTCGGCCGGCGTCTGCTCGGCACAGACCTGCGTGACACCCAGTAATGCACCCACCGTTTCGGCGATATCGCGCCTGTCGCCGGTCAGCATCACAAGCCGCTTGATGCCTTCGCGTTTGAGCAGACGCAATGCTCTCGGTGTCTCCAATCGCAGCTGATCGGCCATGCGGACGGCGCCGACCATATTCGCGTCGACGGCGACGAACACGGCCGCGCCGCCTTCGTAACCGATGTTGCGCAAGAGGCGCTCGCTCCACGGCGCCACCGCCGCGTGCGTGCAAACATAGGCGAAGCTGCCGATCGCGACGCGGCGGCCATCGACAGTGCCGACCAAACCCGCACCCGCGGTTTCCGCAATATCCGACGGCATGGACAAACTGAGGTTTCGCTCCCGTGCGGCGATCGTCAAAGCCTCGGAAATGACATGGCCGGACGCCTGGGCCAACGACGCGGCATATCGCAAGACAGTGTCGGAATCCGTCTGCGGTCCGCAGTCGATCGACACGAGACGCGCCCGCCCGCCGGTGAGCGTGCCGGTCTTGTCGAAAAAGAGAATGGATGCCTGCGCGAGCCGCTCCAAGGCGCCGCCGCCTTTGATCAAAATGCCGCGTTTCGCGCATTGGGACATGCCTGAGACGATCGCCACCGGCACAGCGAGGATCAGCGGACACGGCGAGGCCACGACCAGCACCGCCAGCGCTCGCCCGATGTCACCGGCGATGAGCCAACTCGCGCCCGCGAGCGCAAGCGATACGAGCACGAAGAACAGGGCATAGCGATCGGCAAGTCGAGCGGCCGGACTGCGCTCCTGCTGAGCCGCGCGAACCATGCGAACGATGCCCGCGAACGTACTGTCGTCGGAACGTGCGGACGCGACCATCTCGAACGGCGCACCCGCATTCACGGCGCCACTGCAGATGCCTTCTCCCGCCTCCCGCTGCTTGATCTCCGATTCCCCCGTGAGCGTCGATTCGTCCAACTGAGCGGCGCCACTCAGCGCACCATCGACAGGCACGCACGCGCCGCTGCGCACCATCACGCGGTCGCCGGGGCGCACCTGCTCGAGCGGCACGCTGGCCCATTGTCCGTTCTCCCATCGAACGGCCTCACGCGGTGCCCGACTGAGCAGTGCTGTCATCTCGCGTTTTGCACGGTCCTGCGCGTATCGTTCGAGCGCTCGCCCGCTCGCGACCATCAAAGCAATGACGGCCGCCGCGGCGGTTTCGCGAAGGGTCAGCGCGAGGCCGATCGAGAGCAACGCAAGAATGTCGACGCCCGCCCTGCGCTCGAGCAACGCCTTGCCGATCGACAGGGCCAGCGCCAGCAGCACCGGCAAAGCGCCGATGAACCAGACGGCGCGCGCGATCGTGGCGAGGCCCAGCGCAAAGAGCACGGCTCCGGCCGTCAGCGTTGCGGCTGAGATCACCAACAACACGAAGTCGGCGGAAAATCGAAAACGCGACATGGGAAATACGCCCCAAAGCCTTCTGATGCCGATGCTATTGCCCGGTACGAGGACGCGATTTGATCTGAAGCAAGCGCATAGGCTTGACCTTCATCAAACGATGAATCCCGGTTCGGCAACACAATTTCCAGGGAAAAGACCGCCGCCACCTCGGAGGAAAGCATCATGAACGCTTCGCTGTCCCATCCCCAAACGTCGCCCCTTCCCGCCAAAGTGATGATTGCAATCGATGGATCGGCGGCGTCGCAACACGCTGCCGTCTACGCCCGTCATCTCGTCGCGCACGGGGGCACGGTCCGCCTCGTCGGCGTTGCCGAAAATCCGCGTGCGCTCGTGCCCATGGGCTCGCTCGTCGGCGCCGCATTGGAAGCCGCACGAGAGGAGTTGTCACGTGACGCCGAGCAAGCGCTTGCCAATGCTCGGAAGATCTTCGCCGGATCGGATCTGCAGGTGGAAACCGAGGAAATCGATCTATCGAAACACCGTGGCGATGTCGTGCATGCGTTGCTCGACGCCGCCAGAAAATGGGGGGCCGATCTCGTCGTGGCGGGCGCGCACCAGCCCCACGGCTTACTCCGATGGATCGAGGGTACGGTCTCCGAACCGCTGGCACGGCTGTCGCGGTGCCCGACGTTGATCGTGCCCGGCAGCTACTCCATCAAAGCCGATCAATTGCCCCAGCGCATCGTTTTCGCGGTGGACGGGAGCCCCCATGCGACGCAGGCACTGAAGTACGGCATGCGCTTCGCCACGCCGGAGACATCGCTGCTGGCGCTGTATGTCATCGATCGAGCCGTGCGGCTATCCGATCTCGTGCCGATCGATGTGCTCGAGGATGCGTTCATCGAAGAAGGCACCCAGGCCCTGGCCGCGGCGAAGACATTGCTGGCTGAAGTATCGAGCCGATCGAATACGCGACTGGCAAAGACGGCGCACACGAACGACGACATCGCGCACACGATCGTGCGCGAAGCCGCTAACTGGAATGCGGAGCTGATCGTCATGGGCACGCACGGGCGGCGCGGCGTGGCGCGCTGGATGCTCGGCAGTGTCGCCGAACGAGTCGCTCGCCTGGCCCAGACGCCGGTCCTGCTCGTTCATTTCAATCAAGCTGAACAATAGCGAGCCGCCCCCACACGCATCAGGTACGCAACTTGCATCGCTCTCGCGCCAAAACGACAACGCCGAGGGCGAACATGCCGGGTACCACATCGATCGCGGAAGGGCTTCCGTTTCCGCTCGGCGCAAGCTGGAATGGCGCCGGAGTCAACTTCGCTCTGTTCTCGGCGAATGCCACCAAAGTCGAATTGTGTCTGTTCGACGAGCAGGGCCAGCGAGAGCTCGAACGGATTGAATTGCCCGAATTCACCGACGAGGTCTGGCATGTCTACGTGGACGGCCTGCAACCGGGCGCCGTCTACGGGTACCGCGTGCATGGGCCTTACGAGCCCGAAGCCGGCCATCGATTCAATCCTAACAAGCTGCTGCTCGACCCCTACGCGAAAGCACATGTCGGCACGTTGAAGTGGGATCCCGCCATATTCGGATACACGATCGGCGCAGACGGCGACGATCTGACGTTCGACGAACGAGACAGTGCGCCATTCGTGCAGAAGTGCGTCGTCGTCGATCAAAACTTTTCGTGGACGCACCCGATGCGCGTGCGTGTGCCGTGGGATCGCACGATCGTCTACGAATTGCACGTGCGCGGTTACACGAAGCGGCGACCGGACATCGCCCAACGACTGCGCGGCACCTTCGAGGGCCTCGGCCAACAGCAAGTGATCGACCACATCAAGCGGCTGGGCGTCACAGCGATCGAGCTGATGCCGATCCATTCGTTCGTCAACGACAGCTATCTGCTCGATAAGGGCCTCACGAACTACTGGGGCTACAACACGATCGGCTTCTTCGCGGCCGATCCGCGATTCTTTGCGCGCGGCGCGGGTGCGATCGGCGAATTCAAGGAGATGATCGACCGTTATCACGACGCGGGGCTCGAAGTGATTCTCGATGTCGTCTACAACCATACGGCCGAAGGCAACGAGCGCGGTCCGACGCTCTCGTTTCGAGGCATCGACAACGCATCGTATTACCGCCTTCTGCCCGATCAACAGCGCTACTACATCAACGACACGGGTACCGGCAACACGCTGAACCTCTCTCACCCGCGTGTGCTGCAGATGGTGATGGACAGCCTGCGCTATTGGGTCGGCGAGATGAACGTAGACGGCTTCCGGTTCGATCTCGCCACCATTCTCGCGCGCGAGCCCTATGGTTTCGACGAAGGCGGCGGCTTTTTGCACAGTTGTCGGCAGGATCCGGTGCTCTCGAGCGTGAAGCTGATCGCCGAACCCTGGGATTGCGGGCCCGGCGGCTATCAGGTCGGTGGCTTCCCTCCAGGTTGGGCCGAATGGAACGACCGCTTCCGGGATGCCGTGCGCGGGTTTTGGAAAGGCGACGATGGCGCCGCGGCGGAACTGGCCAGTCGCATCACCGGTTCCGGCGACAAGTTCAACCGGCGCGGCCGACGGCCGTGGGCCAGCGTCAACCTCATCACGGCGCACGACGGCTTTACCTTGCACGACCTCGTCTCATACAACGAGAAGCACAACGACGCGAACGGCGAAGACAATAACGACGGTCACAGCGATAACAAGTCGTGGAACTGCGGCGTCGAAGGGCCTACCGACGATGCGCAGGTCATTGCGCTGCGCGAACGACAAAAGCGCAACCTGCTCGCGACGCTGCTATTTTCGCAAGGCACGCCACTGATCGTCGCCGGCGACGAATTCGGCCGCACGCAACAAGGCAACAACAATGCCTATTGTCAGGACAACGAAATAAGCTGGATCGACTGGGCCGGTATCGACGATAACGGGCGTGCCCTGACCGATTTCGTCGTCAAGTTGACGACGCTGCGTCATACGCTACCTGTCTTGCGACGCAATCGGTTCCTGACGGGCCAATTCGACGAACGCCAGCAACTCTCGGAAGTGCGCTGGGTAAGCCCCGTCGGCACCGACCTCACGGAAGAACAGTGGAACGATCCGCAGATGCGCTGTTTCGGCGTGCTGCTCGATGGTCGCGCGCAAACGAGCGGCATCAGGCGGCCCGCCTCCGATGCCACGCTGCTGATCGTGATGAACGCACATCACGATGTCGTCGAATTCAGGCTGCCTGACATCCCCGGCAGCGATCAGTGGAGCTGCCTCATCGATACGAACGTGCCTGTGCGCGACGAATTACCCGAATTCGAATCGGGCGACGTCTACCAGGTCACGGGACGCTCGTTGCTGCTCTTTGCCTTGCACGCCAAAGGCCAGACTCGCCGGATCTTCATGAGTCTCGAGGAGAAATTGACCGAGGACACCGGCTCGAAATGACACGCGGGCGGCGCGGTCGGGGGTGACGACCGGCCGCCGGCGCACACCGGATGGATTACGCCCCGAACGTGCCAGGGCGCGGGTTTATGGGCGGATGATGCGCTTAGTGATACAGCAGAGCGATCAGGATGATGATCGGGATCGGTACACCGAGCAGATAAAGCAGGATCGAACGCATAGTGCCTCCTGGGTCGGTCGTTGGGTCGGTCGTTGGATCAGTCGAAAAAATCCGCCATCGTGTTACGTCACCGCAGCGGACGATCAAACATCGCGCAGGCGGCCGCCGAAGACGGCCATGAAGCTCGCGGCGAATGCCCCCATCAACAGCGAAACGAAGAGCCAGAGCGAAGCGGACACGCCCGCGCGACGCGCGTGGTCCGCCGCCGTTTTAGCCGCGTTCTCGATCGCGCTCACCTTCTGCTGCAGCTGCGAATACGTCGCGCTGACGCGCGCCAACGCTGCTTGCGGCGTGAGGCCCGTATAGCGTGAAACGATCCTCGCTACGTATTCGGTATCGGCGGGCGACAGCGGATCGCCGGTTGCAAGGCTGTTCAGGAAGATGCGGGTCACCTCTCGCTTGGGCGGCGTGTTCATCGGCGCGGGCTCATTCGTCGTGGCCGGCGCTTCGGCCGTGGTCGTCGCCGGCACAGTGGGCGTCGCGACGGGGCTGACCACTGCGCCGCTTGTCGCGTTGGCGGTGGCGTTGGACGATGATGGCGTCGATGACGTCGATACGGGGGTAGGCCCACTGCTCATGACGCTCGCAACAGGCGCCGGCGCCGAGGTTCCCGGCGCCGCGGCAGCCGGATTCGAGAATGCCTGCCCTGTGGCTCCCACCGGCTGGCGGAACAACGAATCTACGTAGTAGCCGATTGGCCAATGATTTTCCGCGGCGGCGGCGTCGCCGCGATCGACGGTCGGCGTCGACGATGCCGCGTTGGCCGCAACCTGTGCCCCCGCGCGGCCGGCCGCGGGCAGCAGCGCGGCGAATACGGCTGCGGTCGCGAGCGTCGCCAGCGCCCAGGTCAAAAAGCCATGCGCCGTGTCGCGGAAGTACACCTCGTCGAGTTCCACCACCGGCCACCGGTGCCTGAGCCGGCCGGCCAGATAGCCGCCCAGCCCCGATGTCAGGATCTGCGTGACGCAAACCCAGAGGATCGCGGCAAACCCAAACGTGGACGCGCTCGCGCTGGCGGAGCGCCAAGGCGATAGCGCGGCGAGCCCAAGACCCGTCCCCAGCGCCAACAGGATGAGCCCGAATGCCGCCGCGGCCACTGCGCCTGCAAATACGGCGCTCCATGAAACGACTCCGGCATGCGGCCACCATTCGGCGCGGCCTTCGGCCAATGCGGTTGTTCTGAGCGGTGCGTTGAGGTCGGCCATGACTTGTCTCCGGGATCCGGTACGGAATAAGCGCCTTAGCTCTACAGCATGCTTCGTACCCGGCAGGGCCCGTTTAGGAGATCCGAGTAGGCGCGGCCTGCCGAAAGTGATACCGTTGCTCGTCGTGCGAACGATCGGACAAATATGTCCGCGCTGCACACACCTCGTCAGAAGCATCAATACCAAGGAGGAGACAATGCAGTCGAAGAAAATCATCAGCGCACTGTTGCGCGGTGTGGCGCTTGCCGCTGCGTTCAGCTTTATCGGAACAAGCGCTCACGCCGAGGATCTGTTGCAAACGGTGCAGTCGAACCACGTGCTGCGCGTGGGCATGGAAGGCACATACCCGCCGTTCAATTCGCGCAATGCCCAAGGCGAACTGGTGGGATTCGATGTGGATGTCGCGAAGGCCGTCGCGGCCAAGCTCGGCGTGAAACCGCAATTCATCACGACCGAATGGAGCGGCATCATCGCGGGATTGCAGGCGGGCAAGTTCGACGTGATCGTAAACCAGGTCACGATCACTCCGCAGCGCAAGGAGATGCTCGACTTCAGTCAGCCCTACACGTACTCGGCGGCGCAGTTGATCCAGCGTGCGGACGATAAGCGGGACTTCAAGTCGCTAGCCGAATTCAAGGGTGACAAGAAACTCGGCGTCACGCTCGGCACGAACTACGATCAAATGGCAAGAGCGGTCCCTGGCATCAACGTCCAGACCTACCCCGGGGCGCCGGAAAAGCTCAGCGATCTTGCATCGGGTCGCATCGACGCCACGCTGGACGACCGGCTCATGCTGCCGTCCATCATCAAGACGTCAAAGCTTCCGCTTCGCACGGGCGAGATCCTGCCGGGCGGCGAACAGCAAATGGGAATACCGTTTCGCAAGGGCAACCCCCAATTTGAAAAAGCGATCAACGATGCATTGACCGCGATGAAACAGGACGGGACGCTTAAAAAGATCTCGATGCATTGGTTCGGTACGGACGTGACGCAACCCGTTGCGCAGTAATTGCGATCTCCTCCCGGGCCGGATCAGAAGATGATTCGGCCCGGGGCGCTCCGCGGCCGAGCCTCCGGCCGCGGCATCACACGCTCCGCCTCGCACGCGACATCCGGTTGCCGTTGTCGCACCCCAACACGTTCGATCGCAACATCGCATGCTCAATGCGATGTCGTGCGTCGTTCCCGTTTAACGTTTGCGCGCGTAATCAATCGACCAAAATCGACTTATTCGGCGCACTTTGCGCCACGCGAAAGCGGATGCACGCGTAATCCGTCCGCCGAAATTCCACTGAGTCACTTCAACCGGGCAATTCCGACACGCTAAATTGGCGGTGCTTCAAAGGCCACATCGGCCCTTTGCGAGCAGTTCTATCCAACGCCATACAGCAAAAGGAATAACAATGCCATTCGAAGTCAACTCTGGATGCCGCCCCTTTCACGAGGCAGGCGAATTTAGCCAACTGAAGGCCTACTACGAGGAGGATCGCCGCACGATGTGGATGATGTTGCGCTCCGCACCGCGCCCTTGCTTCAACCAGCAGTTGGTCACGGACATCATCCGGCTGGCCCGTGTGGCCCGCGAATCGGGACTGCGCTTCGATTTCTGGGTGACCGGATCGCTCGTCCCCGAAATCTTCAACATTGGGGGCGATCTCAGTTTCTTTGTCGACGTCATCCGCAAGGGCGAACGCGATCGCCTCATGGCCTATGCGCGCTCATGCATCGACGGCGTGTGGGAAATCTACAATGGCTTCGGCACAGACGCGATAAGTATCGCAATGGTCGAGGGTAGCGCATTAGGCGGCGGCTTTGAAGCCGCACTTGCACACCATTACGTGCTGGCGCAAAAAGGAGCCAAAATGGGATTTCCCGAAATCGCATTCAATCTTTTTCCGGGAATGGGCGGGTATTCGCTCGTTGCACGCAAATCGACCATGCGCGTCGCCGAAACGCTGATCAGCACCGGCGAATCGCGCTTCGCGGAATGGCATGCCGAGCAAGGGCTTGTCGATGAAGTGTTCGAGCCCGGCGATGCCATGATGGCGACGAGGACGTTCATCGACGTGATGCGTCCGATGCTCAACGGCACGCGCGCGATGCTGCGCGCGCGCCAGCGCGTGCTACCGCTTTCGCGCGCCGAACTCATGGAGATCACCGAGGATTGGGTACACGCCGCCTTTATGCTCGAAGAGAAAGACATCGCTTTCATGGAACGCCTGGTCATCTTGCAAAACAGGCGTGTCTCCAAGCTCAAGGCCGTGCCCTGAGCGATGGCCCCGCGTGGCTATCGCCAACCCGCGGCGAAGCTCAGGCAATCAGCCTGAGCTTCTTCTTATCGGCAAGCCAGGCCTCGAAGGTATCGGCCGCCATCGGCCTGGCATAGAAAAAGCCCTGCGCGTAGTCCACTCCGATGTCCTTCAGGAACTGAACCTCGCGCTCCGTTTCGACGCCTTCGGCCACGATCGTGAAGCCGAAGGCGCGCGCGAGACTCAGGACCGATCGCACGAGCGACTGCGCCTGGAAGTTCTGATCGATTCCCGTGATGAAGCTGCGATCGAGCTTGATCACGTCGATCGGCAGTCGCGTGAGTTGCGACAACGATGAATACCCCGTACCGAAATCGTCCAGCAGAATGCGCGCGCCCAACTGTTTGAACTGCCGCATCAGTTCCACGGCGGCCTTTTCATCTTCGATGAAGCAGCTTTCGGTCAATTCGATATCGATCAACGTCCGCGTGGAGTGACTTCGCTCGACGAGTTCGCGCAGCTGATTGACGATCTCCGCGTCGCGCAACTGACGCGCGGATACGTTGATCGAAATGCGGATGTCGAGCCCGTTTTCGCGCCAATGCTCCGCCTGGGAGACCGCCTCTTGCATCAGCCAGCGGCCGATCGGAACGATGAGGCCGGACTCTTCCGTAAAGCGAATGAACTCGCCCGGAGGAACGAGCCCGCGGCTCGTCGACTGCCAGCGAAGCAACGCTTCGACGCTATGGAGGCGCCCCGTGCAAAGATTGATCAACGGCTGGTAGTGAAGCACGAACTGCTTTTCCTCTATCGCCCGGCGAAGTTCGGTATCGAGCCAGATGCACTTGGCCACCTTTTGATTCATCTCGGGCGAGAACACGCGATACGTATGCTTGCCCGCTTCCTTGGCCGCGTACATCGCCGTATCCGCGTGCGAAATCAACGCCTCGAGTGTCTCGCCATGCTGCGGATAGACGGCGATACCGATCGAGCAACTGGTGTACGCATCCATCAGATCCAGGTGGATAGGCGCGCGCAGGCGATCGATGATCGTTTCGGCAAGTGTCTCGAGCAGCGCCTGCGTGCAGGGGTCCACCAGAATCAGGAACTCATCGCCGCCGAGCCGGGCGACGGTCGCGCCCTCCGGCAGGCAGTCGCTGACGATTTCGGACACGCGCTTGATCAGGCGGTCACCGTTGACGTGCCCGAAGTGATCGTTGACGCGCTTGAAGTTGTCGAGATCCAGAAACACAACGCCCAGCACGTGCGACCGATCGTCGCTCGCCGCCTCCAGCGCCGACTCGATCGTCGCGTTGATCGCGTAGCGGTTCATGAGCCCGGTCAAAACGTCTTTCGAGGCGAGTTCCTGCAAGCGCTTATGCGCATCGCGCTCGGCCGTAATGTCCGTTCCCGAGCAAATGATGAATACTTCATCGACCCCGCTACCGCTACGCACGAACTTGTTGCGAAACTGGTACAGCCTCGGGCCGTCGATCGTATTGATGATGCGTTCGACCTCGAACGAATGCCCGCTTGCAAAAAACTGGGCGATATTGGTGCGCGACTGCTCGCCCTGGTCCGGGCTCATGAACATGTCGAACGCGCTTTTGCCGATGACATCGACTTCGCGCGTGCCCGTGACTTCTTCGCACATCCGATTGAAACGTTGAACGATGCCGTTGCGATCGAGAATAACGACGAGCGAATTGACTTCCGATACGACCTGCTCGGCCGAAGCGAGTCCGCTCGTTAGCGCTGCCGCAACCGACGACGTATCGTTATGGTCCGATGCCGTGCCGGCCCAGTCGGTCAGATTGATCTTTTTGCCGACGAGGTGAAGGTTCACCGCGTGCCCGAATAGCGTCACATCGAGCTGCAGGTGCGAGGTGACGCCCGTCAGGCTGCGAATCGCTTCCGCCTGTGCCGCGGTAAGCGCCACGCTGACATTGGTCAGGCCGCGCACGGCGGCAAGTTCGAGTGCGTTGCTGTCGCTGCCGAGCCGCCAACAGGGGCTTTTCGTTCCGAGAAGGACTTCCAATATCGCGCAGTCATTTTCGTCAAACATAGCTGGCCCCGTTGGTCAATCGCGTAATTTCACTGCCGACACGCAACGCTCCATCGAGCAAGTTGCATTCCATGAAGAACCCGTTTTATGCACCACAATTGCGCTTCGAATCATGTCAATTTCTTCGATCCATTGCCTTACGCAAGACGGCTGATTGTCGCGCACTCCCCATTCGGGCGAATCTCTCCCAACTCCCGATAATACATATAACGGCGATATGGCGACGTTTTCGCCGCATACATTGCTGCATCGGCCTTCGCCAATAATTCGGCGGCATTGGCGCCGTCGATCGGAAATTCGCTGACGCCCATACTCGCGCCCACGCTCATACGATGCGAATCAAACCCGATCGGCTCGTCCATGGCCGCCTGGACGCGATGCGCGCAAGCGTGGACATCTTCGGGCGATCGAACGCGACGAACGAGGATGACGAACTCGTCTCCACCCAGGCGCCCCACCACGTCGTCACGGGGCAGCACTTCGCGCAGCCGCTGCGCCACGACCTCCAGCGTACGATCTCCGGCCGAGTGCCCGAACTGATCGTTGATCTGTTTGAAGCCGTCGAGATCGACGAAGATCACGGCCAGCCTCTCGTCTGCGTGCGACGCCTGCCGAATCGATGCCTCCAGTTGCTCCATGAATCGCATTCGATTCGGCAGGCCCGTCAACGTATCGTGCGCGGCCAGGTGGGTCAGCTCCTGTTGCTTCGCATGAAGCGTCTTCATCTGCGAGCGAATCTCGCGACACATGCACTCGAAGCAGCGCGCGAGGACACCGATTTCGTCGGAACGGGAAACGGGAAGATGCTCGCGGTCCGTGTCGTCGCACACGTGCGTCGCCGCATCGGCCAGCACGCGCAGCGGGCCGGTCAATGCGCGCGCGAAAAGAATCCCGAATACGATCGCGCAGGCACTCCAAATCAACACCATGCGTACGATCTGGTGACCCAGCGCGTGCGCGGACGCGAGCACAGTCGTAAGCGAGCGCCCCAGACCGAGCACGATGGCGCGATTGCCGTCGACCGTGCCGAACGGCGAGCGCACGACCGCAAAGGCCTGCGTCGGCGCCCCCGCGTGACCCGGTTGTGACGCGCCGTTGAAGGTCACCTGAGTGAGGGCGCCGTCGAACAGTGCACGGGTGGCCGGAAAGCTCGCCTGCATCAACTCACGCCGCCCGCGTTCGAATCCGAAGGTGAGACGCGTATCGGGGTGCATCAGGAAGTCGCCCCACTCGTTCGCAAGATAGATCTGGTAGCCGCTTTGCAAATCATTGTCGAGCCGGTGAAAGACGCGAGCCAGGTCGACATCGATGACGATCACGCCGACCTTCTCCCCGCTTGCATCGACAACCGGCGCGCCGATCCTCATGGTTGGGAGGCTGGCGTCCATGGGCGCACCGGTTTGGGGCGTGAGGCCGATCGGCGAGAGATAGACATGCCCCGGCATCGTCGAAAGCGTATTGAAGACATACGGAAACTGGCCCTTCTCGCGAAGCCCGCTTTCGGGCGCGACGACAAGGCCCTGCGCCTGACGCTCGACGCGTACCCGTTCGAGCCCGTGATCGGCGCGTGTGATGAGGCGGATCTTCAGATACTCGCGGTGATGCGCCATGAATCGCAAAAACACCTGCGCTGTTCCCGGGTGCCGACCGCCCGCTGCATCCTTGGCGCGGGCAGCGTCGACCGATGACGGCAAAGTCGCCAGCACCAACGCGTCGTCGGCCACATCGCCGAGCGCGGCCGTGAAGCGCTGGCTGAGCAACTGCGTCGACGTGAGCAGGCTGCGCTCCGCTTCCTGCATCAGCATCACGCGATTGGCGCGATACGCGTAATAGCCGGTGGCGCCCGACGCTCCGACGCCGATGCAAACGAGCAGGATCGATAGCTTGGCAGTGAGCCCGAGCCTGATCGCCTTCATTTCGGGAAACTCCCGAGCCGCTCGCCCGCTTCGATACGTTGCCAGAGCGCTTCACGTTGCCCGATGCTTTCGACACGCTGGAGCCAGACGAGCCGCCGGCTGGGCTCCACTTCATCGTTGGAAGCCGGCGTCACGGTATTTGCGAGCCCCTCGCGCTGCGTAAGCTGCGCGCCGATCGTGGGCTCCAACATGTAGTTGATCCAGTAGTAGGCCAACTCGCGATTGCCTACGCCTTGCGTAATCGCCCAGCAATCGAGCCATGCCAGTGCGCCCTCGTCTGGAATCACGTATCCGACGTCGACGCCGGCCCGGCGCAGCAGCTCGACCTGTTGCGTACCGTAGTTGCCGAACATCAACGCCGCGTGATGCTGCACGAACAGCGCCGTTGCTTCCTCCGGCAGCGTGTAATACGTCAGAAGATTGCGTCGCAGCGCAACGAGCTCGCGCGCGACCGTCCGCATCTGGGCCGGGTTGAGCTGAAACGGATCGCGATAGCCAAGCGCGAGTGCAGTGAACGAAAAGTTGTGCTGCGCGCTATTGAAGTCGAGCACCTTGCCGCGGTAGCGCGGATCCCATAGGGCGCGCATCGAATGCGGCGCGACCGCCACCTGCCTGCGATCGTAGATGAGACCCATCGACGAATAGGTGAACGGCATCGCGAACGTATTGCCGCCATCGACAAGCCCGCCGATCGCTTCCAGCTTCCGAAACGCCGCACGCTGCAGACGGTGGTTCGGAATCGCCGATGGATCGAGCGGCATCAGCAAGCCGGCATGCGCATAACGTTCGATTTCGGCAGTATTGGCGGCCAATACGTCGTACGGGGGCGGCACGGCGCTATGCATGCGGGCCCATAACGCTTCATCGGAATCGACGAATGTGACTTCGACCTTGGCATGAAAGCGCTTTTCGAAGGCGCTGACCCAATCGTCATCGGCATAGCCGGGCCACGCAAGCACGCGCAGCACCGCGTTATGCGGAGAGCCTGGATCCGCGAGCGTGCGCGTCCACGAGCACGAAAGGAGGAACAGCAGGATCGCCAAAGGCGTGACGAGGCTGCCGCCGCGAAAGCCGGCAAGCCATCCCCGTATGTTTCGGAGAACGACCATAATGATGTCGCCTCACGTGTGACACATTTTTGAAGTCTTGTCGTATCGCATGTCGGCTCGCCATGCCTTACGAAGTTTCGTGGGCATCGATCCGCCGAGTGACATGCACGCGCCAATATGCCAGTTCCCCGCTAACCACGCAATACGGCTCGCTCGTATCCGTGCGGCGCATTCGACAACGCCAGCGACTGCCATGCATTACGGCATGACATGGACATCCGGTAGCTCATCGCGGCCTGAGGCGTTCGCCGGGTAATGCCGTGCGAGGTGCTGCGCAACGGCTCGAATGCCTTCTATTGCACCGTCACGGTAGGCGCCACGCCGAAATGCCGCTTCCATCGCGTGGCAGATGGCCTGCCATTCGTCTGCGCCCACCCTCGCATTCACGCCTCGATCGGCCACGATTTCAACGGCGTGGTCCGCCAGCAATACGTAAATCAGCACGCCATTGTTGTGCTCGGTGTCCCATATGCGAAGTTGCGAAAACACCTCGATCGCTCGCTCCCCCGGCGACTGGTCCCGGAATAACGCAGCGCTATCCAGTGCGCCTTCGATGACGAAGCAGATTTCGCCGACAAGCCCGGCATTACATGTCTGCACGGCTTCTTCGATGGCGTACAGGTCCGCTCGGTTAAATGCGCGGTCCACGCGCCACCGGGTGGTCAGCCAGTGCTTGACGATACGTGTGGGCTTCATCTTCACCACCTCCCCGAAGCGCCGCCGCCGCTCAC
>NZ_PNYB01000019.1 GCF_002879855.1 Trinickia soli | reverse complement strand
GGAGGGGGCAGTGGCGGCCGGGATGCTGGGTTAACCCCGATGGGCCGGGAGCCGCCGGACGGCCGCTCGATGCGTCCGCGCAGACCGGCGTCGGGTTACGAGCGACAAGCGACAAGGGACGCTCAAGCGATGTGCACGCGCCGCCGCGCGCGCCGACGATACGAACTGACGACGACCGCGCCGAAGATCAGGACGAACGCAATGAGCGCCCAGCCGGGCAGCAGGATGCCGAGGATCGGCGGATAGACGGTTTCACAGAGGCCGGCCACCTTGAAGACGCTCGGGAGCCAGTGCGCGGGCGGCAGGCTGTCGACGACCGGCTGCAGTGCGTCGAAGCCGCAACTGAAACCCGGATTCAACTGAATGTACAAATGGCGCGCCGCACCCGCGATGCCCGTCGCGGCGGTGATCGCGATCAGCGTCTCGAACAGCGCGATGCCGCCCCAGCCTTTGCGTCCCGCCCCGAGGAACGCGAACAGCGCGATCAGCAGGAACAGATAGCGCTGAATGATGCAGAGCGGGCACGGATCTTCGTGCTTCGCGTATTGCAGGTACAGTGCGCCGCCGACGAGGGCCAGACAGACGAAGCCGAGCAGCGCAAGGAGGCCGCGCTCGCGGCGCAGCGAAGACGAATCGTTCATGAGGGGCAGGCGTTCAGATGAGAGAAACCGGTGGATTTTAGTGCGCTTTCGATGAAGGGAGGGCGCATCCCTCACCGGATCGACTCGAGCACCCGCTCGACGGCACGCGCCGTCGCGAGCAAGGCGTCGTCGGCGTGCGGCGCCGCGGCCAGCATCAAACCGACGGGACCTTCCCCACGCGGGTGACACGGCAGAGATACGGCGCACGCGTCGAGCATGTTGAATACGCCCGGATTGCGCAGCACGAGCGCATTGATACGGGCGTAAGCGGCATCGTCGGCATCGCAATCGGCCGCGCGCGGCGGCACGATCGGCACCGTCGGCGCGACGATCGCGTCGAAGCGACGCCAGAGCGTATGTTGCGCCGTCTCCAACAGGACGGCGCGCTCCGCAAGCAGGTCGATATAGTCGGCCGCCAGCGCTGTCTCGCCCTTCTTGATACGCACGAGCACGCGCGGGTCGTAGCGGTCTGCATACAGCTCGATGAGCCGCCGGTGCCAGGCATAGGCCTCCATCCCCGAGAGGCCGAAGCGCCTGGCCCAGGTCGGCTGGTCGAGCGGTGCAAAGTGGACGTCGGCCAAGATTGCGCCGGCTGCCTCCAGGTGTTTGATTGCAGCGTCAAACGCCGTAGCGACGGCCGGCTCCATCCCGTCGGTCACGTAATGCGTCAGGATGCCCAGGCGCAAGCCTTCGAGCGGCCGTGCGGCGGGCACGTCCGGCGCGAGACCGGCGAGGATGCGATCGACCAGCGCGCAGCACGACACCGAGACGCCGATCGGCCCGAACGAGTCGAGCGTCGTCGAGAGCGGCACGGCGGCCTGCCTGGGAACGCGGCTCGCGGTGGGCTTGAACCCGGTCAGCCCGCAAAAAGCGGCCGGGATACGGATCGATCCGCCCGTGTCGCTGCCGAGCGCGATAGCGGCCATGCCGTCGGCGACCGACGCCGCCGCTCCCGAGGACGACCCGCCGGCGATGCGTGCTTGCCCCGCTTCGTCGCGCCGATAGGGCGAGAGGGGCGTTCCGTAATGAGGGTTGAGCCCGAGCCCCGAGTACGCGAACTCGGTCATGTTGGTGCGTCCGACGATGACCGCGCCGGCTCGCCGCAGACGCGCAACGGCCGGTGCATCTGCCGTCGCGGGCGGCGCGTCCGCCAGTACCCGCGAACCGGCGCGTGTGACTTGCCCTTCGACGTCGAACAGATCCTTGACCGAGACCGGGATGCCGGCAAGCGGCGACAGCACGGTGCCGGCGGCGCGCAGACGGTCTTGCGCATCGGCGTTCGCGCGGGCGCGTGCGGCGTCGACTTCGACGAAGACGGTCGCGCCTTGGCCTGACGGATCCGCGATGCGCTCGAGCGCAGTTTCGACGAGCTCACGGCTGGTCGTGCGGCCGGCGGCCAGACCGGCAGCCAGTTCGGCAAGCGGCGGGAACGGAGCGAAATCGGTAGCCATGAAGTAGCGAGATGAACGGACTGAACGAAAGAGAGAGGTCTGCGCAACGCGCGAGGCATGTCTATTGCGCTGTCGAGCTCCAGGTATCCGGGGCATTGTAGCTGTTGGCCCCGATTTGGACAGACCGCCGCGCTGGCGGATAATGAACACCTTTCAACGTTTCGCGTGCGAGACGCGCTTGCCATCCTCATGAGCGAAAACAAGCCGCCGAACGCCGGTCGCCCCGGCCTGGATTCTTCTTCCACCCCCGCGCCTGGCCCGATCGATGAGAAGGGCGGTGCGGCCGGACCGTCTGCGACGCCAGAGGCGGGACCCACCGGGACGCCGCCCGTGCCAGCCGGGCACGCATCGGATGAAGCGCCGGCGCACGCGGCCGCCCGGGCCTCGACCGACGCGTTGGAGTCGGCCTCCGCGGTCGAGCGCGCGCAGGCGAGCACGCCTTCCGCGCAGGCAGCCGACGCCGCCCAAGCACGCGTTTCTGCGGCGAAGGAGACGGCCGCGCAAGAATCGGCGGCGCAGATGGCGCAGGCATCCGCTGCATCGACGGGCTCGGCGCCCGGCGCCCCGCCGCCCGGCTTCGGCGCACCGCCCGATTTCGACACGCCGCGCCCGCCGCCAGCTGCTGCCGTATCGCAAACGCAGCCGGCCTACCTGCGGCAAAACGATTCGGCCTGGACGGTGCTGGGCCGCACGTTCGCAGCGCGCGCGCGTCAGCTGTTCGACCGCGCCGGGCAGCGCATTACGCAGCGCACGTTGCGCATCGGCGTTTCAGCGCGGATCTTTCATCCCGAGCCTGGCGCTCGCGGGCTGCGCGGCAAAACGCTGCAGTACCTCGAGGAATCCGTCGCGCATTGGGTGATGTCGCGTGACGTGATGGTGTTCATGATTCCCACGGTCGGTCATCAGGGGATGCTGCACCCGAGCAACATCCGTTTGCGCGACTATGCGAAACATCTGGATGGGCTGCTGCTGCAGGGCGGCGCAGACGTTTCGCCGCAGACCTACGCGGCGAGCGACATGCATGCCGAGTGGCCCGGCGATCGCGTGCGCGACATGTACGAACTCGAGCTGCTGTACGAGTTCGTCGAATCGGGCAAGCCCGTGCTCGGCATTTGCCGCGGGTGTCAACTTATCAACGTGGCTTTCGGCGGCACGCTCTATCAAGACATCGCGACCGAAGTGCCGACTGCCGGCGTTCACGTCAACGAATTCTATGACCAGCATCGCCACTCGGTGCGCTTTCCGGATGGCTCGACGCTCGCGAGCATGTTCCCGGGGCGACGCGAGGCCGTGGTCAATTCGATTCACCATCAGGCCGTGAAGACGCTCGGACGCGATCTCAGCGTCGAGGCCGTCTCGTCGGGCGATGGGCTCATCGAGGCGGTCCGCCATCGACGCTCGCCGTTCGTCGTCGGCGTGCAATGGCACCCCGAGTTTCACCGCGCGGGCGGACCCGAACTGCTCGATTGCACGCCGTTGCTCGACACCTTCTTGCGAGCGGCGCGCGAGACGCGATTCTGAGTTTTTGGGTTTTTTGCATCGTGTCGTGGCCCGATGCAAAAAGTGTTGACACGATTCTGCGGTTTATACATAATCTCGCTTCTCCGGCGAACACGGGTTAGCGTGTGAGTCAGGGAAGCAAAGGAAGCAAACTGCGGGAGTAGCTCAGTTGGTAGAGCGCAACCTTGCCAAGGTTGAGGTCGCGAGTTCGAGACTCGTCTCCCGCTCCAGTTTCGATATAGCGTGTCGTGCGGATCGATTCGCGCGAGGTGCTGTGTTTCAGGTAGTAGGAAGGAATACGCGGGAGTAGCTCAGTTGGTAGAGCGCAACCTTGCCAAGGTTGAGGTCGCGAGTTCGAGACTCGTCTCCCGCTCCAGGTATAGGGGAAGCTAAGCTTCCCTTTTTGTTTAGCGGCCTACGGCGGCCAGCTGAACCGAAATGCCGGGACGTTTCGCAGCGGTGGTTCGCAGCAGCGTCGACGCTCCGGCAAATCCGCTTTCGGCGCGATAGCAAAGCGGTTATGCAGCGGCCTGCAAAGCCGTGTAGGCCGGTTCGACTCCGGCTCGCGCCTCCAAGTCTAAAACCCTGACCAGTCTCGGCTCGTCAGGGTTTTTTCATTCTGGCTTCGTTGCGCCGAGGGTTAACGCGGCGCGAGCTTACCGTCCCCATACTCTCGAATCACCTTGGCGATGACGACGCGATAGCCGTCGAGCCAACGCTCCTGTTTCGCCTTGGCTTCCCGATGCGCCGGATGGTTGATCAATTGGAGCAGGGCTGCTTCCGACTCCCAGTAGTAGATGTTCTGGATCAATGCGGCATCGGCGCTTTGCCACGTCTCCTCGCCCAGATAGCCGGGAATGGCGCGCGCCGCTTCAGCGATCTGCTGATCGAGACGATGAAAGTGCTGATCGTACTGACCGGCTTTGAAGGTGAACGTCGAAGAGAACATAGCGGGTAATGGGTACGACAGGACGAACTTCGGTTTGATGGCTCTCAGCGCGGGCGACACGTAATCGACCGGGGCACGGCCGGCGTGTGCATGCCGGAAGTATCAGTTGGACGTGGACGGCCAAGCCAGGAGCCGGATACCGGCCGCTCCGAATACGACGGCGAGACATCCCTCCAATGCGCGGCGCGTACGCATATAGAACCGGCGCGCGCGGTCCATCGAGAACAGCAGCGCGTACCCGCTGAACACGAGCGATCCGATTGCGGCGCACCCTGGGATCACCGCGCCGTGCGCGGCCCCTGCGTTGCTGGAGGACAGCGCGACGATCGACACCCAGACGAGGACGGCCTTGGGGTTGGTCAGATGCAGCAACGCGCCGCGGACGTATAAGGCTCTCAGCGTGTCTGCCTGGCCGGCTTTCGTTGCCTCCGACGCACGTGTGGCAAGCGCCGTGCGCCCCGACTTGAACGCCAGCCACAGCAAATAGAGCCCGCCGAAAATCTTGATCGCGACGATGAAATGCGAGTAGGCGATCAGGGTCGCGGAGATGCCCACGGTTGCCACCGTCGCCCAAAACATCGAACCTGAGATGACGCCCAGCGCGAACGCCAGTGCGGCTTTTCTGCCGTGATTGGCCGCGATCGACATGATGGCCAGATTGCTCGGGCCGGGGCTTGCGGTGCCGACGAAATAAGCCGTGTACGCGAGCAGGAGGTTCGCCGAGAAGAAAGTATGGACGGACATATGGGATCTCGAGTTGAGCGCTATTGCGACATTGTTCTCGGTTGCGCGTCGAGTGCCATGCTCAGTTGCGCGACATTTCGCCGGGCCAGTGGCGCAACGAACACCGCGCTACTTTTGCTGTTTGTTTTGCTCTTGCTCTTGTTCGTGTTGGCGCTTGAGCGTGGCTTCGGACAGCATTGCGTTGCCAAGTTCCACGTGGCCGCGCGCCTTCAATGCTTCCGCTGCGCCTTGAATATCGCGCGCCTCTCTGTTCTGACCGAGCTTGCTCTTGCCGATCAACCGCGTGATCTCGATCTCGATCCCGACGATGGACTTCAGCAATGTATCGATGAAGTCGGCCGGCGCGTCGCCCATCTTCCACGGTTGCGGTTCCGCCGCTTCGTGCGTCCTCGTCAGCCTGGCAACCAGGCCGCGGACGTATTTTTCGTCGTCATGAATGGTGATGCGTCCGTACGCATGGACCACGACGTAGTTCCACGTCGGCACATGCCGATGCGTCTCCTGCTTGGACGGATACCAGCTCGGAGAAATGTAGGCGTTCTCGGCGCCGAAGACCACGAGCACCTCGTCGCCATTCGCCACGTCCTGCCATACGGGGTTGGCGCGGGCGACGTGCGCGTGCAATACGCCGAATTCGCCCTGCTCCGGCGCAAGCTCGAAGGGGAAGTGGTTGGCGTTCAATCCGCCTTTGCCATGTGTAATGAGCGTGCCGAACGGATTTCGCACGATGTGCGAATGCAGGACGTCGGTGCGCGGCTCGTCGAAATGGGCGGGTACGTACATGTCGATTCCACGGGCGAGTGAAAGGTGAAGGCGGCCGGATAAGGATATGCCTTGGACCCGGACGGCCCGGCCAACCTGATTGTCAAGGAAAACGGGTTTAAGCTAAAGGACCAATTTCGATCATTTGCCGCAACCGCGGGCTCGCGCCGGTCCGACGCATCACGCCAGCAGCGCTGAAAGGTGGGCAAAGCCCTCCTTGTACGTACGAGCGAGGGCTGTCGCCATGCGCTCGAGCCGGACGCGCTCGATCCGCAGCGCGGCATCGACGCCTTGCGCGATGTGGGCGACTCCCACGTCCGCGGGCATATCCTCGTGCTCCCAAGTGGCGGCGAACGCCGTTTGCTTGCTGTCGGGACGCGTCAGCGCCGGGTGGCGAATGTTGACGCGTGGAAGGGCGAACGCAGCGGCAACGATTCTGCCGTGCAGACTGCTTCCGCAATACGCGCTGCTGCCTGCGATCAGCGCGCAGATGTCCCACACGTTCGGCGATGTCATCACGTGAACCGATGGCGTACGCATTCGCTGCCGGGTTCGCTCGAATACATCGAGGTCGTCGTGCCAGGGCGCGATGCCGGCGCGAAAGAATGCAATGCCCAAACCCTCCGATGAGGCGACGGCATCGAGTTGCGCGGCGATCTCGTCGAGCGTCCGGTCGTCGCCGAAATCGGCGCTGAACTGCACGGCGAGGTAGCCGTTCGGACACGCATCGCGGACAGAGGAAACGGGCTCGCCCGACATTTGGCTGCGAATGAGATCGCCGAACAGTTCGTCGACCATGACGGCCGGATCCGGCAACAGCCGCGCGGCGACGCCGTTTGCTTCGAGCGCACGCTGGGTGACGATGTCGCGCACGCTGATGTCGGTGGCGCCTCGCAGCGTTTCGACGACTTCCGCGCGCAATCGCGGCTCGCATTTTTGCAGGTCGACGCCGCCGACCGCATTGAACGCCAACGTGCGGGTCTGCGCGAAGTACCTGCGCGGTAGGACATACGGAGCGCGCGCCGGTGAGCGGAGACGATCGTCGGCCCATTCGAGCGGCACCCACAACCAGGCGCTGCGCTGATCGATCACCGACTTCGCGTGCTTGCCCGACGACAGCATGACGGCGGCTTCCCAGGCATTGCAGGTGAGGAGCTCGCCACCGACATGAACGATGTCGACCGGTTGATCAGGGTACGCGTGGGCCAGCGTCGCAATTGCCTCGACGTGGTGACCGCCGCATGCGGTGAGATCGCCCGCGGCCAATCCTGCAAACCGTAGATGTCGGCCGGGTAGCATCCGCGCGGCGATGTGTGGAAACAGCAGATCGCCGAAGTTGTGACGGTCGAATGCGCCGAAGAGAATGGTTTCTATGGCGGTGACGGTATCGGGCATGAGGGCGTTTCTCTCAGAACGGCCTGCTCGCGAAGGAGTGCGATGCATGACTGACAACGATGCTACGCGCCGAGGCGGGCGGCGGCGATTCGGCCGAACGGCATAGTCCCGCGGCGATGGACGTGATTCGATCGAAAGCGCCGCCTGGCTTCGTCGTGCGCCCGGCGGCGATCTGCTTGTCCGTGCACTGTCCTAGCCACCGTGCGGCCGCCGTGGCTGGCGTTTGCGTCGACGTCGCGGGATAATCGGCGAGCGTCAATTCTCGGACGACTCATGAACATCGATACCCGCGAATCACATCAAATGCTCCAATGGCGTTGGAAGCCGTTTTCCGAGCTGACGGCAGTCGAGGTGTACGACATGCTGGAAGCGCGCAACGCCGTGTTCATCGTCGAACAGCAATGCGTTTATCACGATGTCGACGGACTCGACAGGGGCGCGTGGCACTTGTTCGCGTATTCGCAGGATCGCAATTCGATGGGCGCGGCAGGCGAAGGCGCGGCGGCCCCGGTGCTGGCCGGCTATCTGCGCGTGCTGCTACCTGACGAATCGGATAGCGACATCCGCATCGGCCGTGTATTGACCGCGTCGGCGTTTCGGCGCATCGGATTGGGCAGCGAAATGCTCGAGCAGGCACTCAAGCATATCGTGTCGCAGTGGCCCGACGCGGCGATCAAACTGCACGCGCAGGCCCATTTGCAAATGTTTTACGGCGCGTTCGGCTTCGAGCCGGTTTCGGAGGTCCACGACGATGACGGGATCCCGCACATCTGGATGCGCTCGGTCTGACGCGCGTTGCCAGCGGCTATCGGGCGCGAACGGAGACGCACACGCAGACGCCCGCGCGGGCATGTGCAGCCACTAACGGCCAACGAGCGCCCAACGAGCGCCCGACGAGCATCGAGCGGACCACGCGTGAACTCAATGCGCGCGTGCCGGCGCCGCGGGGCGACGCTCCGCCGGCGTATCCCGCCGCTCTTCGAGCAGGCGTTCGCGTGCGGACAGCCGCATCCAGTGCCGCAGCGCGATCAGCGCACCGAACACGCTCATCATCGAGCCCGGGATCCACAGCAACAGCCCGCCGATCTGCTGATCGCGGATCGGGCTGATCCAGGTGAACGCGCGGCCGCAGATCGAATAGATCGGATAAAGCTCATGCGGCGTGAAAAAGATCAACGCGCCGAGCACGATTTGCGGCGGGATGGCGGCGATGACCATCATGATGCGCCGCCCCGGCGACAATCTCGCCGGCGGCGCCGGCCGCGGATCGAGCACGAGCCACCAGAACAGCAAGCCGTCGATCACCATGCTCCAATTCATGACGCGATAGAGCCGCCAGTCGAGCATCGCTTTGAAGTGAATCGGCGAAAGCAGCCAGAAGTAGATCAAGCCGACGAACAGTAGGACCGCGACGACAGGGTTGAAGACGACATCGAGTGCGATCCGCACCGGTGCCGTCCTGACGGCCGGCCCGATGAAGCGCTGGCGCCAACGGAACGGAATGCCGGCGCGCAAGGCGGCGCCCGGATACGACCACGCGATGAAGAACGGCCCGAGATGGTGCAGCACCAGGTGCTGCAACCGGTGCATGAAAAATTCGTGCTCGAAGAAGTAGTCCAGACGCGTATGCAACGCGATATAGA
Source organism: Trinickia soli (assembly GCF_002879855.1). GTDB lineage: Bacteria > Pseudomonadota > Gammaproteobacteria > Burkholderiales > Burkholderiaceae > Trinickia > Trinickia soli. The sequence goes on along the minus strand of NZ_PNYB01000019.1, from coordinate 93,387 downwards.
GCGCGACAAGCCCGAACCAGAACGACACCTGGCGCAGCGCCGATACGCGCGCGTGACGTACGCCGCGCACGAACAGAATCGCGGCGACGAGGATCGCGACGACCACCGTCGGCGACGGCTCCCACGGATCGAGCCAGTAAAGCAGGTTCATCGGCAGGTTCATCGCGGCGCTCGCCCGTTCACTGTGCCGTGGCCGGCGACTTGACCGCGAACGGTGTATCGAGCGTTTCGCCGTCCGAGAACCGCAATTTCAGGTGCACGGTGTCGCCGGGCGCGATCTTGCGTTTCGGCTCTTCGAGCATGATGTGATAGCCCACCGGTGCGATCGTCAGCTTGCCGTGCGCCGGGACGGTGGCTTTGTCGACCATGATCATGTTCGTCGTCGAGCCGTTCGACACCGTTTGGTGGAGCATGGCGCTGCCGTAATCGGGACTGGCCACATCGGTCAGGTCGATATTTTTGTCGCTGGTGTTGGTGAGCGTCACGTAGCCGGCGGCCGGCAGATTGTTCGGCAGCCAGCGGACCCATGCGTGCGAGGCCGTGATGGCGGATGCGCCGGCGGCGTGGGCGGGCGTGCTGAGGGCGGCGCAGGCGCAGAACGATGCGGCGAGCGAGGCGAGGGCGGCAAAGCGGTGTGCAGTCGGACGAGATTTCATCGGCATGGGTCGTAAAGGAGTGAAGGATGCATGGGGCGATCGACGGCCATCGGTCAACGAACCGCTATCGGCTCCCGCGCTCGATGACGCGACGCAGATCGTGTGCGATGGCGTCGGGCGTGTCCCCGCTCGTCGCCAACAGTCGTGCTCGCCCGTCGCGATCGAAAATATAAACGGCGGAACTGTGCGTCACTTCGTAGCTGCCGTTCGGGTCGCGTTTCTCCATTTGATAGGCAACGCGGTAGCGTTTCGCGAGCGATTCCACCTGCGCGTCGGTGCCCGTCAACCCGCGGATATGCTGCGCATCGAACGCCGTGACATAAGCATGCAGGGCTTGCGGCGTATCGCGGGCAGGGTCGACGGAAATGAACAGGATGCGCACGTCTTTCGCATCGCTCGCGGGCAGTTTCTCGAGCACCTGCATCAATCGCGCCATGGTTTCGGGGCACACGTCGGGACAATGCGTGTAGCCGAAATAGACCAGCGTCGTATGCCCGCGGAACGCTGTCGCATCGACGTTCTTCCCGCTGTCTTCGGTCAGCCTGAAGGCGAGATCCGGTAGATGGCCGCTGACATCGGTCAGGAGCCAGGGGCCGTCGTCATGCGAACAGCCGGCGATGAGCGCTGCGCAGGCGAGCGTCGCCAACCCGCCGAGCGTGCGTCGCGCCCAACGGGCAGGCCGCGACGGTGCGCAGGCGCCCCGAACGAGCGTAGGCCGGGGGAGGGCGGGCGGTGCCGGTTCGCCGGGCGGCGAGCCGACGCAGGGAACATGTGGCGGCATCCGTGACTCTGTAACAATGCTCAGGCGCGGCGGCGCCGCCCTTCGCGGGCAGCGCCCAGCCAGCGGCTGCGAGGCTGCGACTATAGCGCAGTTGCCCTACAGTTGCCGTTCGCACGCCGCACGGCCGCCCGCGGCGAGGCAATATGTCGCAGGCGCAGGCAAGATGAGCAGTACGGGAACGGGATCGCGCTTTTTGGCGCTTTTCGCGTTCCCTGTCGGCGCGCTCGGCGCTTTGGGGCCTTCGTGCTCCAAAACGCGCCGCAGGCGCGGTAAGATGCGCAAACTTTTCCGGTTCGGGGCGGCGATGGGGCCGCACGGGCCGTTACGCAGAGCGGGCTGATGCAATCTTTACCGGGTTTTTTGTCTCCGAGCGAGACAGCGTTCTTCTTCGATTTCGACGGCACGCTCGTCGAGCTCGCGCCCACGCCCGACGGCGTCGTCGTGCCGGCCACCGTCGTCGATTCGCTCGCACAGTTGCGACGGTTGACGCAGGGCGCGGTCGCCGTCGTTTCCGGGCGCGGCATCGACAGCATCGACGCGTTTCTCGGGTTGCCCGATTTACCGATCGCGGGCCTGCACGGTGCCGAGCGGCGCGATGCGAGCGGCGACACGATCCGGGTCGGCTTCAACGACGAGCGCCTGCTGCGAATGGAGCGCGTCCTGGCCGAGCTCGTCAAGGCGCACCCGGGCACGCTGCTCGAAATCAAGGGCGCGGCGATCGCGCTGCACTACCGGAACGCACCGCTTGCCGAGACGGCCGCGCGCGCCGCAACGGAGCGGCTCGTCGATCAATACGCCGACGCCTACGTGTTGCAGCCCGGCAAGATGGTCTATGAGATCAAGCCGAAGAACGTCGACAAGGGGCGCGCGCTCGCGGCCTTTCTGGACGAGCCGCCATTCGCGGGCCGCACGCCCGTCTTTGCGGGCGACGATTTGACTGACGAAAAAGGGTTCGCCGTCGTCAACGAACGTGGCGGCCTGTCGATCAAAGTCGGCGCCGGCGATACGTCGGCGCGCACGCGCGTCGACTCGGTCGCTTCGTTCGTCGGTTGGCTCTCGGACATCGTCACCCAGGCGCAACGCAACTCATGAGTCGTCTCATCATCGTTTCGAACCGGGTCGCACCGATCTCGGAAGGCGGCCCGGCGGCCGGCGGTCTGGCTGTCGGCGTCTACGACGCGCTGAAAGAAACGGGCGGTATGTGGTTCGGCTGGAGCGGCGAGGTCGTCGCGTCCGGTCAGCCTCAGTTGCAACTCGTCGAACAGGGTCCGGTGACGTTCGCGACGATCGGGCTCGCGCGGCGCGATTACGATCAGTATTACCGCGGTTTTTCGAATGCGACGCTGTGGCCCGCCTTTCACTATCGGGCCGATCTCATCCAGTACGACCGGCATGACTTCGAAGGGTATTGGCGCGTCAATACCTGGCTTGCACAGCAGCTCGTGCCGCTGCTGCGTCCAGACGATGTCATCTGGGTCCACGATTACCATCTGATCCCCTTCGCCCAAGCGCTGCGCTCGGCAGGCGTGCGCAATCGGATCGGCTTTTTCCTGCACATTCCGTTTCCGGCCGCACAGGTCTTGCTGGCCGTGCCGCCGCATCGCGCGCTGGTGGAGGCGCTGTGCTCGTTCGACTTGCTCGGCTTCCAGACACAAGCCGATGTGCGCGCGTTCTGCGATTACGTCGTGCATGAGGGTGGGGGAGAAGTCGCGGGCGGCGAGCAGGGGGCGCCGGTTGTCGCCGGTGCGCCTGCGCATGTACGGGCCTTCGGACGGTCGCTGCGCGCGGCCGCGTATCCGATCGGCGTCTATCCCGATGAAATCGCGCAACTGGCAAAAGCGGGCGCCCGCGGCAAGTCGGTGCGCCTGATGCGTCAGACACGGCACGAGCGCAAACTCATCATGAGCGTCGACCGGCTCGACTACTCGAAGGGGCTCGTCGAACGCTTCCGCGCGTTCGAACACCTGCTCGACCAGGTGCCGGCCTGCCGCAACAACGTCTCATTCGTGCAGATTGCACCGCCGACACGCGCCGACATGCACGCCTACCAGGACATCCGGCTGCGGCTCGAGTCGGAACTCGGGCGCATCAACGGGCGTTTCGCCGAGCTCGACTGGACGCCGATTCGATACATCCATCGGCAATACGAGCGTTCGGTGCTGGCCGCGCTGTTTCGCGAATCGCATGTCGGCTACGTCACGCCGCTGCGGGACGGCATGAATCTGGTCGCGAAGGAATATGTTTCGGCCCAGGATCCCGACGATCCCGGCGTGCTCGTGCTGTCGCGCTTCGCGGGCGCGGCCGACGAGTTGACGGGGGCGCTCATCGTCAATCCGATCGACATCGACGGCATGGCGCAGGCGCTCTCGGAGGCGCTTGCGATGCCGCTCGCCGATCGGCGTGCGCGCTATCGCGACATGATGGCGCAACTGCGCAGCAACAACGTGTCGGTCTGGCGCGATACGTTCTTGCGCGATCTTGCGCAGGGCGGGCAGCTGCCGGCGGAGCGCGCGCCGGGTGAGAAGAAAGGAGCGGCGCCTCGGGCGAAGACGACGCGCAAGCGTGTCGAGGCTTGAGCCGCGCCGCCAATAGAAGCTTGGAGAGAAGAAGCTTTAAACCTTTTCTAGCGGTTGCACGGGGGCTTGATCAGGCGCCCCTCGCTTCTACGCTACGTGCTCATCGATTTTGCTGCGGCCGCCGCTCACATGCAGCTGCATCGCCTTGCCGTGCTGCTTGCTGAGCAGATCGCGATAAATGCCGGGGCGGTTGCGCAGTGCTTCGGGCGTGCCGTCGTCGATGACCTTGCCCGAACTCATGACGATGATGCGATCGAAGTTTTGCAGCGTCGAGAGGCGGTGCGCGATGGCGATGACCGTGCGACCGACCATGAGCCGGTCCAACGCGTGTTGAATGGCTTCCTCCGACGCGCTATCGAGCGCGGATGTGGCTTCGTCGAGCAGCAGGATCGGCGCGTTCTTCAGAATGGCGCGCGCAATCGCGATCCGTTGCCGCTGACCGCCCGAAAGCTTCACGCCTCGATCGCCGACGATGGTATCGAATCCTTCCGGCATCGCTTCGATGAAGTCGGTGCACCGCGCTTCGCGTGCGGCCGCGTAGACTTCCTCCCGGCTCGCCTCGGGCCGGCCGTAGGCAATGTTCTCGTAGATCGTGCGGTGAAACAGCGCGATGTCCTGCGGCACGAGTGCAATCGCGTGACGCAGGCTGTCTTGCGTGATCGCGGCGATGTCTTGACCATCGATCTGGATCGAGCCGCCTTGCGCTTCGTAGAAGCGCTGCAGCAGCGCGAGCACGGTCGATTTGCCGGCGCCCGACTTGCCGACGAGCCCGACGCGCTGTCCGGCCTCGATGTGCAGGTCGAAGTGATCGAGGATCGCACGGCGGCGCGGGTAGGCGAAGGTCACGCCTTCGAAGTCCACGCGCCCGCCGCGCGTCACGAGTTCGACTGCATCTTCGCGATCGGGCATGCCGTGGGGCTCGAGCAACGTCTTCACCGCTTCCGCAAGGCGTGCGATGTGCTGCGTGACGTCGACCAGGGCGACCGCGAGGTCGCGCGTGCCGTGCAGGATCGTGAAGCCTAGCGAGCTGACGAGCACGATGTCGCCCGAGGTTGCACGCCCTTCGTTCCACAGCCAAAGCGCCCAGCCCAGCAAACCGGCCGACAGCAGCGCCGTGATGACGGCGTGCAGCAGCCGCAGCCGTTCGAGGTAGAGCAGGCTTTGCTGGCGGGCGTCCATTTCGCCCTTGACGGTATCGCCGAAGCGCCGCTGTTCACGCAGCGTCATCCCGAACGCGCGCACGAGCGCCATGTTGCCGATCACGTCCACGAGTTCGCCGTCGACGGCCGCGGCCTTCGTCGCGAACATATGGTGGCGAGCCGAGCCGCGCCCTGCCAGTTTGAACAGCACCATGGCCAGAATGGCCGAGCACAGCATCAGGCTGCCGGCCATGATCGGATTCACCGTCGTGATCATGACGATGGCGCCGAACACGGCGATGCACGGCGGCAGAACGTTCCATGCCATCGTATTTTCAGACGTATAGACGGCGTTCGATGTCGCGGTGATCCGGCTTGCGAGCATGCCCGGCTGCCGTTCGGCGAAATACGTGGGCGCGTGGCCCGTCAGATACTGGAACAGATCCCGGCGCAAATCGCCCGTCACGCCGACGAACGCATGCGCAGCGACCCAACCGCCGACGCGCCAGAGCAGGTTGTCGGCAGCGATCAACCCCACCAGGATCGCGAATGCCGCCCACAGCGGGCCCGGGTGATGGCGGCCCATGCCGAGGACGTCGATCAGGTGTTTGATCGCGTACTGCGAAGCGAGGGCGCAAACGACGGCCGCGAAGACGCTGCCCAGCACGATCGCGTGCGAGACGGGATGGCGCCGGATGTAACTGAGCAGGAACGCGAGCGGGCGCTCGGCATAGCTCGAGAGCCTGGCGTTGCGAGCGTTACGCTCGGCGACTGTCAAATGTTCCAATTGTGGTTCGTGCGGGGCACGCGAAGCAAGTGTCATGAAAAGCATAGTCTGCGTGTGGCGGTCCGGAAGCCAATCCCGAGCAATATCGAGATGGCGCGGCACGCCGCCATTGTAAACATCCGCGGTAGATCCCCGGGGCTTCGCGACGAGCGTTGGATATCAACAACGCCGCTTTTGCGGCGGCGCATCGTCGGCGGCTGCGATGAGCAAGTTCGATGCGCGTTTTAGAACGAAAGGTCGGCTGAAGGGAACCGTAATTTTGAGTTACAATCGCCGGTTAACGTTCGGATGCTCCGGGGACAAGGGCATTCGGGGCCGATTCAATCGCCGCGCCGGTGGCGGAAGCACCAAAAGGGTGAATCCAGGGGCTGACCCGCAGGCCGCGCGGCGATATGGATATCGCTTCGGGCTACTGTAGGCGGCCATTTCCGCGCTGGGGCAGGCGAAATGTTTCCGGCTTGTAACAACGTAAAGAGTTTGAAATGTCCCGCGGCGCAGCATGAAACCGATCCGATAATCGATTCGGGTTTGCCCTAGGAAATTCGACGGGCGACGTCAACGGTTGGCGTCCTGATGCGTTGAACGACCTGTGGCGCGTAGCTCCAAGGTCGTTCGCACGACACCGTCGACGACCGAAGGGAATCGCACCCGCTCGCAAAACGAGCCGGGCGTGCTGCCGCCTTGATGCCATAACGGCCGGAGCGGGCGATTCGCTTCCAGACCAACAGTCAACATTTTTGCCTGAATTTTTATTAGGAGTTCATCACTATGCGGATCGCTCAAATCGCTCCTTTGCATGAAGCGGTTCCTCCGAAGCTTTACGGCGGAACGGAGCGCGTGGTGTCGTACCTGACCGAAGCGCTGGTCGAGCTTGGTCATGATGTGACGCTGTTCGCGAGCGGCGATTCGCAGACGTCGGCGAAGCTCGAAGCATTCTGGCCGCAAGCGCTGCGTCTCGATCCGTCGATCCGCGACACGATGGCTCCGCACATGCTGCTGCTCGAGGAAGTGCGCCGCCGCGCCGATGAATTCGACGTCCTGCATTTCCACATCGATTACTACCCGTTTTCGCTGTTCTCGCGTCAGCCGGTTCCGCATCTGACGACGCTGCACGGCCGTCTCGATCTGCCCGAACTGCAGCCGATCTTCAACACGTTCAACGAAGTGCCCGTCGTTTCGATCTCGGACAATCAGCGCATGCCGCTGCCGCAGGCGAACTGGCTCTCGACCGTCTACCACGGCTTGCCCGAGAATCTGCTCACGCCGCGTCCCGATGTCGAGCCGGGCTACCTCGCGTTCCTCGGTCGCATTTCGCCGGAAAAGCGTGTCGACACGGCTATCCGCATTGCCGAGAAGGCCGGCATGAAGATCAAGATCGCCGCCAAACTCGACAAGGCCGATCGCGCTTACTACGAAGAGCAGATCAAGCCGCTGTTCGCGCTGCCGCACGTCGAGTACATCGGCGAAATCAACGAAGCCCAGAAGGCCGAATTCCTCGGCGGCGCGCACGCGTTGCTGTTCCCGATCGATTGGCCGGAGCCGTTCGGTCTCGTCATGATCGAAGCCATGGCCTGCGGCACGCCCGTGATCGCGTTCAAGCGCGGCTCGGTGCCGGAAGTCATCGAGAACGGGGTGTCGGGTTTCGTTGTCGAAGATGAACTGTCGGCCGTCGCCGCGCTCAAGCGCCTGCCGTCGCTGCCGCGCGCTACGGTGCGCAAGGCGTTCGAAGAGCGCTTCACCTCGAAGGTGATGGCGCAGAACTATCTGGCTTCGTACGAAAACCTGTTGCGCCAGAAGCGCCGCACCGTGCTGCGCGAAGTCGCCGCCGGCTGATCATCGACGGGGCGCGGCCGCTGTCGCCGCGCCGCCATCCAGACGAGACACGCCCCGTCTGCCAGCCGGCAGCGGGGCGTGTTGCATTGGGCGCGGCAAAATCGATTTCCGCCTGCTGGCGATCTCGGGTGGTGCGACAGCGTTTTTTCGGTTCGATGCTCATACGGTCGGGTACGATAGCGCCCGAATCCCTATAATGCTGCTGCGCGCCATGGGCGGCGGCAATTGAACTGGGAGAAAGACTTGGCGAGAGCGCATCACACGCGAGCGGATCCGGCGCCCGGGGCCGGCACGATGTTCACGCTGCGCGCCATCGGTCTCGTGTTGCTCGCGCGCTGGCTGCACTCGATGGCGCAGATGGGATATGCCGAATCATTGTCGGCGATGGCGTCGTCTCCGTGGGCGTCCATCAACGGCGTCTTCCTGTTTTTGCTGATCGTGCTGCCCGGCGCCCGCGCGCGCGCCGAACGGCCGTTTCATCCGCTGCCGCAATGGCTGCGGCAGGCACTGCGATTGTTCGCCTTCCTGTGTTTATTGTTCGCCATCTGGTCGATCGGCGTTTTCGTCTGGGCCGAAGGCAGCCGGCGAACCGTTCGCGCGATCGCTGCAACGAACGGATGGCTGGTCGCCGCGCCCTCGCTGTACGCGGCGGTGCTCTGGATTTGCCGCCCGCGCTCGCTCTGGCGAACGAACGTCGCCGCACGGCGCTTTGCGATCGGGCGATATGCGATATCGGTCGATGCTTCGACACGGACTGTCGTCGTTTGGGTGGAAAGCCGCAAGCTCGGGCAATACGACGCGCGCGAACTGTCGGTCAAATGGCCCGCCGCGGCGGCGATCGAGCGCGAGCGCCCGGCGGCGCGCGTCCCGGCGCCGGCCGGCGCGCCGGTGGCCGGCAGCCGCGGTGGCGCAACGACGCTGCGCGCACACGGGTGGGCACGACGCTCGCAAGTAGAGTTGTTGTGGGATTCGCCGGCGGCGGTCGGCCACAACGGTCAAACGGTATTTCGCGCGACGCTCGCGACGGACGGCGACCGGACGGCCGCGCACGCGCTCGATACGTCGCTCAGGCAGATTTGAGCGTTGAAAGCCGCCTGCCGAACCATCGACTGGTGGTGCGGCAAGGGGAGGGGTGACATCGACGAGACGCACGTTGACAGCCTGCGAACCACAGCCGTTTGCCGCGCGGAGGATAGCCATGAAACAGGCTCGCATCGATATCGCCAGAGCTTACGATTTGCTCGGACAGGATGGGCGCGTGCGCTTCCTCGTTGACCGTATGTGGCCGCGCGGAGTCACGAAGGACACGCTGCGCCTCGAGGCGTGGCTGCGCGATGTTGCCCCGAGCACCGCGCTGCGCCGCTGGTTCGGCCATGACCCCGAGCGTTGGGAAGAATTTCGAGAGCGTTATCACGCCGAACTCGACGCGAATCCTCAGGCGTGGCAGCCGCTCGTCGATGCGGCCGAACGCAGCCCCGTCGTGCTGCTGTTCGGCGCGCGCGATCGCGAGCACAATCAGGCGGTCGTCTTGCGCGAGTATCTCTTACATAAACTCGCGCATCATTGAAACATTCGCTTTTCCGCACCGGTCCCTGTCCACCGTATTGCCGATGTCTTCCTCGTCTTCCGTTGCCCGCTTGCCCTCGCTGCTAGCCGAAATTCGCGCCTGCCGCGCCTGCGAGGCCCATTTGCCTCATGGCCCGCGGCCTGTTCTGCAAGCCGGGCGCTCGGCGCGTGTGCTCGTGATCGGCCAGGCGCCGGGCGCGCGCGTCCATGCTTCGGGCGTACCTTGGGACGACAAGAGCGGGGAGCGGTTGCGCGATTGGATGGGAATCGGCCCTGAGCGCTTCTACGATGCGGACAGCGTCGCGCTCGTGCCGATGGGCTATTGCTATCCCGGGCGCGGCGCCTCGGGCGACTTGCCGCCGCGTCCCGAATGCGCCGAACTCTGGCTCGACCGGGTATTGGCCGAGATGCCGCACATCCGCCTGACGCTGCTCGTCGGCGCTTATGCGCAACGTCGCTTTCTGGCCGAGACGCGGCGCGGCAATCTGACGGAGACGGTCGCCGCCTGGCGGGACTGCGGTGACGCGCGCGTCCCGCTGCCGCATCCCTCGCCGCGCAATCAAGGCTGGTTCAAACATCATCCCTGGTTCGAACGGGAGCTGTTGCCCGTGCTGAAAGCGCGCGTCGCCGCGGCGTTGGCGGATGTGCCGATCGAGCCGATCGAGCCGCCCGGCACGACAGGGAAGATCGATTCGGGCCGAGCGCGATAAGCTGCCACCGAAGCCGCGACCGAAGCGCAAAGCGCAACGCTGTCCTACGCGAACGTTCGTCAGTGGCTGTCACGAAGTTGCGGGGCCTGTGCCGACCAATCGGGGCGGATCAACGCGCGAGCCCGCCCTTGCCCCAACAAAGCGGGCTCGCATGAACGGCGTCGCGGCCAACTCGGCCGCGCGGGTCTATCATTGCACCCCTGGCGCGCTTTCTCGTCTCAAAAGGATGGCGCGCGTCGTTCGATACAGCGCGTAAAAGGGACACGTCTCATGACTTCCGGCGTTATCCGCATCCGCGGAGCTCGTCAGCACAATCTCAAAAATATCGATCTCGACCTTCGCACGGGGGAAATGACCGTGGTGACCGGGCCGTCGGGCTCGGGCAAATCCAGCCTGGTGTTCGACACGCTTTACGCTGAGGGACAGCGCCGCTATGTCGAGACGTTCAGCGCTTACGCCCGGCAGTTTCTCGATCGGATGGATCGCCCGCAGGTGGACCGTGTCGACGGCGTGCCGCCCGCGATCGCTATCGATCAAACGAATCCCGTGCGCAGTTCGCGTTCGACCGTCGGGACGATGACCGAGCTCAACGATCATCTGAAGCTGCTCTATGCGCGCGCGGCGCAACTGTTCGACAAAGCGACGGCCGAGCCCGTGCGGCACGACACGCCCGAGACGATTTACGCTGCGCTGCTCGAGCGCAGCGCGCAGCGCGACGAGCGGCTTGTCGTGACGTTCCCGGTCGAGCTGCCCGAGCAGACCAGCGCCGACGAAGTCGGCCAATGGTTGTCGGCGAGCGGCTACACGCGCGTGCAAGCCGAGCGCGAGGTGACGACGCCGTCCGGCGTGCGCAAAGTGCTCGACGTGGTGGCCGACCGGTTCCGCCTCGGTCGCGTCGAAAAGGCGCGCGCGATCGAGGCGATCGAAGCTTCGCTCAAGCGCGGCGGCGGGCGTGTCTACGTCTATGTGCTGCCCGACGAGGGCGATGCGGCTGGCGCGGTCGAGGGGGGCAACGCCAACCTGGGAGGCAGCGCGGCCGAGCCGCGCATCTGGCGCTTCTCGACGGGCCTGCACTGCCCCGAAAGCGATCTGCGCTATGCCGACCCGCAGCCGGGGCTGTTCTCGTTCAATTCTGCCTATGGCGCCTGTGAGACCTGTCGCGGGTTCGGGCGCGTGATCGGCGTCGATTTGGGCCTCGTCATTCCAGACGGACGCAAGACGCTTGCCGGCGGCGCGATCAAGCCGATGCAGACGCCGGCCTGGAAGGAGTGCCAGGACGATCTCATGCGCTATGCGGCGCGGGCCCGCATCCGCACGACGACGCCGTGGAGCGAGCTGACCGAAGCCGAACGCGATTGGGTCATCAACGGCTCGCCCGATTGGAACGGTGAGTGGCAGCGCGAGTGGTACGGCGTGCGGCGTTTCTTCAATTACCTCGAATCGAAAGCGTACAAGATGCACATTCGAGTGCTCTTGTCGAAGTACCGCAGCTATACGCCTTGCGAAACCTGCGGCGGGGCGCGACTGAAGACGGAATCGCTGCTGTGGCGTCTCGGCACGAAAGAGAACGCCGACGCCGTGCTCGCGCCCGATGCGCGCTTCATGCCGCGCGGCGTAACGTGGACGCGCGCCCAACTCGAAGCGCTGCCCGGTTTGACCGTGCATGATCTGATGCTGATGCCGATCGCGCGCATCCGGCGGTTTTTCGACGACATGACACTGCCGAGCGCGCTGCTCGACGATGCGCTGAAGCTGCTCGTCGCCGAAGTGCGCACGCGGCTGCGTTATCTATGCGACGTCGGCCTGGGGTATCTGACGCTCGACCGGCAAAGCCGCACACTCTCGGGCGGCGAAGTGCAGCGCATCAACCTGACGACGGCGCTCGGCACGTCGCTGACCAAAACGCTGTTCGTGCTCGATGAGCCGAGCATCGGCCTGCACCCGCGCGATCTCGACCGTATCGTCGAAGCGATGCGGCGGCTGCGCGACGCCGGCAATACGCTCGTCGTCGTCGAGCACGATCCGTCCGTCATGCTCGCGGCCGACCGGCTCATCGATATGGGACCGGGGCCCGGCGAGCGGGGCGGCTCCATCGTCTACGACGGCACGCCGGCCGACATCCGCTCGGCGCAGACGCTGACGGGACAGTACCTCGGGGCGCGTCTGCGCGTGGCCGATGCGACGCATTGGGCGCGGCGCACCGTCGATGCGAAGACGCCGCGGCTCGTGCTCGAAGGCGCAAACGAACACAACCTGCGCGACGTGACGGTCGAGATTCCATTGGCACGTCTCGTCTGCGTGACGGGCGTCTCGGGCTCGGGCAAGTCGACGCTGATTCAGGACGTGCTCTTCCCGGCACTCGCGCGCCACCTCGGACGCCCCACCGAAACGCCGGGCGTCCACCGCGCTTTGCTCGGTACCGAATTGATCGCCGACGCCGTGTTTGTCGATCAATCGCCGATCGGCAAGACCGCGCGTTCCAATCCCGCGAGCTACGTCGGCGCGTTCGACGAAATCCGCAAACTGTTCGCGAAAGCGCCGCTTGCGTTGCAACGCGGCTACTCGGCCGGCACCTTCAGCTTCAACTCGGGCGATGGCCGGTGCCCGACCTGCGGCGGCTCGGGCTTCGAGCACGTGGAGATGCAGTTCCTCTCCGACGTTTATCTGCGTTGCCCCGATTGCGATGGCCGCCGCTATCGTGCAGAGGTCCTGGAGGTGACGATCGAACGCGGCACCCCAGCGCGCGCGCTATCGATCGCCGATGTGCTCGAGCTCACGGTCAGCGAGGCTGTCGGCCTGTTCGCCGATGACGCCGATGTCTTGCGCGTCTTGCAGCCGATCGTCGATGTGGGCCTCGAATACGTGAAGCTCGGCCAGCCGGTCCCGACGCTCTCGGGCGGCGAAGCACAACGACTGAAGCTGGCGGGTTTTCTGGCGGAGACGAGCGGCAAGGCCGGCGACGCGGCCGCGCCGGGCGGGCGCCTCTTCATGTTCGACGAACCGACGACGGGCCTGCATTTCGACGACATCGCCAAGCTCATGCGCGCGTTCGGCAAGCTGCTCGCGCGCGGCCATTCGTTGGTCGTCATCGAGCACAATCTCGACGTGATTCGCGCGGCCGATTGGATCGTCGATCTGGGCCCCGAAGGCGGCGACGAAGGCGGGCTCGTCGTGGCCGCCGGCACGCCAGAGGACATCAAAGCGTGCCCGGCTTCGCACACGGGCCGCGCGCTGAAGCAATACGACGACACGCTCGGTGCGAAGGTCGGGACGGCGTCGGACGGCGGGGTGCCGCTGCAATCGGCGTTGGCCGCGGCGCGCTCGCGCCGGGCGGTCGAGGGCGACGACGTCGTGCGTATCGTCAACGCGCGCGAGCACAACCTCAAGAGCCTGAACGTCGATATCCCTCACGGCAAATTCAACGTCGTCACCGGCGTGTCGGGCTCGGGCAAGTCGACGCTCGCCTTCGACATCCTGTTTCACGAAGGGCAGCGCCGCTACCTCGAATCGCTCAATGCTTATGCGCGCTCGATCGTGCAGCCGGCAGGGCGGCCCGAAGTGGATGCCGTCTACGGCATTCCGCCGACGGTCGCGATCGAGCAACGTCTCTCGCGCGGCGGGCGCAAGAGTACCGTCGCGACGACCTCCGAGGTATGGCATTTCCTGCGGCTGCTTTATGTGAAGCTGGGGATTCAGCACTGTATTCACGACGGCACGCCCGTCATGCCGCAGAGCGCGGAATCGATCGCGGCGCACTTGCTGCGCAACTATGCGGGCGAGCATGTGGGCTTGTTCGCGCCGCTCGTCGTCAACCGCAAGGGCGTCTATACCGATCTGGCGAAGTGGGCGAAGGCGCGCGGCCATACGCATTTGCGCGTGGACGGCGAGTTCCTGCCCGTCGATCCCTGGCCGAAGCTCGAGCGCTTTCGCGAACATACGATCGAGCTGCCGGTCGCCGATCTCGTCGTCTCGGCCGACCACGAGGCCGAGCTGCGCCGCGCGCTGGATGCGGCGCTCGAACTGGGCAAGGGCGTCGTGCATCTGCTCGCGCCGCTCGACGGATTGGCCGATGCGATCTCATCGAAACGATCGACCGCAGGCATCGGCGAAATCGAGGTGCTGTCGGTCAAGCGCGCGTGCCCCGTCTGCGGCACGAGCTACCCGGAGTTGGATCCGCGGATGTTCTCGTACAACAGCAAACATGGCTGGTGTACGAGTTGCGTCGGCACGGGGCTCGCATTGACGCGCGAACAGCGCGCGGCGTACGACGACACCGTCCTGGGTGGCGACGACGGACGCGGCCGCGAGCAGACGTTGCCGTCCGAAGAGCAGGAAATCGAAGGCGTCGGCGATACGCCATGCCCTGACTGTAGCGGCACGCGTTTGAACGAATCGGCGCGAGCGGTGCAGTTCGACGGACGTTCGATCGTCGATGTGGGCCGCTGGACCGTGTCCGATACGCGCACATGGATCGATACGATCGAACTGGGCGGCCGCGACGCGCAGATCGCGCGCGACGTCGTCAGCGAAATCGCGGGCCGGCTGCGATTCCTCGAAGAAGTCGGCCTCGGCTATCTGAGCCTCGATCGCGCGGCGCCGAGCTTGTCGGGCGGCGAGGCGCAGCGGATACGTCTCGCGGCGCAACTCGGCAGCAACCTGCAGGGTGTGTGCTACGTGCTCGACGAACCGACGATCGGTCTTCACCCGCGAGACAACCGGATCCTGCTCGACGCGCTGCATCAGCTCGGCGACAAGGGCAATACGCTGGTCGTCGTCGAACATGACGAAGACACGATACGTCGTGCCGATCACATCATCGACATCGGTCCCGGCGCAGGCAAACGCGGCGGCCGCCTTGTTGCCGAGGGCGGCGTCGACGATCTCGCACGACACGCCGATTCGCTGACGGGACAGTTCCTGGCCAAGCCGATCGTCCATCCGCTGCAGCCGCGCCGAGCCGTGGTGGCGCAGCCCAAGGCCGCCGTGCCCGAGCAATGGCTGACGGTGCATGGAGCTTCGCTGCACAACCTGCGCGATGTGACGGCGCGCATTCCGCTCGCGCGGCTCGTCGCGGTGACGGGCGTATCGGGGTCCGGCAAATCGACGCTCGCGCGCGACGTGCTGATGACGAACCTGCTCGATGCGGTCGGTCGTTCGGTGTTGTCCTCGCCTGCGACGCGGCGTGCGCGCCGCGCTGCGCAAGACGGCGAGCGTCCTGCGCGCGCGCAGCCGAGCCGCCGTACGAACGCGAGCACGACGCGCGCGCCGTTGAACGTTACGCATCGCTGGCAAGGCTGCACGTCGATTACCGGCTTCGAAGCGATCGATCGTGTGCTCGAAGTCGACCAGACGCCGATCGGCAAGACGCCGCGTTCGTGTCCGGCGACCTACATCGGCGTGTGGGATACGATCCGCAAGCTGTTTGCCGAAACGCTCGAAGCGCGAGCGCGCGGATACGCTCCTTCGCGTTTCTCGTTCAATACGGGCGACGGTCGCTGCCCGGCCTGCGAAGGGCAGGGCGTGCGCACGATCGGCATGAGTTTCCTGCCCGATGTGAAAGTGCCTTGTGACGTTTGTCATGGACAGCGCTTCAACCCCGAGACGCTGGCGGTGACGTGGCGCGGCAAGAATATCGGCGACGTGCTTACGATGGAGATCGACGAAGCTGTCGAGTTCTTCTCCTCGATGACGGGCATTGCGCATCCTCTGCAGCTGATGAAGGACGTCGGCCTCGGGTATCTGACGTTGGGCCAGCCGTCGCCGACGCTGTCGGGTGGCGAGGCACAGCGGATCAAACTCGTGACGGAGCTGGCAAAGGTGCGCGATGACGTGACGCGACGCGGGCAGAAACCGCCGCACACGTTCTATGTGCTTGACGAACCGACGGTGGGCCTGCATATGGCCGACGTTGCGCGGCTGATCCGCGTGCTGCATCGGCTCGTGGATGGGGGGCACAGCGTCATCGTCATCGAGCACGACCTCGACGTGATTGCCGAAGCCGATTGGATCATCGATCTGGGCCCTGAAGGCGGGGCGGGCGGCGGCACGATCGTCGCGGCGGCCGACCCCGAGACGCTGGCGCGCGTGCGCGAAAGCCATACGGGCGAAGCGCTGAAATCGGTGCTGGCGCGCGTCGCATCACCGTCGGGCGAAGCGAGTGCCGAAGGCGGTCGTCGCAGCGCATGAACGAAGACCGGGCGCTGCGACGGCGCAGCGCCCGAACCGGCTCTCAAATCGACGCTCATTGCGAGCGGACACCGAGCGCTGCGGGCCCGCTCGTCTCGCGACGCTCACGCCTCGCCAGCCAGATCCGGCGTAACCGCTTGCGGTGCGGGCGCGCTTGCATCCGTGCGTTGCGCGCCGGCGCTGCTCACCCATCCGACCCATACGAGCGCGAGCGACGCCAGCGCCACGGACACCCAGCCGTTCAGGCCGTAGCCGAGGATGTGTCCCGCGGCGTCCGTGGACAACATGAGCCCGCCGAGCCACGCGCCGCAGCCCGTGCCGAGCGCCTGCACGGCGCCGTTTGCGCTGAGGAAGGCGCCGCGATGCCTGCTGTCGGGCACGGTCGACAAGATCGCCTGCAGGGGAACGATGCGTGCCGACGAAATGATCATGAACAGCGCGAAGCCGGGGACCATGATCCAGAACGGCAGGTTGGGCAAGTGGGTGACGGCGAGCACGGGCCCCAGTGCCAACGCGCCGAAGAGGCGGAATATGCGGCGATGCCCGGTCCGGTCGGCGAGCCTGCCGACCGCGCGCGACGTAAACAGCGTTGCCGCGCCACCTGCCATATAGAGCAGGGAAATCTGATCTGGTCTGACGCCGTGATTGGCCACGAGCATCGGCGAAATGAACGGGATCACGAGCATATGCGCGAGCATGATCAAAAACGTCAGTGCGAGCGCGCGCGCATGACGGGGAAACGTCACGAGGTGCACGAGGGCGGGCAGCGTTTGTGCGAGCGACGGCGCGCGCTGGGCCAGATGCTCGCCGAGCGAGGGCACGATGCGCGAGGTGGCGAGCGCGATCGTCACGGTGAGCGCCGCCAGCAACCAGAATGGCGCTGACCAATGGAAGTGCGCGCCGAGCAGAACGCCTGCCGGCACACCTGCGATGGCGGCCATCGAGAAACCGGTCATGATGATGCCGCTGGCCGTACCGCGCCGCGCGACGGGCACAACGTCGGCGACGATCGCCATCACGCCGGCGCCGAGCACGCCGCCCGTGACGCCGGCGAAGGCGCGGCTGGCGAGCAACAGCGGATAGCTTGTGGCGCACGCGCATGCGACGTTCGAGAGTGCGAACATCAGATAGGCCGCGAGCAGCAGCTTGCGACGGTCGAAGCGATCGATGTAGGTGGCAGCAAGCAGCGCGGACAGCCCGGAGCACCACGAATAAGCCGAGACGGCCGTTGCAAATTTCGCGGGCGAGATCTGAAAAGCGCTCATGATCTGCGGGCCGAGCGGCATCATGACCATGAAATCCATGATGAGCGTGAACTGCACGAGCGCGAGCAGCCATATCAGACGCCGCTCGCGCGCCAAGGGCATTGCATACATAGTTATTCGAATCCTTGTACGTGTAGGGTGCTGCCGGGAGCGGAATCTCCGAAAGGCAGCCGGCAGTGAGCCGTCGTCTTGCTTGACGCGCGCGAAGTCCCTCCCGTTACGGCTCGCGCGGTCGTTCGTCCCTGCTGTGGTTCCTTCCTGATTACGCTGGCGCGCCCTGCGGCGCCGGACCTGCTGCCGGCTTGGCTTCGATTTCGGCGGCGGCGCGCAGCAAAATATCGGCAACGCGCTGTTGCTCCGTTTCATCGGCATCGATCCGCCTGAGTAGCGCGAGCTTTAGCGCATAGCGCGCCTGGCGCAGCCTCGGATGCCAACTGCCTGCCTGGCGACCGAACGCGCCTGACTCGTCATCGGCCTCCGCATCGGCCGCATACGCACGCCGCATCGACTCCATCTTGTGCGCGACGTAGCTGAGCTTGGCGAGAATCATGTCGACCTGATCCCGATTGGCGGCGAGATGCGCGCGGCCGGCCTCCGCAATTTCGTAGCGCTTGCGGTTCCCTTCTTGCTGAACGGTAACGAAGCCGAGTTCTTCGAGAAAGGTCAGCGCAGGATAGACCATCCCGGGACTTGGCGCATAGAACCCGTTCGAACGCGTCTCGAGCGCCTTGATGAGCTCATAGCCGTGTCGCGGCGCCTCGGCAATCAGCGCGAGCAACATGAGTTGCAGATCGTCGCCGCTGAACTTGCGGCCGCGCGTGAAGCTGTCGTCGTCGCCGAATCCCCGGTCGCCATGGCCGCCCCAGAAGGGACCGCCGCTACCGTGACGATGCCGGTGACGGCCGATCGCATGCCATAGCTCGTGAAGAAACGAGGGTTCTCCGTGACGCGCGCGATGGTTTCGCTCGTGACCGTGAAAGAAGTCGTGGCGCGCGGAGGCGTCACGGCAACGCCCGTACCAATGCCCGAAGTCATGCGCGCTGTCGTGCTGAGCAGTGTGCGCATGGCCATGTTCGTGGTGCGACTCGTGAAAGTCGGAATCGCGATGGAAGTCATGAAGACGGTGACGCATGTGAGCCCCCTTGAGCAGGTGGAACGGTGAATGTGTATCTAAAGATATATATCTAAAGATAGTAAGTCAAGGACAGACTGCGTGGGATGGCGGCAAGCGAGGGGGGACTGGAACGGTCGTTGCGCACGAAGCCGGGACGGCAATGCCTTCATCCACGACCACGCAAAGGGGGTCCCATGTTCGTGCATAACAAGCGGTTGCAGTACACGGTTCGCGTTGGCAGCACCGATCCGGGATTGGCGAATTTGTTGCTGGAGCAGTTCGGCGGGCCGCAGGGCGAATTGGCGGCGGCGATGCGTTACTTCACGCAGGCGATCACTGAGGAGGATCCGGGGCGCAAGGACATGTTGTTCGACATCGCGACCGAGGAGTTGAGCCACCTGGAGATCATCGGCTCGATCGTCGCGATGCTCAATCGCGGCGCGAAGGGGGAGTTGGCGGAAGCGGTCGATGCGCAAGCGGAGCTGTACCGCAAATTGAACGGGGCCGGTAACGACAGCCATGTGACGCAGGTGCTATTCGGCGCTGGCGCACCGCTGACGAATTCGGCGGGCGTGCCATGGACTGCGGCTTATATCGACACGATTGGCGAGCCGACGGCGGACTTGCGCTCGAACATCGCGGCCGAAGCGCGGGCCAAGATCATCTACGAGCGGCTCATCAATGTGTCGGATGACCCTGGCGTGCGAGAAGCGCTGGGCTTTTTGATGACGCGCGAAGTGTCGCACCAGAAGTCGTTCGAGAAGGCGCTGTATTCGATTACGGCGAATTTCCCGCCGGGCAAGCTTGCGCCTGTGCCCGAGTACGCCGATGCGTACTACAAGATGTCGCATGGTGCGCCGCCTGAGCGCGGGCCCTGGAACGAAGGGCGTGGCTTGGAACTCGTCGACGATCCGCCGATTCCGGTCGATGGCGGCGACGGCTCGGCGGCGGTGCAGTTGAGCGAGAAGGAACGCACGACGCTCGACGAGATGAAGCGACGGTTGAAGTCGGATCGTACGCATGATCCCGAGACGGGCGCGGAGCTGGGTGCGGCCGAGCCGGGAGCAAACGGGCTGGCGGAGTGAGTGCAAAAGGGGTGGATCCTACGAATGGCGCGATAGATTCGCGCCGGCGTTGACGCTGGTAGGTTTGCTGTGCCACCTGCGTGGCGCCATCCGGGCCGCGCCTGCAGTTTGTGGCAGGCGGCGGTCCGGCGCAGGGCAAGGGCAGCCGGCTAGATGTTGCCCGACGGCAAGCCTCCGCGCTCTGCTGATGTCGATCACCTGGAGGATGCAACGACCGAAATCGCACTATCGAGAAGTTCCTGCCTCGCCATGTAGTTGTCGACGCTAAGTCTCTGAGCCACGCCTTCATTGCCTCTTCGCCGGCGAAGGGATAGCTTATGTGTCGCGCCCTGGGGTAGGCGTCTGTTTCGCATCACCCTTGGCTGTCTCTACGGCGTCAACAGGCCGCGGGTCCGGCGTCTTCCATTGAGGTAAGAATTCAGTCACGAGTTGGCGCACAAGCGCGGCTTGCAAAGCATCACGTCGGCGCTTGATCATCTCGCGACTCTCCTGGGCTGACATCCATTCTTTGAATACGACAAAGTCCATCGGCGCGACGGTCGTCATACGCGCCATATGCCCCAGGTCGTCCACAATGATGGTGGAGAAGGGCTTTGCACTCAACAAGCGGCCTGCACGTAATGCCTGTACCGCGAAGAACTCTTCTCCTCGGCCTTCAGTAAGGGGCAGAGGGTGATCGTCCCCCTCTTTGGCTTCGCGGCGGATAATGTCGATCTGAAAAGCGTCCGCGTTAACGGCTGTGAAGCGATCTTCTTCCGATAGCTGAAAGGTCGGATCGATCTTCTGCAATAGACCGAGCAACGTCGAGTCCAGCACGTTCATTTGAGCCACGAATTGCAAGCGCTTCCTTGTGTCCCATAGGAGGTCAACGTCCTTCGTCGCCATCGCATCCGGTTCATCGAAACGTACCCCGGCTTCCGCCTCGTAGGCATACAGCGCATGGGTGCCAATTACACGGAAATACTCGGCGAGGCCCCATGTTTCCAGGCCATTGAGAATTCGGGTCAACATGCGGGGGGCGCGGCCGACGCGCAGCGCGCGATTCATCCGTTCATGCTCGGCGACTGTGATTTCGAGTTTGTTCAGTCTGGCTTCGGCTATGACCTTCCTCTGCACGAAATTCTGGTGGATTGCTTCGGTCTCTTCGGATCGCCGCCCAAGACTGGTTTGCTTGTTCCTGCCCGTTTGGCGGATCAGATATTCGGTGCCGTTTTGTTCCCGCCAATACATGACGCCGCGCACGGCCTCCGCATCCTTGCGGGCCTGCCCGAGCGCACGGAATGCGGCGCAGGCGTCGATGTACTGGCGGCTCGCGTTACCGGACAGGGGCGTGATCTGAGGTTCATCCATATTTTTTCCGTGAAAAAAGTCATTTCTGAATGTTGCACGGAAAATCATTAAAATTCAACGAGATATCGAGCGCGTCGCGTAATGAGCGTATGACTGAAGTGTTGGGGGAGACCGTAGGACTCGTGCGGGATTCGGCGCGACTCGAAATGCCGCACAGCACAAAGTGTGCGCGCAGAAATGAAAAAGGCCCTCGGCTTTCGCCAGAGGGCCTTTGTTCTTCGGGCTTCCAACGTACCCATGAATCTGGTGGGTAGTACTGGGATCGAACCAGTGACCCCTGCCGTGTGAAGGCAGTGCTCTACCGCTGAGCTAACCACCCGAAGAGCCTCGAATTATGTCAGACGCTCGCGCGTTCGTAAAGCAATTTTTATGCAGCCTGCGCGCTAGCGGTATCGGCAGCCGTTTCGGGGGCGGGCTCCTGGCGCCAGATGCTCGTGCCTTTGATTGCTTTGTCGAGATCATCAAGCACAGCCTCGTGTGCCTGCAATTCGCCCGCGTCGGCGGCCAGCACCGGCAACGCCAATCCCTCGAACGACATCGTCTTGCGCGTAGCGGTCTGAGCGTGGTGCGTCGGCGATTCGCCGAGCATGTCGATGACGAGGCTTTCCTGCCCACGCGTCATCGCCAGATACACCTCGGCCAGCAATTCCGAGTCGAGCAGTGCGCCGTGCAACGTCCGATGCGCGTTGCTGATGCCGAAGCGGTCGCAGAGCGCATCGAGCGAATTGCGCTTGCCGGGGAACATCGCCTTCGCCTGCACGAGCGTGTCGATCACGCCGCCATAGTGCTGGCTGAACGGCGGCAACCCGAGCAGCGCAAATTCGGCCTCCATGAAGCCGAGATCGAACGGCGCGTTATGAATGATCAGTTCGGCGTCGCGCAAGTAGTCGCGCAATTCATCGACGATTTCGGCGAACTTCGGCTTGTCGCTCAAAAACTCCGTCGTCAATCCATGCACAGCCAGCGCGCCCGGGTCGCTGTCCCGTTCGGGGTTGACGTAGAAGTGCAGATTGTTGCCTGTGAGCCGGCGATTGATGAGTTCGACGCCACCGATTTCGATGATGCGATCGCCCGTGCGCGCGTTAAGGCCGGTGGTTTCGGTATCGAGAACGATTTGACGCATAGATGGGTTGGTCTCGTGCGTGAGCAAGTGCAATACGGTGCGACTAACCGCGCGCGCAGCGAAGGCGCGCGGCAAGAGAGACAGGTCAGCCTTCGGCGAGTGCGCTGACGCCGCGGTTCGCGAGCGCGTCGGCGCGCTCGTTTTCCGGATGGCCCGCGTGACCCTTCACCCAGCGCCATTCGATTTGATGCAGGGCCGCCAGTTCGTCCAGACGCTTCCAAAGATCGGCGTTTTTCACGGGCGTTTTCGCCGCGGTCATCCAATTCTTCTTCTTCCAGCCATGAATCCACTCGCTGATGCCCTTTTGGACATACTGCGAATCGGTGTGAACGGTCGCCTTGCAGGGCCGCTTCAACGCTTCGAGCGCACCGATGACGGCCATCAGTTCCATGCGGTTGTTGGTCGTGTTCGCCTCGCCGCCGAACAGCTCCTTTTCCTGCGTGCCGTAGCGAAGCAGGGCGCCCCATCCGCCAGGGCCTGGATTGCCTTTGCAAGCGCCGTCGGTAAAGATTTCGATGAATTCGGGCGTCACTTCATACTCTCGGGTTAGGTGTTTGGTGCGTCGCCGCCGGCGCAAGGCCGGGTGCCAGCACGGGCTTCTTCGCCTTGATCCGGCCGACGAGCCGCATACCGCGTACGCGTTTGACCGCGGTGACCATATAGGCCGCGCCAAAAATCGCCCACCAGCGATCGCCGGCCGCCTCCATGAAAGCGAACCGCTCGAGCCAGTTTTCGCGAGCGAGGGGCGGACGATAGCAGCCGAAGCGCCCGCGTTCAAGTTCGAATCCGAGCAATTTGATCCAATCCTTGATTCGCGTGAATGCGATCAGGTCGTGTGCGGCCGGCACGAACGGGCGTCCCGTCATCTTGCCGAACGCCTGACGCGCGCCCCACAGGCTCAACGAATTGAAGCCCAGAATGACGAGTTGACCTTCGGGCACGAGCACGCGCTCGGCTTCCCGCAGGAGTCGGTGAGGATCGCGCGTGAATTCCAGCGTATGAGGCATCACGAGCAGATCCACGCTCTGCGCCTCAAACGGCAGATCGAGCAGATCGCACCAAAGCGTCGTGCGCCCGGCGGGCGCGTAGGGCGCCTGAGCCCCGGCGAGCCCCAGCCCCGGCGCAAACGGCTGCGGCGAGTCCGGCGAGCCCGGCGGGCACGTGTAGGGCGCGCTGGCGCCGCTCGCGGCATCGAGCACGAGCGCGCGGCACGGCATGCGGTTCTCGCGCAGGGCGTCGAGTCGCGGCAGGCCAAGCTGCAGCGCGTGGTAGCCGAATATATTCGACACGACGCTGTCGAGCTGCGCTTGTTCCCAATCCAGCACGTAACGCCCGGCCGGCGATTCGGTCCAGGTGGGCCAGTCTATAATTGTTGAGTTAGACATCGTCGTGAGTGCGTCGCCTATGAATACGCTCGAATACGTGCCGGTGCCGGCGTTTGCGGACAATTACATCTGGCTCGTATCGGACGGGCGTGATGCGGTCGCCGTCGACCCGGGCGAAGCGGCCCCTGTCGGGGCGTATCTTGCTGAGCGGGGGTGGCGACTGAGCGCTATTTTACTCACGCACCACCATGCCGACCACGTCGGCGGGGTCGCCGACCTCATAGGCGATACCCCTATTCCCGTCTACGGCCCCGCCGCGGAAGCCATTCCCGTCGTCACGCACGCGCTCTCCGGCGGCGACCGCGTCCGGTTGTCCGCGCCGCATCTCGATTTGGAAGTGCTCGACGTGCCCGGTCACACGCGCGGCCACATTGCCTATTTCGAAGCGGGGGCAGGGGCTACGCCGCCGCACGTTTTTTGTGGCGACACTTTGTTCGCATGCGGTTGCGGGCGGTTGTTTGAAGGCACGCCTGCCCAAATGCTCGCTTCGCTCGACGCACTGGCCGCGCTACCGGGCGAAACCCGCGTCCATTGCGCGCACGAATATACGCTGTCGAATATCCGGTTTGCGCTGGCCTGCGATCCCGACAACGAACGGCTGCAAGCCTGGCGCGACGAAGCGAGCGCACTGCGCGAGCGCAGCGTCCCGACGCTGCCGACGACGATCGCTCACGAGCGCGCGGTCAATCCGTTCCTGCGTGCCGACGATCCCGCGGTTCGCGACACGCTTGCCGAACAATTGCACGAAACGGTGCCCGACCGCCTGGCTGCTTTCACATTGATGCGCGAATGGAAGAATCGCTTTCGTTAGAGATGGCGCCCCGGCGACGCTTGCGCGGACCGCGACGCGCCGATCGGTCGCAACCGGACGTTCTTCTCAAAATATAGGGGCTCGCTTCGAAGCGGTCCGGGGCGTTTCCCGCCGACGTCGCAGGCCGGCGCCCTCCGGGGGGAGAAAGCGGCGGTTTCGAGGTCTTTTCGCTGGCCCAGCTTGTGTTTGCAGGTGATTGCACGCGACGCAAATTTCGCCTGAAAGATGGAGAAAATGCGGCAAGTCTTGGATTTGACTGGTTTTTTCCCCTCTATTCCAGTTGACGCGGACGATTCGCTTTCGTACTATCGCCTGCAATTTCCAGCTTTGGAAGCAGAGACGTTCATGCGATTTATCTTCAGCGCGCTATTGGTTTTGACGCTTGCCGCGTGCGCAAGCCAGGGACCGACGGCCCCCCCTTCCGACGCTTCCAATCCGAATTCCGCCACCGATACCGTCCGCACGACCGCCGCCAAAGAGACTATCGACGTCGATAAGAGCTCGGTCGATCAATTGACGAGCGCCGATGCCGATCTTTGGAGCCGCATCCGTCGCGGGTTTCAGATTCCCGATCTGAACAATGATCTGGTCGACATGCAGGCCAATTGGTATGCGCAGCGTCCCGATTACGTTCAGCGCATGACGACGCGCTCGGAGAAGTACCTTTATTACATCGTCGAAGAACTCGAATCGCGCCACATGCCGACCGAGCTGGCGTTGCTGCCGTTCATCGAATCAGCCTACAACCCGCAGGCTTTGTCGGTCGCGAAAGCCGCCGGTATGTGGCAGTTCGTTCCCGGCACCGGGCGTACCTACAACCTGAAGCAGAACATGTGGCAGGACGAGCGCCGCGACGTCCTTGCGTCGACGGGCGCCGCGCTCGACTATCTCTCGCGTCTGCACGATATGTTCGGCGATTGGTATCTCGCGCTGGCGGCCTACAACTGGGGCGAGGGCAACGTGCAGCGCGCGATCGCACGCAACCAGGCGGCAGGCCTGCCGACCGACTACGAAAGCCTGCGCATGCCGGGCGAGACGCGCAACTATGTGCCGAAGCTGCAGGCCGTCAAGAACATCGTGATGAATCCGCAGGCTTACGGGCTCACGTTGCCGTCGATCCCGAATCACCCGTACTTCGTGACGGTGACGACCTCGCACGACATCGACGTCGATGTGGCCGCGAAGCTCGCCAACATGACGACGGACGAATTCCGCGCGCTCAATCCCTCGTTCAAGAAGCCGGTGATTCTCGGCGCGACGCAGCCGCAGATCCTGCTGCCATTCGATAACGCCAGCGCGTTCGAGCACAATCTGAAGGCGTACAACGGGCAGCTGTCGTCCTGGACCACGTATACGGTGACCAAGCGTACCCGTCCGCAGGCGCTTGCCGAAAAGATCGGTATGGACGCCGAAACGCTGATGTCGGTCAACAAGATCCCGGCCGGCATGCGGCTCAAGCCCGGTTCGACGCTCGTCGTCCCGCGCGGTGACGACGATGACGAAGATATCAGCGCCGATGTCGCCGAAAGCGCCGTGCTTGCCATGGAGCCCGACGTCCCCGATACGCGCAAGATGTTGATACGCGTGCGGCGCAAGCAGACGATGGCGGCGATCGCGCTGCGCTACGGCGTGTCGGTCGGCCAACTGCACACATGGAACAAGACGCACCGAACGCTGGCGATGCCGGGGCAGGTCATCGTGCTGCATGTGCCGGTGGGGCGTGCGATGCCGAGCGAGCCGGGTCCGCGGAAAATCGCAACGGCGGTGCCGCCGGGCACGCACGCCGAAAAGATCGACTCCAACGCGGCGGGTGTCAAGCCGAAATACCGTTCCGACAAGCATGTTAAGAATCACGGTCGGACGACGGTCGTCAAGACTGCGGCTCGCAAGACAAAAGCGGCGGCGAAGCCGGCGCGGTCGAGCGTCGGATCGTCGAAGTCCGCTGCAAAGAGGGTCAACGTTGCGTCGAGCAGCGAGAAGGCCTCGACGCGGGGGCATGGCAAAACCAAGCAGGAATAAGCAGCTTCTGAGCCGCCTTTGGGGAGGTGGGCCGCGCTCTGCGGGGGCAGGGTGCGGTGGACGCTCCGAATCACCTCCCTTGTTTTCAACGCCGCCGCCTGTTGGCGGCGTTTTCGTTCGCGGCCGCTCTTTGCTTGCTTCTGCGCCGTCTCGCCCCTGTCTCGTCCCTTCCTGCCACCGAAATGGCATAGCGGTTCCGAGTGATTCGCGACGGGTGTAGGATCGTCGTTGTCGGCGTATCCGAGCGTCGTGCGCACGCGGCAGGGACAATTTCGGATTGTGGGGAAGGGGCGTTTCCAGCTATAATTTGAAAGTTTGCACTATCCAACCCGCACCCTAGCGCCTACCTCACTCATCCCGTTCATCCGCCACGCGCCGCCGTAGCGAACTGTGCCGCCGAGCCCGTCCGGTCCCCGGAACCCCGTCTCCAGCACCGATCGTCCGACGCAGCAGCGTGCGAGCTTGTGTCATGTCGCCCCGATCGTTCAGCGGTTGTGCGTGCGATGTGCGTGCGACGAACGTCGCGATAGTTCGCATGGCCGGATCAACAGGTCGGCGCGCGGTGTTCCTGAAGGAGCTTCCCGTGTTGCCGTCATTTCCTCCCGCACTGCTCGCACTCGCCGACGGCACGATCTTTCGCGGCTATGCCATCGGCGCGGCCGGGCATACCATCGGCGAAGTCGTGTTCAATACCGCGATCACCGGTTATCAAGAGATCCTGACCGACCCGAGCTACGCGCGCCAGATCGTGACGCTCACCTATCCGCACATTGGTAACGTCGGCGTCAACGCCGAAGACGTCGAATCCACGAAGGTGCATGCCGCCGGCCTGATCGTGCGCGACCTGCCCGCGCGTGCTTCGAACTTCCGCATGGAGCGCTCGCTTGGCGAGTACCTGCAAGCCGAAGGCGTTGTGGCGATCGCCGGCATCGATACGCGCCGCCTGACACGCATCCTGCGCGACAAGGGCGCGCAAAACGGCTGCATTCTCGCGGGCAGCACCGATGAGGCGAAAGCCGTCGAGCTGGCGCGCTCGTTCCCCGGTTTGGCCGGCATGGACCTCGCGAAGGTCGTCAGCACGGCCAAGCCCTACGAGTGGACGCAAACCGAATGGCGCCTGGGCTCGGGCTTCGGCGCGCAGCGCGCGCCGAAATACCGCGTCGTCGCGTTCGACTACGGCGTCAAGTACAACATCTTGCGCATGCTCGCCGAGCGCGGCTGCCAGGTCACCGTGTTGCCGGCGCAGGCCGGTGCGGCCGATGCGCTGGCCCTCAATCCGGACGGCGTGTTCCTGTCGAACGGCCCGGGCGACCCGGAACCCTGCGATTACGCGATCGCCGCCACCCGGGAGTTCATCGAGCGCGGCGTGCCGACGTTCGGTATCTGCCTCGGCCATCAGATCATGGGTCTGGCTGTCGGCGCCAAGACCGTCAAGATGAAAACGGGCCACCATGGCGCGAATCACCCGGTGAAGGATCTCGCTGACGGCCGTGTCGTCATTACGTCGCAGAACCACGGGTTCGCGGTCGATGCGAACACGTTGCCCGCCAATGCGCGCGTGACGCACGTCTCGTTGTTCGACGGCACGCTGCAAGGCTTCGAGCTGACGGACAAGCCGGCCTTCTGCTTCCAGGGTCACCCGGAAGCGTCGCCGGGGCCGCACGACATCGGCTACCTGTTCGACCGCTTCACTGCGTTGATGGACGCCAAGCGCGGCAGCGCCGCCGCTTGAATCCGCGCCGCGGCGCGCTTCAGGGCTGCGCCGCCGCCCCATCGAATACATCAGAAAGACATTAGCGAGAGCGTTATGCCCAAGCGGACAGACATCAAGAGCATTCTCATCATCGGCGCGGGGCCGATCATCATCGGCCAGGCCTGCGAGTTCGATTATTCGGGCGCCCAGGCTTGCAAGGCGCTGCGTGAAGAGGGCTACAAGGTCATCCTCGTCAACAGCAACCCGGCGACGATCATGACGGACCCGAACACGGCCGACGTCACCTACATCGAGCCGATCACGTGGGAAGTCGTCGAACGCATCATCGACAAGGAGCGCCCCGACGCGATCCTGCCGACGATGGGCGGGCAGACGGCGCTGAACTGTGCGCTCGATCTGCATCATCACGGCGTGCTGACCAAGTACGGCGTCGAGTTGATCGGCGCTTCGCCCGAGGCGATCGACAAGGCCGAAGATCGTCAAAAGTTCAAGGACGCGATGACGAAGATCGGGCTCGGTTCGGCGAAATCGGGCACCGCGCATTCGATGGAAGAGGCGTTCAAGGTTCACGCCGAAATCACGATGCAGACGGGCGGCGCCGGTTATCCGGTCGTCATCCGCCCGTCGTTCACGCTCGGCGGTTCGGGCGGCGGCATTGCCTACAACCGGCAGGAGTTCGAAGAAATCTGCCGTCGCGGGCTCGATCTTTCGCCCACGCGCGAGTTGCTGATCGAGGAATCGCTGCTCGGTTGGAAGGAATACGAGATGGAAGTCGTGCGCGACCGCGCCGACAACTGCATCATCGTCTGCTCGATCGAAAACCTCGACCCGATGGGTATCCATACGGGCGATTCGATCACCGTGGCCCCTGCGCAAACGCTGACCGACAAGGAATATCAGCTGCTGCGTAACGCCTCGCTCGCGGTGTTGCGCGAGATCGGCGTCGATACGGGCGGCTCGAACGTGCAGTTCGCGATCAATCCGAAGGACGGCCGCGTCATCGTCATCGAAATGAATCCGCGCGTCTCGCGCTCGTCGGCGCTGGCCTCGAAGGCGACGGGCTTCCCGATTGCGAAGGTGGCGGCCAAGCTCGCCGTCGGCTACACGCTCGACGAACTCAGGAACGAAATCACGGGCGGACAAACGCCGGCCTCGTTCGAGCCGACGATCGACTACGTCGTGACCAAGATCCCGCGTTTCGCGTTCGAAAAATTCCGCGAGGCCGATTCGCGCCTGACGACGCAGATGAAGTCGGTCGGCGAAGTGATGGCGATCGGCCGTACGTTCAAGGAGTCGTTTCAAAAGGCGCTGCGCGGTTTGGAAGTCGGCGTCGATGGTCTCGACGAAAAGACGCTCGACCGCGATGAAGTCGTGCGCGAGATCGGCGAGCCGGGCCCCGAGCGCATTTGGTACGTGGGCGATGCGTTCCGCCTCGGCATGACGCTCGACGAAGTATTCGAGGAAACGTCGATCGACCCATGGTTCCTCGCGCAGATCGAAGAGATCGTGCAGACGGAAAAGGCGCTGGCCGGCCGCACGCTCGAAAGCCTGTCGAAGGACGAACTGCTCTATCTGAAGCGCAGCGGTTTTTCGGACCGGCGCCTCGCAAAGCTGGTGAAGGCGAACGCGGCCGATGTGCGCCGCCGCCGCATCGAACTGAACGTGCGCCCCGTCTACAAGCGCGTCGATACATGCGCGGCCGAGTTCGCGACGAAAACGGCCTACATGTATTCGACCTACGAGGAAGAGTGCGAAGCGCAGCCCACCTCGAACAAGAAGATCATGGTGCTCGGCGGCGGTCCGAACCGGATCGGGCAGGGCATCGAGTTCGACTACTGCTGCGTGCATGCGGCGCTGGCGATGCGCGAGGATGGCTATGAAACGATCATGGTCAACTGCAATCCCGAGACTGTATCGACCGATTACGACACGTCCGATCGGCTCTACTTCGAGCCGCTGACGCTCGAAGACGTGCTCGAAATCGTCGACAAGGAAAAGCCGCTCGGCGTGATCGTGCAGTACGGTGGCCAAACGCCGCTGAAGCTGGCGCTCGATCTCGAAGCGAACGGGGTGCCCATCATCGGCACGTCGCCCGACATGATCGATGCGGCCGAGGATCGCGAGCGTTTCCAGAAGCTGCTGCAAGAACTCGGTCTGCGTCAGCCGCCGAACCGTACGGCGCGCGCGGAAAGCGAAGCGCTGGCGCTTGCCGACGAAATCGGGTACCCGCTCGTCGTGCGTCCGTCGTACGTGCTGGGCGGCCGCGCGATGGAAATCGTGCATGAGCCGCGCGACCTCGAGCGCTATATGCGCGAAGCCGTGAAGGTTTCGAACGATTCGCCGGTGCTGCTCGATCGCTTCCTCAACGATGCGATCGAATGCGACGTCGACTGCATTTCCGACGGCACCGCTGTCTTCATCGGCGGCGTGATGGAGCACATCGAGCAGGCGGGCGTCCATTCGGGCGATTCGGCCTGCTCGCTGCCGCCGTATTCGCTGTCGAAGACGACCGTGGCCGAGCTCAAGCGGCAGACGGCTGCCATGGCCAAGGCCCTCAACGTCGTGGGTCTGATGAACGTGCAGTTCGCGATTCAGCAGGTGCGCGATGCGAGCGGCAAGGTTGAAGACATCATCTACGTCCTCGAGGTGAACCCGCGTGCGTCGCGTACGGTGCCGTACGTGTCGAAGGCGACGGGGCTGCCGCTTGCGAAGATCGCGGCGCGCGCGATGGTCGGCCAGACGCTCGCACAGCAAAACGTGACGAAGGAAGTGGAGCCACCGTACTTCAGCGTGAAGGAAGCCGTGTTCCCGTTCGTCAAGTTCCCGTCCGTCGACCCCGTGCTCGGGCCCGAGATGCGCTCGACCGGTGAAGTCATGGGCGTGGGTCAAACGTTCGGCGAAGCGCTGTTCAAGTCGCAGCTGGCGGCCGGCTCGCGCCTGCCCGAATCAGGCACCGTGTTGTTGACCGTGATGGATGCCGACAAGCCGAAGGCCGTCGAAGTCGCCGCCATGCTGCACGAGCTGGGCTATCCGATCGTCGCAACGAAGGGTACGGCGGCGGCGATCGCGGCGGCCGGCGTGCCCGTGAAGGTCGTCAACAAGGTCAAGGACGGCCGTCCGCACATCGTCGACATGATCAAGAACGGCGAGATCGCGCTCGTGTTCACGACCGTGGACGAGA
Source organism: Trinickia soli (assembly GCF_002879855.1). Lineage (GTDB taxonomy): Bacteria > Pseudomonadota > Gammaproteobacteria > Burkholderiales > Burkholderiaceae > Trinickia > Trinickia soli. The sequence continues at coordinate 62,106 of NZ_PNYB01000019.1, read as the reverse complement.
CGCGCGCGGCGATCGCCGATTCGCGCTCGATCCGGATGAGCGCACAGGCGAACAAGGTCACGTACTACACGACGATGTCGGGCGCTCGCGCCGCGGTCGAAGGTCTGCGCTACCTGAAGAACCTGGAAGTCTATGATTTACAAGGCCTACATGGTCGCCTAAACTAACCCTTCGATTACTCCACTCAAGCTGGGGTCGCATCACGCCCCACACTGCCGCGGTTAAGCGGCGTCCCGCCGAAGTTGTCGTATCCGGTGGGATGCACTTAACCGCGGTGCTTTTTTATTGCCGTTTTTTGTTTACTGGTCTGTCTATGAGCACGATTCCCTTGACGAAGCGAGGCGCTGATCAACTTCGCGACGAGCTGCAGCGTTTGAAATCGGTCGAGCGTCCATCCGTCATCAATTCGATCGCCGAAGCGCGCGCGCAAGGCGATTTGTCCGAAAACGCCGAATACGATGCCGCGAAGGAAAAACAGGGCTTCATCGAAGGGCGTATCGCCGAGATCGAATCGAAGTTGGCTGCTGCACAGGTCATCGATCCGCAAGCGCTCGACGCGGAGGGGCGCATCGTGTTTGCAGCCACGGTCGACCTCGAAGACCTCGATTCGGGCGATAAAGTCACTTATCAAATCGTCGGTGACGACGAAGCCGATATCGACCACGGTCTGATTTCGGTCAGCTCGCCGATCGCCCGCGCGCTGATCGGCAAGTTCGAAGGCGACGTGGCCGCGGTGCAAGCTCCGAGCGGCGTGCGCGAGTACGAGATCATCTCGGTCCGCTACGTTTGATCGGATCGAGGCAACGGTCGTGTCCTCCGCTCCTCATCGCGTCTTTCGGCTGCTGGTGCTGATCTGGGTCGGCAGTGCGCTGACAATCGGCTATCTGGTGGCGCCGACGCTCTTTGCGATGCTCGAGCGCGCCGTCGCGGGCGATGTCGCGGCGCGACTCTTTCGGATCGAAGCGTTCGTCGGTGTAACGTGCGGCGTATTGTCGCTCGCGCTCGGCAACGTGCTCGTGCGGCGTGGCGCGTCGGGCTACCGCCGGTTGCGCTGGATCGTGGCAGGCATGCTGCTGTGCGTGCTGATCGGGTACTTCGGCCTGCAGCCGTTTATGGATGCGTTGCGCACCACGGCTCGCGACGCAGGGCTCGATCTCGCGAATTCGCCGTACGCCGTTCGTTTCGGCGTGCTGCACGGCATTGCGAGCCTGTTTTATCTCGCCGAGACCTTACTGGGTATTGCGCTGGTCTGGATGCTGCCGGCCGGGCTGTCGGATCGCGGCGCCGAACCGGCGAACCGCGCGGCCTGATTCCGTGCATTTCGCCCGGAAGCAGCGCCGGTGCCGCCTGCTGGCGGGACACGGTGACGTGGGGTTCGTTCTACCGGGTCACGTTGCCGCGTCGCTTCACCAGGGTCGCTTTACCAGGGTCACTTCACCGCTTGATGCTGACGCTTGGCGCTCGTCTGGCGCTTTTTCGCGCGCTTGACGGTGCCTCCGGCGGTGACGCGCTCGTTGCCGCGCACGAGCACCTTTTCGGGCTTCGGCCTGCGGACGGTTTTCGCTTGCGATTGTTTGACGACTTTCACGACGCGCGGCGCAGCGCCGCGCTTGCCGGAGTCGTCCGCCGCTTCACGGGCCGTGGGCAGTCCCGCCCTGCCGCGGGCACCGGTGGTTCTGCCGGCCGATTTGTCGGTCGATTTGGCGCCCGGCCTGCCGGTCGGCTTTCCGCTCGTCCTGGCGGCGGTTCTGCCAGCCGGCTTGCTGACGGGCGCCGCTTCGGGCTTCCAGATGACGAGCAGCTTGCCGATATGCTGAATCGGCGCGGCGTTCAACGTGTCGCAAATTTCGTCGTAAATCGAGACGCGGGCATCGCGGTCGTCGCCGAACACGCGGATCTTGATCAGCTCATGGGCCGCCAGGTGGACTTTGATTTCGGCCAGCACGGCATCGGTCAACCCTTCGGCTCCGATCAGCACGACCGGGTTGAGCGCGTGGGCTTGGGAGCGCAGATCGGCGCGTTGGGCGGGGGAGACTTTGAGGGCTGGCATAGGGCGGTACACGACTCGACTAAAATAGGGGCGGTCACGCATTGATTGCGTGGACGATCCGGCCGGCCGAACCTGCGGCCGGCGGGACCGGACGGCGCGCCGGCAAAACGCGTATTATCCGCCAAAAGTGCGGCTCGACGCAGTAAAACTGCGGCGCCATGCAGTAATAGATGACCTTTCGATGGCAAAAAATCGCTTCAATCAATCGTGGTTGCACGATCACATCAATGACCCTTACGTGAAGCTCGCGCAGCGCGAGGGCTATCGCGCGCGGGCCGCCTACAAGCTCAAGGAAATCGACGAGCAGGACAAGCTGATCCGCCCCGGGCAGGTCATCGTCGATCTCGGCTCGGCGCCGGGCAGCTGGAGCCAGTACGCGCGCAACAGGCTCGCGCAGGGCGCGGGCCGCCATGCGGGGCGCGAGGGCGGGATCGACGGCACTATTATTGCGCTCGATATTCTTCCGATGGAACCGATCGCGGACGTCCATTTCATTCAGGGCGACTTCCGCGAGGACGAAGTGCTGGCGCAACTCGAAGAAGTGGTCGGCGATCGGCGCGTGGACCTTGTTATTTCCGATATGGCGCCCAATCTGTCCGGGGTGGCGGTGGCCGATGCCGCGCGCATCGAACATATTTGCGATCTCGCGCTCGAATTCTCACAGGCGCATTTGAAGCCTGAGGGCGCGCTGCTCGTCAAATGCTTTCACGGAAGCGGCTACAGCCAGATTGTCGAGAAGTTCAAGCGCCAGTTCAAAACTGTCGCCGCACGCAAGCCCAAGGCGTCGCGCGACAAGTCGGCCGAAACGTTCATTTTGGGCAAGGTTCTGAAGCGGCCGGGCTGATTGCGCCCGGAAGGCGGCTGATTCCCCTTGTCATCGCGGCGAAAGCCGCGCCGGCATAACGAAAAGCGCTATTTTCACGGTAGCGAAACGTTATGGCAGGGGCTAGCCGACTGGATTAGAATGCTTTTGTGGCGCCGCAAGGTAAATGTAGGCGCCCGTCTATGAGGAAGGAGTGGGCTTTGAACAACAATATGTTTTCGAAGGCAGCAGTGTGGCTGGTCATCGCACTGGTGCTGTTTACGGTGTTCAAGCAGTTCGACAAGCCCCGCGTCCAGGAAGGCGTCTCGTACTCGCAGTTCATGGACGACGCCAAGAACGGCAAGATCAAGAGCGTGATCGTCCAGAACCGTAATCTGACGGTCACTCCCGCCGACGGTCAAAAGTACCAGATCGTTTCGCCGGGCGACATCTGGATGGTCGGCGATCTGATGAAATACGGCGTCCAGGTCAGCGGCAAGGCCGAGGACGAGCCGAATGCGCTCGTCTCTGCGCTCTACTATCTGGGGCCGACGATCCTGATCATCGGATTCTGGTTCTACATGATGAGGCAGATGCAGGGGGGCGGCAAAGGCGGCGCCTTCTCGTTTGGCAAATCGCGCGCGCGCCTCATCGACGAGAACAACAACGCGATCAATTTCACTGACGTCGCCGGTTGCGACGAGGCCAAGGAGGAAGTCTCCGAACTCGTCGACTTCCTGCGCGATCCGCAAAAATTCCAGAAGCTGGGCGGTCGCATCCCGCGCGGCGTGCTGCTCGTCGGGCCTCCGGGTACCGGTAAGACGCTGCTCGCCCGTGCGATTGCGGGTGAAGCGAAGGTGCCGTTCTTCAGCATTTCGGGTTCGGACTTCGTCGAAATGTTCGTCGGCGTCGGCGCTGCGCGCGTGCGCGATATGTTCGAGCAGGCCAAGAAGCACGCGCCGTGCATCGTGTTCATCGACGAAATCGATGCGGTCGGCCGTCACCGCGGCGCAGGCATGGGCGGCGGCAACGACGAGCGCGAGCAGACGCTGAACCAGATGCTCGTCGAGATGGACGGCTTCGAAGCGAACTCCGGCGTCATCGTGATCGCGGCGACAAACCGGTCCGACGTGCTCGACAAGGCGCTGCTGCGCCCGGGCCGCTTCGACCGCCAGGTTTATGTTGGGCTGCCCGATATTCGTGGTCGCGAGCAGATTCTGAAGGTCCATCTGCGCAAGGTGCCGATCGCGAACGACGTCGATGCATCCGTCATCGCGCGCGGCACGCCGGGCTTCTCGGGCGCCGATCTTGCGAACCTCGTCAACGAGGCAGCGCTGTTCGCCGCGCGGCGCGGCAAGCGCATCGTCGAGATGCAGGACTTCGAGGACGCGAAGGACAAGATCTTCATGGGGCCGGAGCGCAAGTCGGCCGTCATCCGCGAAGACGCCAAGCGCGCCACGGCCTATCACGAAGCAGGGCACGCCGTGGTGGCGAAGCTGCTGCCGAAGGCCGATCCGGTTCACAAGGTCACGATTATTCCGCGCGGCCGTGCGCTCGGCGTGACCTGGCAGTTGCCGGAGCACGACAACGAAACCTACTCGAAGGACTACCTGCTCGATCGCCTCGCCATTTTGTTCGGCGGCCGCGTGGCCGAGGAGCTGTTCCTGAACCTCATCAGCACGGGTGCGTCGGACGACTTCAATAAGGCGACGCAAACGGCGCGTGCAATGGTCGCCCGCTTCGGTATGACCGATGCACTGGGGCCGATGGTCTATGTCGACGACGAGAACGAAGCGTCGCCGTTCGGGCGAGGCTTCACGCGAACCATCTCGGAGGCCACGCAGCAGAAGGTCGACGCAGAGATTCGTCGCTTGCTCGATGAGCAGTACGGTCTGGCGCGCCGTCTGCTCGAAGAGAACCGTGAGAAGGTCGAAGCCATGACGTCGGCTTTGATGGAGTGGGAAACGATCGACGCCGATCAGATCAACGACATCATGGCGGGCCGTCCGCCACGCTCGCCCAAGAGCGTGGCGTCTACGGACGCGTCGGGCGGCAGCGGCAGCGCGGGCGCCGAGGTGCGGCCGGGCAGCGCAGCCGCGACGGCGTGACGCGCTGACGCAACAGACGACGGGTCGGTGCCGGAACGGCACCGACCCGTTTTTTTGGTCCTTCCGGTTTTGTCGCTTTGACTCCCCGTTATCCCCTTACCGCAACGCCCGAACCGCTCGTGTGCGGACGCTTCACGTTGACGTTCGAGCGCCCGCTCGTGATGGGCATCCTCAATGTGACGCCGGACTCGTTCTCCGACGGCGGACGCTTCGTCGCCCGCGACGATGCGCTGCGTCAGGCCGAGCAGATGATCGCGCAAGGCGTCGACATCATCGACATAGGCGGCGAATCGACGCGGCCCGGCGCGCCGCCGGTGCCGCTCGAGGAAGAACTCGCGCGCGTGGTGCCCGTCGTCGAGGCGCTTGTCGGCACCGGCGTGCCGCTGTCGATCGACACCTACAAGCCCGAAGTGATGAGGGCTACGCTTGCCGCGGGCGCCGACCTCATCAACGATATCTGGGGGTTTCGTCGCCTCGGCGCGCTCGACGCGGTGCGCGACACGAACTGCGGCCTTTGCGTCATGCATATGCTCGGAGAGCCGCAGACGATGCAGCGCGGTGAGATTGACTATGCCGATGTCGTCGCCGAGGTGCGTGCGTTCCTGCAAGAACGTGTCGAGGTGTTGACGCAGGCCGGCATCGCGCGCGCGCGGATCAGCGTTGATCCCGGCTTCGGTTTCGGCAAGGCGACGCGCGAGCACAATTACGCTTTGCTGGCGCGATTGTCCGAGACGGCGCCGCAGCCCCGCGCGGGCGAAGCGCCGTTTCCCATTCTGGCCGGGATTTCGCGCAAGTCGATGCTCGGGGCCGTCACCGGGCGCAAGACGCCGGCCGAACGCGTAGCGGCCAGCGTCGCGGCGGCGGTGTGCGCGGTGGAGCGGGGCGCGGCGATCGTGCGCGTCCATGATGTCGCCGAAACGGTCGATGCGCTCAAGGTATGGGCTGCCGTTCGCGAAGCGGAACTGGCTGCCCGTTGATCGGTTCGATCGGCAGCGCGCGGCAGCGAGCGGTGCCGAGGCCAAGCGGCGGTTATAAACAATAACGATTCATCAATTCAATCACTCGAGAGCAAAGGAATCAGACGATGGCACGGCGTTATTTCGGTACAGACGGCGTTCGGGGGAAAGTGGGCGACGCGCCGATCACACCCGATTTCGTGTTGCGGCTCGGCTATGCGGCGGGAAAGGTGCTGGCTCAGGCCGACCGATGGGCGAAAGCCGGGTCGCGGCCGACGGTGCTGATCGGCAAAGACACGCGCGTGTCGGGCTACATGCTCGAGGCCGCACTTGAATCGGGCTTCTCCGCGGCAGGCGTCGACGTGATGCTGGCCGGGCCGATGCCGACGCCTGGCGTGGCTTATTTGACGCGCGCGCTGCGGCTTGCGGCCGGCGTCGTGATCAGCGCGTCGCACAACCCGTACTACGACAACGGCATCAAGTTCTTCAGCGCAGACGGGAACAAGCTGCCCGACGAAGTCGAATTGCGGATCGAAGAACAACTGGAGCAGCCGCTCGCCTGCGCGAGTTCGGAGCAGCTCGGCAAGGCGCGACGGCTCGACGATGCGGCCGGGCGCTACATCGAATTTTGCAAAAGCACGTTCCCGGCGGCGTTCGACCTGCATGGGCTCAAGCTCGTCGTCGATTGCGCCCATGGGGCCGCTTATGACATCGCGCCGCATGTCTTTCACGAGCTCGGCGCCGACGTCGTGCCGATCGGTGTCGCGCCTAACGGGTTCAACATCAACGACGGCGTTGGCGCGACGGCGCCCGATGCCCTGATCCGTGCCGTGCGCGCCAATCGCGCCGATCTCGGCATCGCGCTCGACGGCGATGCCGATCGCCTGCAGGTCGTCGACGCGACGGGCCGGCTCTTTAATGGCGACGAATTGCTCTACGTGCTCGTCAAGGACCGCTTGGCCACCGACGGCCGCGTGTCCGGAGCGGTCGGCACGTTGATGACGAACATGGCCGTCGAGGTGGCGCTCGCTCGCGAAGGCGTGCCCTTCGTGCGGGCAGCCGTAGGCGACCGATACGTGCTCGAGCAACTGCGCGAGCGCGGCTGGCAGCTCGGTGCCGAGGGCTCGGGGCATATTCTGTCGCTCGATCGGCACTCCACGGGCGACGGCATCATTTCGGCGTTGCTCGTGCTTGCCGCGATCAAGCGCAGTGGTCGCACACTCGGTGAGTTGCTCGAGGGCGTCACGTTGTTTCCGCAACAGCTGATCAATGTGCGGATGCGCCCGGGCGCCGATTGGAAGCAGAGCGACGCGATCAAGCAGGCGGTGGCGGACGCGGAACGCTCGCTCGACGGCACCGGCCGTGTGCTGATCCGCGCGTCGGGCACGGAGCCCGTGCTGCGTGTGATGGTCGAGGCGAGCGAGCGCGACGCGGCCGTTCGTCACGCCCAAAACATCGCGCGTGTCGCCGAACAGGCAACGAGTTGATCGATTCGGACAAAAATGCCGCCGAGGCGCTGCCGGGGCGGCATTTTTCTTCTATGCTTGTGACCTGCGTCAGAGTGAGATGCCCACATCTTCCCCTAATTTCATCCTATCTTGCGCCAACGGCATGATTTTCCTTTCATCAAGTAAGGAACCTGTCATGCGGGCTTCATCGTCCGTCATATTACTGTCACAGTTTCGCCCTAATCTTCGCGGTGTCGCGATTCCACACGACCACACCACTGGGGGTTAATTCCATGAAATTGATGCAGACCGCGTTCGCTGGCCTTGCCGGCGTGCTTTTCGCCGTTTCCGCGCAAGCCGCCGACATCACCGGCGCGGGCAGCACGTTTGCCGCACCGCTTTACACGAAGTGGGCCGATTCGTATGTCAAATCGGGTGGCGGTAAGGTCAACTATCAAGGCATCGGTTCGGCCGGCGGTATCAAGCAGATCGAAGCGAAGACCGTTGATTTCGCCGGTTCGGACATGCCGCTCAAGGATGACGAACTCGAAAAGCAGGGCCTGTTCCAGTTCCCGACGGTTGTCGGCGGTGTGGTGCCGGCCGTCAACGTGCCGGGCGTCAAGGCCGGTGAGCTGACGTTGTCGGGCCCGGTGCTGGCCGACATCTATCTGAACAAGATCACGAAGTGGAACGACCCGGCGATCGCCAAGCTGAACCCGGGCGTCAAGCTGCCGGATACGGCCATTGCCGTGGTGCGCCGCGCCGACGGTTCGGGCACGACCTTCATTTGGTCGGACTACCTGTCGAAGGTGAGCCCGGAGTGGAAGAGCAAGGTCGGCGAAGGCACGACGGTCAGCTGGCCGACGGGCACGGGCGGCAAGGGTAACGACGGCGTCGCCGCGTTCATCCAGCGTCTGCCGGGCGCGATCGGCTATGTCGAGTGGGCCTATGTAAAGCAGAACCACATGGTTTACACGAAGATGGTGAACCACGACGGCAAGGTCGTTACGCCGGATACGGCCACGTTCGCCGCCGCTGCCAAGGGCGCCGAGTGGAACAAGACGTTCTACCAGATCCTGACGGACGAGCCGGGCGCGCAAGCATGGCCGATCGTCGGTGCGACGTTCGTGCTCGTGCACAAGACGCAAGCGAAGGCCGCGGAAGGTGCGGAAACGCTGAAGTTCTTCGGTTGGGGCTTCAAGAACGGCTCCGATGCGGTGAACTCGCTCGACTACATCCCGCTGCCGGCTTCGGTCACGGCTGAAATCGAGAAGCAATGGAAGGCGAACGTGAAAGACGCTTCGGGCAAGGCTGTCGCTCAGTAAGCGCAAACAGGTAGTACGAAGGAAAGGCCCGGCAAGGCGTACGCGCTTTGCCGGGCATCGCCATCGGCCGCGGCCATCCCGGGCGCGGCAATCGCATACGGGTTCACATGTCCGATACTCGACTCATGTCGATCGCTCCAGCCGAACATGCGCAACGCGCGCCGAGCCGACTCGGCGATCTCATCTTTGGCAACCTGGCCCGCTTGGCCGCCATCGTGACGCTGGTGCTGCTCGGCGGCATCATCGTGTCGCTGATCGTCGACTCGATGCCGACGATCGAAAAGTTCGGTTTTCGCTTTTTGTGGACGTCCGATTGGGATCCTCCCAGCGACGTATACGGCGCCCTCGTGCCCATCTATGGCACGATCGCTACTTCGATCATCGCACTCGTCATCGCGGTGCCTGTCAGCTTCGGCATTGCGTTGTTCCTGACCGAACTCTCGCCGGTGTGGCTGCGCAGGCCGCTCGGCATCGCCATCGAACTGCTCGCAGCCATCCCGTCGATCGTCTACGGCATGTGGGGTCTGCTCGTTTTTTCGCCGATCTTCGCGACGTATTTCGAGGCACCGCTCGGCGCCGTGCTCGGCTCGATGCCGATCGTCGGCGCGCTGTTCAAAGGGCCGCCGATCGGCATCGGCATTCTCTGCGCTGGCGTCATTCTCGCGATCATGATCATTCCGTATATCGCTTCGGTCATGCGCGACGTGTTTGAAGTCACGCCCGTGCTGCTGAAGGAATCGGCCTACGGTATCGGCTGCACGACGTGGGAAGTCATGTGGAAGATCGTCCTGCCGTTCACCAAGAGCGGGGTGATCGGCGGCATCATGCTCGGTTTCGGCCGCGCGCTCGGTGAGACCATGGCCGTCACGTTCGTGATCGGCAACACGAACCTGCTCGATAACGTTTCGCTGTTTTCGCCGGGCAACAGCATCACCTCGGCGCTTGCGAACGAGTTCGCCGAGGCCGGCGCGGGCCTGCACACGTCCGCGCTGATGGAGCTTGGCCTGATCCTGTTCGTCATCACTTTCGTCGTGCTGGCGATTTCCAAGCTGATGCTGCTGCGTCTCGAGAAAGCAGAGGGGGCAAAATGAGCGGCCCGTCGACGCACATTCCGGGCTCCGCGAGCCCCGAGATTTTCGCTGCGACGCGCGATCGCCTGCAGCGTCGCCGCCGTACGATCAATGCGATCGCGCTCTCGCTGTCGCTGGCCGCGATGGCGTTCGGTCTGCTCTGGCTCGTCTGGATTCTCTATACGACGCTGAGCCTGGGCGTCGGCGGTCTGTCGCTGGCGCTCTTCACGCAATCGACGCCGCCCCCCAACAGCGATGGCGGCGGGCTGGCGAACGCGATCGTCGGCACGCTGATGCTGGTGGGCGCAGCCACGTTGCTGGGTACGCCGATCGGTGTGCTCGCCGGCGTCTATCTGGCCGAATACGGCAAGAAGGGATGGCTCGCCAGCACGACGCGCTTTATCAACGACATTCTGCTGTCGGCGCCGTCGATTGTCGTGGGCTTGTTCGTCTATGCGGTCGTCGTGGCGAAGATGGGCCATTTTTCAGGCTGGGCCGGCATGATCTCGCTGGCGCTACTGCAGATTCCGATCGTGATTCGCACGACCGAGAACATGTTGAACCTCGTGCCGAACGCGCTGCGCGAGGCGGCGTTTGCGCTCGGCGTGCCGAAGTGGAAAATGGTGCTGTCGATCACGTTGAAGGCGTCCATGGCGGGCGTGACGACGGGTGTGCTGTTGGCTGTGGCACGGATCGCCGGCGAGACGGCGCCGCTGCTGTTCACGGCGTTGTCGAACCAGTTCTTCTCGGTCGACATGAATCAGCCGCTGGCGAATCTGCCCGTGACGATCTTCAAATTTGCAATGAGCCCGTTCGCGCAGTGGCAATCGCTTGCGTGGGCCGGTGTGTTCCTGATTACGCTCGGCGTGCTTGGACTGAACATCCTGGCGCGTGCGGTGTTCGACAAGAAATAAAGCGACGGAGCGCCTAATGAATATGGCTGAGAGTCACCTTTCCCAAATCGAGCGTCCCGCTGCGCCCGCCGGTCACGAGCCGGCGACGGGCGGGCCGTCGCATGCGCCCGTTACGCCCAAGATCGAAGTGAAGAATCTGAACTTCTTCTACGGCAAGTATCACGCGCTCAAGAACATCAACATGTCCATTCCCGAAGGCAAGGTGACGGCGTTCATCGGTCCCTCGGGCTGCGGCAAGTCGACGCTGCTGCGTACGTTCAACAAGATGTTTGCGCTCTATCCCGAGCAGCGCGCCGAAGGCGCGATCATGATGGATGGCGAAAACCTGCTGACGTCGAATCGCGATATTTCGCTGCTGCGCGCGCGCGTGGGCATGGTGTTTCAAAAGCCGACGCCGTTCCCGATGTCGATCTACGACAACATCGCGTTCGGCGTGAAGATGTTCGAGTCGCTGTCGCGCTCGGAGATGGACGATCGCGTCGAGTGGGCGCTGACGAAAGCGGCGTTGTGGTCGGAAGTCAAAGATAAGCTCGGTCAAAGCGGCTACGGCCTGTCGGGCGGTCAGCAGCAGCGGCTGTGTATCGCGCGCGGCATTGCGATTCGTCCCGAGGTCCTGTTGCTCGACGAACCCTGTTCGGCGCTCGATCCGATTTCGACGGGGCGCGTCGAAGAACTGATCGCCGAACTCAAGAGCGATTACACCGTCGTGATCGTGACGCACAACATGCAGCAGGCCGCACGTTGCTCCGATTACACCGGATACATGTATCTGGGCGAACTGATCGAGTTCGGCGATACCGAAAAGATCTTCATCAAGCCGGTCCGCAAGGAAACCGAGGATTACATCACCGGCCGCTTCGGCTGACCAAATAGGAGGCAGCGATGTCGGACAAGCATCTGTCGAGTCAATTCGACGCGGATCTCAACCTGGTCTCGTCGAAGGTGTTGGAAATGGGGGGCCTCGTCGAAGCGCAGATCACGCGCGCGATGCAGGCGCTGAACGAGTTCGATGCGGCCGTCGCCGATCAGGTCATCGCGGCGGAGGAAACGGTCAACACAATGGAAGTGGAGATCGACGAAGAGTGCAGCAATGTCATCGCGCGTCGCCAGCCGGCCGCGCGAGACCTGCGGCTCTTGCTCGCGATCTCGAAGACGATCACCAATCTCGAGCGCGCCGGCGACGAGGCCGAAAAGATTGCCAAGCGCGTCAAGCGGTTGATGGAAGACGGCGCGTCGCGCACGGTGAACATCGCGGAGATCAAGGTCTCGGGCGAGATGGCGGTGTCCATCCTGCGTCGCGCGCTCGATGCGTTCGCGCGTCTGGACACGGTTGCGGCCGCGCAGATCGTGCGCGACGACAAGGCGATCGACGAGGAATTCCGCGCTTTCGTGCGCAAGCTCGTCACGTACATGATGGAAGACCCGCGCACGATTTCGGCTGGGCTCGAATTCCTGTTCATCGCCAAAGCGATCGAGCGCATCGGCGATCACGCAAAGAACATCGCCGAGTTCATCATTTACATCGTGAAGGGGACCGACGTGCGGCACAAATCGCGCGACGCCCTCGAACGCGAAGCCCTCAGTTAATCGTTCATACGTATCAAGAGGTGACGATGCCGAGCAGCATTCTCATCATCGAAGATGAGCCCGCCATTTCCGAGCTGATTTCCGTCAACCTGCAGCATGCGGGCCATTGCCCCATTCGCGCTTACAACGCGGAGCAGGCTCAGGCGTTGATCAGCGACGTGCTGCCCGATCTCGTCTTGCTCGACTGGATGCTGCCGGGCAAGTCGGGCATCGCGTTCGCACGCGATTTGCGCAACAACGAGCGGACGAAGCACATCCCGATCATCATGCTGACGGCGCGCGGCGACGAGCAGGACAAGGTGCTCGGCCTGGAGATCGGCGCCGACGACTATGTCACGAAGCCGTTTTCCCCGAAGGAGTTGATGGCGCGCATCAAGGCCGTGCTGCGTCGTCGTGCGCCGCAATTGACCGAGGACGTCGTGGCCATCAACGGGCTCAAGCTCGATCCGGCCACGCATCGTGTCGCGGCGCATGCGTCGGGCAACGAGATCAAGCTCGATCTCGGGCCCACGGAATTCCGGCTCCTGCACTTCTTCATGACGCACCCGGAGCGCGTGCATAGCCGCACGCAGTTGCTCGACCAGGTGTGGGGCGATCACGTGTTCGTCGAAGAGCGTACGGTCGATGTCCATATCAAGCGTCTTCGCGCCGCGCTCAAGCCGGCCGGCTGCGATGCTATGATCGAAACGGTACGCGGCAGCGGCTATCGCCTCGCCAAGAGCGCGTAGCGCTTGCGCAGGGCGCGGCCGCGCGGGGAAGCTGCGGCGCGCCTTTCATCCGATCCACCCGGCAGACCATGAATATTATTTGGGCGCGTTCGATCGTATCGCTGCTGTTGCTCGCGCTCGTCTGCGCGGCAATCGCGGCCATCGCCAGCGTGCGGACGGCTTTGATCTTCGCCGCTCTGGCGCTCGTTGCGCAGATCCTGTTCTCGACCTATCACACGGAACGCCTGTGGCGCCTGCTCGATGCGCCCGTCTATGGCGAAGTGCCGAGCGCGCCCGGCGTCTGGGGCGAGATCTACTATCGGCTGCATAAGCTTGCCAAGCGCTGGCACGCGCAGGTGAGACAGGTCGAGCAGCAGCATTCGCGATTCATTCAGGCGATTCAGGCGTCACCGAACGGTGTGGCGATGCTCGACGATCACGACCAGATCGAATGGTGCAACGCGATCGCCGAGCAGCATTTCGGGCTCGACGCAAAGCGCGACCTGCGCCAGCACATCACGCATCTCGTGCGTCATCCCGACTTCGTGCGCTATCTGAATTCGCAACACTACGAGCAAATGCTGGTCATGCGCGGCACGGGCGAGAAGCGCCAGAACGTGCTGTCCGTGCAAGTGTTCCCTTACGGGGAAAATCGCAAGCTCGTGCTGTCGACCGACATCACCGAACTCGAGCGCACCGACGCGATGCGGCGAGACTTCGTCGCGAACGTCTCGCATGAATTGAAGACGCCGCTGACGGTGCTTTCGGGATTCCTCGAAACGTTGCGCGAGCTTCCGCTCGAGCAAGCCGACCGTGAACGCTACATGGAGCTGATGGATCAGCAGGCTTCGCGCATGCGCAACATCGTCGACGATCTGCTCGTGTTGGCCAAGCTCGAAGGCGACGCCAAGCCGCCCGGCGATCACGCGATCGACATGCGCGCCGCTGTCGCGCACTTGCGCGACGACGCCACGACGCTCTCGGGCGGGCGTCATCGGATCACGTTCACCGCCGATGACGACCTGACCGTGAGCGGCGCCGGGACGGAAATCATGAGCGCGCTCGGCAATCTGGTCACGAACGCCATTCGCTACACGCCCGACGGCGGTTCGATCGACGTCGTCTGGAAACAGGTGGGCCATGAAGCGGTGTTTTCGGTGACCGATACGGGGTTCGGCATTCCATCGGCCGACATCCCGCGCTTGACCGAGCGCTTCTATCGCGTCGACCGCAGTCGCTCGCGCGACACGGGCGGAACAGGTCTGGGGCTGGCCATCGTCAAGCACGTGCTGCAACGGCACGACGCGACGCTCGAAGTGAAGAGCGAGGAAGGCAGAGGCAGCACGTTCAGCGTGCGCTTTCCCGCTCAAAGGACGATGCGCCGGCAACCGGCGCATGCTTGAGTTCTACGGCAACACCTTGCGCATCAGGCGACGTGCGCGCCGCGCGCGGCGGCGCCAGTCACGGTCCTCAGCAACCGAACTTCAGCAGCAAACCGGCTTGGGCGTTGCGCGAGGTCTTGCCGGGGCGGCTGCGCCGGTAGTGTCCGTCGCTTTGCATGACCCAGGCCGATTGGTTGTCGCCGAGCAGGGCCGATAGCCCTTCGGCAATGACGCGTCGCTTCAGGCGGCGGTCCTTGACCGGGAACGCGACTTCGACGCGGCGGAAGAAATTGCGGTCCATCCAGTCGGCGCTCGATAGGTAGACGTTTTCCGCGCCATCGGCAAAGAAATAGAAGATCCGATGATGCTCGAGGAACCGGCCGACGACCGAGCGCACGGTGATGTTCTCCGATAGCCCTTCGACACCCGGCTGTAGCGAGCAAACGCCGCGGACGATCAGATCGATCTTCACGCCCGCCTGCGAGGCTTCATAGAGTTCGGCGATGACGGTCGGCTCGAGCAGCGCGTTCATCTTCGCCACGATGCGCGCCTTTTTTCCGGCACGTGCGTGATCGGCTTCCGTGCGGATCGCCTCCACGAGCTTCGGGTGCAGTGTGAACGGAGATTGCCAGAGCTCGTGCAACCTCAGCTCGCCACCGATGCCGGTCAACTGCTGAAACACGTGATGGACATCTTCGCAAATGAGCTGATCGGCCGTCATGAGACCGAAGTCGGTATAGAGCCGGGCCGTGCGCGGGTGGTAGTTGCCGGTGCCGAGATGCGCGTAGCGTTTGAGCGTCGAGCGGCCATTGTTCGTCGTACGACGCACGATCAGCATCATCTTCGCGTGGCACTTGTGGCCGACCACGCCATAGACGACATGCGCGCCGACCGCCTCGAGTTGCGAGGCCCAGTTGATATTCGTTTCTTCGTCGAAGCGCGCGAGCAACTCGACGACGACCGTCACTTCCTTGCCGTTGCGCGCCGCCTGCATGAGTGCATCCATCAGCGGCGAATCGGTGCCGGTGCGGTAGATCGTCTGCTTGATGGCGACGACATTCGGGTCTTGCGCCGCTTGCAGCAATAGCTCGAGGACGGGCTGAAAGCTTTCGTACGGATGATGAAGCAGGACGTCGCCCTGATCGAGCGTGTCGAACAGATTCGAGGCGTTGGTCAGCGAGGCGGGCGATGCAGGCACGTGCGGGACGAACTTCAGGTCGGGACGGTCGACGAGTTCGGGCAACTGCATGAGCCGCACGAGATTGACAGAGCCGTCGACGCGATAACAGTCTTTTTCCGACAGACCGCTTTCGTCGAGCAGGCGGCGCACGAGATGAGGCGGCGTGTCGGCCGATACTTCGAGACGCACCGCATTGCCGAGATGGCGCGCGGGCAGTTCGCCTTGGAGCGCCACGCGCAGGTTCGTGATCTCGTCTTCGTCGACGAACAATTCGCTGTTGCGCGTGATGCGAAATTGATTGCAACTGCGGATCGTCAGGTTGGGAAACAACTCATGCACGAAACGCTGCATGAACGAGCTGAGGAGCACGAATCCGTAAGCGAACCCCGACAGTTCCTGCGGCATATGCACGAGCCGCGGCAATGCGCGTGGCGCCTGCACGATGCCCATGACGGCCTGGCGACCGAACGCGTCTTTGCCTTCCAGCTCGACGACGAAATTCAAGCTCTTGTTGAGCACGCGTGGGAACGGATGGGCGGGATCGAGGCCGATCGGCGTGAGCACCGGCAGCAATTCGTCGACGAAGTACCGCCGCGCCCATTCGGTCTGCGCGTCGCTCCAGGTCTCGGCGCCGTGAAAGTAGATGCCTTCCTGCTCGAGCGCGGGCAGCACCGTTTCGTGCAGCATCGTGTACTGTCGATGCACCAGCTTGTGCGCGCGCTCGGCGACGAGATCGTAGACATGCTGCAGCGACATCCCGTCGGGAGCGAGCGTGCCGGGGTTGTCGCGCATTTGCTCCTGCAGCCCGGCCATCCGTACTTCGAAGAACTCGTCGAGGTTGCTGCTGGTAATGCAAATAAAGCGTAACCGTTCGAGCAGCGGCACGGAGGGATCGGCGGCTTGGGCGAGCACGCGCTCGTTGAAGCCCAGAATGCCAAGCTCACGATTGAGCAGGGGATAACGCAGCGACATCGGCAGCAAATGAGAAGGGTCGGATGGAGAAACAAACGGACGCTCGGACATTCTCATGGTTGGGTGTCATTGCGATGAAAAGTCATACTGTCATTTTTTACCCATTCTACGGACATTCGAGATGAATTTGGCGCTCGTCGTAGGGCATGGCCAGGGCGTTGGTTGGGCGTTGGTAACGTTACGGTTGTTGGCGCGCCTGCCGTGCGATACGTTTCGCGGGCGACCACGCATTGATGCAATGCGCCGACGCGAAACACTATGTGCTTAAATTGGCGTTTTTGAACAGCACCGCGCGGCCACCGGGCGATCGTACCGGGCCGGCCGGCGTGCGAACGGGAGCTCGCTTTCCTAATGCCTAATACCCCGCACCTTCTGGCGTCGGTCGATCTCGGCTCCAACAGCTTTCGGCTCATTGTCGGCCGCGTCGAAGAAATGCCCGCCGGCGCGCAGATCTATCAGGTCGATGCGCTGCGCGAGCCCGTGCGGCTTGCCGCGGGGTTGTCGACCGACAAGATGCTCGATCGCGCTTCCCAGGTTCGCGCGTGGGATGCGCTCAAGCGCTTCGGCGAGCGGCTGCGCGATTTCCACCCCGATCACGTGCGCGCCGTGGCGACGAACACGCTGCGTGTGGCCAAGAACGCGCCGGAGTTTCTGGTCGAAGCGCAAAGCGCGCTCGGCTTTCCAATCGAGGTCATCGCGGGCCGCGAAGAAGCGCGGTTGATCTATGCGGGGGCGGCGCATTCGGTGCCGGCGATATCGGGCAAGCGGCTCGTCGTCGATATCGGTGGCGGCTCGACCGAGTTCATTATCGGTCAGCACTACACGCCGCTCGTCATGGAGAGCCTTTACATCGGTTGCGTGAGCCACAGCCGTGCGTTCTTTCCGGCAGGCAATGTCGACGAATACACGATGCGCCAGGCCGAACTCGCGGCCAAGCGCGAAATCCAGATCATCTCGCGCGAGTACAAGCAGGCCGGATGGGATCAGGCGATTGGCTCGTCGGGCACGGCGCGCGCGTTGGCCGAACTCGTCGAAGCCAACGGCTTCAACGATGCCGGCATCACGCATGGCATCTCGCGTGGCGGCCTGGAGCGGCTCAAGCGTGCGCTGATCAAGGCCGAGAACGTCAATCGGCTCAAGCTCGTCGCGCTCAAGCCCGATCGCGTGCCCGTGCTGGCAGGCGGCTTGTCGATCATGCTGGCCGTGTTCGAAGAGCTGGGCATCGATTACGTCGATACGACCGATGGCGCCTTGCGGCTTGGCGTGCTGTATGACCTGCTTGGCCGAACCCAGCATGAAGACATGCGCGCTGTGACGGTGGAAGGGTTTATGCGCCGCTATGGCGTCGACCGCGCGCAAGCCGAACGTATCGGCGAACTGGCCGTCGGGTTCTACGACCAGCTCGGCGAGGCCGATCGCGAGCGCCTGGAGGAAGGCCGTGTATTTCTCGGCTGGGCGGCCGCGTTGCACGAGATCGGTTTGTCGATTTCCCACAGCGCGTATCACAAGCATTCGGCCTATATCGCGAGCAACGCCGACATGCCCGGTTTCTCGCGCACGGACCAGGCACGGGTCGCGGCGCTCGTGCTCGGCCATGCCGGCAAGCTCGGCAAACTGTCGCAAACGCGCGAAGTCGAATGGCCGTTGTTGTTCTGCCTGCGCCTCGCGGCGCTACTGTGCCGGCGGCGCACCGATGCGGGGCTGCCCGGCATCCGCGTGGCGCGCTCCAACTCCGGTTACGAGGTGCGTTTGCCGAACGAATGGGTGGCGGGCAATCCGCTGACCGATTACAGCCTGACGCAGGAAGCGGCGGAATGGGAGAAGGTCGGCATCCACTATCGCGTCATCTATACGGATGACTGAGCGGATGACTGAGCGGATGACTGAGCAGTAGGTGGATGGGTCATCCGGGAAGAAAGAGTCGGCCCGCGCTCGTCGACGCTCGAGGCAACGAGTGCGGGCCGCTTGGTGGCTGATCGAAAGCGGGAAAAGGGCGGCCGCGTTTCGATCCGACGTTTCGTCGAGAGGCTCGTTAGCCGAGGAAGTGACGCGCATAGCGCGCGTTGATGTCGGCCAACCGGAACAGCGTCAGGAAATCGGCGCAGTTGAAGTCGGGATCCCAGGCCGGTGCGCCGCAGATCTTCGCGCCGAGGCGCAGGTAGCCTTTCACGAGCGGCGGCGGGGCGACGCGTACCCCCGTGCGTAACTCTTCGACGGGCAGCGGCGTGTGGGCGAACGCCCGATATTCGGGGCTCGTCAGCGACTGCTCGCGCAACGATTCATAGAGGTTTGCGGCGAAGTGGCCGCCATCGGCCATCGGCACGCTCGCGCAGCCGAGCATCGTCTCATAGCCGTTCTGCATCATGTAAGTGCCGAGGCCGCCCCAGAGCGACATGATGACGGAGCCGCTGCGATAGTCGGCATGCACGCACGAACGGCCCACTTCGACCATCTTCGAGCGCAGGTGAGCGAGGCGCGACAGGTCGAATTCGCCTTCGGCGTACAAGCGGCCGATGCGGGCGGCCTGGTGCGGCGGCAGCACGCGATAGGTGCCGACAACTTGCAGCGTGTCGAGATCGCGCACGAGCAGGTGGTCGCAATAGGCGTCGAACGCGTCGACATCGAGGCCGGCAGGGCCCGAGACACTGGCGCCCATTTCTTCGGCAAATACGCGAAAGCGCAGGCGCTGCGCTTCGCGCAGCTCTTCGTCGGTGCGTGCCCAAGCCACTTGCAGACGATGTTCCTGCGTGACGGTTTCTTTCTCGCGCGGCAGACGGCGGCGCGAATCGAGCGGGATCGAAGCGAAGGGCAGGGTCGGCGTCGGCAGATCTCGCATAGGGGTTCCTGGTTCCTAATGACTATGAAAGGAATGCTGGGTCTTCGCCAATGTAGTAACGGGCGATGACGTTTGCATGGCAAACGCGTGTCGTTGCGATGACATGTCGCGCGGCGGACACGCGCATTTCACGTTGTGACGGGCAGGTAGCAGGGCTGCCGCTAAGCGAGATCGGGCGAAATGACCGCTCGCACGACGCACTGGCCCGATCCGTTTCGATCGCGGTTGGCGAGCCACCAGAGCGCGCCTTTCTTGATCGTCCACTCGGTGCTTTGGCCGGCGAGGAGCTGCGAGGCGACGAGGCCCAGCGTTGGCTGGTGGCCGACGATGACGACCATCGAAGCAAGGCCGTTCGGCCACTGCGCGGCGTCGAGCACGGCTTGCGGCGTGGCGCCGGGGCCGATCGAATCGACGGTGCGGTATTGATCGGTCAGCGCTTCGACCGTTTGCACAGTGCGCGCGGCCGGGCTCGCGAGGATCACGGCATCGTGACTGAGCCGTGGCTTGAGCCATTTGGCCACGGTCTGCGCCTGTTTGCGGCCGCGTGCCGTCAGTTGCCGGGCGGCATCGCTGGCGGCGGTGTCCTCGGCCTCTGCGTGGCGCCAGAGAATCAGATCCATCATGTTTCCTCCTTTAGCTTGCGACGCGGGGGCGCGCCATCGGTCATCGGGAGCAAGACGGCTAGAAAGCAAAATAGCGAAATCGAACGAGGCGGAACGAACGTCGACGAGAAGAAAGGCGGCACCGTGATTGACCGCGAGCCATCAACACGGCTAGAATCCTGGATTCGTCGGAGCGTAGCGCAGCCTGGTAGCGCATCTGATTTGGGATCAGAGGGTCGTAGGTTCGAATCCTATCGCTCCGACCACTATATACAAACAACGGCGTTGCCGTCCGCCAGCCGCGCAAGCGCGCGGCGAAGGCAACACCGTTCGTGTCCGCACTTCGCGAGTTCGCTTCAGGGCTCGGTACTGTCTTCTCTTCATCCAAAACGCTTGAGATCCACGGCCCTTCTACACCGGTGGCCTATCCTTCGTGGGACGCGTGGCGCGCAAGCCGTGATCACGTCGACAAAACTACGGATCGGTGGATTGTTGACCGCTGGGCGCCAAGCGATACTGCCCCGGCTAAGAAGCCAACGCGGCCACGAAAACCAACCTCAAACGAGGATATACGTTGCGGGCCGATCAATAGCGAGGACGCAATGAAAGGATCGGTCGAAAGCGCACATGAAGCCAAGCGAACCAAGCAACTGGCAAGCCGCGGCCGTCGGTTTCAATGGGCGCCCACGATGCTCGCCGTCGCGGTCGGTGCGGCCGCGCTGCCGGCATCGGCGCGCGGTATCGAAGTGGGCGTGCCCGCTTACGTGTATCCGGGCGACCCTTATTTGAAGGCACTGGAAGACCCGGTGCAGACGCCGGTGCCGCCGTCGATCGTCATCGTCAATATCGGCAACGGCGACGCGGACGAGTCCATCCTCGATCACGACGCCGACCTCCTGCGCGCGCGCACGGCCGCCAACGGCGGGCCTGTCAAAGTAATCGGCTACGTTTACACGTCGTATGGCCAACGCACCGACGATGCCATCCGCTACAGCGTCGACCGTTATCTGACCGCGCGTAACGGCTCGATCCATTACGAGGGCATTTTCTTCGACGAGGTGCCGTCCAGCTGTGGCCCGACAACCGGCGATATGAGCTGGCGCGACAAATACCGTCGAGCGCGCGAGTACGTCTGGGCGAAGCTACCCAATACGCAAGATCTCGTCGTCGACAATATCGGCACGGCCGTCGCGAGCTGCTATCTCGACACCGATCACGATACGGCCGATGTTTTCGTTACTTTCGAAGACACAGCCGCCCACTACCTCGTGAACGCGCCGAGCGACGGCTCCGGCCCCGGCTGGGTCGGCGGCAATGTGATCTCGGGCGGACAGTACGTCTCGGGCTCGCAATATGGCAGCTCGCGGTTCTGGCACCTCGTCTACAACGCAGGCAATGCCGACTGGGCGACCGTCGTCAATACGGCGTTCCAACGTCAGGCTGGCTATGTGCTCGCCACCGATGCGTATATGGTCGGGCCGTACGTCAATCCGTGGACGGTGATGCCCAGCTACCTCAATGGCGAGGTCGCATACGCCGGCTCGTTGGGGCCCTGATAGCAAGCTTTGACGCCCTTCGTCGGCGGACTCGTAGTTTCCCGCTTTCCTCGCGCTTGATCGCGTCCCATAATGAAACCGCAATCCCGTGAACACGGGCCCGGGGCGAATCGAACACGAGGACACCAATTTGGGCGAGTCGACCGACGAGGCGCGAGTATTCATTTCGACGTTGCGGCCGGACCGGCGGGAGCGCTGGCTTGCGCTCAGCGTGGTGCTGGTTTCGATCGTCGTGTTCGCGGCGCTGGCGCCCTTCGCCAAAACGCCGCTGGCGCCGGTGTGGGCATTCGTCCCGATCTACCAATCGGCGCTCGCAGTCTGCGATCTGCTGACGGCAGCCTTGTTCATCGGCCAGTACGGAATCCTGTTTTCCCGGTCGTTATTGATGCTGGCGGGCGGCTATCTGCTGTGCGCCTGTATGGCGATCGCGCATATGCTCTCGTTTCCGGGGCTGTTCTCTCCGACAGGTTTACTCGGAGCGGGGCCGCAGACCACCGCATGGCTCTATATGATGTGGCACGGTGCGTTTCCGCTCGCGGTCATCGCGTACGCGCGCGCCGGCGCGCCCAGCGAGGGCGTGAGGCCCAGGATGCCATGGCGTCCCCCATTGCTTTGCATCTTTACTGCTGTCGCACTTGCCTGCGCAATGACGGCGGTCGCTACCGTCGGCCATGCCTGGCTACCGCCGATCATGCATGGTTCACGCGAGGCAGGAGGGATTGTCTGGGTCGTCTCGATCGTTTGGTTCCTCAATTTTTGTGCGCTCGGGGCGTTGATTCTGCGGCGTGGACGCACGGTGCTCGATCTATGGATGATCGTCGTCGTCTGTGCCTGGATCTTCGACATCGCACTATCGGCCGTCCTCAATCACGCGCGCTTCGATTTGGGTTTCTACGCCGGGCGCATCTATGGCCTCATCGCATCGAGCTTCGTTCTTGTCTCGCTGACTTTCGACAACATCAAGCTTTACGCACGCGTTGTGCAGGCGCTCGATCGGGAGCGGGCAGAACACCGGCTCGTGCAACATCGGACGGCGCAATTGAACGAAGCGAAGGCGCTGCTCGAAGAGCGTGTCGCCGCCCGCACGGCCGCACTCGCCGATTCGAATCGCGAGCTGCTGCACGAAGTCATGGAGCGCAAGCGGGCCGAGGCCGCGCTCGTGTTGTCGCAGAACGAGTTGCGCGAAGTCGCGGCGATCGGCAGCTCGGCGCGAGAACAGGAAATGCGTCGGATTTCCCGTGAATTGCACGATGAACTCGCGCAGACGCTGGCTACGTTGAGAATCGAAACCGACCGGCTGCGCGAATCGGTGGCGGGCAACGACGACGGCGCACCGACGGCGCACACGCTCACGGAAATGCGCACATTGCTCGACGACGCCGTCGCATCGACGCGTCGGATCGCGTCGGACTTGCGGCCGCTCGTGCTCGACGACCTCGGGCTCGTTCCGGCGGTTCAATGGCTCGTGCAGTCGTTCACCCAGCGCCACGAGATTGCGTGCAACCTCAGCGTCGAGCCTGCGGGCCTCGAACTCGACGAACCGTACGCGACGGCGACGTTTCGGATCTTGCAGGAATCGCTGACCAATGTGGGACGGCATGCGCGCGCCTCGCGCGTCGACGTCCGCATCGCGCGAGAGCCGGATCGCGTGGTGCTGACTGTACGCGACGACGGCGTCGGCTTCGACCCGGCGCTGCCGCGCAAGAGTGCATCGTTCGGCCTCGCGGGCCTGCGCGAGCGCGCCTACCTGGTTGAGGGCGAGCTCAAGATCGAGTCGTCGCCGGGACACGGAACGACGATCGAAGTGCGTATTCCACTGCGCGCGGCGCAGGAGCGGGCGCTGTCATAGGCCGACGCTGCAGCCCATTGGCGGACGTGCGTTGCCGCGGGCCGCATCAGGTGTCGAGATCGACGATCTTGACCCAGGCGAAGTTCGGGTTTTCGAGCCGATTGCGGCGTCGATCGACATAGCCGCGCGGGTTGCAGATGACGCGCGTGCCATTGGCGACGTAATCGAATGGCGTATGCGTATGCCCGTGAACCCAGAGCGCGACGGGCGGCCCGACCAGATCGGGCAGGTGGCTGATAAAGCCGGCCGAAGCGAGATCGCTGGCGAAGCGATCGGCGAGGCTTGCCCGGTGGGGGGCATGATGCGTGACGACGATGGTCTTGCCGGTGAACGGCTTGCCGAGTTCTCGAACGAGCCACGCGCGCGCGTGCGCATGCAATGCGAGCGTATCGGCGGGCGTCAGCAAACGCGGGCCTTGTCCTGGTGCTCCTGCCGCCGTAGCGCTGGTGGGCCACGTTACCTCGATCGGCCCGCGAAAATCGAGCATGACCTTTTCGGCGGCGGCGACCGATGCGGCGACGGTCTCTTCGTCCGCGCCGAACAATTCGAAGTCGGTCCACAACGTCGTGCCCAGCACGCGCCAGCGGCCTTCGGGGTCGATCAGCGCCGCGTTATTGAGGAAGTGGACGTTGTCGACGCCGGCCGCGGCATCGCGCATCGCCACTTCCAACGCGCCGAACTCTCCGTCGTAGTACTCATGGTTGCCCGGCACGTAGACGACGCTCGCGGTTCCGCCGAAAGTCTGCGCTGCCCAGCGGATGCCTTCGGCGTGATTATGGATGTCGCCGGCAAGCACGATGAGATCGGCCTCGACGTGGGGGATGGCCTCGGGCTCGTTGCACTCGAGGTGCAGGTCGGACAACACGCGGATTTTCACGAAACGCCTCCTTGCCTCGCCGGCCGCGTTTGCCGCAACGGCCTGATCTGTCGCTGCAGCCTGCTGACCGGGTCGACGGCGATCCTCAGCCTGCCACTTTGCCGGGGTTCATCAAGCCGAGCGGGTCGAGCGCGGCTTTGATCGCCCGCATGAGCCGGAGTTCGACCGACGATTTGTAATGCTTCAATTCATCGACTTTCAGCTGTCCGACGCCGTGCTCGGCGCTGAACGTGCCGCCTTGACGATACACGCTTTCATAAACGATGCGATTCAACTGCGCTTGGAATTGCGCGAGAAACGCCCGCGCATCGACGCCTTCTGGCGCCTGAACGTTGTAATGGAGGTTGCCGTCGCCGAGGTGCCCGAACGTGACCATGCGCGCGCCGGGTACGGCCGCGGCGATCTCTGCATCGGTTTCCTCGATAAAGGTGGCAACGCGCGAAATGGGGACCGCGATGTCGTGCTTGACGTTC
Source organism: Trinickia soli (assembly GCF_002879855.1). Lineage (GTDB taxonomy): Bacteria > Pseudomonadota > Gammaproteobacteria > Burkholderiales > Burkholderiaceae > Trinickia > Trinickia soli. Next base: position 37,412 of record NZ_PNYB01000019.1, on the reverse strand, counting down.
AACCCTTCTTCCGCTTGCGCGAGCGGAATATGCTCGCGCAAATCCCAGAACGCCCGCGACTGTGCGAGATTCTCGGCCACGACGGCGTCCTCCACGAGGCCCGACTCGAGCGCCTGCTCCATCATCTGCTCGAACAGCGCGCGCGCGTGCTCCTCGCTTTCGCTGTCGGAGAGTTCGAGAAGGACGATTTGCGCGTGCGGCTGCTCGAACGGATAGCGCATCTGCGGAAAATGCCTGCCGACGAGCCGCAGACAAAAGTCCGACATCAGCTCGAATCCCGTCAAGAGCGGCCCGGCGCAGCGATGCGCAAGCGCGAGAAAATCGAGCGCGGCATGCGGCGAGGCGAGGGCGGCCAGCGCCGTGACGCGCGCGGCAGGCAGCGGGTGCAGCTTCATGACGGCGGCCGTGATGATGCCGAGCGTGCCTTCGGCACCGATGAAGAGATCGCGCAAGTCGTAGCCGGTGTTGTCTTTACGCAGGCCGCGCAATCCGTCCCAGATTTCACCCTGCGGCGTGACGACTTCGAGGCCCAGGCAGAGCTCGCGCGTATTGCCGTACCGAAGGACGCCGGTGCCGCCGGCATTCGTCCCAAGGTTGCCGCCGATCGTGCAACTGCCCTCGGCGGCCAGGCTCAGCGGAAACAGGCGACCGGCCTCGCGCGCATGATCCTGCACCTGCCTGAGCACGACGCCCGCCTCGACGGTGATCGTGTTGTTGAGTGGGTCCAACGCGCGGATGCGGTTCAAGCGGGCCAGGCTGACGACTGCTTGCGCGCCCGAGCCATCGGGCGTCGCGCCGCCAGCGAGGCCGGTATTGCCGCCCTGCGGGACGAGCGGGACGCGGTGCGTGTTGGCGAGCTGGACGATCGCGGCGACTTCCTGCGTCGTGCCGGGCCGCAGTACGGCGCAGGCGGCTCCGGTATAACGGCGCCGCCAATCCGTCAGGAACGGCGCAGTGTCGTGCGGCTCGGTGAGCACATGGGCCGCGCCGATGGCGTCGCGGCATGCGGCGACGAACGCGTCGCGTGCGGTTGAAGTGGTTTGCGTCATGATGATCGTCCCGAACCGGCGTCGCGCCGCGCCGCTCGCGCTGCGCGCTTGAACGGGGCGACGTAAGCGACCGCACACGCGATGAAGAGGGTGGCGAGTGCGACTTCGGCCCAGCCGAGCCGAGCCGACAGCGCGCCGTCGGTCATGCCGCGCACGATGCCCTCGGCCAGGTAGAGCAGCACGAGCATCGACGCCCATTGCAGCGTGTAAAGTTTGCGCCGCCAGACGCCCGGCAACGCGCAGACGAGCGGCAACGCCTTCAGCACGAGCGCCGATCCGCCGGGCCGCAGCGGAGCAAGCCAGCGCTCCCAAGCTACGGCCAGCACGATCAAGGCCACAAGCGCAAACAGCGCGCCGAGCGCGCAGCGATCGCGCGGGGCGACCGCGCTGGCTGGTGCGGCCGCCGCGTTGGCCGTATCGGTGTGGCCGGGCGTCATGGGCGGCTGGCCAATAGCGCGGCAGTGCGCGCGAGCCGCGCGCCAAGCGCGACGGCCAGCGTCTTTTCATCGGCCGACAGCACCGATTCGCGCGCGCCGGCGCCTGAGACATGCGAGGCGCCGTACGGCGTGCCGCCCGTTTGCGTCGTGGCGAGCGTGCTTTCTGTGTACGGAATGCCCAGCATCAGCATGCCGTGGTGCAGAAGCGGGAGCATCATCGACAGCAGCGTCGATTCCTGGCCGCCGTGCAGGCTGCTCGTCGACGTGAAAACGCAGGCGGGTTTGCCGGAAAGGGCGCCGCTCATCCATTGCGGCGTCGTGCCGTCGAGGAAGTACTTCAGCGAGGCGGCCATATTGCCGAAGCGCGTCGGCGAACCGAGCGCGAGGCCCGCGCATTCTTCGAGATCGCGCAGCTCGGCATAGGGCGGCCCATCTGCCGGAATGGCCGGCGCAGTTGCTTCGCTTACGGCCGAGACGGCCGGCACGGTTCGCACGCGGGCCTGCATGCCGGCCACGCTGTCGACGCCTTGGGCGATGGCAAGTGCCAAATCGCGGGTTGCGCCGTGCCGGCTGTAATAGAGTACGAGAATGTCTTTCATAAGGGGCGGTTGTGAGCGGCTTATTATAGGGGCGTGTACGCTAGCGCGTGCCGTCTGACGCGGCCATTGAACCAACAGGAGAACGATACTTGCCGACGCTCGGTTCCGAACTGCATACGCTCAAACGTCTGACGCGTTTCGCCGCGAAGCGCATCGGGGAGGATCGCATCGCCCAGGTGGCGGGCAGTTTGACGTTTACGACCATGCTCGCGATCGTTCCGCTCGCGACGGTCGCATTCGCGCTGTTCACGGCGTTCCCGATCTTTGCGCAATTCCAGGCATCGCTGCAGATGTTCCTCGCGCAGCACCTGATGCCGGACCAGATCAACAATCAGATCTTCAAGTATCTGAACCAATTCGCGTCGAAGGCGAAGGGGCTGACGACGGCGGGCATGATCATCCTGTTCGTGACCTCCGTCATGACGATGATGACGGTCGAATCGGCGCTCAATTCGATCTGGCGCGTCGTCAAACCGCGGCCGTTCGCGCAGCGCGTGCTCGTCTATTGGGCGATTATTACGCTCGGCCCGCTGCTGATCGGCGTGAGCTTGTCGATTTCGTCGTATCTGTTTACACAATCGACCGCGCTCGCCAACGGCCATGTGCCGACGCTGGTGGAATGGGCATTGACGGGCGCGGCGCTGCCGCTGACCGCGCTCGCGTTTACGCTGCTCTATGTCTATCTGCCGAACTGTGCCGTTGCGTGGCGCGACGCATTGGTCGGCGGCCTGCTCGCGGCCGTCGCGTTCGAGCTCGCGAAGCGCGGCTTCGGCTATTACGTGCGCCGGATGCCGACGTACACGGCCGTGTACGGCGCCTTCGCGCTCGTGCCGTTGTTCCTCTTGTGGGTCTACCTGTGCTGGTTCATCACGCTGGCAGGCGCCACGGTGGTTTCCGCGCTGCCGGCCATCCGCCTGGGCCAGTTCCACCGCCGGCACTACGCGGGCAGCGATCTGCTCGATGCGCTCGAACTGCTCGTGCGTCTTGACGAAGCTCGCGAGGCGGGCAGGCCGGGCGTCACGCCGATCAACCTCGCCCGGATGCTGCGCTGCGATATCGACACCGTCACGCGGCTGCTCGGCAAGCTGGAGCGTCGCGAGTGGATTACGCGGCTGGCCGATGAGGCCGCGCCGTGCTACGTCTTGATCGCCAATCCGTCGCAGGTGACCGTCGGCCGGTTGTTCGACATGTTCGTCGTCGATCGGCCCGAACTCGAATACCAATTGCGGCTCGATTCGACACGCGTGGATGCCGGGCTGTTGCTTGATGCGCTGCACAATCCGAAGCTCGAACTGACGTTGGCGGTGTTAATGGCCGCGCGCAGCGTGCGCGGCTCGGAGCAGGGCCGCGGCAAGCCGATGGGTTCGCCGCCGTGGCCGAATCAGCCGGCGTAGGTGGGATGCGCCGCGCGACGCACGTGCGGCCCCCCGCGCGGCCGTGTTCTGCGCGCCGCTACAGCGCGATTTTGCCGACGCAGATGTCTTTGAACATCACCCAGTCGCCCATCAGGCTGTAGACGGGATGGCGAAACGTGGCGGGGCGGTTCTTTTCAAAGAAGAAGTGTCCGATCCACGCAAAGCCGTAGCCGCAGACCACCGCGGCCGGCAACCAAAGCCAACCGCCCGTCGCCACGGCCATCGCCAGACACCCGATCACGCCGAGCGAACCGACGAAATGCAGGCGGCGGCAAACGCTGTTGCGATGCTCGCCCAGATAAAACGGGTAAAACTCTGCGAAGCTCGCGAAGTGGGCTGTGTGAGCGCTGTGAGCCATCGCTTCCTCCGTTTGCGCCGATGGGCGCTTGCCGTCGTGCCCGGGCGGGGCGAGCGCGACAATGTTCGACCTGCCCGCGTGCCGCGCTACTTTCGGCCGACAAAAACCATTGTCCGGCGATCGGCGCCAAGGCGCAACCTGGCCGTCCGGCCTGGCGGCAGACAAACGGCCGAGCGTATCTCCGACCTTCGTTCGAACCTCGTTCAAGCCTGTGTTGCAACCACCGAACGGGCGAACGCGAACAGGGCGTCGAGCGTCGCATCGGGCTGCTCGGACATCAGCGCATGGCCGGCATCGAGCGTGATCACGTCCACCCGCGCGCCGCCGGCTTTGAGCGCGTCCACGAGTGCGCGCGTAGCGCGTGGCGGCGTCATCATGTCCTTCGTGCCCGACACGAGCCGCACGGGGCAGCGCACTTGCGCCGCGCGCTCGAGCCCGTGCGCATAAGCGTTGCAGGCCGAGAAGTCGGTGTGGAACAGATGCGGCTCGCCGCGCGCCGATACCCGTTCCATGAGCCGCTGATTGACGCCGTGCAGCCAGAAGCCCGGTCCCGGGCAGGAAGGTTTGGCGGCGATCGTCGAGTGCGACCAGCGGTTCACGAGTTCGATTGCTTCCGGCTCGCGCGAGAGCGCCGCCTCGAGCAGCGCATCGGACACGGCCATGGGGACCGCCGTCGCGACCAGGGCCGCGCCCAGTGCGCGCGCCGGGTGGCGGCTTGCGAACTCGAGTGCGACGAGCGAGCCCATGCTATGCCCGATCAGGACCGCGGCGGGCGCGCCGACGGCGTCGAGCAGCGCGGCAACCCAATCGGATAGTGCCTCGATGGTGGTTTTCGCGGGCCCTTCGCTGCGGCAGTGGCCGGGCAGGTCGACCGCCAGCACATTGAAGCCGTGATGAGCGAAGTAGCGGCTTTGCAGCGCCCAGACGCTGTGGTCGTGCTGGGCGCCATGGATGAACACGGCCGTGGGCAGCGCCGCGTCAAAGGGCTTGCCGCCGGTGTAGGCGTAGGCAGGTTTGCCTTGCACGGTGACGATCATGCCGACTCCTTCTTCGAAGGCGTGCCGGCCGCCGGCTTCGTCGCGATTTTCAGGGCGCGCCTGAGGTCGTCGATCAAATCGTCGGGATCCTCGAGTCCGATCGACAGGCGAATCGTGCCTTCCGCGATGCCCGCGGCCGCGAGTGCGGCAGCATCCATACGGAAGTGCGTCGTCGAGGCCGGATGGATGACGAGCGAGCGCGCGTCGCCCACGTTTGCGAGATGGGAGAACAGCGACAGGGCTTCGATGAAGCGGCGCCCGGCGGCACGATCGCCACGCAAATTGAAACTGACGACCGCGCCTGCACCGCGCGGCAGGAGGCGCTTGGCCAGCGCGTGATCGGGGTGCGACGGCAGCTCGGGATAGGCGACCGACTCCACGGCCGGATGTGCGGCCAGGAATTCGACGATCTTGCGCGTGTTCGCGACGTGTCGCTCCATCCGCAGCGGCAGCGTCTCGATGCCTTGCAACAACTGCCACGCGGCTTGCGGATGCAGGCAGGCGCCGAAGTCGCGCAGGCCTTCCCGGCGCGCGCGCAACAGGAAGGGCGCGACCGTGCTTTCTTCGGCGAAGACCATGCCGTGAAAGCCGTCGTAAGGCTCGGTGAATTCGGGAAAGCGCCCGGAGGCGGCGAAATCGAACGTGCCGGCGTCGACGAGCACGCCGCCGACGGTCGTCCCGTGGCCGCCGAGAAATTTGGTTGCCGAGTGATAGACCAGATCGGCGCCGTGCTCGAACGGCCTGACGAGGTACGGCGTGGTGAACGTCGAATCGACGAGCAGCGGAATCGCGTGCGCATGCGCAACCTCGGCCACGCCCGCGATGTCGAGCACATCGAGGTTCGGATTGCCGAGCGTTTCGCCGAACAGCAGACGCGTGTCGGGGCGGATCGCCGCGCGCCAGGCGTCGAGGTCGCCCGGTTTGACGAACGTCGTTTCAATCCCGAAGCGGCGCAGCGTGTAGTGCAGCAGGTTGTGCGAGCCGCCGTACAGCGCGCTCGACGCGACGATGTGCGAGCCGGCGCCCATCAGCGTGGCGATGGCCAGATGCAGCGCCGCCTGGCCGCTCGCGGCGCCGATGGCGCCGACGCCGTTCTCGAGCGCCGCGACGCGTTCTTCGAAGACGGCGACGGTGGGATTTGAGATGCGCGAATAGACGTGGCCGGCGCGCTCCATGTTGAACAACGCGGCGGCGTGGTCGGCATCGCGAAAGACGAAGGCCGTGCTTTGGTAGATGGGTGTGGCGCGCGCTCCCGTAGCGGGATCGGGAGCCGCGCCGGCATGCACTGCAAGCGTGTCGAAACGGTTGGCGGACATGACGTCGGCCGGGCCGGCGCCCGGCAAAGTTGCGGTGGCGGCCATCGTACCATCGCCAGGCGAGCCGCCGGCCTTTCGCAAGCTTCGTCTCGCACTGTGCGCCATCGGTCCGAGTGGCAGGGCTCTCGCTTTCCTTTTGCAAGCCTTTCCGCTAGGATCGACCGATCCACTCAAGCTTCATCGGGAGAACGCCATGAGAGTCAGCGACATCTTGAAGGTCAAGGGCAACACGTTGTACACGGTCACGCCCGATACGCCGCTGCTCCAAGCGGTGAATACGATGGCCGAGCACGACATCGGTTCGCTCGTCATCATGGAGTTCGGCGATCTCGTCGGCATGCTGACATTCCGCGAAATCATCCTCACGTTGAAGCAAAACGACGGCGGCGTCGGCACGGCTACGATTCGCAAGGTGATGGACGATCACCCGATCACCTGCACGCCCGAAACGGATGTCAACGAAGTGCGCCGCATCATGCTCGAGCATCATGTCCGCTATCTGCCGGTGATGGAAAGCCGCACGCTCATGGGCGTCATCTCGTTTTACGACGTCGCCAAAGCCGTCGTCGAGGAGCAAAGTTTCGAGAATCGTATGCTCAAGGCCTATATCCGCGACTGGCCCGAAGAAGGGCAGACGCATGACACACGCTGAGGGGAACGCAGCATTCATCTATGAGCGACCGTCCGCTGCCTCCCGCTTCACTGCCGCGCCGCGCGCCGCGCCAGTCCCATTCCCAGTTCACATTGTTCGGCGAACGGCGATTCGCGCCGTTCTTTTGGACGCAGTTTCTCGGCGCGCTGAATGATAACGTTTTCAAGGTCGGCTTCAGTTCGCTCGTCACTTACCAGACGGCGCGGTTCTCGGGCGTCGACGCCAAGACGGCCGCGTTTCTGATCTCGGCCATCTTCATACTGCCGTTCGTCCTGTTTTCGGCTACGTCGGGTCAGATCGCCGACAAATATGACAAGGCGAAGCTCACGCGCTTCGTCAAAACCTTCGAAATCGTCGTGATGTTGATCGGCGGCGCCGGTTTCATCACCCATCACGCGCCGCTGCTCTATCTCTGCACTTTCCTGATGGGCGTGCATTCGACACTGTTCGGTCCCGTCAAATACGCGTATCTGCCACAGCATCTTGATGAGAAGGAACTCGTCGGGGGCAACGGTCTCGTCGAAATGGGCACGTTCGTCGCCATTCTGATCGGCACGATCATAGGCGGCGCAGCAGCGGCCTCGCCCGAACACGGCGCCTGGTGGCTGGCCGGTATGTGCCTCGCGGTGGCGCTCGCCGGGCGGTTCACCTCCGCGCGGGTGCCGGTCTCACCCGCGTCCCAGCCTGATTTGCGAATCAATTGGAACCCCATCACCGAAACGTGGCGCAACCTCTCGCTCGCCCGTCAGAACCGCACCGTGTTTTTGAGTCTGCTGGGCATCTCGTGGCTTTGGTTCGTCGGGGCGACGTTCCTGACTTCGTTCTTCAGCTACGCCAAGGACGTGCTGTCGGCCAATCCCGATGTCGTGACCGTGCTGCTCGCCACGTTCTCGCTCGGGATCGGCACGGGCTCGCTGTTGTGCGAACGGCTATCGAAGCGGCGCGTCGAGATCGGGCTCGTGCCGCTCGGGTCGATCGGCATCAGCGTGTTCGCGTTCGACCTGTTCTGGGCCAGCCGCGGGTTACCGCAGGCGGGGCCGCTCATCGGCGTGGCCGAATTCCTGAGTCACGCGCGCCATTGGCGCATTTTGGCCGACCTGTTCCTGCTCGCGATGTTCGGCGGCTTTTATAGCGTGCCGCTCTACGCTTTGATCCAAAGCCGCAGTCAGCCAACGCACCGCGCCCGGATCATTGCCGCAAACAACATTCTCAACGCGTTTTTTATGATCGTCTCTGCGCTCATGGCGATAGGGTTGACCGCCGCGGGCGTCAGCATTCCCGGCATCTTCGCCGCGACAGCCTTGCTCAACGTCGTTGTGGCAGCGTATATCTATTCGCTGGTGCCCGAATTTTTGCTGCGTTTCATAGCGTGGGTGCTCGTACACACGTTTTACCGAATCCGTCTCGTGCATGCCGAGCGCATCCCCGAGCAGGGCGCCGCGGTGCTTGCCTGCAATCATGTCAGCTATGTCGATGCGGTCGTGATCATGGCCGAAAGTCCGCGGCCGATCCGATTTGTCATGGATTACCGCATTTTCCGCACGCCGTTCGTCGGCTGGCTGTTCCGCCATGCCAAGGCGATTCCGATCGCGCCGGCCCATGAGGACGCGGCAATGCTGGAACGGGCCTACGATTCATGCGCGGCGGCCCTGGCGGAAGGCGAACTCGTCTGCATCTTTCCCGAGGGCAAACTGACGCGCGACGGCGAACTCAATACGTTCCGTCGCGGCGTCACGCAGATCGTCGAGCGCACGCCCGTGCCCGTCATTCCAATGGCGCTGCGCGGTCTTTGGGGCAGCGTGTTTTCCCGCCACGCCGACGCTCGTTTTCCACGTCCGATCCGTAAGGGCGTCATGAGTCGTCTCACGCTGGCCGTGGCCGAGCCGCTCGATCCGGGCGCCGCGACGCCCGAGACGCTGCAACGCATCGTCAGCGACTTGCGGGGCGCGCGCCGGTAGTCGGCCCTGGCAGTCAGTCCCGGTAGTCAGTCCCGGTCGTAGCGCCGAAAGCAAATCGTGCTGGCCAACCGGCCGAGCGTGGCAGGGCCCGGTGCAAGGCATAATAGCGCCTTGCTCATTTATTTTTTTTTGAGGCCACGCTCATGTCCGGCAACACTATCGGCACGCTTTTCACCGTCACGACGTTCGGCGAATCGCACGGTCCGGCGATCGGCTGCGTGATCGACGGTTGCCCGCCCGGGATGGCGCTGTCGGAAGCCGATATTCAAGGCGAACTCGATCGCCGCAAGCCCGGTACATCGCGCCACGTCACGCAGCGGCAGGAAGAGGACAAAGTCGAGGTCCTGTCGGGTGTGTTCGAGGGCGTGACGACCGGTGCGCCTATCGCGCTTCTCATTCGGAATACGGACCAACGCAGCAAGGATTACGGGAACATCGCCGAGACGTTTCGCCCGGGCCATGCCGATTACACGTACTGGCACAAATACGGCGTGCGCGACTTCCGGGGCGGCGGGCGCTCGTCCGCGCGGCTGACGGCGCCGACGGTCGCCGCAGGCGCTGTCGCGAAGAAGTGGTTGAGCGAGAAGTTCGGCGTGCAAGTGCGCGGCTACATGAGCGCGCTCGGCGAAATCGAGATCCCGTTCGTCGATTGGTCCGAGGTTTCGCAAAATCCCTTTTTCGCGCCGAATGCGCAGGTCGTGCCGCAGCTCGAAGCCTACATGGATGCGCTACGCAAGGACGGCGATTCCATCGGCGCCCGCATCGCCGTTGTAGCGAGCGGCGTTCCCGTAGGTTGGGGCGAGCCGCTGTACGATCGTCTTGACGCCGACATCGCGCATGCAATGATGGGTATCAACGCCGTCAAGGGCGTTGAGATTGGCGCCGGATTTGCCAGCGTGGCGCAACGCGGGTCGGTCCATGGCGATGAGCTGACACCGGACGGCTTCATCGGCAACCACGCGGGTGGCGTGCTCGGCGGTATTTCGACCGGGCAGGACATCACGGTTTCGATCGCGATTAAGCCTACGTCCAGTATCCGCACGCCGCGCAGATCGATCGACAAGAACGGCAATCCCGTCGTGGTCGAAACGTTCGGACGCCACGATCCCTGCGTCGGCATCCGTGCGACGCCGATCGCGGAAGCTATGCTTGCGCTCGTTCTGATCGATCACGCACTGCGCCATCGCGCGCAATGCGGGGATGTCAGCGTCGCGACGCCTCGGATTGCTGCCCGGGGGGACTAAGCCTGCGCCCCCCGCGGGCTTTTGCGATCACATGTTCGCGTAGTTCGGCCCGCCGCCGCCTTCAGGCGTGACCCAGACGATGTTCTGCGTCGGGTCCTTGATGTCGCAGGTCTTGCAATGCACGCAGTTCTGCGCATTGATCACGAGGCGATCGCTGCCGTCGTCGTTCTTGACGAACTCGTACACGGCCGCCGGGCAATAGCGTCCCTCGGGGCCCGCGTACGTGTGCAGGTTGACGTTGACGGGCACCGACGCATCCTTGAGCGTCAGATGTGCGGGCTGATTTTCCTCATGGTTCGTATTCGACAGGAATACGGAGGAAAGCCGATCGAACGTGAGCTTGCCGTCGGGCTTCGGGTAAGCGATCGGTGTGCATTGTGAAGCCGGCTTGAGCATCTCGTGATCGCGATGCTGATGATGGAGCGTCCACGGCACGTTACCGCCCAGCAGCTTCTGTTCGATCCCGACCATGAGCGTGCCCAGGTAGAGGCCCTTGCTCATCCACTGCTTGAAGTTGCGCGAGCGGTGCAGTTCCGTGTGCAGCCACGATTGCTTGAACGATTCGGGGTACGCAAGCAGTTCATCGTTTTGACGGCCCGCTTGCACGGCGTCGAACGCAGCTTGCGCCGCCAGCATGCCGCTCTTGATCGCTGCGTGGCTGCCTTTGATGCGCGCGGCGTTCAAGAACCCGGCATCGTCGCCCACGAGCGCGCCGCCCGGGAACACGAGCTTGGGCAGCGACATCAGCCCGCCGGCCGTAATCGCACGCGCGCCGTACGAAATGCGCTTGCCGCCTTCGAGGAACTTGCGAATCTCAGGGTGCGTCTTGTAGCGCTGGAATTCTTCGAACGGCGACAGGTACGGGTTCGAGTAGCCCAGGCCGACAACGAAACCGACCATCACCTGGTTGTTGTCGATGTGATAGAGGAATGAGCCGCCGTAGGTCTGCGTATCGAGCGGCCAGCCCGCCGTGTGGATCACGAGCCCCGGCTGATGTTTGGCCGGATCGATTTCCCACAGCTCTTTGATGCCAATGCCGTAGACCTGCGGGTCCGCGCCCTGGTCGAGCTTGAATGTGTCGTTGAGCCGGCGGCCCAGGTGCCCGCGCGCGCCTTCGCAAAACAGCGTGTACTTCGCGTGCAGCTCCATGCCGAGCTGGAAGTTATCAAGCGGCTCGCCGTCCTTGCCGATGCCCATGTTGCCGGTGGCCACGCCTTTGACCGACCCGTCTTCGTTGTACAGCACGTCGGCCGCGGCAAAGCCCGGGAAAATCTCCACGCCGAGCGCTTCGGCTTGCTGGCCGAGCCAGCGCGTCACATTGGCCAGGCTGATCACATAGTTGCCGTGATTCTGGAAAATGTCGGGCAGCGCCCAGTTCGGCGTTTTGACGGCGCCCTTCTCGGACAGGAAAAGGAAGCGGTCCTCCGTCACCTCGACGTTCAGCGGCGCGCCTTTCTCCTTCCAATCGGGAATCAGCTCACTCATGGCCCGAGGATCCATGACCGCGCCCGACAGGATGTGCACGCCGATCTCCGAACCCTTCTCGAGCACGCACACGCCGATGTCGACGCCTTTTTCCTGTGCGAGCTGCTTGAGCCGGATCGCAGCCGACAGACCGGCGGGACCGCCGCCCACGATCACGACGTCGTACTCCATCGACTCGCGAGGGCCATATTGCTCGATCAGACTTTCGGGGGTCATTGAGGCTCCTTAGCCATTAGAATGCTTTTTTTCGGGTTCGTATTGTCAGCGAACAGTAGGGACGCTGCAACCGCGCGGGTAGAGATTAGCACGATCGTTCTATTTGCGTGATAGAGTGGCGGCTCCGTCCGTGTCGGCTGTTTTATTGCCCGATGTGTTCTGCGTCCGATCGCGCATCGCGCAGTATCACCGGGTTCACCGAATTCACCGAATTCACCAAATTCACAGCGTAAAGGAACGAGAATGGGCCGTTCGATCAATTTGGAAGGCAAGGTCGCGCTGATTACGGGCGCGTCCAGCGGCCTCGGCAAGCGCTTCGCGCTCGTACTGTCGCAGGCAGGGGCGAAAGTGGTGCTGGCGAGCCGGCGCGTGGAGCGTTTGAAGGAATTACGCGCCGAGATCGAGGCGTCGGGCGGCGCGGCGCACGTCGTCTCGCTCGATGTGACCGACTACCAAAGCATCAAGTCGGCCGTTGCACATGCGGAGACCGAGGCGGGCACGATCGACATCCTGGTCAACAACTCAGGTGTGTCGACGACGCAAAAGCTCACCGAGGTCACGCCGGCCGACTACGAATTTGTGTTCGATACGAACACGCGTGGCGCGTTCTTCGTCGCGCAGGAAGTGGCCAAGCGCATGATCATGCGCTCGGGCGGGGCGATGCAGAAGCCGGCCTACCGCATCATCAACATTGCTTCGGTGGCGGGGCTGCGCGTATTGCCGCAGATCGGCCTGTATTCGATGAGCAAGGCGGCCGTCGTCCATATGACGCGCGCGATGGCGCTCGAATGGGGCCGGCACGGCATCAACGTCAATGCGATCGCGCCTGGCTATATCGATACGGAGATCAATCATCAGCATTGGTCGTCCGAAGCGGGCCAGAAGCTGCTGGCGATGCTGCCGCGCCGTCGCGTCGGGCAGCCCGAGGACCTCGACGGCTTGCTGCTGCTGCTGGCAGCCGACGAATCGCAGTTCATCAACGGCGCCGTCATCGCGGCCGACGATGGGTTGGGTCTGTCCTGACGATTCCGGTTTTTGTTTCGAAGTATCGAAGGAAGGTAGAAGAGAAGTGGCTGAAGTAATGGATCTGAAGGAAGCGCCGAACAGCGATTACCGCCCTGTGTTCGAAATGTCGATGCCGATCCGGTGGGGCGACATGGATGCGTTCGGGCACGTCAACAACACCGTGTACTTTCGCTACATGGAGCAGGTGCGGATCAGCTGGTTCGAGGCCGTGGGCATCATCGGCGGCGCGGAACACGGGCAGGGCCCCGTCATCGTCAATGCGTCGATGGAGTTCTTGCGGCAGCTTCATTATCCGGGCGACGTCGTCGGTCTGATGTCGGTCGGCAAGCCGGGGCGCAGCAGCTTCGACACGGGCTTCGAGCTGCGCCGCGCCGACGATCCGGGCACGCTCTATGCCCGCGGCACGGCGCGCTGCGTCTGGATCGATTATGCGGCGGGGCGCTCGGTGCCGCTGCCCGAACCGTTGCGTTCGCAGCTCGAAAACCCTCCGTTCGAGCGGGCGCGCTGAAGCGCACCTTGACCGCCAAAGGCGCGCGTTCGCGCGTGTTGGGCGGCCGGCCTCACTGGCCGAGCAGACGCTGCATGAGTTCGGTGGCGTTGCCGCTGCCGTACTTGCGCATGAGCCGCGCGCGGTAGATATCGACCGTGCGCGAGCTGATATCGAGCACGCGGCCGATCTGTTTGCTCGTTTTGCCCGTCGCCAGCTGCGCGGCCACCTCGCGCTCGCGCGGGGTCAGTTCGACGGCAACGCGGCGCGTCGCGCTCAAGTCCTCGAAGGTCCACACGCCCGCGGCCAGCGGCGCATGGCGCTCGAGCGCCCGGCCCGTCACATGGCACCAGAACAGTTCGCCGTCGGCGCGCTTCATGATCCGATCGTCTGCATAACTGCCCTGGGCCGTCATGATGGGTCCGATCCGCTCGCCAATGCGCTCGAACTCGTCCGACGACGGGTACAGTGCTTCGAACGAAAGCCCGATCAGCGCCGAGCGATCGCAACGAAAGATGGCGGCGACCGCATCGTTGCAATCCTCGATGACACGGTCACGCGAAAGCACGAGGCCGATCGGCGCAAGGTGAAAGGCGGTCTGGTAATCGATTTTGGGCATAGTTCGCGGCAGGCCGTCGTATTTCGCACGGGGGCTTTCGCTTATGTATTTTTGCGTATTGTGCCGCAAGCGCCGGGCATCGTACCCTTTGGCGCATTAAACGAAGCGCGGCGACGCGTGTCCACTGCCGTCAGGCCACCGCTGCCATGACGACCACGACGGATGCGCGCGCGACGACTAGAATAGGCACCGATGCATCGATGCTTACCGCGCCATCCGATTTCGGATTTCCATCACGGAAGGGACACACAGATGAACAAAGTCTATCCAAGCGCGTCCGCCGCGCTCGAGGGCATCGTCAAAGACGGGCAGACGTTTGCCGTTGGCGGCTTCGGCTTGTGCGGCATTCCCGAAGCGTTGATTGCGGCGCTGCGCGACTCGGCCGTCAAAGGCATCACCTGCATCAGCAACAATGCGGGCGTCGATGGCTTTGGCCTGGGCTTGCTGCTCGAAACGCGCCAGATCAAGAAGATGATCTCCTCGTACGTGGGCGAGAACAAGGAGTTCGAGCGCCAGTATCTGGCGGGCGAGCTCGAGCTCGAATTCACGCCGCAAGGCACGCTCGCTGAGAAGCTGCGCGCGGGCGGCGCCGGCATTCCCGCGTTCTTCACGGCCACGGGCTACGGCACGGTCATCTCCGAGGGCAAGGAAACGCGTCAATTCGGCGACAACCATTACGTGCTCGAGCGCTCGCTGACAGCCGACGTCGCCCTCGTGAAAGCATGGAAAGCCGACACGGCCGGCAATCTCATTTACCGCCGTACCGCACGCAACTTCAACCCGATGTGCGCGATGGCCGGGCGCATCACGGTGGCCGAAGTGGAGGAGATCGTCGAAGTGGGCGCACTCGATCCGGACGCGATTCATACGCCGGGCATCTTCGTGCAGCGCATCGTGCTCAATGCGCATCCGGAAAAACGCATCGAACAACGCGTCGTGCGCGTGAAAGGAGACTGACATGGCTTGGACTCGTGAAGAGATGGCCGCGCGCGCGGCGAAAGAGCTGCAAGACGGCTTCTACGTGAACCTGGGCATCGGGCTGCCGACGCTCGTCGCGAACTACGTGCCGCCCGGCATCGACGTCTGGCTGCAATCGGAAAACGGCTTGCTCGGCATCGGCCCGTCGCCGACCGAAGAAGAACTCGATGCGGACCTGATCAACGCCGGCAAGCAGACGATCACGACGCTGCCGGGCTCGTCGATCTTCTCGTCGGCCGATTCGTTTGCCATGATTCGCGGCGGCCACATCAATCTGGCGATTCTCGGCGCGATGCAGGTCAGCAAGAACGGCGATCTGGCCAACTGGATGATCCCGGGCAAGATGATCAAGGGCATGGGCGGCGCGATGGACCTCGTCGCGGGCGTCAAGCGCGTCGTCGTGCTGATGGAGCACGTGGCGAAGGGCGACCAGCACAAGATTCTCGAAAGCTGCGCGCTGCCGCTGACGGGCGTGGGCGTCGTCGATCGGATCATTACGGATCTGGGCGTCATCGACGTCACCGATGCGGGCCTGAAGCTGGTGGAACTCGCACCGGGGGTGACGGTGGACGAAATCAAGGCCAAGACCGGCGCGCCGCTCGATACGAGCGCCATTCACTGAAGCCGCGAGCGCTGGGCCTGCAACGCGTATACAGGCCTTTGCGGCTCGCTCGAGCACGACGAAACGGGTGAGGCGGGCGCTTCGCCCGTTTTTGCTTGATGCGTAAGGCAGAGCCGCCCCGCAGATCACCAATAAGGACATGCGATGAGCGAGTCGAACGTTGCCGCCGTATCTTCCCCAGCCAAGGCGCCGACGCCAGCGCCGCGCGAGCGCGAGGTTCTCTGCGCGAGCCCTGTGGGCCTTCATCGCATGGCCTATTGCGAGTGGGGCGATCCCGACAATCCGCGTGTGCTGGTTTGCGTGCATGGGCTTACGCGCTCGGGGCGCGACTTCGACCGCGTCGCCGCAGCGCTGTCCGACGTCTATCGCGTCGTCTGCCCGGATGTCGTCGGCCGCGGCCGTTCGGCATGGCTCAGCGATCCAAGCCGCTACGTCGTGCCGCAATACGTGGCCGACATGGTCACGCTGATCGCGCGGCTGAACGTCGAGACGTTGGACTGGTTCGGCACGTCGATGGGCGGCCTGATCGGGATGACGCTCGCCGGGTTGCCAGACTCGCCCGTACGCAAGCTGCTCGTCAACGACATCGGCCCGCACATCGAGCCCGAGGCGCTCGTGCGCATCGGCTCATACGTCGGCCAGGACGTGACCTTTGCCACGCGCGAGGCGGGCATCGCCCACGCCGCTGCGCTGGCCGCCAGCTTCGGCCCGTTGACGCCCGAAGAGTGGGCCGAGATCAATTCGCCGCTGTTGCGGCAGCGGGACGACGGCGCGTGGGTGTTTCGCTACGACCCCGCGATCGCCGTGCCGTTCGGCACAACGACGCCCGAGGCGGCGAGCGCGGGCGAAGCGGCGCTCTGGAACTTGTTCGCACGAATCGAGGGGCCTGTGCTGGTGACGCGCGGGGCCGAATCCGATCTGCTTTCGCGCGAGACGGTTTCGCGCATGGTCGAACGCGGACGCGACGTACAGGCGGTCGAGATGGTCGGCGTAGGCCATGCGCCGGCGTTCCTGGACCCGGCCCAAATCGCCGTTGCAAGGCGCTTCTTCGTCGGCGCGTCATAATAGAGGTTTGCGGGCGTGCGAAACGGCCGTGCGAAACCGGAGCAGCTTCGGTCCGCTCCCTCTGGAACAGGAAGATTGAAAATGGCAGTCATTCGTCATCACGTCGGCAACCGCCTCTCCGAAACCGCCATCCACAACGGCACGGTCTATCTTGCCGGGCAGATTGCCGAAGATACGACGCAGGACATCACCGGCCAGACGCGCGAAGTGCTCGGCCACATCGATCGGCTGTTGGGCGAAGCGAACAGCGACAAGGCGCACCTGTTGTCGGTGCAGATCTATATCTCGGATATGGTGCATTTCGCCGGAATGAACGCGGTGTGGGACGAGTGGGTCGCGCAAGGGGCCACGCCGCCGCGCGCAACCGTCGAGGCCAGGCTGGCGAATCCGGCATGCCTCGTCGAGATCGTCGTGGTTGCCGCTCAGCGAGACTGAGCGCGCGTCAGGCAATCTTGCAGCGAGCATGAGCAGTTCGCAGTCACGGTCCCGCACGAGAGTCGAACGATGAACGCCGATACGGCCACCCCCGGCGCGCAATCATTGCCGTCGTATGAGGAGGCGCTCGCCTTCGTGCGCGAGCACGCCGGCGATGCACGCCTGTCGTCGGGCGAGCTGCTCGCCGACCATGCGACGGGCACGGCTTCGATCGTCGCCAGGCTCAACGTCGACCCGCCGGCCGTGCTGGCGGCGGCGCTGTTCGCCCTTACGCCGCATCTTGCGGATCCCGAGCGGGCCATTGCCGAGCGCTTCGGCGAAGAAGTGGCGCAGCTCGTCGGCGATGTGCGCAAGCTGCTGCGGCTCGGTACCGTCAGCCTGCGGGCGGCGCAGAACGCCGCGCTCGACGCCGGCCGCGATGCCCAGGCCGCGCGGCGCGCTCAGATCGAAGCGCTGCGCAAGATGCTGCTCGCGTTCGCGCAGGATATCCGCGTCGTGTTGATCCGTCTTGCGTCGCGCTTGCAGACGCTGCGCTACTACGCGGCTGCCAAGACGTCGCCGGGCGTCGACGTCGCGCGCGAGACGCTCGAAATCTATGCGCCGCTCGCGAACCGGCTCGGGATCTGGCAGCTGAAGTGGGAGCTCGAGGATCTCGCGTTTCGCTTCGAAGACCCGGACACCTACAAGCGCATCGCCAGGCTGCTCGACGAGAAACGCGTCGAGCGAGAGACCTACGTGGCGCAGGCGATTTCGCGTCTGCAGGACGAATTGGCCAGTGCGCACATCGCGGCTGAGGTCAGCGGCCGGCCAAAACACATCTACAGCATCTGGCGCAAGATGCGCGGCAAGGCGCTCGATTTTGCCGAGCTCTATGATGTGCGCGCGTTTCGCGTGATCGTGCCGGACATCAAGGATTGCTACACGGTGCTCGGCATCGTCCATAACCTCTGGCAGCCGGTGCCGAAGGAATTCGACGATTACATCTCGCGGCCGAAACCGAACGGATACAAGTCGTTGCACACGGTTGTGATCGGCGACGACGGTCGCGCGTTCGAGGTGCAGATCCGCACGCATGAAATGCATCGCTTCGCCGAATATGGCGTGGCCGCGCACTGGCGTTACAAGGAAGCCGGCGTGCGCGGCTACGGCGGTCAATTCAGTGCGAGCGAGAAATACGACGAAAAGATCGCATGGCTGCGCCAGCTACTCGCATGGAAGGACGATATCGCCGAAGGCGAGCAGGCTGCCCCCAACCCGTGGGAGCAATTGCGCCAAGCCACGCTCGACGACGATCACATCTACGTGTTGACGCCGCAAGCGCGCGTGATCGCATTGCCGCAAGGCGCGACGCCGCTCGATTTCGCGTATCACCTGCATAGCGAACTCGGTCATCGTTGCCGCGGCGCGCGGGTGGACGGTGCGATGGTGCCGCTCAACACTTCGCTGCAAAACGGCCAGACGGTCGAGATCGTGGCAGTGAAGGAGGGCGGGCCTTCGCGCGATTGGCTCAACCCGCAGCTCGGCTATCTGCGCAGCAACCGCGCCAAGCAGAAGGTGCGCGCGTGGTTCAATGCGGTCGATCTGCAAGAGACGATCGCGAACGGCCGGGCGATGGTCGAAAAGACATTGCAGCGCGAAGGCAGGACGTCGGTCAATCTCGACCAACTCGCGGCCAAGCTCGGCTTCAAATCGCCCGAGGATCTGTTCAACGTCGTCGGCAAGGAGGAGTTCAGTCTGCGCAGCGTAGAGCAGGCGCTCTCCGATACGATGCCGCCCGAGCCGCAGCCCGATACGCCAGAGCAGTTCGAAAAGCGCGGCAGCGGTGCAAGCGTGGCGCGCGGCGCGTCGACGGGGGTGCTCGTCGTCGGCGTCGATGCGTTGCTCACGCAGCTCGCGCGCTGCTGCAGGCCGGCGCCGCCCGATGAAATCAGCGGCTTCGTGACGCGCGGCAAGGGTATGTCCATTCACCGCAGCGATTGCGCGACGTTTCAACGAATGGCCGCGCGCGCACCCGAGCGCGTGCTGCAAACCGCGTGGTCGGCCGATGTGCTTGGCGGGCGCGGTTCGTCGGTCTATCCCGTGGACATTGCGATTGAAGCTCATGACCGTCAAGGCCTGCTGCGCGACATCTCCGAAGTCTTCGCGCGCGAGAAGATGAATGTGGTCGGCGTGAAGACGATGAGCCGGCGCAACGCGGCGTTCATGCAGTTCACCGTTGAGGTTTCAAGCGCTGTGCAGGTTCAGCGCGCGTGTACGTTGCTAGGCGAAGTGGGCGGCGTGGTGCGCGCCCAGCGCAAGTCGTAACTTTTTTCATGTGGAAGCATAAAAGTGCTTGCCAAGGTCAGATAGGCTCCATATAATCTCGTCTTCTTCAGGCTCGTAGCTCAGCTGGTTAGAGCACCACCTTGACATGGTGGGGGTCGTTGGTTCGAGTCCAATCGAGCCTACCAACGAAAATCGAATGCCCGGCAATGCAGGATGATGTCGGGTCTTCAATGGCAGTCAAATGCGCTCGGCGCACAAGGCGAATACGGTTATGACACCGCGAACGTTGACCGAAACCTTTTCGGAACGACGCTAGTCGAGGATCACATTCGCCCTGTTAGTCTGCTGGTTTGTGAAAGTGAATGCGGCCCCTCGAAAGCGGGGCCGCATTTTTTTTATCCGTCTTTCGCTGCGCACGCACCTGCAGTTTTGGTTTGTTGCCGCCAACCGATTGTTTTGATGCCACGCGTGGCATTTCGGAGAGAACGCAATGGTTTCGATACGCCTGCCTGACGGTTCGGTTCGACAGTACGATCACCCGGTGACGGTGGCCGAGGTTGCGGCCTCGATCGGCCCGGGCCTCGCGAAGGCCGCGCTCGGCGGCAAGCTCGACGGCGAGCTCGTCGATACGTCGGCGCTGATCGAGCGCGATGCATCGCTTGCGATCGTGACCGAAAAGGATGCGGACGGCCTCGATATCATTCGCCACTCGGCGGCGCATTTGCTCGCCTACGCGGTGAAGGATCTTTATCCCGAAGCGCAAGTGACGATCGGGCCTGTCATCGACAACGGCTTCTATTACGACTTCGCCTATCAACGGCCGTTTACGCCGGAGGATCTGGAGAAGATCGAAAAGCGCATGCAAGAGCTCGCCAGGAAGGATGAGCCGGTCTCGCGCCGCGTCGTTTCGCGCGACGAAGCCGTGGCCTACTTCAAGAGCATCGGGGAAAAATACAAGGCCGAGATCATCGAGTCGATTCCCGCGAGCGACGAGATCAAGCTCTATTCGCACGGCGGCTTCACCGATCTATGCCGCGGCCCGCACGTCCCTTCGACCGGCAAGCTCAAGGTGTTCAAGCTGATGAAGGTCGCTGGCGCGTATTGGCGCGGCGACTCGAAGAACGAGCAATTGCAGCGGATCTACGGCACGGCCTGGGCGAAGAAGGAAGAGCAGGATGCCTATCTGCACATGCTCGAAGAAGCCGAGAAGCGCGATCACCGCAAGCTCGGCCGTCAGCTCGACCTGTTTCACCTGCAGGACGAATCGCCCGGCATGGTGTTCTGGCATCCGAAGGGTTGGTCGCTCTGGCAGCAGGTCGAGCAGTACATGCGCCGGCGCGTCAACGCCGACGGCTACCTCGAGATCAAGACGCCGATGATCATGGACCGCTCGCTGTGGGAAGCGTCGGGTCATTGGCAGAACTATCGCGAGAACATGTTCACGACGGAATCGGAGAAGCGCGACTACGCGATCAAGCCGATGAACTGTCCGGGTCACGTGCAGGTGTTCAAGCATGGCCTGCGTTCGTACCGCGATCTGCCGCTGCGCTACGCCGAGTTCGGCTCGTGCCATCGCAACGAGGCGTCGGGCGCGCTGCACGGTCTCATGCGCGTGCGCGGCTTCGTGCAGGACGATGCGCACATCTTCTGTACGGAAGAGCAGTTCATCGAGGAATCGATCAAGTTCAATACGCTCGCGATGAGCGTGTATCGCGACTTCGGTTTCGAGAACATCGACATCAAGCTCTCGCTGCGCCCCGAACAGCGTGCGGGGACGGATGAGATCTGGGATCGCGCCGAGGAAGGATTGCGGCAGGCGCTGACGGCATGCGGCCTGCAATGGGAGGAGCTCGCGGGCGAGGGCGCGTTCTACGGTCCGAAGATCGAATACCACATCAAGGATGCGCTCGGCCGTTCGTGGCAATGCGGCACGTTGCAGCTCGACATGGTGCTGCCCGAGCGCCTCGGCGCCGAATATGTGGCCGAGGACAACGGCCGCCGCCGGCCCGTCATGCTGCACCGTGCGATCGTCGGTTCGATGGAGCGCTTCCTCGGTATTCTGATCGAGCACCATGCCGGAGCGATGCCGTCGTGGCTCGCCCCGACGCAGGCGGTGGTCATGAATATCGCCGAAAGCCAGGCTGAATATGCGCAGTCCGTAGCCCAAACGTTGCAAAAACAAGGGCTTAGAGTTGAGCTGGATTTGCGCAACGAGAAAATTAGCTATAAAATACGCGAGCATACGCTCGAAAAAGTGCCATACCTGCTCGTGGTAGGCGACAAAGAGCGTGAAGCACAAACGGTAGCCGTGCGTGCCCGTGGCGGTGTCGATCTGGGTGTAATGCCCGTCGACGCCTTCGTTGAGCGCCTCCAGCAAGACATTGCGGCGTTCAAGTAGCCACTGCGGCAGCGCGGCTCGTTTTTTTAATTTTTAGAGGAAACAAAACATCGCTACTGATAAGTCGCATCGCATCAACGGTGAGATTACGGCACCCGAGGTGCGTCTAGTCGGAGTCGAGAACGAACCGCTCGGCATCGTGAAACTGGCTGATGCTTTCCGCATGTCGGAACAGCAGGACGTCGATCTGGTGGAGATCGCCCCGCAGGCGGTTCCTCCTGTCTGCCGTTTGATGGATTACGGCAAGTTCAAGTACCAGGAATCGAAAAAGCAGCACGAGGCGAAACTCAAGCAGAAGGTCATCCAGGTCAAGGAAGTCAAATTCCGGCCGGGTACCGATGACGGCGATTACAACGTCAAGCTGCGGAATCTCGTGCGCTTCCTCGAAGAGGGTGACAAGACGAAGATCACATTGCGTTTTCGTGGGCGCGAAATGGCGCACCAGGAAATCGGCATGCGGATGCTCGAACGGTTGCGCACCGATCTCGATGAGGTGGGCCAGGTCGAGCAGATGCCGAAGATGGAAGGGCGCCAGATGATCATGGTGCTCGCGCCGAAGAAAAAGAAGTGATCACCGGCGCGCCGCTGTCGGTCTGCGCGGTTGGCCGGCTGTCGGCCTGAACGCGTGGCGGGCGGGCGGTGCATGCGGCGAAGCAGTGAGAGATGTAAGCAGGTTTCGGAAGCGTGTCCGGCAACGCCGGGCGCGGTTCCTGAAAGCGCGGCGGCCGGAAACGGCCGGCTGCAGACAAGTGGACTGGGTTTCAAAGGGCGGATCTGGGGCTTTTCGGCCGGCCGCACACCCATCGCCATCAAATAACGGAGTAGTTCGTCATGCCTAAGATGAAGACCAAGAAGAGCGCTGCAAAGCGCTTTGTGGTGCGTCCGGGCGGTACCGTCAAGCGCGGTCAAGCCTTCAAGCGCCACATCCTCACGAAGAAAACCACGAAGAACAAGCGCCACCTGCGCGGTTCCACGGCCGTTCACGATTCCAATCTGGATTCCGTGCGCGCCATGATGCCCTTCGCCTAACCCTTAACCTTTACTCATAGGAGCGAAACATGCCTCGAGTCAAACGTGGGGTAACGGCACGTGCCCGCCACAAGAAGATCATCAACCTGGCCAAGGGTTACCGCGGCCGTCGCAATAACGTCTACCGGATCGCGAAGCAGGCGGTCATGCGCGCAGGCCAGTACGCCTACCGCGACCGTCGTAACAAGAAGCGCGTATTCCGTGCGCTGTGGATCACGCGTATCAACGCGGCGGTTCGTCAGCACGACATGACGTACAGCGTGTTCATCAACGGCCTGAAGAAGGCGTCGATCGAACTCGACCGCAAGGTGCTGGCCGATATGGCCGTGTTCGACAAGGCTGCTTTTGCCGCGATCGTGAAGCAGGTGAAAGCCGCCGTTGCAGCCTAATTGATCAGATTAGTACTGCGTGGTTCGTCGGGGGCGCCGGTGCATGCCGGTGCTTTCGACAAAAAACGGGGCTCTTCACCGAGCCCCTTTTTTTTGCTGTTCCGTAAATCACCGACGTTGAAATGATGGGATCAATGGATCTGGACCGGATTGTCGCCGACGCGCAAGAAGCCTTCTCCCGAGCCGTCGATAGCACGACGCTCGAAAACGAGAAGGCCCGTTTTCTCGGCAAGGCGGGCATGTTGACCGAATTGCTCAAAGGGCTGGGCAAGCTCGATCCCGAGGCGCGCAAGGCCGAGGGCGCACGCATCAACGTCGCGAAACAACAGGTCGAAGCGGCCCTGAACGCGCGGCGCGAAGCGCTGGCGCAGGCGCTGCTCGAACAACGCCTCACGGCAGAAGCGATCGACGTCACGCTGCCCGGGCGCGGCCTGAACGCCGGCAGCCTGCACCCTGTGATGCAGACGTGGGAACGCGTCGAGCAGATCTTCGGCTCGATCGGGTTCGATGTGGCGGACGGCCCCGAGATCGAAACCGATTGGTACAACTTCACGGCGCTCAATAGCCCGGAAAACCATCCCGCGCGATCGATGCAGGATACGTTCTACGTCGACGGCCAGGATGCGGGCGGGCGCCCACTGCTGTTGCGCACGCATACGAGCCCGATGCAGGTTCGCTACGCGCGCAGCAACAAGCCGCCGATCAAAGTGATCGTGCCGGGACGCACCTATCGCGTCGACAGCGATGCAACGCACTCGCCGATGTTCAATCAGGTCGAGGGGTTGTGGATCGACGAGCACATCAGCTTTGCCGACCTCAAGGGCGTCTATACCGACTTCCTGAAGAAATTCTTCGAGCGTGACGACATCCTCGTGCGCTTCAGACCTTCGTATTTCCCGTTCACCGAGCCGTCGGCCGAAATCGACATGAAGTTCGAAGAGGGCAAGAACGCCGGCAAGTGGCTCGAAATCTCGGGGGCGGGCCAGGTGCATCCGAACGTCATTCGCAACATGGGCCTCGACCCGGAACGCTACATCGGGTTCGCCTTCGGTAGCGGCCTGGAGCGTCTGACGATGTTGCGCTACGGCGTGCAGGACCTGAGGCTCTTTTTCGAGAACGATTTGCGCTTTTTGCGGCAGTTCGCGTAGCGCGAAGCCAATCACCGCGCGAAAGTCGAAAGCCGATAGCTTGCGAAGCGGCGCCTGGCCGGGCGAGCGTCTCGAACCCGCTTCCGGCCGGCGTGGACCCACACCTACGAACGTAGACACACATGCAATTCCCTGAATCCTGGCTCCGAACGTTTGTCGATCCGCAACTGACGACGGATGAACTGTCGCATGCGTTGACGATGGCTGGTCTCGAAGTCGAGTCGCTGCGTCCCGCCGCGCCGCCGACCTCGAAGATCGTTGTCGGCCGTGTGCTCGAAGTGGTCAAGCATCCCGATGCCGACAAGCTCAACGTTTGTCAGGTCGATGCGGGAACGGGCTCGGTGCTCAATATCGTATGCGGTGCGCCGAATGTCGCACCCGGCATCAAGGTGCCCGTGGCGCTGGTCGGCGCGCAACTGCCGCCGGCCGAAGAGGGCGGGGCGCCGTTCATGATCAAGCTGTCGAAGCTGCGTGGCGTGCAAAGCGAGGGCATGCTCTGCTCGGCTCGCGAGCTCAAGTTGTCGGAGGATCATAGCGGTCTCATGATCCTGCCCGAGGACACGCCTATCGGCCAGGACATCCGCGAAACGCTCAATCTCGACGACACCGTGTTCGAAATCAAGCTGACGCCGAACAAGGCGGATTGCCTGTCGGTGTTCGGCGTCGCGCGCGAAACGGCGGCGATCACGGGCGCAACGCTCAAGCCGCTCGCGATCGCGCCCGCGGCCGTCAAGCTGAGCGAGCGCCTGCCCGTGAAGATCGCCGCACCCGACCTGTGCGGCCGCTTCTCGGGCCGCGTGATTCGTGGTGTGAATGCGCATGCGAAAACCCCGCAATGGATGGTCGAGCGGCTCGAACGTTCAGGACAACGAAGCATCTCGGCGCTCGTCGACATCTCCAATTACGTGATGCTCGAACTCGGCCGCCCGTCGCACGTGTTCGATCTCGACAAGATCCACGGCGGCATCGAAGTACGCTGGGGGCGACGCGGCGAGAGCCTCAAGCTGTTGAACGGGAACACGATCGAGATCGACGAAACGGTTGGCGTCATTGCCGACGATCGTCAAGTCGAGAGCCTCGCCGGCATCATGGGGGGCGACAGCACGGCCGTCACGCTCGATACGACGAACATCTATCTCGAAGCCGCCTTCTGGTGGCCCGACAGCATTCGCGGGCGCGCGCGCAAATACAACTTCTCGACCGATGCGGCGCATCGCTTCGAGCGCGGCGTCGATTACGAGACGACGGTCCTGCACATCGAACGGATCACGCAGCTCATTCTCGATATCTGCGGCGGCGAGGCGGCGCCTGTCGACGATCAGATCGTCAATCTGCCGCAGCGTGTACCCGTGACGATGCGCGTGGCGCGTGCGCAGCGTGTGATCGGCGTTGCGATCGATGCCGATGAAATGGCGCGGATCTTCACGCGCCTCGGGCTCGAGTATGAATTCGACGGTGAGATCTTCGCCGTGACGCCGCCGTCCTATCGCTTTGACATCGAGATCGAGGAAGACCTGATCGAAGAGGTCGCGCGCATTTACGGCTTCGAGAATATCCCGGCACGGCCGCCCGTTGCGGCGAACGAGATGCGCGCGACGAACGAAACGCGCCGTTCGATCCATTCGCTGCGCCACGCGCTGGCTGCGCGCGACTATGCGGAGACGATCAACTTCAGCTTCGTCGACGAAAGCTGGGAGCGCGATTTCGCGGGCAATGAAAAGCCGGTTCGCGTGCTCAATCCGATCGCGAGCCAGATGTCGGTCATGCGCACGACGCTGTTCGGCAGCCTCATCAACGTGCTGCGCCACAACCTGAACCGGCGTGCCGATCGCGTGCGCGTGTTCGAAGCGGGGCGCGTGTTCGTGCGCGATGCATCGGTCGCGGCGAGCGAGATGACGGTACAAGGGTACGCGCAGCCGAAGTACATCGGCGCGCTCGCATACGGCCCGGCGGCGGACGAGCAATGGGGCCTTGCTACGCGAATGGTGGATTTCTTCGATGTGAAGGGCGATGTCGAAGCCTTGTTCGCGCCGCGCGTCGCGCGCTTCGTCAAGGCGGAGCATCCGGCGCTGCATCCGGGCCGCAGCGCGCGCATCGAGGTGGACGGACAGAGCGTGGGTTGGATCGGCGAATTGCATCCGCGCTGGATGCAGCAATACGACCTGCCGCATGCGCCGATTCTGTTTGAAGTCGATGCGCAAGCCCTGATGGTGCGCACGCTGCCTACGCCGGCCGAAGTGTCGAAGTATCCGCCCGTGCGACGCGATATCGCGGTTGTCGTCGACCAAAACGTGGAAGTTCAGGCCTTGCTCGACGAGATGCACGGCGCGTTGAACGAGGACGCCTGCAAGTTCGTTCAAAGGGTTGCGCTCTTCGATGAATTTCGTGCAAAATCAAGCACTTCCGGTGGTATGGCGGCGCACGAGAAAAGCCTTGCCTTCCGCGTGACCCTGCAAGATACTGGCGGCACGCTGCAGGACGAGACGGTCGATCTGGCCGTCAAGACCTTGGTGGATCGCTTGGCTCGAGTTTACGGCGCGCGGTTGCGCTGATGATCGCGAGGACGCTCGCAAGGGCGTTCGCGCACAGTGTCGCCATCAGCTAGTCGCCGTTTTTAGATATGAACGAAATGAACTCGAGTGATTTCGAAGCCCTCCTTGCGGCGCAGCGTGGCGCCATGATTCGCGAAATACCGACCTCATCCGTTGGCGTGTCCGCTTCCACGGAAACGCCCACTTTGACCAAAGCCGAGTTGGCCGAGCTGCTGTTCGACAATGTCGGACTGAACAAGCGCGAGGCCAAGGATATGGTCGAAGCGTTTTTCGAGGTCATTCGTGACGCGCTCGAAGGCGGCGACAGTGTCAAGCTGTCGGGCTTCGGTAATTTTCAATTGCGCGACAAACCGCAGCGGCCCGGACGCAACCCGAAAACGGGTGAAGCGATTCCGATCGCGGCGCGTCGGGTCGTGACGTTCCATGCAAGCCAGAAGCTGAAGGCGCTCGTCGAAAACGGCGCTGAAGCTGCGTTGCCGCGCTGATAGCAGGGTTTCACGCTTGGCGGCGCGCCTTTCAACACGACGGTTAACTGACGATGACTACGACAGTCGAGAAAGTCGTCTTGCCTCCGATTCCCGCGAAGCGGTACTTCACGATCGGTGAAGTGAGCGAGCTCTGCGGCGTCAAGCCGCATGTGCTGCGGTACTGGGAGCAGGAGTTCACGCAGTTACGTCCCGTCAAACGTCGTGGCAACCGTCGTTATTATCAGCATCACGAGGTGCTGTTGATACGGCGCATTCGCGAACTGCTGTACGAGCAGGGCTTTACGATCAACGGCGCACGCAACAAGCTCGATGCACGCGGGACGACGATCGAGCAGGAATCCGACGCGTTGCCCGGGCAGGACGGGCCGCGCGACGCAAGTGTCGCGGCGGGCGCTTCGTCTGCGTCCTCTGCTTCGCAAGCGCAAGCCCCGGTCGATGTCGCGCAACTGCGCAAGGATCTCATCGGTATCGTCGAACTGCTGCGTGGATAGTTTTGCGAGGGTGGTTCTAATCGGTGTAAGTGTCTGTTATACTCTTGTGCTTTCGGGGCGTAGCGCAGCCTGGTAGCGTACCTGCATGGGGTGCAGGTGGTCGGAGGTTCAAATCCTCTCGCCCCGACCAGACAAATCAAGGGGTTACAGATCGCAAGTCTGTAACCCCTTGTTCTTTTCCGGCGTTTCTGTCGTGTCTTTACTGTGCTCGATCGAAGCAGGGGGCTGGCGCCGGTTCTCGACACGCTACACGCCATCTTGATCGATCGATGGTTCGCCGGCAAAACGCGAATTCGCTAACGGGCGTCGCAATTTGTCCGTAGACCGGAGTATGATGTCCCGCACGGTACGGCGCGTACCCACACTTCCGGATGGCACCAGGTTGCTGGATCCGATCCACGCCGAATCGGGCCATCATCCGTTCGTCGCCCCTCTCGTCACAGGCTGCCCCGAGCGTATTCAGCGCGCGCAGTCAACCCGAATTCACCCGCTTCAAAAGCTTGCGGATCGCGCGGAGTCGGACATGAGCATGCGCCAGGATCTGCCTGCGCGAACCTGCACTGTCTCACCGCGATAGTTTTAATTTCACCAAGGCCCTGCGTTTCGACGGCCTGTGTTGTAGGCATGCGTCGCGTGCGTGCTCCGACGCCACGATTGACCAAGATGGCGGCGAGCGATGGATGCGGGCGTAGTAGCGGTAACCCAACCTCACCGGACAAGCCGGGCACGCGGCAGATGCGCGACTGTCCCGGGTCCCGAGTGACCCCACAAGGCAGATATGACCAAAGTCGTTTTGAAGCTCAATGAACCTGTCGATGTCGCACTGCGGCGATTTCGCAGGGAGATCCAAAAGACCGGGCTGATTCAGGAGCTGCGGGCGCGCTGCGCCTACGAGAAGCCCACAACGAAGCGCAAGCGGAAACTGGCGAGCGCGGTGTCGCGCCAGCGCGCACGAACAAGGCGGGCGACCCCGCCCAAGAAGGCCTACTGATGGATGATCGAGGCGGCGTGGAATGCAAGCAGGTTTCCGGGCGAACGTATTACCCGATAACGCGCATTGAAGTGGACTTCGACGCTCATCGCGATGTCGTCACGCTGCTGCCGACTTTCTACGCATTCGGATGCGAGTACGGCGGACGCGGCCTCATGCTCGATCGCGACGATGCGTTCAGGTTGATCGCCGCGGTCGAGAAAGCGCTGAGCGTGGAGAACTAGGTTCGATCGCTGTCCGTGGCGGTGGCGCCAAGGAGCACGTCGATTGCCGCCTGTCCCGCCACTTCGGCGATCAGATATGCCCAACGACGTGTATAAGGGCCGTTGTGGAGCGGGATTCGGCCTCCACGTTCGCCGACCACGGGAAGGTTGTGGCCATCCCGGATCTGAAACGTTACGTCGTAGAGATCTTCCGCGGACTGACTGAGTTCGACGTGAATTTCGAAGCCGCGATAAGTGATCATCCGATACACGGGACACTCCCTTGGATTGCCGGTGAAGATGCCACGCATCGTGATCGGGGCATGTGCGTGCGGATGGATGTGTCCGCTGTCGACCCTCAATGCGCGTTCGCGCAGTCAGAGACCGGCCAACAACCGGAGTTGGTGTTCGCTTTCGATGCCGCTAACCAGTGCGTAGGCCTGCATCTGCGCACGCTCGATGAGCAAAATGGATTCCGAGCTGGAAAAGGCATTCCATGTGTCGTCTGCGATCGATGTCGGTCTGCCGCATGATCTCGCGAACGCTCGTAGAAGACGGCTTGCCTCGCGACGCACGACACGGCGGTCAGCGTTCAGAACATACGGCTCACAGCCTTCTCGTAAAACGAGGTAATGCGGAACCTCGGTGTGATCGCTTTGCATGATGGCTTTCCCGGTTCGCAGGAGCGGTTGCCGCGTTTGGCCGAGCAAAAGATTGCTCCGGAAGAGGCGCTTGACCATCGGCCGCTCTCTTGCAAGCAGTTAAGATCAAATGGCCGTCGCGGAGAGCGCAACCCGCCGCTCGACCAAACCGGCCCATGTCGAACGCCCATTGCTGTTTTCAGATGTCGACGACGGAAGCTCCGTCCACCTTTCCGTCGATGATGTCCTCTCCCCGCTGCCGCGCGGCACGCTTGGCCACCCCGAAGTCGGAGATCGCATGCGCTTGATTCAACCTGAAAACGCGGCTGGCCGGGGAAGCCGCTATCGCGCCCGGGCGACATATCCGTACTGCAATGTCATAGCCTTCGGCGTAACGGGAATGTCCGTCGAAACGATTGAATGTGCGGGCGAAGACGAGGGGATGAAGTTCGTACCCCTTGTAGAGAAGAAGCGGGCGGGTCGACATGTTGG
Source organism: Trinickia soli (assembly GCF_002879855.1). Lineage (GTDB taxonomy): Bacteria > Pseudomonadota > Gammaproteobacteria > Burkholderiales > Burkholderiaceae > Trinickia > Trinickia soli. Next base: position 7,327 of record NZ_PNYB01000019.1, on the reverse strand, counting down.
TCACTCCAAGGGGAAGACTCACTATACCCCGAAACAGGACACGTAGGGCCGCGCAGGTCGTTACCAGAATTGAATTGACCGATGATGCCGGCGCGCGTATGGTGGTCTGCAAGGTTCGCAAAGCGGACCACTGCCTGCACAGTCGTCAATCGTCTTCAGGATGGCCTGACGACGGCTATCAGCGTCCTTCCTCCTTCACTGCGTGTGGCCATCCCCGATAACGCTCGCGAGCGATATCGCCTTGCGCCAAATCTGCGCAACCATCAAAAAAACGGCCGCGTGCTGCGGCCATAACGGAGTTACCTTATGACAACCATTCGCCACTATCGAGGTCTCGATATTTCCCTGTTGGTGTATCCCCATCGTGCGACCCAGACCGGATTCGGCCGCAATTACGAGGAGGGATTCGACGCGTCGATCCGTATCAGCGAACCGGGCTCGGGGATCGATGAACCCCGAAGCCGCTTGTTCCGTGTGCCGGGCAAGCGCCCATTCGTGAATACCGGCGACGCACGTCGTGCTTCCCTGGCTTACGCGGAAATGTTGATTGACGGCGACGGGTCCGATCGCACGATCTGGTCGCCTGCCTAAGTGCCGGGCTGCAGCGTTTCGGCGGCTTTTCGGCGTGGCGCAGAGGCTCCGCCGATTCCGGCGTTTTCGTGTCGTTACTTCTGCAGCGCAGGTATGGGTTGACCGGACCGTACTATCCGCGTATCGTCGGTGCCTGAAGTGTTCAGGAAGTTCAATTGGTGCTCGTCTGATGTCCGCCATTTGCGCGGAGTTCGTTTCCTTATTTCTCCCTCTTTCTTGATGCTTCCCCGTCTCCATTCGGACCGGGAATGGTCAGTTTTATTTTTGAGGGATTCATTATGGATACCGGCACCGTCAAGTGGTTCAACGAAAGCAAGGGCTTCGGATTTATCACGCCCGATGCAGGCGGCGAGGATCTGTTCGCCCACTTTTCTGAAATTACCGGCGACGGGTTCAAGACACTGAACGAAAACCAGAAGGTCAGCTTCGAGACGAAGCGCGGCCCGAAGGGTCTACAGGCGTCCAACATCAAACCGCTGTAACCGCTTCCGCTTATTCGTCGGGCTCCCAACGGGAGCCGGACGCTACCTCGCAATACCATCGTGTCGACCGCTCTTGCCGCTCACTCGCAAGATGGCGGTCGACATTCATCGCAGGCTCATCTTCGTTTCCGGATCTCCGAACGGATCAGCGTCCCTTGACGGGACCATGGAGTCGCATGCACATATTCAGGTCTATCAGTCACCATGCAACAATCTGGCACCACTCAATATCGCGGCTACGCGGTCAAACCGTCCGCGCACTACCTGCCTGACGGCACTTTCTCTTCAAACCTGACGCTCAGGCGGTCCGATCGCCGTACAGGCCCCATGTCTTATGAGTTCTACTCGCTCGGGTACTTCGTCAGCGAAGCCGATGCGCTCGAGTTCTCGCGCCGATGGGCGCGGAAATGGGTCGATACCCGCGGTTGATCATCTTTGCTGCATGCCGTCTTTCTGACGACATGCATGGCTACCGGCTCCCGATTGCCCATCACTCGCTTTCTCCTGGTGCTTCGATGCCGGACATTGCCCGGCAAAGCTCAGCCAAAGCGCGCGTCCAGCCATTCCTCGGCCCAGCGCCTCGCATAGGCGATCGCCTCCTCGCGCGCGTCAAAACCCGCCAGATCGCCACTCAAATGAATGTCGTACGGGCTGCCGTCCGGACGGCTGCTACTGATGCGTGCGTGGGCCATATATTCGCCATCCGCACGACGGGGAGTCGGGTCGATGACGATCAGCGTCGAATTGAAGCGCATTGCATTCCTCTACATTTCTCCATGGGTCCCGCCTGGCTACGGATGGCGCAGCAGGCATCGATCTGTGCGAATCACGTGTTCAGCATGGCCATGATCCGGCCCGCTTCGCAATCCGACTCGATATGGGCCATGCCTCGTTCGCACAGCAGCGCGCGAATCGACATGAACATCAAATACGCGCCCTGGTCGACCTCGTGATGACGGTCGTGAAGGATGCCGTCCCGTTCGGCCCGCGAGTCGGCGGCAGAGACAGAAACCGGTTGTCGTGAGTTGCCTGTGAAGCCACATCGTCATGCGCCACAAGACAGCGGGTGCAAGGGGACGTGAGTGGCCGCGCCGACAGTACGGCACGCAATCGACCGCGTCGCGCGGTCTGGGGTGAAATCGGGAAACGCGGTTCCGTCGGAAGTGGCGACGACTCAAACGCCAGGGACGGTTGCAGGTCGAGCGACGGCTTCATACTACGCCCATTGCCCGACGTGCACAGCAAAAAACGGCTGCCTCTCGCGCTCCAGTCAGCACCCATAGCGCTGCCGCACGGCAATGCGCCGTCAGTGGCCTACAAACGCCATGTCAGTCTTTTGTCAGATGAATCCTACGCGTCGATCTGCAAGGCCCACGCCAATCTCCGACCAACCTGATTTCGCCGCAACGTCCGTTTTGGAATACTTCATATCAACAAGTCACGCCACTGACCAGCAACAACAAGGTTGTAGCAACGCGGCAGGTTGAATAGAACCGGCCGGCAGCTCGAAGAAGCAGGGCGGCAACTTGGAGTCAGATCAGCAGTGATTACTTAGGACTGCTAAGCGATTTTCAAGTGCGAACGAGGGTTCGCGGTCATCAACCGCGAACCCTCGAGCCCTAGTCAACATTCTTTCGAGCTTCAGTCATGAAACGACGTCAATTCCTCGGTTGCCTGACGGCGGCGGCAAGCAGCTATGTCCTCGTCGCCTGCGGTGGTGGCGGCACCGATGCACTCGGCAACATCGCAAGCGGTGGCGACAGCGCGGTGGCGGATGCCGCTGCGGGCGTGACGGCCTCGCCTAACGGCACGACGGTGCCGTCCGCTTCGAAGATCGTCGATAACGCGGGCAACGTGTGGACGCTTTCGAAGGGTTACGTCTACAAGAACGGCGTCAAGGATTCGCACGCGTACAACATGACGATGCTGCTCTGGTACAACGGCGCCATCTACGGCGAGAACACGAGCAAGGCCTTCTATCAGTATGTCGGCCCGTCGTGGAAGCAGTGCCTCGATCCGCGTTTGGGCGGCACCTCGGCCGACGGCACGGCGATCCCGCCGGCGACGTACATCATCGATAAATCGAACAACTACTGGACGATGTCGAACGGCGGCGTTTTCAAGAACGGCGTGCAGGATAGGACGGCGCCGAGCGCGGCCATGCTGCTTTGGTACGGCTCGCTGTTCTACCTGAAGACGGGCACCGGCCAGTTCTACGTTCGGTCTTTGACGGGCGAGTGGCTGACCTGCACGGACCCGCGCATCGCCAAGGCCGCGAAGGCCGGTTCGTTCTATGGGATCAACGGCCACTACGATTATCCGTTCACGCCGACCCAGACGGCCGCGGCGTTGCAAGCGCTCGGTTGCACGACCTATCGCCTCGGCTGCGTCAACACTGCGAAACAATTGAACCCGGTCGTGGCGATGGCCAAGCAGTTCCAGACGGCGAAGCTCGACCTTTTCACGCTGATCAACTATGGCCTGCGCGATGGGAGCGGTACCCTCTACACGAGCGAAGCGGCCGCGTATAGCGCGGTTCACGCGAACGCAGCGGCGATCGCCAAGGCGTTGGCGCCGTATGGCGTCACGACCTACGAATGCGGCAACGAATTGACGCGCGATCCGGCGATTATCCTGAACTCGACGACGGCCGGTACGTCCCACAACGACTTCAACAACGCGAACTGGCCGATCATGCGCGGTGTCATTCGCGGCATGATCGACGGAGTCAAATCGGTGCAGCCGACGGCGCGCTGTGGCGTCAACTTCTGCGTGGCCGATGTGGCGGCTGCCGATATGTTGTGGGATGGCAGGCAGCCCGACGGCTCGACCGGGCACCCGGCCGTGCGCTGGGACGTCACGACGTGGCACAACTACTCGCCCTACGGCGATATCTTCAACATCGGCACCGACGGCGCCGGCCCCGGCTTCAACCTGCCGGTCTATTGCAAGGCTCGCTATGGCGTGCCGTTCATGATCACCGAGTGGAATGCCGGTCCCGAGTACACGGAAGCTAACCGTTCGACTTACGTTGGAAAGCAACTGACCGAGTTCTATAACGCGCGCCAATCGGATCAGATCGAATCCGTCATGTTCTATGAACTCACGAGCGGCGACTACACTTACGGGATCGTGCTCGACAACCTGACGGCGATTCAGCCGACGTACGGAACGTTCCAGACTTTCGTCAAGCAGCACGCAGACATCTGAAATTCAAACGACAAGGCACAGCCGCTCGACAGGGAGAGCCTGAAACGCCGGCGCGAAAGCGTCGACGTTTCAGGTTTTTTTACTTCCTCCGGCCGGCGCGACGCACCCGGGCCGGCTTGGCAAGTAATCGGGCATCAAGTGCATGATCGGCGCCGCATTCAATTCGCCGTCGCAATGTGCGAGTTGATCTTCAGAGGTGGGGCCTCGAAGTTGAAGGGCTTCTTCGGCACGAAACTATTGATCACGCCAGGCCGGAAGATCAGGCAGTGCGTCGACCCGCCGTATTGGAAGTAGCCGATCTCATCGCCTTTGTTCACGTGCGTGCCCGGCAGCGCCTCGACCACGCACGATGAAATCTCCGCCATGCCGACAAAGACGCATCCGACCAGCCCGATCGACGGGTCGTCGCAGTCGATGACCAGCACCGCACGGGCGGCCACGGCCGTGATGTAGCCCTGCGAATCGTTCGGGCCCGCCGGGTCCAGTCCTTCCGACTGGGCGTCCGAATAGTAGGTGCCGTCGACCAGATACGCTTTGACGATTCTGCCGCTAACGGGTGCATGCCAGCGGTGATAGTTGTATGCGCTGAGAAACGCCTGATAGACCGTGCCGCCGACGAAAGTCTGCGCCAACTCTTGATGCTGCGCAGTGAAGATGTCCTGCAGCGAATACGGCTGCGCCTTGATCCAGAATCTGTCTTCGAGCTTCACCTCATGCTGGAGGTTATACGGCGTTGCCTCGCAGGCGTTGACGATTACTTTGCTATCGGTGGGATCCGCCACGGGACGTTGGCCTGGCAGAAATTCGCGCGTGAAGAAGGCGTTCCAGGATGAGAAGCCCCAATACGGTGCCTTCGGATCGCAGCGGAACTCGGACATGTTCGTTGCTTTGATCGCGTCGGGGCAGAACCAGCCTTCGGGCGGGTTGATGTTCAAGTATGTGCGCGAATACGGTCCACTCAAATACGAGCACCAAAAGTTCAGCACGCGCTTCAGTTGCGCGTTGAGCGCGGGCATGTGAAACAGCGCGAAGCCCGACGGCATGCACATCGGCCAGTCGAGCAACGCATTCAATGGGCAACCGACCAGGTCGGAATTGCCGAATGGCGGTGCATAGGTCATCACGTGATTGATCAGCACCATCAGTTCATCGACATTCGTATAGCCGAGCTGATACCCGCGCGCGAGCGCTTCGTCGATCGCCTGCGTGAAGCCCATGCGCAAGACGGGATCTTCATTGACGAGCGCCGCGAGTTCCTGCACGACGGGCAGCAGCGGAACGACGACCTGCTGGTCTTGCACCTGGGCGGCAATGCGCTTGCGAAACGCTGCGACGGCGGTTTCGTTGGCGGGTAGCCAGTGGCCTAAACGGCGCCGCGCCGCGAGCGGCGCGCTCGATCGCGTATCCATAAGCTCTTTCCCCTTGCTGGTGTGGTGGAATCGCCGCATGCGGCGATGTTGTGCCGCGACACGCTTTGCCGCGGCAGCCGGTTGGCGCTGCTATCGTTCGGATGCTGTGTTAAACGGCGTCCAGGGCTGATGCGGACGGCTGACGAGGTAGCCTTGTTGCCAATTCCATTGCGGATGGATACGCAGGAATTCATCGGCGTCGAACGGCACGCCGTCGGCACGTCCGAAGCGCGCGCGCATGCCCAGCGTGCGCGCCATGTCGGCCGTCGTCACTTTGCCGTCGACGGAGCCGCCCGGGAAATACGGCACGTTCCAGACGGCGTTCGGATCGCTCGCGTACTCCATCGGGTCTACGTCGTAGTGCGAGCAAATCGTGCGAGAGCTTGGATTGATCCGCATCAGGTACACATCGAACGTGTCCGCAAGCATGGTTTGCCCGGCCTGCGCGTCGATGCGGCCGTCGAATTGCGCAAGCACCTGCGGCCAGCGCATGCGACGCGCACCCGTTTGCTGACGGATATCGCTGTAGCCGACATCGGTGCATTCGAGGTTGCGGATCCGCGGATCGTCGGGCGCGTTATCGCCGAAAAACCAACCGTCCCTGCGCTTCGAGAGGTTTTGATACTTCAGCCCTTGCTCGTACTTCGCGATCTCGTTGGCGTTGATGTCGCCGACGAGCCACATATTCGCGTAACCGCCGTTGTTGCCGGCATCGAGCAGCGCGACCCACTCGTCGATATTCGATGCGCGCTGGCAGGCTCGGCGCACGCGGATGTATTCGGGCACTTTTTCCATGTCGTAGCCGGCGAAGCCCACGATCGTGGTCTCGGCGACGACGAGTCCGCCAGCCGTCACCCAAAAATCGGTCATGCTGGCAATCCAGCCAGGGCAGCTTTGCATCACCATTCGGTGCCCATCGTCGGGCTCGATGTCGAGAATGGTATTCATGTACTGCCCATTCCAAAACTCGGTGAAACTCTCATGGCCGAGCACGATGCGTTGGTCCGCCGTGGCGGACCCCGTTGCGATGAACGCGCTGCAATGACTCTTCGCTTGTGCGCCGGCATTGATCGGCGCTGCCGCATATTTTTGTGCAACGGTTGGCCACCAATAGCCGGTCAGTTCTTCGTAAGCGTTCCAGCCGATGATGTCGGCAAGCGTCGACGGCACGCCCGCTTTGGTGAGACCCGCCGCGATGCCGCGCATCTCTTGCAGCAGGTCGGGGGCAACGCGTTCGATGATGGGGCCATGACATTTGGCTGCGGTTTCGACGAAAAACGCGTAGTCCATGCCGATCGTCTGCAACGTCATCGCCTTGTAGACGCGCAGTGCCTGCGCATACTCGCCGGCGACGAGAAAGCCATGTTGAAAGCCGCGTTCGAACGGTGCGCCGCGCGTTTTCAGATGGATCCAGCCGTTAATGTCCGTGCGGCTCGCTTTCGCGAGCCATGCGCGTTCCTGCGCGGTCAGATGTTCGATGGCGGCGGACGCCGCAACAGATGTCGTATTCGACGTCGCGCTGGACATGATGGTCTCCGGTCCGATGCAGCGGTCGCCATGGGACAAGTCGGGCAAATCATGTCCGATTCGCGCGTGCAGGATGTGATCAAGCAAGCGATCGGCGATATGTCGGAT
>NZ_PNYB01000018.1 GCF_002879855.1 Trinickia soli | reverse complement strand
GGAGGGGGAGAGGCAGGTTGGGGGGCTACCCTGTTTTGATTCGTCGAACCGGCGACGTATCCCAAGCGATGCCGGTTGAATCAGCCGGGGCGTCGAATCGTCCGGCGCGCGGTGTCGGGTCTGCGCAACGGCCGACTGCGCCTAAGCGCTACGCCTTCCCGCTCGTGCGTTTGTAAGCGAGGCGAAGGCGTTCGCGGCTGTTCGACAAATGCATGCGCATGGCGGCGCGTGCGCTTTCGGCGTCGTGCCGGGCGATTGCGTCGAGGATGCTTTCGTGCTCGCGGTTGACGTGCGAAAGATAGGCTTGCGGATCTTCGTCGGCGATCCCGGCCGAATCGATGCGCTCGCGCGGAATGAGCGCGGTGCCCAGTTGCGTGAGGATGTCGACGAAGTAGCGGTTGCCCGTCGCACGAGCCACTGCGATGTGAAACTTCAAATCGGAATCGACGCTGCCGCGCCCCATATCGCGAGCCGCGTTCAATGCGTCGAGTGCGGCGCGGATGCGAGCGACATCATCGGGCTGGGCGCGCTGCGCGGCGAGACCCGCACATTCGGTTTCGAGGCTGATGCGCAATTCGAGAATCGAGAGCACGTCGCGCAGCGTCGTGGCCGGGATCATGTCGATGTCGAGCTGCTTGCCACGCGATTCGAGCACGAAGCTGCCGATGCCGTGACGCGTCTCGATCATCTTTGCCGCCTGCAAGCGCGAGATCGCTTCGCGAATGACGGTGCGGCTGACGTGCATCGTCTCCATCAACTGCGATTCGGTGGGCAGCTTGTCGCCGGGCTTGAGCGCGCTCGTTTCGATCTGCTCCGTCAATCGGCTGACGACAAACTCGGCGAGATTGCGGGCGCGCCGCTGCGGGGCGGCGAGGGGCGATGCGGACATCGGTTACCTCTTCGAGACGGCTCGGTACGAAATCGCACCCATTATAGCCGCGTGATCATGGGGCGCCGGACGCATGAGGTCGGCGTGTTGGAAGGCAAGGCGCGGCCGGTTATGCCGGCGGCTTGCGACGGGAGCGCGGCTTCGCCTGGGACTCGGGCTTTGGCGTTGGCCTCGGCTTTTGATTTGGTTTCATCTTCGGATTGCTCTCGGACGTTGATGTTGACGTTGACGCCGATTCGCGGGCGGCGCTGAAAGTCGCCTTGGCCTTCGCCTTCGCCAACATATCCTCGAGATACATGCACAGCAGGCGTTCGAGCTCGTCGACCACGGCCGCGCGATGAGTCAGCGACGCTTCGCCATGAACAGCGACGGCTGCCTTCATGAGTTGCTGAACCACGGCGGCGCACACGTGGGCTTCTGCCGGTTTCAGCGCTGGCGCTTTCGCGCGCAGCACCTCGGCGATTTCGCCTCGCAGCCGTTCGCGCACGCTTGCGGCGCGTGGAAACGAGCCGCCGTGAACTTCGACGAGCGGCGCGAACGCCGGATGCGCCGCCCGGAATGCCAGCAGCGCGCGCGCCAATCGATGCGCGAGTGCGGCCCCATCGAGCGTCGGCGCCGCTTCCTGCAAGCGCCGGAAACCGTCGATCAACGTTGTGACATACGTGTCGAGTAGTGCGTGAGCGAGCGCTTCTTTCGTCGGGAAAAACTGGTAGAGCGAACCGATCGAAGCGCCCGCGCGCGCCGCGACCGCTGTCATCGTCGCAGCCTCGTAACCTTTTTCGGCGAACTCCAAGCCGGCCGCATCGAGCAGCGCGGCAACGCGTGCGCGGCCCCGTTCGCGCCGGGGCGGCTTGGCGTCGGTGCGGATTTCGTCCTTCGCTCCGCTTGCGTTTTGTGAGGGCATCCTCATATACTCCATTTTGTGAGGCCAGCCTCGCAATTAGACTCGTTTTATCGGTCGATCTCAATCTTTGAGTTGAGGTCGAGGGCTGAGCGCGTCGACTCGATTCACGTTGATACATCTCGATCAATGTTGATTCGACACGTGTCGAATCGATTGTCTGCTGCATAACCGGACCCAACGCATCGATCATGAACCTCATGAACACTATCGATCCACATACCACCGCACTCGTCCTCATTGATCTACAGGAGGGCATTCTGCCGTTCGCCAAGGGCCCGCGCACGAGCGACGCCGTGCTCGAGGCAAGCACGCGGCTCATCAAACGCTTTCGGGAAGCACGCGCGCCGATCGTGTTCGTGCGTGTCGGGCCAAGCCCCGATCTCGGCGACTGGCTGCGACAGAGTGTCGATCAGCCGTCGCCGGCGCCAGCGAACGGATTGCCCGCGAATTGGTGGACGTTTCCGGCCGAGCTTGGCGTGAGTGAGCGCGATATTCTGATTACGAAGCGGCAATGGAATGCCTTTTACGGCACGGAGTTCGATTTGCAACTGCGTCGTCGCGGCGTTCGCACGATCGTGCTCGGCGGCATTTCGACGAACATCGGGGTGGAGTCGACGGCGCGCGCAGCATTCGAGCGCACCTACTCGCTCGTGCTGGTCGAAGATGCGATGAGCTGTGCATCCGCGGAGCAGCATGAGGCATCGGTTCGCTTCATCTTCCCGCGGCTCGGCCATGTCCGCTCGACGGACCAGGTGCTTGCGGCATTCGGCGCCTAGGCGCCGTCTTGCGCGAGCCACCGCGCCATCACTTCGCGCGCGACGGGCGCGGCGACCCGTCCCCATCCGCCGTTCTCGATGATGACCGCCACGGCGATACGCGGCTGCTCGGCCGGCGCGTAGCCGACATACAGCGCGTGATCGCGCAAGTGCTCTGCGACGACATCTTTCCGATACTGCGCACCGCGCAGCGAGAACACCTGCGAGGTGCCGGTCTTACCGGCCGACGAGAACGGGGCATCTTTGAACGTTCCATAGGCGGTGCCGCTGCGATGCATGTTCGCATCCTGCATGGCGCGCTTGACGATGTCGAGATCCTGCTGGCGCACGTCGATCCTCGCGCGCTCCAACGGGGCCCTGGCCGTGCGCTCGCCCGAGCGCGGGTTCTCGATCGCGCGCACGAGGCGCGGCGTCATGGCAACGCCGTCGTTCGCGAGTGTCGCCACGGCATGGGCAAGTTGCAGAATCGTGAACGCGTTGTACCCCTGACCGTTGCCAAGGCTGACGGTATCGCCTTCGTACCACTGAGGCTGGCGTGGAAACGCCTGCCGCTTCCATTCGGTCGAAGGCAGCACGCCGCGCGCTTCGCCTGCGATGTCGATGCCGGTGAGTTGGCCGAAGCTCCACGGTTTCATGAACTGCGCAATCGCATCCACGCCCATTTCATGCGCGAGCATGTAGAAATAGGTGTTGTTCGACACGGTGATCGCCCGGTGCAGATCGACCCGCCCGTGGCCCGTCGGCACGTCGTTGCGAAAGACCTGGTTGCCGACCTTGTAGTGGCCGGGATCGAGGAAGGCCCACTGCGGCGTGCGCGCGCCGAGCGTAAGCGCCGCCAGCGCCATGAATGGCTTGTACGTAGAGCCGGGCGGATAGATGCCTTGAAGCGGCCGATTCAGCAATGGGTGATCGGGCGATTGGCTCAGTGCACTCCACGTCGATTGATCGATGCCGCCGACGAACGCGTTCGGATCGAAGGCTGGCGCGGAGACGAAGGCGAGGATCTCGCCGGTAGCGGGCTCGATCGCCACCAACGCGCCGCGCCGTCCCGCGAAGGTTTGCTCGGCGTATCGTTGCAGGCCGGCGTCGATCGACAGTACCAGGTTGTTACCCGGCGATGAGGGCGTCCTTGACAGCGTCCGCACGGGGCGGCCGCCGGCGGTCGTTTCGACTTGCTCGAAGCCGGTCAACCCGCGCAGTTCGGTCTCATAGTGTTGCTCGACGCCGATTTTGCCGATGCTGTCTGCGCCGCTGTAATTGTTTGCGTCGCGGCGGGGATCGTAAGCATCGGATGTCGTTCCGTTCTTGTCGCTGAGCGCGGCGATTCGCGTGCGATCGGGGTCCGATATTCGCCCGACGTAACCGACGACGTGGGCGGCCGTGCTGCCGAGGGGATAGTGCCGAAAGGTTTGCACGCCGACATCGACGCCGGGAAAGCGGAAACGCTGCGCGGTGAAACGAGCGACTTCCTCGTCGGTGAGCCCGGAGCGAATCGGCACGGCGTCCATGCGCTTATAGTCGTTGCGCAACTTGTGGAAACGGGCGCGATCGGCGTGGTTGATGGAAACGAGCGTCGCCAATTCATCGATGACGTGGTCGACGGTGTCATCGAGTTGCGACAGCGTGATTTCCAGCGTATGCGTGAATTGATTGTGCGCGAGGACCACACCGTTGCGATCGAGGATCGCGCCGCGGGCGGGTTCGATCGGCGCAACGGCAATGCGATTGCCGTCTGCCTGCAGCGCGTATCGGGCGCCGTGCACGAGTTGAAGATGAAGCATGCGCCAACCAAGCAACGCGAAACCCGCGAGCGCGAACAAGCCGGCGAGGACGAGGCGCGTGCGGAACGATGCGGGGCGGGATTGCGCATCGGCGTGGTGATGAATCGGCGATGGCGCTCTCTCGTGCATTGATGCGGGTCCTTTTGAATCGGGGTGGTTGTGGCGGGGCTGGTAACGGGATTAAGCGACAGGAAATGCGGATGGTGACTGCCCAAATAGGGCGTCCACATCAATGACGGTGACGTCGATGGTCAAGGTTGCGCGATTCTCGACATGATTTGGCCATGCACGAGCAAGACGAAGCGAAACTCAGACCGATTTACGCGCAGAAGCGGAATCCGGTTCGACGCCAATAACCGGGTGTCCCTGTATCGCCATTGACCCAAATCAAGATCTTGGCGGATCGGTCATCGATACCGAACGCGCGTCGACTGTTCGGTACGTCCCCGTTTATTCAGTGATGCCTGCCCTTTAGCTATCGCCTCCCCACGCCGTTAGCAAGGCATGAACGAATATCTGACCTCGCGGTGTCGTCGCAGGATCGCCGAAATCGGCATCGGTAAAAACCTACCGCCTTCGTCGAGCTGCTTGCGTTCGAACAATCGATAGGACTACGAACGATTCGTTCGCCTTGCATCGCGCCCGTGCGCACCCGCGCCGGCGCCCCGTGCGAAGCGCAGCTTGGCGCTTTGGGAGAAATTATGTTTGTCGCAATTGGGTGGCTCTTGGTGCTCGGCGCCGTGATCGGCAGCTTCGTCGGCGAGGGCGGGCACTTGTATGCACTGCTTCAGCCGTTCGAGCTCATGTGTATTTTCGGCGCGGCCTTCGGCGCGTTCGTCGTGGCCAACCCGGTCACCACGTTGAAGAAGACCATCGCCAGCTTGCCGGCGTGCTTCAAAGGCCCGCGCTACGACAAGGCCAAATACCTGGAATTGATCGCGCTGCTCTATGAACTCATGCAGAAGGCCCGCAAGGAAGGGATGATGGCGCTCGAAGGCGATGTCGATGCGCCCGAACAGAGTCCGCTGTTCCAAAAGTATCCGACGATCTCGGGCGATCATCATCTGCTCGATTTCATCACCGACTATCTGCGCATGATGTCGACGGGCAACATCAACGTCCTCGAAATGCAGGACCTGATGGACGAGGAACTGACGACACATCACGCCGAAGAATCGGTCGTCGCCAACGCGCTGCAAAAAATGGCCGACGGCCTGCCGGCATTCGGCATCGTAGCGGCCGTCATGGGCGTCGTGCATACGATGGGGTCCGTCGGCGCGCCGCCGGCCATTCTCGGCGAGATGATCGCAGCCGCGCTCGTCGGCACGTTCCTCGGCATTTTGCTGTCGTATGGATTCATCGGGCCCCTGGCCGATCTGTTGCATGCGAAGGGGCGCGCCGCTTCGAAGCCGTTCCAGTGCGTGAAGGCTGTGCTGCTCGCATCGCTGAGCGGCTATGCGCCTTCGGTGGCCGTCGAGTTCGGCCGCAAGGTGTTGTTCACGAACGATCGCCCGACCTTCAAGGAACTCGACGACACGGTGCGCGCGACCAAGGTCTCGAAGCCGGCCACTTCGTCATAATCAAGGGCGCATGCAGCGATGGGTGACAGACTCTCCAAAGAGGCCGCCGACAAGCGGCCGATGAGCATCGTCGTTCGACGCAGGAAGGGCGGCGACCATGAAGGCCATCACGGCGGCGCATGGAAGATCGCCTATGCCGACTTCGTCACCGCGATGATGGCGTTCTTTCTGCTGATGTGGTTGCTTGGATCGACTTCGAAGTACGACAAGGAAGGCATTTCCCAATACTTCAATACGCCGCTGTCGGCGTTGTTCTCGGGCAAGGAAAGCTCCGATGCCACGCGCCCGAGCATCGTTCAGGGCGGCGGGCATGATATTTCCGATACCCGGCCGGGCGTGGCTGCAATGGCGCAGCCCAATCCCGCCGTGCAGGCCCCGACCGTGCAGCCCGTTCAGGACGATTCGCAGCGATTACAGCAGTTGAAGCAGAAGCTGACGTCGCTGATCGAGCATGTGCCGGCGCTGAACGCGTACAAGGACCAGATCCGCATTTCGATTACGGCCGAAGGGCTGCGCATCGAAATCGTCGATTCGCAGAAGCGGCCGATGTTCGCGCTCGGCAGCACGAAGCTGCAACCGTATGCCGTGACGATTCTCTCGCAGATCGGCGGGACGCTGAACGACGTCGAGAACCCTATTTCGATCGCCGGGCACACCGACGATGTCCCGTACGGCGGGGGCGAGGACGGCTACACGAACTGGGAGCTGTCCTCCGAACGGGCCAATGCGGCGCGTCGCGCGCTCGTCACGGGCGGCATGCGGCTCGATAAGGTGCTGCAAGTGCGCGGGCTGGCCGACGTGCAGCCGCTGCAGGGGAACGATACCAACGCACCGACGAACCGGCGCATCAGCATCCTCGTGATGAACAAGGCAGCCGAGCAGGCGTTCTTCAAGGATGGCGGCAGGGCGACTTCCATCGACGATACGCAGCCGGCCGCGCCGACGCTGCAAAACGCGGTGAAGCCCGTGGCGATGCGGCCCGTAGCCGCCCGATGAAAGCGTCGTAGCGCAAGGCGGCGCATCGGGTGCGATGCGTCGACGCGCCGGATTGAGGCCAGGAGGGCGTTGATGATCGGATGCGCCCGAATGCGCCGCTGCAGCGGTCCGCTGCAATCGTCGTTACGTCGCCGAAACGGGCTGCGTTAAAGCAAATCGCTGCAGACCGGCTTGCAGCATCGCCTCGAGAGGCGCCGACCAATTGCCGGCGCGCGGTTGCCAGAACACGCGCATCGTGCCCGGGTACCACGGCGAGTCGCTGCGCCCGTGCAGCCAGCGCCAATCCGGATCGTGGTGCGGCAACAGCACCCAGCATGGCTTGCCGAGCGAAGCAGCCAGATGCGCGGTAGACGTATCGACCGATACGATCAGATCCAATCCATCGATCAACGCGGCCGTGTCGGCGAAGTCGGTCAGCTCATGCCCGAGCGCGAGCAACGGCTGATAAGCATGCGGCCGCTGCGCTTCTTCCTCGTCTTGCCCTTTTTGCAGGCTCACGAACGATGCGCCGGGCCAACCCCAGAGCGGCAACAACGCAGCGAGCGACGTCATCGACCGATGCGCGTCGTTGTGATGGCGCGGGTTGCCTTTCCACACCACGCCGACGCGCGGCCCCGGCGGCAGGTGCGCGAGGCGCTCGCGCCAGTAAGCGGCGCGTGAGGCATCGACCTTCAGATAAGCGGCGGATGGAATCGAGTCGAGCGTCGTCTGCACATGCAGCGGCGCGCTCAGCAGACTCGTCCAACAGTCGTAGTCGTTGTAGCGCGACTTCGCCGTCTCGTGCGTGAGCACGCCGTCCACACCTTCGACGGTCGAGAACAAACGATGCAGCGCGCTTTCGCAGACGACATCGACCCGCGCGGCGCCCGCCGCTTTCAACAACGGCAGGTAGCGGCCGAACTGGATCATGTCGCCAAGGCCGTCTTCCTGCCAGACGAGCAACGAGCGGCCTGTCAGCGGTTCACCCTGCCATTGCGGCAGCGGCAGCATCGCCTTGGTTCGGCAATGCAGAAAACGCGGCAACGCATAGCGCGATTCGAAGAGCCGCCAGCCTTCATCGAAGCGACCGAGACTGAGCAGCAAAGTGCCGAGGCCGAATCGGGCATCGTGATAGTCGGGCGCGAGTTCGAGCGCGCGGCGATAGAGCGGCTCGGCTTCGTGCGGCCGATCAAGCGCGCGCAACAGGGTGGCGAGGTTGTAGTGGCTTGGCGCAACCGACGGGTTCAGCGCGAGCGCCTGCCGGTAGGCACTCACGGCTTCGTGCAAACGCCCCGATTGCTGCAGTACGTTGCCCAGATTGATGTGCGCCGCGACCGCGTTGGGGCTCAGCTTCAACGTTTCCCGGTAAGCCGCTTCAGCTTCGACATAGCGCCCCGTCTTTTCCAACGCGAGCCCCAGCGTGAAATGCACGTCGGCATCGCCGCCGTTGTGTGCCGGCGCCTCGCGCAGCGTCGCTTCGGCCTCGGCCGGGCGGCCGAGATCGAGCAACACGCAAGCCAGGTTGACGCGCGCCTGCGCATGATCGGGCTTGACCATGATGGCCAATTGCGAGGCGAGCGCCGCTTCGGGCAAGCGCTGCTGTGCGTAGAGCAGGCGGCCGAGACCGAATAACGCTTCGGGATCCTGCGGGCGCAGCGTCAAGGCTTGACCGTAAGCCTGCTCCGCCTCGGCGGGGCGATCGAGTTGCAGCAGGACATCGCCGAGCGACTTATAAGCCTGCGTCGCATTCGGATCGCCGCGTGCAGCGAGCGCCGCCGCCACGCCGTTCAAGGCTTCCGCCAACGCATGAGGATCGCTGTTCGTGGGTGCCGCGCACGCGGCATCGTCCGACGGCTGCGCGTCGGACGGCGCATCGGCAAGCCGGCTGTCGGCGCATGGCGCAAGCACGCTCTGCGGTGAAACGGCGCGGTCGGCACGTGGCTGGGACATGGTCGGTTTTGCGGGCGGCGGCCCGGACTGAGCTAGCGTGGGCGGGTGCTGTTGCATGAGTTGCCCACGCGCGTGGGGCGTTTTGGGCAGGTTGAGCAGGTTATCGCGCCCAGCATACGGGCAACGGGTGCACTGCAATGGCCGGAACAACGCGCATTGCTGGGCGCTATTCCTTGCTTTGAGCGGGCTCGTCTGGGTTTGTCGTTGGGTTGTCAGGTCCGAGGGCGAAGCTGTCCTCGCGGTAGATCCGGCCGTGACTGCCGGGTGAAATAACGAACCCGGCTCTCTGGCGGGGCGAATTGAGCGCCAATATGGGGTCTTTCTTTCGGTTAGAGCCGGCCGCCGGCTCGCTACAATGCAGGCTTGCAGACCGAGTTCCTTCAGACGTTCTTGCCTTCCGGGGCTCTCATCTCGCTTGATTGCAACCACAAGGGCCAGCAATGGACACATGGAAGTTTGTTCCTCTCGAAACATTGGTCGGCCCCAAGGCCATCGAGCATGCAGAGGCGTTCAATCTCGACAGCCACATTTACGAAGCCGAGATTCGCGGTCTCACGCTACGATGGCTCGCTCCCAGCAAACGGCTGTTGTGGATGGCCGCGGGCCTCGAATACATCGAACCGGAACTCCTTGATTGGATAGATGGCATCCCGCGCGGTGCCGCCTACTACGACTTCGGCGCAAGCAATGGAATTTTCGCGATCTATGCGGCAAAGCGAGGCCTGAGAGTCACCGCGATCGAGCCCGACCCGTCCAACTATTTCCTGCTTTCATGGAACGCGTTTCTCAATCGAGCGGACGACGGCGCACTCGCCGCATTTAACGTAGCCGCTTCCGATCGCTTTGGCGTGGGCGAGCTTTTCATTCGCAAGATGGAACTGGGTGCGCACGAAAAGATCGTTGGGTCGCCAACTGCCGTGTCAGGCGGCGAGTTCGCCCCGCAGCACGTGCATCCGATTCAGCTCGTCCATTTCGATCGGTGGCGCGCACAGATGGGGTTGCGCGAGCCCGAATACGTCAAGATCGACGTCGATGGGCACGAACTGCCAGTCATTGCTGGCGCAAGCGAATCGCTGCGACGCTGCAAGGAGATTTTTATCGAAATCGAAGATGCGAAGATGGACAAGCTGGCGAGCCAGTTTCGCACGCTCGGATTCAAGCTGACCCGCCAGCACCAAGTACAAAACTACGCTGGCCTTTGGAATTGCATCTTCAGCCGGTGAGCAAAAGCCGGCCGCCTGTCGCTCGGCTGCGGCCCAGCGCTTCAACCGGTTAATAGCTCCCGGCAAGGTAAACGCTGCGATCCACTGTCGTCCGATATGCGCTGACGAAGTTGCGACGATCCCATGCCTCGCAAGCCAGGTCATCAAAGCGGCAAGATAGCGACAGCTTCCACTTGGGTTCGTGAGACGTCTTTGTCTTATGCACGAGAAACGGCGACATCAACAAGATTTGACCGGCCTCGACTTCGAGATCGAGCGCACCCGCCACGTTTTGATCATCGAGTACGTACCCTGAGTCCGTTTGCGTGCCAGGCCACAATCCGCGCAACTGACTGCCTGGGACGATACGCAGACCGGGCCCTCCGGGGCCAATATCTCCGATTGAAGTCCAAGCGATGACACCTCTCGTCGACGTACCCATGCTCGGCCAGTCCTGGTGATAGGGGAGCCCGTAGTTATTGCCGGTCAGATCGCTTGCAGTGTAATGCGTCACGATCGGACCCGTTTGGACAGGCTCGATAATGTCGAGCTGTACGCGGAGCGCTTCGATCAGTTCGTCGGAGCAAAAGAATCGCTTCACGTCGATGTCTTCGGCCACCAGCTTGACGATGTTGCGATTGCGCGTGGCGTCCGCACTAAATCGGGGAAGGAAGCGTTGCTCGAACCTCACGCGCACAGCGCGCATCCTCTCCTGCAGAGACTCGCATGCGAGGACCAGGTACCCAAGCTTCGCGAAATGGCCGGCGACGATGTGCATTGGTTCCATCCTGATTCCTATTCCTGGTTCGAATGGATAACCGCGTCCGCGTAACCGAAGCCGCTCGCGCCGAAGCCATTGCCGTTATAGAAGAGGTAAAGGCGATCGCCACACTGCGTCACTTCCGGATAGGCAACCATGAACGAATCCCAGCCGGCGGCCGATACGTCTAAACCGGCGTGCTCATCGAGCCGCCTCCAAACGATGCCGTCGGTCGACTCGGCGTAACCTATCCGGTAGCTGCCCACGCTGGTTTCCCGGTAACCCGTGTGATTGCGTCGGCAGTACCACATGCGATAGAGGCGGCCGTCATGGTGAATGGATGCCCTAACGAGCCCGCCTTCCGCCTCGTCGGCGTAATCGATCGCGACGACGCCCTCTCGCAACCAGTGGATGCCGTCGCGGGACTCCGCGTACTTCAAGTGGTAACGAGGCTCGGGTTTGCCGTCCACTTTTATCCAGCCCGTGCAGGACAGGTACCAATTTCGCCAGACACCGTTCTCGATGCGTACGCATGTCGTGCCGCAAAAATACGGTTCTTCTGCCGTGCGGTCCATTACAGGCCCGTCGAACATCCGCCGGTAGGTGCGCCCGCCGTCCTCGCTAGTCGCGAGACCAACCGAGTTGTGATACGGGATGGTATTGCGCACGTTCCAGCCGATGTAGTACAGATAGCGGATGCCGTCGTGCTCCACGACCGATGAGGGCATCATGCCGCAGTCGTCGAATGTACCGAGCTTGCCCAATTCCATCACCGCCGAGCGCTGGACCTGCAGTACTTGGGCGGGGTTGCATGCCGCAACGTCGAGCGATGCGATCGCGCTGCGGTTGTTTGCGTCGCGGCTGCTGAACAGGAGCTGCAGCGCACCGTCCCGGGTGCCCGCAACGGTGGGGATCTGCGCATGCGACGTCGCCCACGGCAGCCGCTCGTCGACGGTATAGATGAGCCCACGCTTTTCCCAACGGATGCCTGCCACGCGCTCGCCCCTCAGATCTTCAGGTCGGTGCTCGACATCGCGAGCTTCGTGGCGGGATTGCCCTTATAGACCGACCACGGTTCAGTACTTTTTGTGACTGCCGTCGCCATGGCGATGAATGAGCCTTGGCCGATACTTATGCCATCGCGCAAGGTCGCGTTGACGCCCAGGAAGCTGTACGCGCCGATTGTGCAATGCCCGGACATGACGACGTGCGACGTGACCGTCACGTGATCTTCGATACGCCCGTGGTGCCCGATGTGGTTGCCGCTCCAGAGCACGACGTTGTTACCGATCGACGTGAACGGCTGCAACGTGTTGTCTTCGAGGATGAAGCAGTTATCGCCGATCGGGTTGTCGAATCGCGTGGCTTTGGAGCTCACATAACTAATGAGTTCGTAGCCGTGCTCCTTGATTTCAAGGTAGACGCGCTCGCGATCCCGGTTCATATGCTTGGGCGACATCGGCGCAAAGAAACTGAAAGCCGACGGCGGATGCGACCGCGCGACCTCTTCGAATGCGACGACGGGTAGACCCCTGAACGTCGCGCCCTCCGGCAGATAGGCGCGGTTGACGCAAAACGCCGCGACCTCGTGCGGCGAATCGTGCTCAAGATAGTAATGTGCGAGTTCGGCGTAGTCCTGAATGCCGAAGATGACGACGTTTGCCATCAGTTGGACTCCTTGTAGACGTACGTCGTGTACTCGTACAGTCCATAGTCATGCCTCACGACGTAATGGCGCGAAAGCTCCCGAGCAAGAAAATGCGTCAGGTCGGTGAGCGGTACGTGAAAAAGATCGTCGCGTTCCCAATCGACCTCTTTCGACATCACATTGAAAGCTATTCCACGGCGCGTCTTGGCGAAGACCACGAGCAGCATGCGCTTAAAGTACTCCCACATGGCTTCGTAAGACAATTCCCGTTTTTCGGTAAATACGCCGTTCATGACAACGTAGTCAAACTTACCGAGCCGCTCGGGCTGCTCGATCACGTCGAGGCAGATGTACTCGTTCTGCGGATATTTCTTACGCGAAAGTTCGCAGAAGGCCGGCGATGCATCGAGCCCGGCGTAGCGAATCCCTGTAACGCTGCGATCGAGCATGTACTGATAGAGATGCGAGGCGCCGCAGCCGAAGTCGAGCAGCGTACATCCATCGTGGCTCGGCTTGATCAAGTCGAGCATGACGCGATAACGCTTTGCGGCATCATCCGCATTGGGCCAATCTACGCCCCGGTGAGTATCGCCGTGACGCGCGAGGCAATCTTCATAATGGCGAATCAGGGTTTGGTAATCTGTGCTCATGTCAAGGTGGCGCTATGGAGCATGTGATCGACGAGTGACGGCTCATTCCACATGAGCACGTCGATGATCGAGAGTCCGGGCACATACGCAAGCCGACCGCACGCGTAGGGCGGGAGCACGGGTTCAAGAAATTTCAGATCGAGCCCGCGATCGGCGAATGTGGCGCGGCAGTAAAGCTCCTTGCCGCCGATCGCGTTGACGTAAACGCTCGCATCTTCCTTGAGGCAGATGTCGATGATCCGCTCCTGGCCTTTGAGGTCGGCGTTTGCGTACCGGCGCGACGTAGGAAGGATTTCGGTCGCGATGCGCAAGTGGTCGCGCAGCGTCGTCAGTCCATGGCAGAGATAATCCGCGAGATTCGACGCGCCATGTCGAATGATGGCGTCCACGAGAGGGAACACGTGCGAAAACTGCGGTGCGCGCGCATAGCTTTGCTCGATGGATCTAAGCATCTTCTCCCGCCAGTTCGAGGACGAGTCGACTTCAATTTCGCTGATCAGCCGGTTTTGACTCGCTTGTTGCAGCGGGATCGTAACCATGTGGGCCGTACCGCCGATGTTGATTCTGTTGCGGTTGATCCAGCCTTTGTTGATGAAATTGACATCGTCAAAAATCACGAACCTGTCAACTTTCGCCATCAACTGGAAGTAGCCGATGTACGGAAAGAAGTAAGGCTGCATGACGGCCAGCCGGCGTTCAGCTTGCATATTGCTGCAGGCCGGCCGCGGCCAGGATGATATCAATGATGCGGTCTTGCACATTCGGAGTCAGCGCTGGATAGATCGGGAGACAAAGCACCTGCTGCGAGATTTCGCTCGCGACAGGCAGGTTCGAGCGCGTGGCCGACGGTAGTCCGCGATAAGTCGGGAATTCGCTGATGAGCGGATAGAAGTAGCGCCGTGCAGCGATATTGTGTGCGCGTAATCTCTCGTAGAGCGCATCGCGCGTGATCGGGAAATCGCGGGTGATCCGGACCGGAAAGTACGAATGGTTCCGCGTGCAACCGTCTGGCGTAACGGGCAACCGCAGGCCGCCCACATTGCCCAGAGCTGCGCGATAGCGCTCGTCGACGCGTGCGCGCTCCGTGTGAATCTTTTCCATGTGTTGCAATTGCAGCAGGCCGAACGCCGCCTGCACTTCGTTCATCTTGCCGTTGATACCGGGTGCGACGACGGTGACTTCATCCACGAAGCCGAAGTTTTTGAGCTGGTCGACGCGGCGCTTCGTCTTGGCGTCCCGGCAGATGATCGCGCCACCCTCGAACGTATTGAAGACCTTTGTGCCGTGGAAACTCAGCACCGACATATCTCCAAACTCGAGCACGGAGCGGGCGTTCTTGCGCACGCCGAACGCGTGTGCGGCGTCATACAGCACGCGCAGGCCGTAAGTGTCGGCGATTCGCTCGATCTCTTCAACTTCACAGGGTGAGCCGTAGACATGCACAGGCAAGATAGCGGTGGTTTGCGGGGTGATCGCCGCCTCTATCTTCTTCGCATCGATATTCATTGTCACCGGGTCGATGTCGACGAATACGGGACGAATTCCGTTCCAGTGCAACGCATGCGTAGTTGCAACGAAACTGAAGGGTGTGGTAATCACCTCGCCCGTGATTTTCATGGCTTGCAATGCCGTAATCAACGCGAGCGTGCCGTTCGAAAAAAGCGAAAGAAATTCGACGCCGAGGTACGCGCAAAGCTCGCGTTCGAGTTGTGCGTGAAACCTGCCGCCGTTCGTAACCGTTTTGCTATCCCAGATTGCCTCTAAGTAAGGGACGAATTCCTCCAGCGGTGGCATGTAGGGCTGGGTAACAGGGATCAGGTTGTCCATGGGTTGTATGCCTAGGCGCATTTGAGATCGATGCAGTCGGTCGACGCGGCGCGGATGCGGTCCGCGACCATTCGGCTTCAAGTCTAGTCGCCGCTCCGGGGGGGTGATCTGCCGATCAAGAGGCGGATTGCCCGCCATTTCGGATGAATGTGGCGTAGACATCGAAATTGGCCCGTAAAAC
Source organism: Trinickia soli (assembly GCF_002879855.1). Taxonomy (GTDB): domain Bacteria; phylum Pseudomonadota; class Gammaproteobacteria; order Burkholderiales; family Burkholderiaceae; genus Trinickia; species Trinickia soli. The sequence continues at coordinate 114,592 of NZ_PNYB01000018.1, read as the reverse complement.
CGCCCCTGTTCAGCAAATCGAATCGCAACGGCGGCCGGTAAGCTTGCGGCAATCGAAGAAGTCCCGTCATGTACGGGAGGGGCCGCTGGCGACAGCTCGCGCCCCGCCGCATGGCCGGCGGGGCGTTTGGTATGCCTGGCCGTTACCGACTACAGAAGGATTCGCATTAATGGCAATCGTCAGCATTCTCATCCCAGCTTACAAGCCCGAGTATCTTGGTCGGGCGCTGCTGAGCGCACGGCAACAAACATTCCCGGACATCGAAATTCTGGTCGGTGACGATACCGTCGACGGATCCCTTGCGCCCATCGTCGCGCAGCAGAACGATGCACGTATTCGCTACTTCCACCACGGCTGCCAAAACGGGCTGCGCAACTCGCAACGCTTGTGGGAGCGTGCAACAGGCACTTACGTAAAGTGGTTGTACGACGACGACATCTTGATGCCGGAGTCGGTGGAGTCGCTCGTCAGTGCGCTGGAGTCCTACCCTCAGGCGGCGCTGGCGTTCCACCAGCGCGTGATCATCGATGGAAACGACGCGGTGATCGAGGTCCCGGCGCCGCTGCTCGAGGTTGGCGAACTCGCCCTCATCGATCGCAGTCTGCTCGTCCGCCACATGATCGGGCTGGTGGAAAACTTCATTGGAGAGCCGACTAACGTGCTGCTCCGAAGAGAGTACGTTGACGGTATGCGGGTGCTCGACTATCGAGCATTGAAGCTGGACTTTCTGAACGATGTCGCGATGTACTTGAACTTGGCTGAGCGGGCCCCGCTGGTTGCGGTGGGCGGCTATTTCAGCGGGTTTCGTCGCCATGGCGCGCAGCAGTCGAACGTCCACAGCGCCAATTTCAGTGCGGGCATGTACGAGTGGGAACTGTTCCTGCGAGCGGAGGCTGCGGCAGGCAACCTTACGACTGCGGAAATCGCGGAGGCAGGCCGACGTCTGGCGGGGCTTTATGCCAGCGCGCGCCGTCTTTCGGCAGGCGCCCAGCCCGAACTACCTGAGATCGAACGGTTCCTCGCCAATCTGCCGGAACTCGTCCAACGCGCTCCGAGCGAACTATTCGATTCTCCGAGTTTCCAAGCTAACCTTCAGCACGCGCGCAGCGCAGTGGCAGCCCGCATTGCGCAGCGCAGCGCCGCAGCTTCGGCTGCGACCGTTGCCGCGGCGCAGATGCCGGCGCCTGCTGCGCAAAATACCTGCGTAGTGTGCGAGAGGCCGGTCGATCGGTGGCTGCCGTTTCCTCATCCGGTCGATCTTGAGTTTCTTGAGCAAATCGAATCCGTCGGCTCGACGCTCGAACGGCACTTGTGCCCGCACTGCCACAGTAATGACCGCGATCGGCACCTTTGGCTCTATATCGCCTTCACAGGCGTGCTCGAACAGGCTTCTGGGTTGAGGATTTTGCACGTCGCGCCTGAGCCGCAAATCGAGCAGCGGATTCGCCGGCTCGCGCCGCTCGAATATATCGCAGGAGACCTGCATCCGCGCTCGCCCGCGCACCGTAGGCTCGATGTCGAGGCTCTCGACTTTCCAGACGACTTTTTCGATCTGATCATCTGCAACCATGTGCTCGAGCACGTGGAGCAGCCCCATGCGGCGCTCGAGCAGTTCAATCGCTGCCTGAAGCCGGGTGGGCGTTTGATTGCGCAAACGCCGTATTCGCCGGTACTCAAATACACTTTCGAGTTGATCAAGGCCCCGACAGCGCAGTTCGCGACGCGTTACTTCGGGCAATCGGACCACGTCCGCTTCTTCGGCTCCGATATCGCCGATCATTTTCGCGAGGCGGGGTTTAGCGGCGAGTTGCTTCCACACGCATCGGTGCTCTCCGGTATTGACGCCGATGCGGTGGGGTGCAACGCGCGTGAGCCGTTCTTCCTCTTCACCAAGACCGGGGCGCCGCGCGCCGCTGTTCGGTCGGGGAAATCGCCACGGCGCGAGACGTGCGCCTGCGCGCCTGTGGTGTTGGGCGGCAACTCGGTCGATATTGCAGAGAAACCCATTCGCCTGGTGTGCGCGACACGCCATTCGCAAGACCGTTTCCTGCGCGAGACGGCGCTGGGCCGCTCGCTGTCCGTTCAGCGCCAAGCAAGAGCGCCCGAGTTGCTGTTGTTCGACGACAATACGACGGGCCTGCCGGCTCTCTATAACGCAGCTATCGAACAAGCCGCGGACAATCCGGCCATCCTCGTGTTCGTGCATGACGACGTGTCGATCAACGACTTTTTCTGGACTGAGCGCGTCCGCGAAGGGCTTCGAGAGTTCAACGTACTCGGCTTAGCCGGCAATCGACGCCGATCGCCTCAGCAGCCGGCCTGGGCTTTCGCGACACCGCACTTTACATGGGACAGCCCGGAATATCTGAGCGGCTCCGTCGGACACGGTAAAGGTCTCGCCAGTGAAGGCGTTTCGTACTTCGGTCCGGCCGGTGTCGAATGCAAGCTCCTCGACGGGCTCATGCTCGTTGCGGACAGTGAGCGCCTGATCGAGAGCGGTGTGCGCTTCGACGAGCAGTTCGACTTCCACTTCTACGACATGGACTTCTGCCGACAGGCGGAACTGAAAGGACTGACCATGGGTACGTGGCCGATCAGCGTAGTTCACGAGAGCGCGGGCGCATTCAATACACCCCCTTGGCGCGCCGGCTACGAACGGTATCTGCGTAAGTACGGTGAGTGAGCGTAGGGCGATGTCAGGTCGGCTGTTTACGAATCCGATAGAACAATTGCAGCAGTCGGAAGATGTGCCGCCGCCGGCGAAGTTAGCGCGGCCGGCGCTTTCGGCTGCGGGCTCGGCGCAAGGCGGCGTGCGTTTTGTGACGCCGCCGATCGTGGCTGCGCGCCGCATTGAAGGCGTTTCGCCGACACGTGTTGCCGAGGGGCGTGAGCCGGCCTTTACGCTTGGGCAGGGGTTCGCGCTAGTGTCGCCCGTCGTGCGCAACTCTTCCGCGGCAACGACGATTCCTGGCGGCGATAGACTCCGTCACGGACCTAAGGGCCTTGCTCCGGCTCTCGCGCCAGCGTCCGTGCTGCCGATCGAATCGGGCCTCGCCCTCCAACATGCGGGCCGGTATGCCGAAGCGGCAGCTGTTTATCGCCAAATCCTCTCGGCAGTTCCCGAACACCCCGATGCTCTGCACTTGATGGGGTTAGTCTCCTATCACGAGGGCGATTACGCATCGGCAGTCGATTGGATCATGCGTGCGCTGGGTCGTCACGAAAGCGAAATCTTCTACGGCAACCTCGGCAATGCCTTTGCGGCGCAAGGCAAGCGCGCGGCCGCGGTCGAATGCTTCCGCCAAGCGATCGCGCTCAAGCCCGATTACATCCAGGCGCACAACAACCTCGGCAATATGCTGCGCGAGCAGGGCAGTTATGCCGATGCGGTGCAATGCTTTCGCGTGGTGATTTCGCTGAAGCCCGACTACGCCGAAGCCCACAACAACCTGGCCAACGCCCTCGTCGACTTGGGCGATCTCGATGCCGCGATCGAAGCCTATCGCCGTGCGATCGCGCTCAAGCCCGATCTCGTCGAAGCACGCAGCAATCTGCTGTTCATTCTCAGTTATCGCGATGATCTGAATCAGGCCGACTATCTGAACGAAGCCGTTGGGTTCGGTCGTGTCGCGACGGCGAAAGCGCGAGCATGGCGCGACTGGCATGTTGTGCTAAGCGCCGATCAGCGCACGCGGCCGTTGCGCGTCGGACTCGTATCCGGCGACTTGAAGATTCACCCGACGGGTCATTTCCTCGAAAGCATCCTCGCGCATATCGATCGTAGCCGGATCGAACTCGTCGCTTATCCGACGCGCCGCCTCGAAGACGCCCTGACCGCACGCATCAAGCCCTATTTCGCCGCTTGGACGCAGCTTGCCTCACTGAACGACGAGCAGGCAGCCGCGCGCATCCGCGACGATCGCATCGATCTGCTGCTCGATCTGTCGGGGCATATGAACTTCAATCGCCTACCGATGTTCGCGTGGCGTCCCGCACCGGTGCAAGCTAGCTGGCTCGGTTATTTTGCGAGCACGGGTTTGCCGGCGATGGATTATCTGCTCGGCGACGCCCACGTGTTGCCGCCCGATGCGCAAGCCTGGTACACCGAGCGCCTATGGCGGTTGCCCGACAGCTACCTTTGCTTCACGCCTCCGCTCGAGCAGATCGAGGTGGGGCCGTTGCCGTTGTCGTCACAGGGCCATGTGACGTTCGGTTGCTTCAATCATCTGATGAAGATGAACGATGGTGTGGTCGACGTATGGGCGCGCATTCTGCAAGCGGTGCCGCACTCGCGCTTGTTCCTTAAAGCGAAGCAACTCGACGACGCGGCCACGCGCGCTACGACGCTTGCACGCTTTGCCGCGCGCGGCATCGACTCGTCGCGTCTGACGCTGGAAGGGCGTTCTCCGCGGACCGAATACTTCGCGGCCTACAACCGCGTCGACATCGCGTTGAGCCCGTTTCCCTATCCGGGCGGCACGACGAGCGTCGAAGGCTTGTGGATGGGCGTGCCTGTGTTGTGCCGGCGCGGCGATCGCTTCTTGTCGAACATTTGCGCGAGCATGCTGCACTCGGCGGGGCTGGCCGATTGGATCGCACAGGACAACGACGACTATGTCGCGAAGGCGATTGCTTTCGCGGGCGATGTCTCGCACCTTGCCGCACTGCGCGCGCGCCTGCGTGCGACCATGCTTGCGTCGCCGCTATGCGATGCGAAGCGCTATGCACGCAATTTGGAAGACGCGTTCGAAGCGATGTGGCGTGACGGCCTCGCGCGTTTGAGCGCAGCTGAATCGGCGTCTACCGCGTAGCGACACACAAGACCGGATCGAACATGCAAGACCTCGCCCAATTGCTCAACGCGGCACTGGCGCATCATCAGGCCGGGCGGCTTGCCGATGCCAAAGCGCTCTATACGCGCATTCTCGCGCAACAGCCCCAGCACGCCGATGCACTGCATTTCATGGGGCTGCTCGCCTGTCAGATCGGGCAGAGCGAGGCGGGCATCACGTTGATGCGCGAATCGATCGCCATGCATGCGAGCCCGATCTACTACAACAATCTCGGCAACGCGCTACGCGAGCTGGCCGCGCTGGACGACGCAATCGAAGCCTATCGACGTGCGGTCGGTCTGAAGCCCGACTACTTCGAAGCGCACAACAATCTGGGCAACGCCTTGCGCGAGTCGGGCAACGCCGCGGCGGCGCTGACGAGCTGTGCGCGTGCGATCGAGTTGCGGCCCGGCTACGCCGAGGCTTACAACAATCTCGGCAATGCGCTGAAGGATCTGGGTGAACCCGACGCCGCGATTGCCGCCTACGGCAAAGCGATCGACGCAAAGCCTGCGTCCGCCGAAGCGCACCTGAACCTGGGCGTCGCCTTGCAAGCGAAGGGCCATGGCGATGCGGCGCTCGAGTGTCTGCGCGAGAGCGTCAAGCTCGCGCCCCAGTTGGCCGCGGCCCACGACAAACTCGCCGGCATGCTCATGCATCGCGGCGAGATCGCCGATGCGATCGACGCCTATCGACGCGTAGTCGAGCTCTCGCCCACTTCGGCGCTGGCTTACAACACGCTCGGCAATGCGCTGAACGGCGCGGGGCGCGTGCCCGAGGCCGTGCCTTGCTACGAGCGTGCGATTGCGCTCGAACCCGATTTCGCCGATGCGTATCACAACCTCGCCAACGCATTGCGCCGGTTGAACGCGCCCGAGCGTGCACTCGCCTTCGCACGGCGCGCAATCGAGTTGCGCGCGGACATGCCGTCGTTCCACAACAATCTCGGCACGATCCTCGCCGATCTTGGCGAACCCGAAGGCGCACTGGCCTGTTACCGCGAAGCATTGGCGCTGAACCCCGATTTCGGCGAATCGCATACCTGCGTGCTGTTCGGTCAGTCGTATGTGCCCGATTGGTCGCCGCAAGTGCATCTGGCCGATGCTCGCTATTTCGGCGAAAGGATGCGCGCACGTGCGAAACCTTTCACCGACTGGCCCGCGCTGGCCGATTCGACCCGCACGGGACGCGCGTTGCGCGTCGGCTTCGTCTCGGCCGATTTGCGCAAACATCCGGTCGGCTACTTCTTCGAATCGGTGCTGACGCAACTGGATCGGACGCGCATCGAGCCGATCGCTTACTCGAACGCATTGCACAGCGACGAGTTGACGGCGCGCATCAAGCCGCGCTTCGCGCTTTGGCGGCATGTGGCTGAGCTCGACGACGCAGCGCTGGCCGAACGTATCCGCGACGACCGCATCGACGTGCTCGTCGACCTGTCGGGTCATACGGGACGCAACCGGCTGCCGATGTTCGCGTGGCGGCCGGCGCCGCTGCAGATCAGCTGGCTCGGCTACTTTGCGACGACGGGGCTCAGCGAGATCGACTATGTATTGGCCGACCCGCACGTGGTGCCGCCTGGCGAAGAAGCGCAATACACGGAACGGATCTGGCGTTTGCCCGACAGCTACCTGTGCTTCACGCTGCCCACGGAGCCCGTTGCAGTTGGTACGCTGCCCGCGCTGTCGAACGGCTGCTTCACGTTCGGCTGCCTGAACAATCACAAGAAGCTCAACGACGGCGTGCTCGAAGTCTGGTCGCAGATTCTGCATGCGGCGCCGCGGACGCGTTTGCTGCTGAAGAATCATCAGCTCGGCGAGCCGTCGATACGGCGCGAAACGTTCGCGCGCTTCGCCGGGCATGGCATCGACGAGTCGCGTCTATTGCTCGAAGGACCGTCGTCGCGCGAGCAGTACTTTTCCACTTACGATCGCGTCGATCTTGCACTCGATCCGTTTCCGTACCCGGGCGGAACGACGAGCGTCGAAGGGCTATGGATGGGGGTGCCCGTGTTGACGCGGCGCGGCGATCGATTCCTGTCGCATCTCGGCGAGCTCGTATTGAAGACGGTGGGCCTGCCCGAATGGATCGCGGCCGATACCGATGATTACATCGCACGCGCCGTGGCCGCGACGACCGATCTGCCGGCACTGGCCCGGCTGCGCGCAACCTTGCGCGAACGCGTCGAACGCTCGCCGTTGACGGACGCACGCCGCTTCGCCGGCCATTGGATGACGGCAATCGAACAGATGTGGCAAGCGAAACTGAAGGAGATCGCACGATGAGCGCGGTCGATCAAGGTGCATACGCACTCGTCGAAGACGGGCTCGTTCATCACCGGAGCGGGCGTCTGCAAGAGGCGCGCGCGCGTTACGAAGCCGCGCTTGCGCGGATGCCGCGCCATGCCGATGCATGGCATTTGCTCGGTGTCGTCGCGATGCAGGAGCAGCGTCACGCCGATGCGCTCGATCTCATCAGCCGCGCCATCGAAATCAGTCCGCAGGCGACGTACTTCGACAATCTCGGCTGCGCGCTCAGAAGTTGGGGCAAGCTGGCGGCGGCCGTGGAGAGCCACGAGCAGGCCCTCGCGCTCGACCCGCATCACTTTCGCGCGCACAACAATCTCGGCTTGGCGCTGATGGACATGCGGCTGCCTGCCGCGGCCGCGGCGGGTTTTCGTAAGTCGCTGGCAATCAATCCCGAGTTTGCGGAAGCGCATAGCAACCTTGGCAACGTGCTGCGCGAGCTGGGCGAATTCGAGGCGGCGGCCGATCACTGCCGCAAGGCCATTGCCTTGCAGGGCGGGTTCGGCCAGGCGCACAACAATCTCGGCAATGCGTTGAAGATGCAGCGCCAGCTGACCGAGGCTGCGGCCTGTTACGAGGAAGCGCTGCGACTGCTGCCGCACGAAGCTCAAGTCGCGCTGAATCTCGGCATCGTGCGGCGCGAGTTGGGCGATCATGCGGCGGCGATCGAAGCATTCAGAAGGTCAATTGCGTTGCGGCCGACGTGGGGCGAAGCCTGGAGCAATCTGCTGTTCACGTTGAGTTTCGCGCAGCATGTCGCGCCGCTTGATTACCTGACCGAAGCGCTCGCATTCGGGCGCATGGCTGCCGCGCAGGCGCGACCGTTTACCGATTGGCTCGTCGCGCGAGCGCCCGGGGCGCCATTGCGGATCGGCTTCGTGTCGGGCGATCTGCGCACTCATCCGGTCGGATTCTTCCTCGAAAGCGTGCTGACCCAGCTTGACCCCGCGCGCGTCCAGTTGTTCGCGTATTCGACGCGGCCTTACGAAGACGAATTGACGCAACGCTTGAAGCCGCGCTTCGCGCAATGGCGCACGCTCGTCGGCCTGACCGACGAAGCGGCGGCAGCGACGATACGCAACGACGGCATACACATCCTGTTGGACATGTCCGGCCACACGGATAGCAATCGCCTGCCCGTGTTCGCCTGGAAGCCGGCGCCCGTGCAAGCGAGCTGGATCGGCTACTTCGCGTCGACCGGATTGACGGCGATCGATTACGTCCTCGGCGATCAATGGGTGCTGCCGCCTGTCGAGGCCGAACATTTTGTCGAACGGCCGTGGCGGTTACCGCATGGCTATCTTTGCTTCACGCCGCCCGAGCCGGCAGTCGCGATCGATGTGAACGCGGCGACCGATGCGACGCGCCCACTGACGTTCGGTTGCTTCAGCGATCTCGTGAAAGTCAACGACCGCGTCGTGGCCGTATGGGCGCGCATCCTGCATGCGGTCCCCGGCGCGCGCCTGTTCTTGAAAGCGCAGCAGCTGGCCGACGAGGCGCAACGCGCGGCGACGCTCCAGCGCTTCGCCGCCCATGGCATCGCACCCGAGCGCGTGCTGATGGAAGGTCCGTCGCCGCGGGCCGAGTACCTCTCGGCCTACAACCGCGTCGATATTTCGTTGAGCCCGTTCCCGTATCCGGGCGGGACGACGACGGCCGAAAGCCTGTGGATGGGCGTGCCCGTGCTGTGCCGTCACGGCGATCGTTTTCTCGGGCACTTGTGTGAAAGCGTGCTCCAAAGCGCCGATCTCGGCGATTGGATTGCAGCGGACGACGACGCCTATGTCGCACGGGCGCTCGCGGCTGCAAGCGAGCGGGACGCTCTGGCGGCATTGCGCCGGCAATTGCGTGAGCGGGTATTGAACTCGTCGCTATGCAACCCCGATCGCTTCGCGCGCACGCTCGAAGGCGAATTCGAGCGCATGTGGCGCGCACGGAATCTTTGAGGCTACGCGCGCCCCGGCCGCCGCACCCGCATGGCTAACGCTTCAGGCCTGCATCCCTTTGGCCCGGCGCGCCGTATCGAGCAGCGTGTTTCTGATCTGCTGAAACATCTTCAGGTAGTTGTCATGCCCGGTTTCGATGGCAGCGGTCTTCAGTGCATCGAGCACGAGCAGATCGGCCGGATAGCCGCTCACGATCGAACCCGACATCGGTAGGCGCAGCGGATCGTAATGCTTCACGCGCCATTGTTTTTCGCCGAGCAGCAGCAGCGACACGACGCGCTCCTGCACGAAGACCTTCGCCGGCACGAAGCCGCTCGCATAGGGAATCGGCCCGTTGAGCAGTTGCGCGAGCGCACTGGTGCCGGCTTCCGCGACCGAGAACAACACCTCGTTCACCGCCAGCCACCGCCGCCAGAAAGCGGCCGTCGCCACGAAGTAGTTGCAGAAGATGCTGTGGCGCGAATCCATGACGACGTTGTGCGGATCGATGCCCGGGGCGACGAACGCAACGACCTGCTCGAACACCGGCCAGCTGTTCGCATGATTGGTGGCCGCCTGCTCGAACGTATTCAGGTGAACCGCCCCTTGATCGAAGAACGGCGAAAACCCGATGACGTCGATGTCGCGTGGCACAGTGGCGAGAAATTCATTCACGGCTACCGACGTGAGCGTCGTCTTCTGGCGGAACTTCGGCGAAAAGAACCCGTATAGCGTGTTTTCGTCGAGCGTATTGTTCTGCAGGAAGGTGCGAATCGGCCAGTACTCACGCCAATCGGGGCGCTGACCGCAATTGTCGAGCGCCATGAAACCGGGATCGAGCTGCTGACGGGTCGCCTCCGAGTAGAAGATCTGGCGAATCTCGACGCGGCGAGGGCCAGCGGGTGAACTCGACGGTGCTTGCATGGATGGATCCCGATCGTTTGAACTTGGCGTGCCGTTGTGTTGCGTCGCAGCGATGCGCGCGCACTACGACGAGTAGACAGTGTGCCAGTGAGCACGGCGATCGCATTGCTCGAAAAGCGCCCGAATCGCCGTTTAATTTAAGGTCAAAAATTTGCGTTCTGTGGCATCGTGGGACGCGTAGCTTGCGTCAGATGCGGGTAGCCCACGTATCGCCGCACCCAAAAAAAACAAAGCCGCGTCGCTGCGGCTTTCGAGGGTCACGCACCGCATCGACTTCATGCGGATGTTTTTCGTTATTCGATTCTGTGCGACCGATCGATCAGCGCATTTGCCCCGCGGCCAGATACTGCTGGGCCGCCGACACGCGCTGGCGCGCTTCGCCATGGTGGTCGGCGACAGCGTCGCGCGCGGTCGAAGCCTTGTTCATGATCGTCGCGTTCATCGCGATGATTTCGCGAATCAGCGCGAGGTCCGCGTCGGTCTGCTCGCGTTCGAGCGACATCAACAGCGGCGAACGCTGATCGGCCAGATCGGCCGCGAACGCGAAGTCGCCGGCGTCGAGCGCGGCGAGAAGCGTGCGCGTCAATTCATGGGCGCGCGTGACTGATTCGTTCGACATGACACTACTCTCGCTTCAATGCTTCGTGACTATTTCTTGTTGATCGTACCGGCGCTGCCGTTACCGCCGAACAATTGATTGAGGTACGTCGTGTTGTTCTGCGTCTGTGACATGATCGTGTTCAACTGCGTGAATTCGGCCTGATATTGCGACGTCAGCGCCGCTTGGTAGGCCACCAGATTCGTTTCCGCCTGCTGCTGCGCCGTCAGGTCGGATTGCAACGTCGAGTTGCGTTGCGCAATCTGACCGGTCACGGCCGTGGTGTACGAACTGATGAACGAACTCAATTGCTCGCCGATGCCATTCGTGCCGTTGAATACGTTCGAGGCCATCGAGGGCGACGATGCGAGCGTCGATTGCAGCGTCGTCGCATCGAGCGGCGCCAAGGTGCCGTCGTCGTTCAGGTTCACGCCCAACTGCGCCAGGCTGTAGGTCGTTCCGCCAACCGTGACCCCGCTCGCCATGATCGAGGCGATGCCGTTGACCGCCGAGTTCAGCATCGCGTCGCCGAGCAACGGGCCCGCCGCATGGGAGGTCGAGTCGTAGCTGGACAGGGATTTCACCGTCGAGATCCACGAGTTATAGGCCGTGGTGAAGTTTTGCAGCGCGGTCGAGATCGACGACGTGTTCGTCGCAACCGAAAGCGTTTGGCTTGTGCCGACGGACGCCGAAGTCAGGCTCAGCGTGACGCCCGACATCGCGGTCGTGACGTTGTTGCTCGCGCTGACGACTGACGTGCCGCTGACCGTCAACTTGGCGTCCTGGGCGGCCGTCACCTGCGTGAAGTTCGCCGTGGCCATGCCTGCGTCGACGGTCGGATCGGCGCTGACCGACACGGTGTTGGCCGAGCCCGTCTGGGTCGACGTGAGCACGAGGTGCTGGCCGTCGGTGCCCGTGACGACCGCAGCCGTCACGCCGGGGTTGTTCGTCGCGCTGTTGATGGCCGATGCAATTCCTGAGAGCGTATTGTTCGACGAAGTCAGCGCGATCGTCATCGTGCCCGTGCCGACGCCGATGTTCAGGTTGCCCGTGCCCAGCGTGGCATTGCTGGCATAGGCTTTGGAGGAAATCTGATTGGCGGTGGCGATTTGCTGCACGCTCACCGAATACGTGCCCGCGGCCGCGCCCGTGGACGTCGTGGCCGTGATGCCCGTGCCGCTCATGGAGGCCGACAATTTCGTGAAGATGCTGCCGTCGGCCAGGCCGCCGAGCGAGTTCAGCAGATTGGACATCGACGATTGCATCGAGCCGAGCGCGGACAACTGCGTATTGTCGCTGTTCGCGGCGACGGCGATCGTCGACGCTTGTGCAGCCGTCGCGCCGGTCACAAGGGCGGAAACGAGCGTGTTCACATCGAGTTGCGAGTTCGTCACGCCGCTCAGAATCGACTGTGCCGCTTGCTGAAGAACTGAACTGGTGCTGCTCGAAGATACCGTACTCATGCTTGGCTCCTTGTGCTGCGGCGCGATGATGAATCTGAACCGAGCCGCTCATCGAAGAGACGGCCTGCTATCAATACGTAACGGGAGGCATGCCTCCCGCTGCGTTCAAACCGTGTTGGCGGGCCCACGCGACGCGATTGCTTCGAGAGGGCCCGGCGGCGCGGCGAGATCAACTGGGACTCGCCGCGCGGCTTCCTTTTAGCCGAGGAGCTTGAGCACTTGTTGCGGCAGCGAGTTCGCTTGTGCGAGCACCGAGATACCGGCTTGTTGCAGCACTTGAGCCTTCGACAGGTTCGCCGTTTCTTGCGCGAAGTTGGCGTCGACGATCTGCGATTGAGCAGCCGACAGGTTCGTCGATTCCGTTTGCGTGTTCATGATCGCGGCCGAGAACGTGTTTTGCGTTGCACCCAGCGTTGCTTGGAAGTTGTTCACTTGCGACAGCGCTGCGTCGATTGCCGTGATCGCGTTTTGCGCGCCCGACGTCGTCGAGATGTCCACGCCCGACACGCCCAGGCCCGTCGTCGTCCACGACGTCGTACCGAAGTTCGCCGTCAGCGTTTGGTTGGCGGCTGCGCCGATCTGGAAGTTCACGCTGCCCAGGCCACCCAGCACGGCTTGGCCGTTGAACGTGGTTTGCGATTCAACGCGGTTGATTTCCGTCAGACGCGTCGTCACTTCCGTTTGCAGGTTCGCTTGAGCGGCGGTACCGAGCGAGCCGTCGCCCGATTCCACGGCGAGCTGGCGGATACGTTGCAAGTTGGCGACCGTCGACGAAATCGCGCCGGCGGCGGTTTGCACCATCGAAATACCGTCGTTGGCATTGGCCACGCCTTGGTTCAGCGCGTTGATCGACGCCGTTTGCGTCGTGGCGATCGCCAAGCCGGCAGCGTCGTCAGCAGCCGTGTTGATCCGCTTGCCCGACGACAGACGGTTGATGGCTTGCGACAGGGCGCCTTGTGAACCTTCGAGGTTCGTTTGCGTCTGCAGCGACAGAATGTTGGTGTTGATGTTCAGCATTTTGCTTCCTCGTTGGGAAAAACGGTCCAGGGTCTTGGCTGGTTTGGGGTTCGGCGTCGCGCTTTCGCGATTGGCGCTGCCCGCCTGTCCTGGTTGTCGGCGAGGGTGAGAAAAAACTTTAGGGACTGACCGACGAATTCGTGTGTTCAGACGGGGAAATTGGCTTGGAAGTCTTGTCGGACAGGGCTGAGAGAAAAACAAAACGTTTGCGAAATCGTGCGATCCGGCTGTTGTTTCGACGTCTGCACGCAGATCGCCCGGCGCAAAAAGTGGCCCGCTCGCGGTTTACCTGCTATCATCTCGGGTCGAATTGAGATCGCTGCCGTTTTCATTTGAGATCTGCTGCCCTTTCGTTGCACCGGCCAGGCATCATCGGTCGTCCTGCGGCGGGCTCGCGGTCACTTCGCGAGCGGCACGGGCAGGTTCAGCTCCGGCAGTCAAACGCGGCGTCGGTAAGGTAGCCGGCCGGCGTGCGCGGTGAACTCTCCGCTCTCTCTTTTCAGGCCAGTCCGAACGTGGCAATGTCCGCGCCGTCTATCGTACGGTTGCGTGGTGGCCTCTAGCGGACGGGCGCGTGCGCGAAAGCGCGCTACGCATTTGAACGTAACTTTGGGAAATCCATGACGACCATTCTTCTGAAGGAAAACGAGCCGTTCGAAGTGGCGATTCGCCGCTTCCGTCGTGCTATCGAAAAGAACGGCCTGATCGCCGAACTGCGCGAGCGCCAATCCTACGAAAAGCCTACGGCTGTTCGTAAGCGCAAGAAGGCAGCTGCGGTCAAGCGCCTGCACAAGCGCCTGCGCAGCCAAATGCTGCCGAAGAAGCTGCACTGAAAGTCGCGCGGCACTGTCGGCGCGACAGTGCGGCTGCGAAAACGAACGGCGGTGTGCTTCGAAAGAAGCAGCACCGCCGTTTGCTTTGGTGGCGTGAAGGCTGCGTGCGGCGTGTCGACGCGCAAGCGGAGCGAGCGGGTGCTGCTGGTGCGCATACGCGTGCCTGTGCGCGAGGATGCACCGCGGCGCGTGCCGCTACCGTGCCGATGTGCCGGCGCTGCAGTGGCGCCGGACCCGCCGCGCCCGCGTCAAGCCGCGTGCTTCTCGAGCCGGACGGTCGATAGGCTGAATTGCCGTGCGATCGATGCCAGCCGTTCGCGCCATTCCCAGACGCCGAACGCGTCGTGCACGTTTTGTAGACAGCTGAGCAGGTCGACCGTGGTGGGATCGTAAATGTTCACGCGTGCCTTCAACAGCGCTTTCCGGAGCGCCGTGACACCGGCGTCCATATAAGCCGGGACCATCGTGGCCGGTTTGTCGATATAGCGCACCGGCACGCCTTCGATCGCGGTCATGTAATCGCGCGGGTGAATCAACCGGCCGATCGGGCAGCCGCCACGATAACCGTGGTAGGCGCCGCCGCCGCGTGGCAGCAGCGCTGCCTGCCGTTGGACGAAAAGGTGATCGACGGCGTGATCGAATAACTCCTGGTGCGTCAGGAAACGCTGGGTCTTCATGTCCGGGTTCGCTGTTGGTCTTCAGCGATGAGGTCGTTGTTCATGATGGTTATAACGGCCTCGGCGAGAAAAAGTTACAGCGATTCGGGGATATTCCCTACGTCTTTTTCGCGTTCCCGTACCTCTTTCCGTCTAAGTGCTATTTCGCGCCGGCCAGCAGGGCGCACCGTTCGCGCGAACCGCAGTTCGTTTGATGATCGTTGACCATGCCGACCGCTTGCATGAACGCGTAGCAGATCGTCGAGCCGACGAATTTGCAGCCATAGTCTTTGAGCGCTTTGCTGAGCGCATCCGATTGCGGTGTGGAGGCGGGCGCATGTTGCTTGTACAGCGCCCAGTCGTTCTGCACGGGTTTGCCGTCGACGAACGACCAGACGAAGTTGGCCAGCGAGCCGTGTTCGGCCCGGATGCGCAAGACGGCGCGTGCGTTCGCGATGGCGGCTTCGATCTTGGCGCGGTTGCGGACGATGCCGGCGTCTTGCAACAGGGCGTCGACCTTCGCGGGGGAAAAGCGCGCGACCGCTTCGACATCGAAGTTCTTGAACGCGCGGCGATAGTTCTCGCGCTTGTTCAGAATGGTCGACCACGACAGGCCGGCCTGCGCACCTTCGAGGACCAACATCTCGAACAGATGACGATCGTCGTGCGAAGGCACGCCCCACTCGGTGTCGTGATAGTGCTCGTCGGCGGGCGTTTTCACCCAGTTGCAGCGCTCGGTCATAGTTCCTCGCTGGCCCGGCGCGCCCCACGTGAGCGGGCAAATGCCGGTGTTGGTAGTTCGATTAGGATAGCGGATCGGCATCGAAGAGAAACTTTGCCGTTCGGCCAATCGGTGAATCGGCGGAAGCGGATAACCTTGCGCGACGTCGCGCGCGCAACGATCAGGACATGCGGCTCAGCGCCGCGCGGAAGGTAAGCATGGAAGCAGCGGAGTTTTTGATTGGGGTCGACGGGGGCGGCACGGGCACGCGCGTCGTGTTGGCCGATGCTCGATGCGTCGAATTCGCGCAAGCAGCCGGCGAGGCTTCGGCCCTTGCGCTCGGCGCCGAGCGCGCCTGGCGCGCGATCGAGGCGACCTGTCGTCAGGCGTTCGCGTCGGCCGGGCTCCCGCTCGATTGGGCGCGCTGCGCATTGGGGTGCGGGCTTGCCGGCGTCAACAACCGCGATTGGCTGTCGGCGTTCGTAGCCGGTGCGCCCAAGCTCGCCGCGTTCGACGTGCAAAGCGATGCTTATACGACGCTGCTCGGCGCGCATGGCGGCGAAGCGGGTGTCATCGTCGCCGTCGGCACGGGCAGCATCGCGGCTTCGCTCGATCGCAGCGGCGCCTATCGCATCGCGGGCGGCTATGGGTTTCCGTCCGGCGACGAAGCGAGCGGCGCGTGGCTCGGATTGCGCGCCGTCGTCCATGCGCAGCAGGCGCTCGACGGCCGCGCCCGCCCGGATGCCTTCTCCGAGGCCCTGCTCGCACACCTGCATGCGGCCGATCGAGACGCACTCGTTGTTTGGCTTTGCGAAGCGACGCAAGCGAAGTACGCCGAATTGGCGCCCGTCGTACTGCAGCATCGCGCGCACCCTGTCGCGAAGGCGCTGCTCGCACAGGCTGGAGCCGACATCGCGAAGCTCGTCGATGCGCTGGACGCAAGCGGCGCGGCGCCGATCGCGCTCTGCGGCGGGCTTGCCGCGCCGCTTGCCGAGTACGTGCCCGCCTCACACCGCGCGCGGCTGCGGCCGCCATTGGCCGATTCGGCCCACGGTGCGCTCGAACTTGCGCGGCGCGCCGGCGCGGCAAGCGGCATAAAATAACGATCGTCTCGCCTCACTTACTTTGCGTGGGCCCATCGCCCGCCGTCCGCCATGTATAAGCTCGTCGCTACCGATCTCGATGGAACGCTGCTCAACAGCGACCATCAACTCGACCCGTTCACGGTGGCCACTGTCCGTCGGCTCGCCGAATCGGGCGTTCAATTCGTGATCGCGACGGGGCGCCACTATTGCGACGTCGCCGGTATTCGCGACGTGCTCGGTATTCGGCCGTACCTCGTCACGTCCAACGGCGCGCGCGTGCATGCGCCCGATGACACGATGATCCATTCGCGCAATCTGTCCGATGAGGCAGTGCGTCGGCTCGTGCAACCGGAAATCGTCGGCGACCATGGCCGCGTGATCGTCAATCTGTTTGCCGACGATGCCTGGCTAATCGACCGGGATGCGCCCGAATTGCTCGCATTCCATCAGGATTCGGGTTTTCGCTATGAAATCATCGATATGTGTGCGCATGACGGCTTCGATATAGCGAAAGTCCTTTATATCGGCGACCCGTCGGATCTCGCGCCCATCGCGGCGCGTCTGGAAAGCGAATTCGGCGATGCGCTCTACGTCACTTATTCGTTGCCCGACTGCCTGGAAGTGATGACGTCGAACGTGTCGAAGGGGCGTGCGCTGCGGTTCGTGCTCGGGCGTCTGCAGATGCATGCTTCCCACTGCGTCGCATTCGGCGACAACATGAACGATATCGATCTGCTCGAAACGGCCGGGCATCCGTTCATGATGAATAACGCCAATCCCGATCTGATCGCCCGCTTGCCGTTCGTGCCGCGCATCGGCAACAATTTCGAGGCCGGCGTCGCGCATCATCTGCGTAAATTGTTTTCCCTCACGGACGAAATCACCGCTTCCTAGTCTGGGGAAGGGACGCGTCGTGCGATGCGTCGCTCATCGCGCAGACGACGCGGGTGATGCGGGCGCATCGGGCAGCGCGGCGCAGGGGCAATCCGCAGCGCGTCCGTCAAGGCCCTCGCGATCGAGCGCGAAGCTGGCCCGCGGCGCGGGGCCTGCGCCCGCATGCGTGCTCTCATCTCATTTCCCTCGCAGCGAGATGGCTTGCAGTGGTTCACCGTGTCCGGCGTGGCCGGTTGTCGCCAAATCGCGCTGAATGCCCGTTGAATGTCGACGGGCGAATGCCGTTGTAATCGCACTCAGCAGGCCGGAAAAGGGCGAATGAACGGGCGGCGCAAACGCGTACGCTTGCCGAATGTGTCTTATATTCGGGGCCATTCGACATACGTCGCCAGCCCGGTTCGTCGTCGCATTCATGCGTATTCGGACCTTTAGTCAGGGCATGATGACCGGCTATTGGTCCCATAATGAGGCTTTACGCACGGTACGGACATTTTTAAGAATTATCATACGATATCATTTCGCCCGATCTCGGGTAAATTCGGCATTGCCAGTTGGTAAACTTCCGACTAACCTCCGAACAAACTCTTTTTCATTCAAGGGAGACCACGATGTCCCAATACGCAGAACTGAAGGCACAGATCGCAAAACTGCAGGCACAGGCAGACGAGGCGCGTCGCCAGGAAGTCGTCAATGTGATTGCCGAAATCAAGCAGAAGATCGCGGAATTCGGCCTGGGCGCACACGACCTCGGATTCGCGGAAGCCGCGCGGCGCGGCCGTCCGGCCAAGAAGGCGCCGTTGCCGGCCAAGTATCAGGATCCGAAGTCGGGAAATACGTGGAGTGGGCGCGGTAAGCCGCCGAAGTGGATCGCGGGCAAAAACCGTGACCGTTTCCTGATCGCCCAGTAAGGCGTTTGGCGGTCGATGCGATGCGCGCCGCGTGGCGCGCTTTTCGCATCGTCGGCTGTCTGTCTGGATGCCATGGCGCATTGTCTTTGCGACTCGCCAGGCAATGCGGATAGCGGTTTTTTGCGAATTATTTCAGCTACGGCTTCACGCCCGGATTGCTGCTCCGAGGTTTGCCCGATTTCGGCCTTGATTGCGGCCGCTTGCAGCGGCTTGCCGCCGTTGCAAGCCCAGCCCGATTGCGGCAATCCGACGATCGGGCCTGGCGCCTATTTGCATTCCTTCCGGGTTATCCCGCGGCCACACTGCGCAGTTGCGGACGTCCCCTGCCGTGTTCGAGCAGAGTCTCATAGCATTTGACGTAGTTGCGCGCCATTGTCTGCGCCGTAAAGCGGCGTTCGAATTGCGCGCGAATTTCGTTTCGTGACAACTCATCGAGGCGTTCCAGCGCCGCTACCGCGCCTTGGACGTCTTCCACGATATAGCCGGTTACCGCGTGGTCGATCACTTCGGGCACCGAGCCTCGATTGAAGGCGATTACAGGCGTGCCGCACGCCATCGCTTCGATCATGACAAGGCCGAACGGCTCGCACCAATCGATCGGAAACAGCAGCGCCTTCGCGCGCGACAAGAACTCGGGCTTGCGCGCTTCGTCGATCTCGCCGACGAACTCGACATGCGCCTGCGAGAGCAACGGCTCGATCTGTTCCTTGAAGTAATCGCGATCGACCTTATCCACCTTGGCCGCGATCTTGAGCGGCAAGCCGCTCATCGCGGCGATTTTGATGGCGGTGTCGACTCGCTTTTCCGGACAGATCCGTCCAAGGAATGCCAGATATTCGGGCTCGCAATGCGGTTGCGGTGTCAACAGACCCTCAGGCAATCCGTGGTAGACCGTATCGCGCCAACGCGCCTGCGGCAAAGGCATGCGTTGCGATTGCGAGATAGACACGACGTTCGCTTTGGAAAACGCATCGAATACGGGCTGCAGTTCGGGCAGATCGAGCCGGCCGTGCAGGGTCGTCAACGAAGGCGTACCGGCTTCGGCGAATAGCGAGAACGGCAAATAATCCAGATGAAAATGCAGCACGTCGAATTCACCGGCAAGCCGACGCACTTTTTCCAGCAGCAGCATATGCGGCGCAAGCGGATCGCGGATTGTCGGGTCCAGTCGCAGCGCCTTGGGCCATGCCGCATCGAGTGTCGCCGATGTGATCGAATCGCCGCTGGCGAACAGCGTGACATCGTGTCCGAGCTCCACAAGCGCTTCGGTCAAATACGACACGACGCGTTCGGTGCCTCCGTAGAATTTCGGCGGTACGGCTTCGTAAAGCGGTGCGATTTGAGCGATTCGCATGCATCAATCTCCTTTCGATGAGCGGCGTGCGCGACTTCGCCGCCGATGACTTTCGTGCTGCCCTGCCATTATCGGGAGTGGGTCCGCTCCACAAGAGCGGGTTTTCAAACCCTTAATCCTTGTTACACGCAGCAACAGCTGGGCCTGACAACAACGTATCAATCCGGTAAGAACGGGCCTTGTCTGTTTAAAAAGCCGGCATTTGTTGCGACGTGATGACGGCCGCCTTCGAAAATCGCGCCCGTTGGTGTCGCGCCACGGATCGGTCGGGCTTACTTTCGTCGAGACCTCTCCGGGAAACTGCCCCGATGCGGCGAAACCCGGCCGGGCGGACCGTGTCAGAAAAATTCCTACACGCTTTCTAGACATTTCCGGCACAGACCGGCGGTGCTCTTCCTATTTCCACCCCTTTTACAATTCGACACAATTTGCTCACGACCAAAACGGGCGGCAACACGCATTGATGCGGCGCGTTGCCGAGCAAACGTTTCCGAACGACAGACCATCAGCCCGGGGAAATCATGAGCGCCACAAGCGAAATGCTCAGCGAGATCAAGGAAGTCAACCTCTCGTACCTGTTGCTTGCGCAGCGTCTGTTGCGGGAGGACAAGGCGATGGGGATGTTCCGCATGGGCATCGGCGATCAACTGGCCGATGTCCTCGCCAACCTCTCATTTGCTCAAACGGTGAAGCTGGCTGCCTCGAATCAACTTCTGTGCCGGTTCCGCTTCGACGACCACGCAGTGCTGTCTTCGTTGGCCGACAAGGGCAAAACCGCGTCGTTGGCTCAGGCGCATTCGGCCATTCTCATGGCCGGCCAAAACGTCGAAGCGCTGAATTGACGCGTTCTATCATTTTTCGCCGCAATCGGACGTCGTTCGGACGTTCGAGGCGGCCGAATCTCAAGTAACCGGGGCGCACGGCCGATATGGCAACCAAGAGCGTCGTGCTCGAAGTCAAGGAAATCACGCTGGCGATCGAGCTCATCGAATTGGGCGCACGCCTGCAATTGCTCGAAGCGGAAACGAGCCTGTCGCGCGACCGGCTCATCAAGCTCTATAAGGAGTTGAAGGGGGCTTCGCCGCCCAAGGGCATGCTGCCGTTCTCGACGGACTGGTTCATGACCTGGCAGCCGAACATCCATTCATCCCTTTTTTACAACATTTACCGCTTCATGGCCGAGCACGGCGGCTGCGAGACGATTCAGTCGATCGTCAAAAGCTACCGGCTCTATCTCGAGCACACGGCGCTCAATGGCGACGAGGCGCTTTTGAGTCTGACGCGCGCCTGGACATTAGTGCGCTTCTTCGAATCGGAGATGCTGCAACTGACGTCCTGCGCGCGTTGCCGCGGGCAGTTTGTCGCGCATGCGCATGATCCGCAGCACGGCTTCGTGTGCGGTCTTTGCCAGCCTCCATCGCGGGCAGGCAAGACCCGGAAATCGGCTGCCGCCAAGGCGGAACAAGCCGCGGCGGGCGTGCAATCCGGCATCTCGGAGCTCGCTGCCTAGCCCGCCGGCGGATTCGTCCGCCTCCCTGCGATCGCGCGATCTTGCTTTCAATTTACTTTCAATAGTGCCCAGCCGGCGCAATACCCAGCCCGAGCGCGCGCCGTTCTGGTTTACACGGCGTCCCCGGCCCCCTTTTGCCCCCAAAGTTTTCGGCGTCCCTGCCGTAAACCAGTTTAACGACGGTCCCCCGTCGCTCTTGTGAGGACACCGGCTGTGCTGATTTTCGTTGGAACACTCGTTACCGTATTGTCCGTCTTCGGCGGCTATGCGCTCGCGGGCGGCCATCTGGGCGCGCTAGTGCAACCCGAAGAGGGGTTGATGATCGCGGGCGCAGGGCTGGGAGCGTTCATCCTCGGCAACGGCATGAAGACGATCAAGGCGACCATCAGGTTGCTGCCGACGCTATTCAAGGGCTCGAAGTATACGAAGGACACGTATATGGAGCTGATGGCGTTGCTTTACGTTTTGCTTGCGAAGGCACGTAAGGAAGGCACGCTCACGCTCGAGGCCGACATCGACGACCCCGAGAAGAGCCCGATCTTCACCCAGTATCCGAAGATCCTCGCTGATCACCACATCGTCGAATTTCTGACCGACTACCTGCGTTTGATGGTGGGCGGCAATATGAATGCGTTCGAGATCGAAAGCCTCATGGACGAGGAGATCGAGACGCACCACGCCGAAGGCGAAGGCCCGGCGCACGCGTTGAGCCGCGTGGGCGACGCCATGCCGGCGTTCGGGATCGTCGCCGCGGTGATGGGCGTCGTCCATACGATGGCGTCGGCCGACAAGCCGCCCGCGGTGCTGGGCGCGATGATCGCGCAGGCGCTGGTCGGCACGTTCCTCGGCATCTTGCTTTCGTACGGCCTCATCGGTCCGCTCGCGAGCCTCGCCGAACAGCGCGTGGCCGAGTCGACGAAGATGTTCCAGTGCATCAAGGTCACGATTCTGGCGAGCCTGAACGGCTACGCGCCGGCGATCGCCGTCGAGTTCGGCCGCAAGGTGTTGTTCTCGCCCGAGCGTCCGTCGTTCGCCGAGCTCGAAGAGCACGTGCGCCGCGTCAAGGCGAAGTGAGCGGTAAGGGCCGGGAAAGCGAGGGCGCGCAAGCATGACCAAGGGCAAGGACAGAGCAATCATCGTCAAACGCGTGGCGCCTTCGAAGAAGGGGCACCACGGCGGTGCATGGAAGCTCGCGTACGCCGACTTCATGACCGCGATGATGGCGTTTTTTCTGCTGATGTGGCTGCTCAGCGCCGTCACGCCGGTTCAGCTCAAGGGGATCGCCGAATACTTCAACCAGCCGTTGAAGGCCGCGCTGCTGGGCAGCGGCGATCGCAGCGCGCAGGAGTCGAGCATCATCAAGGGCGGCGGGCGCGATATTTCGACCGATACGGACGGTGTGACGCGCCGCTCCGACGGGACGACGTCGCAGGCCACGCACACGATCGCCAAAGCCGACGATCAGTCATTGAACATGTTGGAAGGCGCGCTCGAGCGGCGCGAGCAGGCGCGTCTGCACGATCTGCAGGTCAAGCTGATGGCCGCGATCGAATCGAATCCCGTATTGCGCCAGTTCAAGCAGCAGATTCGCATCGATTCGACGCTGACGGGCCTGCGCATCGAGATCGTCGATACGCAGAAGCGGCCGATGTTCGCGACGGCGAGCGACGAGGTACAGCCTTACATGCGCGACATCTTGCGTGCGATCGGCCAGACGCTGAACGACGTACCGAACCGGATCGTGGTTCAGGGGCATACCGACGCCGTGCCCTATGCCGGTGGCGGCAAGGGCTACAGCAATTGGGAGCTGTCGGCCGACCGCGCGAACGCATCGCGGCGCGAATTGATCGCCGGGGGCATGGACGAGAACAAGGTCATGCGCGTGCTCGGCCTCGCGTCGACGCAGAACCTGAACAAGGCAGACCCGCTCGATCCGGAGAATAGACGCATAAGCATCATCGTTCTCAACAAAAAGTCCGAGGATGCATTGATGCATGATGACTCGACGGCGACCACGCTGTCGGACAACGCCCCGAGCGCAGCGCCGTTGGTCGGCAAGATCGCCCCGCAGGCGGCGCCGGCGGCGGTTGTGCCGCCGCAGGGCGCAGCGGGGCAGGCAGGCAGGCAATGAGACAGGCTCGCCGCGCGTTCGTATCCGGTGCAGGCGCGCGGCAGGTGGGCGGGGTGAGGCATGGCGGTGTGAGGCATTCATGATCAAACACATTTTGGCGATCGACGATTCGGTCGCGATGCGTGAAATCCTTGCGGCGACGCTGCGCACGGCGGGCTACGAGGTGACCGTGGCGGCCGACGGCGACGAAGGGCTCGCGAGCGCCTTGTCGCAGACGTTCGACCTCGTGCTGACGGACCAGTATATGCCCAGCCGCAGCGGGCTCGACGTGATCGCGGCGCTACGCGCGCAGCCGGCTTACGCGACCACGCCGATTTTCGTGCTGACGACGGAAGACGGCGTCGCATTCAAGGATGCGGCGCGCGCAGCGGGTGCGACAGGCTGGATCGAAAAGCCGCTCGACCCCGATACGTTGACGGAACTCGTCGACGCGCTCAACGCATAAGACGCGTGAGCGCAGAGGCGCGATACAGATAACAGGCGGCGCAAGCCGCGTGCATTGACAACACGGATCGGCGACGCGAAGCAGCGGGCACACGACTCTTGGCGGTACTTACGCATGACACTCGACATTACACAGTTTTATCAGACCTTCTTCGACGAGGCGGACGAGCTGCTCGCGCAGATGGAGCAGCTGCTGCTGAACCTGAATGTCGGCACGCCCGATCCCGAAGATCTGGCGGCGATCTTCCGCGCGGCGCACTCGATCAAGGGCGGTGCGGCCACGTTCGGCTTCACGGCATTGACCGAGACGACGCACATCCTCGAATCGCTGCTCGATCGCGCGCGCAATAACGAGTTGACGCTGCGCAAGGACATGATCGACACGTTCCTCGAAACGAAGGATGTGCTGGCCGACCAGCTCGCCGCCTATCGTTCGAGCACCGAGCCCGATGCGGCCGCCGCTTCCGCCATTTGCGCGAAGCTCGAACGGCTGCATGTCGAAGGCAACGGCGCGATCGCGGAGCCGGCGCCGGCCGCAGCGACGGCCGAGCCCGCACCGGTCGCCATCGATAGCGCCGCGGGCGGCACGCCCGAGCACGTGGTCCAGCAGGCCGTCGAGGTTGCGCATGGTGCGGCTTCGGCCGGCGCGGCGACGAGCGATACGAACAATGAAGGGCCTCACCTGAAAGTTACGCTACGGGGGGTGGGGGAGAAGGACCAGGCGCTCCTGATCGAAGAATTGGGGAACCTGGGCACCATCGCCGGACAGGTGAAGAGCGGCGGCGACCTGGTCGTCTACCTCGAGACCGACGTGCCGTCCGACGATATCACCGCCGTGTGCTGCTTCGTGATCGACGAAAGTCAGATTCTGATCGGCCGCGGCACCGCGCCGGCCGGCATCGCACCGGGCGCAGAGGTGCCGTTCGCCAGCGTCTCCCAAGCGAGCGCGCCGGCGGCTGCGCCGGTCGCGGCGGCACCGGTTGCAAGCGTGACTGCGGGCGCGACTTCAAGCGCCGCGACGCCTGAGCTGAAAGCCGAGCCCAAGGCCGAGCCGCCCAAGGCTGTCGCCGCGGCGGCCACGGCGTCTGGCGCCGAGGACAAGAAGGCGCGTCCGGCTGCGGCCGCGGCAGCGGGCGAAGGCAGCTCGATTCGCGTCGGCGTGGAAAAGGTCGATCAGCTGATCAACCTCGTCGGCGAACTCGTCATCACGCAGGCCATGCTGGCCGAGACGACGAGCACGTTCGATCCGGCGCTGCACGACCGGCTCTTCAACGGCATGGCGCAGCTCGAGCGCAACGCGCGCGATCTGCAGGAAACCGTCATGTCGATCCGCATGATGCCGATGGATTACGTCTTCAGCCGCTTCCCGCGCCTCGTGCGCGATCTCGCGGCGAAGCTCGGCAAGGAAGTGGAACTCGTCACGTTTGGTCAGGCGACCGAACTCGACAAGAGCCTGATCGAACGAATCATCGATCCGCTGACGCACCTTGTGCGCAACAGTCTCGACCACGGCATCGAAACGGTCGAAGCGCGTCGCGCAGCCGGCAAGGACGGTGCGGGGCAACTCGTGCTGTCGGCCGCCCACCACGGCGGCAACATCGTGATCGAAGTATCCGACGACGGCGCGGGCCTGCGACGCGACAAGATTCTCGCCAAAGCCATGAAGCAAGGCATGCAGGTGAGCGAGTCGATGAGCGACGAGGAAGTCTGGAACCTCATCTTCATGCCGGGCTTCTCGACGGCCGAGCAGGTGACGGACGTCTCGGGTCGCGGCGTCGGCATGGACGTCGTCAAGCGCAACATCCAATCGATGGGCGGCCATGTCGAGATCACCTCGCACGCGGGCAAAGGCACGACGACGCGCATCGTCCTGCCGCTCACGCTGGCGATCCTCGACGGCATGTCGGTGAAGGTCGGCAACGAAATCTTCATCCTGCCGCTGAACTTCGTCATGGAATCGCTGCAGCCCGTCGCCGAGGACATCTACACGGTGGCCGGCGGCGAGCGCGTCGTGCGGGTGCGCGGCGAATATCTGCCGCTGGTCGCCCTGCACGAAGTGTTCTCGGTCGAGGGTGCTCGCACGGAGCCGACGCAGGGCATCGTGACGATCATGCAGACCGAGGGCCGCCGCTTCGCCATGTTGATCGACGAACTCGTCGGCCAGCAGCAGGTGGTCGTGAAGAACCTCGAAACGAACTACCGCAAGGTCCGCGGCATTTCGGCGGCGACCATCCTCGGCGACGGCAGCGTCGCCCTGATCGTCGACGTTGCGGCATTGAACCGTGAGGCCCGTGTATCGCACGGCGCCGTGAATTTTTCGTAATTCCCAACCGCTTGGGGGCTAACGTGGCAGAAGTCCAATCCAACAATGCAAACGCGCTCGTCGCGGCCGGTCGTCGCGACGCGCTGCAGGCCGATGCGACCGGTCAGGAATTCCTGATCTTCACGCTCGGCGCGGAAGAGTACGGCATCGACATTCTGAAGGTGCAGGAGATCCGCGGCTATGACAGCGTGACGCGCATCGCGAATGCGCCCGATTTCATCAAGGGCGTCATCAACCTGCGCGGCATCATCGTGCCGATCGTCGACATGCGGATCAAGTTCCATCTTGGCCGCGTGGAGTACGACCATCAAACCGTCGTGATCATCCTGAACGTCGCGCATCGCGTGGTCGGCATGGTCGTCGACGGCGTGTCGGACGTGCTGACGCTGACGGCCGACCAGATCATGCCCGCGCCCGAATTCGGCGCGACGCTGACGGCCGAATATCTGACGGGCCTTGGCACCGTCGAAGGACGAATGCTGATCCTGATGGACATCGAAAAACTGATGGTCAGCAAGGAAATGGCGCTCATCGAAACGTTCGCGCAGTAAGGCGACGGCTCGAGCGTACCCAACGGAGATTTACGATGCTGCAGAACTGGTCGATTCGCACGACGTTGACGGCGATCGGCGCCGTGCTCGTGGCGCTGACCATTGCGGTCGGCGTGCTCGGGCTCACGGCACTCTCGAGCGCGAGCCGCTCGCTCGATACGCTCGCGCACGGCGACTTGACGACCATTCATTCGCTCGACCAGGCGAGCGCCTATCTGCTGCGCTCGCGCGTCGCGCTCGATCGCTTCCGCGCATTGTCGGAAGCCGGCAATGCCGACGAAGCGAAGAAGGTGCTCGCGCGTGCGCAGGAGTTGCTCGCGACGTCGAATCAGGCTTGGCAGGCGTTTTCGAGCACGCCGCGCGAAGGTATCGATCCCGCGCTCGTCGACGAACTGAACGCACGACATGCGTCGCTGCTGCACGACGGCGTCGAGCCGGAGTTCGCGGCGGCGCAAGCGGGCGATCTGGCTGCGTATCACGCGATCGCCGATACGAAGATCAGCCCGATGTTCGTCGCCTTCGACAACGCTGCGGCCAATGTGCTGAAGGCGCGCCAGGCGCACGCCGAGTCGCAGCGTGACGAATCGGCCTCGCGCATCACGTTGATGAACTCGCTGATTATCGCCGTCACGGCGCTCGCCATCGTGGTCGTCGTCTTCATTCGCTTTGCGCTGCGCGGGCTCATCGTGCAACCGATCAACGATGCGATCGCGCATTTCGAGCGCATCGCCGACGGCGATCTGACGCGCCCGGTGCGCGCCCACGGCACGAACGAGATCGGCCGGCTCTACGCGGCCATCCTGCGCATGCAAAGTGCGATCACGACGATGGTCAAGGCCGTGCATACGGGCACGGAGTCGATCGATCTCGGCGCGCGCGAAATCTCGATCGGCAACACCGATCTTTCGCAGCGCACCGAGGAGCAGGCGGCTTCGCTGCAGCAAACTGCGACGAGCATGGGCCAACTGACCGGCACCGTTCGCCAGAACACCGAGAACGCGCGGCAGGCGAGCCAGCTCGCCGTCAACGCGTCGGATATCGCGACGCGCGGCGGCGAGGTCGTGAGCCAGGTCGTGACGACGATGCAGGACATCGCGACGAGCTCGAACAAGGTTGTCGACATCATCGGCGTGATCGAAGGCATCGCGTTCCAAACCAACATTCTCGCGTTGAACGCAGCCGTCGAAGCGGCGCGCGCGGGCGAGCAGGGCCGCGGCTTTGCGGTCGTTGCAGGCGAAGTGCGCAGCCTTGCGCAGCGCAGCGCCGCGGCCGCGAAGGAAATCAAAGCGCTCATCGGCGATTCGGCCGACAAGGTGGCGAGCGGCTCGGAACTCGTCGGCCGCGCCGGCACGACGATGGACGAAATCGTTCAAGCCGTGCGCCGCGTGACCGACATCATGGGCGAAATCAGCGCGGCATCGGAAGAGCAATCGACCGGTATCGAAGGCGTGAACCGCGCGCTCACGCAGATGGACGACGTGACGCAGCAGAATGCGGCGCTCGTCGAACAGGCGGCTGCGGCTGCGGCTTCGCTCGAAGAGCAGACGCGTCAGTTGAAGTCTGTCGTCGGCCAATGGCGCATCGACGGCTCGGCGCAGACAGTGCGTAGCGTGCCGGCAAAGGTCGTTGCCGCCCCTGCGGCCAAGGTGATCTCCACGAGTTCGCAAGCGCCGCGCGGGAAGACGGCGCAGGTGGCTTCCAAGGTGTCCGCGACCCCGCGCGCGGCGTCGCTCCCGCGCCGAACGGCCAGCGCGCCGAGCGCAGCGTCGGCCGCGCCGGCGGCGGATGCCGCGCCTGCTGTGCTGGCTGCGCCAGCCGTCAAGGCGGCGCCGGTCACGCAAAGTGCGCCGGTTGCAACGAAGCCCGCGTTGAAGAGCGCACCGGCCCCGGTTGCTGCGGCGCCGGTCGTGACGGCGTCGAGCAGCAAGTCCGACGACGACTGGGAAACGTTTTAAACCCGCGGCGCGTGCTTATCTCACGCGCCGCCAGCAGGAAAGGCAGACGAGCATGTGGCGTTTCGGCACCCCGCCCGCAACCGGGCGACTCATTGCGCCGCGCGTGGCCCGCGCGAGCGGGGCGCTGCTGACGCATTGGCGCTGCTCGGCATCCACGAAGTGAGAGAAGCACCATGACGACAGCGCGCGCATTGCTTCGGCCCGAACGGGCCGAGCCCGGCGGCCCAGGCGATCGGTCCGATGACCGGGGCGATCGCCCCGGCTTTGCCGATCGCGATTTCGAGTTCACCGCCGCCGATTTCGCCCGCATCCGCGAGTTCATTCACCGGCGCGCGGGTATATCCCTGTCCGAACACAAGCGCGACATGGCCTACAGCCGGCTCGCGCGGCGTTTGCGCGCGCGCGGGCTCGATACGTTTCGTCGCTATCTCGATCTGCTCGAATCCGAAAACAGCGCAGCGGAGTGGGAAGCCTTCACGAATGCGCTGACAACGAACCTCACGGCCTTCTTTCGCGAGTCGCATCACTTTCCGATCCTCGCGGACTTCGTCAAGCGCCGGCAGCAGCCGGTTTCAATCTGGTGCTCGGCCGCTTCGACCGGCGAAGAGCCGTACTCGATTGCGATGACGCTCGTCGAGGCGCTCGGCGAATCGCAAGCGCGTCAGGCGACCGTGCTCGCGACCGATCTCGACACGCAGGTGCTCGCAAAGGGCGAGGCGGGCATCTACTCGCTCGACCAGGTCAAGCAGCTGAGCCCCGAGCGTCTGAAGCGCTTCTTCCTGAAAGGAACGGGCCCGCATGCGGGGCTCGTCAAAGTACGGCCCGAGCTGCGCTCGATGATCCGCTTCGCACAATTGAACCTGACCGACGCCGATTACGGCCTGCGCCAGCCGTTCGACGCGATCTTCTGTCGCAACGTGATGATCTACTTCGACAAGCCGACGCAGTCGCAAGTGCTCTCGCGTTTCGAGCCGCTCGTGAAGACGGGCGGCCTGCTGTTCGCCGGCCATTCCGAGAATTTCACGTATGTCACGCAGTCGTTCCGGCTGCGCGGACAAACGGTGTACGAGCTTGCGCGCGACGCGCAGGCGGGCGGCCGCGGGCAGAGCGGCTCGCGCGCATCGAGCGCCTCACCCGTTCAGCAGGAGGCCACTGCATGAGCGCCCTTCCGATTGCGACGAACCTGTATTTCGACAATCACTTCGGCCGGCGCGGCGTGAAGCTGCTGCCGAACGAGTTTTATACGACGCGCGAGGACATGGTGCTCGTGACCGTGCTCGGCTCGTGCGTCGCCGCCTGCATTCACGACCGGACGGCCGGCATCGGGGGCATGAACCACTTCATGCTGCCCGACGACGGCGAGCAACCGTCGCAGGCCGCATCCGATTCGATGCGTTACGGTGCCTATGCGATGGAAGTGCTCATCAACGAGCTCATCAAAATGGGCGGCCGGCGCGAGCGTTTCGAAGCGAAGGTATTCGGCGGCGCGGCCGTGCTGGCCGGCATGACGACGATCAACATCGGCGATCGCAACGCCGAGTTCGTGCGCCGTTATCTGGGGCTGGAGAAGATCCGCATCATCGCCGAGGATTTGCAGGGCGTGCATCCGCGCAAGGTCGCGTTCATGCCCGACACGGGGCAGGCGCTTGTCAAAAAGCTGCGCTTGCAGCAAGAGCCGAGCGTGGCCGAGCGCGAGCAGGCGCTCGCAAAGCAGGTGGCCGAAGCGCGCGCGGCGCGTCATGCGAGGGCGGCGCGCGAGCACGGCCATGTCGAATTGTTTGCAGGCGCCGGCCAGGCAGCCGCGCAAAAACCACGAATCGAGTTGTTCGGCACGCCGGCCGCGCAAAAGCCGCGCGTCGAGTTGTTCGGCGCGGGCGCACGCGGTGTCGCGCCGGCCCCGAGCAACAGCGCCAAGACCGTAGAGGAGGCATGATGGACAACCCCCAAGCTCACTTCGTTCGTTGCCTCGCCAGGGAGGCATGATCGCTGTGCAGAAAATCAAAGTATTGTGTGTCGACGACTCGGCGCTGATTCGCAGCCTGATGACGGAGATCATCAACGCTCAACCCGATATGGCGGTCTGCGCGACGGCGCCGGACCCGCTCGTCGCGCGCGAACTGATCAAGCAGCACAACCCCGATGTGCTGACGCTCGACGTCGAAATGCCGCGCATGGACGGACTCGACTTCCTCGAGAAGCTGATGCGTCTACGGCCGATGCCGGTCGTGATGGTGTCTTCGCTGACCGAGCGCGGTTCGGAAATCACGCTGCGTGCGCTGGAACTGGGCGCCGTCGACTTCGTCACGAAGCCGAAGGTCGGCATTCGCGAGGGGATGCTCGATTACGCCGAAAAGCTCGCCGACAAGATTCGCGCCGCCGCGCGCGCCCGCGTGCGTGCGCGTACGGCAGTGCCGGCCGCCGCCGGGGCTGGCGCTGCGCAAGCGGCCGCGGCCCATGCGCCGATGCTCAACAATCCGCTCGTCAGTACCGAAAAGCTGATCATCGTCGGCGCTTCGACGGGCGGCACCGAAGCGATTCGCGAAGTGCTGACTCCGTTGCCGCCCGATGCACCGGCCGTCTTGATCGCGCAACACATGCCGCCCGGCTTCACGAAGTCGTTCGCGCAGCGCCTGAACGGTTTGTGCCGGATTACGGTGAAGGAAGCGGAGCATGGCGAACGCGTCTTGCCGGGCCATGCTTACATTGCGCCTGGCCATGCACATCTGTTGCTTGCACGTAGTGGCGCGAATTACATTGCGCACTTGTCGGACGACCCACCCGTCAACCGCCACCGTCCGTCGGTCGACGTTTTGTTCCGCTCCGCCGCCCAGCACGCCGGGAAGAACGCCGTGGGCGTGATCCTGACGGGGATGGGCCGCGACGGGGCGGCCGGATTGTTAGACATGAGAAATGCGGGCGCATACACTCTCGCGCAGGATGAGGCGAGCTGCGTCGTCTTCGGCATGCCGCGCGAGGCGATTGCGCTCGGCGGCGCCGACGAGGTCGCGCCTTTATCGGAAATGAGCCGCAGGGTGATGGCACGTCTCGCGGCGATGGGCGATCGAGTGCAGCGCGTATGATCGGGCCAGCCCGGTATCTTGCGCCGACCAATCAAGGTTAAAGGGAACGAAGATGGACAAAAGTATGAAAATCCTGGTGGTGGACGACTTTCCGACGATGCGCCGGATCGTCCGCAACCTGTTGAAGGAGCTTGGCTACGGGAACGTCGACGAAGCCGAAGACGGCGCGGCGGGCTTGTCGCGCCTGCAGGGCGGCGGCTTCGATTTCGTGATTTCCGACTGGAACATGCCGAACATGGACGGTCTGGAAATGCTCAAGCGCATCCGTGCCGACGCGGCGTTGTCGCATTTGCCGGTGCTGATGGTGACGGCCGAATCGAAGAAGGAAAACATCATCGCGGCGGCGCAGGCCGGTGCGAGCGGCTACGTGGTGAAGCCGTTTACTGCCGCCACGCTCGACGAGAAACTGACGAAGATTCTCGAGAAGATGGCGAAGACCGGGAGCTGATGTGGACGAGGCCAGCAATTTCCAATCGGATGGCGCGGAAGGCCCCGATCTGACGACCGATCGTATTCTTGCCCGCATCGGGCAATTGACGAAGACGCTGCGCGACTCGATGCGCGAGCTCGGTCTGGACAAGCATGTCGAGCAAGCCGCCGAGGCGGTGCCCGACGCGCGCGACCGCCTGAAGTATGTCGCGAACATGACCGAGCAGGCCGCCGAACGCGTGCTGACGGCCATCGATATCGCCAAGCCGCTGCAAGAGAAGTTGCAGGCCGATGCGGCCGAACTCGACAGCCGTTGGGAGCGTTGGTACGCGGCCCCGATCGAGCGCGAGGAGGTTCGCACGTTGATGACCGATACGCGCGCTTTCCTCGGGCGCGTGCCCGATGCGACTTCGGCCACGAATCAGAAACTGCTCGACATTATGATGGCGCAGGACTTCCAGGATCTGACCGGACAGGTCATCAAGAAGATCATGGACGTCGTGTATATCATCGAGCAGCAGTTGCTGACGGTGCTCGTCGAGAACATCGCGCCCGAGCGGCGCGAGCAGTTCGCGCAAACGGCGGCGGCGCTGGCCGCCGAACCGAGCGCGACCGGTACGCCCGATCACCTGCTCAATGGCCCGCAGATCAATCCCGAAGGGCGCGCCGACGTCGTGCAGGATCAATCGGACGTCGACGATCTGCTCGCCAGCCTGGGGTTCTGAACGCACTGTTTTCCGACTTCGATTTCGGGGTTCGGACTCTGAAAATCGAACGACGCCTCCTGTTTTTACCGGGTGCGCCTGTGATAGCGTTACGTGCCGGCCGATCTGCGGCGGCACGCGACTCTCCACACGCGTGACAACCAAGAAAACGAACCCTCCGAGGACTACAGATGCCCAGTCGATCGATTCGCGCCACGTTGGTCGCGACGCTCGCCGCTGGCGGCGTGTTGTACGCACTGCCGTCAGCTCACGCCGCGCTCGGCGGCACGCCGACCCCGCCGCCCGAGGGCGCGACGTCACGCTTGCTTGCACCGGTGGCTCGCGCCGCATCGGGTGCCGCGAGCGCCACCCCCAGTGCCTCCTATTCCGTCACGCAAACGACCTTGTCGTCGGGCACCGTCGTGCGCGAGTACGTCTCGACGGCGGGAACGGTGTTCGGCATCGCCTGGCGTGGGCCGATGATGCCCGACCTGCCGACGTTGCTCGGCAGCTACTTCACGCAATTTGACAGCGCGCGCAACGCACTGCGCGCGGCGCATCCGGGTCGCGGGCCGCTGAACCTTGAAGTGCCGGGGCTCGTCGTGCGCTCGGGCGGCCATATGGGTGCGTTCTCGGGGCAGGCCTATCTGCCCCAGTCGCTGCCGGCCGGCGTCAGCGCCGCCGATATCCAATAACGAATGAGATCGAGGAGAGAACGATCTTGCGAATCGACAGCAAATGGGGCCGAACGCTCGGCGCGTTCATCCTGGCGACGGCCGTAGCGTTGGTGGCGGGTTGCGGGGGCGGTGGTTCGAGCAGCGTCTCGGAGGGCAGCACAAACAGCAGCACGAGCGGTACAGGTAGCACGGGCGGCACCAGCACCGGCAGCACTTCGACCGGATCGACCGGCGGCACGGGCACACCGACGCTCGCCGCCAACCAGACAGCGATCACCGTATCGTCGGGTTTGACGGGCGCGGCCCCGAACATGCCGATGGTCAGCGTCACGCTCTGCGTGCCGGGCACCACGACATGCCAGACGATCGATCACATTCAACTCGATACGGGCTCGTTCGGTTTGCGGCTCGCGAGCGCCGCCGCGAGCACGTTCCTCGGTTCGCTGCCGAAGGAAACGCTCAGCGGCTCGGCGGTGGCCGAATGCGCGGGCTTCGCAGACGGGTACACCTGGGGCTATGTCCACGTGGCCGACGTGAAGATGAACGGTGAGACGGCATCGAACGTACCCGTGCATGTGCTTGACGATCTGTCGCAGTCGGCTGTGGCGAGCGGCCACTGCGCAACCGGCACGCTGAACAATACGCCGTCGCGGTTGGCGGCGAACGGCATTCTCGGCGTGGGGACCGCTCGTTACGACTGCGGCAGCTATTGCGCCACGACAATCGCGAACGGCGCCTACTACGTCTGCCCGACTTCCACGAGCTGCAGCAGTTCGTTGATGCCGCTCGCCGGACAAGTGTCGAATCCGATCCGCAGCTTCGCCACCGACAACAACGGCATCGTGATCGCGATGCCCGCCGTTGCGGCGGCGGGTGCGACGAGCGTCACGGGCAGTATCACGTTCGGCATCGGCACGCAGACGAACAATGCCTTGCCGGGTTCCGGCATCAACAGCTACACGACGGACCACTACGGCGACGTGCAAAGCGCGACGCTGGCCGGCACGGGCGGGCTGACGGCGTTCTTCGATTCGGGCTCGAACGGCCTGTTCTTCGTCGACAACTCGATTGCGCAGTGTAGTAGCGGTTTCTTCTGTCCGTCGTCCACCGTCCAGCGCGGTGCGACCGTAACAGGGTTCAACGGTACGACGGGTTCACTCACGCTCAACATCGCCAACGCCACGCAACTATTGAGCAGCAACAACTACGCGTTCGACGATCTGGGCGGCTCGATCTCGGCGATCAGCGATCTCGACCTCGGCATGCCGTTCTTCTACGGCCGCTCCGTCTACATCGGTTACGACATCGCCTCCAGCGGCAGCGCCGGCGTTGCCTCGTCGGCATACGTCGCGTTCTAGCGCGAAGCTGTCCGCGCGCCGTAGGCGTGCGGCGACCTCGGCCGCTCGCGGATGAAAAACGGCGCGGCGCCAGCCATCGACGGCTGGCGCCGCGCCGTTTCTGCGAGTTGCCTCGCTCCTTTCCATTCCCTTTCGCCGCTCTATTGACGGCAGATGGCCAGCCCCATCGCGCCGCGTCGCCGGGAACCGCCCGGCGCTTCCCCTTACGCCCCTTGGCCCTTGGCCACGCTCCCCGCATCGAGGGACGGACGATTCGAATCGTCCAGGCACGCGACTTGCGCCTTCATTGTCCTTACGCACACGCTGTCTATGTACTAAATTTGCACTGAGGAATGCCGGCAACGACGGCGCTCGCCGCCCGTCCAGGCACGGTCACGCGACCGATCACTCCAACCCGGAGGAACCGATCCGATGTCGAATCGTCCTGTTTGCGCCGCCGTGTCCGCGGCGTTCGTCCTTTGCGCGTTGGGGGCGCTCTCCCGGCCAGCCAGCGCCGCGCTAGGCGGCAGCCCGATGTCCACGCCCGCCGACGCCACCACCACCACACTCCAGCCCACGGCCCGAGCGGCCTCGACCATGCAGGGCGCATCGCCAGCGGCGGCGGCCGCCTATTCCGTCCGAGCCACGACGTTCGCCACCGGCACACGGGTGAGCGAGTACGTCGGCGCCGACGGGAACGTCTTCGGCATTGCGTGGAATGGCCCGCGCATGCCCGACCTGCAGAGCCTGCTCGGCGGCTATTTCCCGCAGTACGCGAGCAGCGTGCAAGCGCAGCGGGCGGCGCGCCCAGGCCGCAGGCCGGTCGCGGTCGAGCAATCGAATCTGGTCGTGCATTCCGGTGGGCACATGGGTTCGTTCTTCGGCCAGGCATGGCTGCCGAGCGCATTGCCGGCCGGCATCACGGGCGCGGACATCAAATAACGAGCGAAGGAAGGGAGCGCCATGTCGCTTACTCACAGCAAACACAGCAGCGTATTTCGAGTGCTTGGTGCGCTCGGTTTGGCTGTCGTGACGGCGCTCATCGCCGCCTGCGGCGGCGGGGGCGGCGGGAGCGGAGGCGGCGGTTCGGGTGGGACACCGCCCGCAGCGAACCAGGCAACCGTGACCGTCGGCTCGGGCGTGGAAAACGTGGCGAACATTCCAACCGTCAGCGTGACGATCTGCGCGCCCGGGACGACCGTGTGTCAGACGGTCGACAATATCCAGGTCGATACCGAATCGTTCGGGCTCAGGGTGGCCAGTTCCGCCGCCAGCCAAGTCCTGGGCTCCTTGCCGAAGGAAGCCGTGGCGGGCGCCCAGTTGGCCGAATGCACGGCCTTCGCGGACGGGTTCACCTGGGGCTCGATCCGCACGGCCGACGTCAAGATCAGTGGCGAGACAGCGGCGGGTTTGCCGATTCAGATCGTCGGCGACATGCCGCAGGGCGCCGTGCTCACGGGCAACTGCTCGTCGGGCTCGCTCGAACTGACGCCGGCCGCGCTGGGCGCGAACGGCATTCTGGGCGTGGGCGTGGCGCCCAATGACTGCGGCGGGGTGTGCGCCGCCGGATCGGCGGGCAACAGCAGCTATTACGCGTGCCCGAACGGCGCCAATTGCGTCCAAACCCTCGTTGCCGTGTCGCAGCAGGTCACCAATCCCGTCTCGAAGTTCGCCAATGACAATAACGGCGTCATTTTGTCGATGCCCGGCATTTCCCCGAGCGGCCAATCGACGGTCACCGGCACGCTCACGTTCGGCATCAACACACAGACGAACAATGCGTTGCCAAGCACCGTGACGAAACTAACCACCAACGCATTCGGCGACGTCAACGCGACATTCAACGGCGGCCCGATCACCGCATTCTTCGATTCGGGGTCCAATGCCTACTTCTTCACCGATCCCACGCTGCCCAATTGCACGGGTAACGCGTCGGCGTTCTACTGCCCGGCCGGGACCGTGACGCGCAACGTATCGGTGGCGAGCTACAACGCGAACACGACCGGTGCGCCCGGCGGCATGACGCTGACGATGTCGATCGGGAACGCATCCCAATTGCTGCAGAACGGCAATTTCGCGCTCAATAACCTGGCCGGCAGCCTCGGCAACGGCGCAACGTTCGTCGATCTCGGCATGCCGTTCTTCTATGGCCACACCGTCTATTACGGTATGGATCAGTCGGGTTCGGGCGGCTCGAATCCGTTCGTCGCTTTCTGATCGACGGCCCCGAAATTATCGGGGCCTTATCAGTTGACCTGCTTTCAGACGGCGGGCCCGTGTCGGGGTCCGCCGTTTTTGTTCCCGCTCGGGACGGCAATCGGCATCGATTCTCGTTGAGGCCGCCGCGGCGGCGCATCGCGGGAGGCCAACCGCCGATCACTCGAAATGCACCCGTTTCCCCCGCCTTATCCGCCGATCATCCATTGACCTGTGCGGGAATAATCGCTCTCACTGGATAACGGCATGTCGCCGGGATTCTTTCGGAGAAATTTCCCGTGGCAGAGGATAGCGACCTCGACAAAACCGAAGCAGCAACCCCCCGGCGCCTGGAGAAGGCGCGCTCGGAGGGCCAGGTTGCACGCTCGCGGGAATTGGCGACGTTCGCGCTGCTCGGGGCGGGCTTTTTTGGCGTGTGGGGCCTCTCGGGCCCAATCGGTCTGCATTTGCAGCACATGCTGCGCGGCGCGTTCACCTTCAACCACGCGGCGCTCGTCGACACCAACCGGATGCTGATCGGCGCCGGCAACGCGGGCCGCGAGGGCTTGCTGGCGGTGGCGCCGATCCTCGGGCTGACAGCCCTGGCCGCGGTCGCGGCGCCGATGGCGCTGGGCGGCTGGCTGCTTTCGCCGAACGTCTTCGAATTCAAGTTCGAGCGGCTCAACCCCGTCGCCGGCGTGGGCCGGATGTTTTCGATCAACGGCGTGATCCAACTCGGTATGTCGCTGGCCAAGACGCTGCTCGTCGGCGCGATCGGCGGCACGGCCGTGTGGCATCGCAAGGCTGAAATCCTCGGGCTCGCGACCGAGCCGCTGCACAAGGCGATCGGGCACGGTATGTCGATCGTCGCCGCCTGCTGCGCAACGACCGTTGCCGGCATGTTCCTGATCGCCGCCGCCGACGTCCCTTATCAACTCTGGCAGTACCACAAGAAGCTGCGCATGACGAAGGAAGAAGTGAAGCGCGAACACCGCGAAAACGAGGGCGATCCGCACGTGAAGGGCAAGATTCGCCAGCAGCAGCGCGCCATCGCACGCCGCCGCATGATGGCCGCGGTGCCCAAGGCCGACGTGGTCGTGACGAACCCGACGCACTACGCGGTGGCGCTGCAGTACGCCGACGGCGAAATGCGCGCGCCGAAGGTCGTCGCCAAGGGCGTGAACCTCGTGGCTGCCCGCATTCGCGAAATCGCAGCGGAAAACAACGTCGCGCTGCTCGAAGCGCCGCCGCTGGCGCGAGCGCTCTATCACAACGTCGAACTGAATCGCGAAATTCCGGGCGTCCTCTACAACGCCGTGGCCGAAGTACTGGCCTGGGTCTACCAGCTGCGCAAGTTCCGCGAGGAAGGCGGCGATATTCCGGCTGCGCCGACCGAACTCGACGTCCCGGCCGAACTGGACAAGAAGGGCCCGATTTCGGAGGCCGACGAGCGTGAAGAGGCCGAGGACGCACTCGGCGACGCGAACGAAGGAGCATCGGCATGAACGCACGCGTCGGAACCCTCTTCGGCAAGGGGCAGATGCTGAACGGCACGAACCTGCGCGCACTCGCAGGTCCGATCCTGATCTGCATGATCCTCGGCATGATGATCCTGCCGTTGCCGCCGTTCCTGCTCGATCTCTTGTTCACGTTCAACATCGCGCTGTCCGTGATGGTGCTGCTCGTCAGCATGTACACGCAAAAGCCGCTCGATTTCGCCGCCTTTCCGTCGGTGTTGCTGTTCTCGACGCTGCTGCGGCTGTCGCTGAACGTCGCATCCACGCGCGTCGTGCTGCTCCAAGGCCATACGGGCCCGGGCGCGGCGGGCCAGGTGATCGAATCGTTCGGCCACTTTCTCGTGGGCGGCAACTTCGCCGTCGGTATCGTCGTGTTCGCGATCCTCATGGTCATCAACTTCATGGTGATCACCAAGGGCGCGGGGCGTATCGCCGAAGTGGCCGCACGCTTCACGCTTGACGCGATGCCCGGCAAGCAGATGGCCATCGACGCCGACCTGAACGCGGGCCTCATCAACGAAGACGGCGCGCGCAAGCGTCGCCAGGCCGTGTCGCAGGAAGCCGAGTTCTACGGCGCGATGGACGGTGCGTCGAAGTTCGTGCGCGGCGACGCGATCGCCGGCCTCATCATCATGGTCGTCAACGTGTTCGGCGGCCTGATCGTCGGCGTCGTTCAGCATGGGATGGATTTCGCGTCGGCCGGCAAGACCTACACGCTGCTGACGATCGGTGACGGCCTCGTCGCGCAGATCCCCTCGCTCATCATCTCGACGGCGGCCGGTGTGATCGTCTCGCGTGTCGCGACCGACGAAGACATCGGGACGCAGCTCACGGGGCAGCTCTTCACGAACCCGCGCGTGCTGTTGATCACGGGCACGATCATCGTGCTGCTCGGCCTGATTCCGAACATGCCGCACTTCGCCTTCCTGCTGCTTGGCGGCGGTGCGATCCAACTCGGCCGCACGATGAACAAGCGCGCCGAAGCGGCCAAGGCCGGTACCTCGCTCGTCGATGTCGCGCCGTCGATCGTCGCGCCGGCGGAAAACAACGAAGCGAGCTGGGACGACGTCACGCTGATCGATACGCTGGGCCTCGAAGTGGGCTACCGCCTGATTCCGCTCGTCGACAAGAACACCGACGGCGAACTGCTCAAGCGCATCAAGAGCATCCGCAAGAAGTTCGCGCAGGAAATCGGCTTTCTGCCGCCCGTCATCCACATTCGCGACAACCTGGAACTGCGTCCGAACGGTTACCGCATTGCGCTCAAGGGCGTCGAAGTCGGTGTGGGCGAGGCGTATCCGGGCCAGTGGCTCGCGATCAATCCGGGGCAGGTCACGGCCGCGCTGCCGGGCCAGCCGACGCAGGATCCCGCCTTCGGCCTGCCGGCGATCTGGATCGATACGAACCTGCGCGAACAGGCTCAGGTGTACGGCTACACCGTCGTCGATGCAAGCACGGTCGTCGCCACGCACTTGAACCACCTCGTCGTGCAGCATGCGGCCGAAC
This sequence comes from Trinickia soli, assembly GCF_002879855.1. Taxonomy (GTDB): domain Bacteria; phylum Pseudomonadota; class Gammaproteobacteria; order Burkholderiales; family Burkholderiaceae; genus Trinickia; species Trinickia soli. The sequence goes on along the minus strand of NZ_PNYB01000018.1, from coordinate 74,716 downwards.
TGCTCGGCCGCCAGGAAGTGCAGGCGCTGATCACGCGCACCGGCAAGGATGCGCCTTCGCTCGTCGAAGACCTCGTGCCGAAAACGCTGTCGCTCACGACGCTGCAAAAGGTCCTGCAGAACCTGCTCGAGGAGGGCGTGCCGATCCGCGACATGCGCACGATCCTCGAAGCGCTCTCGGAGCACGCCGGCAGGTTGACCGACGCGCACGATCTGACGGCGACTGTGCGTCTGGCTCTGGGCCGCGCGATCACGCAGCAGTGGTATCCGGGCAACGGCGAGATGCAGGTCATGGGTCTCGATTCGAATCTCGAGCGTGTGCTCTCGCAAGCGCTCTCGACGAGCGCGAACCCGGGCCTCGAGCCAGGCCTCGCGCACACGCTGATGACGGCGACGCAAAGGGCGATCACCCGTCAACAAAACACCGGGCTGCCGCCGGTGCTGCTCGTGCAACACGCGCTTCGCGCGATGCTTGCCCGCTTCCTGCGCCGCAGCCTGCCTCAATTGAAAGTGCTCTCGTATGCCGAAGTGCCCGAGACGCGCACGATCAAAGTTGTTAACCTCATCGGGGGTCAAGCTTGAACATTCGTAAATTCATCGGCGCAACGAGCCGCGACGCGCTGCGTCTCGTGCGCGAGGCCCTCGGTGCGGACGCAGTCGTGTTGTCGAACCGGACCAACGAAGACGGCACCGTCGAAATCGTCGCGCTGGCCGATACCGACTTCGCGCAGATCGCACCCGACGCGCACGACGCGGCGCCGGCCGGCAAGCCGGCCAATCCCGATCATCCGTACCCCGGCGGTTCGCTGAGCGCGAGCACGCAACCTGCGCCGGCTGCGCCCTACCCGAACGCGATGGCGTCCAATCCGTACGCGAACGGGATGCCCGACGTGTTCTCGGCCGTATTCGGCGCGAGCCCGGAAGTCGGCGCGAAAGCCGAAGAAGGCCGCCCCGCATTGCCCGATGCCGCCGCGATTGCCGCGCCGCGCCTCACGGGGCGTACCGGTCTCGCCGCGCGGCCCGCCGCCAACGTCCCGTCGCCAAGCGCGCCGACGTCGGCCACGTCCGGCGCCACGGGCGCCGACGAGGCAGAGGGCGACGCGCCCACGATGGCCGAATCGAATCCCTGGCTGATCGACCACGCGCGCCGCATCGCGGCGCAAAGCGAGCGCGCCGCGCACAGCTCGCGTGCCCACGCGATGACGCCGGCCGCCGCGTCGGCCAAGGGTCTCGGCGCACCGGGCCGCGTGCTCTCGCCCGAGGAACTGGCGAAGGCGCAAGTGCCCGACTGGGCGCACGAAGCCGCCCGCGTGGCTGCGCGTCGCGCGGTGCCGCCGCGAGTGACCAAGCCGGCGTTCGAAGGCCTGGGCGAGAAAGAAACCGAAGCGGTGGCCGACGCGATCCGTTCGCGGGTGGAAGAGATCGTCAACCAGACCGTGATGAGCGAACTGTCCGCGATGCGCGGCATGATGGAAGAGCAGTTCGCCGGCTTGATGTGGGGCGAGCGCCAGCGCCGCAACCCGGTGGAAGGCGAAGTGACGAAGGCGCTGTTCTCGGCGGGCTTCTCGGCCCAGCTCGTACGGATGGTCGTCGACCGCATGCCTGAAGTGGAGACCACCGACGCCGGCATGGAGTGGGTGCATCACGTGCTCGGCGCGAATCTGCCCGTGCTCGAGAACGAGGACGCGCTGATGGAGCGCGGCGGCGTATTCGCGTTGATGGGCCCGACGGGCGTTGGCAAGACGACGACGACGGCCAAGCTTGCCGCGCGTTGTGTGATGCGCTTCGGCGCGAGCAAGGTCGCGCTGCTGACGACCGACAGCTACCGGATCGGCGGCCACGAGCAGCTTCGCATCTTCGGCAAGATCCTCGGCGTGTCGGTGCATGCCGTCAAAGATGCGGCGGATCTGCAGCTCGCGCTTGCCGAACTGCGCAACAAGCACATCGTGCTGATCGACACGATCGGCATGAGTCAGCGCGACCGCACGGTCTCCGATCAGATTGCGATGCTGTGCGGCGCCGGACTGCCCGTGCAGCGTCTGCTGCTGCTGAACGCGACGAGCCACGGCGACACGCTCAACGAAGTGGTCCAGGCATACAGCAGCGCCGAAGGGCAACCCGGGTTGGCCGGCTGCATTCTGACGAAGCTCGACGAAGCGACGAATCTCGGCGGCGTGCTCGATACGGTGATCCGTTACAAGCTGCCGGTCCACTACGTGTCGACGGGGCAGAAGGTGCCGGAGAACCTGTACGTCGCCACGAGCAGGTTCCTGATCAAGAGTGCGTTCTGCATTCCGCGCGACGGTTCGCCGTTCGTGCCGCAGGACGATGAAATCCCTGCACTGCTGTCCGCGTTGTCGAGCCGGACGAGCGCCGAGCTGCATGAGGTTCGCTTTGGTTAAACAAGTCACCGATCAGGCAGAAGGGCTGCGCCGGCTGCTCGCGAAGAGCGGTTCGCGCGTCGTCGCAGTGACGGGCGGCCCGGTGGGCGTCGGCTGTACGTCGACGGTGGTGAATCTGGCGGCGGCGCTGGGGGCGCTCGGCAAGGACGTGCTCGTGATCGACGAGCGTCCCGGCATGAACTGCGTCTCGACGATGCTCGGCGGCTTGCGCGGAGCGGGGTCGCTGCGCGCGGTGCTCGACGGCACGGTCGAACTCGGCCAGGCATGCGCGCGCCACGAACTGGGTTTTTCGGTATTGGCCGCGTCGCGCGAGAACTGCGCCGGCTATAGCGCCGGGCAACTCGCCGCGTTGCTGTCTGGCCCGTTTGACGTGGTGCTCGTCGATGCGCGACTCGATCGAAACGGTGCGCTCTCGCCGCTCGCGGTGCAGGCGCACGACGTGATGATCGTTACGCGCGTCGCGGCGCAGGCGATCACGGAAGCCTACGCCTGTATGAAGCGCCTGCACTTCGAACACGCGATCGCGCAATTCCGGGTGCTCGTCAATCACGTGTCGAGCCTTGCGGATGCGCAGACGACGTTCGAGAACCTCGCCGAAGTCGCGGCGCGCTACCTGTCGGTGTCGATCGAAGACGCTGGCTGTGTGGCGGCCGATCCGCTGATGGAGCGATCGCTCGAACTGAAACGCTGTGTGGTCGACGCTTTCCCGTCGGCTCATTCGGCGCGTGACTACCGTCACGTCGCCTCGGAAATGTTGTATTGGCCGATGCGCCCGGCGATGAGCTCGCCGCGCGCTGAAACCAAGATGCGCACGGCGATGCCGGCGTCGGCGCTCGCCGACACGGTGACCGCGCGCCAGCATGCTTGAAACGTTAGGGACAAGGAGAAGGGGGCCCTCGATGTACAACGCTCAAGGGAAAATGTCCCAGACGGATGTATTGACGCAGTACGCACCGCTGGTGCGCAGGCTTGGTTTGCAACTCGTGGCGAAGATGCCGGCGAGCGTCGATCTGGACGACCTGATTCAGGCCGGCATGATCGGATTGCTCGACGCGGCAAGCCGCTATAAGGAAGATCAGGGCGCGCAGTTCGAGACGTACGCGAGCCAGCGCATCCGTGGGGCGATGCTCGACGAGCTGCGCAACAACGATTGGTTGCCGCGCAGCCTGCGCAAGACGTCGCGCGAAGTCGAATCGGCCGTGCATCAGGTCGAGCAAAGGCTCGGTCGCTCGGCAAGCGAGACGGAAGTGGCCGACCATCTGCAGATGCCGCTCGATTCGTATCAGTCGATGTTGCAGGATCTGCACGGCAGCCAGTTGATCTATTACGAAGACTTTGATCGCTCGGCCGACGACGAACCGTTCCTCGACCGCTACTGCGTCGACCATGCGGATCCGCTGTCGGCGTTGCTCGACGATAGCCTGCGTTCGGCGCTGGTCGAAGCGATCGAAAAGCTGCCGGAACGCGAGAAGCTGCTGATGTCGCTGTATTACGAGCGCGGCATGAATTTGCGCGAGATCGGGGCGGTGATGGAAGTGAGCGAATCGCGGGTTTGCCAGCTGCATAGCCAGGCGGTGGCGCGGCTGCGGGCCAAGCTGCGGGAAATGGCCTGGGCCAGCGTGGATTGAGGCGGGATGGCGGCGCCTGGGTGGGCCGCCCGCATCTGCGGCCGCGCGCGGCGTGGCTGGCGCGCGCTAACATGGCGTTCATACCTTGAACGCTTCGCACACTATGCAACTGCTCGCCGCCAACGCCGCCCTCATCGTCATCGACATGCAAAACGGGATCAATCGGCCGACGCTCGGCCGGCGCAACAATCCCGATGCCGAACGCAACATCGAAACGCTGCTGCTCGGCTGGCGCGCAACGCGCCGGCCGATCGTCCACGTCCGGCACATTTCCCGTTCCCCCGAATCGATCTTTTGGCCAGGCCAAAGCGGCGCCGAATTTCAGCCGTGCTTTGTGCCGATGTCCCATGAGCACGTCGTCGAAAAGAACGTCCCTGATGCCTTCGCGGCGACGGGGTTGGAGCGCTGGCTACGCGTGCGCGACATTGAGCAGGTCGTCATCGTCGGCGTCATCACGAACAATTCGGTTGAAGCGACGGCAAGGAGCGCGGGTGGTCTGGGCTTCGAGGCGACCGTCGTGTCCGACGGCGCATTCACTTTCGATCAGCGGGATTTGACCGGTCGGCTATGGCCGGCCGAGGACGTGCATGCGCTGTCCCTGGCCAATATCGCAATGGATTACGCATCGGTGCGGCCAACCGCAGAGATCGTTCAAGCACTGAACGGGGGTTAAGCACGGGTTCGAATCCGTGCTGACGCGAGTGGGGCAGCGAGTCCGTCGTGCGGATACCCGCGCTGCGGATCGTTCCCGGGCGCTTTCGCCAGACCCGCCGCTACGCCCTGACTTCGTGCTCGATCGCCCGCTCGATGAACTGGTTGAGGCTGATCCCTTCGGCCGCGGCCGCTTCCACGGCACGCGCGTGCAGTTGCGGATCGATGCGCGCGTTGAAGCGCCCCGAGAAATGACGGTACGGTTCAATACCGTTTTCTTCGCAGACTTCGAGAAACGCAGCTAACGATTTGGCCCCTTCGGCCTTGAGCGACGCAATGTCGTTGGCGTAGAAGTCGGCACCGCCGTTGAGGCCGATGAATTCACCCCTCAACATATCCGTATCGGGATCATAAGTGACGACTGCTCGTTGATTGCCGATGGTCAAGAGATTCATGGCTTCACCCCATTGGACTCGAGCCACTTGCGGATGCTGGCTACGGCGCCTTTGTCGGTGGTCGGCTGCGGATGTGGGCGATGATAAACCTGCACCTGCCCAAATAGGACAACCGCCACTCGCGACCCCTCTCGCTGCGTAATTTTCCCGCCGAGTTCGATGAACAGCGCCTCGATGTCTTTCCATCGGACGTTGGCCGAAACAGGGCGGGCAAAGATCAGATCGAGGGTCTTGGCGTTGGCTCGCTTCATGCCGGTATGGTACCACAAAGCAGTACTGCTTCTGGAAAGCCGGTTTGTTGTGCGAGCTTTTGAGCTATCTGCCGATGGAGGGCGTGCTAATGCTGAAATTGAGCTTTGGACGAGCCGAATGCGGGCTAAAGAACCCGCAACGCCTCAAACCGCCGCCATCCGCCCATCCGGGCCGTACACGGTGGCCGCATGGCGCGCGGTGGTGCCGCGCAGGATCGCGAGCGCGCTTTGGTTGTAATTCATCCGAACCCGGATCATGAGGCCATTCGTGGCGTTGGCGCGGCGCGCGCGTTCCACGACGGCTTGCAAGAGCTTCCATTGCTTGGCCAGCCGCGCGTCGTCGGCGATGGCGAGCTCCATGCCCTTCCAACCGGCGGGCAGGCCCATCTGGCGAAGCTGGTCGTCGCGGGTTTTTTCGAGCGAAGCGAGTTTTTCCGTCAGCTCGTTCTTCTTCTCGATGATGCCGGGCAGCGTCTCGAGCGGCGACACGGCCGCGAGCGCTTTTTCCTCGTAGGCGAGCAAGGACGCGAACGCTTCGAGCGTCGCGTGTTCTTCGGTCACAGTGGCAAACAGGGCGTCTCTCATCTCATCCGCCAAAATCAAGTGCGCGCATGCACGCGCTCAAAATCCAGCCGACGGAACGAGCGTGACGACATGTCCGCCGCCTCAACCGCCCGTCGACGGGTTCTTCAACAGCTCGCGGGCCGTGGCCAGAATGCCGTCCGCGATCTTGCCCGCATCCATCTTCAACGTGCCGTCGGCAATGGCTTGCTTGATCGACTCGACGTGCGCGACGTCGATGTCGGCTTCGCCCGACGCAGCGAGCGAACGAAGTTGCGACGACAGCCCCGACAGGCTGACGCTGGCGTCGCCCGGAGCGGCGCTCTGGGCCGGCGCAGTGCTGCCGCCCGCAGGCGCGGCGCTCGCCGCGGCCTGGCTGCCGGCACGGGTACCCTGCACGTCGCCCTTGGGCGAAGTCAGGCTCGAACTAGAGGTGGAATCGACTTTCACGATAGCTTTCCCGAACGATTTCGATCTGAGTGTGATAACGGCGACACCCATCGAAACTTTAGCGCAATCGGGAAAATTACCGGCAGACCGCTTCCGTCGATCCGGCGACGAATCGCTCGGCGCTCCTATGTGCCTGCTTTTCGAAGCAATTCCCTCAGACCATCACATCTCCACCTGCACCGTCGAGCCGTCTTTGACGATGCCGGAAATGATCTGACCCCCTGCCATCCTGACCCGCACCTGCTGCCCCGGCGAGGCATTGTTCATCACGCTGCCCTCGGACGAAATCGAGAAGCCTTGGCCCTGTGCAACCACGCGTACGGTTTGGCCGATCGTCACGGCGCTCGCGCTCTTGAGCAGATCCTGACGCAACGGCATACCGGCGTTGATGCGCACGAGCGCCGTCGAGCCGACCGCCTGCGACGGGTCGGTAATGATTGCGCGCGGCAGGTTCGACAAGTCGCCGTCGCGGGCGAGCAAATCTTCTGCCGTCACCATCGCACCGGACTCGATTTGATGCGCGGCCAGGTAGTAGGTCGCTTCGATCGAGATTTGCGCTTGGAGGTAGAGCGTCCACGGCTTCGCGCCGGCGCAGCGCACGCCCACCGTGGTGCGGCCCCAGAGCCGTGCACCCGTCGGCATGAACGGTTCGAGCGTCGTGCAAGCGGCCAGGCCGCGCGGGAACGTCCGCATGACCTTGATGCCGATCTTGCCCGGCAATCCGACCGTCTGTTGTTGCAGAAAAGCGAGCGCCGCGCGGCGAATCGTTTCGCCGTCTTCCTGGCCGGCCGGCGCGTTCGTCGTCGGGGTTGCCGCAGCCGTAGGCGCAGGCGTCATCGCCGAAGCGGCCGAAGTGGCCGGAGCCGCCGGAGCAGGCGTTGCCGCGGCCGCCTGCGCTACCACGCGGGGCGCGACCCTGGCCGGGGCAGCCGGGCTGACCGGCGCTTGCACTGCCGTGCCGGTCTGCGCAACCGCCGCAGCGGGCGCGAAAGCCATGTTCGCCGGCTGCTCGACGGCAACGGGCTGGACCGCACGGGCGGCGCGCTGCGGTGCGGTCACGATGACGGGGATCGACCTGCCGGCAGTTGCGCCGACGCTGGTCGTACCGCTGGCCATGGGGCGCTGCACCGCCACGGTATTGGCCAGCGCTGCAGCCGGTGCGTTGGCGCGGGCCTCGCCCGGGCCGGGGATGACGATCATGCCGTTGGCCGCGGCGCCGCTTGGGGTGGAATCCGTGGCGCGCCTCTCGCCGGGTCCCGGAATCGAGATCATTGCGCTTTGCTGGCTGGCCTGTGGCTCGCCAGTGCCCGGAATCGAAACCGTGCCGCTTTGCTGGGCGGGGCGGGCCTCGCCCGGACCCGGAATATAAATCCGTCCGTTCGTGCCCGCGGTTTGCGCGTGCGCCGCGCCGGCCGGCAGGAGCAGTGCGGCCGCCAACACACCGCCAGCCGTGGCGATCAGGCGCGACAAACCCGCCAGGCGCATAGACCGCCGGCCGAGGGCACGCCTGCCGGAGCGGCGCGCGGGATCGGAAGCGGCGGACACGGACATCGGTTTTCTCCATTGAGACGAATTCTGACGACGAAACGAATTCTAGGGCTCGCGCGTGGGGCGCAAACGTTGAATAGAGGGCGCCTTCCCCGGTTATTCGTCCGATTGGCTCTTGTCCTGCGCCCCTAAGATGCACCTCATGCAAAAAAGCCTTCGCGGCCCACCTTGTCCCGAACCAGGGTGACGCCAAGAAGCGGCAACAAGCGGCCTACGCTTGGGTACGGAGAAACACCGATGCTGGACAAACTCGATGGTGAATTCGCCTTCGGCCGTGAAGCGCTCGATGTACGCGCCTATCGGCAGGAACTGCTGTCGTCGAACATCGCCAACGCCGACACGCCCGGCTATAAGGCGCGCGACGTCGACTTCTCGTCGTCGCTGGCGGGCGCGCTCAAGCGCACCGGCGCAACGAGCGCCACGGCAAGCTCGGGCACGGCGCAGCTCGCCATGGCCCAGCCGGCCGGCGTGACGGGCGGCATGACGATGGCCTCGACCGAAGCCGGTCATATGACGGGCAAAGCGTCCCTCATTCCGACCGGCGGTCAGACGCAGGACTACGGCACGCTGGCCTACCGGGTGCCGACGCAACCGGCGCTTGACGGCAACACCGTCGATCTCGACGCCGAGCGCGTTCAATTTGCCGACAACACGCTGCATTACGAATCAGGCATGACCGTGATGACGCAGCAGATGAAGCAAATGCTTGCCGCCATCACGTCGGGCGGTTAAGCGCACGCGTTGCGCCCCGGTTACGAATTTGCAAAGCACACCTCGAGCATTGTTTAAGCGTCCATCGAAAGAGGCACTCAAGCCATGGCATTGATGAACATCTTCACCGTTGCGGGATCAGCGCTGTCGGCCGAATCCGAACGGCTCAACGTCACCGCGTCGAATCTCGCGAACGCCGACAGCACGACGGGCCCGGACGGTCAGCCGTACCGCGCCAAGCAAGTCGTGTTCGCGGTCAAGCCGATCGGCGGCGCACACACGGCAAGCGGCCAGCAGGTGGGCGGCGTGCAAGTGTCGAACGTCATCGACGACCCCACGCCGATGAAGACCACCTACGACCCGACCAACCCGGCTGCGGACTCGAACGGTTACGTCAAGATGCCGAACGTCGATCCGGTGCAGGAAATGGTGAACATGATCTCGGCCTCGCGCTCGTATCAGGCCAACGTCGAGACGTTGAACACCGCCAAGAACCTGATGCTGAAGACTTTGACGATCGGCACCTGAGGAGAGTTTTAGTGACGTCATCCAATACGACCATCGCGAGCGGCGGCACCGTTTCGCAAAACCTGCTCGATACGATCAACGGCACGTCGTCGGGCAGCGCCGCGGCGAGCACGGGCAATTCGCCCACCGACATGCAAACGACTTTTCTGAGACTGCTCACGACGCAGCTTCAGAACCAAGACCCGACCAATCCGATGGACAGCTCGCAAATGACTTCGCAGCTGGCCCAGATCAATACGGTGACGGGTATCAGCCAGTTGAACACGACGCTGACCTCGCTGGCCTCGCAACTCTCGGCTGGCCAGAACGCGCAAGCGTCGCTGCTGATCGGCCAGAACGTGCTCGTTCCGGGTTCGACCACGAGCGTCGTCAGCGGCGCCTCGTCGGGCTTCGGCGTCACGCTCGCCTCGAACATGTCGGACGTCACCGTGACGGTCAAGAACTCGTCGGGCCAGGTGGTCAACACGCTCGATCTCGGCGCGCAGCAGGCCGGCACGATCCCCGTTTCATGGACACCGGTCGACTCGTCGGGCAATACGCTGCCCAACGGCACGTATTCGATCGTCGCATCCGGCACGGACAGCTCCGGCGCGACGTCGGCTCAGACGACGCTCTCGGGCGCCCAAGTGCAAAGCGTCGTCCGGCAAATCGACGGCAGCACGGGGCTCCTGCTCAGCAACGGCTCGACGGTCGATTCGACCCAAGTCGTCGCCATCCTGTAACGAACCAACGAATTTATCCGAAGGGAGACCGCTAAATGGGCTACCAACAAGGCTTGAGCGGCTTGTCCGCGTCGTCGAACGACCTCGACGTCATCGGCAACAACATCGCCAACGCCAACACGATCGGCTTCAAGCAAAGCACGGCCGAGTTCGCCGATCTGTACGCGAACACGATCGCAACGTCGGTCAACAACCAGATCGGTATCGGCACGCAGCTCTCGGGCGTGCAGCAAGACTTTACGCAAGGCACGTTCAAGACGACGGGCCAGGCGCTGAACGTCGCGATCAACGGCACGGGCTTCTATCAGATGTCGAACAACGGTGCGCTGACCTATTCGCGCAACGGCGTGTTCCAGCTCGATAAGAACGGTTACATCACGAACTCGCAGGGCCTGCAGCTGATGGGCTACGGCGCAAACGCGAACGGCGTCATCAACTCGGCTCAGACGGTGCCGATCCAGGTGCCGACGACGAACATCGCACCGATCGCGACGCAGAGCATCACCGCGCAGTTGAACCTGAATTCGCAGGACACGGTGCCGACCGTCACGCCGTTCTCGGCGACGAACTCGTCGACGTACAACTACTCGACCTCGATCCAGGCCTACGACTCGCTCGGCGGCTCGCAACAGGTCAACATGTACTTCGTGAAGACGGCCGCGAATGCGTGGGACGTCTATTCCGGCCCCGCATCGGGCACGATCAGCAAGGTGGGCTCGGTCGGCTTCAGCTCGGCCGGCACGTTGACGTCGACAACGGCGACGGCCCCGGCGACGAGCCCCAGCACGGGCCTGCTGAACTTCACGATTCCCACCACGGACGGCAGCACCACGCCGCAACCGCTGACGCTGAACCTCACCGGCTCCACGCAGTACGGCGGCAAGGACGGTGTGACGAACCTGTCGCAAGACGGTTTTGCCACGGGCGAGCTGACGAACTTCTCGATCGGCGCGGACGGCACGATCTCGGGTACGTACTCGAACGGCCGCACGCAAGCGCTCGGCCAGATCGTGCTCGCGAACTTCAACGATCCGAACGGCCTGCAGAACCTCGGCAACAACGAATTCGGCGAAACCGCGGCATCGGGCGTGCCCCAGATCTCGGCGCCGGGCAGCACGAACCACGGCACGCTGACGGGCGGCGCGGTGGAAAACTCGAACGTCGACCTGACGAGCCAGCTCGTCGATCTGATCACGGCGCAGCGCAACTACCAGGCGAACGCGCAGACGATCAAGACGCAACAGGCCGTCGATCAGGCTCTGATCAGCCTGTAAGCGCAGCGCACACCGGTAGAGCAACAGAAGGCGAGCCATGGACCGACTGATTTACACCGCGATGACGGGCGCCTCGCAGGCGCTCGAACAGCAGGCCGTCGTCGCCAACAACCTGGCGAATACCTCGACGACGGGTTTTCGTGCGGAACTTGCGAACTTCCGCAACGTGCCGATGAGTTTCGGCGACGGCACCACCGTCAACAACGAGACGACGCGTACCTTCGTGCTGTCGGCGACGCCGGGAGCCGACTTCGCGTCGGGCCCGATCTCGCAGACGGGCAACCCGCTCGACGTCGCGATCACAGGTCCGGGCTGGCTCGCCGTGCAGACGGCGGACGGCAACGAGGCCTACACGCGCGCCGGCAACCTGCACACCGATGAAAACGGCCAGCTCGTGACGGCTACGAATCAGCCGGTGCTCGGCACGGGCGGTCCGATTTCGATTCCGCCCGGCGCCAACGTGACGATCGGCAAGGACGGGACGGTTTCGGCGCTTGGCGCGGGCGATTCGCCTTCGCAGATCGTCGTGCTCGATCAGCTCAAGCTCGTCAACCCCGACGCGGCCACGATGACGCGCGGCGATGACGGCCTGTTTCGAACGAGCGATGGCCAGCCGGCCGACGTCGACCCGACAGTGACCGTGCAGCAAGGCGCACTCGAAGGCAGCAACGTGAACACCGTGGCGGCGATGGTCTCGATGATCTCGAACGCGCGTCAGTTCCAGTTGCAAACGAAGTTGCTGCAGACGGCCGACCAGAACGACCAGACGGCCAATCAATTGCTGTCGTTCACTTAACCGGTTCTGCGCAGCACGAAGAACCGCCAGAACCGGATTGCATTAACCAGGAGATTGACGATGAACCGCTCGCTCTACATCGCCGCTACCGGCATGAACGCGCAGCAGTCGCAGATGGACACGATTTCGAACAACCTCGCCAACGTGAGCACCACCGGTTTCAAGGGCTCGCGCGCGGTGTTCCAGGATCTGGTCTACCAAACGTTGCGCCAACCGGGTGCGAACTCGACGCAGCAAACGGAGCTGCCCTCCGGCCTGCAAGTCGGCACGGGTGTGCAGCAAGTGGCGACCGAGCGTCTGTACACGCAAGGCAACCTGCAGCAGACGGGCAACTCGAAGGACATCGCCATCAACGGCAACGGCTTCTTCCAGGTGCAGATGCCCGACGGTTCGACGGCCTACACGCGCGACGGCTCGTTCCAAACGAACGCGCAAGGCCAGCTCGTGACCTCGAGCGGCTACCCGATCATGCCGCAGATCACGATTCCGCAAAACGCGACGTCGTTTACGGTCGGCAGCGACGGCACGGTCAGCATCACGGTGCCCAATTCGACCAACAACCAGACGATCGGCACGGTCCAACTGGCCACGTTCGTGAATCCGGCCGGTCTCGAATCGAAGGGCGAAAACCTGCTGGCGGAAACGACGTCGTCGGGCGCACCGAATGTGTCGACGCCCGGCATGAACGGCGCAGGCACGCTCCAGCAGGGGTATATCGAAGCGTCGAACGTGAACGTCGTGCAGGAACTCGTGAACATGATCGAGACGCAGCGTGCGTACGAGATCAACAGTAAGGCGGTCCAGACTTCGGACCAAATGTTGCAGACCTTGAGCCAGATGTCGGTTTAAGAGGGCCCCCAAACCTGTCGCTGCGCGACAGGCCCCCCGAGGGGGCAAGAAAACTTGGGGCGGCCCGGCGTTTTCTTGAGGCGAGTAGGACAGTCGGTTTTTGAACAGCAGGCGGTAAACGAAGATGTCGCAAACGAGTCGAATTCCCTTTCGCGTGCGTGGCTTGCGCGCGGCGGCCACGCTCACTTATGCGGGTGCGCTCGCAACGGTGCTGGTGGGCCCTTTCGCCGGATGCGCGCAGATCGAGCACCGCCAGCCCATCACGCAGCAGCCGATGACGGCCACGCCGCCCGTGCCGCCGCAACTGCAGCCGCCGGGGTCGATCTACAACCCGGGCTATGCCGGCCATCCGCTGTTCGAAGACCAGCGTCCGCGCAACACGGGCGACATCCTGACGATCGTCATCGCCGAAAACATCAATGCGACCAAATCGTCGGCGGCCAACGCCGGACGCAACGGCAGCTCGAACCTGTCGGTGCCGACGGCCGGCTTCCTGAAAGGCCTGTTCAATCACGTGAACCTGTCGGCCTCGGGCGCCAACGGGTTCGCCGGCTCGGGTGGTGCGAACGCGTCGAACACGTTCAACGGCACGATCACCGTCACCGTCACGAACGTGTTGCCCAACGGCAATCTCGTCGTGAGCGGCGAGAAGCAAATGCTGATCAACCAGGGCAACGAGTTCGTGCGCTTCTCGGGCGTCGTCAACCCGAACACCGTCTCGGGCGAAAACACGGTGCTCTCGACCCAGGTGGCCGATGCGCGCATCGAGTATTCGGCGAAGGGCTACATCAACGAAGCGGAAACGATGGGCTGGCTCCAGCGTTTCTTCCTCAACATAGCCCCGTGGTGAGCGCGATGAGAACTTCGATCATGCGTGCTTTGCGATTGGCGCTCGTTCTCGTCGGCGCACCGCTCGCGCTGGCCATGGCCGGCACGGCACACGCGGAACGCTTGAAGGATCTCGTGCAGATCCAGGGCGTGCGCGACAACCCGCTCATCGGCTACGGTCTCGTCGTCGGTCTGGACGGCACGGGCGACCAAACGACGCAAACGCCGTTCACGACGCAGACGCTGACGAACATGCTCGCCAACCTCGGCATTTCGCTGAACAACGGTCAGGCGAACGGCGGCTCGGCTTCGAATATGCAGCTCAAGAACGTCGCGGCCGTCATGGTCACGGCGGTGCTCCCTCCGTTCGCGCGCCCCGGCGAAGCGATCGACGTCACCGTGTCTTCGCTCGGCAATGCCAAGAGCCTGCGCGGCGGCACACTGCTGCTCACGCCGCTCAAGGGCGCCGACGGCCAGGTCTACGCGCTGGCGCAAGGCAACGTCGCGATCGGCGGCGCCGGTGCGAGCGCCAACGGCAGCAAGGTACAAGTCAATCAGCTCGCGGCCGGCCGTATTGCGTCGGGCGCCATCATCGAGCGTTCGGTGCCGACGCAGGTCGCGCAGGCGGGCGGCATGATGCAAATGGAGCTGAACGACATGGACTACGACACGACGCAACGCATCGTGGCGGCCGTGAACAACGCGTTCGGCCAGGGCACCGCGCTGCCGCTCGACGGTCGCACGATCCAGGTGCGGGCGCCGGTCGATCCGGGACAGCAGGTCGCGTTCATGGCCCAGCTGGAAAACATCGACGTGCGTCCGGCACAGGCCGCCGCCAAGGTGATCCTCAATGCGCGGACCGGCTCGATCGTGATGAATCAGATGGTGACGCTGCAAAGCTGCGCGGTCGCGCACGGCAACCTGTCGGTCGTCATCAACACGCAGACGGCCGTGAGTCAGCCCGGGGCGTTCTCGAACGGGACGACGGTCGCGGCGCAGCAGTCGCAGATCCAGTTGAAGCAGGAAAACGGATCGCTGAAGCTCGTCAATGCAGGCGCGAATCTGGCTGAAGTGGTGAAGGCGCTCAATGCGCTCGGTGCGACGCCGGCCGATCTGATGTCGATCCTGCAAGCGATGAAGGCCGCGGGCGCGTTGCGCGCGGATCTCGAGATCATCTAAGAGGTCATGACGATGAACCCGAACGCCAGCAACACCGCCAGCCTCAATACGGGCACCGACATCAATCAGCGCTTCGCGCTCGACGTGCAGGGCTTCGACGCCATGAAGGCGCAAGCCGGTGCGTCGCCGCAGCAGGCGCTGAAGTCGACGGCCAAGCAGTTCGACGCCGTGTTCCTGCAGATGATGCTCAAGAGCATGCGCGAGGCGACGCCGCAAGACGGCATTCTCGATTCGAACGACAGCAAGCAGTATCAATCGATGCTCGACCAGCAGCTGTCGCAGCAGCTTTCGTCGAAGGGCGTCGGCGTGGCCAACGCGCTCATCACGCAACTCTCGCGCAACGCGGGGTTCAACGTGGGCGAGGGCGGAGCCGGTGGGATCGGCGCGAATACGATCGCCGGCGGCGGCTCGATCGGCGGCATGGCCGGCAATTCCGGCGACGCGGCCATGCTCAATGCGCTGGCGCGTGCCTATTCCAACGCGCAAGCGAACGGCTCGCTCGCCTCGGGCAAGGGTTACACGGCGCAAAGCGCGTTGACGCCGCCGCTGCACGGCAACGGCACATCGGCCAAGATCGACGCGTTCGTCGACAAAATGGCGGGCCCCGCCCAGGCCGCGAGCGCCGCGACGGGTATCCCGGCACGCTTCATCGTCGGCCAGGCCGCCCTTGAATCGGGCTGGGGCAAGGGCGAGATCAAGAACCCGAACGGCACGCCGAGCCACAACGTGTTCGGCATCAAGGCGACGCCGGACTGGACCGGCAAGACGGTCTCGGCGGTGACGACCGAGTACGTCAACGGTAAAGCGCACAAGGTCGTGCAAAAATTCCGCGCCTACGATTCCTACGCCGATGCGATGACCGACTACGCGAGCATGCTGCGCGACAATCCGCGCTACGCCTCGGTGTTGTCGACTTCGCACGACGCGGCCAGCTTTGCGCACGGGATGCAGAAAGCGGGCTACGCAACCGATCCGCACTACGCGACGAAACTGATTTCGATCATGCAGCGGATGGGGTAAGAGATATGCCGGGATCGAATGCTTGAATATCGATCACCGGCAACTACGGGGAGCGCACCAAAGCGCGATGGGGCCAAGCAGAAGACGGTAATAAGGCCGGCCGCCGAAAGGCGGCCGGCCGAGCCGCTTTAAACTGCCGCGCGACGCACTATAATGTCGCCCGACATCGATTAGAGACACGCAATGGACGGACTCGGCAGGGGCCGGGAAACCGAGCGTTTACTCGAAAACTAAAAAATTATTTCGGGGGCGCCTCTAAACTTTGCACGTCGGATGCCGCTAATCAGTCGAGACCCTTGTCGGATCGCTGAAATGGATCCGAAAGCTTTGGCGTCGACGCGCCTGACGCGCCGCGCAAGTACGCATACCCGAGCCCATGGATACCAATCAGTCGAATGGCCCGACGGAGGAAGCCGCCGAAAGTTATCATGACTTCGGCCGCCGCAATCCCCTCGAAATCGGCGTTCAACTCCGCAATCTGGCCAATCGCGGCGATTTTCTGACCGTTCAGTACAAGAACGGGCAGCTTGTCACGAAGATTCTCGATGTCGACGTGCGCGGTCGCACGTTCTCCTTCGACTGGGGCGCCCTGCCGGAGCAGAACAAAGGCGTGCTTGGCTCGTCGATCTGCACGTTCCGCGCATCGCCCGACGGTGTGCGCGTCGAGTTCTCCACGGTCACCCCGAGCGAGACCAAATTCGAGGGACTGCCCGCTTTCGAGGCACCGTTCCCGGAAGTGCTGTTCTACGTGCAGCGGCGCGAGTACTTCCGCGTCGATGCGCCCGTGCTGGACCCGTACTTCTGCCGCGGTCATTTGCCGGAAGGCGATACGTTCCGCTTCGAGGTGCATGACCTGTCGCTCGGCGGCATCGGCCTGCGCACGACCGATGAACGCGTCGCCGAACTCCCGATGGGGGCGATGCTGCCCGATGTCGAGGTTCACCTGAACGGCCACGGCATGCTGTCGCTCGATCTCGAACTCGTTTCGATGCGGGCGACCGAGCTGCCGAACGGCGGCCGCCGCTTCCAGCTCGGCATGCGCTTCGTCTCGTTGCCGGGCAGCGCCGAGAACACGCTGCAGCGGCTCATCACCCAACTCGAAATGCGCCGGCGCTCGCTCGTCAAAGCCTGAAAAAAAACAGGGGACGGTGCGCCCGTCCCCCTTAAACTTTCGCGTGCGCGGCCGATATACATGTGTTCCCTCAACGAGGCAGACAGCCAGGTGCCGTCCGCCCTTCAGGAAGACGCATGTCCAACGATATTTTCAACATCGGCTTGTCGGGTCTGAATGCCGCCCAGTGGGGCTTGACGACGACGAGCCAGAACATCAGCAACGCATCGACGGCGGGCTACACGGTCGAAAACCCCGTGTACGCCGAAGCGAGCGGCCAGTACACGGGCTCGGGCTTCCTGGGCAACGGCGTCGACACCGTCACGGTCCGCCGCAACTACAGCCAGTATCTGAGCACGCAGCTGAACAACGCCACGTCGACGAACAGCGCGCTGTCGGCCAACTATGCGATGGCCGCGCAGCTGAGCAATCTCGTCGGCAGCCCGACGGGCGGTATCTCTTCGGCGATCACGGCTTACTTCACGGGCATGCAGAATGTCTCGAACAACCCGAACAGCGTGCCGACGCGTCAAACCGCGATCAGCGCCGCGCAGACGCTCGCCACGCAGTTGAACGCCGCCGGCGAGCAGTACGACCAGCTGCGTTTGAGCGTGAACCAGCAATTGCAGACGGCCGTCGCCTCGATCAACACCTATTCGTCGCAGATTGCGGATCTGAACAGCCAGATCGCCGCGGCATCGGCGCAAGGTCAGCCGCCGAACCAGTTGCTCGACCAGCGCGACCAGGCGGTCGCCAACCTGTCGCAACTCGCCGGTGTCTCCGTCGTGCGAAACTCGAGCGGCTACAGCGTCTTCATCGGCAACGGGCAGCCGCTCGTCGTCGGTTCGCAGAACTTCCAGCTCGGCACGGCCACCTCGCAAAGCGATCCGAGCGAACTCGCGGTGACCTACAACGGCCTGAAGGGCGCGACGCCGACTCCGCCCGTCGAATACCTGCCGTCCTCGGCGGTGAGCGGCGGCACCGTGGGCGGCTTGTTGCAGTTCGTGAGCCAGACGCTCGATCCGGCCGAGTCGCAACTGGGCGCGATCGCGACGAGCTTCGCCGCTCAGGTGAACGCACAAAACGCGTTGGGTCTGGACCTGTCCGGCAACGTGGGCGGCAATCTGTTCACAGTCGGCTCGCCGACCGTCTACTCGAATCAGGCCAATACGGGCACCGCGACGCTGTCGGTCGCCTTCGCCAACAATACCCAGCCGACGAGTGACGACTACAATCTGTCGTTCGCGAGCGGCACGTATACGCTGACCGACACGACGACGGGCTCTGTCGTCGGCACCTCGGCCACGCCCCCGAACGGCTCGTCGTCGATGGGCGGACTGCTTCTGAACATCACCGCGGGTTCGATGAACCCTGGCGATTCGTTCACGATTCAGCCGACGCGCGGCGCGCTCAATACATTCGCGCTGGCGACATCGAACCCGTCGGCGATCGCGTCGTCCGGGCCGGTGCTCGCGTCTGCGCCGAGCTCGAACACGGGCACCGGCGCGATCACGCAGGGGACGGTGACGGCGGGCTACCAGATCTCCGGCACGACCACGCTGACCTACGACTCGGCCTCGGGCACGTTGAGCGGTTTCCAGGCGGGCACGACCGTGACGGTCGCCGGTACGCCGCCGACGTCGTACACGATCGCGTCGGGCGCCACGACGGTGCCGTACAGCGCGGCGCAAGGTGCGACGATGACGATCAACAGTACGGTCACACCCGTGCCGGCCGGCATCACGAACGGCGTGACGTTTGCGCTGAGCGGCTCGCCCGCGAACGGCGACACGTTCACGATCGCACCGAACACGGGCACCTTCGACGGGCGCAACGCGCTCGCGATGTCCAAGCTCGTGTCGAATGCGTCGCTGAACGGCGGCACCTCGACGCTGACCGCGGCCTACGCGTCGTACGTGAACAACATTGGCAACGCGGCGAGCCAGCTCAAGGCGGCGAACACGTCGCAAACGGCGCTCGTCGCCCAAATCACATCGGCGCAGCAAGGCGTGTCGGGCGTCAATCTCGACGAAGAAGCGTCGAACTTGTTGCAATACCAGCAGGCTTATCAGGCGAACAGCAAGGTCATTCAAACGGCCGAATCGATGTTCCAGACCCTGATGGGCATCTTCCAGTGAGGCTTGGCCAGCGATGCGCATTTCGACTTCGCAGTTCTATAACCAGAACATCCAGACGATGGATAACGAGCAGAGCCAGCTGGCGACGTACTACCAGCAGCTCTCGAGCGGCACGGCGTTGACGACGCCGGCCGACAACCCGCTTGCCGCCGCGCAAGCCGTCCAATTGACGATGGTGTCGGCTTCGTACTCGCAGTACACGACCAATCAGAACGCTGCACTGACGTCGCTGCAACTCGAAGACAAGACGCTTTCGAGCGTGACGGGCACGATGCAGGCGATCAGCTCGCAAGTCGTGCGCGCCGGCGACGGCAGCTTGAACGACTCCGACCGTGCGTCGATCGCCAAGGCGCTGCAAGGCTATCGCGATCAATTGCTGACGCTCGCGAACACGAGCGACGGCGCCGGCAACTATGTGTTCTCGGGTTTCCAGGCGACGACGCAGCCGTTCACGAACGCCACGGGCGGCGGCGTGAATTATCACGGCGACGACGGCATTCGCGAAGCGCAGGTGGCCGATACGCGCCAGGTCGCGACGAACGACAGCGGCTCGAGCGTATTTCTGTCCGTGCCTTCGGTCGGCACGACGCCGGTTTCGGCGGGCAATGCGGCGAACACGGGCACGGGCACGATCGGGCGCGCATCGATCACGAATCCCGTTGTGACGACGAACGGCCACAGCTATTCGATCGCATTCGGCGGGACCGCCGCGGCGCCGACCTACACGGTCACCGACAACACGGTCGTGCCGCCCACGACGACGGCGGCGACGGCCTACAACGCGAATACGCCGATCCCGCTTGGTGCGGGCATGCAGGTGGCCATCACAGGCGCGCCGAACCCTGGCGATACGTTCTCGGTGACGCCCTCGACGGCGCCGCAGAACAGCAGCATGTTCTCGACGCTCGACTCGATGATCGCGGCCTTGCAACAGCCGGTCAGCAATAACCCGGCTGCGCAGGCCACGCTCTCGAATGCATTGACGACGGGCTTGTCCGCGTTCCAGAACTCGCTGACGAACGTGACGGTGGTGCAGGCCTCGGTTGGCGGGCGCGAGCAGGAACTGCAGGCGCTGCAAACGACGACGCAGACCAATTCGCTGCAAACGAAGAGCGATCTGGCCAGCCTGACGGGCGTCGATATGGTGTCGGCGATCAGCAACTTCGAGCTGACGCAGAACGCGCTGCAGGCTGCGCAGCAGTCGTTCGTGAAGATTCAGGGCATGTCGCTGTTCCAGTACATCGGCGGCTGATTACCGGTTGACGAAGCCACTCGCCCGCAAGGGCGAGCGATAAGGCCGAAGTCCTCATATGGGGGCTTCGGCCGCTTTTTTTTGACTACCGCAACGCCGCGGCTACTTTCCCCATCACATCGACACCGCTATCGACGAGATGCGCGAAGAACGGAATCATGTTCGGCAGCATCAGCATGATCAGCAGCATGCCGACCAGCAGCGTGACCGAAAAGCCGATCTGGAACACGCCGATCTGCGGGGCGGCGCGATTGAGAATGCCGAGCGACAGGCTGGCGACGAGCAGCGCAATCACGACAGGCAGCGACAGCAGCAACCCCGCCGAGAAGATCGCGCCACCCCACTCCACGAGGGTCCGCATGCCCGGCGGGCCATACACGGCGGCCGCAATGGGCACCGACTGAAACGAGCCGATCAGCGCGGCAATCACCTGCAAATGGCCGTTGAACGTCAGGAACGCAAGCAGCGCGACCATGTTCAGAAAGCTTGCAATGACCTGCGCCGAAGCATTCGAGCTCGGGTCGAAGAAGGTCGCGAAGCCGAGTCCCATCTGCAAGCCTACGAGCGAGCCCGCCATTTCCACGGCCGCGAAGACGAGTTGCATCGCGAAGCCCAGCGCGGCGCCGATCAAAAGCTGCATCACCATGATCCAGACCCCGGTGGCCGAGAACACGGTCACCTGCGGCATCGGCGGCAGCGTCGGTGCGACGATCAGCGTGATGAAAGCGGCCAGCGCGATTTTCACGCGGGCCGGCAAGGCCGAATGGCCGAACATGGGCGAGGCCGCGACGAGCGCCGCGATGCGCGTGAACGGCCAGAGGAACGCCGTCAGCCAGACGTTCAGCTGCGCGTAAGTGACGGTGAACATGGGCGGGGGGCGGTCCGTCAGCGGGTGCCTGCGGCCGCTACCCTGCCATCGACGGAATGCTGGTCAGCATTTCGCGCATGTAGTCGAGCACAATCGAAAGCATCCACGGCCCCGCGATCACGAGCGTGATCGTCACGGCCATCAGCTTCGGAATGAACGACAGCGTGGCTTCGTTGATCTGCGTCGCGGCCTGGAAGAAGCTGACGAGCAAGCCCACCACGAGCGAGACGATCAGCGGCGGCGCCGTCAGCAGCAGCGCGACGTACATCGCACGGTGCGCGAGCGTCAGTACGGATTCGGGCGTCATGAGAAGCAATCCTCGTTAAATCGGGCTCAGGAGAAGCTCTGCGCGAGCGAGCCGATCAGCAGTTGCCAGCCATCCACGAGCACGAACAGCATCAGCTTGAAGGGCAGCGAAATCGTGACGGGCGAGACCATCATCATCCCCATCGACATCAGCACGCTGGCCACGACCATATCGATGATGACAAAAGGAATGAAGATCGTGAAACCGATTTGAAAGGCGGTCTTGAGTTCGCTCGTCACAAAGGCCGGCACGAGCAGCGGCAGCGGTACGTCTTCGGGTCCCTGCAGCGGCGGCGAATGCGAAATCCGTGCGAACAGGGCGAGGTCGGATTCGCGCGTCTGCTTCAGCATGAACTGCTTGAAGGGGGCCACGCCGCGCTGCACGGCCGTTTCCATCGGAATCGTGCCGTCGGCGAACGGCTTGTAGCCGTCGGTGTAAGCCTTGTTGAGCACCGGCGACATCACGAACAGCGTCAAAAACAAGGACAACCCGACGAGCACCTGGTTCGGCGGCGTCGTGGTCGTGCCGATCGCCTGGCGCAGCAGCGAGAGGACGATGATGATGCGCGTGAAGCTTGTCATCATCAGCACCATCGCCGGCAGGAACGACAGCATCGTGAGCAGCAGCATCGTCTGCACGCTCAGCGAGTAAGTCGTGCCGCCGCCCGGGCCGGGGCTCGTCGTGAAAGCGGGGAGGCCCGCCGGCGTTTGCGCCAGCGAAAGCTGCGGCAGCAGCGCGAACATCAAAAACGGAAGCGCAGGCAGCGCGGCGCGCGCGAGCCGCACGAGAGAGCTGGACGACATTTACCTGCCCCCGCCCGAAGTTCGAGAGAACCGCTTGCGCGCTTCGTCCGCCAGCGCGGCGCGAAACCGCGTGCCGAAGGTGCCGGCCAGCGGCCCCTGCGCGGGGTCGGCATCGCCGCCGCCCGGTGCGCCGGCCTCGTTCGCCTGGGGCGCGGGCATGGTATGGAGCAGCCGCACGTTGCCGGGCGCGGCGCCGACGACAAGCCAGGTGTCGCCGATCTGAACGACCGCCACGCGCTCCTTGCCGCCTAGCGACACGCCGCCGACGGTGCGCACGAGCTGGCCGCGCGCCGACGGCTGCAGGCCGAAACGGCGTGCAAGCCACGCGCAAGCAAAGACGAGCGCGACGACGACGGCGAGGCCGACCAGCGTCTGCAGCACGGCGCCCACGCCGACGGACGGCACGGCCGTGCCGGCGCCGACGCCCGACGCGATCCTGGCAGCGTTATTGACCGCGTTCATGTCGGCCGCCGCCGCCGCTGGCGCGAAGAGGGCCAAAGCCGCGACGGTGCAGGCCGCGTACGCTGCAAAGCCCGCGAACGCTGCGGGGCTTGCCGCTGAATGTGCCGCTGTATTTGCCACCGCATGTCGCGCTCGCGATATACGGTGCAAGATCAATTTCATTCGGTTATCGATTAAGTTTTCGGATACGTTCGGCCGGCGTAATGATGTCGGTCAACCGGATACCGAACTTGTCGTTGACGACGACGACTTCCCCTTGGGCAATCAAACAGCCGTTCACGAGCACGTCCATCGGTTCGCCGGCCATCCCGTCGAGTTCGACGACCGAGCCTTGCGCAAGTTGCAACAAATTGCGAATCGCAATTTTCGTGCGCCCCAGTTCGACCGTCATCTGGACCGGAATGTCCAGGATCATGTCGATGTCGTTGCGCGTCGTCGTCGCTTCGACCTTCGACAGCGGCTGGAATACGCCGGCCGCGGCGGGCGCCGGGGTTTCGTTCGAATTCTGCTCGGCCAGAGCGGCGGCCCAATCGTCGAGGCTCGCTTCGTCGTCGCTCGAGCCGGCGGCCTGTTT
The DNA here is from genome assembly GCF_002879855.1 of Trinickia soli. Classification (GTDB taxonomy): domain Bacteria; phylum Pseudomonadota; class Gammaproteobacteria; order Burkholderiales; family Burkholderiaceae; genus Trinickia; species Trinickia soli. The sequence goes on along the minus strand of NZ_PNYB01000018.1, from coordinate 51,349 downwards.
GTCGCGCTCGGCGGCCGCGGCGGCCAGGGCTGCATCGAGTTGTGCCGTGCCGTCACCGGGCATTGCGTTCAGGTCACTCATAATCCGTTTCCTTGATCGTGTTTTCCGCTGCGCTGATCATTTTTTGCACGCGCAACGCATATTGGCCGTTGAAGAGTCCGTAGCCGCATTCCATGACGGGCACGCCGTCGACCTTGGCCACGATGTTTTCGGGGATGTTGATCGGTAGCACGTCGCCCGCACGCAGGTTCAGGATGTCCTCGAACGTGACGGGGATCTGTGCGAGATCGGCGGTCAGCTCGACTTCGGCCAGCTGCACCTGCTTGGACAGCACGCGCACCCAACGGCGGTCGACTTCGAGCGCCTCGCCCTGGATCGGCGAAGTCAGCACGTCGCGGATCGGCTCGATCATCGAGTACGGCATGCAGATGTGCAGCGTGCCGCCTGTCGGGCCGAACTCGATCGAGAACTGCGTGACGATGACGATTTCGTTCGGCGTCGCGACGTTGGCGAACTGCGTATGCATTTCCGAGCGCATGAATTCGAACTGCAGCGGCCGCACGCTCTTCCACGCCGTCGTGTAATGGTCGAAGACGAGGCTCAGCAGCTTGCCGATGATGCGTTGCTCGGTGGCCGTGAAGTCGCGCCCTTCGACGCGCGTGTGGAACCGGCCGTCGCCGCCGAACAGATTGTCGACGACGAAGAACACGAGGTTCGGATCGAACACGAACAGCGACGTGCCGCGCAGCGGCTTCACATGGACGAGGTTCAGGTTCGTCGGAATCGGCAGGTTGCGCGTGAACTCGCTGTACTTCAGCACTTTGACCGGACCGACCGAGATCTCGGCCGTGCGGCGCATGAAATTGAAGATGCCGAGGCGAAGCAGGCGGGCGAAACGCTCGTTGATGATTTCGAGGCCGGGCATCCGGCCGCGAACGATCCGTTCCTGCGTCGCGATGTTGTAGGGGCGAACGCCTGCCTTTTCGCCGTGATCGGCATCGGAATCGGATTCGCCGGTTACGCCCTTGAGGAGTGCATCGACTTCCTCTTGGGACATGAACTCTTCGTGGCCCATTGCTTTGCTCGTCCCTGTGTTGCGGTTGGTGAGTAGCGTCTTAGGTAGTGCGTTTCGCCCGACCGCCTGCCTGCATGGCCGGCATGGAGCGGGCGCCTGGCACTACTGGACCACGAATTCCGTGAAGAGCACCGCTTCGACATGGACGGGCGGCTCGCTGGCGTCCGTCGGCTTCTCGATCAGCGTTTTCAGCTCTTGCGCAAGCGCATGCTTGCCCTCGAGCGTCGACAGCTCTTCCGGGTGCTTGTTCGACAGTGCAAGCAGAATGCGGCTGCGAATTTCCGGCATGTGCTGCTGCAACCCTTCCTGCATCTTTTCATTGGCAAGCTTGAGCGACAGGCCGACGCGCAGGTAGTGCTGGCCGTCGTCGGACAGCAGATTGACCGTCATCGGGTCGAGCGCGAAGAACACGGGCGGCGGCGCCGGCTGCGAAGATCGCAATGAGAGCGATCAGCAGAATGCGTTTGAGCTTGCCCGATTTCGCGGGTACGTCGACGGTCTGCTGATTTGCGGTCGTGGATGCCATGACAATGCTTTGCGTAAGTGCGGTAAGGTGAATTGTTCGCTAAAGCGGGCATCGGCGATAAGCCGAAAAGAAGGGACATTCGACGCCATCTCATTCGTTTAAGACGGCGGGGTCACGATCGCGCAAACAGCGGACAGCAAAAAGCGGGCCCCCGATATTCGCGGGGCCCGCGCCGAGCCGGGCGGCTCAGCTTTGTCTGCAGGCGGATCGGGCCGGACCGGCGAGGCGCCGATCCGTCGAACCGCCGAACTGCCGCTCGGTCGATGCCGGCGTCAGGCGAATGTATCGACGAGCCCGACGGTGCGCCGCGTGCTGATCGTCGCGCTCGCGGCCACCGTGACGTCGCCTTGGCCGCCGCCCGAGCCCGAGCCGTTGCCGCGGCGGCCCGAGCCGCTGCTCTGGTTGCCGGCTTGCTGTTGGCTGGCTTGGCGCGCGAAGCCATCGCTGACGCTGGCGCTGCCCAGGCCGAGGCCGCCGGATTCCAACGCGTCACGCAGCTTCGGCAGCGCGGCTTCGACAGCCTCTCGCACCTGCTGATGCTGGGACACGAACAGGGCGTGCGCATGGTTGTCGGCCACCTGCAATACGACCTGCAGCGGACCGAGATCGGGCGGATTGAGCGTCAGTTCGGCGCTTTGCTGGTGCGCATTCGACATGAATACGACCTTCTGGCTCAGCGCATCTTCCCAATCGGGCGTGCCCACTTGCGGCGCCAGCGAAGCGGCGGCCGCCGCCGCATTGGGCGACGTCGCCGCAGCGGCCGCCTGCGCCGCCGCGCTCGCGACGCTTGCGGCCGATGCCGTCTGCGTCGCGGCCAGCGCGGCGCGCGCGGCTTCGGCGTTGTCCTTCAGCGTTGCCAGGGCTGCCGTGGCGTCGCCGCCGCCGGCGAGTGCCTGGGCCGTCGCGGCTGCCGCGCTGTCGGACGAAGCCGTCGCGCCGGCCGACGCCTTGGCGGCCTGCTCGGCGGCGCTGCTGACAGCCGCCGCGTTGGCGCTCTTGGCGTCGCCCGTCAGGGTGGCCAGCACCTTGTTGCCGAGCGGCAGCGACCCCATGCCGTTGGTCAGGTTGCCGGTGTTCGTGCCTGCGCTCGTGTTGCCGAGCACTTGCGCGCCCGACGCCGTGGCCGCCGCGCCGGTGGCCGCTGCGCCTTGCATTCCCGCTTGCATCCCCGCCTGCATCCCCATTTGGGCCGCCAATGCGGCTTCAAGCGCGGCGCGCACCGTCTTCGGCGTAGAGCCGGTCACTTTGCCTGCGGCGCCCGTCGTCGCGCCTGCTGAGTCCGTCGTGCCGGCGGTCGTCGCGCTCGTCGCTGCCGCTTGAGCCTGCTGCTGTTGCTGCTGCTGCTGGGCGGCGGCGGCCTGCGCGGCCGCATTGCCGGCGTCCGCGGCGCTTTGGCCTTGACCGGCCTGCGCGCTTGACGATGCATCGCCGTGCTTCGAGGTCGAGCTCGATTGCGTCGACGACGCACCGTCGCTGCCGGTCGAATCCGACGTGGCGTTGCTGGCGGAAGTGGCCGGGTCGTTCGCACTGGCGCCGTTCTTCGCGTCGGCGCCGTTGCCGGTCGCAGTCGAAGCGGACTGTTGCGCATTGGCGCTCTGCGATTGCGCGTTGCTCGATGCCTCGGCGTGTGCGGCGCTCGGCTGGGCCGCATGTTGCTGCGACTGAACCGTCTGCTGGAGCGTTTGCGAGAACGACGCGGCAGCCGCGGTGCTGGCGGTGGCGCTCGCGGCGCCGTAGACCGCGCTTGCCGTTGCCGTAGGGGACCCGATGAGGGAAAGGGGCGACATGGTTATGCCTCAAAGTTCGTCGACCGGGCGGCAGCGTACCAGGCGCGCGGCCCGCCGACTCGATTCCGGTTCAATTCAAATTTTGCTGACGCATGCGCAGCATCTTGGCGGCATGCTCGTCGGCGTCGCGCTGCTCGCGTCGTGCCACGACACGTGCTTGCTCGGCCTCGCCGCGCGCCTGCAGGACTTCGTACGACCCCAGCTTCTGCTTTTGACGCTGCCACTCGGGCTTGGCCGCCTCGACGCGCGAGGTGGCCGTCGCGAGCAGGCGCCGTTGCTGTTCGATCGCCGCGTCGAGCGTATCGATGAACGCCTGAAAGTTGCGCCAGCTGCCGGCCGGCATGCCGGCCTGGGCCGAAGCGGAAAAATTTGCGTGATACTCGTCGCGATACCGCACCAGCGATTCCAACTGCGCTTCGACATCCCCACGTTCGCGCTGCGCGCGGCCGAGCTGCTTGGCCGCCGCATCGACGTCGTTTTGTGCGAGGTCGATGAGTGTCTTGATCGGAAAATGCTTGGTCATCGCTCAGAATTCCTCATTCAAACAACGCATTCAGCATATTGAGGCTTGGTGCGAACGGTGCACATTCGCGAAAGCCCTGCTGTAGAAATGCTTCGATGCGTGGATAGAGCGCGATCGCCCGGTCGAGCAGCGCATCGCGTCCGCTCGAATAGGCGCCGACGTTGATCAGGTCGCGATTGCGCTGATAACGGGACAGCATCTGCTTGAACAACCGCACGCGCTCCAGATGGTTCTCGTCGATGAGCGCCGTCATCGCCCGGCTGATCGACGCTTCGATGTCGATAGCCGGATAGTGGCCGGCTTCGGCGAGCGCACGCGACAGCACGATGTGGCCGTCGAGAATTGCGCGCGCCGCGTCGGCGATAGGGTCTTGCTGATCGTCGCCTTCGGTCAGCACGGTGTAGAACGCCGTGATCGAGCCGCCGCCTTCGGGGCCGTTGCCCGTGCGCTCGACGAGCGCCGGCAGCTTCGCAAAAACCGAGGGCGGATAGCCTTTGGTGGCGGGCGGCTCGCCGATGGCCAGCGCGATCTCGCGCTGCGCCATCGCATAGCGCGTGAGCGAATCCATCAGCAGCAGCACATGCTTGCCCTGATCGCGGAAGTACTCGGCAAGCGATGTCGCATAGGCGGCCCCCTGCATCCGCATCAACGGCGACACATCGGCCGGCGCAGCCACGACGACGGAGCGTGCGAGTCCTTCTTCTCCGAGGATCTGCTCGATGAATTCCTTCACTTCGCGGCCGCGTTCGCCGATCAGTCCGATCACGATGACTTCGGCGCTCGTATAACGCGCCATCGTCCCGAGCAGCACCGATTTACCGACGCCGGAGCCCGCGAACAAGCCCATGCGTTGGCCGCGTCCGACCGTGAGCAGCGCATTGATTGCGCGCACGCCGACGTCGAGCACCTGCTGAATCGGCTCGCGCTGCAGCGGGTTGATCGACGGCGCCGAGAGCGGCGCGTCGGCTTCGTTGTCGAGCGGGCCGAGGCCGTCGAGCGGGCGGCCCGACGAATCGACGACGCGGCCGAGCATGCCCCAGCCGACCGGCAGGCGCTTGGCGCCCGCGAGCGGGTCGGCAAGCGGCGCGCTCTCGCGCGGATAGACGCGCGCCCCAGGCAACAGGCCCGCGACTTCGGTCGTGGGCATCAAGAACAGACGATCGCCGGCAAAACCGACGACTTCGGCTTCGGCCATCGGCAGCATGCTGCCAGGCGGCATTTCGATCAGGCATTCAGCGCCGACGGCGAGCCGCATGCCAACCGCTTCGAGCACAAGGCCGGCTGCGCGCGTGAGGCGTCCGCAGGCCGAAAGCGGCCGCGCGAGCGCGCTGCGTTCGCGCAGTGCATTGAGCCGGCCGCGCCAGGCGCCGAGGTGCGGATTGTTCGCCAGCGCGGGATCGGGCGTGAACGCAGCCAACGGGGCCGCGGCGCGCGAGGCGCTGGCGAGCGGCGGGGCTGCGTACGCGCTGTGGCCCATCGCATGGTTATGCGTAGGATGCGGGGGCGCAGGCTCGTCCAATGAGGCGGCGTGCGTGCCCGCGTGCGGGTCGGCGCCTGCATGATCTTCAGCCAAGCCGCTTGGCAGATCGGCTTGCGCGACGGCCAGCGCATTGCCCGTCGCGGGTTCGAGCGCGCGGCGCGCGTCGGGCATCGCCTCGGGACGGAACGAGGCCAGCGCGAGTTCGACTTCGAGCGGCGACAGGCCGCTCGCACGCAGCGATTCGACGGTGACATCGCTCACCATTGGCTCACCTTGCCGAGTGCGGCCGCCACGCGCTGCCAGCGCGAGCCGATGGTGGCGTCGATTTCGCCGGTCGCTGCCTGCGCACGGCAGCCGCCGCGCTCGACGGCGGGATCGGTGCGCACGTTCCAGCCGAGTGCCTCGAGCTCGTCCTTCATATAGGCTTCGACGATCGGCAGATCAGCCGGATTGACGATCAACTGCGGCGCACCGGCCAGCGCGGGCTCGGCCGCGAGCACTTCGCGCGCGGCGGCGAGCAGGGCGGCCGGATCGTGGGCCACGTGCTGACGCACGACCTGCTGGGCGATGTCGATCGCAAGCGCGACCAGCGATTCGGCCATTTCGGTCTGCGCGCCGTCGAGGGCGGCCTTGAACGCATCGGCCAGCCCGGCGAGCCGCGCCGCTTCGGCGTGTGCTTCCTGCCGGCCTTTTTCGAGTCCCTGCGCATGGCCCTGGTCGAAGCCGGCCTGATAGCCGATGGCCTGACCAGCCACATGGCCCGAAGCGAGCCCTTGCTGATGGGCCGCTGCACGAATGCGTTGAATCTCTTGCGCGAGCTTGTTCTCGCGCACCGGATCGGGCGGAGGCGGCGGGTCGAACGAAGCCATCTCCCAGCGCTGGTACGCCGAGATGGGCTTCTTGTCCGAGCGGCCTGAATCAGACATAGGCATCTTCCGCCTTTCCACCAATCACGATCTGGCCGCTCTCGGCCAGGTTGCGCACGATCTGCAGGATGCGGCGCTGTTGCGTTTCGACTTCCGAGACGCGCACCGGACCGCGTGCGTCGAGGTCTTCGGCGAGCAGCTCGGCCGCGCGTTGCGACATGTTCGATAGGAACTTCTGACGCAGCGCCGGCGGGGCGCCCTTGAGCGAGATGATGAGCGCTTCGGACTCCACTTCCTTGAGCAGCAGCTGAATCGCACGATCTTCGAGATCGAGCAGGTTCTCGAACACGAACATCTGGTCGATGATTTTCTGCGCGAGGTCGGCGTCGTACTGGCGCACGCTTTCGAGAATCGACTCCTCGTGCATGCTCGGCATGAAGTTCAGGATTTCGGCCGCCGTGCGAATACCGCCCATCGGGCTGCGCTTGAGGTTGTCGCTGCCCGAGAGCAGGCCCGTGAGGACATCGTCGAGCTCGCGCAGCGCGGCCGGCTGAATCCCGTCCAGCGTGGCGATTCGCAGCAGCACGTCGTTGCGTAGCCGGTCCGTGAAGCACGCGGCGATTTCCGAAGCCTGGTCGCGATCCAGATGGACGAGGATCGTCGCGATGATCTGCGGGTGCTCGTTCTTGATGAGCTCGGCCACGGCGGGCGAGTCCATCCACTTCAGCCCTTCGATGCCGCTCGTATCGCTGCCTTGCAGGATGCGGTCGATCAGAACGCCGGCCTTGTCTTCGCCGAGCGCCTTGGTCAGCACCGAGCGGATGTAGTCGTTCGAATCGAGCGACATCGCCGTGTGCTGCTCCGCTTCCTTGACGAAGTCCTGCAGCACATGCTCGACCTGCTCGCGCGTGACGTTCTTGAGCGAGGCCATGGCGGCGCCGATCTTCTGCACTTCGCGCGGCGCGAGAAACTTAAACACTTCAGCGGCTTCTTCTTCGCCGATCGACATCAGCAGAAGCGCGCTCTTCGTGACCCCTTCAGCGCTCATCGGACACCCAATTCTTGACAACAGTCGCTACGATCTTCGGATCCTTGCGCGCAATCGTCCGCGCGTAATCGAGGTTCCGTTCGAACTTGTGCTTCTCGTTCTCGAAGGCGAGCAGGTTTTGCTCCATGTCGCTGTCGAGTTCCATCGCCGTCGTAACCGGCGACGGCGAGCCGCCGTCGAGCAGCACGGGCTCGCCGGGACCTTCGAGCCCACCGATGAAGCCCGGCCCCTCGGATGCCTGCGCCTCGCCGGGCGGCGGGAACGCACGCTTCATCGCGGGTTTGACCATCATCAGATAGAGAACCAGCGCAACGAGGGCAATGCCGAGCCACTTCGCCGCCTGGATCGCGAGCGAGATGATCTCGGGCTGCTTCCACCAGGGCAGATTCGCGAGCGGATCGGCTTCGGTCGAGAACGTCGCGTTGACGATGTTGACCGAGTCGCCGCGCTTGGCATCGAAGCCCATCGCGTCCTTCACGAGCTGCGTGACCTGGGCGAGCTTCTCAGGCGTGACCGGCTGCATCGTCGCATGACCCTTGGCGTCGACCACGCGCTGATAGTTGATGACCACGGCGGCCGACAGGCGCTTGACGTTGCCCTTGGCCTGCGCGACATGGCTCACGTGCTTGTCGAGCTCGTAGTTCGTCGTCGCGTCCTTGCGTTCGCTGACCGGCGTGCCCGCCACACCCGTGGCGCTCGTGCCGCTGGCCGCGACGATCGGGGCGGAAGCCGGTTGCGGCGGCGAGTTCGACAGCGCGCCGGGCACGCCCGAGGCGCCGCCTTGCGTCATGTCGGTGGCTTCGCTCGTTTGCTGGCTGCGGATCGCGGCCTGTTGCGGGCTGCCGTTCGGGCCGTAGGTCTCGGCCGTCTGCTCCACTTGCGAGAAGTCGATATCGGCGCTCACTTGCGCATGGGCGTTGCCGGCGCCGAACAGCGGGGCCAGGATCGCGTCGATGCGCTGCTGCGTGTTGTATTCCACTTGCTGAACGTACTTGAGCTGGGTGGCGTCGAGCCCGTTACCCGACGAAGGCTGCGTCAGCAGCGTGCCGTCCTGATCGACGATCGTCACGTTTTTGACGGGCAGATCGGTGACGCTGGATGCCACCATGTGCGTGATCGCCGAAACCTGCCCTTCGTCGAGCATGCGCCCCGGGTAGAGATTGACGAGCACCGACGCGGTCGGCGCTTCGCGCTCGCGCACGAATACGGACGGCTTCGGAATGGCCAGATGCACGCGTGCCTGCCGCACGACGGAGATCGATTGAATCGTCCGTTCGAGCTCGCCTTCGAGGGCGCGCTGATAGTTAACCTGCTCGGCGAACTGGCTGATGCCGAACTTTTCGTTGTCCATCAGCTCCATGCCGACCGAGCCGCTCTTGGGCAAGCCCTGCGAGGCGAGCTTCAGACGGACTTCGTTGACCTGATCCGACGGCACGAGAATGGCCGAGCCGCCTTCGGAGAACTTATAGGGCACATTCGCCTGCTGCAGGGCGGCGATGATGCTGCCCCCGTCCTGATCGGAAAGATTGCTATAGAGCAGGCGATAGTCGGGCGTCCGGCCCCAGAGCACGAGTGCAGTCACGACAGCCACCAGCACGGCCACGGCGATGATGAACGGCGCGCGCGGGTTGCCGCGCATCTGCGACAGCGACGACAGCCGCTGGGCGAAGCCGGCGCCGAGTTCGGCGCCGCCGGCCCCGCCGACACCCGCGCCTTGCAGCGCGCCGGCCGCCGCGGCGCCTGGCTGGGCGCCCGCGAGGCCCATGCGGGCGTCGGGGTTGATCAAAGAATTAGCCTGCGAATCCATGCGTCGGGGTTCTCCGGAATGCGGGGGTGTTCTCGCCGTTCTACCTGGGCTCGCAGCCTCGTCGGCAGGGGCGGGACACTTTCACGATAGGGATTATCCAGCTCGGGTCGCAACTGAATCAGTCGAATAGAAGCGGGTTTCCCCCCTAGTTTCACGGGTTTGCCGAGAGGCGCGCTGCTATCCTCACTCTCCGTGATGGGTCATTGCGTCGCGTCTTTGCGCGGCGCCGGCCTTTCGCCCCTTTTTTGTATTTGGAGAGACCAGATGACCGTGCCAGTCAATCCGCTCACGTCGGCCCTGCAGCAGATGCAGACGATGGCCGCAGAGGCGGCTGGAGAGTCGAAAGCCGCCGCGCTCGGGGAACAATCGGGCGTCGCGACGGCCGGCAGCTTTGCCACCGCGCTCAAGAGTTCGCTGGATAAGATCAGCGACGACCAGAACAAAGCGGTCGGGGAGTCGCAGGCGTTCGAACTCGGCTCGCCGAACGTGTCGCTCAGCGACGTCATGGTGGATATGCAGAAAGCCAATATCGGGCTGCAGTTCGGCTTACAGGTTCGTAATAAACTCGTCGCCGCTTATAACGACATCATGCAGATGTCGATTTAAGGTGGGGCGGCCATCCGTGGGGCGGCCGTCCGCGGGCGCTATCCGGGGCTGTGTCGGTCGGCCGTGGTGGTGCGGACTAAAGCTTTGCCGGAGCCATCCGATAACAGCGATATGAGCAGCGCGCTGCAGTCGGGTCACGAGGGGCGCGCTGGCAACCCACGCATATTGACGACCAACAAGGAGAAGCGCCGATGTTTTCCCAAGGACACGCTGGAGCGGGCGCCTATGCACGTGTCAGCGTCGAGACAGGGGTGATGGGCGCAAATCCGCATCGATTGATTCTCATGCTGTACCAGGGTGCGCGCAAAGCCATTGCACAGGCGCGCATGCACTTGCAGCAAGGCAACATCGGCCCGCGCGGCGAGGCGATCACGAAGGCCATGGGAATTATCGGCAGCGGCTTGCAGGCATCGCTGAACAAAGAGGTCGGCGGAGACGTCGCCCTCCGGCTGGACGCGCTCTATAGCTACATGACGCGTCGGTTGCTGGAAGCAAACATGGCTCAAAGCGAGGCGATGTTGATCGAAGTGGACGGCTTGCTCGCGACGCTCGAGGAAGCCTGGATCGCCATTGGCGCGGAAGCCGAGCGGCTTTTGGCGCAGCAGGGGCAGGCAGGCGCGCAGCGATGAATTCGAAAGCAGACTATTTTGCACGATACGAGGCGATTGCGGCGGTCTCCCAGCGCATGCTGGCAGCCGCGCGGCGTGCGCTTTGGGCTGAATTGACCGATTTGCAGGAAGAGTACCGGACGCTCGTCGACACGCTGATCGAAGTCGATGCCGGTATTTCGCTCGATGAGAACGACCGGCTGCGCAAGTACGATCTGGTTCGCCAGATTCTGGCCGACGACGCGGCTATCCGCGATCTCGTCAACCCGAGCGTTGCACGGCTGTCCGCGTTTTTTTCCGCGCGGCGTCCGGTGCACGTGCTTAAGGAACTGTTCGGCGCGCGCTGAGCGCGTCGGGATCATCCCCATTCACGGCCCCCGCGGCGCATCGCGTCCGCGTAACGAAGGCAGATCCGAACGACGGCGCAAGGACGCGGTATGACTGGAATCGACTCTGCCCTCGCCTCGATGCTTGTTAGTCGCATCGATAGTCTGCTCGACAGCGTCGGCGCGGGCTCGCGCACGAGCCCGGCCCAATCGGGGGCGACGGGGCTGACGGTCGATACGCCGGCTGCAGCCGACGCGGCCGCGGCATTCGGTGACACGCCTCCTCCCGCTTCCGCTCAAGCTGTGCTTTCCGAAGTCGCGCTGACGCTCGACGCTATCTCGCGTTTCGGCGGCGATGCGACGCCGGCCGTTATCGGTCAGACGCCGATCTGGCCCGCGCCGCCGGCCATCGACACGCCGACTGCGAAAGGCGGCCTCTTCGCGGCTGACGCCGGCGCCGCCGCGGCCGCCCGCGATGGGGCGGCGTCCGCCGAATCGGCCGGCGCGACCGGATCGACATCCACGGGCTCGGCGGGCTCGGCGGGCTCGGCGGGCTCGGCAGCCGGTGCGGCCGCCGTCGACGCCGCGGCTACCGCCATGCCCGTCGAGGAGCTGGCGGCCGCGCTCGAACATACCGTCAACGACTCGGGCCTCTTCTACGAGTCGCATCTGGCGCAGTGGCTTACCGGCGGCTATCCGGCCGAAGCGCTGGCGAACGAGCCGCAGACGCGGCTTGCGGCGCAGTCGCTGCAACTGCCGCTCGATTGGGGCAACCCGGTATCCGACGCGAGTGCGGACGGCTTGCCCGCCTGGCTCGGCGGCGGCGCGGCAGAGCCGTCGACGGCCGGCTGGCCCGCGCATGCGCTGCCGCCGCAGTTGTCGCTGCCACCGTTCGTCGCGAGCCCGCACGGCGTCGGCGCCCCATTCGCCAACGCGGCAGCCGACAGCCCCGGCTGGCGAGGCGCGGGAGCCGGCACCTTCGATGACGCAGAGTTTGGCGGTGCAAGCGCCAACCGCTCGGCGGGGATGGCGCCCGATTTGCGTGCGTCAATCGCGGCTTCTATTCATCCGGCAACAATTCCACTCGTGCGCCAGCAGCTGGACGTCCTGGCGACGCAGCAGTTCCGCTGGACCGGCGAAGTCTGGCCGGGTGCCAAGCTCGACTGGACGATCGAACCTGAGCGCGAGCGCAAAGGCCGCTCCGGCGATGCGGAGGAGGGTGATCTGCCGCAGACGTGGCGCACCCGCGTGACGCTCGCGCTGCCCACGCTGGGCACGGTCGATGCCGACCTCGTGCTGACGGGCTCGCAGCTTGTCGTGCGCGTGCAGGCCAGCCCTGGCGGCGCGGCGCGGCTCACCTCCGGGGGCGGGGCCTTCGGACGTCGCCTGGAGGCGGCGGGGATCGAGCTGACCGGCCTGCAGATTCGGGAAATCGGCGGCGCGGCGCCGGCGCAAGGCGGCAACGCCGCGTCGACGGCAACCTCCGCTTACGCGCGCGCGGCGGCCGACGCGCAGACGCGCGAAGCCCCGGACGACATTTCGGATGTGGAGGTGCGCGACGGCGCACCGGGCGGACGGGACCGGGGTGATGGCACAGGCGTGGGAGCGGCAGAACCGGCAGCGGGACGCGGCCCTGTGGCCTCGCCGATCGATCGCTTGTTCGACGATCCGTTCGAATGGGGCGGAACATGAGCCGCCGCCAGCGACGCCCGAGCGCGGCAGCCCTCGCCTACGACCCGCAAGGCGGCGACAAGACGCCGCGCGTCGTGGCGAAGGGGTACGGGCTCGTAGCGGAGATGATCATTCAGCGCGCGCAGGAGGCGGGCCTCTATGTTCATCGCGCGCCTGAAATGGTGTCGCTGCTGATGCAGGTCGACCTCGATTCCCGGATTCCGCCGCAGCTCTATCAGGCTGTGGCCGAACTGCTGGCCTGGCTCTATCGGCTGGAGAGCGGAGTGGCGGAGGAAGAGGGGGGCGAAACCGCGCCATCGGCCGCCGCCTCGCCGAATACCAGCGAAACCGTTACTCCACTGGCTTCCGGCTCAGGGTATCCGTTGCTGCCGCGCTGAGCGCGTTGTAGAAGAGAATCGGTTATGCGTTCGCTATGGGCACGACCCGTTGGAACGCGGAATTCAAGGAAAGCTCACCGCTGGCCCGACTGTCACTCAGTGCCGCCCGATTCAGCGATTAAAGCCGCGCCGCAGGTCGTTTTGTGTCCTTCAAGCGCAGCCGGCGCCCCGAAATCCAGGCTCCCATCACAGCCCTCTGCGATCTCGAAAATGTGAGGCTCGCATTGTGGGCACGTCACCTTGTCGCCTTTGCGGGCAATCGGAATCTCAGCCCGGCTCCATGTCGAAGACGGGCTGCCGGAGACCACCTGACCACCATGGCTGGTTGTATCGCCCACCACGATTTGCGCTTTGCCGCCTACAGTTGCTCGTGTCATCGACGGAGCCTCATTGCGGATTGGCGGATGATTCCTGCAATCCCTTGATCGGCGGGTCCTGATAGGTCGTGTCGATCGTGTAGCCTTGCTCTTTCAGGGCGGTTTCGGTCTTGAGTCGCTTTGCGTGGTATTTCGGCAGCTCAGCAGGAAGCAGTGCCTTCCAGTTGTCGATTTTCTCGGAGTCGCCTGAGAAATATCCTATTCCATAAAAAGCAAATTCGCTTCTAATGTTTATGGATAGGAGGTATGTCGTCTTTCCGACAAAGTCTCCCATATTGCTTTGCATGAGTGATACATCTAGATACACTCCATCGGCATAGAATGTCCAGTGTGGCATCTTCCTCACTGCGGACTTCCATTCATTAATGGTGGGTGTGTAATTTGGGTCTAGTGAGTAGACAGAATCGATTGCCAGGCGATCCCAAGCCTCCTTTCCAGTCAGGCGTGGATCACCTATATCGATATACCGCACCCACCCTCGTGCGCGCAGATCGGAAAATAACTTTATCATGCGCGCAAGCGCGGCTTCATGCGTATCGGCTTGTTCCGGGCTGACTCCAAAATTTATGTTCCATTGATAAATTCCTTCTGGTACATCCTGGTCATCCATGCCCAGTACGGAGAGCACATTGTCTATCGTAAAGCTGTGCTTGCCATGCACGAACTCCACAGTACCCAGGCTCCCTCTTTCCCACGAGCGCTGATAAAACTTCATCCCCGAGGGGTGGTTGTCGGTAGACGAACCTTGTCCACCCAGGTCAGAACCTTTAGGGTCGCCGAGTCGGATGCGCATAAGGGATGATTTCATGTCGTTGTCATGGCCAAGAGTTGAATGAGAGGGCAAATAGCGCACGGCCAACGCGGCACCACATACGAGCACCCCTAGGGTCAGTATGAGAGAGAGAATAGTTTTCATCATTTGTCTGGCAGATCGCCCCAGCTTTTGATGACTTCAAGATAGTCAAGCATGACCTTTGGCTTTGTCAGCATCAATCCGTGATATTTCCATGCCGCGTCTGTGATCCACTCCATACGCTTCTGGTAATCCTCCAAAACCAGGCGATCCGGAGCGTCGGACCGGAATTCGGTGTCGTCCGTTGTCCTATCGGGCGTTAATACCAGTTGAAGGCCCGGCACCAGGGCGCGGGTAACAGCCACCAGTGCGTCTGAGCCGTCGGATAGACCAGACCTAATCGTTTGCATCGATGCGTTGATTGCCATGTTGTCAGAAGTCGCCAGGGCGCCACGCTGTAATTTGAGCCACTTCTGGAATTCCGGATCATCGTAGATCAGGCCTTGCAGCACCTCGCCCTGCTCGTGCTGGGCGATCAGAAGGAGATGGGCGAACGCAATCTTAGGCCGCTTTTCACCGGTTTCATTTTCCCAGTCTTTGACCGCCTGGAACCCGTCCTTCACAATCTGCGTGCATTTGAGATATCCGAGCTTCGCCTTCTTCAGGCCCGTCTCACCATCGATCTCGTGAGGAACCTTATCGATCGATGCGGCGTCGTTCTCGAACTGCCGTGCAAAGTTGGTGGTGACCTGATCGACAAACTGCCTGCTGTCGCGCGCATGCATGCACTTTTCGAACGTATCGGCGCCGGCAGCGTAGCCGTAGAACCACGCCAGGACGTCGTTGAAGAGCCAGAGATTGCCCCTGCCCAAGCCAGCGCGCAACTCGGAGCAGTGCGCCACGTATTTCACCTGCCAGGTGTGGAGCGTTGCCGCGACCTGCTTGGACGCGAATGCACCCAGGCCCAGCCAATAGAAGCGGCCGACCTTGCTCTTGTCGCCCAGGTGAAAGTCCTCGAGAAACACGCGCGCATACGCCGCCGCAATCCGCTTTGCTCTGACTTCGAGGTCGCTGACGAACTTGGGCGTCCAATTCTTCTCGAGCTGCTCGCCCAACACATGCCCGTTGCATTCGCGATAGTCGGGCAGATGAGCGTGCATGGGCGCATGCGTCACAAGCTGCCGCATCGAGAACTGCTGCGCCATCGACCAGATGATCTCGCAGCTGCACTGCGCATCCACGCAGGTATTTGGATCAGGATTGGTCGTTCCCGTGACTTTCAGATTCTCTGCCAAACTCTGTGCTCCCTGTCGATTCGGTGGTTGGGGTCAAGCGCCGGAACGGGCGGAAGGCGCGGCAAATTCATCCCAGTGCAACTCAAATTGCGCGGCCTCTTGCTGCGCTGTATTCAATGTCGGCGAGCGGCCCTGATCGCCCGTCCTAAAGACGTGGCCGCCGGATGGTGCGCTGACCTGGTAATCCACGCCGGGAAGCGGCGTGCCGGATGGTGAGAGAACCCTGAACGTCTGGTCGTGTAGCTGCACATCCGGTTGCCCGATAGCGTTCACGCCCATCGACCCATACGTGCGACCTGCTGGAAGGCGAAATACAGGGAAGGCTCACCGCCGGCCCGACTGTCAGTCAGCTCCGCCCGATTCAGCGATCAAAATTGCGCCACAGGTCGTCTTGTGCCCTTCAAGCGCAACCGGCGCCCCGAAGTCCAGACTCCCGTCACAGCCCTCTGCGATCTCGAAGATATGAGGCTCGCATTTCGGGCACGTCACCTTGTCGCCCTTGCGGACAATGGGAATCTCGGCCCGGCTCCATGTCGAAGACGGGCTGCCGGAGACCACCTGACCACCATGGCTGGTTGTATCGCCCACCACGATCTGTGCTTTCCCGCCTACGGTCGCTCGTGTCATCGACGGAACCTCATTGCGGATTGGCGGATGATTCCTGCAATCCCTTGATCGGCGGATCCTGATAGGTCGTGTCGATCGTGTAGCCTTGCTCTTTCAGGGCGGTTTCGGTCTTGAGTCGCTTTGCGTGGTACTTCGGCAGCTCAGCAGGAAGCAGTGCCTTCCAGTTGTCCATTTTCTCAGAGTCGCCGGAGAAATAGCCTATTCCATAAAAAGCAAATTCACTTCTCATGTTTACTGACAGCAGGTATGTCGTCTTTCCGACGAAATCTCCCATATTGCTTTCCATGAGTGACACCTTGAGGTAGACGCCATCGGCATAGAATCTCCATTGAGGCATTTTCCTCAACGCAGCCTTCCATTCAGCAATGGTGGGCGTGTAATTTGGGTCCAGTGAGTATACGGAATCGATTTTCAGGCGATCCCAAGCCTCCTTTCCAGTCAGGCGTGGATCACCTATGTCGATATACCGCACCCACCCTCGTGCGCGCAGATCGGAAAACAACTTCACCATGCGACCCAGCGCAGCTTCATGCGTATCGGCTTGTTCCGGGCTGACTCCAAAATTTATGTCCCAGTCATAAATTCCTTCTGGTACATCCCGGTCATCGGTGCCCAGTACAGAGAGCACATTGTCTATCGTGAAACTGTGCTTCCCATGCACGAACTCCACGGTACCCAGGCTACCTCTATTCCATTCGCGCTGATAAAACTTCATCCCCGAGGGATGGTTGTCGGTAGACGAGCCTTGCCCGCCTAGATCAGAATCTATAGGATCGCCGAGTCGGATGCGCATAAGGGATGATTTCATGTCGTTGTTATGGTCAAGAGATGAATGTGAGGGCAAATAGCGTACGGCCAACGCGGCACTACATACGAGCCCCCCTAGAATCAATATGAGAGAGAGAATCGTTTTCATCATAGGTCCGGCAGATCGCCCCAGCTTTTGATGACTTCAAGATAATCAAACATGATTTTTTCCTTTCTCTGCATCAATCCGTGATATTTCTTCGCCGCCTCTTTGATCCACTCCATACGCTTCTGGTAATCCTCCAAAACCAAGCGATCCGGAGCGTCGGACCGGAATTCGGTGTCGTCCGTTGTCCTATCGGGCGTTAATACCAGTTGAAGGCCCGGCACCAGGGCGCGGGTAACAGCCACCAGTGCGTCTGAGCCGTCGGATAGACCAGACCTAATCGTTTGCATCGATGCGTTGATTGCCGTGTTGTCAGAAGTCGCCAGGGCGCCACGCTGTAATTTGAGCCACTTCTGGAATTCCGGATCATCGTAGATCAGGCCTTGCAGCACCTCGCCCTGCTCGTGCTGGGCAATCAGAAGCAAATGATTGAACGCAATATCAAGCCGTTTTTCACCTGTCTCATTTTCCCAGTCTTTGACCGCCTGGAACCCGTCCTTCACAATCTGCGTGCATTTGAGATATCCGAGCTTCGCCTTCTTCAGGCCCGTCTCACCATCGATCTCGTGAGGAACCTTATCGATCGATGCGGCGTCGTTCTCGAACTGCCGTGCAAAGTTGGTGGTGACCTGATCGACAAACTGCCTGCTGTCGCGCGCATGCATGCACTTTTCGAACGTATCGGCGCCGGCAGCGTAGCCGTAGAACCACGCCAGGACGTCGTTGAAGAGCCAGAGATTGCCCCTGCCCAAGCCAGCGCGCAACTCGGAGCAGTGCGCCACGTATTTCACCTGCCAGGTGTGGAGCGTTGCCGCGACCTGCTTGGACGCGAATGCACCCAGGCCCAGCCAATAGAAGCGGCCGACCTTGCTCTTGTCGCCCAGGTGAAAGTCCTCGAGAAACACGCGCGCATACGCCGCCGCAATCCGCTTTGCTCTGACTTCGAGGTCGCTGACGAACTTGGGCGTCCAATTCTTCTCGAGCTGCTCGCCCAACACATGCCCGTTGCATTCGCGATAGTCGGGCAGATGAGCGTGCATGGGCGCATGCGTCACAAGCTGCCGCATCGAGAACTGCTGCGCCATCGACCAGATGATCTCGCAGCTGCACTGCGCATCCACGCAGGTATTTGGATCAGGATTGGTCGTTCCCGTGACTTTCAGATTCTCTGCCAAACTCTGTGCTCCCTGTCGATTCGGTGGTTGGGGTCAAGCGCCGGAACGGGTGGAAGGCGCGGCAAATTCATCCCAGTGCAACTCAAATTGCGCGGCCTCTTGCTGCGCTGTATTCAATGTCGGCGAGCGGCCCTGATCGCCCGTCCTAAAGACGTGGCCGCCGGATGGTGCGCTGACCTGGTAATCCACGCCGGGAAGCGGCGTGCCGGTTGGCGAGAGAATCCTGAACGTCTGGTCGTGTAGCTGCACGTCCGGTTGCCCGATAGCGTTCACGCCCATCGTCTTGGACGGCATGGTGCTGACCTGAGCATTGACCTCAAACTTCCCGCTGCCCACGGTAATCTGGCCGCGGTTCAGGCTGATATAGCTGTCGCCGCCGTTGAGCATGAGTTGCTTCGTGGCCCTGATCGTGATGCTTTCCGCCGTCTGCGTGATGTCGAGCTTCGCCAGCAGGTTCAGGTTCTTTTGCAGCGCCTTGATATCGATGTCGCCGGCATAGGAAACCATCCGTATACCGAGCTTGTAGGCGAAGAAACGGATCGCGTTCTTTGCGGAAGCCAGCAGGCTGCTGCCGGTGCTCACGCTCAGGTGGCCGCCCGTGGTGATCGCCGTATGTTCGCCGCTGGCGAGGTGGGCGCTGCCGGCTGTCGTCGCCTGTATCCCGGCGGGAGAGGCAAGCACCAAATGGGGTTTCGACAGTTCCGGAAAGTCTCCGCCCGCCTGCCCACCGATTTCGTCGTTCTGTCTCTTCAGCGCATCGGTCACTGCCGGCTGATCCTGCCCGTCCTGTGCCTGGGCCTTTACCGCCGCACTGGCGAGCGTATCGTGCTGCTCGCGCGCCTGCGCGAGACGTTGCACCGTCTCGCACATGTCCTTGACTGCCGCCGCCGCACCCGCGCGCGCCTCGGTCGTCACCAGCATGCCCTTGTTCGCACGCAAGACGCCCCACGCATCGGTCGCCAGTTCCCAACCGGTGCCGCGCGCCTGTCCGCGCCCCGCGTGGCCGGTAATGCGCGTGTTATAGCCGACCACCAGGCGGGACTGAGCATAATCGCTCGATACCTGGACCTGTAGTTTGCCGTTCGTGTCATCGGCCACCACCCGGTTTTCCTGCACGCCGGCCAATTCGCGCGAACGCAATCCCGAGAGCGCCTGGTTATCCGGCAGTTTCCACTGCACGGAGTTGATGGTGTTCGACACGCTCCCCATGATGATCGGCCGGTCCGGCGAACCATCCACAAAAATGACGGCGACCTCATCGCCAATGCGCGGGATATGGAGCATCCCGTACCCGCGTCCTGCCCACGGATGGATGGTGCGCAGCCAGCACGAACTCGTGTGGTCCTGCTTCCCCAGCCGGTCCCAGTGGAAATGCACCTTCACGCGGCCCAGCTCGTCGGTGTAGATTTCCTGGCCAGCCGGTCCCGTGACGAATGCGGTTTGCACGCCCGAAATCACCGGTCGTGCGATCGTCTGCGCCGGGCGGTAAGGAATCTTCTTCCGAATGCAGGTGAACGTTGCGCTGTAGGTCGCCGCGCCGTCGCCCGTCTGGTAATTGTTGCGTGCGCTGTGCCTGATTTTGATCAGCATGAACTGCCGGTCTTCAGGTTCGGCGTCCTCGTGGTCGTAATGGTTCTCTAGCTGGAAGTAGCGCCTCGGCATCAGCTTGCGGCTCGTCGTCTCCCCAAAGAACAGCTTGGCGGTGGCGGCGATCGCCTCGGCCCGGAAGCCGGCCAGTTCCTGCCCTCGGTCCTCGTCCGGGTAGGCGTGCGCGCCCGGATAGTCGTAGATGTCGTAGGAGGGCACGTCACCCTGGTCGTTTTCGATGTCGAGCCCAGCCTCGCGCAGCGCGTGCGGCACCTTGTAGTCGGCCGTCTTGAGCGACACGCTGCCCGATGACATCTGCCGAAATGACCGGAACGACGAGATGACGTCGATGTTATCCAGCCGTTCGTCCTGCGAATACGGGATTTGCGGGCTGAACCCGTCAATTGGTTTCGCACTGGTGGAGGTATCGGTGATGATGAGCTTATGGCTTCCCTTCGTATGCTCGAAGTAAAAGAAGAGGCCTTCTTCCTGCATCAGCCGCAAGACAAACGCCAGATCGGTCTCGCGATACTGCGTGCAGTAGCTGCGGTTCGCGGTGGCCTTCGAGAGCCGGAACTCGAACGATGCGAGTGACCCGAATTCGTGGAACACCCTGGAGAGAATTGCCTCGACGCTCTGCTCCTGGAAGATGCGGATATCCTGGCGGCGCGTCAACCTCCACAGCCACGGCCGTATCTCGGCTTCATACCGAGCGAGGCCTCCATCGTTATTCACGTGAGAAAAGGCGGTGATATAGCCGTGAAAATACCGTTGCTGTGAACTCGAGAGGGCGTTGTCCTGCTGCAGAAAAACCGTCACCGGCTGGCCGATCATCCGCTTTAATTCGATGGTCGGATCCTGAGACACGAAGCTCGCCTGCATTTCATCGATAAGCGATAACCCTTCGGTGCAGTCAAAGGCAACCAGCAATAGCTTTGACCGCCCAGACAGAGGTGTCTGGGCGTCGATATGACGGGGGGCGTTCAGGAGCTTGAAGAAATCCGGGGCCTTGGACATTGGATTTGAATGGCGGAGCCGCAATGCCGTCTAAAACGGGAGTCGAATAGTACAGTGAAAAATTGGTACTTGTCATGTTATTAAAGGTAGAAAAACGTTTCCATTCGGGGGGTGCTTCGAGTTGATGGGTAATTGAGAATGTTCTTATTGCATTTAGATTCAATCCGCTTCAAATTGCGAGTGAAATTATTCAATCTCTGCTTCGCGAAATATCCATTTCGAATAATCTTGCCGGATGCATCGCATTCTATTAAGGCTGCGGCGCATAATGCGTCCCCTTTGCGCGGCTCCCGCACTCCATGCTCCTGCGTTGTGTGCTTCATGTTTCGCGCGCCGTACCCCGACCTCATGGACGACCTCGACACCCTGCTGCCTTACTTCGAACGCGAACTCGCTCTGCTGCGTCAGGGCACGGAGCGATTCGCGCGTGAGTTTCCGAATGCCGCGATCCAGCTTTCGCTGTCTGGCGCACTAAGCGACGATCCGGGCGTCGGGCGCCTGATGCAGGGTGCCGCGTGGCTCTATGCTCGTGCCTCGCAGCGGATCAGCGACCACGTGCCGGAGTTCACCGAAGCGATGCTCGAAACGGTGTTCCCCATATACCTGCGGCCGGTTCCGTCGTGCTCGATCGCGCAGTTCGACGTGTCCCGGCTGTTCGAGGATCGGACGCAGACACTCATGGTGCCGCGCGGCACCGGCCTGGCGTCCCGCCCGTCGCTGTGCCGGTTCACCACGGTATGCGACGTGACACTCGCGCCGCTCGACATCACGCATGCGCAGTTCGCACCGACGAGCGTCGCGCCCATGCCCAACGCTGGCCGGTTGCCCGGCGATACAGTGGGAATCATCTCTGTCGAATTCGCGTCGCTCAGCGGTGAACTGGTGCCCGGCAGTGAGCTGTTGCCGCAGACGCTGCGCGTCCACCTGCATGGTGAGCGCTTCTTCGCCGCCGCCCTGACCGATGCGTTCCTTCTGCACCCGACAACCGCCTTTGTCGAAGCTGACGGCAGCCGCTGCTGGCGGGCACTGGAGAAGAAGCCAGTGTCTGCGGCCGGCTTCGGGGACAACGAGGCGCTCATCGAGGAGCCGCAGCACGTGCCCACCCAGCCGGCGCTGCGGATGCTGATCGAATACCTGGCTTTCCCGCACAAATTCAGCTTTGTCGATCTCGATTTCGCGGCATTGATGCACGCGGCTGGCTCCTGCGCTCGACTCACGCTGCATCTGCCCGTCGCGGGACGGGTAGCCGATGCCCAGGCCGTCCAGCGACTCGCCCCGTTGAGCCGCGATCACCTGAGGCTCTTCTGCACGCCGGTCGTCAACCGCTTCCGGCGCGATGCGAAACCTACCGATGTAAAGCAGGGCCGGCCGTGCTACCCGATCGTGCTGCCCAAACCAAAAAAAGGGGCTGCACGTGCCATGCTCCATTCGATCGACGCCGTGCGCATGATGCTTGGCGAGGAAGGCAAAACGCCGGGAGACGATATCCCGCCCTTCCACTCATTCCAGCACGGGTCTCCAGTCGGAATGTTCTGGCTGCGGGAGCGCGACCGGCTAACCGCCCGGCGGGCAGGGGTCGAAACGGCTATCCAGGTGGTCGACTGGGGACGGCAACCGGTCGCGCCCGCGGCGGCCAAGCTCGCGATCACACTGACATGCACGAACGGCGACGTGTCGGCGATGCTCGGCGCCGGCACGCAAGAAGGCCGACTGCACAGCGAGTCGCTGGGTCTTACGGCACCGGTCACCATGCTCGTGCATCCGTCCCCGCCTATGTTCCTGCCCCAGGACGGCGAGTCGCACTGGCGGCTTGTTTCAGCGCTCTCGCCCAATCCGGTGACGCTGTCGCCATCAGGCCTTCCCATGCTGCAGGATCTGCTGCACCAGTTTGGCAAGGGCTTGCCGCGGGATGCGACCCGGTACGTCGACGGCATTGTGGGAATGGGCTGCAGCGTTATCCGGCCGGTGATGCACGTCCCGGGAATCCCGACGCCACACCTTGTACCCGGCGTCCAGATGACTCTGACCATCGACGAAGTCGCATTCGCCGGTGACGCGCGGCATACCTTCGCGCTCCTGATGGAGCGGTATTTCTTGCGGTACGCCGGCATGGACTGCATGCAGCTGGTGATCGTGTCGACCGGCGGCACTGAAGTCTGGCGTGGGGAGCCGCTGCTCGGGCCACCCGGGCAGGGCATCCTGTAATGCTTTCGGGGATCGGTAACAGATGGAAGGACTGCTGCCCTGGTATGAACGCGCGCTGTCGTATCTGCGGCATACTGCGCGTGGGTTCGCGGCGCGTTATCCGAAGATTGCGGGACATCTTGTCGCGGCCGATGAGGGCGAGAGCGATCCGCACGTCAAACAGATGCTCGACGCACTCGCGCTGCTGGGGGCGCGGATCGACAGGAGACTTGACGACGACTATCCGCAGTTCGCCGAAGCGCTGCTCGACGTTCTCTACCCCCACTACCTGCGGCCGTTTCCGGCTTGCTCGATTGTGCAGTTCGCGCCCGCATCGGGCACGGGGGCATGGGATGCGACTGCCCCAACCACGCAGACCATTGCGCGAGGGAGCGCACTGGAGAGTCGGCCCATCAATGGGGTCGCCTGCCGGTTCAGGACGACTTACGATGTCACGCTTGCGCCACTCGCCGTCAGCGGGGCGCGCTATACCTCGGCTACGTCTGCACCAGTCGTGCTGCCGCCCGACGCGACCGGCATCGTATCCATTACGTTCGAGCTCACCCGAGCGGACCTTGATTTACGTTCGCTTGACCTGCAGGCCGTCCGACTGCACCTGCACGGCGAGCAGTCCTTCATTGCCACGCTGGCCGACGGCCTGTTCATCGATGCCGTTGCCGCGTACGTCCAGGCCGGCGGATTGGCCTGGCAGCAGCTGCGAACCGTACCGGTCGCGCAGGTGGGTTTTGACACAGACGATGCGTTGCTCGACTATCCGGCACGGTCGCATCCGTCGTTTCGACAGTTGATCGAATATTCCGGCTTTCCAGAGAAATTCAATTTCGTTGACGTCGATTTCGGCGCGATGCTTGCCGCGGCGGGACCATGCCAGTGTCTGACGTTGCACGTCGTGTTGAAGGGCGTGGTTGGCGAGCCGCGTGCTGCACGGTCCCTGGATTCGCTGTCGGCGATGCATTTCCGGCTCTTCTGCACGCCGGTCGTCAACCTTTTCCGGCGGCCGGGCGAGCCGGTTCTCGTGACGCATAGGGCGGCGTCGTACCCGGTACTGGCGGATGCGCATCATGCGTCCGCCTACGATATTTATTCGATCGATTCGGTGCATCTCCTGCGTCAGACTCGCGACCGCGCCCAGATCATCGAATTCCGGCCGTTCTTTTCGGAGCGCTACGGCAAGGCGCACCAGCGCGGCCATTACTGGTTTGCTCGCCGGGACGACGTAGTCGCGGCAAAAAGCCCGGGCTATGAAACGGAAATTTCGGTCATCGAGGCGGATTTTGATCCGTCGATACCATCGACCGATACATTGAGCCTCGAGCTGACATGCACGAACCGGGATCTGCCGGCGCAGCTTGCCATCGGCCTTGACGGCGGCGACCTGTTCATCCGGGACGGTGAATCAGCCGCCAGCGTCGCGATGCTGCGCCGGCCCACCCGGCCCCTGCATTTCGAACGAAAACGCGAACTACACGGCCGCCTGTTGTCGCATCTCGCGCTCAATCATGCGTCGCTGGTCAATTCCGGCGTTGCAATGTTCAGGGAATTGTTGACGCTGTATGACCTGCAGCGTTCCGCCACGTCGTCCCGTCACATCGCCGGCATCGTCGCCCTGGATTCGCGTCAGGCCATGCACTGGCTGCCGGGCAAGCCGTTCGCAATGGCGGTTCGGGGCGTCGAGGTGCGAATGACGCTGGATGAGGCGCATTTCGTAGGCACAAGCATGGCAGCGTTTGCAGGGATGATGGACGCGTTCCTCGGTCTTTATGTCCATCTGCGCAGCTTCGTGCAATTGGTCATCGTATCGAAACAGACGGGCAGGGAGGTCTTGCGATGCCGACCACGAAACGGCGAATTACCGCTGATATGATCCGGCAGATGTTCAGGAAGCCGCACGCGTTCGGCTTCTTCCAACTTGTCCGGTTGCTGGAGCATTGGTACAAGCGTCACACACCCGGCGCGTCCCGCGATGTGCCTACCGAGAAGCTCTTTTTCCGCAATACGGTGTCGCTGTCGTTTGCGCCGAGCGAGGTCGAGCGCATGCAACTTCGTGATGCCGACGGGGCGCTGCTCGACGGTTACGAAGACGTGAGCATAGCCGTCGCGCAAGACCAGATTGAGCGGATTGGCCGGATCGAAGTTACGCCGGCATTTTTTGGGCTGCTGGGCGTCCATGGTGCGTTACCGCTGCACTACACGGAGCAGACTGCCGGGCGTGAGTCACTCAAACGCGAGTTCGCGGCGCGCGCGTTCCTCGACGTATTCAGCAATCGCGCGACCGCGCTGTTTTGGTCGGCGTGGAAGAAATACCGGCTGCCATTTCACTACCGGACGGACCAGGACGAGCACTACCTGCCGCGGATGCTCGCGCTGGCAGGTGTGGCGGACAGCGGCACGCGCACCCGCCTGCGCAGTGGCAGAGGCGCGTTCCTCGACGAAACCATCGCAAGCCACGCGCATGCCACTCGTCACTGGCCGATGTCCTCCGTGTACCTGCAGCAAACGTTGTCTGAATATTTTGGGGTTCCTGTACAGGTAAAACCGCTCGCTGGCAGGCGGTACAGCGTACCCCGGAACCACCTGTCCGGGTGGACGCAGTCTGGCGGGATGAATATGACGCTCGGCGCGACAGCACTCGCAGGCGAGCGGGTCTGGCAGTGCGATATCGGTGTCCAACTGCTGATCGGGCCTCTGTCGAAACGCGATTACGAAGCCTTCTTGCCGGGGTTTGATCGAGCTGTCGCACTACGGCGTCTTTTGACGATGCTGGCGGGTGTGACCGCCGAATACGAGGTTTCTTTGGTGCTGCGCCGTGCCGAAGTCAACCCGGCACGCCTGGGGGAGAGCGGAAGACTGGGATGGGATGCCTTTCTCTGTACGCAGGACCCGCGTAGCGATCGTGCCGATGTGTGCTATGAATTGCCCGCGAATCAGGGATAAGGTCGGACCCTGAGCCGGGATGTGGGTGGTTACATGATGATCCGAGGGCTATCGGGTCAGTGACGGCCCATCGAGATACAACGCATCCAGGCGGCAATGCGATCTCTACTTGCCGGTCGGCGCCTCACACTCCGGTGCGCGAGCTTGCTCACGCGCAGCCTTCGCACCCTCGACCTTCAGCATCGTCGGCAACGAAACACCGTTCTTCGCGGCCGTGACCTCGGCCAGGATCGAGATTGCGATTTCAGGCGGCGTGCGGCTGCCGATGTAAATGCCGACAGGCCCGTGCAGCCGTGCCAACTCGCCATCGCTCAGATCGAATTCCCGTAGCCGCTCGCGTCGCGCCGCATTGTTGCGCCTGGAGCCGAGCGCGCCGACGTAGAACGCGGGCGTCTTGAGCGCTTCCATCAAGGCCAGATCGTCGAGCTTCGGATCGTGCGTCAGCGCGATGACGGCCGAGCGTGCGTCGAGCTTCATTTCCGTTACAGCATCATCGGGCATCATGCGGACGATCTCGGTCCCGGGCACGTTCCACTCGTCGGTGTACGCTTCACGCGGATCGCACACCGTGACACGGTAGTCGAGCCCGACGGCCATCGACGCCAGATACCCCGACAGCTGTCCCGCCCCGATTACGAGCATCCGAAAGCGCGGCCCGTGGATCGTGACGAGCCGCTCGCCGTCGAAACGCAGTCCGTCCGTGGCGAGGGCCGGCGCAAGTCTTGCCACGCCCGTTGCCATATCGAGCGCGCGCGCGACGAGCGCCCCGTCAGCAAGCGCTTCGCACAACGCGTCGATGCCGCTCGCCGGCGTCAACGGCTCGAGCACGAGTTCGAGCGTGCCGCCGCAGGGCAGACCGAAGCGATGCGCCTCTTCGGCTGCAATGCCGTAGCGCGCCACGCTCGGCCGCTCAAGATCGATGTCGCCTCGGCGCACGCGCTCGATCAGGTCGTCCTCGATGCATCCCCCCGACACCGATCCGACCACAAGACCATCTTCGCGGATCGCCAGCATGGCCCCCTCCGGGCGCGGCGACGAACCCCAGGTCCTCACAACGGTGGCGAGGACGACGCGCTGACCTTCCGCGAGCCAGCGCCTGCCTGTATTCAGGACCTCGAGGTCCATGCTTTCCACGACTTCCCCCCTTTGCCCGATGGCGCCGATTCGAACACGGCAGCGTGCTGCAGCGATGGTTCGGCAGGCTGCGGCGCGTCGCTCGGCAATGCCAGGTCGCGGGCCGACAGTTGTGCCGCGAACCGCTTGAAGAATTGATCGGCGACTTTGCGCACGGCTTCGTGCGCCGGGCTGTTGCCGTCGACATGCAGCGCCTGCGAGCGCGCAGTGTAGAGGAGCGTCGTCGCGGCATCGCCGTCGGCCTCCAGCCGCAGCCGCGCGCTCGGAGTGCCGCCGTTCGCGGCGCCAGCGGGGCCATCGAGTTCGAACACGAGCGTGCGCGATTGGGGGCCAGCGGCCTCGCTCACTCGGACGCGCCCTTTGAAACGCGATGTGCCCCCCTCTGCCGAAAGATCCAGTGCCATGAAGAAGCCGTTTTCCCCGTCGGCTTGGATGTCTTCGCATCCAGGAATCGACGCGCGCAGGATCGCGGCATCGGTAAGCGCTTCCCAAGCCCGCTGTGGCGGGACGGGCAGTGTGTAGCTTTCGGTCAATTCCATTGCGTTGTTCCTCCTGTAAGAGGGAGCGACCAGAGCCCGCGAACTGTTCGCGCGCGCGGGTAGTCGTGGTTCCCATTATGTACCGTGCGGCGCGAGCCGGTTCGCTCACTTCGCGCCCCGGGGACTCATGCTCCCCGACCGTTGCCTTCATGGCCTCGAACAGGTCGTAGCGAGCAAGGCGCGTGCAAAGAAAAACGGCATCGCGGTCGAAACCGGCGATGCCGTTCATTAGCGTTCGCGTCCGAAGCGAAGCCGCACCCGGGAGGCACGGCCGGCCCAGCGGCCCCGGCGTCTAGCGCTTCCCGCGCGCCAGCAGCGAGTTTTTACGCGAGTAGCCGAAGTAGACGACCAGTCCGATCGCGAGCCAGGCGAGGAACGCAACCCATGTAATCCATTGCAGATTGATCATCAGGAAGACGCAGGCCGCTACCGCCCCGAGCGGCACGACGGGCACGCCCGGGCAGCGGAATGCGCGCGGAAGATGCGGATGAGTGCGGCGCAGGACGAGCACGGCGATCGACACCATCGAGAACGCCGCGAGCGTGCCGATGTTGATCAGTTCGGCCAACACGTTCAAAGGCACGAGGGCGCCGATGAGGCCGAAGAAAATGCCGACGATCCAGGTCGTCGTAAATGGCGTCGCAAAGCGCGGATGCACGCGCGAGAGCGCTTTCGGCAGCAGCCCGTCGCGCGACATCGCGAAGATGATCCGCGTTTGCCCATAGCTCATCACGAGAATGACGGTGAGCATGCCGAGTACGGCGCCCAGATCGATGAACCCGGCCACCCAGTTTTGCCCGGCGACTTGCAGCGCGTACGACACGGGGTGGGAAACGTCGGCGAAACCGGGCGAGGGCACGATGCCCGTCACGACGGCCGCCACTGCCACGTAAAGCACGGCACAGACGGCGAGCGAGGCGATGATGCCGATCGGCAGATCGCGCTTCGGGTCCTTGACCTCTTCGGCGGCGGACGAAACGGAATCGAACCCGATGAACGCGAAGAACATGACGGCCGCCGCGCCGAACACGCCGTGCCAGCCGTTCGGCATGAACGGACGCCAGTTGGCCGGTTGCACATGGAACACGCCGACTGCGATCACCGCCAGCACGACGGCCACCTTGATCGCGACCATCGCGTTGTTGACGCGCGTCGATTCGCGCACGCCGACCGACAGCAGCGTGGTGATCGCCATCGTGACGAGGAACGCAGGCAGATTGAACAGCGTGGTTGCGCCGGCGACGGCGCCCGGCGCTGCCGTGAGCGCCATCGGCAGCTTTACGCCGAAGCCGGCGAGCAGCGATTGCAGATAGCCCGACCAGCCCACCGAGACGGCGGACGCAGCAAGCCCGTACTCGAGCATCAGATCCCAGCCGATGATCCATGCCGCCAGTTCGCCGAGCGTCGCGTAAGAGTAGGTATAGATGGAGCCGGCGACCGGAATCGTCGATGCGAATTCAGCATAAGCGAGACCCGCCAGCCCGCAGGCCACCGCGGCGATGACGAACGCGATCATCAATGCGGGGCCGGCTTGCACGGCGCCCGTGCCCGTCAGCACGAAGATGCCGGTGCCGATGATGGCGCCGATACCGAGAAAGGTGAGATCGAGCGCGCCGAGCGATTTTTTGAGGCTGGTGCGCCCGGCACCGGCAATCATCTGCTCGACGTTCTTCTTGCGAAAAAGGGACATAAGGCGGGAGTCTCCTGGAGGACGCACCGAACCGGTGCGACTCTATGTACGGAAAAACCCTAGATTTTAGCCAATATGGCCCTCTTGGCCTGCCGTTCCGTAAGGAATCAGAAAAGTCTCAGGGGGTGAGGGAGCCCCGGGGGCGCAGAGTCCCACGAATTGCGTGAAGCCGGGTTTTGCAGGCCCCGTCCGGCCCTCATAGCCGGCCGGAACGAGCAAGAGAAGGCTTCAACCCGTCATGGCGGGATTCAGATCGACGAGCCGGTTGCTCATCACGTAAAACGTCAGTTCCGCGTTGTTGCGCAGCTTCATTTTCTCGAGCAGCCGCGCGCGGTACACGCTGACCGTTTTCACCGACAGCGAAAGCGCATGCGCGATGTCGGTCAGCCGTTTGCCCGAGGCGAGCATGCAGAGCGTCTGGTATTCGCGGTCGGACAACTTTTCGTGCGGCAGCTGATCGGTGTCGAACGAGACGTAATCGGCGAGCGCCTCGGCCAGCGCGGGGCTCACATATTTGCGGCCCGCGGCGACTTGCCGGATGGCGTCGATCATCTGTGCGGCCGTGACCGTTTTGGACAGATAGCCGCTCGCGCCGGCCTTCAGCGAGCGCACGGC
The DNA here is from genome assembly GCF_002879855.1 of Trinickia soli. Taxonomy (GTDB): domain Bacteria; phylum Pseudomonadota; class Gammaproteobacteria; order Burkholderiales; family Burkholderiaceae; genus Trinickia; species Trinickia soli. Next base: position 21,727 of record NZ_PNYB01000018.1, on the reverse strand, counting down.
GTACTGGTCTTCGCGATACATCGAAAACATCATCACGGGCGTGCGCGGCTCTCGGCGTTTCACGCGCTTGAGCACTTCGACGCCGTTCATGTCGGGCAATGAAATGTCGAGCAGGATGACGTCGAACGGGTCGCCGTCCAGGCTTGCGAGCGCCTGAGCGCCGCTCTCGGCTTCGACCACCTCGCGCGCGATGCCATGATTGACGAGCAACTGGCGCACGCCCTGGCGGACGACGGCGTGGTCGTCGACGAGCAGAATCCTCAGCGTCATCTGCCGTGCCCCGCACGCGAGCCCCGGCCTGCGCGGCGGCGCGTGTCCTCGTTTCGCTCATGCGCCATCGCCGCCCACAAGAAATGCGCGCGCACGGTCGTTCCGGGCTGTACTGCGGCGGCGTTGCCGGCCGCCGGCCAGGCGCCGTGCCATGGCGAACCGGGCGATTCCGCGCGCAGCCTCGACGCGATGCGCAGCGCGCCGCCGAACGACTCGCACCGCGCGCGCATGCCCGGCAGGCCGAAGCCGCGCGCGGAGGCCGAACTCGGTGCACCGGCGCGGCGCGCCCGTGGCGGCATCCCGCGGCCGTCGTCTTCGATGATCAACGTCAGCCGTTTCGCGTCCGTGACGATGCGCACGTCCGCGTGCGAGGCTCTGGCGTGTTTCGCGACATTGGTGAGCGCTTCCTGCGTCACGCGCATCACGGCCAGCGCGGCGTCGGGCGGCAATTGAGTCAGGCGCACATCGGCGGCGCAAACGAAGCTCGTCGAAAGGCCCGTGCGCTCGGAGAACTCGCGCGTCCACTGCGCGAGCGCGGCGACTACGCCGCCTTCGACATTCGGCGCATGCAGATCCTGCACGAGGCGCCGGCACGCTTCGCAGGCGGCATCGAGCGATTGTTGCGCAAGTTCAAGGGCCGCAGCGGCGACGTCCCGCCCCGCGCCCAATGCATGCTCGACATTGGCGAGGGCGAACCGGGCGGCGGTCAGTTCCGCGCCGAGACTGTCGTGGATCTCGCGGGCGACATGTTGCTTGATGGATTCGCGCGTTTGCGCGAGCTCGGCGGCAAGTGCGCGCAGGCGCCGTTCGGCGTCGGCTGCTGCCGCGCCTGCGCTGGTACCCGCTTCGCCGACGGCCAGCGGTACGACCATCGACATGTCCAAGTTATCGTGTTGCCGAGCGGCCTGAGCCAGACGTTGATTCATCGCGAAGACACAATCCCGGATTAGCACGCCGCTGCGTCGGAAAAGATGACGCCCTGCGTAACGAAACTTACATCTGGTAACAGGAGCGGAACGTTTTCATTCGACCCTTCATTGGGCCGCATAATATCTCAGAATTCGAAAAAATACCGGTCCCACGGGCGCTCCAGCGCCTTGACAAGCACGGATTGACAGCCCGGCGTTTTTCGGTTGTAGGACAAATTCCTACGACGAGATGGGTGGGACGGACGCCGATGTGTAACAAGAATGCCGCGTCAATGTCCATCAAAGAAAAAACCGGAGCCAGGGCTCCGGTTTTGACCAGCGACGCTTGTCGGTAGCAGGGGCGGGCGCTCGGGTTTGCGAGCGACGTGCGCGTTGCTCCTGTTGCCCGCCCTGCGTTTGTCGTCAGCCGACGAACGCTTTCTCGACGACGTAGTGCCCCGGCTCGTTATTGCTGCCTTCCTTGAAGCCGAGGCTGTCGAGCAATTCGCGCGTATCGCGCAGCATATGGGGGCTGCCGCAGAGCATCACACGGTCGTTGTCGATGGAGAACGGCGGCACGTTCAGGTCTTCGAACAGCTTCTTCGTATCGATCAGCTCGGTGATCCGGCCGCGGTTCTGGAACGTCTCGCGCGTGACCGTCGGGTAGTAGATGAGCTTTTCGCGGACGAGGTCGCCGATATGCTCGTGGGCCGGCAGATGCTCGGTGATGTAGTCCTTGTAGGCGAGTTCGTCGACAAAGCGGCACGTGTGCGTCAACACGACCTTCTCATAGCGGTCGTAGACGTCCGGGTCTTTGATGATCGACATGAACGGCGCGAGCCCGGTGCCCGTCGACAGCAGCCAGAGCGTCTTGCCCGGCAGCAGGTTGTCGGCCATCAGCGTGCCCGTCGGCTTCTTGCCGATCAGAACCTGATCGCCCACCTTCAGGTGCTGCAGGCGCGAGGTCAGCGGGCCGTCTTGCACCTTGATGCTGAGAAATTCGAGGTTTTCCTCGTAGTTCGCGCTCGCCATGCTGTACGCGCGGATCAGCGGCTTGCCCTCGACTTCCAGCCCAACCATCGTGAACTGCCCGTTTTCGAAGCGAAACGACGAATCGCGGGTGCAGGTGAAGCTGAACAGCGTATCGGTCCAGTGGTGGACGGAGAGGACGGTTTGCGGATTCAGATTGCTCATGGCTACGGTGAAAGTGCGAAGAGGTGGGCGCCAAAGCGCTCGGCACACGAACGCTCCGGCCGGCGGGGGCAAGGGGCGATGGGCTGTCGCGGCGCGTCAGACGACGCTAAAAGATGGCTATTTTAACGCGCCCGCAGCAATACAGCGACGAGCGTTCTATGTCGATTCGGCATGTCGATATAACCGCCGCGCGGGGCGGCGCCGCGCCGGCAGCCGCCCGGCGGGCCTCCCGCTACCGTTCGGCCACGAGCTTGGCGCCGAGCCCGACGAGCGCCGCGCCGCACAATGCGTCAATCGGCCGCCGCAGCTTGCGATAGCTGCGCTGCGTGCGCTCGGTCGCGAACATGAACGCGACGCCGCAGTACCAGCTGGCCGAGAGCGAGCCGATCGTCGCGAAGACGGCGCTATAGAACCAGAGGGGTGGGTGTGCCGGAAACATCGCGGCGAACACGCTCGTCCAGAACGCACACGACTTCGGATTGGTCGCGCAGGTGACGAATCCCGAACGGTAGGCGCGCAGCCAGGCAGCCGCATCGTGCGCGAGCGGCGCGGCTTGGGCCGCTGCGCTGGGCGCCGGGCTTGGGCGCGCGCTCGAACCGAGCAATTTGAACCCGAAATAGACGAGATAGAGCGCGCCGGCGATACGAACGCCCGTGTAGAGCCATTCGAGCCGCTGCAAGACGGCGGCGAGGCCGAGCATGGCGAGCGTGACCCACAACATCGACGCCGTGCAGACGCCAAGCGCCGACGCCGCGCCGAGCGTACGCCGTCCAGTCAGCGAGAGCTGCGTGACCATGAAAAAGTTCGGTCCGGGACTGGCCGCCGCCACGAGGTAGATGACGGCGATTTGCAGAAGGATCGGGAGGTAATGCATCGCAGCGGGCCGGAAGGAAAGGATCGGGTTCGATAAACCGCTAATCTAGCGCATCCCGTCTATCGGCTCCTGCCAATCGCTTTACCGCACGCCACTGAGGGCGCCCGGTTCTCCATCGTTGAACTCAATGGCTCAATTCGAGCCGCGCGATGTAGGGCAGATGATCGGAAAGCCAGGCCGTGTCCTGCGTGGGTTGCACGCATTCGATGGGCTGCATGCCGCGCACGAACATTTTGTCGAGCGCGAGCGCGGGAGAGAATGCCGGAAACGTGCGGGCCGGCTGCCCCAGCAGCGTCGCGACTTCGACGAGGCCGTGTTCGCGGAACAGCGGGACCGAGTCGTTGCGCCAATCGTTGAAGTCGCCTGCGAGCACGAGCGGCCCGTCTGGCGCCTCGCGGGCAATCCAGTGAGCAATCCAGTTCATTTGCCGCACGCGCGCCGCGCGCGTGAGCGCGAGGTGGGCGCATAGCAGCGTGACCGATCGACCCGCGAAGGTGGTGCGCGCGACGAGCAGCCCGCGCCGCTCGAACCGGTGCGCCGAGATATCCCAGCGCCCGCCCAGGTCGAGCGGATGCGGCGACAGGATGGCATTGCCGTGACGCCACGACGGCTTGAACACGTTGGGCCCGAGGGCGATTTCGAGGTCGAGCGCGTGTGCGATTTCGGTCGCCTGACACTCCCAGACATCGACAAGCGGTTCATGGACGGGCGCGCCGAAGCTCGTCGCGAGCACCGGGCCCGGCATCCGCCGCGCCATCGCTTCCTGCAGGAAGTAGACGTCGGCATGCGTCGATTCGACCCAGCGCTGCATCGCTTTCCATGCGGTGAAGCCGAGCGGCGAGCGGCCCTTGTGCAGATTCCAACTGACGGCGACGAACTCCTTCTTCTGTGGCGCCGTCGCCCCGGGGTGCGTGAGCTCTTCTGGATTTCGCATGCCGCTTCGTGTCCGCTTTCTTCCAACCGTTAATGTGGTGCGACGCTCGCATGGAGGCGATAGACAAGCGTCGGATTCTTGTCGATGAGGGTCCAGGCGACCCACTCGCCGGCGGGCACGACGAGCCCGGGATGGCTCGCACTGACGCGCCGGGGCTGCGGCGGCAGCGCACACCCTTCCGGGGTGGTCGGCGCCGTATCGTCTTCGATCGTTTCGTTGGCGTCGATGATGAGCGTGACGCCGCCTGCATCGGCGGCGATGGGGGAGACCGAGATCGTTCGCGCAAGATCGATGCCACCGGCCGGCACGTCCTTGCAGCCTACCCGATGCGTCGTTTCGTCGTGATGAGTCGCGCTGAAGGCCTGTCCGAGCGTGGTCGTCGCTTCGAAGCGATCGATGGTTTGCCCGTCGCGCACGACTTCGAGTTGCCATGCTACGGGGGGCGGCGCGTCGTCGCCGATCGAAGCAGCGGCAGCGCTCGCGGATGAATCCGCCGCCAACCCGCCCGCGGCCCTCGCGGTGCTCGCAGACAGTGCGCTGGCGAAGGCAAGCGCGGCCGCCGCGCCTATGACGCAGACGAAAACGCCACCGAGTGTGGCGACGACGCGGGTGGCACGTCTCATCGAACTTCTCTCCTTACCGCAGACAAATGGCGCGGCGAGACGACAAGCGTTCATCTTACGCCTAACGGTCGGCCCAGCCGTGATCGAGCGGTTCGCTCGCTTTGCGAGATGCATGGCTCATACCCGTCCTGTGTCGTCAGACGGAAAACCGGCTCGAAATGGCGGGAAAGCCCTGTTAGCAGCACGCGGGCGAGGCTGCTGGCTTTTCGCATGGAACTTGCTTGACTACACTGGAGTGACGACGAAGCGAACGATGCGCCGCCCCAAGGCCGGACGCAGGCAGCAACACCAGAATCGGCGGGGCGCGCTCAAACGCAGCATGCGAGGTGAGCGATGACGACAGCCGTGGTGAAGCAGGAAATCGCAGTGGCGTCGTTCAGCAAGGTCTACGATCTCGATCGGGTCGAAACCGCGCTGAACGAGCTCAGCGAAGGCGCGAGCGAAGCGCTGCGCGCAACCTACGAAAAAATGCTCAAAATCGGCAACCTGCGTTTTTGCGTGAAGCCGAACCGCATGCCAGCCATCGACGGCCTCATCGACGCGCTGCCGAACTTCGCCGATCCCTTGGAAGACGTGCGCCGGCAAGTCGCGCTCTGCATCGAAACGGAAGACCGGCTCGAACTGATGCCGATGCTCTTGCTGGGCGATCCCGGCATCGGCAAAACGCACTTTGCCAAGGCGCTCGCGCGTCTGCTCGGCACGACGCACCATTATGTGGCCATGAGTTCGCTGACGGCGGGCTGGATCCTGTCGGGCGCTTCGTCGCAATGGAAGAATGCGAAGCCCGGCAAAGTATTCGAAACGCTCGTGAACGGCAGCTACGCGAACCCCGTGATCGTCGTCGACGAAATCGACAAGGCGAGCGGCGATTCCCAATACGACCCGCTCGGTGCGCTCTACGCGCTGCTCGAACACGAGACCGCGCAAACCTTCATCGACGAATTCGCCGAAGTGCCGATCGACGCGGGCCAGGTGATCTGGATTGCGACGGCCAACGACGAGCGTGCGATCCCCGCACCGATTTTGAGCCGGATGAGCATCTACGAAATCGAGCCGCCCGATCGCGAGGGTGCGCGCCGCATCGCACGGACGATTTACGAGGAAGTGCGCGGCGCCCATAACTGGGGACGGCGCTTTCCGGCGCAGCTCGACGAGGACGCGCTCGAAGCGTTGTCGCGCGCTTCGCCGCGCGATATGCGCCGCGCGATTTTGCATGCTTTCGGCACGGCGCGGGTGGACGGACGCGACGTGGTGCGCGCCGACGATATTCGTCCCGAACGCGGAGCCCGCCGTCGGCCGATCGGCTTTTGACGAGCCTGCGGCCGTTAGCGCACGGTTTCGGGCCGCTTGCCGAAGCGGCTTTTGCCGCGCGTCGTACAATCGCCCTCATGTATCGACGCAATGCCGCTTCATGCGGGCCGCGCGATGCGGAGCCGGACGGTCCGGGCGTGGTAGGCGCTCTTGCGACGAAGTCCCACCGAAGGTGCAAGCGGACGGAGAAGCGCGGCCAAGCGGGCCGCGACGACAGACATGGATGAGATCGAATGTGTGGTGATCGGCGCGGGCGTGGTCGGTCTTGCGGTGGCGCGCGCGCTGGCGCAGCGTGGTCGCGAGGTGATCGTGCTCGAAGCGACGGAAGCGATCGGCACGGGCACGAGCTCGCGCAATAGCGAAGTCATACACGCGGGGCTTTACTATCCTCGCGGCTCGCTGAAGGCGACGCTGTGCGTGCGCGGCCGCGAGATGCTCTACGAATATTGCGCCGACCGTGGCGTGCCGCACGAGCGTTGCGGCAAGCTGCTCGTCGCGACCGCGCGCAACCAGTTGCCGCAGCTTGCCGCGATCGAAGCGCGCGGGAAGGAAAACGGCGTGCTGGACCTGATCCGCCTGAGCGGCGCAGACGCGCGTGAGTTGGAACCGGCGTTGCAATGCGAAGCGGCCGTGTTCTCGCCGCAAACCGGCATAGTCGACAGCCACCAGCTACTGCTGGCGCTGCAAGGCGATGCCGAGCGCAACGGCGCTGTCTGCACGTTCCATTCGCCAGTCGAATCGGTCGAAGCGCGGGCGGGGCGGTTCGTCGTGACGGTTGGTGGCGACTCGCCCACGACGCTTTCGGCTGCATGCGTCATCAACAGTGCGGGGCTGCACGCCAATGCGCTGGCCCGCAAGATTCGGGGCCTCGATGCGCGCCACGTCCCGCCGCTGTACCTCGCGCGCGGCAGTTACTTCAGCATCTCAGGCCGCGCCCCGTTTTCGCGGCTCATCTATCCGATGCCGAACGAAGCGGGACTCGGCGTGCACCTGACGCTGGACCTCGGCGGGCAGGCGCGCTTCGGTCCCGATGTCGAGTGGGTCGATACGATCAATTACGACGTCGATCCCCGCCGCGCGGACTCGTTTTACTCGGCCATCCGCGAATATTGGCCGGCCTTGCCCGACGACGCGCTGCAGCCGGCTTACGCGGGCATCCGCCCGAAGCTGTCCGGCCCCGGCGAGCCTGCAGCCGACTTCGTGATTCAAGGGCCCGCCGCCCACGGCGTGCGCGGCCTCGTCAATCTGTTCGGCATCGAATCGCCGGGTTTGACGGCCTCGCTTGCGATCGCACAGCGCGTGTGCGAACTCGCGGGGCGGGCGTGACGCGCCGATGACACAGCGAGAAAGAAACTTATCGCCGGACTGAGCGCCGGACAGGCAGGCGCCAGGGCGGCCGCGACGAACTGACGCACTTATCCGGGACATTTGCTCAAGCTGGCTGCGCCGGCCGCACTTCGTTGCTATGCTGGGCCACTGCTGCCGTAGAGCAGCGGTGAGCAGGACCATACCTAAGGAGAGTCCCCATGAAATCGTCCCGTCGCACGTTTCTGATTACGAGCCTGGGCGCCGCCTCCGCGCTCGCGCTGGGTTCGCGTCAGGCTCTGGCCGATGCGCCGAAGGTCGCCGAAAGCGACCCGACCGCGCAAGGGCTCGGCTACAAGCTGGACGCGACCACGGTCGACAAGGCGAAGTACCCCAAATACGCCGCAGGCCAGGAATGCAGCAATTGCCAATTCTTCCAGGGCAAGCCGACCGACGCTTTCGCGCCGTGTCCGATTTTCGGCGGCAAGCAGGTGTCCGGCAAGGGCTGGTGCAGCGCTTATTCGAAGAAGGCTTAACCAGCCCGTTCAACGCGCCCTGGCCTTCGCGGGCCGGCGCACGCTCCATCCGGCGCGGCGCTCAGCCGCCGCGCTTTTCAGCCCCGCTGTCCCGCCGCACCGTCCCGCCGCTTCAACCGCATCTCAAAGAATCGACGAAAGGAACGTCAACGTGCGCCCGTGCGCAAGCGCCGACGCATGTTGGTCGTAGGCGGAACGGTCCGAGCAGTTGAAGCCGTGCTCCGCGCCCGGGTAGTCGAAGAACTGCACGCCGGCGTGTCCCGCCATGCGTTGCTTCACCTGTGCCACGGCGTTCTGCGGAATCGACGCATCGTGTTCCGCATAGTGGAACAGCATCGGTACGCGGATATTGGTCGCTTCGTCGAGTTTGTTCTGAATACCCCCGCCGTAGTAGGCGACGGCCGCATCGACGCTGCCGCGTGCCGCCATCAGATAAGCCAGCTGGCCGCCGAAACAGAAGCCGACGGCGCCGATCTTGCCTGTCGTTTCGGGTAGGGCGCGCAGCGTATGGGCAGCCGCGCCCAGATCGGCAGCGGTCTGGTTCGCATCGATGCGCTTGAGCAACGCCAACGCCTTGTCGCGGTCAGGGCCGACGTAGCCCAGTTCCACCCGCCGCTCGGCGCGCCAGAAAATATCGGGCGCGAGGGCGACATAGCCCGCGAGTGCATATTGTTCGGCGACAGACTGGATATGCGCGTTCACGCCGAAGATTTCCTGCACGATGATGACGCCGGGGCCTTTGCCCGCACGCGGCACGGCGAGGTATCCATCGTAGCGCTCGCCGCCACCCGCATCGATCTCGATCCATCGAGTCGTCACGCTCATTCGCCACCTCAATCTCGTAGTCAAAGGGTCCGCCAGTTTGGCACCGAATTGCAGAGTCCGCTGAACGCGCGCCGTGGGTTCTGCCCGGAGCCGGGACGGTTGAAGGGCGGGCCGCCTGTCCGACACGTCGTCGCGCTGGTCTTCGGCCTGGACCGCGTAATTCGCGTCATTCACCGAATGGGAATGAATCGATCTCGATAATTCATTTTTCGTGCGCCCGGCGCGCGCGTAAAGTGAGGCGAACATCGGCGAAGGCATCGGCGGATGCATGGCGGCGCCCGGCTCCGCCGCGCCGCTCCCCCGTAGCTGCGGCCCGCCGGACCGAATCTCGAGGATCGATATGAACATGAGCGCAACGAATCCCTCTCTCCCCGCGTTTGCGGAGCGTTTCGGCCTGCGGCTGCCGCTCGTGCAGGCGCCGATGGTGGGCGCGACGACGCCCGCGATGGTGATTGCGACCAGCAACGCCGGTGCGCTCGGCATGTTGGGCGCCGGGGCGATGGCGCCGGACAAGCTGGCCGCCGAAGTGGCGCAGATTCGCGCAGCGACCTCGCGCGCGTTCGGCATCAATCTTTTCATGCCGAGCGCGGCCACGCCCGACGACGCCACGGTCCGTCGCGCGCTCGACGCCATCGACCCGTTGCGCGCGGAACTCGGTTTGCCGCCGGGCCGTACGCCCGAGCGCTATGCGCCAGCGTTTCGCGAACAACTGGAACAAGCGATCGCGCTGCGCGTGCCCGTCGTCAGCTTCACGTTCGGCGTGCTCGACGCGCCCGACGTCGAGCGCCTCAAAGCGGCCGGCAGCTATGTGATCGGCACGGCGACCCATGTCGCCGAAGGCCTCGCGTGGCGCGACGCCGGCGCCGACGCCGTCTGCGCGCAAGGCGCCGAGGCGGGCGGGCATCGCGGCACGTTCATCGATGCGCAAACCAATCCGCTGATCGGCACGATGGCCCTCGTGCCGCAACTGGTGGACGCGCTCGAGATCCCGGTCATCGCGGCGGGCGGCATCATGGACGGGCGCGGGATCGCAGCGGCGCTCGCACTGGGCGCGCAGGCCGCGCAACTCGGCACCGTGTTCCTCGCATGCGCCGAAAGCAGTGCCGCCGCGGACTGGAAGCAGCGGCTCGCCGCCAGCGCAGACACCGCGACGAGCGTCACGCGTGCGATCACAGGCCGCTATGCACGCGGCATTCGCAATCGGTTGATGGACCGCCTCGAGGCGGAGCCCGCGCGCGTTGCGCCCTATCCCGTGCAAAACGCGCTGACGCAGGAGTTGCGGCAAACCGCGGCCCGCTCCGATCGCGGCGATTACCTCTCGCTTTGGGCGGGCCAGGGCGCGCCGCTGATTCGCAATCGGCGGCCCGGCTGCGGTGCCGCGGAGATCGTCGGCGCGCTCGATGCCGAATGGCGGGCTCTTTCCGGCCAGGTGCCGCGTTTGCCGACATTCGAATAAACAGTCTACGAGAGGCTGTATAAGCGCCTCGGTAGTCATGGCAACTGAATGCCGTTTGCATGCCGCGCTAAACGTTATTTTTGATCGCGATCAATGTGTTAGGCGATTTTTGCCACGAATTTATGAAGGGCGCCGCGTGATCGCCGTGCAGGGCGACTACGCGAAAACCCGCATGCCTATTGCGTTTCCGGGCGGGAGATGGGTTTTTGCCAGAACTTTTCTGCGCTCGGCGCTATTAGTAGTCTTCCCAGTTTCTCAAAAAAGCCCCCAACTTTAATTTGTTGCCCTACACTTGCGCGCAGCACGAAGGCGCGGCTTGTCACGAACAGGTCCGCTCGCGTGCCCGACCAAGTGCATGACGATGCATCCGGCGTAATTGCCCCTTCGGCACAGACAAGAGGAAGGCGGGGATTAGGGCGATCACGTCGTTTTTGGGACCGAAAACCGGAGACTTACATGAATAGCAAGATGCAAAAACTGTTGCCGATCAGCGCGGCTGCGATGTTGGCTGCGACGATGGCAACGGGCGCAGCAGCTGATGAAATCGTCAAAATCGGCCACGTCGCGCCGCTGACTGGCCAGATCGCCCACCTCGGCAAGGACAACGAAAACGGTGCGCGCCTCGCCGTCGAGGAAATCAACAAGAAGGGTCTCGTGATCGGCGGCCAGAAGGTCACGCTGCAACTGGACGCGCAAGACGACGCGGCTGACCCGCGTACGGCTACGCAGGTTGCGCAGAAGCTTGTCGATGACAAGGTTGTGGCAGTGGTTGGGCACTTGAACTCCGGTACGACGATCCCGGCTTCGAAGATCTACAGCGATGCGGGCATCGCGCAGATCTCGCCGTCGGCAACGAACCCCCAATACACGCTGCAAGGCTTCAAGACGACGTTCCGCGTCGTGGCGACCGATGCGCAGCAAGGCCCGGCTCTCGCAAACTACGCAGCTAAGACTTTGAATCTGAAGAAGGTCGCGATCGTCGACGACGCCACGGCTTACGGCCAAGGCTTGGCGAACGAATTCGAAAAGACCGCGAAGTCGCTCGGCATGACCGTCCTCTCGCATGACGCGACGAACGACAAGGCGGTCGACTTCCGCGCGATTCTGACGAAGATCAAGGGCGAAGGCCCCGACGCGATCATGTACGGCGGCATGGATGCCACCGGCGGCCCGTTCGCCAAGCAAGCGAAGCAGCTCGGCATCAAGGCGAAGATCCTCGCGGGTGACGGCGTCTGTACCGATCAGCTCTCCACGCTGGCTGGCGATGCGACCGATAACGTCGTCTGTTCGGAAGCGGGCCGCTCGCTCGAGAAGATGGGCAAGGCTGGCCAGGAGTTCGAAGCCAAGTACAAGGCGCGTTTCGGTGTGCCGATCCAGATTTACGCACCGTTCACGTATGACGCCGTCTACATCATCGTCGACGCGATGAAGCGCGCGAACTCGACCGATCCGGCGAAGATCCTCGCGGCTTTGCCGTCGACGGACTACAAGGGCGTGATCGGCGAAACGCAGTTCGACGCACACGGCGACCTGAAGCACGGCGTGATCTCGCTGTACAACTACAAGGCCGGCAAGAAGACGCTGCTGAACGAAGTGGCGATGTAATCGGCTTGACCGATCGATGTGCGGCCGGCGCGCCAGCGTAGCCGGCTGCCGCAGAGAAAGGTGGAAGGGGCGTGTACGCGAACAGCGTGCGCGCCCCTTTGTATTGTGGGGTATCTATCGCCAACGGCGGCGGCACTGCATTCAAACGCCGAGCCGTTTCAGCACGCGCGGCCCGATGACCGCGACGAGCGCCGCACAGAGCGCAACGACCGACAGCCCGACCGAAAGATTCGTCGCCTGCGCAACGCCGCCGATCAAGACGGGCCCGAACAGCAAACCGACATAAGCGATGCTCGCGACGTGCGCCAGCCCGACGGCGGCATGAATGCCGCGCACGCGCATGGCCGCGGCGAACAGCACGGGCATCATGTTCGCGAGCCCGACGCCCATCATCGCGAACCCGACGAGCGCCGTAATCGAAAATGGCAGCACGAGGGCGCCGACCATGCCCGCACAGGCGATCGAGGCGCTAGCCAGCACGAGCTGCACGGCGCCGAAGCGCGCCCGCACGGCGTCGCCGGCAAATCGTCCGGCCGCCATCGCACCCGTGAATGCCGCATAGCCGGCGCTGGCGAACGCCGGCGTCGAATGCACGACATCGCGCATGTAGACGGCGGCCCAATCGTACATGGCGCCTTCGGCAATGAGCGCGATGAGCGCAACGGCCCCGAGCGCCCACAAGACGGGCGAACGCCAGCGGCTGGCGCCCGCCTCGCCGTGATGGCTCTCCGCGTGCGGCACCTGCGGCAACACGGCCGGGCAACTGAGCGCGAGCACGACGACGCAGACGAGCGCGGCCAGCAGCAGGTGCAGCGCGCCGGTCATGCCGTGCGCGAGCGCAAGGCCGCCTGCGCCTGCGCCGATCATCCCGCCGATGCTGAACATGCCATGCAGCGAAGACATGATGGGCCGCCCGAGCGCTTGTTCGACGGCGCTGGCTTCCGCGTTCATCGCCACGTCCATCGTCGCCATTCCTGCGCCGAATACGGCGAGCACCGGCAACAGCACGGCGTAGGTCGGCGCGACTAAAATCAACGCCATGCCGCCCGCCATGACGAGCCCGCCGACGAGACAGGCGCGGCGCGTGCCGACGCGTGCGATCCACTTCGCGTTGGTGACGGTGGCAGCGATCGAGCCGCCGGTCAGAACGAACAGCGCGAGCGACAGCGCCGCGGGGTCGAGGTGAAACTTGTCGCGCACGGTCGGCACATGCACGCCCCACGACGCGTAAGCCATGCCGGCGATGAAGAACAGCGCCATGGTGGCGTAGCGTGCGCGTTGACGCGCGGCGGGAGGGAGATCGCGGTGGGCCGCTGGGACGGCGCAGGACTGCGATGAACTGGTATGCGACACGGGCGCGAATGAGAACCGAAAAAGGGCGAAAAAGGGCGAAAACGGCAAAAAAGGGCGAGAGTGCGCGGGCAGGCGAAGTATTGGCGCGCGCGAGCGCTAAGATGGATGCAACCTAACGATTCTAACGGAGGGTCTTGCACCGCGCTGAAACCTGAACATGGTGCGGGACCGGGACACACGCGATGAACATTTCGGCACACGCGCCGTTGCATCTGTTGCACCGCAAGCGGGTCGGGGCTCTGGCGACGCACTCACGGGATCCGCTCGGATTCCCGTATCCGACGGCACTTCCGTTCGCTCCCGATGCCCGGCACCGGCCGGTCGTGCTCGTGAGCCGCCTGGCTGAGCACGCGCGCAATCTCGAAGCCGATCGGCGCTCCGGCTTTCTTGTCGTCGATTCGCCAGCGAACGACGACGTGCTGAACGGCGAGCGGCTGACGCTTCTGGGCCAATTCGTGCCGGGCGGGTTGGAACCGTCCCTGGTGCGCCGCTATTTGCGCTATCACCCCGACGCCGAGCGCTATCTTGCGCTCGGCGATTTTTCGTTTCGCGTGCTGGAAATCGAGCGAATGCGATACATCGGCGGCTTCGGCGCAATGGGCTGGCTCGATGCGGAAGAACTGGACCCGCTCGAGCCGTTGAGCGACGAAGACGAAACTGCACTGATCGAATACTTCGACCGGCATGTAAGACGTCCGGCGTTAGTGCGATTGGCCGGCGTCGACCGATACGGGGCCGATTTAAGAGTAGACGGCCAACGGCGACGCTATCCGTTCGATTCGGCAAAACCTGATATGTCAGCGCTGGAACGGGCGCTGGCGAGTTGCATAGCAGATCACGCCGATTAGCCGGAAAGCGTTTTTCCCGATAGGGAAAGCGCCGATCGCACGCGACGCTGTCGATCGACGCACCCCGCGGATAGCCGCGCTGGTGCAGCATCCTTTCATGCTGTGAGAACTTTTTGCCGCCTGTTCGTTACCCGTTTCACGAATTGAAAGTTGCGGCCACCGACGGTTCCCATTGGACTGGAAAATACGAGAGCACTTGCATTGGGTAATTCGAGACAAGCTGATCGCGATGACGAATGAGTGAAACAAACAATGAGAATCTTTTTTCCCTGATCGTCTTTTCGGGCTTTTCGTTTGCCGGCCTTTTGTGCTAATCTCGCTTCCGAAATATCCGAGGCACCACGCATTCAGATGGCAATACCCGGCATGAGATCGGCGCCATTTATCGAAACCACAAGGGATTGTATGTCTTCTTACAAGGAACTTCTCGCTCAACGAGAGAAGCTGGAGAAGCAGATCGAAGAGGCGAAGGCGAAGGAATACGCCGAAGTGCTGAACGAGATCAAACAGAAAATGGCTGACTACGGCATTACCCTCGCCGAACTCGGCGGCGGTCGTGGCAAGTTGGGCAAGGGTGGTCGTCCTCGCGCCGGCGTTGCGCCGAAATATCGCGATCCCGCGAGCGGCAGCACGTGGTCGGGCCGCGGCAAGCCGCCCCGTTGGATTGCTGGTCAGGATCGCGAACAGTTCCTGATTAAGTAACTAATCGGCAATAGACCGCTTAGTGTGCGATCAGCGTCGATCTCGACGTCATGGTTTGCACGAGCCGGATAGAACCGCGTTACCCCTCAGGGTGCGCGGTTTTTATTTGTCTAATGTATCGATTGAAAATCCTCGTCCCTGCTTCACCGAAAGCAGTAGACACAGTGAGGACGCAAGTCGCAATAAGAATGGGTTGCGTTCTCATAACGCCATGATTTGAAAGAAGAAAGGTGCAGGCGGCGACAGCGCTCGGGCGTTCGGCTTGGTAGAATCGCGATAGACAACGCTGTGGCTTACCTTCCCGATGCATTCCCACGCTGCCGAACTCGAATCCGCCCAAAAACAAGCCGTCGCGCGCAAAAGCACGTTTGTGAGCGTCGCGCTGAACCTTGTCCTGATGTGCTTGCAGGTCGCGATCGGTGTCTTCGCGCATTCCCAGGCCCTTATTGCCGACGGCATCCATTCGCTCGCGGATCTGATTTCCGATTTCATCGTGCTGATTGCGAACCGGGCCAGCGCGGAACAACCCGACGCCGATCACAACTACGGGCATGGCCGGTACGAGACCGTTGCGTCGCTGTTTCTCGGCGGGCTACTTGTCGCCGTCGGTATCGGCATGCTGTGGCGCGCCGGCACGCGGCTCGCGAATATGGACAACATTCCGGCCGTCCATGTCAGTGCGCTTGTCGTGGCCGTGCTCGTGCTCGTGTCGAAGGAGTCGCTGTTTCGGTACATGCTGCGACAAGCCCAGAAAGTGCGTTCGGCCATGCTGATCGCGAACGCATGGCATGCGCGCTCCGACGCCGCATCGTCGCTCGTGGTTGCAGTCGGTATCGTGGGAAGCTTGTTCGGCGTGCGCCTGCTCGATCCGATCGCCGCGGCGATCGTCGGCTTCCTCGTGGCGCGCATGGGTTGGGTGTTCGGCTGGGATGCGCTGCAAGACCTGTCCGACCGGGCGCTCGACGAAACGGCGACGGCCGATATCCACAAGCTGTTGATGGCGACGGCGGGCGTGCGCGATGTCCATGAGTTGCGCACGCGCAAAATGGGCGACCTTGCGCTCGTCGACGCGCATATCCTCGTCGACCCGCTGATCTCGGTATCCGAGGGGCACTACATTGCGGAATCGGCGCGCGCACGCGTCATGACCGACAAACGCGTACTCGATGCACTGATTCACGTCGATCCCGAAAACGACGCGATTGCACATCCGCCGGCGCGCTTGCCGACCCGCGTGGCCGTGGCCGCGCTCGTCGACGCCGAACTGGCGAAATACGGACTGCGCGCAGCGAACCTCAATGTTCATTACCTGAGCACGGGGCTCGACGTCGACATCAC
Source organism: Trinickia soli (assembly GCF_002879855.1). Classification (GTDB taxonomy): domain Bacteria; phylum Pseudomonadota; class Gammaproteobacteria; order Burkholderiales; family Burkholderiaceae; genus Trinickia; species Trinickia soli. Next base: position 5,645 of record NZ_PNYB01000018.1, on the reverse strand, counting down.
GTTGTCGGCGGATCGATTGGCCGATCGCGAACACGATGCGGATCTGGTCGGTCGTATCGACATGGATCAGCTCAAGGCACGACTTGGGGCGCGCAACGTCACGCTGCAACGACAGCTTGTGCCGGTGAAGGCAGATGCTGCGAGTCCGAGGCACGCCTAAGCGAGCCGGGCGCAAACACGCCGAGGCGTGGCTTCAGAGCGGCAACTGCGTATCAAATTTGACTTCGCGCAGCACGACGCTCGTGCGTACTTGTGAGACGGCGGGGATTTTGAAGATGCGATCGTGGAGAAACGCGTCGTAGGCTTTGATGTCGGGCGCGACGATTTTCAGAATGTAATCGGCTTCGCCCGTGGTGCTATAGCACTCGGTCACTTCGGGGCAGGTGGAGATTTCGCGTTCGAATTGCTCGACGCCGCCCTCCGTGTGCCGCATCAGGTGGATATGGGCGAGGGCGCACACATGCAGCCCGAGCTTTTCGCGATCGAGCAACGCCGTATAGCGTTGAATGACGCCCGATTGCTCCATGTCCTTGATGCGCCGCCAGCACGGCGTGCTTGAGAGCCCGACTTGCTCGGAGATTTCCTGGACGGAGCGTCGGGCATCGAGCTGCAACAGGCGCAGGATTTTCTGCGAAAACGTATCGAGTGACATCCGCGCCTCCTTTCCGACAGCCATTGCGTTTGATATTAGTGGCGGAAGAAATAAAAGGCAATCGGACTGCGGACGAGCGAGGGAATTTCCCTAATTTGGCGGGCTCTCGGTGTCGATTTGTCCTAACGGCTGCGCATCCACCTCGCTGCTGCGCTGCCTCGCTTCGGCAGCGGCGGCCGATGTCCGTTGCATCACGCGTAAGTCCTTGAGCATGTTGCAAAAGAGTGCGCCTTGCTCGATGGCGTCGTCTAGCGCCACGTGCGTGTGCGGGTGATCGTCGAACCAATGCTTCGGCATGCGCGGCTTGATGCACTTGCGATAGGGCAGCCCCGTCATGGCGAAGGCGAGCGTTTTCACGTCGAGCGCCGACCAGGAAAACGGACAGCGCCCCGTAAAGCGCATCATGTACCAAAACATGAACGTGAAATCGAAGCCGGCCGGCATGCCGACGAACACGGGCTTGCCCGGCAGGGCTTCGACCCATTCGACGTAGGCGACGAGAGCTTCCTCGGGGCGCCGCAGATCCGAGCGGCACGCGGCCCACGCTTGCGGCTGCGTTTTCCACCAGGCTTCCTGCACAGGGTGCGCTTGCGCGCCGGGCAGCGTTTCCAGATTCGCCGAAAACGTGCCGATCAACTGCTTGTCGTCGGTGTAGGCCGCCGACGCGAAGCTCAGCATCGAATGCGGGCCCGGGATCGGGCCGTCGGCCTCGATGTCGGTACTGACATAGATTTCGCCCGTCATGCGCTCACTCCGTCTGCGACATAGGGATTCGTGCGCCGCTCCTCGCCGAACGTCGACGTGGGGCCGTGACCGGGGACGAACGTGATGTCGTCGCCGAGCGGCCAGAGTTTCGTGCGAATCGAGTTGATCAGATCGGCGTGATTGCCGCGCGGGAAATCGGTGCGACCGATCGAGCCCGCGAACAGGACGTCGCCGACGAACGCGATCCGATGCTTCGCGCTGACGAAGACGACATGGCCGGGCGTGTGGCCTGGACAGTGATAAACGTCCAGGGTTTCTTCGCCGAAGCGGACCGTATCGCCTTCGACGAGCCAGCGATCGGGCTCGAACGCTTGCGCCGCGGGAAAGCCGAAGCGCACGCTTTGGTCGGGCAGCTTCTCGATCCAGAAGCGCTCGTCCTGGTGCGGGCCTTCGATGGGGACGCCGTAATGCGTGGCCAGCGTTTTTGCGCCGGCGCAGTGATCGACGTGGCCGTGCGTGAGCAGGATTTTCTCGACGGTGGCGCCGTTCTCTGCGACGGCGCGCTCGACCAGTTCGAGATCGCCGCCCGGATCGACGACGGCTGCCCGCTGCGTCGCTTCGCAGATCAGGAGCGAGCAGTTTTGCTGAAACGGCGTGACGGGAATAACGAAGACCTTCATCGGCGGGAGCGCTGGCTGCAAAAAGAAAGATGGTACCAGCCGGCTCGCGCCGGCGCTGCATGGCCGAATGGCCACGATGGCCGCTTTCCAATGCGCATTGTTGCGTCCATAGGGAGAATCAATGACGGCCCGAGCCTGGCGCCCGGGATTGCCTTCCCTTTCTGCTATAATGCGGCTGCACTTTGCGCGGGGTGAGTCCTGCGCTGCTCTACTGGCGATTCGGCCCTTGCTCGAACTAACGCATGCCGGTCGCTGTCAATTGAAGTCCGAAGTCGCGGTGAGCGGCTTCGTTTCTGTGTCGATGAAGTTCGACGCACACGTCTTACCCAGCCAGGCGCCACGCGCCTGACACGGCCTGTCGGCCGTACCGCTGGGTGAGCCTACGCCGCCGTTCCTCGTGCCTGCGGGCGCGCAAGAACGTGATAGCCATGTTCGATGGCGGCGTTTGGGGTCTGGTCAAGCTGACGGGGACAGCCGCACCAGACGTGAACACCAACCGGGCTGTATGCGGCCGAACGTGGCCGCAGCCGAGTGCTGTACCGCTGCACACGCTTCAAGGCGTGCGTGCTGTGCCGTGCTCGATCGCCCGAGCCGTACCGCGATGCGAAACATCCATCACAGATCGGCTCGACAGATTGGCGAAACATCATATGAAACATCGATGGTATCGATCGCTGGGGATGCTTTTTGTCGTGACCGCCTTCACGGGTTGCGCGGTCCAGCCGACGCAGACAGGGAGCGCAAGCGCCATTCCCGCCGTAGCGCAGGCGGCGAACGCACCGGTTGCATTTGGGAGCGCGGCGCCGCTTCCTGCCGGGCACGACCAATCGCTTGCCAACGCGCAGCCAATCGACGACGGCACGCCCGACGTATCCGATTTCAAGCAAGTGGGCCGCGCCTCGTGGTACGGGCGGCATTTCGTGGGCCGCAAGACGGCCAGCGGCGAACGTTACGACATGAATGCGATGACGGCCGCGCACAAGACGCTGCCGCTCGCTTCGTACGTGCGCGTGACGAATACGTCGAACCACAAGTCCGTGGTGGTCAAGATCAACGATCGCGGGCCGTACGTGCGTGGGCGCGTGATCGACTTGTCTTATGCGGCGGCAAAGCTGCTCGGCTTGGCGCATGCGGGTACGGCTCGCGTGCAGATCGAAGGGCTGTCGCAGGAAGAAGCGCGTGCGGAGCGTGCGGAAGTATTGGCTAGCAATGCGGGCAAGGATGCGGGCAACTGATACCCGCTGTGTTGTGTGAAGGCTCTTGAAGGCTCTTGAAGGCTCTTGAAGGCTCTTGAAGGCTCTTGAAGGCTCTTGATGGATCGATGGCGGCGTCCCTTTTCGGGGCGCCGTTTTTGTTCAGGTGAGGATATTCAGGAGTCCTAACTATGGCGCCGGCATGATGCGGCGCCGCGCTTCCTGCTTTCGTTCCTCGCCGCTTATCCCTCCCGCTTCGCCAACTCCAACGCTCGCGTGTAAAGCAGATTGCGCGACGCCCCTGTAATCGCAGCCGCCAAGCGGGCCGCGCTGCTGACGGACACTTCCTCCAACAGCAACGAAAGGAGCGCGTCATGCGCGGCTTCATCTTCCTGCCCCTGCGCGGGCGCGCCCTGCACGACAAGCACGAACTCCCCGCGTTGCCGATTCGGATCGGCGGCCAGCCACGTTGGCCCTTCGGCCAGGGTGCAGCGATGAATGGCCTCATGTAGTTTTGTCAGTTCGCGCGCAATGAGCAATTGCCGGTCGCCGCCGAGCGTATCGGCCAACGCTTGCACGGTTTCGACGATGCGATGCGGGGCTTCGTAAAACACCATTGCATGCGGGTGGGCAGCGATCTGCTGCAAATGGGTCGCGCGTTGTTTGGCTTTCGTCGGCAAAAAGCCGAGGAACGAGAACGAGCCGACGAAGTCTCCCGCAGCCGAGATGGCGGTCGTTACCGCGCTTGCACCGGGAAGCGGCACGACGGCGAAGCCGGCTTCGCGCACGGCGTCGACAAGCTTGGCGCCTGGGTCTGACACGCCGGGCGTGCCGGCGTCGGAGACATAGGCGACGCGCTCTCCGGCTCGCAGGTGATCGACGATGCGTCCGGCCGCTTCGCGCTCGTTGTGCTCATGCACGGCAACGAGCGGCTTCGAGATCCCGTAGAGCCCGAGCAACTGCCCCGTATTGCGTGTGTCTTCGGCGGCGATGCGATCGACGAGACCGAGCACGTGTAGCGCGCGCAGGGTGATGTCGGCGGCATTGCCGATCGGCGTTGCAATGACGTAGAGCGTGGCGGCGGGGTACTGCTGCCGCTGCGCAAGATCGAGGAGATCGGACATGAAGCGAGAAACGCCAGGTAGCGAGGGAAGGCCGCCATTGTGCCACGCGAGGCAGGCGGCCACGGCCCGCGAGCAGGCGCCGCGGCTGCAGGGCCAAAGTCGGTACGACGCTGCGGACAACTTTTCCGGGCGGCGCGGGTCGAAACGCGTCGGAGCGCAATACGAGGGGCTGGCGCTCGATTTCCTGCGGCGGCAGCGGCTGCGCCTTGTCGCGCGCAACGTGACGTGCCGGGGCGGGGAGATCGACCTTGTCATGCGCGATCGTGACGGCATGCTGGTTTTTGTCGAAGTGCGAGCGCGCTCCGGTGGCCGTTATGGCGGGGCTGCGGCGAGTATCGGGCCGAGCAAGCGGCAGCGCATCTTGCTGGCGGCGCGGTATTTTTTGGTCACGCGCGGTGCCGGTGCGAGTGTTTGCCGGTTCGACGCGGTTGTTTTCGAAGGGCGGCGGCTCGTCTGGTTGCGCGACGCGTTTCGCGAGGACGGCAGCTAGTGCCGGAATAACGTGCGGAGGCAGTGGGCCAGTACGGTAAACTTGCGCGCTGACGACCGGCCGCAATGGGCGGGGCCGGCAGAAAAGAGAACCGATGTCAGTCGAACGAATTCAACAGCATTTTCGCGAAAGCGCGGCATTGAAACTCGAGGCGCTCGACGCCTTATCGATGCCGATCGCGGCAGCCATCGACACGATGTTCGGTGCGCTGGCGAACGGCAATCGGATTTTCGCGTGCGGCAACGGCGCGGGTGCGGCGGACGCGCAGCGATTCGCCGCGCAGCTGATCGCCGGTTTCGAGCGCGAGCGTCCGAGCTTGCCGGCCATTGCGCTCACGGCCGACTCCACCGTGTTGACGGCGTTGAGTGCGGGCGGTGCGTTCGATACGGTGTACGCGCGGCAACTGCGTGCGCTGGGGCACGCGGGCGACGTGTTGCTCGTCATTGCGGCGGGCGGCGACGAGCCTGATTTGCTTGGAGCGATCGTCGAAGCGCATGAGCGCGAGATGGTCGTGATTGCGTTGACGGGCGAGGGCGGCGGCGCGAGAGTGGCCGAAGCGCTGGCTGACACCGACATACAGATTTGCGTGCCGTCGCAGCGGATGGCGCGGATTCGCGAAGTGCACGTGTTGATTATTCACTGCCTGTGCGACGGCATCGATGCCATGTTGCTCGGCGAAGATTGACTTCGAAGGGGATTCGTTGATGAAGGCAGATCGCGTCATGAAGACGATCGTACGGGGAACGCTGGCGGCCGCGGCGGCAGCTGCTTTGGCGGCGTCGTTGCAGGGGTGTGTGTTGG
>NZ_PNYB01000017.1 GCF_002879855.1 Trinickia soli | reverse complement strand
CACGCTGGGTTCGATGAGCGGGATGTGGAAACGGGGTTAGGGCAAGGTTACTCGGGCACCGCCGGACGAAAGGGGCGGCAACAGACAAACCGAGCCTACCGCTACCGCGCCACATCTCGACTCTACCGCGTGCTGCCGGACGCGAGCTGTGCTGCATTGCGGCCGTTCTCCGCAGCTTCATCGGACCGATCGCGGCCACAACCTGCCGTTCAGTGAGCGCGAAAGCTTGCCGTTGGAACGGCAGTAATACTCCGGAACCCGACAGAGGAACTACGCACACAATTTGGCCATAGCCCGCAGTCGGCGATAGGTACCCGGAGGCCCTTAAAGCGGGCCACCGATGTTTGGCAGTGTACGAGTGGTTAGAGTACGGGGTTAATGATTAGCTGTGTGTAGCGACGTATGAAACGAAATTTTCCTCCAAGAAATGGCGTAGAGAATCCCAGCATCGGGCTTTTCCAGCCAGGACAGCCATTGAGTTTTTTGGACCTAGTGCCACTTTTATTTTAGGTGGTTCAGGATAAACGGGGCAATATTTAGTGATGTTCGAGTGGAACTCCAAGATAGATTTCGTAAAAAACCAAAAAATATATTTTCCACGGACGAACGATCGCGGCCCGTCTTGCTTTCGAAAATCCTCCAAGGCGGCGTCCAAAACTGTCTGTTCGTCGGGCCATTCCTTGACGCGACCGGAAGCATATTCAATGCGTGCGCGGTCTGAAAGGAACTCGGTTTTCAATTGAAGAACTCCATCGGAAAATCTGAACATCACCGACGGATCGATATTTTTCAGGCAGGGACTCCTGCCTCCTCTCATCCAGCAGATTATCTGTGACATAATTACAGAAAATGCTTCAGAAAACGTGTTGAAATTTCTATAGTAGGCGTGAGTTATAGTTTCTTCCTCGTCTGCTGAAATTTTATTGACGCCCATAACTTCACGAAGAGACCGGAGCAACGTTTGCTCGTTCGCAAGTTCGTTTTCTATCGAGTATTTGTCTGTAGCGTAAAGGTTGCCGTGTTCAGATGAAATCGCGCCTCCCAAAAAAGTTGAAAGGTCGCGATCCACGAAAAACCCAACTCTCTTCGGAGGAAAACGATTCCAATCAAAGGCTTTCAACGTTTCAATAACTCTGATTTTGCTGCCGGCCGAAATTGTCCGTACTGACCAACCTGCTGGCAACAAAGCGTCGATTATCCCTCGATAAAAGACCGGATCTTCGTCTCCTTCAATAATTGCGTAAACCTCCCTCCGGTCCTTTTTGTACCAAAGCAAGAATTCATGGTAGATCTCTTCCTCGGTCTCCGACGCCGCGTTATGTTCTTCTAGCATTCCCATACTGTATCTCTCAGTTTTTGGTGAACTCGCCCATCGAGTGAGCGTATGGTTTAAGTGCGTTCTTCTGATAGATAAACGGAGAGTGCGTAACTGCAATCAATCCCGAACAGAATGTCGCTTGCCAGATATCCAGCAAGAATCGGCGTTGCCAAGGTACAGAAAGAGACAGTTCCGGCTCGTCAATTAGTACGAGATAGTTGTTTACATCTGACAGATAGACATGACTGAAAAGTGAAACTATTTGTTTTTCACCTGAAGACAGCTCGCTCAAATCAATGTGATCGAGTCCGGCGCGCGGCTCTTTCGGAACGATCTCAAACGAGAAGGTGCTGCTATCGTATTTAAATCTCTTGTCCGTGATATACTGCGAACACAATTCGCAGAATTGCGCAATATTCTTTTCCTTCTCTTCAAGAGATTGCTGGAAGCGAAGAAGCTTAATAAAATAATGGTACACAATTTTCGCATGCTCATCCGGGCCGTTTTTTGATTGCGCGGAAGTAATGACGCTGTACAAATGCTCTCGATCTGACTGATTTAAAATTGTGTCGTGAACGCGATTAAGCACTGACCGGATAGTGTCTTCAGATGCATTGGTAATTTCACTAACGTCAGTGCGCTCATACTCGCGATTCACGACATCGCCGAGATAGCGCAACGTAAGGCTATTAAGATTTTCTCGAGCAAACTCCTTAAGGTTTGCGAGCGTTCGCTCGATGGCGTGTTCAACATCCTTCATGCCAAACTCGACAAGCTCAATATACGTTGATCCACTTTCTGCCTGTCGATGGCGAAGTCGCCCCTTTCTGATATCGTCTGTGTCAACGCCTTCGAAGATACTTCCGAGCTCGCGTTCGATGCGGCGATAAGTTGGAAGATATAAGATCTGCGCATCAATAGCTGAGCGAATTTTGAGCCGAAGTTCTTGCAACTCCTTGGCTGTACCTTTAGGCCGCCCTTCAAAAAGCTCCACTTGGCGCATCATGTCAGCGGAAGACAAATCGGCATGGCGGTAAAATCGCTGGACCTCATACATAGCTTCTTCCGGCGTTAACCCACGCTCCAAGGCATGCTCGTAGCGGCGACGTACGGGAGGAGGCATCGAAAACAGTGCGCGCCGATCGAATTTCGAAGTAGCCAATATGTCTTTCTTCGAGATTTTGAAATCGGTACCGCCAATGGTCAAAACCATATAATCAAAATTGAAGGCTGATAGTGCAATCCAACGACCCGCGAGCGCATTAAATACCATGCGAAGGAATGTTGTCTTTCCCGAACCATTTTCGCCTACAATAATTAACGTCCCATCAACGACTGGGGCATCGATCGTTGTCGCGCCGTGGAGACCGACGATTTGAACTCTCTCCAGTTTGTTTAGCATTTTTCCCCTTCAATGAATTTGTACGTGTAAGATATAGAATCCCGAGTTTTGCTCGAATAATAGCTTGTTGTGCCAGCCGACTCAAGGCAAGGTCCGCGCCGCGGTGATCCATGGGACATGATTATTGGCCTCCTATGCTGTTTTGTGCTTCTCGGCTGTTACGTAGCGCTCCCAAGGGCATGTGTTAGCCGCTGTTATCAGCGTCTTGCGACTGACGCGAACCTCAGCGCGCATGCGGTCTCGCTTTTTCAGTTCGAAATAGTACGACAGGCTCAGGGCGTACCGTCTGCAAATTCGTCTACCGTTATACGCGGCGCGTCTTTCTCGCGCGGCGGGACGGCTTGGCCACGACGAGCAAAAAAATCTGGGCTGCTTTACCGTCCGTCGGCGATAGCTGAATCGCTGCCGCCTAGAAGCTGGCTTGGATGACCGCACCACTTAGTTATCCGCCGTAGGGTTCCTGATAGCGTGACCGGCAGTTGCGGGTCGCGAATGGCCCGTCGCGGGCGTCCAGCAACGGCCGTTCGAGCCGGGTGTCACGGACCCGCGGCACCTGCGGCCCGCGGAGAAACGCAACCATCGTGATAGGTAAAGTTATCAGATGTAGCGATTCGTGTTTTTCGTTCGACCTTGTGATTCAGATGGGCGGCACCATCTCGCGGGTGCGCTGCGCGTCCGCCATGACGCGCGCATCTGTTCCATGAGCGAGGAGAAGCAATGCAGGGCACCATGCACATCCAGGACTTCATGAAGAAGCTCGCCGGCGCTGAGCCGTACCGGCCCGCGAACAGAGTATGCACATGCAGCGCTACCGGAAGCTGTCGGTGCTCGCGCTCGCCCTCGCCCTGGGCGCAGCGGCCCTGGTGTTGTTGATAGTCACGGCCTACTCCTACCGCCTGGCGTCCTGGCCGCCCTTGCGGCTGGTGGGAGCGGTGCTCGCCCTCTTCACGATATTGCTGTCCTTGGCGTCGATGCTGATCGAGCCTTGCGCGATGCTCTGTATCTTGTGTCGTTGGAAGACGTGACAGAGCCGGCCGGCGCGTTGGAGCGGTGAGGGGGCGATCGATACGGCGATGAGCGTAGGGATCAACGTGTTTCACTGCCTGATCGCCGCGACCGGCCGGGCGATAGGATTTTCCGAGGATCACAGGAAAGACGGGCGTCTCCCGTTACGCGCCGAGATCGGATTCAATGGCAAGGAGCGCGACCCCCAACTGGGTAGCTCGATATATCACGCACTCGCTCGATGCCTACCTCGCTTCGCGGTTAGCGCGCGGGCACGGCACCAGGACGAGGCCGCAGGTGTACCGTGGCCTCGACAACGACGGCCCGCTGTTTCTTGCGGCGGCTGCCACGCCCTTCCTTTTCACGCGGCGGCACACGTCCACCGGCAAGATCAGCTACTCGTGTGAGGGCCTGACAGCCATCTACCGCCATTTGCATCATCAAGCCGGAATCGAGAATGGCTCAGCGAGTGGGGCGAGGCGCACGTTTGCGGTAAATCTCCGCAGGAGCGGTGTCGATCTGGATACCATCCGTGGCTTGCGCGGCTTGATCTCCCCGTCGGCAGTAAAGCGCATCGTAGACAGCGATCCGGCGCGCCTCGGCGCAATTGTCGCGCGCGTCATCTGAGCGCCCAACGGGCTCAAGTGGCCGCACGCCATTGCCGATGGACCGGTGGCTGAATGTTGACCAACGGACAACTATGGACTAATATGGGCTTAGTCCACTAGGAGCGGTTATGCGGACGGTCAATATTCACGAGGCGAAAACCCAGTTTTCGCGGCTGGTCGATGCCGCAGCGGGCGGCGAGGAAATCATCATCGCGAAGGCAGGCAAACCGGCCGCCCGCCTGGTGCCGATGGAACGTGTGAAGGTCACGCGCCGGTTCGGTGGCCTCAAGGGCAAGATCCGCATCGCGGATGACTTCGATGCCCCGCTGCCCGATGATGTGGTCGCAGCATTCGAGGGTCGTTGATGCGCCTGCTTCTCGACACACACGTTTACCTATGGTCGGTCATGGATGACCGCAAGCTGACTAAAGCGGCGCGCAAGCTGATCCTTGAAGCTGACGAAGTCTATGTAAGCAGCGCGAGCATCTGGGAGGCTTCGATCAAGGTCGGTCTCGGCAAACTGGACGCCGATGTCGATTTGCTTGTCTCGGAGATTCAAGCAAGCGGTTTCGTTGAACTGCCGGTGCGGGCCGTTCACGGTGCGCTGGTTCGCAATCTGCCCGACATTCACCGTGACCCGTTTGACCGGCTTCTGGTCGCACAGGCGATGTCGGAGCCGTTGCGGTTGGTGACTTCGGACGGCCATCTGTCGAAGTACACCGATCTCGTTATCGCTGTGTAGGTAAAGGATTTACGGATGTCACAGACTTATGGAAGCCAAGCCTTCGGCTCGGTGTATGACGTTGTCGTGCCGACGATAATGGCTGTCGCGTTCATCTCTTTGGCGTGCGAGCACGACGCATGACAGCGGAAGAACGCGCGAAGACGCCGCTCATCGTGGCAACTGGGAGGCTTGCTTCCTGCACAGTTCCTTGACCGGCATACCGGCCTCGGCTTCCTTCAGAAACCCGGTGATTTGCTGTTCCGAAAAGCGCTTCTTCATGTTCGTCTTCTTCTCCGAAAAGGAACTTTACTAGACTCCGGATTAATGGGCGACGCAGTACGTCATTTCCTTGCGCCGCTCGTAGTAGTCCAGATCTCCCACATGGGCGAGGATCGGTGCGCCCGTGAGTTCACGCAGTCGGGCCGCCGATCCGGCATGGTCCGTATGGGCATGCGTGATGACAATCAAGGTGACATCGCGAAAACCGCGACCATTCTCTTTCAAGGCGCGCTCGATCTTCCCCTCGGACCCCGGCGTGCCGGTGTCGACGAGGACGCAGCCCGTTTCACCGATGACCAGGTGGCAATGGACCATGCCAAATGGCAGGACCGGGACCGTAATGATTGACGGGGTATTCAAGATGTTTTTCCTTTGCAGCTGTTGATGGCGCCGCGCCTGGCAGCATTCCCGGTTCAACCCGGGCGGATTCGAGACGCGTAGCCTCCATCGATCGTCGCGGCCCTTTTCCTCGCCCCCCGCGTCGGGCTACTGAATTCCACGTGCGGCTGGCCATCGGGTAGCGTCACGTTCAGAGTCGAGTCTGGCCATCGAAATCGACCGCGTTCAACGCAGCGTCAAAAGCAATTGCGACTTGGTCGGGTGCGGTGCATACGGCGGACTTGTCTTCGATAGCTGCGACGAAATGCGCAATGACCCGCGCCACCTCCGCCGGCGCTTCGAGCGGCGACAGGTGTCCGGTTCCAGGCAGGATGTGCATCGCGGCCTGCGGAATTCGGGGCAGTAGTTCGGCCTGCAGCGTGGCGACGCGATCCACCTGATCTAGCTCTCCGGCGATGACCAGTGTCGGGGCGTCAATCGACGCCACCGCGGCGGTAATGTCTTCGCCCATAGCCACGTTCGGCCACGCCGCCTTTGCTTGCGGCGCGGCCTTAAGACTGTCCTCTATGATTTGCTCGCGGCAGTCGGCGTCCAGCGGCTTCGCGGTCAGCACCCGGTCGATGACGAATTCGACTGATTCGCGCGACAGATACGCAGCAGCCAATGTCGCGCGTTGCTCGTCGGAGATAAGCATCGGCGATGGCGGCGACGGTGCAACGAGCACAAGGCCTTCGAGCCCGCGCGGCCGACGCGATGCGATGAGTTGCGCGACCTTGCCGCCCATCGAGTGACCGACGAGAACGTAGCGCTGCAATCCCAGCGTTTCGATGACGCCCTCGGCATCGGCAGCAAGATCAGCGATACGGTAGCCATCTGCAGGTGCTTCGGAATCGCCCCAGCCTCGATGATCGATGGCAACGATGCGATACCGGTCGGACAACTTGTTTGCCACCCGGTCCCAGGTTCGCGACGAGCCGCCGTAGTAATGCAGGAACACGAGCGCCAAATCCCCGCTGCCCCGCTGCTTGATGTGAATCCGCGTGCCGTTCGTTTCGATTTCCATTGCGGTGCCCCCTTCTTCATGAGTCGTGTCGATATTAGATCCTTGTCTTGTATTTGATAATTGCGGCGTCAGTAGCGACAGTCGATAATGGCGCTATCGAATTGGGAGGCGCAATGGATCGACTGACGAGTCTCGGGGTGTTCGTCGCCGCAGTGGAGGAAGGCAGCTTTGCTGCCGCGGCGCGGCGGTTCGGGCTATCGGCGGCGATGGCCGGCAAGCACGTGAGCGCAATTGAGTCCGAACTGAACGCGCGGTTGCTCCAACGAACCACGCGCCGCCTGAGTTTGACCGATGCTGGCCAGACTTACTATGAGCGCTGCAAGCAGATCCTCGAAGCGTTCGACGACGCGAACCGGGAAGCGAGCGATGCGCAGGGTACGGCGCGCGGCGTTCTGCGCGTCGCGGCGCCCGTCACGTTCGGCGCGATGCATTTGGGCGAAGTTCTTGCCCGCTATGTAGAGGACCATCCGCAAGTGAACGTGGAAGTGCTTCTCGGAGACCGCTATGTCGACCTCATCGAAGCGGGTGTTGACATTGCGATCCGGATCGGCCGGCTGCAGGATCCAGCACTCGTTACACGCCGGCTTGCGCCGTGTCGAATGGTCGTGTGCGCCTCACCCGCGTACCTTGAGCGGCATGGGACGCCACGCAAGCCTGGCGACTTGCTGCGGGCGCCACGACTCGCCTTCAGTGAGGCCGTGTCGTCCGGTGACTGGACCTTGTTCGATGCGAGAAACCGCGCGCATATCATCGACGGACCTTGCCGGATCGCCGCCAACAACACGCAAATGCTTCTCGCCGCCGCGCTCGCCGGCGCCGGCATCGCGTACGGTCCGACCTTCGTGTTCGGCGAGCACCTGCGTCGGGGCGGACTTGTGTCGCTGCTGCCGGCCTACCGTGCCACTGAGTTAGCGATCCAGGCGGTTTATCCGAGCGCGCGACGCATACCGCTTAAAGTGCGCCGCTTTGTCGATTACCTCACTGAAGCGTTTGGCGATGAACCCCCTTGGGATCGAATGGCGAAGCTTTGAAAGAGCGGCGGATGGTCATGTGTCACCGGCGTGGATCAGTACGGTTATGGGCGCGATTGAGCGGACGCTTGAGTGCGAGGGGCAGGTTGCCGTCCGTCACCCGACCCGAGCCGCCTGCGAGAAAGTGAGAGATACTGCGGGTATTGTTAATGGCTTACCGGAGGCGAGCGTGCCGGGTTTACTTCCCAATGTCGACCGCGAGGGGCTCCTCGAATATTCAGTGGTTTACACCGACCGCTCCGTCAACCACATGTCGCAACGCTTCCAAGGTGTCATGCGCGACATATCCGCCGCACTGAAAAGGGTCTACAACGCGAAGTCGGTCGTCGTGGTCCCGGGCAGTGGCACCTTTGGCATGGAAGCCGTTGCCCGGCAGTTTGCGACGGGCAAGAAGTGCCTGGTCATTCGCAATGGCTGGTTCAGCTTCCGTTGGTCGCAGATCTTCGAGATGGGAGGCATTCCTTCGGAATCGATCGTCATGAAGGCGCGCCCCGTCGAGCAAGGAAGGCAGGCCGCCTATGCGCCCGCGCCGATCGACGAAGTGGTAGCGGCGATCAAGGAGAAGAAGCCGGATCTGGTCTTCGCGCCGCATGTCGAAACCGCCTCCGGCATGATGCTGCCCGATACCTATTTGCGCGCGGTTGCGGACGCCGCGCATGCTGTGGGCGGCATGTTCGTTCTGGACTGCATCGCCTCCGGCACGGTCTGGGTCGACATGCAAGCCACGGGCGTCGATGTATTGATCAGTGCGCCGCAAAAAGGCTGGAGCGCTTCGCCTTGCTGCGCACTCGTCATGCTGAGCCCGCTTGCCCGCGAAAGAATCGAGGCGACGACCAGCACGAGCTTCGCCTGCGATCTGCGCAAATGGCTGCAGATCATGGAGGCCTATGAGAACGGCGGACACGCTTATCACGCGACGATGCCTACGGACAGCCTCACGACCCTTCGCGACGTGATCAAGGAAACCGAGGCATACGGCTTCGACAAGGTGCGAGCGGAGCAGCTCGAACTCGGCCAGCGCATTCGTTCGCTCCTGGTCGCCAAAGGGTTCAAGAGTGTGGCTGCGCAAGGCTATCAGGCGCCGGGCGTCGTAGTCAGCTACACCGACGACGACGGCATACGATCCGGCAAGAAATTTGCCGATGTCGGCTTGCAGGTTGCGGCCGGCGTTCCGTTGCAATGCGACGAGCCTGAAGACTTCAAGACGTTCCGCATCGGATTGTTCGGGCTCGATAAGCTGCATGACGTCGAAGGCGCGGTCGCTCGGTTTGCCGACGCATTGGGCCGCATTCTCTGACGGCGCACGTCGCGCATGGGACGTGCGCTCTTTGGCATTCGACCTCCCGCCCGGAGTCGCCGTCAATCGAAGTGCGGCAATAGACACGCCCTCGCTATATCGTTGACGAGCGCGTCAGACCCGAATGGTACGAAGATTGATTTGAGGGCGAGGCGCTCCATCCTTACCCCTCGTATCACCCTATTTGACGGATACACGCTCCACACCGCCGGCCATTTCGACCTAGACTTGATTTGATTCGCTCGCCCGGCAGGGCGATGCCGAATCGCTACTCACGCGCGGCAATGCGCCATGTCTGAATGCCACAGGCGCTCACACTTGCCCGCGTCCGCATGAAGGAGGTCAATGCCATGGCCGAGAGCTGGAAGGTTGCCGGTACGTATTTCGAGAGCTGTAACTGCTACGCCCCATGCACTTGCGTTTGTCTCGGCCCGCCGTCGGACGGAGACTGCGCCGTGCTGATCGGTTGGCACATCGATGAAGGCGAGTTCGCCGGCTTGAAGCTGGACGGTCTCAACATCGCGCTTTTTGCCTATTCGCCAGGACACATGCTGCAAAACCCGTGGAAGGTGGCCCTCTATCTCGACGAACGCGGGACACCGGAACAGCAGCAGGCGTTAGGTAAAATCTTTTCCGGTCAAGTCGGCGGTCCGCTATCCGCGCTGGGGCCGATGATCGGCGAAGTGATGGGCGTCAAGCCCGCCGCGATCGACTACCAACTCGACGGCAAGCGTCGCAGCCTTCGAATACCCAATGTGGCCGATATGGAAATCGAAGCGTTGGCCGGCCAGGATGGCGGCGACGTGACCATCAGCAATCATCCGTTCACCCCGGTGCCGGGCGTCGCGGCGACGATCGCGAAATCGACGCGCTTCCGCTTCACGGACCACGGTTTCTCTCGGGAAATATCTGACCGGAACGGCTTCTATTCTGCATTCGCATACCATGCTTGAGTCCCGTTTTGCGGGCTCGTTCGCAATGCGGCGGCTGCCGGTGCGGGACGGCGTAATCGTCCTGTCGGGGCTTTCGTCCGCCGCGATGCTGGCGTGGGCCTATCTGTTGTACATGAGTTGGGGCATGGCGCACATGGAGGCCGGCGCGGCCATGGCTATCATGCCCCGCATGACCGGTTGGCATGCCATCGATTTGCTGCTGGTGATGGCGATGTGGGCCACGATGATGGCCGCCATGATGCTACCGTCAATCGTGCCGATGGTGCTGTGCTTTGCGTTCGTGAGCCGCAACCGATTTGCACAGCGAGCGCCGTACCTTCCCACGAGCGTATTCGTTCTCGGATATCTGGCGGTATGGGCGGCATTCAGCTTGTTTGCGACCCTCGCACAGTGGGGCCTGCTTGAAGCGCGTCTGGTTACACCGATGATGGTGAGCGCAACGCCATGGCTTGCGGGAACGCTCCTGGTCATCGCGGGGCTCTTTCAATTGACACCGTTAAAGCACGCGTGCCTTGGCAAGTGTGCGTCTCCGCTCGGCTTTATTCTGACCGAATGGCGCGATGGCGCACTCGGTGCCTGGATCATGGGTTGCCGCCATGGGGCCTATTGCGTCGGCTGTTGTTGGCTGCTCATGGCATTGTTATTCGTGTTCGGCGTCATGAATGTGCTCTGGATTGCCGCTCTGTCGATCTGGATAATGTTCGAAAAAATGCGCCCGCAGGCGCGATGGCTCCCCTGGGCCGAGGCAGTGCTGCTGGTCGGCTGGGGTGTCGTGGTGGCAACAACCGGGTGACGGCGCGCTCTGAGCGGTAATCGAACGAACCGCCATTGTTCGCGGAATCCCGCCAGTCAATTCGCGCCAAGCCGCTTTATCGCAACTGTGCCGACTTCTATATTTCGCGTGGTTGCCGGTCGATCGCCTGACGAGCAGGTGCGACGCCGGTTCCGGTCAATGGCGCAGTTAACGCGAGGGTGAACATAATGGGCAAGCTTGCAGGCAAGGTGGCCGTGGTAACGGGCGCCTCGAAAGGTATCGGCGCGGCTATCGCAAAGGCACTGGCTGCCGAAGGGGCTTCTGTCGTCGTCAATTACGCCAGCAGCAAGGCGGGTGCGGAGGCCGTCGTGTCCGCGATTGCAGCCGCCGGCGGCAACGCCGTTGCGGTGGGTGGCGACGTGTCGAAGGCCTCCGACGCACAAGGGATCGTCGACGCAGCAATCAAAACGTACGGCCGCCTCGATATCCTCGTCAACAATTCGGGTGTGTACGAATTCGCACCGATCGCAGACATCACCGAAGCGCATTACCGCAAGCAGTTCGATACGAACGTGCTCGGCCTTTTGCTCACCACGCAGGCCGCAGCGAAGCATCTCGGCGAAGGCGCGAGCATCATCAACGTCAGCTCGGTCGTGACGACCATTACACCGCCAGAGAGCGCCGTGTATAGCGGGACGAAAGGCGCTGTCGATGCGATCACGGGCGTGCTTGCACGCGAACTCGGGCCGAGAAAAATTCGCGTCAACGCTATCAACCCCGGCATGGTAGTGACCGAGGGTTCGCAAAGCGCCGGCGTGATCGGCTCCGACTTCGAAACCCAGGTGGTCAGTCAGACGCCGCTCGGCCGAGTAGGGCAGCCGGACGATATTGCTTCGGCCGTGGTGTTCCTCGCATCGGACGACGCACGGTGGCTCACAGGCGAGCACATCGTCGCGAGTGGCGGACTGCGGTAACAGCCGAAATGTGACGTGCTCGTGTGGCGCTCAAGGCATGTCGCGCGCCACGCGAAATCCGTTCGCCGTATAACGGACGCTTTGGTCGTATTTGAAGCGCGTCGAAGTCAGCATGTAGCCTTGACCGTCAAGCCAGGAGCCGCCTCGAATGACGCGCGATTGGCAGTACGCATCCTCCCACGATCGTCCGTCCGTCGGCGCGCCCTTGTACGAGCTGTGCCAGCAGTCGCTGACCCATTCCCACACGCCGCCAGCCATGTCGTAAAGACCGAACGGGTTCGGTGCGAACGACCCGACGTTATCGGGTCCCTCGGCACGCCACGGCGGCCCGCAATCCTTGCAGTTGACCTTGCCTTTCATCATGTCGTCGCCCCACCAGTAGCGTGTCGTCGTGCCGCCGCGCGCTGCGTATTCCCACTCGGCCTCGGTGGGTAGCCGGTAGCGCTTGCCGCTCGCCTTCGTCAACCACTTCACGTACTGCGCTGCGTCGTCCCAACTGACGTTGTGGATAGGCGCGTTCGGCCCGGGGTCCGATGTGTCCGGCACACGCTGGCACGCGCCGGCGGCAACGCATGCATTCCATTGCCCAACGGTCACCGGGTATTTTCCAAGTGCGTATGCGGTGGCGATCCTAACGGGATGCGCGGGCTTTTCCGATGGATCGTCTTTGTTGTTGCCCATCGTGAAGCTGCCCGGCGTAATCGCGATCAACGTTGGACAGGCGGCGCAATCCTGGATCTCGTGGACCGCGGACGACGAACGTATGGGTGGCGACGCACCCGGCTTCGGTGCAGGTGCAGGTGCAGGTGCAGGTGCAGGCTGGGCAGCGGGCGCCACCGCATGCGCGGCGGGCGCGGTGGCCGACGCTGGCATCGACGCCGGCGGCACCGGTGTTCGCGCGGGCGCGGCTGGCGTTCCCGAGGCGCCGGTACGCAACTGCGCGATGCGCGCTTTCGCCAACGGCACGAAGCGGCCGTTCGGGTAGGCCTTCAGATAGGCCTCGTAGTCGCCGGCATTGCGGCTGTCTTTGATCGAATCCCAGAACGTCAGCTCGTACTGCTCTTGAGTGTTCTGAGGCAACAAGCCCGCAGAAACCCGCCCGGGCCACCCGGTCCACCCGGTCCATATGGCAACGATGAACACGGTTAGGCAGAAAGGAATCAGTCTTCGCCGCATGGACCGTCTCCGCGATGTCCTGGCAAGCGGGCGCATTCGCCGCTAAACGAACCTTAGTGTTTGCTCGATATATCGCCCGTAGTCTGTGCGCAAACACGCGGTGTCGCTACGCGCCTTCAAGCGAGGATGTGGCCAATCGCCAGCGCATGGCGATTCGGTCGGCCGCAATTCGCTCGGATAGACAGGGAGAATGACCATGCGTCGAAGAACGGTGCTCATCGCTTGCGGCGCTGTCGCGCTCATGCCGCGACTTTCGTTTGCCGGCCCGACGCAATCGCGGCCCGGCGCCGAGGAGTACATCATCTGGCCGCATGACGGGGCCGTCATCAAAGGTGGATTCTGGATACGCATGGGCCTGCGCAATATGGGTTTGTCCCCGAAGGGCGTCGACAAGCCCAACGTCGGGCATCACCATCTCATCATCGACGCGGACCTGCCGCCGATGGACCAGCCCATTCCTTCCGACAGAAACCATTTGCATTTCGGCGCCGGCGAATCCGAGGCACGTATCGAGTTGCCGCCAGGCAAGCACACGCTTCAACTGCTCTTGGGGGATAACAACCACGTCCCGCATAACCCGCCTGTTTACTCGAAGAAGATCACGGTAACCGTGAAAGGTGGCGGCGGCGACACACCGGCCGATCGTAAAGCCGTTGCATACATCGGCTGGCCGAACGATGGCGAGGTCTTGCCGGCCGGCAGGCCTTTTCGGATCTGGTTCGGGCTTCGCAATATGGGCGTCGCGCCTTCCGGCGTGCGCTATCCGAATACGGGCCATCACCATCTCTTGATCGACACGGACCTGCCGCCGATGAACGAGAAGATTCCATCGGACAGAAACCATCTTCACTTCGGCGGCGGCGAGACCGAGACCACGCTCGAGCTGGCGCCCGGCAAGCACACGCTGCAGTTGTTGCTGGGCGATGCCGATCACATTCCGCAGAACCCGCCCGTCTATTCGAAGAAGATCACGGTCTACGTCAAGTAGAGCGGTGTCGGGCCGGCGCCAACAGCTCACGTTCGAGCTGTTGGTCCCAGGCCTTCATCTGTCCGCGTGCAGCGTGCACCGGCCAGCTCCGCCGCAGCGTTCCGATTCCCGCCAACACCAATGTCCATCGGCCTGTGCCCGCCGCGGGCCAGCGCGTTCGTTGCGACTGGCATAAGGCATGCAGCATGTGATGCGGATCGCGCAACACATGCCTCTGCTTGCCGGCCGATTCCGCGACGCTACGACCGCACCCGCGCCCTCTCTTTGCCGATCCAACGCTTCGATTAGCCACTGCGCCGCGCTTGCTCACTCTTGACTGGAGCTGATCGTGAAAACCTCATCACGTCCCGCTAATGCGTCGATTTCTCGCAACAGCGCGCGCGCGCGATCCATCAGCGCTGCGTCGGCGATACTCCTTGCAATCGCGCTCTCCGGTTGCATGGATTTGAAGACTCCGGCTTACCAGCGCCCCGGCACGCCCGAGAAAACCACATGGGCGCACGCACAGCAAGCGGTGTCCGCTTCCGACACCGTCGACCCGCAGTGGTGGCACGCATTCGACGACACCTATCTCGACGCGCTCATCGACAAGGCGATTGCGGGCAACATCGACATCAAGGTGCTTGCCGCGCGCATACACGCGGCGGGCGCGGCGATCGGCGAGGTGCGCGCGGGTGCGCTGCCGAGCTTGAACACGGGCGCAGGCGCGGACTTCGAGAAGAGCACGCATCAGCGGCTGACGAAGACCTACGATCTCGGCACCCAGGTCAACTGGGACATCGATATCTGGGGGAAGGTCGAAAAAGGCGTGCAAGCACAGCAGGCCGAATACCACGCATCCGAAGCCGATTGGCGAGCGGGCTATCTGACGCTCGTCGCGAATGTATCGAGCACCTATTTTCAGATTCTTCAGTTCGACGACCAGATCGACGAAGAGCAAAAGACACTGGATAAGAACCAACGGATTCTCGCCATCGATCAATCGATGCTCGCTCACGGCGCGTTGCCGGAAACCCAGGTGCTGCGCCAGAAGGCCGAGGTCAATGGCGTCGCTAACGAACTCATCGAGTTGCACCGGCTGCGCGATGTCGCGGAAAACGCGCTCGCGACGCTCGTCGGCGTGCCCGCCGGCGACTTCAAGGTACCGGTCGGCCACTTGCGCGAGCGCGTCAAGCTGCCGGACGTGCCGATGGGCTTGCCGGCACAACTGCTCGCGCGCAGGCCTGACGTCGTCGCCGCGCAATATCGCGTGCTTGAATCTTATGACGAGATCGGCGCCGCCAAGCTCGCGCAGTTGCCGAGTCTGAGTCTCACCGGTCGCGGAGGCACGGCTGCCTTCGCGCTGAGCGATCTATTCAAGGCGTTTACGTTCAGCTTCTTGCCGAGCATCAATCTTCCGATGTTCGATCCGAGCGTCAAAGCGCACATCAAGACGACCGAGGCGCAAAGCGAAGTGGCCGAGCAGCAGTATCGGCAAACGGTGTTCGCGGCTTTCGAAGAGGTCGAAACCGCGCTCGTGAATCTGACTGCACACAAGAAGCAACGGATCGAACTCGAGCAGCAGAACGAACATCTGCGCGTGGTGGCCGCACAAATCGAAGCGCAACTGAAGGAGGGGGTGGTGTCGCAACTCGAAGTGCTCGAATCCGAGCGGTCGCTCGCTTCGGCCGAACTCGCGTTGGTCGCCAACCATCAGCAGATCCTCGCCGATACGGTCACGCTCTATAAAGCGATCGGTGGCGGCTGGCCTGGCGTAGTCGTCGAAAACGCGCGCAACGCTGCGACCGACGATGCCGCCGCGCGCACGAGATTCGAATGAACAATGGGCGCGCTCGGTCGGTGTCAAGCCTTTCGTCGTGCAGAAACGCGACGGCTGCTTGTCTCGCCGGCGGTTGGCGCCGATTGACTGCCGTCCCACGTCGCCTACACTTTTTCTCACGTTCCCCGCTTTGCGACCGCCGCTTCTCGACGAACCCAAAGATTCGGGCGGCCCGACGCTCTCTGCAGGTGTCGAACCATGGCTTCTGACGATGTCCCGCTTGCCGAAACGGAGATGCCGCTCACAGGGCGCTTAGACGTCGTGCTGAAGCCGGTGTCGCATGCCGAACTCGGGGACATTCGCATTCGCACCAATCTGTTCGCGATCGGCCGTGCCGAGCCGCCGTTCGCGCAGGCACGCGCCGAAGTGGTTGCCGAACTTTCGCGCCGGCACGCGAAGATATTCGTCGAACGCGGGGCAGCGTACATAGCCGATCTTGGCAGCAAGAATGGCACGACGATCAATGGCGTCGAGGTGCGGGAAAAACCCAGTCTGCTGCATGAAGGCGATGAGATTCGCTTCGCCGGGGTGCTCGCCTATCGTGTCGGCTTTGCATCGTGCGCGCAGAGCGGATCGCCGGGCGATGCCGGTTCGATCGTGCTGACGCTGATCCCAGAGCGCAGCGATCTGGGCCTCGAGCCCATCGTCGTAACGCGCTTTCCGTTCCTTGTCAGTAAGGCAGACGAAACGTTCGCGCGATATCGCGACGCCTATCCGCACCAGGTCAACTACGTATCGAGGCGTCACGCGCACGTGTTCGTCGAGCATGATGAGGCTTTTGTCGAGGATCTCGGCAGCACGAACGGCACCTTCGTCGATGGCGTTCGTCTCGAAGAACGCGCGGTGACGCTTCATGACGGCGCGCGGCTCGCGTTCGGCGGAAACCACTTCGTCTATCGCGTGAGCATCGAGCGCGACAGCGCCGCCGATCGAACCGTGACGAAGCTGTTTCCGCCGGTGGCGGCCGGCGAGCAAGCGGGCAATCAAGCGCCGGCGCTTCCGAATGCCGATGCTGCGCCGCTCGAAGAGACGGACAGAACGACATTCATCGCTGCACCGCACTCGTTCCTCGATATCTTCTGTGTCGACCCCATGCGTGAACAGGAGGATGAAGTCAACCGTGAGACCGTGCCAACGAGAGAGACGCCGTCACGAGAAGCGCAGCGCCCGCGCGGGAAAGTGGCGACGTTCTGCGACGAACTGGGCATTGCTATCGGAAGCGGCGGAACGTCGAGCGCTTCGGATAGGCGACGTGTCCGCCACTTCGTGGTCATCGCGGTGGCGGTTCTATGCACGTTTGTAGCGGCGTACGCTTTTCGATCGAACCCGCAGCGCGACATCGACGCGCTCATGGCGCACGGCAATTTTGCAGCGGCCGCGCAACTGGCCGACGGCTATCTCGCGCAGCATCCGGACGATGCCGCCGTTAAAACGCCGGGCGCGGAAGCATTGATCAAAGCGATGGTGCCGCGCTGGCTCGCAGCGATCGACGCGCACGCGTTCGATCGAGCCCAAGCGGTCGCCGGGCAAATGAAGCAGTTGGCGCGCCACAACAGCGACGCCGCGCCGCTCGTGGGCGAAATCGGTTGGATTGGCGAGCTCGAAGCCTATTGGGAGAGGCGTGGCGGCGCCGATGCGCCGATTGCAATCTATCGGGACGAGCCCATCATCAAGTCGCTCATCGCACGCTGGAGCGGCGACCCGGACCGGCATCAACGCAGGCTCGACCAGATCACGTCGTACGTGCCCGCATTCGGCGAACGCTATGCGGACTCGCTTAGCCATCTGCGTCAATTGGAGAGCGACGATTCAGTGTATGTGGCGGCTCTGGAACGTCTGAAGAATGCGATCGCCGCGGCACTCGATCGGGCGCACCCGGAACGGCTCGACGCGCTGCCGGCGCTGCTCGATGACTACGCTTCGCGCTATCCGCGATTGGCAGCGGGCCTCGCACCCGTGCGCAACGATGTGAGCCGGTACCGTGAAATCCTGGGCGATGTGCGAGGCGGTAACGCGCAGGCCGCAACCGACGCGCTGAACTCGGCCCGTTTCTTCACCCCCCCATTCCAGGCGCACGGCCGTGAGTTGAAAGAACTTGTCGCGGCGACACAAAGGAGCGGAAAGTGAGCACCGGTCGCGAGCCGCCACCGCTTGCGCCGCTCGCCCAAGCGCTCGAAGATCACGGCGCGGAGGGTATTGCGATTCTGGCCGAAGAGCCGCGGCGCCTCGTCGAGGCTGCCGTGCTCGCTGTCTCGGCGCTCATCGTCACGGCGTTCGCCTGGTCGTTCTTTGGTCACGCCGATGTGCTCGTCACGGCGGGCGGCGCGCTTGCACCCGAGTCGGAAGTGCGGCGCATTTATGCCCCCGTCGACGGCGAGCTGGCCGACATCTACATCGCCGAAGGGCAGCCGGTGAAGAAGGACGACGTGATTGGCCGCATCAACGCGCGCGGCGCGATCGAAGCGGCGAAGAATGCGCTCGATGCGCGCCTGAAGCTCGAAGATGCCGAGCGCGAATGGCGGCAGTTTCCGGATAAGAAGGCGTTGATGCAGCGACAGGCCGACGCGTTGAAGGCGCAGATCGACGTCGAGGAGCATCTGCACGCGATACGCGTCGCCGAGGGAACCAGCACGCTTGCCCAGTCGCAGAAGGCGCAACTCGACGCTGCGCGCAGCAACCTCGCGAACGCCGTGCAGGCGCGCGATCTGGCGCGGTCGGAGGCTGACAAATTCGCGCGGCTGTTTGCCTTGCCCGGAGGCGGCGGCGTGTCGCAAACCCAGGTCGCGGAAAAAAAGAGCGCACTCCAACAAGCGGACAACAACGTTCGCATTGCCCAGGCGCAACTCGCGCAATTGGAGGCGCAATCGAGCCATGACTTCGCGCAGGCGAAAGCGCAGCTCGAAGGCAGCGCGGAGACGCTGACCAAGCTGCGTATCGAGTACGACGCGACGCTGCGCGAGATCGCGAACACGGAAGACAAGCTGCGCCTGCAGGTACAAACCGCACGCTTGACGGCCGATGCCGCCGCGCGCATCCGGTTCGAGAACATCGATAAGGACAACTTCCTGCTCGTGCTTGCGCCCGTGTCCGGTGTTGTCACCGACGTGACGACCACGCAGCGTGGCGACAAGATTCAGGCCAATGCTCCGCTGGGCGGCATCGCACCCGAGAACGCCCGCCCTGTGGTGAAAATCGAAATCGCCGAGCAGGATCGAGCGTTTTTGCGCGAAGGCCAACGCGTCAAGCTGAAGTTCAATGCGTTCCCGTATCAGCGCTACGGCGCCATCGACGGAACGCTCGAGTACATCTCGCCGGCCACGAAGGCGTCGGTGCTGACCAAGCAGCCGGTCTACGAAGGCCGCGTAACGCTGGCGCGCACCGACTACCTCATCGGCGGCGTGAAATATCCGCTTCGATATGGAATGACGGCGACTGCGGAAATCGTGGTGCGCGAGCGTCGCCTGATCGACTTTGCGTTGGACCCCTTCCGGCAGATAGCCGGGTGAGGCGACGCGCAATCAGATGGTTTGAAATGCTTCCAAATGCCTAAAGGAAAGGGAGACCGAGATGGCGTCAATCGTGCGAATCGATGATGAAGTCGTCGACACCGACGACTTCATTCGCGTACTGAAGCTCAATGGGCAATTCGAAGGTCTTGTCGAACAGCAGGTGCGCGATCGGCTCACGGTCATCGCCGCGAAAAAGCTTGGCATGCGCGTCTCGACCGAGGAGATTCAAGCGCGGGCGGACCAGTTCCGCCGCGTGCGCGGCCTGCACCGCGCGGCAGACATGAACCGCTTTCTCGATGTCTTCGGCGTGAGCCTCGACGAATTCGAAGCCTACGTGACCGACACGCTCTATCAGGAAAAGATGCTGGCAGAAATCACCAATGACGACGCCGTGCAAGCCTATTTCAAGCTCAACTCGCCGAAGTTCGATTGCGTGGAGGTGAGTCACATCGTGCTCGCGGAGGAAGGGCAGGCGAGGGAGGTGATGTCGATTCTCGCCGACGATCCCGACAGCTTCGCCGAGATGGCGCGCGAGCATTCGATTGCCGATACGCGCGAGCGTGGCGGTGTGATCGGAAAGGTGCTGCGCGGATCGCTGAAGTCGGAAATCGAAGCGAAGATTTTCAATGCGAAGGCAGGCGATTTGATCGGCCCGTTCGCTGCGCCTGATGGTTCGTTCTACGAAATATTTTCGGTTACGGCGAAATGCCCGGCGACGCTCGATGCGGAGGTGGCGTCGGAGGTGCGGCGCATTCTGCGTGAGGAGTGGCTCGCCGCGCGTGCGCAGGAACATATCATCGAAGCGCGCTGAGCGGCGCGCGCCAGGAAAACACCATGGATGCGCAAGCACCGGCGCCGGCCGACGTTCAATCATTGGTTGACTTTCTTTCCACGGTCGAGCCGTTGTCGCTCTTTACGCGCGAGGAGCTCGAACGGCTCGCAAGCGCTGCCGAGCGGCATTCGTTCGGTTTCGGCGAAACGATATGCCGTAGCGGGGAGCGCAGCGAGGGGCTCTTCGTGGTACGCGTGGGCAGCGTGCGCCTGTTTACGGAAGAGAGCGGTAAGGAGACCAGTCTCGGCGTGCGAAAGGCCGGTGAGGCGTTTTCGGAAATAGCGATGTTGCGCGAGCACTGGAGCGAGGCGTCTGTCCGGGCATCGTCGAAAGCGGAGCTGATCTTCATCCCCCGTGCGGCAATCGAGAGCGAGCTCGCCGGCAACGAAGCGGCGCGCGCGTTCGTGACGAGCTACGTGGCGATCCGATCGGCCGGGGGCTTCGTGGCGAGGCTCTTCGACTTGCGCGGCAGGCTTACACCTGCCGAACTCGAGGAATACGTCTCCAGCGTGGGCGTGAAGCGGGTCGCAGCCGGCAAAGAGATACTGAAGCAAGGCACGCGTACGGATATGCGGCTTTATGTCGTGCGCCACGGGGAGGTGCGCGTGACATATCGCGCAGACGGCGATGAGTTCGCGCTCGCCACGTTGGGAGCCGGTGCGATCTTCGGCGAGCGCGCCTGCGTGCTGCGGCACGAACAGCAGGCGACCGTCACCGCCGTGACCGAAGTGCGTCTGCTCGTGATCCCCGAGAAGACATTGCATTTCATGCTTGCGCGCAATCCGAAACTGCGCGAAGTGCTCGAAGAGCGCATCCGCTTCATGGATCGCGAGTTGCAGCGGCACAAGCTGCTCGCCGAGCGGCGCAAGCGCCCCGTCACGCTCGATCTCGGTGCACGCGACGAGATCGGTGCCAAGCTCGTCAAGCGGTTCGCACTCGTCGAGCAAGCCGAGGAAATGGATTGCGGCGCGGCGTGCCTTGCGATGATTTGCCGCCACCACGGCATTCCGATGACGCTCGGTAAGCTGCGTGATCTGGCCAATGTCACGGCAGAGGGCGCGACGCTCGATAGCCTCGCCCGCGCCGGCGAATCGCTCGGTTTTACGGCGCGCGGCGTGCAATGTACGTTCGATGCAATGCTCGATTTCGAATTGCCGTTCATCGTGCATTGGGAGGGTTATCACTACGTCGTCGTCTACGGCATGTCGAAGCGTTGGGTGCGCATCGCCGACCCGGCGCTCGGCTTTCGCAAGCTCAGCGTCGAGGAATTCGAGCGCGGTTGGAGTGGCACCTGTCTGCTGCTGGCGGCGGCCGATGCCAATCTGCAGAAAGATGCGATGCGCTCACCTTGGCTACGTTTCGTCGGTTATCTGAAGCCGTACAAAAAGATTCTCGGGTACGTGGTGTTGGCCACCTTCGTGATTCAATTACTCGGCATCGTGCCGCCGCTTATCATTCAAAATATTTTGGATGGCGTTGTCGTTCATCAGAACGTGAGCCTGCTCAACCTTTTGATCGTCGGCCTCGTCATCTCCAATTTGTTTACTCAACTGATGACGACAATCCGCGCGTATCTGGCCAATTTTCTGGTGCGCGGGCTCGACTTCTCGATGATGTCGCAGTTCTTCAAGCACACGATGTCGCTGCCGCTTGGCTTCTTTGCGAAGCGAAAAACCGGCGATATCTTCGCCCGTTTCCAGGAGAACCAGACGATCCGTGCGTTTCTGACGGAATCGACGGTGACGACGGGGCTCAACGTGCTCATGATCGTCATCTACTTTACGGTCATGTTTCTTTACAACGTGAAGCTGACCCTGCTGCTGATCGCGTTCGTCGTGCCGATCCTGGCGTTGACGGCGATCTCGACGCCGCGGATCAAACGCTTGGCGCGCGACGTATTCGCCTCTTCGACGGAGGCGAAGTCGTTCCTGATGGAGACGCTGGGCGGCATCGAGACCGTGAAGGGCATGGGCATCGAACGGCCCGTGCGGCTTAAATGGGAGCGCAAGTATGCAAAAGCGCTCGACGTGCAGTACCGCGCGCAATCGTTTCATATCATCGTTGCGTTCGGCAGTCAGGTGCTCAATGCGGCCACGACGATCGTGATCCTGTGGGCCGGTGCAAGGCTCGTGCTGGCGCAGGAGCTGTCCATTGGACAGTTGATCGCGTTCAACGCATTCATGGGCAGCGTCCTTGCGCCGTTGATGGGCCTCGTCGGCCTGTGGAGCCTCATGAACGATGCGGCGGTGGCGATGGAACGCCTTGGCGATGTGCTCGACATCGAACCTGAGCAAAAGGCGGCCGACGCGGCCGCCCGTGTGCTGCTGCCCGATCTGCAGGGGGACATCCGGTTCGCCGGGGTGTACTTTCGCTACGGCGGCAGCGAAACGCCTTATGTCCTTGAAAATATCAGCTTCGACATCAAACCCGGCGAGATGGTCGCGATCGTCGGCAGAAGCGGCTCGGGGAAGACGACGCTCGCCAAGCTTCTGGTCGGCTTCTATCCGCCGACCGATGGCAAGATCGTGGTCGACGGCGACGACATGAGCGTCGTCGATCAGGCTTACTACCGCGCGCAAATCGGCTATGTGATGCAGACGAACCTCGTCTTCTCGGGCACGATCGCCGAGAACATCGCCTGCGGCGATACGAGCCCGGACCGGCGCCGAATGGAGGAAGTCGCCAAGATGGCCGATGCCCACGCCTTCATCAGCAAAATGCCACTCGGTTATGAGCAGATCGTCGGCGAGCGCGGCGTCGGCCTTTCCGGCGGGCAGATCCAGCGGCTGTGCATCGCGCGAGCTCTCTATCACGATCCGCGCCTGATCGTGTTCGACGAAGCGACGTCATCGC
Organism: Trinickia soli; assembly: GCF_002879855.1. Lineage (GTDB taxonomy): Bacteria > Pseudomonadota > Gammaproteobacteria > Burkholderiales > Burkholderiaceae > Trinickia > Trinickia soli. The sequence continues at coordinate 112,131 of NZ_PNYB01000017.1, read as the reverse complement.
TCGACACCCAATCGGAAAGCAACATTCTCGCGAACATGCAGGAGATCCTGAAGGGGCGCACGGCCGTCATCATCGCGCATCGGCTCAGCACGATCATGCGTGCCGACAAGATTCTCGTGCTCTACGATGGCGCGATCGTCGAGGAAGGTCGCCACGAGGAGCTCGTCGCGCGCAAAGGGATGTACTACGAACTCGTGCAGAAGCAGTTGAGCACGCAAAGTTGAGTTCGCCATGAAACTCTTCGACCCACTCGGACCAGGCAGTACGACCGTCTCTTATGCGGGCCTGCTCGAGAAGATCGAGATCGTCCGCTCGACGCTGCGTTGGGCGCCGAAGCTGGAGCGAGCGGAGATCGAAAAACTGCTCAATCAGGCCAATACGTTGCGCGACGAGGTCATGCAGCTCTCACGGAAGGAGCGCTTCATCGAAGCCGCCGCGCTCGAACCGCAAGCGCCCGATGCGGCCGATCTCACCGCAGGCCAACGCAGGCAGGCGCTGATCGACCGCAGCTTCGTTTTCGAGGGCACCTTCGGCGACAATCCGAAACTGCTCGCGGCGCTCGAAGTGGCCGAGAAGGCCGCGCCCACCGATCTGCCCGTGCTGATCGACGGCGAGAGCGGCACGGGCAAGGAGTTGATGGCGAAGGTGATCCACGCGAACGGCTCGCGCGCCGACAAGCCGTATATTTCGGTGAACTGCGGTGCGATTCCCGACAATCTGCTCGAATCCGAATTGTTCGGGCACAGGAAGGGCGCATTTACAGGGGCGTCGAGCGATCGCAAGGGGAAGTTCGAAAGTGCGCATACAGGGACGATTTTTCTCGATGAGATCGGCGAATTGCCGCTGACCGGCCAGGTGAAGTTATTGCGCGTGCTCGAAGCGCACGAGATCCAGCGTGTGGGATCGGACGAAACCATTGCCGTCGATACGCGCATCGTGGCCGCCACCAATCGCAATCTGCGTCAGATGAGCGAACAGGGGCATTTTCGCGAGGACTTGTTTTATCGGTTGAGCGTCATACACGTGTCGCTACCGGCACTGCGCGAGCGGCGCGATGAAATTCCACTGCTGTTTTCGTATTTCGGCGACGAGGCGGCCGAAGCACTCAGGAGACGGCCCGTCAAGATGACGCCGAAGCTGCGCGAGTTTTTGCTCAGCTACGGCTATCCCGGCAACATTCGCGAGCTGCGCAACCTCATCTACCGTCTATCGTGTCTCGCCGGCGATGTCGCCGACGTCGATCATCTGCCGGAAGATATTCGACCGCAGCGCGACATGCCAACGTTGGTCGAAGCATTCGGTGCGCAAAGCACGGCGGGCTTGTCAGCGGTGCCGAACTCGTTGGCCGAAGCGAAGCGCGCCGCCAGCGATGAAGCCGAACGGGCATTTCTCGAACGGGGGCTGCAGGAAACGGGCGGCACTGTGGCCGAGCTTGCACGCCGGTGCGACATGAATCGCTCGCATCTGCAAATGCTGCTCAAGAAGCACGGCATTCACTCGAAGGATTTTCGTCGCCGCGCACAAGACGGGGCGCTTCGCGAAAAAAGCTGAGCGATCGATCGGGCTCGCAAGTCCGCAAGTCCAAAATCCCCCGACGCCCGTTCAGAGCGTGAGCGACGGATTGAAGAGCGTCCGGTCGTCGGCGCTGGGATCGCTCGCGCGCAGGACGACGACCGACACGTTGTCGCGTGCGCCCCGACTCAGCGCGAGGTCGATCAGGACGCGCGCGGCTTCGTCGCAATCGCCGGCCGCCTGCGTCAGCGCGAGCGCGATGCTCGCATCGTCGACTTCATTCGTCAGTCCGTCGCTGCAAATCAGGAGGAGATCGCCGTCGCCAACGTCGATGCGCGTTTCGTCGATCTCCAGCCAGGGTGCGGCGCCCACCGCGCGCGTAATCAAGTGATGCGCCGGATGTTGGCGGGCTTCTTCCGCGCTCAGATACCCCTGTTCCCTTAACACCTCAACCTGCGTATGGTCGTGCGTGATCTGGCGCAGCCGCGCGTCGCGGTACAGATAGACGCGGCTGTCGCCGGCCCACAGCAGCGCGCAACGGCGGTCGCTTGCCAGACAGGCTGCGACCGTGGACCCGATGGTGCGCACATGACGTAACGCGGCTTCTTCGCGCAGACGGCGGTTGACCGTTTGCAGCGCGGCCCGGGCCGCGGCGACACGTGGAGCGAGGCCGGAACGCGCGTCGAGCGACGCGAGCGCGTCTACGATCATGCGGCTGGCGAAGTCTCCGGCATCGTGGCCGCCCATGCCGTCGGCGACGGCCCAGATGCCCTGTTGCGGCACGTCGAGGCAGGCGTCTTCGTTGACGGTGCGCACGCGGCCGACATCGCTGGCGGCAGCCGAGGACCAGGAGAGCGGGGTTGCCATGAGCCGTCCGTCCTCAACGCGATCAACCGAGGCCGTTCTTGCCGTTTTCGCCGGCGACGACGGTGAGATTGGAGTTCGCCCCGCCATTGGCGACGTTGATCGATTGGAATTGATTGACCATCTGATTCGCGACGAATGTGTTGTTCGTCTCGTACAGGTTGATGACGGCACCCATGCTCTGGACGGGCGGAGCAAACGGCTGGATCCAGCCGAACACCCACGGCGCGCCGGCACCGGAGATCGAGCACATCGATTGGCGCGGCATGTCGCGCGTCATGCGTAGATCGACGATCGTAATGGCGGTCATGAGATGTCTCCTTCAATGAGCAGTAACGGTGGTGTGCGCCTCGCGGCCCACTGAACAAGGCAAAGCCCATGCCATGAGCGTGCGGCGTTCGTCCGCGCGATGCATCCGGGCACGTGCCATCTGCGTAAACCTCGTCAAGCAAGGCACGCGAAGGATCGGCTCATGGGCTGCCCCGCGGTCCACTTGATTCAGAGCTCGCACTGGTGCTTCGGCGCCGACACAAGCACCGCTCGCGTGTCTGTGCCAGCCCAACGATTTGGCCTCCATCGTTCGACGTTATCCGCGCAGACCCTTGTGGCTCCAGGCCGCAGGGAAGCTGGCATGGACGGTGCAGAGTAATCGGCACGAGGCAAACCGATATGACAGGTGGTTTGCCGGACATAGCCAGACGGATGAATGCCATGAACGCCGAACTCCATGCAAACGAAATCGAGCTTCCCCCACTCGGCGCTCATCTCGTCACGCATCGCGCCGGCTACAGCCACCACGGCATCTACGTCGGCAACGGCCGGGTCATCCACTATTCGGGGTTCTGCACGACGCTGCGTCGCGGCCCGGTCGAAGAAGTCTCACTCGCTCGCTTCGCCGGGGCTCATCCGGTTGTTGTGTCCGACGAGACGAATGCCCGCTACGTCGGCCGCGAAGCTGTGCAACGCGCCCGTTCGCGCATCGGCGAAAACCGCTATCGGCTGCTCACCAACAACTGCGAACACTTTTGCACGTGGTGCCTCGACGGCGTCGGGCGCAGCGAGCAAGTGCGCGCTTGTATGAAGCATCCCACTATCGCAATGCGCGCGATCACCGGCATGTGTCGGGCCCTCATCGCGGCATCCGCGAAGAGGACACTGCGTGCCGCCTGTGCGCGGCGCGCGCGTGGCGAGACACCTTGCAATGCGTGCGTTGCGTAACCCGCACTTTCATCCAACCCATCCGCCGTACGGGAGACGAACATGAGCCTCGATCATTTCCGCGCAACGTCGTCGCTTCGTCAACTCGTCGACAAATGGCTGGCACCCACCGCGGCAGTTCCTGCGCGCGTCACGCACGTCGGCCGCATGCTTCATGATCGGCATCGCTACGTCTGCGTGGAAGCGAACCATCACACCGGCACGCTCGCGATCTTCTTCTTCCGGCACGACGATGGCGCTTGGCGCGTCTTTCCTCCTGCGGCCACGCGCCCTGCGATGTCGCCCCTGGCCGCGTAGTCGTCCCTGCATTGCGGCGATTAGCGCAGCAGCGTCTTAAGCACAGGCTTGTCGGGCTGCTCGGACAGCGCGGGATCGTGAAGGCCGGCGAAGACCGTTCGTGGCAGACCGGTCAGCGCATGACGGCGCACAAAAAGCGTTTGCCTGGTTTGAACCATCGAGCCGCCTGTCACGGCGGACATCGCTTGCCGATCGAGTTCGACGCTTTCAGGCAGATCGTGAATGACTAGCGTGGCCATACCTACCCCGCACAACGGAAAGAAATGAGGAAAGAGGCGCATGACGCACCGCGCCCCGAGCTGGCTGACGTTCGATTCAGTATAGGAGGCTGAAACGTGGCTTGTGCTTTTGCGTGATCCATCGCGCGGCGAATGAACCATAAGAGGAGGCTCGATAGTCGCTCTAAGAGAGAGGACGTGGCGTATAAACCGTGCCGCCGAACGAGAAGGCAAATGAAGCCGTGAAGCCTCAATTGCCTGAAGGACGGTTCGCGGCCTACAGCGCGAAGCCGGTGCTGGCGAATTGCGCCGGGCTGACATCGAGTTTGAGCGGGCCGAAGCCGGCGCCGATCACGCCGTTATTGTTCAACGCATTGACAACCACGGCCTGGTTCTGTTCGATGTTCTGGGCCACGCCCACGCTGACATTGACGTTGGCGAGGGGGCCGAGACCGGCGAGCCAGGAATTGGCGCCGCCGCGAGTGCGGGACATGACCTTGCGGTCGAGGTCCGTACCGGGCGACAGTTCATAAACGATGATCGATGACATGGGCGTCTCCGATAGAAGGTGTTGGTGCGTGCGTGCGACGCGAGGCCTCGCGGCCTCGCATCCGTTGGCCGCGTGCTCAGAAATTGATCGTGTTCGTGGCGGTTTGCGTGGGATTGATCTTCGTCGACAGGCCCGATGCGAAAGCCACGTTGTTACCGTTGTTGCTGACGATGTTGTTGGTCTGGCCGATCAGTTGCTGTGCGCTGAAGTTGGTCGTGTCGCTGATATGGACGGGCGAGAACGGCAGCAGCGGGTAATAACCCAACGTACCGCCACGTACGCCGGACATGGCGCGGCTATCGAGGTCTTTGGCGAGGTCGAGGTTTTCGATCTTGAGCGAGGTCATGACAGTTCTCCAGAAACATGAGCAGTGAGGGGTGGGTGAGCTGCAAGTGTTGCGGGCTCGAGCCATATAAGGCATAGGCTGTGCCAGGCGAATGCAAAAAGACGGCGTTTCGAGCGAAACCGCCGTGTGGCAAGGCTGGCCGGGCATCCATGCACGCCGGCGATACGAAATACGCGGCCACTGGGAACGGCTGGCTGCCGGGGCGCGGCCAACACCACGCAACGCGTTGTCGGGTTCGCGCAAACACATGCGCGCTGGCTCGCATGGCGCGTACAGCACCGATTGCGAAGGGCGTCTGCGCAGACTAGTATCGATCGCAACGCGGGCTTGCTCGCGCACAAAACCATGGCCGAAGCGCTTGCGCCACGTCGCTGCAAGCGCGTTGTTCGGAGCCGCAGGGGCGCACGTATGACGAGCCTTGCCGAACTGATTCAGACCTTCCAAAAAGGTGTGCTTTCGCACGAGGCGTTCTTCGCGCAGATCGACCACGCCCTTGCGATCGACGGCTCCAACTGCGAGCGGCTGCGCGAAACGTTGGACGAAACGCAGACGAAATGCCCGCTGCCGGAGGCCGTCTATGCCGAACTCATGCGCCGCATCGAACGATGCCGCGGCACGCCTGAGCGCTTCAGTGACGAAACGCGCGTGCAGGCCACGCCCGTGCCGCCCATGCGCGCTGCGGCTGACGATCCACAGGCCCAGGTGAAGGGCGTCGGCGATACGCTCAATGGACGCTTCGTGCTCGAGGAATGCCTCGGCGTAGGCGGTATGGGCACGGTCTACAAGGCGCTCGATCTGCGCAAGCTCGAAGCGGCCGATCGCATGCCCTACATTGCGATCAAAGTACTGAACGTGCAGTTCCGCGGCCAGCCGACCTCGCTCATCGCGTTGCAACGCGAAGCGCGTAAGGCGCAGACGCTCGCGCATCGCAATATCGTGACCGTCTACGATTTCGATCGTGACGGACCGAACGTCTACATCACGATGGAGTACCTGGCGGGCCGGCCGCTGAGCAGGTTGCTGCGCGAGCCCGGCTTCACGGGTATGCCTCACGAGAAGGCGCGGCCGATCATCGCGGGGATGGGGCGGGCGCTGGCTTACGCGCATGAGCGCGGCTTCGTTCATTGCGACTTCAAGCCGGCCAACGTGTTCCTGACCGATTCGGGCGAGGTGAAGGTGATCGACTTCGGCATCGCGCGCGCGCTGACACGTGCGGATGAAGAGGCCGACCTGACCGTGTTCGATCCGGCGACGCTCGGCGGCATCACGCCTGCTTACGCGAGCCCCGAAATGTTCGAGCATCGCGCACCGGATCCTAGCGACGACGTGTACGCGCTTGGCTGCGTGACCTATGAGTTGTTGACGGGGCGCCATCCTTACGACCGCATGCCTTCCATCGACGCACGCGCTGCGCGCAGGCAACCGGAGCGGCCGCAGGCGCTCGACCGACGGCAATGGAAGGCGCTTTGCGGGGCGCTGGCGCTCGATCGTGCAACGCGCACGCCTGACGTTGCACGGTTTTTGGAAGGCATGGGCGTGCCGTTGCACGCGCCGGCGGCGCCGCCGCCGACACCGGCGACGCCTCGTGCAGCGAAGCCCATCGCACCTGCGCGTGCGTCGAAGCCCGCGCAGGAAACGCAGCCCGTGCGGCAGGCCAAGCCGAATCAGACAGATCAGCCGAGTCGGCCGGATCAGCCTGAGCCTGGCCGCGTCTTGGCGGGTGCCAATTTGTCAAAGCGCGCAGGCGTCGCGGCCGGTGTGCTCATCGCGCTCGTTGCGTTCATGGCCGTTGGCTTTGGGTATCGCGAATGGAGGGCGGGCACGTCGCCGGCGCCGCTGTCGCTGCCGGCCGTTTTGCCGGTGCTTGCGGCGCAGCCGTGCTCGGCGATCGCCGCGACGCGCGACGGTGCTACGTTGCGGCTGAACGGCTATGTCGAGCAAGGCGTGGGTGTCGGGCGTCTACGTACCGCACTGGCGCCTGTCGTCGGCGCGGGGGCTCGCGCGTTGAACCTTGACCTTCAACCGGTCAGCGCGATCAATTGCGATGTGGTGTCCGCATTCGCGCCTTACTGGCTCGCGACGCATCAGGCGGGGAGCCTCGCGACGGGCACGTCGATAAGAACCCGGGCGCCGGATGGAAAGTTGATCGAGGGAAGTGCGCTGGTCGTCAATCTCACCACGCCGGGCTTTGACTCGTACGTCAACGTCGACTACTACGCGCTCGACGGGAACGTGGTGCATCTCGTGCCGAGTCATCGCCAGAAAGACAATCAGGCACCTCCACACTATGCCGCGACGCTCGGCGACAGGGGGGAGTGGCTCATCGGCAAACCGTTCGGGACGGAGATGGTCGTGCTCGTCGTCACGTCCGAGCCGCTATTCGATACGGTGCGCCCTGACATCGAACCGCACGCAGCCTATCTGGCCGCGCTCGAGGGACGCTTGAAGCAGCTTGCCGGGCGGGGCGGCGCGGGACGGATCGGTGTGGATATTGCGACGATCACGAGCAGTCCGGCGCAGCGTTGACGATGCCCTTCGCTGCGCACCCGTCGCTTTCAACCGCCGCGCTTGCGGGGCAGTTGGGATGCTATGGGCGCAAGGGCGCATGGGCACCGTTATTGAATGCAGATCTGACTCAGATCGACGGTCCTTCTGAATACGCTTCTGTTCAGCCAGGGCACGAACGTGTATTCATCGTAAGCGTGCGTGGAAATATGAATCCAGTGACTCACGACGTCCTGTATGGCGTTTACCGTGCAATCGGCCGCGCGCTTGGCCGAGGAATCCGAGGAATCACTTCGCGACACGCCGGGCATGCACGTATATCCGAGTGTCAGCATTTGGGCACCGAAATGCGATCGGCCGCACGGCCATTGGAGAGCACGCACATGAGCGGTACCCAATCGGCGGGGCTTCGCAACTTGCTTCGCAAAGCCGGTCTAGCGCGACCACGCAGCATGACGATCGAGCGATGCCGCCGGTGGCTGCTTGAGTGGCGAGCGCGGCCTCGCCTGGGTTGAGTCGACATGGGCACCCTTCGATGAAAGAAACGACAAAACACAGCGGCACTCCCTGGAACAAACGATCGGATGCCGGATTTCGGTCTTGACCTCTTCATTTCCGGGCCCTGCCGCACACACAAGCGGTGATGTATCCACGATATATGACCGTTGTGTAACGCTCAAATCTGCAATCAGGTGGTCTGCCTCGGATGATGGTGCTACCCGATCATCCTTTCGTATAGGGTGCGGGGGGGATACGTTCGTATAGTGTCTGTTTCGCCGGTAGCGGCCTAGACTGCCTTCATGAACGCGCGCTGGATGTCTCTCCGAATGTCCGAAGTCGGGCGACGCAGCGAGGAGAGCCGCATGAGTATCGGCCGAACCATTTCCATCGTCGACGACGACGAGGCCGTCCGCTTGGCCGTCGCGAGCCTGGTTCGCTCAATAGGCTGGCAGGCACGCGTATTCGCGTCGGCCGAGGAATTCCTGGCGTGCGCGGATCTGGCCGATACGATCTGCGTGATCTCCGACGAACGCATGTCGGGTATGTCAGGGGCGGCGATGAACGATCGTCTGGTGCAACTCGGCTATACGATCCCGACCATTTTCGTTACGGCGTTTCCGACGCCCGGGTTGTGCGCGAAGGTCGGCGCGAACGGTGTGCTCGCCGTTGTCGAAAAACCGCTCGATGCGCAGGCGATGGAGCATTGGCTCAAGGTCGCGCTGAGCCTGATGTGACGTTCGGGGCGGGCGGTTGGGGTTTGACCTGCAGCGCTTCCGCCTTTCTGACGAGGTCGGCCACCGAGCGGGCGCCCATCTTTTTCATGACTTGCCCGCGATGAATCTTGACGGTGATTTCGCTGAGGTTCATGGCCGAGGCGATCTGCTTGTTCAGCATGCCCGTTACGACAAACCCCATGACTTCGCGTTCGCGCGGCGTCAGCGAGGCATAGGACTCGCGCAGCGTGGCGATCGATCGCTCGGCGGCGAGACGCTCGCTGTCGCGCGCCAACGCATCGGCGACGGCATCCAGCATGTCCTGCTCACGAAACGGCTTGGCGAAGAAATTGACGGCACCCGCTTTCATCGCTTTCACCGACATCGCAATGTCGCCATGGCCTGTCATGAACACGATCGGCATGCGCAGCCCGTCTCTCGCCAACTGGTCCTGAAACGAGAGGCCGCTCTCGCCGCGCAATCTTACGTCGAGCACGAGGCAACTCGGCGCGTCGTGTTTCGGGAATGCAAGGAACGCCTGCGACGTTTCGAACATTTCGACGCGCAACCCGATCGAGCGAAAGAGGCTGCTGAGCGCGAGCCGCATCCCTTCGTCGTCGTCCAGGATGTAGACGACCGGCAGCTTGTCTCCGGTCGCGTCGGCCGCCCCTGTTTGATTGGAATCGAGGTTCATCCCATCACTCTCCCGGTGGGAGTGTCGGTGCTTTCATCTGATGTTTGAGGATGCACGCGATTGGTGCCGAAGGCCATTTTACGCCCGCGCAGTGCGCTGGGGCAGGTTCTTCGGACGCATGAAATGCGGGGTTCACCGCGTAGCGCCGCACGGCCCATCGCTTATCATGACGTTTTCACGGCCGGATTCGCGGCGCTGTCGTCAGGGTAAGTCCTCCTCACGGTAGGCGGCTGACAGGCGCCATGATGGGCGGTGGTGCATCGTTCGCGTCGTTATGCTGCACGCCGCATTCGAGCGCCCTCGTCAATCATGGTCGATCGTTTCCGCCGGGGCGGTGAGGCGCGGTATGAGAGGTTTGCTTCTGGGTTGGGTATCGGTGCTCGCGTGCGCGCTTTCGGTTGCCGCCGCACAAGCTTCGTCGGAAGTTTCGCTCGCGGGCGTGCCCGTTGCCGACAACGAGCGCTATCTGGCTGAGGCGAGGCGCGTCGTCGCCGCCGCGGAGCGATCGGCCATCGCCTGGAGCGGGCCACGCGACGGACCGCGCGCCCAATCGGGAAAACGCATCGCCGTCGTCGCCGAGGACTTGCGCAACGGCGGCATTCTTGGCGTCATCGACGGCCTGGTCGAGGCAGCCAAGATCATCGGCTGGAGCGCGACGATATTCGACGCCGCGGGCGCGCCGGACCTCAGATTGAAAATGCTTTCGAATGCGCTGGCGAGCCGTCCTGACGGGTTGGTTCTCGTCGGCGGCGACGCCCACGCGCTGACGGCCGGGCTGCAACCGTTCGCCGAACGCGGCATTCCGATCGTCGGCTGGCACGTCGCCTCGCGGGCGGGTGCGGTGCCGGGCACACCCGTGGCGATGAACGTGTCGACGGACCCGCTCGAAGTGGCGCGCGTCACTGCGCTCGCGGCCATCGTACAATCCGGCGGTCACGCCGGCGTCGTCATCTTCACCGACTCCAATTTTCAGGTCGCGCGGGACAAGTCGGATGAAATGGCTGCCGTCGTGCGCAAATGCGGCGCCTGCACGTTGCTTGAAGTACGGGACATCGCGATCTCGCGCTGCGAAGAACTGATGCCGGGCGAGACCAGCGCGTTGCTCGAGCGCTATGGAAAGCGTTGGACCTATGCGCTCGCCATCAACGACATTTACTTCGACTACGCCGTCCCGGTCTTGACCGAGGCCGCGATGCCAAACGCAGCGATGACCATGCTTTCCGCGGGCGACGGCAGCGAGTCCGCCTTTCTGCGGATTCGGGCGGGCACGTTTCAGACCGCCACGGTGGCCGAGCCGCTCAACTTGCACGGTTGGCAGTTGATCGACGAGATGAACCGGCTCTTGGCGAGGCAGCGCGTGACGGACTACGTTTTTCCGGTGCATCTCGTGACGGCGGCGAACCTCGCCACGGACGGCGGCGCGCAGTTGCGCTACGATCCCGCCAACGGTTATCGCGACATTTACCGCCGCATCTGGCAAGGCCCGTGAAATTACCGCTTCCGCAGTCGCTCGCCGCCCAATTCGCGCTCGTTGCCTCGTGTCTGGTTGCCCTGGTGATCGCGGTCGGCGCGACCACCCTCTACTCGTTGAGCCGATCGACCCATGCGCTGCGCCAATTGGCGGAAGTCCGGCTGGCGCGCTTGCAGGACGCACAGGATCTGGCGCAGCAAACGATGGCGATCGAACGCATGTCGCTTCAATTGTCGCGCGACGAAACCGTCGACGCCGTGCGCGAGACGCAACGCAAACTGATCGCCCACCTGGCGCTCTTCGATGGCCTCGTCGACCGCTTGGCGTCGGCACCTTCGGCCAGCGGTGAAGTCGGCGTCGACGCGCTGGCGCTGCACCGGTCGAGCCAGCGCTTTCGCAATACGGTGAACATCGAGGCGCAAGTGCGGGAAGCTGCGCTGACCGCGGGCGCCGCAACGCATCAGGCCGCGTCGCTGGGCAGCCTGGCCCCGGATTTAAGCCGCCAAGCCATCGTTCTGGCTGCCGCGGCGCGAGAGCAGTCGGATAATTTCACACGCGAATATCGCCGCGCGGTCGAGCAGTTGGCCGACGAGACAGATCACACGCGCGAATGGATTATCGGCGAAGTTGCCGTGAGCCTGCTGCTGGCCTGGTTGATCGCCCACGTGTTCCTGGGGCGCCACGTTGTGGGGCGGCTGCGCAGCGTCAGTCGCTCGCTGCGCCACGGCGATGCCGACCCCCTGCAAGCCGGCGTGCCGGTGCGCGGCCGCGATGAGATTGCCGATATGGCGCGGGCAGTCGAGCAATTCCTGGAAGATCGACGCCAGCGCAGGCAGGCCGAGGATGCGTTGAAGGAACTCAACGTCGAATTGGAGGCCCGCGTTGCGCAGCGCACGGCCGAGCTGAGGTCGGCACTTTCTGGCCTGAAGGCCGAAATCGTCGAGCGACAGCATGCCGAGGAAGCCGCGCGGGCGAGCGAGCACTTCCTGGACAGCATCGTCGAAAATATCCCAGACATGATATTCGTCAAGGATGCGCAGAGCCTGCGCTTCGTGCGCTTGAACAAGGCCGGCGAGCAACTGCTCGGCTATCCGCGCGAGGAGCTGATCGGCAGGTCTGTCCACGACCTTTTTCCGGCGCGGGAAGCTGAATTCTTCGACCTGAACGATCGCGACGTGCTCGAGTCCCGACAGATGGTCAATATTCCAGAGGAGCCGGTTCATACGCGTCACGGGCCGCGCGTGGTCCACACGATGAAGATCCCGATTGTCGATATGCGCGGCGAGCCGCGGTTCCTGCTTGGCATCTCGCGCGACATCACGGAACAAAAGCGTGCCGAAGCCGAGCTGCGCGAGAGCGAGCGGCGTTACCGCGAGGTTCAAATGGCGCTGGCGCATGCGAACCGCGTCACGACGATGGGGCAGCTCACGGCTTCCATCAGCCATGAGATCAAGCAGCCGATCGCGGCGACGGCCACCAATGCTCAAGCCGGGCTGCTGTGGTTGCGCGCTCAACCACCCAATCTGGAAGAGGTACGGCAAGCGTTCGATCGCATCAACAAGGACATGAAGCGCGCGAGCGAAGTGACGAACCGGATTCACGGCCTCGTCAAGAAAGCCCCGCCGTCGATGGAGAGCCTGTCCATCAACGAGGCGATCGACGAGGTCATCACGCTCATGCGCGGGGAGATCGTGAAGCACGGCATCTGCGCGCGGACGCAGTTCGCAGAGGACGTGCCTGTCGTGGCAGGCGATCGCGTCGCACTCCAACAAGTGATGCTGAACCTGATCATGAATGCCGTGGAGGCCATGAGCGCGGTTGCGAACAGGCCGAGAGAATTGACCGTCAGCACCTCCAGCGATGACGCGGGTGGCGTGCTCGTCACGGTGTCCGATTCGGGGCCGGGCTTGGGCTTGGCGGTCGACGACTTCGAGCGCCTGTTCGAGCCGTTCTACACGTCCAAGAGCGGCGGCATGGGGATGGGATTGTCGATTTGCCGTTCGATCGTCGAGGCCCACGGAGGATGGCTCCGGGCCAGCGCCAATGCGCCTTCTGGCGCTGTATTTCAGTTCGTCGTCCCGGCTGTCGATGCCGGGCGCGTCACTGTCTGCCGTTGATCGCGGTCAGGTATCGCGCAATGGCCTCGATGTCGTCCGCGGGAAGCGGCGCGCCGTAGACGGCGCGCATCTTCGCGACTTCCGCCTTCCATTCGTCGAACGAAAGCGGTGGCTGGCGCAGCACCATGCCGGTCGAATGGCATGTCACGCAATGCCGATTGGCGAGATCGGAACCGGGGCCCGGTGCAAATGCCGTTGCGCCCGGGGGCATCGCAACCTGTACCGTGTGCATGACTGCCTGGGACGTGGGCTTGGCTGGGCCTGCGGCTAGCGCCGGACCGATCGCACCAACACAAGAGGCAACGAGACTGATCAAGCCCGCATGCAAGATGACGGCTGACGATGAAGGTTTCACAACGCTCTCCTCACGCCGCGACGACCGTGATGGCTTCCACTTCGTTGCGCATATAGCCGCCCGGATTCCAGTTTGGCGTAGTCGGCTGGGCGACGCCGTCGGTATTGATCGCCATGACCTTCAGCGTATGTTGGCCGGCTTGGCGAGGTACAAAGGGCGCTTCCCAGCGACGAAAACCATACGTGCCAACGTCGCGGCCCAGTTGCGCCGTGGTCCACGTTGCGCCGTTGTCAGAGGAAAAGCGAACCTCGCGCACGCCTTTATCTCCGCCGAAGGCGATGCCGCGCACGATGCGACGAGCGGCGACGTCGACGACCGACCCATTGCTGAGGTTCGTGAAGAACGATCTCGGCACCATCCGGTTGATGGCGACGGTTTTGAATGCCTTCTCTTGCGGCGATACGCTCGCATGCGGCGTGTCGGGGATCTGATAGGCCTTGGCCATCCAGAAGTTTCGATCGGATGTTTCGATGACTTCGATGTCATTGAGCATCTTCATCCAATACGTCGAATACCAGCCGGGCACGACAAGACGTAGCGGGAAGCCGTTCAGTAGCGGTAGAGGTTGGCCATTCATACCGAACGCGACCATGACTTCGCCGTCGCGCGCATGATCGACGCTCAGCGTCTTGATGAAATCGGGCGTGGCCGACACGACGCCCGCATCGAGACCGTTGAATCGGACCTCGAGTGCGCCGGCCTTGACGCCCGCTCGATTCAAAATATCCTTGAGGCGCACGCCGGTCCAGAGCGCATTGCCCATGGCGCCGTTTCCCCATTCGCCTCCCGCCACGCGCGGTTTGAAAAAACCTCGTGAATTCCCGGCGCATTGGTTGACGGCGGCCAGTTCGACGCGCTCGAAGTCATGCATGATTTCGCGAAGCCCGAGGTCGAGTTCGCGATCGACGGCGCCGCGTACCCTTACCCGAAAGGTGCGCGCGTCGATTTGCGTGGGAATGTCGGCCAGATGCCAGCGCACGAAGAAGCGGTCGTTCGGCGTGAACACGCCTTCGTCGAATACCTCGAATGGCGTTTCGAGCAACGGCGGGCGGCTGCGCAGGAGCAGCATTTCGCCCTTTTGCGGGAATGCGTTCGTCAGCGGACGCAGGCCATTCTCGAACGGCAGCGTCACCACATCGGCGGCGCGCGCTACATGCGACCATGCGCCCGCAACGGCCGCCATTCCGCCCGCCGCCAGCGATCTCAGCACGCGCCGACGCATCGCGTAGTTTTGCTCGTTCATTCCGGTCTCCTCACCGGGCAACGAGGATCGCACTGCTGATGAAGTTGCCGGCCCCTAGGTCGAGTGCTCATGACTCGGGTACTTCTGACTATAGGATGGGCGGACTTAACGCTGTATCGGGAATACCCGACAAGGGGACCGGCATCGTGCGTTCACCCACGCACTCGATTAATCGTTGAGAGCAATCAACACGATCGCGGCGCCACGCGTGGCTGTACCGACTTCATTTGGTTGCCGGGCCGCGGCGCGCTTTCTTCGAAACGTCACCGCTCTTGCCGGGGCGCGCCGACGGTTTGTCCGCCGGTAGGATTGCATGCATTTGCTCCATCCACGACAACGCGTCGACATACGATAGGAACTGCTGCAGATACCCGGGCGAGACCGCCTGCATCAGCGACAGCGAACGATGCACGAGGCTGCTCGAATTGAGCGGGCCTGCATTGCCAGGCACTTGTGCAAGCGACTGTCGAAGCTGTCGCTGAGTGCTGAGCCTGGACCAGATCTCTCTGAAGTCGTCGAGCACCGGCAGTTCAGGATAGGCCGAAGGTTGAGGCGTAATTCGCTTCGTTCCATGACTGTCGCCGCACGCCGCTCGCGCATGACTTGCAATGTAATCGGTCAGCGCGCCAAGCGAACTGCGAGGCGGCTTGTGTCGAAGCGTTTCGTTTGCATTTGCGTTTGCATTTGCGTTTGCATTTGCATTTGCATTTGCATTTGCATTTGCATTTGCGCTTTCGCCGGCTTTCGGCTCGGCGTTTGCAACGGCGTCGCTGTAGAGCCGGATCAGTTCGGACAGCTTGTTTTCCAAAACCCGTTGCACTTCGCCGTTGTGGCCAACGGCGCGCCGCGCCATCGCTTCGATAAAGCGAAAGCGGACCGGATCTACGCGATCGGCGCCTTGCTCGCGCCAGGCGTCGAGCATTGCATGCGCGCGGCTTGCTTCGTTACTCATGGGATGCCGTGGCGGACGAGGGCCGTGGAACGGGCGCGATTTCGACCCGCCGATTTTTCGCGCGTCCTTCCTCGTCGGTATTCGAGCTGACAGGTTGCTGCGAGCCGAACGCGGCCGCAAACACGGACGAGGCGGGCACCCCGGCATCGATCAGCGCGCGCGTGACGGTCAATGCCCGTTGCGCCGACAGCTCCCAGTTGTCCGCGAAGCTGCGGTTGCCGCCGCGTACCTGCCGGTCGTCGGTAAAGCCGCTCACCATCAGAATCTCATCGCGAGCGCCGAGATAGCTCGATAGCGGGCCGGCCAGGCTCTTCAATACCTCCCGACCTTCGGGCTGAAGCTGATCGGAATTCAGCGCGAACAACACGCTGCCTCGAATGCCGATGCGTCCGTTCACGAGCGTCACGCGACCGGCCGCCAGCGGACCTGCGAGCGCATGCTCCAACGCCTGACGGCGCTGCGTCTCCATTTGTCGTTGCCTGACCTCTTTCGCAAGCTTGGTCGACAGATCCAACTGCGCGCCAATCACGCCCACCAGGATCAGCATGAAGGCGCCAAGCAGTACCGACATCAGATCGCCGAAGGCGGGCCATACCGGCGCCGCATCGTCGAGTGCGCCGTCGATTTCCTCGCTCATCATGCTGCCTGGGCTCCGGCTGACTGCCGCTGCCCGGCGAGCTGTTGCAGATCTTCAATGACCTGCTTCTGCGACAGCATGCTGAGGTCGATGACTTCTTTCGCCTGAGCCACGTAGTAGGCAAGTTGTTCGTCGCTGCGCGCAAGCGATTTGTCGAGCGCGGCTTCGATGCGCTGCAAATGGGCCATCAATTCCCGGTTGGATTCGCCGAACAGCTGTACGGCCAGCCCGAATGCTTCGCCCAGGCTCGCGACTTCGATGGAGCTGCCCGTGACTTGGGCCGCAACGGCCGTGAGCTTCGACGTTTCGCCTTCGACCTTCTCGGCGAATTGCGTGCCGACGCGATCGAGCAGATTCGCCGAAGTCGCGACCAATGCATCGACTGCCGTTCGTTGCTCGGTGCTGGCATGGTTGACTGCGTCGAGCAAGGTTTCGAGCGTGGCGAGCAGGCGGCTGCGTTCTTCGAGCATCGCCGTATCGCGCACCATGCTGTCGGAAAGTTTCTGACGCAGTTCGGCAACGACTTCGGCGGCAGCCCGCGGCGCTTGCGCAGCGGCATCCACGAGTCGGCCGATCTCGGCGATCGTTTCGCTCGTGCGCGCTTGCGTATCGGCCGATATCTCGCGCGCTGTCTGCGCGAGCGTGTCGCAGATCTCTTGCTGCCGGCTGCTCGTGCGCATCCCGGCCTGTTCCCACTCGTTGCTCAACCTGGCGACGATCGAAGCGAGCGTTTCGTTCCAGGTGGCCAGCCGCTGCTCATCGTGCGACGACAATCGCGCCTGCAACTGCGCGTGCGATTCGCCGACGCTGTGCAGCAGTGCATTGGCATGTTGTTCGAATGTCGCGGCGGCCGCCGCCAGCGCGTCTCGATTGCGATCGGCCAGCGTTTCATTCACGCGATCTTGCCGCGACAGCGCCTCGGCCCACGCGGCCGACATGCTGCCCGACGTCGCTGCCAGACGCGTGGCGATCTCTTGCAGCAGGGTCGACGAGCGTTGTTCGAACGTTTCGGTGAAGCGGGCGAGCGATGTATCGAGGCGTTGGGTGAGCGCCTCGCTCGACCTGCCTTGTTGCGCGAGTGCCTCGCGCCAGACGTCCGCCACCGTGTGCGTCGTCGCCTCGAAACCGGCCGATAGTGCATCGAGCTGCCGCTCGACAGCCTGCGTCACTGCACTATGCAACGTGGCTGTTTCGCGCGAGAGTCCCGCCATTGTCGCTTCCATGACGGGCTGCAGCGCCGCGCCGGCTGCCCGCGCGCTGTCGGTGACGGTACGTTTCAACGACTGCTCGACAGATGCGGCGAGCCGCGTGTAAGCGGTCTCGACTTCGCGATGAAACGCGTCCTGACGTGCGAGTTGCCGTTCCCCCGAGGTGAGGCTCTGCTGCTCGATCGTCGCCATCATCGCTTGCAATCGATCGACGAGCGCGGGCATCGTTTCCGCCTGCCGTTGCAGGAGTTTGAAGGTTTCCTCCCGCTGATACGTTCGCGAATACGTGCGCAATGTGGTGGCGATCTTCACGTCGAGCTGTTGCGCGGCTTGAATCCGTTCACGTTTGCACAACGTCGAAAGCAGGCCGAGCATGGCGGATGTCGCCACGCCCGCGATCGACGTGCCGAACGCAAAGCCCAGCCCCTTGACCGGCGCGGATAGCGACGCGCGGATCGCATCGATGTCCGTTGCGCTTTCGAGCGCGAGCCCGGTGCCGCGCAAAGTGGCTGCCATGCCGAGCAGCGTGCCGAGCATACCGAGCAGCACGAGCAGGCCGACGAGATACGGTGTCAGCGCGGGCCCCGGCAGCGCCACGCGTTCGCCCTCGATGCGAAGGCGCACCGCGTTGCGCAAGCTCGGATGCAGCGGGTCGAGGCAGTCGGGCAGGTTGCGCGGCGGGCTCGCGAGACCGTTGATCATGCGCGTCAAGCTCGATGTGGCCTGACTGTAGCACTGCAGTTCGAGGGCGCCTGCGAGGTAGCAGGCGGCAATCAACATCGTGACGAGCAGCGCGAGCGGATTGGAGCCGACGTAACCCACGCCGACCCAGCACACGGCGGCAAGACCCGCCACGAAAACCAATACGTTGTTCAAATGTCTGGACATAGTGTCCCGGTTAGCTAGTGCGAAGGGCGGCGAGCAATCCTTCGACCGGTTGAAAACGAACTTCCATTTCGGCAAGCAGCACGCTTTGCATATCCTTGCGGAACGTGTCCAGCCAGGGGCAGGGCGCATGCTTCGCCGTGACTTCCGTCGCCTGCGCGTCGCCCGGCGCTTGCTGAGCTTGTCGACGCAAACGCTCGAAGTGCGTCGTCATGAGCCTGGGCAGGGCCGCCAGCAGACTCTGCTCGCGCGGGGCCAGCGCACGCTCCATGACGGCGTCCACCATGGCCAGCTTCGCCATGCCAGGCGTTTGGGCGGCCAAGGTGACGCGCAGCCGCTCGCGCAAGTGGCCGATGGCCGTTTCCATCTCGCGCTGCAGGAAGAGATAGCGCTGACGCAGCACTGAGGAATCGACCGGGTCGTCCGCCGCGGATGGCTCCATGGCTGCCCCGCGCGGCCTGATGGCCGCGAACGTGCTGTCGTTGGCGATCGCATTGGCCAACGCGCTGCGAACGCGCGCGCATTCCTTCTCCGCGGCGCCGAGGTTGGCTGGCGCCCCGGCGGCCGTCGCGGGCGGATTGCCGTTCAGTGCGGAGGACAGCTTGATCGCGTCGGTCCAGGCGAGCCATTGGCTCAGACGGTCCGCGAGCGACTGTTTGGGGTCGGAAACCTCGGCGTCGGTCAGACGCGCCAGTAAGCGGATCAGGGCCGGACCGCTGAAGGCAGTGCGCTGAGGTGCGTGCTCCATACGACGAAAAGTCAAAGAGTCGCAGTTTACACGTTGGCGGGGCAGAGGTCGGCGTAGATGAGGTTCGAGGCTGCGGCGGACCCGCGGTGCTTGCTTCGACGCGAAGGGATGGCTGTGGATAGCCGAACGCCGAACGCGTTCGCTGCAACACGCATCAGGCGTCGTTCCTGACGCTGGCGGGTTAGCGCAACGGCACCGGAGCGCAGGCCGGCTGCGCGCTCGGCCATTGCGCCGATAGTCGCTCGATACAGGCGGGGATCTCATCGGCTGGCAACGCCGCTGAAAAATGATAGCCCTGCACGACGGCGCAGCCGTGATCGACCAGGAACGCCAATTGCGCGGTCTGCTCGACGCCTTCGGCGACGGTCTCGAAGCCGAGACTGTCGGCAAGGGCGAGGATTGCCCGGATAATCGCTTCATCCGCACTGCTCGTACCGATGCCACGGACAAACGACAGGTCGATCTTCAACCGGTCTGCATGGAACGACCGGAGATAGGACAGGCTCGAGTATCCCGTTCCGAAATCGTCGATCGCAATCGATAGACCCATTTCGCTGAGCGCACGCAACGTCGGCAGCGCGCCGGGCGCGACGAGCGCACCCTCCGTTATCTCCAGTTCGAGCCGATGTGCGGCAAGCCCCGTCGACGCGAGCACGCGTGCGACCACGTCGCAGAAATCGCCGCGTGCGAGCTGACGCGGCGAGACATTGACGGACATCCGCAAATCGGGCAGCGCATGCTCCCATTGCCTGGCCTGGGTGCAAGCCGTCAGCAACACCCATTCGCCGATGGCGCCGATCAGGCCGATCTCTTCCGCGAGCGGGATGAAAGTGGCGGGGCTGACTGTGCCGATGGCCGGATCGTGCCAGCGTATCAGCGCTTCGACGCCCGTCACGCGCTGCGTGCGCAGGTCGACCTGCGGTTGATAGGCCAGTTCGAAGCTGTTTTGTTCGAGCGCGTCGTGCAGCAAGCGCGAGAGCGCGATGCGTCGATCTGCAGCCTGCGCCAAAGTGGGCTGAAAGCGTTCGACGTTGTTCCGGCCGCATGCTTTGGCGTGATACATCGCGAGGTCTGCATGCTTGAGCAACGTCTCGGCGTCGGCGCCATCGCCGGGGTAGCAGGCCAAGCCGATGCTCATCTCCACACGCAGTTGGACGTCGTCGATCTGGAAGGGCATGTCGAAGGCACGCGCCACGCGCTCCAGCAACATGGCCAATCGCCCATGCTCGTACGGGCGCGCGAGCATGGCAACGAACTCGTCGCCGCCATAACGCGTCGCGACGCCGTCCTCGCCCAGGCACGCAGAGATCCGTTGAGCCGCCTCGCGCAGCAATCGATCGCCGGCGCCGTGGCCCAGGCTGTCGTTGATGTCTTTGAAGCGATCGAGGTCCATGAACAGCAACGCGAACGCGCTCTCTTCTTCGATGGCCTGTTCCATCAGTTCGCGCAGCGTGACTCGATTCGGCAGCCCGGTCAGCGCGTCGCGGCGCGCGAGTTTGATCAGGCGATCGCGGGAATCGACGAGCTCCGTGAGGTCGCTGACCACGCAGATGTGGTATGTCAGCGCGTCGCGTTCGTCTCGCACCTGCGCGATATGAAGCTGACCCCAGAACGACGTGCCGTCGGCGCGTCGGCTTTGCAGCAACGTGTTCGTTTCACGGCGATTGGCCAACGCGTCATGTATCTGCTTGAACAGTTTCCGGTTCACGCTGTCCTGGCTCAGGCGGGCGTAGTCATGGCCGAGGACCTGCGCGCGCGTATAGCCGGTGATCTTCTCGAAAGCGGGATTGACATACTCGATGACGTGTCCCCGTTCGGTGGCGCGAGAGATCAGGACGCCGTTGCCGATTGCGGCAAGTGCCCGGCTGCGCAGCGTCAGCGCAAATTCCGCATTCTTTCTCGCGGTGACATCGACCGCCGTGATGAAGCACGCATCACGCTTCGCATAGGTCAGGAAGTGATACGACAGCTCCACGTAAAGGGGGCTGCCATCGCGATGCAGGTGCCGGCATACCCCGGCATTCCCGCTACAGGTGCCCGTCGCCTGCACCGTGCGCAGCTCTTGCAAAAACGCGGACATGTCGGCGGGCGCATACAGCGACGACATGTTGAGCGCACACAGTTCATCGTGCGTATGTCCGTACTGCACGCCGGCCGCACGATTTGCCGTGATGATGTCGAGTGAATCGACATCGAAGATCAGCATGGGAAGCGCGTGATAATCGAAGTACTTGCGAAATCGATCTTCGTTTTCGGCGGCAAGGAGCCGCACGCGCTGCCGGGCGAGTCCGGCGCGATAGTGCGCGACGAACGCATAGCTCAGCAGGGCGCAGGCGACGAGGGCCGTAAGCGCCAGGCCGATGCCTTCGATTTCGATGTTCCGACTGTTTTGATCGGACCCCGAACGCAGGATTTTCGTTTGAGCGTCGCGCAGCGCACCCAGCTGTGCGGCGATGTTCGCGAGTAAGCGATTTGCTTCCAATAGCTGCGCGCTGTCGACGGATGCGCGGCCATCGGCCATGCGAGCGTTGACGGCAATATCGGCCAGCAGCCACTCCCACTGAGCGGTTTCTTTGCGCAGCTGCAGGACCATTTCAGCGCTGGCGGCGTTGCTTGCGTCGCGCGCGTAGCTCGCTTCGAGCCTGCGAAAGCACGCGACCGCCGAGCCGACGCGCGCTACCGGCCAGGCGAACGACGCGCGGCGCGCTGTGCCGAGGCCCTGAAGGAAGTCGGCGTTGGCTCGCAAATACAGCGTTTGCAGGGTGTCTATGTCATTGCGCGTGGCGAGGGCGCGCGCTGTGGCCTCATCCCAATGCTCGCGCCAGGTCAGCGTATACCCGACGCCGAACGCGAACATGGCGAGGCCCGCGAGCACGAGCAGCACGGTGACGGGCAGCCGGCGGTCCGTACGCACGGCACGCCGCCACCACCGCGCCGCGGAGCGCAGAACATCGAAGGGCAGGCTGAATGACATTGAACGGTAAAAATGCGCGAACGAGCGAGAGCCGGCATACCCCCGACAAAGGGCGCGAGTGGGCGGCGCGATGCTGTTGTAAGGTCCCGGGCGATGCGGCCGCGCTGATATCCCCTCATTGAAATATCGGCAAAATGCGTGAGACCTTTAGACCGGGGTTGCGCCGTCTGGCGTGCGCGTTCGGCACGGGCAGGTCGCGCGTAGGGATTCGATGGGGTTGGCCGGAGGAGGCTGGCGGATGGTTTGGGGCCGTGTTCGATGCGGCCTGCCGGCGGCTGCCAACTTTGCAGCGCGGCGTGAGTGATGCGCCGTCCGCCGATCGCTGACCGGATACACGCGGACGGACTGAGAATCAGCGCCGATGAAAATGCGACCGGGAGGCGGAAGCCGTGGCTCGCTCGTCCTTGTGCCGGTAGTTGATGCGGCCTTTCGTCAAATCGTAAAGCGACAATTCGAGTCGGACGCGATCGCCCGCGAGAATGCGGATATGGTTCTTCCGCAAGCGGCCGGACGCATACGCGGCGACGATGGCGCCGTTCTCCAGCGTGACGCGATAGCGGCTGTCGGGCAAAACCTCGTCGACCACGCCGTCCAGTTCCAGTAATTCTTCTTTAGCCAAAATGATTCTCCAATGACTGAGTCGAATGAGCGATGAGATGCGCGCACGGCCGGGCAGGACGGTCAGCGACCGTCCTGCCCGGCAGTGTGCGATAAATCGGGGGAAATGCGTGCAGATAGTCCGGCGACGCGAAAATGCGCCGCCGGGACAAAGACGATTGACGCGTTGCAGCGGATTGTCTTTGTCGCAGCAGAGAGTATCTGAGGGGAATCAGAGGGGCTGGATGTTGGACGCTTGCAGACCCTTCGGGCCTTGCTTCGTTTCGAAGCTTACGCGTTGACCCTCGACGAGGGTGCGGAAGCCGTCTGCGCGAATTTCGGAGAAATGTGCGAACAGGTCATCCTTGCCGTTGTCCGGCGAAATGAAACCAAAACCCTTGCTGTCGTTGAACCACTTGACGATACCGGTATCCATGAAAATCCTTCAATGAGCAGAAATAAGAAAATGCGCCACTACGTGAGCGGACACGAAAATAATCAAGGAGGGAGAGGACAACGAATACCGCACTTTGCGGTTAATGATGAGCAGCAATCGCGCTTCTTGAAGACTAGTGAAGCGAACTTTACGTGGTACGGAAGGATCGGTCAAGCGATTTCTCAGGCAAGGGGCAATTCTTTTTGCCGCAAAAGAAAAAGGCTGACGACGACTAGCGAACGCCGCGGCGCGCGAGCCCCTTCATAAACGTCCATAGGGCCGGAACGTCCGATGTCGCTGCGTTGAATCTGAACCATTCCGACGCTTTTTCGTCCGGGCGGAAGTAGGAGCCCGGCGCAAGCCAGATTCCCTTGCTCAGCGCATCGTTCGCCACGGCAATGCTGTCTGCGGGCGCGATCGGCAGCTTCGCCCATAGGAACAGCCCGGCGTTCGGCGTGTGAAACAGCTCGAGACCGGCGTCGGTCATGGCTTGCGTCACGCGGCTGTGCGCATTGAACAGCCGCTCCCGGATATGAGCGGCGTGGCGGTCGTAGTGGCCGTCGATCAGGATGTTTGCGACAGCCCGTTCGGTGATCTCCGAGGAAGTGAGGCCCACGGCCATCTTGGTCAGCGCAAAACGGGAAATCAAGTCGCGGCTGGCCGCGATATACCCTACGCGCATCGCCGGCGTGATCGTCTTTGAAAAGCCCGAAAGATAAATGACCCTGCGCAGCCCTTCCATTGCTGCGAGGCACGGCGCGCCTGCGGGGGCGAGGGCGCGCGAGATATCGTCTTCGACCACCCACAACCCTTCGCGATCGGCAATCTGCAACAGGCGAAATGCCGACTGCGCACCAAACGATGCGCCCGACGGATTCTGCAGCACCGTATTGATGAAAATGCCCTTGGGCCGGTGCCGCTTGACGAGTTCTTCGAGCTGCTCGTTGTCGATTCCTTCGCGCGTGCGACGCACGCTGACGACCTTGACGAATGCAACCTTCAGGATTTGAAGCAGGTTGCAGTAGCAGGGATCTTCGACGAGGACGGTATCGCCCGGCGCCAGCAAGGTGCGAACCACGAGATCCAATGCCTGCGTGACGCCCTGCGTCATGAGCACTTCGGCCGTGCCGACCGAGAGTCCATATTTGCGCAGTGCATCGGCAATGAGCTCTCGCAACGCCCCGAACCCGTAGGGATGGCCATATCCGCCGATGCGCGAGCCCGGCACCCGGCTGACCACGCGCAGCGCGTGCTGAATGCCGCTCTCGTTGACCCAATCGTTCGGAATCCATCCGCAACCTGCCTTGATGGGTACCGTCTGATCGGCGAATACATCCGATAAGAGCCATGCCGCGTTCAGGCTTGGGGCGCTCCGACCGGGCGCAACGGGCGCCTGGGCCGGCGGCGTGGCGACGCGGTAGCCCGCCCCGGCGCGTGCGATCAGCAGCCCCAGCGAAACCAGGCGCTGATACGCCTCCGATACGGTGTAGGTGCTGAGGCTATGCGCTTTTGCAAACGCACGGATCGACGGCAACGCCGTTCCGGCTGGATAGGTGCCGTGCCGCAATTCTTCCTGGATCGACGAGACGATCTGATCGACCAGCGTGCCCTCGTACTTGCGAGAACGAGAGAGCTTCAGCGTGAACATTTCAATACAGTGGGGAAGAAAATATCAGCACGGTTTGCCCGTTTGCTTCAGGCTGTCCAGTGATTGTAGCGTGCGAAACCGATACAGTTGGCGCCATATTCAAGGAGAGTCAACTCATGAGCATGCCACCCGCCAGCCCCGATCTCTCGAACTTCTGGATGCCGTTTACGGCGAACCGGCAATTCAAGGCCGCCCCGCGCATGTTCAAGGCCGCCAAGGGCATGTATTACACGACGGTCGACGACCGTACTGTTTTGGATGCGACAGCGGGGCTTTGGTGCGTGAACGCCGGTCACGGCCGTTCGGAAATCACGAAGGCCGTGGCGGAGCAACTCGACACGATGGATTTCGCGCCGACGTTCCAAATGGGCCATCCGCTTGCATTCGAAGCGGCGACGAAGGTGGCCGAGCTCATGCCTGCGGGTCTCGACCGGATCTTCTTCACGAATTCGGGCTCGGAATCGGTCGATACGGCCTTGAAGATCGCGCTGGCCTATCATCGTGCGCGCGGCGAAGGGCAGCGCACGCGCTTTATCGGCCGCGAGCGCGGTTATCACGGCGTGGGCTTCGGCGGCATTTCGGTCGGCGGCATTGCCGCGAACCGCAAGACGTTTTCCGGCAATCTGATGCCGCACGTGGACCATCTGCCTCATACGCTGAACATCGCCGAAGCGGGGTTCACACGCGGTCAGCCCACCTGGGGGGCGCACCTCGCGGATGAACTCGAACGGCTCGTCGCGCTGCACGATGCTTCGACTATCGCCGCGGTGATCGTCGAACCGCTGGCTGGATCGACAGGCGTCCTCGTTCCGCCGAAGGGCTACCTCGAACGGCTACGCGAGCTTTGCACGAAACACGGCATTCTGTTGATTTTCGACGAAGTCATCACGGGCTTCGGGCGCCTGGGCGCACCCACGGCAAGCGCGTATTTCGGCGTGACGCCGGACCTCCTGACCATGGCGAAAGCCATCAACAATGCGGCCGTGCCGATGGGCGCCGTCGCGGCCAGCCGCGCGGTGCATGACGCGGTGATCAACGCCGGCGCGGCGAACGCGATCGAGTTCTTCCACGGTTACACCTACACGGCGCACCCCGCTGCGGCGGCCGCGGCCATCGCCACGCTGGATATCTACAAACGCGACCGTCTGTTCGAGCGCGCCAAGGAGTTGTCCGGTGCGTTCGAGGATGCCGTGCATGAGTTGCGTGGCGCTGCGCATGTGAAGGACATTCGAAACCTGGGGCTGGTGGCCGGCGTCGAGCTCGAGTTGCGCGCCGGTGCGCCGGGGGCGCGTGCCTATGACGTGTTCCTCAAGTGCTTCGAGGCAGGCGTCCTCGTGCGGTACACGGGCGACATCCTCGCGTTTTCGCCGCCGCTGATCATCGAAGAGCGCCAGATCGAACAGATCTTTTCAACGGTGCGCGACGCGCTGCGCAGCGTCGCCTGATATCGGGCGGCGATTGCGCGACGATTCGATCGAAGCGGTTCGCGCCTGGGTGCCTGGGCGTTCAGGCGCTTAAGCGCTTTCGCGGATCACGAGTTCGAACCCGAGATCGATCATCGTGGACGTCACCGTCTCTTGTCGAATCAGCGACAGCAGCAGGTGCGCAGCCGTGCGGCCCATTTCGGCGCGTGGCGTGCGCACGGTCGTGAGCCGTGGCACGCAATCGGCGGCGCCGGCCAGATCGTTGAAGCCGACAATCGCGACATCTTCCGGTACGCGGATATTCATGCGCCGCGCTTCGAACAGCGCACCCTGTGCGAGGTCGTCGTTACCGAGGAAGATGCCGTCGACATCGGGGCGGCGCGTCATGAGCTGCCGGAACAACTCGCACCCCAGGCCGACCGACGACGGCGCGGGCGTCAGAATCTCGAGATCGGATTCATGCATGCCGGCGCGTTGCAGCGCGCGGCGATAGCCTTCGCCCCGCTGCAGCATCCGCGTATCGAGCTGGGCCGCGACGAACGCGTTGTGGCGGCAGCCCCGTTCGATCAGATGCCTGGCAACGGCGTCGCCGGCGTCCTCTTGCGAGAAGCCCACGCAATAGACGTTCTGCGCATTGGCGAGCTCCATCATATGCACGCACGGCACGCCGCTCGCATCGATGAGACGGCGCGCAGCTTCGGTTCGATCGAAGCCCGTGACGATCATCCCCATGGGCGGCGACGCGAGGTAGTGACGAATGAGGTCTTCCTCCTCGTCGCGCAGGTAATGCGAGTTGCCGATCAGGATCTCGATGCCGTGCGGCCGCAGCACGGTATGGATCGCTTCCACGACATCAGTGAACACGTTGTTCGTCAGCGACGGGACGAGCACGGCCACGGTGTCGCTTTGCGCGCGGGCAAGTGCGCGCGCGGCCGCATTGGCCACGTAATTCAACTCCCGCGCGGCCGCCCGAACCCGATCGACGTACTCGGGCCCCACCGAACTCAGGCCGCGCAGCGCGCGCGAAGCCGTGATCGTGCTCACACCGGCGCGCCGAGCGACCTCTTCGAGCGTCGGACGGCCGGTGCCGCGGGTTTTCCTGGGTGTCGGGGTCGTCATAACTGAACTAGGATAGCGCTGTCTCGGCCGTCGGGCAAACTTCGGTATTGTATGTGAATCGGGGGCGGATGAGACACGCAGGCGGTCCACGACCGTCTTTATTTGAAGATGCAAAGATAGCGCTATCTCAAGGAAAGGGAACCGAATCGATGGACGAGACAGGATCGCCTATCGTCGTGATGGGCGTTGCGGGTTGCGGGAAATCGAGTGTCGCGCACGCCGTGGCTGCGCGTCTTGGCGCGCGGTTCGTCGAGGGGGACGCGTTTCATTGCGCGGCCAACGTGGACAAGATGCGGCGCGGCATCGGGCTCGTCGACGCCGATCGATGGAGCTGGCTCGACCGCCTCGCGGCCGAGTTGAAGGACGCACAAGAGCGGGGCGAACGTGTCGTGCTCGCGTGCTCGGCGCTCAAACGGCGCTACCGCGACCGGCTGCGGGGCGGCTGTTCGACGACCGTTTTCGTCTTCCTCGATTTGCCTCCGGACGAAGCGGTGAAGCGGGTCGGCCAACGCAGCGGCCACTTCATGCCGAACTCGCTCGTTGCGAGTCAATTCGCCGATCTCGAAGCGCCGCTGGCGGAGGCCAGAACCCTGAGGGTCGATGCGACGCGGCCGCTCGATGCGATCGTCGAAGAGGCGATCGATTGGCACATGCAGGGCCCGGTTGCGGTTCCGGCTGTGGCGGCGGACTTGGGCCAATGTCGCTCGTTCACGAAAGATAGCGCTGTCTTAGGGGCTGGTGCGAACCATCGCGTTTCGCAGATTCATCAAACCAATTCGACCTACTAGAGGAGACGACAATGGCATCGACAGCAGGGCAACGCATCGCCAAGCGACGTTGGGTAATGGGCGTGTTGCTGGGCGTAGGTGTGCTCATCAACTACTTCGACCGCATCAACCTGTCGGTCGCGGCGCCGCAACTCAAGGCAGCGTTCAATCTTTCTCCCGCCGAAATGGGCCTGCTGTTCAGCGCCTTTTTCTGGCCTTATGCGCTGCTGCAAGTGCCGGCGGGCATCGTTCTCGACCGCTTTGGCGTGACGCGTCTCGGTCGGTGGGGCTCGTTCCTCTGGGCGGCGGCGTCGGCAGTTACTGCATTTGCGAGCGGCTTCGGCGGCATTTTCGCCGCGCGTGCGATGCTCGGCATTGCGGAAGCGCCGGGTTTTCCCGTCAGTTCCAAGGCAACGGGCTATTGGTTCCCTCGCAAGGAACGCGCGCTCGCCACGGCCGTGTTCGATGCCGCCGCGAAGTTTTCCAATGTGATCGGGGTGCCGCTCGTCGCCGTGGTCGTGGTCGGCATGGGCTGGCGCTGGGGTTTCGGCGTGACGGCATTGCTGAGCTTCGCGTACTTCGTCGCGTTCTTCTTCATCTATCGCGATCCCAGCCAGGATGCGAAGCTCTCGGAGGCCGAGCACCGCTACATCGTAGAAGGCGGCGCAACGCCTGAAGGTGCGGCCAGCGCGAGCGCGTTCTCCATGCTCGGCTATCTGCTGAAGAAGTCGAAAGTGTGGGGCCTCACGATCGGCTTTGCCGCCTACGGGTACTCGTTCTATCTGTTCCTTACGTGGTTGCCGGGATACCTGGTGCAGACGATGCACATGAGCATCCTCAAATCCGCCGGCTTCGCTGCGATTCCGTGGGCGGTCGCGACGCTGTCCGATCTCATCGTCGGCGGCTGGCTGATCGATCACCTCATCGCACGCGGTCACGACGAAACGCGTGTGCGTAAGGCCGTGCTCGTCTGCGGCATGGTGTTGGGTCTCGCCGTATTCGGTGCGACGCTCACGACCAATCCGATGTGGGCGATCGTCTGGATTTCGATCGCGTTGGGCGGACTCGCCGCGGCGGCGCCTGTCGGCTGGTCGCTGCCGTCGCTGATCGCGCCGCGGGGCGGCGTCGGCACGGTCGGCGGCATCATGAACTTCGTCAACAATCTGATGGGGGGCGCCGCTCCCGTCGTGACGGGCTTCATCGTTGGTGCAACCAACTCGTTCACCAACGCGTTCCTGATTGCAGGCGTCATTCTCGTGATCGGCATCGTCTCCTTCGTGTTCGTGATGGGGCGCATCGAACCGATCGCCGAACCGGGCGAGCCTGTGAAACAAGGCCGGACCTCGATGGCCTGACACTTCGCGTTGGCGGGTGCGGCGCCGCTTTGGCCCGCACCCGCTGCGCGGGTTCTGCATGCTTTTTTTGGCATCGATAATTTAATTAGTACTACTAAGTAAAACAAAGGAGAAACGATGAGAAAAACAACGGTGGCCATCGTGGCCGTAACGGGGTTGGTGGCCCATGTCGCAAGCGCACAGAACAGCGTCACGCTGTACGGCGTCGTCGACAATGGCCTTGCGTATCAAAACAACGGCACGACACTGGGTTCCTCGGCGCAGGGACACTCGCTCGTGAAGATGTCGACGGGCGTTTGGTTGGGCGACCGTTTCGGGCTCAAGGGCTCGGAAGATTTGGGCGGCGGTTCGAAAGCGATCTTCACGCTCGAGTCGGGCTTCGCCGGCACGAACGGCGCGTCGCAATACACGGGTGGGCTTTTTACGCGGCAGGCGTGGGTCGGTGTGACCAACGCGGCGTACGGCACGCTCACTGCGGGCCGACAATATACGGCGTACTACACGCTGCTTGCCCCGTACAGTCCGACCACGTGGCTCACGGGGTACTTCGGCGCGCACCCGGGCGATATCGATTCGCTCGACTCGCTCTATCGCGTCAATAACTCATTGGTCTATCTGTCGCCGTCATTTCACGGCCTGACGTTCGGCGCCTCGTATGCGTTCGGCGGCGAACCGGGGAGCCTCAATGCGGGCTCGACATGGAGCGCGGGCCTGCAGTATTTGAGCGGGCCGTTCGGAATCGGCGCGGCGTTCCAGCGCATCAACAATTCCACCTCGGGCGGCGGTGCGTGGGGCGCGTACTCGACCACCTCGAACGGCGGCGCGCAAACGGCAGTGTCCGCGATCAACAACGGCTACGTCACGGCGCAGGCGCAGCAGCGCGTCGCGGTAACGGCGGGCTACAAGTTCTCGCCAGCGTGGGAAGTGACCGCATCGTATTCGAACGTGCAGTACATTCCGGGCGCAAACTCGACGTTCCGCGATACGGCGATCTTCAACACGTTGGGCGCAGTGCTGCACTTCAAGCCGGCGGCCGCGTGGGATTTCGGTGCGGGCTATGCGTACACGCGCGCGACGAAGGCGAACGGAGCGACGAACGGCGCCCGGTATCAACAGTTCACGCTGACGCAGTACTACGCGCTGTCCAAGCGCACGGGCCTGTATGCGGCGCAAGCGTACCAGCACGCGAGCGGGCAGACGTTGAACAACGGGGCGGTGGTCGACGCGACCGCATCGATCGGCGACGGCTTCAGCGGCAATCCGTCATCGACGCGCAGCCAGATCGGCGTTGGCGTCGGCTTGGTTCATCGGTTCTGAGTGGGACGTTCCGAGGTAGAGGGTCGGACCGGCCGCGCTGTGCCGGTCCGGTGTCGTCAATAGCGCGAGATTTGATTGCCGTCGACGCGGACGCGATCGCCAGGCCGCAGATCGCCCGGCGTTTGCATATCGAACGAGCGCATCGTGCCGTCGTTCAATTGGATGTCGACACGGTAGCCCGACGGTTGCCCCATGTTTTGTCCGATCTGATTGCCGGCCACCGCACCGCCGAGCGCACCGATGACCGTGGCCGCGTCGCGACCGTGTCCGCGGCCGATCTGATTGCCCAGGACGCCTCCCACGACTGCGCCGACGAGCGTCCCGGCAACGCCCGAAGGGCTCGTCGGTCCACCGATGGGACGAATACCCGCCACGGTGCCGTACTGTTCGCCATACCCGCCCGGTTGAGCGTAGTAGCCTTCAGGCGGCGGGGGCGGCGGCGTATACGTGGGTTGCGCGTAGCTCGGCTGAGCGTAGGCCGGTTGCGCGTATTGCGGCTGCGAACCATAGGCCCCGTACGGACTCGTTGCGATGCATCCGGACAGCGACACAGCGGAGACGGCGACGAGCGAAGCGAGCAGGACGGTTTTGCGTTGCGTGAGGTGTTTCATTGGAATTGTCGGTGTCGATTGAGCGCCGAGGAGCGCAAATGATTCTTTGTGCTTCGGAGTATAGGGAAAGCCCAATCGCCTGTACGCGGGCGCCGGGTAACAGTGTGTAAAGTCTGTTGCCGCGCCCGCTGATTGTCGGTGTTGCCCCGCACCGTTTCTATCCGCGGGACTTCACGCCATCTTGACGAGCATCAACGAGCAGCCTGTTGGCCGGGGTATACGGACTCCCACCCGCCACCGAGTGCCTTGCAAAGCGTAACGAGATTGGTGTCGGCGCTCGCCTCGCTCCGCTCAAGGCCGCTTTGCGCTTCCAGCAGTTGCTTCTGCACATTGAGCACGTTCAGATAGTCGACTGCGCCGGCCTTGTATCGCTGCTGCGCAACGGCGAGCGCGCGCTGGTTCAACCCGACCACCGCGATCAACCTATCGCGCCGGCGCTGCTCGGCGTCGTACTGGACCAATGCGTCGTCGACCTCCCGCCACGCTTCCAGCACGGTGTGCTTATAGTTGATCGCCGCTTCTTGCTGTTGCGCCTTGCGCAGTTGGAGCACGCCTCGCAGACGCCCGCCTTCGAAGATTGGCAGCGTAATGGAAGGACCCACGATGAACTGGCCCGATGCCCAACCAGCCAGGTTCGTGAGCTGAAGACTCTGGAACCCCGCACTGCCGTTCAATGAAATGCGCGGATAGAAGTCGGCCTTCGCCATGCCGATCGATGCAGTAGCGGCATGCAACTGAGCCTCGGCCTTTCGGATATCGGGCCGGCGCTGCACGAGCTCTGACGCAAAGCCGATCGGCACCTGCACGGGAAGCTCCGGAACTTTGCGAGGATCGCTCAGGCTTTGCTTCAGGGCGCCCGGTTCTTGTCCAAGCAATATCCCGATCGCGTTGATCTGCGTCTCGCACTTCGATTCAAGCACTGGAATCTGACTTTGAATCGACTCGACCTGTGCGGAGGCGTTGGCCAGATCCAGATCCGTCGCGACCCCTTCGCGCATGCGAACCTGAGTGAGCTTGACCGTATCGCGAGCAATATCGAGGTTCTCTTTTGCAATCCTGAGCAATGATTGGGTGTCTCGCAACTCGATGTAATCTCGCGCGAGTTCGGCACGGGCAGACAATAGCACCGCGTTTCGATCCTCAAAGGACGCGTCCGACATCGCGGTCGCGGCTTCGACGCTGCGTCGAACGCGACCCCAGATGTCGATTTCCCACGATGCATCAAAGCCCGTCTGGTACAAGTCGTACGCTGGCGAGCCCTTCGATCCCGGCACCGCCGTTACCCCGAGCGGCGCGGTGCCCGAAGCCGACTGCGTTTGCGTTGGCGTGACGCCGAGCAACGACAGGATGCCGTTCTCGCTGCCGCGCTCGCGCTCATACGATGCGGCGACGTCCAGCGTCGGATATTGCGCTGCACCGGCGACGCGTCGTTCCGCCCGGCTTTGGCGCAAACGCGCCGACGCCGCAGCGACGTCGAGGTTCGCATCCGCCAATTGCTTTTCGAGCAAGTTCAACACGGGATCGTCGAACAAGGTCCACCAATCCGGATTGAATCGGGATTGCACGGGCTTGCTCGGTGCCTGGGCCTGCGCCGTGCGGCTGAAGACATCGGGCGTCGTCGCGGCCGGACGTTCGAAGTCCGGGCCCAAGGTACAGCCGGTGATGACGAGGCATGCCAATATCGTCAGCAACGTATCGCGCAGGGACAATGCGGGCGTACTCATATCCGGCTCCGTTGCGGTGCCGCCGCGTCGTTTTGCCGGCCGACAGCCACCTGCGTTTCGACAGAAAGCCCAACGCTCAACGCAGACGCCGCCTGCTGCCCGCTGTCGATCGTGATCTTGACGGGTACGCGTTGTACGATTTTCGTGAAGTTGCCGGTTGCGTTGTCAGGCGCGATGGCTGAGAAGCTCACCCCGGTTGCCGGTGCCAACCCATCGACATGGCCTCGGATCAGGACGCCGGGCAGGCTGTCGACCTTGATGGTGACGCTTTCTCCGGGGCGGATGCGGGCGAGTTGATTTTCCTGAAAGTTGGCGACGACGTACGCCTGCGAAAGCGGGACGATCGCAAGCACTGCCGTGCCGGGTGTAACGAACGCGCCCGCACGCGCCGAGCGTCGTCCGACTTTGCCGTCGAACGGCGCGCGGATCTCGGTGTACGACAAATTCAATTTGGCCTGCGCGAGCGCCGCTTCGGCTCGCGCCAAAGCACCTGCCGCCTTGTCTCGTCCCGCACGCAGGACATCGAGGTTCTGCTGGGCCGTCGCCAAAGCCGCTTGATCGTGGGCCTGCTGCGCGAGTTGCCCGGCCAGTGCGCTCGCGGTGTGCTGCTGCTCCTGCGTCGTGCCCGCACCGGCTCGCGAAAGGCTCTCGTAACGGGCCGCATTGGCGCGTGCGAACCCGACGCTGGCCTCGTCGGCGCTAAGGGTTGCGCGTGCCTGTGCAACGAGCGAGGGCTGCCGTGCAATCTCGGCGTCATAGTTCGCAACGGACGCCTGGGCGGCCGCCACGTCCGCCTGAGCACTTTGCAACGCCACGCGGAAATCGCGATCGTCGATGCGGATCAGCAATTGGCCCGCGCTCACTGATTGGTTGTCATCGACCAGCACATCGGCAATCTGACCCGCAACGCGCGGCGCCACGAGCGTAAAGTCTGCCTGGACGTAGGCATCGTTCGTGGATTCGGTATCGGGCGCCGACAACAGCTTCGTGCTGCCCCACGCGGCAGCGCCGAGCACCGCAATCGATGCAGCAATGCCGAAAGTCTTGAGAGGAGAATGGGTAACAGGTGACATGACATCGTCTCTTAATGGGAACGGGGCGGCGTAGTGCTCCACGGGGGGTAGATTCGGACCGGCAATACCGGCACGAGCAGAAGCAGGGCAACGGCGACTCCCGCCATGACGCGATAGAGATCTGCCGATGTCAGGACCAGTGCCTGGCTATGGATGCGGTGCGCAAGTTCGGGCAGGCGATGCGCGGCATCCAGGCTTTGGCTCGTGACGAGCATGTGGTTGCCCAGACTATCGACGAGCACGTTGGAATGGAAACGCTCGCGGCGGGTGCCCAACCCTTCGATAAGCGCCGTTGCCGCCGCTGCGGAGAACGTCTTGAGGGAGTTGAACATGGCCGAGGCGAACGGGCCGTCAGTGGGCGGCAGGCCCGTCGTGACGCCCATCAGGATCGACATGATCACCATGGGCTGCGCCACGATCTGCAAGGATTGAAGCCAGTAGAAGTTGTCGCGGGTCCATTCCGAGGTCATGAAGCTCCCCATCAGGCATGTCGCCAGCATCAGTGCAAGCCCTATGGACAGGATCCATCGCACGTCGACCTGCCGAAGGTTGAGCACAGCCGCCGTCAATGGAAGCGTGATCAGGAGCGGCATTGCCACGAGCAACGACAGAGGGGTCGTTTGCAAGGGTCGGTAACCGTGCACCGCGGCGAGATAGTGTCCCGGTATCGCAGCGACGCCGACCAATAACACGACTGCGCCGCCGAGTGTCAGGAGTCCATGCGTGAAGTTACGGCGAGACAGCATTTGAAGCTTGAAAAAGGGCAGCGGGTGAAACCATTCGTTGACGAGGAACGTGGCGAACAGCAGCGTGCCTCCAAGGAACATCGCGCGAATGAATTCGGAACCGAGCCAGTCGAGACGCTCGCCCTGCAGCAAGCCCGTTACGAGCATGGCCACGGCCGGAAACCCCGTGAGAAAGCCGGCCCAGTCGAACGAGCGGAATCGCTCGAGCTTGAGCGGGTCCGAAGGCAGCCCCCATTGGATCGCGATGCAGCTCACCATGCCGAGCGGCACGACTTGAAGAAATGCCATGCGCCAATTGACATACTCCGTCCACAACGCCGCGAGCGGCGTCCCGAGAGCCGGTCCGACCGTCGCAGTCAGTGCGTACCCGGCGAGTCCGTAAAGCTTGACCTTGGGGGGGAGATAGCGCAGGGCCACGATGATCAACATCGGCGGGAGGCAACCGCCCGCGATCCCTTGCAGGACACGCAGCACATAAAGCGCAGGCAGATTCGGTGCGAACGCGCACAGTACGCCGAAGAGCAGCGTGGCGAGCACGGCGCCGATCGTGAATCGCTTCAACGTGAAGGTGATGCCGAACCAAGGGGCAAAGACCATCGTCGCGACGTTGGTTGCCTCGAACAGGGCAGTCAGCCAGGTGCCGTCGTCATGTCCGATCGAAAGCGCGCCTTGGATATCGACCATCGCTTGAGCGGTCACCTGTTCGTTCAGTATCGCCAGCAGCGATGCGAGCAGCATCCCGATAAGGCCGACAGCGACGCGCAGCGATAACGTGGCTTGTTTGACGCCCGGAGGTGCGGGGGTCTCTGGCTCTCGCATGGGAACGAGCGCTGCCGTCGATGCCATTGTCGGCTCCGTTGCAGTGAGCGAGGGGGCGGATGTGTTCATCGGGGTTGGGCCGCGGGACGAACGTCTTCAAAGTACTGTGGTGCTTCTCGACGATCGAACATCCCGTACTCGCGAATCACCCGGATATGCCGAAGGCGCACGTCGTGTGGCAGTTGCGCCGCGCGTTCGAAGGCCTCCGCAGCGGATTGATCGATCCACGTTGCCACGACGATCGCTTCGCCGGGCGCCATCAGCGCATCGAAAGCGTCCCACGCAACGAGGCCGGGTGCATCCGCCACGAGTCCGAACGATGCGGCAACGGCTTGCGCTCCGACCTGCTTGGGCCATTCGGGCGCGCGCTTCGCATCGAGCAGCATCACGGCTTTGCCCGCGCCGACCTCGGTGACGTCCAAACGCTGTTCCTGCAAGACCTGCCCCGGGGGTGTTTGTGTATCGGCGATCAGCTGACCGATGCGCAGGTGGTAATCCTCAAACACGCGGTCACGCGCGGCTTGCTGCACCTTGTGGTGCTTCGTCGTGGTGCGCCAACGCACGAGCGACTTCTCATCGCGCCAGCTCGACAACGAGAGCAGCCACCCGTCCCGTGTCAGGCTTGCATAACGCGTGTTGTCGACGAACCCATCGATCTGTTCGAGCTCAGGTCGAAGCATCTTCGCCATACCGAGGTAGGCATCGAATTGCTCGGGGACCGGTTTGACTTCAAGCATGGCTGAAAACATGACGGGTTCTCTCTCGCTAGGTCGTCCCGACGCGCTGCGGGGAATGAACCGGCGCAGCCGAAGCGAACGGGGTGTTTGGCCTGTGCGGCCGCGTGGTGACGGGATTGATTGTCGAAGATGTGCCCAATTTCCCAAAGCCAAAGCGCGTGAAGTTTTGGGCCAATGAGTGAGCGAAATGTGCCAGGGCAGCGGCACGCACTCCTACAGACGTTGTTTATCGAAAGAGTCTTTTTCCGGCTGGCGGAAATGATGAATGCGGCAGTCGGGCCGCAGCATGAGCAGCGGCTTCATGACATTTCGAAGCGGACTGTCGTTGGCCATTCTTCGTCTATTTCGAGCCATTCGACGTTTTGGGGGGATCAGACACGCATGCGCTACCTACAATGGGCCTATGTGACCTCCGGCAACGGAATTGGGGATTGGAATGGACAGATTACGTGAGATGGAGGTGCTGGTCGCCGTCGTCGATCAAGGTAGCTTTACCAGCGCGTCGGACAAGCTCGGCTTGTCGACCGCGGCGGTTTCGCGGGCGATCAATTCACTGGAAGAACGCGTCGGCGCCCAACTGCTT
Source organism: Trinickia soli (assembly GCF_002879855.1). Lineage (GTDB taxonomy): Bacteria > Pseudomonadota > Gammaproteobacteria > Burkholderiales > Burkholderiaceae > Trinickia > Trinickia soli. The sequence goes on along the minus strand of NZ_PNYB01000017.1, from coordinate 75,167 downwards.
GCACGCACCACGCGCACCGTCCGGGCGACCGATGCGGGCACGACGTACGTCGAGGCGTGCCGGAAGGTGTTGGACGCGATCACGGACGTTGAAGCGAATCTTGCGATCGATCATCGGAACCCTGTGGGCACGCTGACGCTTTCCGCCCCCGTGCTATTCGGCCAGCGGTTCGTTGCGCCGCTCGTGAACGCTTTTGCGTTGCGTTATCCGGAGGTTCGCGTCAATGCCGTGTATGTCGATCGCACCACGAGGCTGCTCGAAGAGGGGGTCGACATCGCGATTCGAATCGGACACCTGGGCGACTCGTCGATATTCGCCGTGCCGTTGGGGTTTGTGCGCCGACGAACCTACGCGGCCCCCGCTTACCTCGCTGCACACGGGGAACCCATGCATCCCCGAGACCTGATCGATCACAGTTGCGTGTCATGCACGGGCGTATCGCTTCCGCTCGAGTGGGTATTCAACGATAGCGGAGTGAGGCTCCCCGTCCGCCTTCGGCCGAGGATGATCGTCGATCTGGTGCCGGCTGCCGTGTCTGCGGCGGTCGACTGCGTCGGACTCACGCAGTTGTTGTCGTATCAGGCGGCTCCCGAGGTGCGCGACGGCAGCCTGCAGCCCGTGCTGACAGCGTTCGAGCCCGAGCCCACGCCGGTGAACCTGCTTCATGTGGAGCGGCGGGGCGCCAGCGGAAAGGTTCGCGCCTTCGTGGAATTCGTCACCGAGGCGCTTCGCAATAATGCGCACCTGCAAGATGTGGATGCGACGGGCGTGCGTAGTTCGCCATAGGTCGATGCGCACCGACGTTCAGGAATGCGCGAGGCCGTGCGCACCGATCTGCTCCGCGGCGCCGGTGCGGGTCGGCTGCGGGGAGCCGGCGGGACCCCGGAATCGTTGTCGGTATTGCGCGGGCGTTACGTTGAGCCGGCGCGAGAAAGTCATCCGCATGTGCGTGGCGCTGCGAAAGCCGCATTGAAAGGCAACGGTCTTGAGCGGTGCATCCGAACTTTCCAGCAGCTTCCTGGCTGTGTCGACGCGAATCTGCTCGACGAATGCGGATGGCGTCACCTTCGCATACTTCGCGAACAGCCTGGAGAACGTCCGGCGGCTTACCGATACGGCGCTCGCCAGCTCCTCGATCGACAGCATATCGGTGATGTGCTCAGTCACATATTGATGGACTTTGCCGATGATCGGATCCTCGTCCTTGCTCGCCGACACGAATGGGCTGTATTGCGATTGCCCGCCTTCGCGCTGGATGTAGACAACCAATTGCTTCGCAACCCGCACCGACATTTCGTGTCCCCAATCTTCCGACAGGAACGACAGGCACAGATCAATACCCGCGGTGACGCCGGCGGAAGTGAACAATCGGCCATCGCGAATGAAGATCCTGTCGGGCTGAACGCGAGCCGACGGGAACTCGGCGGCCAGCCGCGCCGCTACCGCCCAGTGGGTCGTGACCTCTCTCCCGTCGATCAGACCCGCACGTCCGAGCAGAAACGTGCCGTTGCATACGGAGCCGAAGCGCGCGGCGCCTTGCGCCTGCTGTTGCAGCCACAGAATCAACTCGCTGGATGGCGGCGAGTCCGGCAGTTGCGGCCCTCCGGCGACGAGAATCAGGTCATATTGAACGTCGCGATCCGCGAAACCGAAACGGGCGGACAGTTGCATCCCGTTGGAGCAGGTCACCGGGCCGGCCCGGTGAGCCACGAGGGATACCTCATATTTTTCATGCTCCGGGAGGTAGGTGTTGGCTTCCGCGAATACGTCCAGCGGGCCGGCAACATCCAGCGCCTGCACACCATCGAATACGACAATGGCGACTTCCATGCGAGACCTTTCACAAATGTGGGGGATGCTTCGTTTCTACACCACGGGGCGAAGCTTGCGGGCGACGTTCGAATCGGCGCAATAGCTCGCAATCACGAGCGTTGCGCAAGCTTACCGCAACGGCCGAAAGGCGGGGCCACCGCGTCCGGTAAATGACTTTTGCGTCTGCGTAACAAAGCGACCGGTTATTCCCGCCTCGTCGGCCGGCCCGATGGCCAATGAGGCCGCCCGCGCGAGATGGCCAAAATTGCACTGTAGTTGGCCTGTGACAGCGCCACGTACGGGTTTGCGCTGTGGCGACCACTCACTAGACTTGGTCTCGAGTACACGGCCGGCCGGCGATAAGGCCGGACGTGACGCAAGATCGTGCGGAGCCTGGTTGGACATTCGATTGGCCGGGGTGCAGCGTCACGGTCGCCACATTGCAATTGCGGCGGAAGTCGAAACCGCGTGCCACTTCGGGACGGACTGATCATGTTGCTTCGCGAACGTCAAACCTCATTCTTGTTCGGGGGCAACGCCCCTTATGTCGAAGAGCAGTACGAACTCTATTTGGCCGACCCGGCATCGGTGACGCACGAGTGGCGCGCCTATTTCGACGCATTGCGCGAAACGCCGGCCATCGACGGCAGCGATCGCGATGACGAGCCGCATGGGCCGGTCGTATCCAGCTTCATCGAGATGGCCAAACGGCCGCACCGTGCTGCCGCGCCGGCGGACAGTGGCTTGGCGCTCGCCAGAAAGCAGGTGGCGGTGCAGTCGCTCATCACCGCGTTCAGAACGGTGGGCACGCGCACGGCAAACCTGGACCCGCTGCAATGGACGCCGCCGCGAGCTTTGGCCGAACTCACACCCGCGTATTACGGTTTGACCGCCGCGGATATGTCCACTCAATTCAGCACGGCCGATACGTTTCTTTTCGAGGAGGATGTAGCCCTTCGGAAAATCGTGGCTGCGCTCGAGGACACTTATACGGGCACGCTCGGCGCCGAATTCACGCATATAACGGATGCGAACGAGCAGCGTTGGTGGCAACTGAGGCTCGAATCGACGCGCGCCAAACCTTCGTTGTCGGTCGATGAAAAGCGTCGGATTCTCGAACGACTCGTGGCGGCCGAAGGCATCGAGAAGTTCTTGCATACACGCTATGCCGGGCAAAAGCGATTTTCCCTGGAAGGAGGCGAATCGCTGATCGTCTTGCTTGACGAACTCGTCCGGTACGGGGCCTCGAAGAAGGTGCGCTCGGTGGTCATGGGCATGGCGCACCGCGGGCGCTTGAACGTGCTGGTCAACATTGTGGGCAAGCCTCACCATGCGTTGTTCGACGAATTCGAAGGTAAGGGTGCCGGCACGCTTCAGGCCGACGACGTCAAGTATCACAAGGGCTTTAGCGGCGTCGCGCAAACCGAAGCAGGGCCGGTCGAAGTCGTGCTGGCATTCAATCCCTCCCATCTGGAAATCGTCAACCCGGTGGTGCAGGGAATGGCGCGTGCGAAGGCGGAAACGTTGGATGGTGCGGATGCAAGCCATATTTTGCCGATTGAGATTCACGGCGATGCGGCGATATCCGGGCAGGGCGTCGTGATGGAAACGTTGAGCCTGTCCTATACCCGCGGACATGGCACGGGCGGGACCGTCCATGTGGTCGTCAACAACCAGATCGGTTTCACGACTTCCGACCCGCGCGACACGCGCTCGTCGTTCTACTCGACCGACATTGCCAAGATGATCGAGGCGCCGGTGCTGCACGTGAACGGTGATGATCCGGAGGCGGTGGTCATGGCGGTACGTCTCGCGCTCGACTACCGTACGCAGTTCAAGCGCAGCGTCGTGATCGATCTGGTCTGCTTTCGCAAGCACGGCCATCAGGAGCAGGACACGCCGGGCATCACCCAGCCACTGATGTATCGGGCCATCGCAGCCCATCCTGGCGTGAAGACGCTATACGCCCGCAAGCTTGTCGAGCAGGGCACGGTGACGTCTGCCGAAGTCGAGGGCTATGTTCAGCGACATCGCGATAGTCTCGAGCGGGCGCGCGACACGGCCGCGCCGCAATCGGCTTCGACGCATGAGGCCGCCGTGCGGTCGCCGTCCATTGAAGCGCAATCCCGACCGTCGAGCGACGTTGCGCTGTCGGCCGAGCAAGTGCGGAGCCTCGCGCAGCGGATATCGAGCGTTCCGCAAGAGTATGAGCTTCATCCGCTCGTAGCCAGGATGGTGGCCGCCCGTCGCGAGATGGCGGCTGGAACGAAGCCTGTCGATTGGGCGATGGCCGAGCAACTGGCGTTTGCCTCGTTGCTTGGTGCGGGAGTCGACGTTCGACTGAGCGGGCAGGATAGCGAACGAGGTACCTTCAATCAGCGTCACGCGGTTCTGCACAACCAAAGACGAACGAGCCGGGCGGACGGCGTATTCATTCCGCTCGCGCACGTCGGGGAGATGCAAGGCCGGTTCACCGTAACGAACTCGGTGCTCTCCGAGGCCGCGGTGCTGGCCTTCGAATATGGCTACTCGACGGTACACCGCAACGCACTGGTGATGTGGGAGGCCCAGTTCGGCGACTTCGCCAATGGCGCGCAGGTCGTCATCGACCAGTTCATCGCGGCCGGCGCAGCGAAGTGGGGGCAGCGCAGCGCGTTGACATTGTTCCTGCCTCATGGGCAGGAAGGGCAGGGCCCGGAACATGCATCGGCGAGGCTCGAACGGTATCTGCAACTTAGCGCGCAAGACAACATGCGTGTGATTCAACCCACCACGCCCGCGCAGCTCTTCCACATGCTGAGGATGCAGGGGCTCGTCTTCGATCGACGGCCTTTGATCGTCATGACACCGAAGTCGCTGCTGCGGCATCCGGCAGCGGTGAGCGCACTCGACGAGCTAGCGCACGGTGCGTTCCACGAAATTCTGACCGAGGGCGCGCTCAGTGAGACGATTTCGGCTTCCATGGTCGAGCGCATCATCCTGACATCAGGCAAGGTCTACTACGAGTTGCTCGAATATCGCCGTACGGCCGGCATGGCCGCCACACCGATCGTTCGCGTCGAGCAGTTGTATCCGTTTCCCTCCACGCAGCTCGCCGCGGAACTGGCGCGGTATCCGAACCTGAAATCGGTGGTGTGGTGTCAGGAGGAATCGCGCAATCAGGGCGCATGGAGTTTCGTGGAACCGCGGTTGCGCGAGGTCATGCCGCCCGGGATCGCGCTGATGTATGCGGGCCCCGAAGCAGGGGCTTCCACGGCGCCCGGGAGCCAATCGGCGCACTCGGCAAGACAGTCGGCCGTCCTCGCCGCTGCGTTTGCGGAGTAATGCCGAATGCGTGTCGCGATGATGCTATATGCCGGGTTTCGGCTGCTGGAGGTCAGCGGCCCGATGGATGTGTTTCAGCAGGCAAACCGTCTGTGCGGCGGGAAGTTCTATGAGCAACATCTCGTCGGGCCTTCGCCCGGCCCCGTCGTTTGCTCGAACGGAACGGCGGTGGGGACGACAGCGTGTCTGGCGGATGCGCGCACCTCGTTCGACATTGTCGTGATACCAGGATCCCCGGTCGTGGGCGCGGAGGGCGAGCATCGGGAATTGGTGCATTGGCTCAATGAAAACGGGCGCCGTGCGCAAAAGATCGCATCTGTGTCCAATGGCGCCTTTTTGCTCGCGCGCGCCGGTCTTGCCGATCATCGTTGGTTGACCACGCGTTGGTGTGATGCACAACGTCTCGCAAGCGAGCATCCGCGCGTGCATGTCATGACCCATCCCAATTGCTTGAAAGACGGCAATCTTTATTCGGCGGGCGGGGTGAGCGCCGGTATTCATTTGGCCTTGTCTTTGGTGAGGGAGGATCTTGGCGAAAGCTTCGTCGGGCGTATTGCTCAATCGCTGTCGAATCAGCGACCGTTTTAATTTCGGAGCCGGCTTTCGGCACCGCCTTCCTTGCGATTCAGCCATGACCCAAAGACCAACCGTCACTGCGCCGGTCCGCCCGGCCCCCGTGCCTGCCGGCGACTTGATGTCCGGCGCCGACATTATCCTGCAGGTGCTTGCGGAGCAAGGCGTCGATACGCTGTTCGGATACAGCGGCGGCGCGATTCTGCCGACGTACGACGCCGTGTTTCGCTTCAATGAAATGCACAAGGCAAACCCGGAACGCCAGATCAGGTTCATCGTGCCGGCCAATGAACAGGCGGCTGGCTTCATGGCGGCCGGATACGCGCGGGCCAGCGGCAAGGTCGGCGTGTTCATGGTGACGTCCGGCCCTGGGGCGACCAACGCCGTGACGCCGATTGCCGACTGCAATGGCGATTCGGTGCCGGTCGTGTTGATATGCGGACAGGTTCCGCGCGCCATGATCGGCACGGATGCGTTTCAGGAAGCGCCCGTCTTCAACATCATGTCCGCCTGCGCGAAGCAGGTGTTTCTCGTTACCGATCCGCGGAAACTGGAGCAGACGCTGCGAAGCGCGTTCGACATCGCGCGCACGGGCCGCCCCGGGCCGGTCGTTGTGGACGTGCCCAAGGACGTCCAAAACTGGACCGGGCCGTATCTTGGACAAGGCACGTTGCAGTTTCGAGGATACACCGATCGCCTTCGAATGGTGGCAAAGGGCGCTTATCTGGACGAGCGCAAGCGCAGCGAATTTTTCGAGTTGCTCGGGCGCAGCGAGCGGCCGCTATTGTACGTAGGCGGGGGCGTCATCGCCGCGGGCGCCACGATCGAACTACGGCAATTTTCGGAGCGCTACGGCATCCCTGTCGTCACGACGCTCATGGGGCTTGGCGCGCTCCCTTCCAAGCACGAACTTTGGCTCGGCATGCTCGGCATGCATGGTGCTGCCTGCGCAAACTACGCCGTCGAAGATTGCGACTTCCTGATCGCGGTGGGAGCCCGATTCGACGACCGGGTCGTCGGTGGACACCCCGAGAGGTTCGCACCGGCTGCGCGGTACGTAGCGCACATCGACATCGACGAAGCGGAGATCAACAAGGTAAAGCGGGCTCAGTGGAGCCACGTGGGCAACGCGAGGGACGCCTTGATTTCGCTGATGGAGCACGACGTGTTCGTGAGGCCACCCTCCGATTGGCGCAAACGAGCGGTCGGGTTCAAGCGTCGTTTCGGCATGAACTATGACCGCCGCTCGGCTTCGATCCAGCCGCAGCGCGTCATAGAGCAACTCAGCGAGATGACGGGCGGGCGCGCGATTGTCAGCACGGGTGTCGGGCAGCATCAGATGTGGGCGGCACAGTTCTTCGACTTCGTCGAGCCGCGCAGCTTTCTGACCTCGGGCAGCATGGGAACAATGGGCTTCGGCCTGCCTGCCGCAATCGGTGCTCAATTGGCGCGGCCCGATGCCATGGTCATCGACATCGACGGTGACGGCAGCATTCGCATGAATATCGGCGAACTGGAAACCGCATGCACGTATGGCATTCCCGTGAAGGTACTGCTGCTCAACAACCGAGGTGACGGGATGATCCGTCAGTGGCAGCGTCTTTTCTTCGACGGCCGGATGTTTGTGAGCGACAAGGCGCTTCATCGCAAGGATTTTGTGATGGCGGCCGTAGCCGATGGCTTCGAATTTGCTTGTCGCGTGGACGCGGTCGATGACCTCGAGGCCCAGCTTCGAGCGTTTATCGAATTTGACGGGCCCGCTTTCCTCGAAGTGATGATCGACGAAAATGCGGACGTCTTTCCTATGGTGGGGCCGGGCCAAAGCTACGCGGGCATGATCACGGGACCGTTCATCCCGGCGCGGCTCAGTCAGGGCGACGCCGCTCGAGAAGTGGAGTCCGGCCAGATCGCAGACATGTTCTGACGACACGGGGCATTGGCGCCATCACAATGAATGCGAATCTGATTCATAAGGCTCTCGCGAGCCCTTTTCGACGAGATGTCCTGGCATGGCTGCGCACGCCCAACGAGGTGTTCGTGCAGGGGCATTTCGATTTCCGCCATGGTGTACCGGCGCATCTGATTGGCGAGCGCAGTGGCTTGTCGCAATCGACCGTGTCGGCGCATCTCGCGAGGTTGGTCGAGGCGCAACTTGTCGTTTCCACGAGAATGGGGCAGTGGACGTTTTTGACCAGAAATGAAGACGTGATCCGCGCATTTGCCGAGCAGATATGTTTACGCCTGTGACATCACATAACGACTCGGCGCGTACAGCCTTATCGCGATTGAAGAAATGCCGTCACGGCTTTCGCGTCGTCTTTGCCAAGCGTATGCGCCACGGCCGACATTACCGGCGCGTTCGCTCGGGTGCCGTTCTGAAAGACCTCGATCTGGCGCATCAGGTAGTCGGCATGCTGGCCCGCGAGCCGAGGGAATTGCGCGTTTCCCTGGCCCTGCGCGCCGTGACACGACGCGCAGGCCGGCACCCCTTTATCGGGCAGCCCTTGTTCGAAGATCATTTGGCCTTGCGCGACGAGTGCGGCATCCGCAGTGCCGCCGCCGGCAGTCGGCGCCTGCTGCGAGAAATAGTCGGCCAACGAAGCAATGGTCGGATCGTCGAGTTGCGAGGCGATCGCCCACATATACGATCGCGCGTCGGACTCCCCGCGCTGATGTTGCCCGAAGCCCTTCAATTGAGCGACGAGATAGTCGTGCGTTTGTCCGTTGAGCTTGGGAAACATCGGCGATTTGCTGTCTCCATGTATGCCATGGCACGCCGCGCACAATTGCTGTGCGAGGCGTGCGCCGTCTTGCGCATGCGCCGAAGGAGCGGACCAGAATGCCAGTGTGGCAGCGGCGACCTGCAACAGAGCGGATACGCGCAGGGCGGTCGATGAGTAACGGAGCAGTCGTTTCATGGTGTGCGGCCGTTTGATGGTTTTGACTAGAACACCAGCCATGCAAGCAGATACAACGTATTGTTGTCGCTCGCATTGCGCCCGTTGCCGTCATAGTTGTAGCGGGCTCCGTTGAACTTCAGGAACCATGTGTACTGCACCGATAGCTTGACCTGGGGTATCGGTAAGTAATCGGCTTCGAGGGTGATGCCGTTGGAATTCGGCGTTCCGTTTGCGCTGCCTGTGACAGGCGCCGATCCGTAGAGCCCTGCATCGGTGCTGCCCGTCGTCTGGAAGTAAGCGACCGTGGCGCCATACTTTCGGTGGAAGTAGTACGACGCTTTGGCTTTGAACGTGTTGAGCGTATCCGTCGAATTCGACGGCGTCGGCCCCTCGCCGATGCCGCCGCTGGAGAAACTCGCATCCCAACTTTGCTTCTCGTGAATCCACGTAGCTTGCGCGGTAATCGAATGCGTGTAGGTCAGGTATTGGTATTGCGTATCGAAGGCGATATCGGTGAAGCGATCGGTGGGCGATACGGGAATCGTGTTGTCGGGGTACTTGTCGGCGATCAGGCCATACGTACCCAGCATGAGTGAGTGCGGCCCCCACTCGGCGTTGTAGGCCAGCCGCCAGTAGGGATTGCTGCCCGACAGGCGCGCGACGCCACCGGGGCTCGCGGTGTCTTGTCCTGCACGCAGGAACGAGAACATCTTGTCCGCCGTGCGATAAAGGCCGAACTCCGCATAGATGCTGCGTTGCCAGAACGCGTAAGCCGTGACGCCGGCCACTTGTTGCGCTAGCCCGCCGTCGATCAGCGTGCTGGCCATCGGCGTCAGCGAGACACTGCTCGACGCGTACGGGTATCCGAACGCCGGCGTGCTGTTCCAGACATCCGATACGGTCGGATTGTTGTTCAGCGTCATGCCGTAGATGAAATCGATATCGCCTTGGGTGAAGTGGCCGGCGGCGCGGATATCGGTGTTGTCGATGCCGCTGTGGTGTTCGATGCCGTCGTAAGTCCATTGCACGAAAGCGCCTACAGGCCCGGCGATTCGGCCGCCGTAGAAGATGCTCGCCTGTTGCAACGTCGGGTCGTTATTGCGCACGAAATCGTAGTTGTTGTTGTCGATCGTCCGCGTATTCGTGTTGGAGAACTGCAGCATGGCCGCGAGCGGAATCGTTTTATTGTTCGTCAACGTGTAGCCGGTCAACTTGAAGAACCGGCCGAACGGAGTCAGCTCGGGAAAGCTCACATGGCAGGCGACGCACGCCAAGCCGGTTTGCCTTGCGAAGGCCGGCACCGCCTCGGCGTTGTCGGTGATGACGCTAAGCAGCGCCGCGGCGAAAAGCACTGCGTATTGCCCGCGAACGACGCGTTTGAGCCACGTACCCATGGCGTACCCCCGAACTTTTATCGTTTCCTGGTTTATAGAACATATCGCGTGGGTTTTTCGTGGCCCGCGTGCGTATATGTTCGAAGCGACACATGTTTTCGCACCGCATTCGATCCATATGCATACCCTACTGCCCGGTGGGGCGATGAGTTTGATGTAGCTCAAGCGCGCGTTCTGTATGGGGTAAGACCTCAGTAGTGGCGCGAGACGGTGTCGCTCTGCGACAATACCGTCCCTTTGTCATTGGTATCGCGCGCACATCGACGGTATGGCATCTCACGGCGCACATCACGCTCTCGGCTGGGCGGCAGGAATCATGGCGGCCGCGCTTGTCGCCGCCGCAGGCGCGGCCGGGCCATGGCACGCGGGTGCCTTCGTCGCTTGCGCAGCCGGCGTTGCCGGAGGCACGGCGCCCGATTGGTTGGAAGTGGCCTGGTGGAGCCGCGCCCGACGGCTTTGGATCACGCACCGCACGGTGACGCATTGGGGAATCGGGTGGGTGGCGGCCCTTGTCTTCGCTTACCACTCGCTGGGCCACGCCCATCCTTACGCCGCGGCAACATTGTTCGGCTTCGCGTGTGGCGGCCTCACGCATCTATTCGCCGATTGGCCGAATCCGCTCGGCGTGCCGTGGATCTGGAAGCGGCATTCGTTGAATCTATGGAAGAGCGGTCACTGCGATTTGATCGTCGTCGCGCTGGGGTGGGCGGCGGCGGGCTGGTTTGCCCGGCCGCTCTGGGTGCCGCATGTTGCACCGCTGACGCACGGGTTGCACCTTTTCATGCGCTGAGCATCAGCGGCTAAAACACCACACGCTTACTGAGCCGCGGCGGCCTTCTCAAACTTTCGGATCGATTCGATCAAAGATGATCGGCGTCGATAATCGCCTGCGTGAAAGCTTGCGGGGCTTCTTCAGGCAGGTTATGACCAATCCCGCCGGTCACCAGACGGAACTGATACTTGCCTGCGAAGCGCTTGGCATAAGCTTCCGGCTGCGGATGCGGTGCGCCGTTCGCATCGCCTTCCAACGCAATTGTCGGCACGGTGATGGGCGGGAATTGTGCGAGGCGTTTTTCCTGGGCAGCGTATTTTGCTTCACCATTGGCGAGGTCGAGTCGCCAACGGTAGTTATGTGCGGCAATGGCCACCTGGTCCGGGTTATTCAGTGCGGCTGCGCTGCGGTCGAAAGTCGCTTCGTCGAACTTCCATTTCGGCGACGCCAATTGCCAGATCAGTTTGGCGAAATCGTGACGATATTTTCCATAGCCAATGCGGCCGCGCTCGGTGGCGAAGTAATACTGGTACCACCATTGCAATTCGGCCGCGGGCGGCAACGGCACCTTGCCGGCTTCCTGGCTGCCGATCAGGTAACCGCTGACAGTCACCAATGCTTTGACGCGTTCGGGCCAGAGGGTGGCGACGATATCGGCCGAGCGCGCGCCCCAGTCGAAGCCGCCGAATACGGCCTTCTGAATATGAAGCGCATCCATGAAGTCGATCACGTCTTGCGCGAGGGCGGCGGGTTCGGCGTTACGCTCGGTGCGATCGGAGAGAAAGCGCGTCTCGCCGTAACCGCGAGCGTACGGCACGAGGACGCGATAGCCTTTCGCCGCCAGCGCCGGGGCCACTGCTTCGTAGCTGTGAATGTCGTACGGCCCAGCCGTGCAGAAGGATCACGGCGGGCCCGTCGGCCGGCCCCATTTCGGCATAGGCGACATCGAGCACGCCGGCATGAACATGTTTCAGCGGTCCCCAGGGATCCTGAGAACTGGCGGCCGACGCCGACGGCTGAGCCGATTGCTCGTCGGCCTGCGCGCTCGAGAACGAGCAGGCAAGGCCCAGGGCCAGCGAGGCGGCCAGCGCCGCATAGGTGCGTTTCATGGTGATCTCCTTCAAGACGTATAAGGAAAAATGAAAGAAGTAAGAAATAAAAGTGAAAGAATTTAGAGTGCGGTAACGACTGCGTTGATGTTTCCGCGCGTCGCCTTCGAATAGGGGCAAAGCTGGTGGGCGCGATCGACGATGGCCTGCGCCGCCGCACGCTCGAGCCCAGGCAGCGTGACGTTCAGGCGCGCCTGCAGGAAATAGCCTTGTTCGGCATCGGAGCCCAGATCGACTTCGGCTGCGACCGACACATCGGCGGGCAATGCGAGGCCGATCTCTTTGGCCGCGCGCGTCATCGCGCCGATGAAACAGGCCGACCAGCCCGCGGCGAACAGTTGCTCCGGGTTGGTGCCCGCGCCGTTGGAGCCCGGAGCGGACAACACAATGTCGAGGCGGCCGTCGTCGCTGCGCGATTGGCCATTGCGGCCGCCCGTCGTGTAGGTCTTGGCGGTGTAGAGAATGGACATGATCGGTTTCCTTGTGGGTTAAGTGGAGGCCTCTCGGGAAGGGTCGGCCGGTGTGCATATGAAACCGCTGCGGCGTATCGCGCTTGTATCGCGGCAGGGTCAAAAGAGAATCGGAATGTGTCGCGGGCCGTCCCGGATACATTCCGATACAAAACCCGGCTGGCCACCGCGCAGTGGGCGGCGGCGGACTTGTACAAACGGATACAAAACGATGGGAAAGCGGATACGCGCGCGATAAGAAGCGGGATTTCAATAGTGCTGATGGCGGCGCGTAGCGCGTAGCCGACGATCAACGCCAACCACATCGATGAGGCAACTCATGACTTATCCGCGTCTTGCGGCCGGACTGGCCATATCGTGCGCAGCGTCGCTGGCGCTATGGACCGGCCCTTGGTCCGCTGCACCCGCGCAGCAAACATCGACCGACACGATTGCGCCCGACTTCGCCGGGGCCGATGGCTGGTACAACTCGGCACCGCTTACGCTCGATGCGCTGCGCGGCAAGGTGGTGCTTGTCGAGTTCTGGACGCGCGAATGCATCAATTGCATTCATGTGCTGCCGCATACCAAAGCGCTCTATGACACGTATTCGAAGCGCGGCCTTCAGGTGATCGGCGTGCATACGCCGGAATACGCGGAAGAGCGCGACGCGGCGGCATTGCAGGACGCGCTGCGCCGCTATGGGATCATGTGGCCCGTTGCGGTGGATAATGAGTCCCGTATCTGGAACGCCTACGGCAATCGCTATTGGCCAGCGGTTTATCTGATCGACCGGAATGGCCGCGTGGTGTATCGCCACTATGGCGAGGGCGACTACGAGCAGACCGAACGACGCATTGTCGAGTTGCTCGGCAAAGCATACGGCGCGATTCGGATGACACTACGGATCACAACGATGTAAGAACGCGATGGAACATATCGACCATATTCTCGTCGTTGACGACGACCGTGAAATTCGAACCGGCGTCGTCGAATACCTGCGCAAGAACGGGCTGCGCGCGAGCGCTGCCGTGAATGGCCGCGAGATGTTCGCGCAGCTCGATACCTCGGCCTTCGACTTGATCGTGCTCGACATCATGATGCCGGGCGACGACGGTCTCGTGCTATGTCGCACCTTGCGCAGCGGCAAGCACAAAGCCACACCGATCTTGCTGCTCACGGCGCGCGACGACGAAACCGATCGCATCGTCGGCCTCGAAATGGGCGCCGACGATTACGTGGTGAAGCCGTTTTCTCCGCGCGAATTGCTGGCGCGTATCAAAGCGGTGATACGCCGGGCACGCATGCTGCCGCCGAATTTGCGCATTACCGAAACGACCGACACGCTTTCGTTCGGACGTTGGCGGCTCGACACCACTGCCCGTCATCTGATCGACGAGCAAAATACGATCGTTGCGCTAAGCGGTGCGGAGTTTCGCTTGTTGCGCGTGTTTTTGGATCATCCTCAGCGGGTGTTGTCGCGCGACCAGTTGCTCAATCTGACGCAGGGCAGGGACGCTGAGCATTTCGATCGTTCCATCGATTTGCTGGTCAGTCGCCTTCGTAGCCGCCTTGAAGACGATGCCAGGGAGCAGTCGTATATCAAAACCGTGCGCAGCGAGGGCTATGTCTTCAGCATGCCGGTTACCGTGCATGGGGAAGGGGCGTGAACGCGATAGCCCCGGTGGGTTTCAAGCGCTGGCTGCCGCGCAGCATGGCCTCGCGCGTGTACGTCATTATTTTTGCGGGCTTGATGCTGGCGCAGGGGCTGTCGTTCGCGCTGATGTTTTACGAGCGCGAGGAAAGCGCCACCACGGTGATGCTCGATTCGGTGGAGCATGAAGTGGGCACGTCGGTTGCAGTACTCGATCGCTTGCCGGCTGCAGAGCGGGCCGATTGGATCGGCCGTTTGCAACGCGACAATTACCGGTTTCTGCTGGGCCCCGGTCAGCCGGGCACGCCGCTCGTCACGCAGCGCTCGCGCGAAGTGGTGCACCGGATTCAAAGAGAGGTAGGTCCCGGCTATCGCGTGCAGGGCGACACGATTTCAATGCATCCGGAGCGCTATCAAGTGCATTTCACGTTGCATGACGGCGCGCCGCTTACGCTGGAGGTCTTGCCGCGCGGTGTGCCGCCGATCGCGCGATGGTTGCCGATCGTGCTGCTCTCGCAACTGCTGCTGCTCCTGTTCTGCACGTGGTTGGCGGTGCGTTTGACGACGCGCCCGTTGACGCAACTCGCACGGGCGGCGGAAGCGATGACGCCGACGGCCGATGGCCCCCGCATGAGCGAAGAAGGCCCCGTGGAAGTGAAGCAAGCCGCGACGGCGTTCAATACGATGCAAGAGCGTATCGGCCGCCACGTGAAAGAACGCCTGCATATCCTTGCATCGATTTCGCACGATCTGCAGACGCCGATCACACGCATGCGCTTGCGTGCCGAAGCGTTGGAGGAAAGCGAAGATAGGGAGAAGCTACTCGGTGATTTACATGAGATGGAGCACTTGGTGCGTGAAGGCGTCGCTTATGCGCGCAGCGCGCATGGCGGATCGGAAGCCCCCGTGCGCATGGATATCGGCGCGTTTTTGGAAAGCCTTGTCTTCGACTACCAGGATATGGGCAAGCCTGTGACGTTGGCTGAATCTGTCAGCGGGGCGGCAATGGTTCGCAGGCAGGCGCTTCGGCGGGTGCTCGGCAATCTGATCGACAACGCGATCAAGTATGGCGGCGGCGCCGAGGTCGGCGCGTGGCGTAACGAGCAGGGCGAGCTCAGTGTGGCTGTGCGCGATCGCGGCCCCGGCATCCCCGAGGATCAACTCGAGCAGGTTCTGCAGCCGTTTTATCGATTGGAAAGTTCGCGCAACCGCGACACGGGCGGCGCGGGTCTGGGGCTCGCTATCGCTGCGCAGTTGACGCGGGCGATCGGCGGCAGCCTTGAGCTTGCCAATCGGGAGGGTGGGGGGCTGGTGGCGACGATCGCCTTGATTCGATCTGCTCCCGGCCCTGCGCTTTGAGCGATTGCGGCGCCGCTGCGGTGTCTTTCGTCGGAATTCTCCGATGGCAGGCTCCCGATTCCTACAAGAGGATCGTCTGACGCCGATAGCGCACCTTGCGGCGCCCATTCATGATGGCATCACAGAAAGACGCGGGGGCTGTTGAGCGGTTGGCGCTGAACGGAAAGTTGTCCTTGCGACAAAGGAGGCAATCATGTCCTGCGCAGAGACGCTTTTCGCAGAGCCGACGGTCTCGACCCCGGCCACTGCCATAGAAACCAAGCCGGCTGCCAAGCCGAGTCAATCCTGTCGCGATTGCGCGATCCGGCGCGCTTGTGCCATGCAATCGGAACGTCCCGCCAAGCGCGAGCATCTCGCCGCGCTGGAACTCGCGCATCATCGCGTGAAAAAAGGCGAAACGCTATTTCGTGCGGGCGACCGCTTCACCAGCCTCTATGTGGTTCGCAGCGGCTCGTTCAAAAAGTCGATGGTGCTCGCCGACGGGCGCGAACAGATCACGGGGTTCTATTTTCCCGGCGACGCCATGGCGCTGTCTGCCATGCACGGCGGGGCTCATTCATCCGACGCCATTGCCCTCGAAGACAGCGCGGTCTGCGTCGTCCCTTCCAGCGTGCTTGAATCGCTAAGCGAGCGAGTCCGGAGCATGGGCCGGCATTGGCATCGGATGTTGAGCGCCGCCATTGTGCGCGGTGGCGGGGCGCTGGTGATGCTCGGATCGATGACGGCGGAACAGCGTGTCGCCGCGTTTCTGCTTGATCTGTCGGACCGATGGCGCGGGCGTGGATATTCGGCTGTCGAATTCGTGCTGAAGATGACGCGTAGCGAAATCGGCTGCTACCTGGGCCTCAAAACGGAAACCGTCAGCCGCGTGCTGCAGAGTATGCATCGACGAGGGATCCTCGACGTGCATACGAGCGAAATCCATATCCTCGACTTGCCGAGCCTTATCCTGCTTTGAGATGTGGGCCGTTTCGCGGCGCGCTTAATGCTTGATCGACGCGGCGTGCTCCATGCGGTCGATCCGTCGGCACAATTCCGCGGCCAGCTGGTCTGCCAGTGCGTCATGCGATCTCGTGTCTAGGGCGGTTTTGAGCCGGGCCTTCCAATAGGCAGGGTCGCTGTTGGGCATGGGCAGCGACAGATACGCCCGCGTTTGTTCGAGCAATGAGATCGCTGCCCTGATTTGCATGAGGTCGTGTTGAAGGTTCGGATCTGCGTGCATGACGGCCTTCCTTTTAGCGCGTAGGGATCGTGTTCGTCTTCACGGCATGTTGCCACTTTAGGATTGCTGTGCCTTGATCTGGCTCAGATCCGGACCACGTCGGTTTGCCGTAGCGCCTCCCATGAGACGCGCACTTGCGCATGCCAATAGGCCGCGTCGCGCAATTTCTGCCTCGAAATCGGTGTTTCCCCGCACCGATTGCGAAATTTTATTTCCCGCGTTCGAACGTACACTGTGCTCGCCCTCGCGCGCAGACGGCAGCCCCAGCTCCAACTGCGTCCTGTCCTCCTGGCGTTACTATCGGTCTTCTTCCTATCAAGCGACATTGATCATGTTCGAACACGTTGACGCGTACCCCGGCGACCCTATCCTGACGCTGAACGAGAATTTCCAGAAAGACCCGCGACAGGACAAGATCAACCTCAGTATCGGCATCTATTTCGACGATGACGGGCGGCTGCCGGTCATGAAGGCTGTACGCGAAGCCGAAGCGTCGATGCTGAACGACCTCGGGCCCAAGCCATATCTGCCGATGTCGGGCTTCGCGCCTTATCGCGACGTTGTGCAGGCGCTCGTATTCGGCGAACAATGCGCCGCTCGCGCTGAAAAGCGCATTGCAACGGTGCAAACGCTCGGGGGTTCGGGCGCGTTGAAGGTCGGCGCCGATTTCCTGAAGCGCTATTTCCCACAGGCGCAGGTATGGGTCAGCGACCCGACCTGGGAAAACCACCGCTTCATCTTCGAGCGCGCCGGCTTCACGGTCAACACGTATCCGTACTACGACGATGCAACGGGCGGCCTCAGGTTCGACGCCATGTTGGCGGCAATCGATGCGTTGGCGCCGCGGAGCATTGTCGTGTTGCACGCCTGCTGTCACAACCCGACCGGCGTCGATCTGAGCAACGCGCAATGGGAACAGTTGATCGACGTGCTGCAAAAGCGCGAACTGCTGCCGTTCGTCGATATCGCCTATCAGGGCTTCGGCAGCAACCTCGATGACGATGCTTTCGCCGTGCGCGAACTCACGCGCCGCGGCGTGCCCATGCTGGTAGCCAACTCGTTCTCGAAGAATTTCTCGCTCTATGGCGAACGGTGTGGCGGACTCAGCGTGCTCTGCCAGAGCGCGGAAGAAGCCGATCGCGTATTGGGCCAGATGACGAGCGCCGTTCGCTCCAACTACAGCAATCCGCCCACCCACGGCGCGAAAATTGTGACGAAGGTATTGACGACGCCGGCGTTGAATCAGATGTGGCGCGATGAGTTGGCCGCGATGTGCCGCAGAATTGCCGACATGCGTGTAGCGATCCACGACCGCTTGAGCGCGCATCTCTCGGGCGAAGCCTTGTCGCGCTACATCAAGCAACGCGGCATGTTCACCTACACTGGGCTCGACGCGGAGCAGGTCGATCGTCTGCGCGAGCAATATGGCGTCTACATTCTGCGTTCGGGCCGCATGTGCGTGGCGGGGTTGAACGAGCGCAACGTTGCGCCGGTGGCGGAGGCGATCGCACACGTTCTCGCTTGAGGGCGAGCCTGTCGAGCGAGTGCATCGATCGACAGGCGGCGCTAGGGGCGCACGCTCACGAGCGTGACGTTCTCCGGGCATCCGATCCAGACGGCGAGCGCCGAGTAGTTGTCGGCGCTTTGTTGATTGCCGGGGTGGCGGGACGCTTCATGTTCGAGCAAACACGCCCAGTCGTCGACCGACTGCACGATACGTAGCCGATGTTCGATCGTGCTTTCGGGTACGATCTGCCAAAAACCGTCCGTGCACAGCAGAAAAACGTCGCCGTCCTGCAACGAGTGCACGCCGCTCTCGCTGGCCGCGAGCGGGCCTTGCATGCCGAGCGCCATATGCAAAAAATGGGCGCTCACGCCATTGGCCGGAAAACCCGCGTCGGCAAGCTGCTGCGTCACGCTGTGATCGCGCGTTCGGTCGACCAGAGCGCCCCGGCGAAAACGATAGAGGCGACTGTCACCAACGTGAACCCATTGCGCGGTCGCCTCGCGCCGATCCAGAAACAACGCGACGACAGTCGCGCTCATTTGACGATGGCTGTCGTCGTTCGCTTGCCGCGCCAGGATCGCTGCGTTGGCTGCGCCGACGCAGGCGGGGGCGAGTTCGGCCACGGGACGCTGCGATGCGCGCCAGCACGCGAGCAGCGCGTCGACGGCGTAGCGTGCCGCCAACTCGCCACCGGCCGCGCCGCCTACGCCGTCGCTGACGACGAAGCATGCGCGATCATCGGACACCTGAAATCCCACGCAGTCCTGATTGTTTGCCCTCGTGCCGGCGCCCGTGAAGTGCGCGCATGAAACATTCATGTCTCGCGCGCGCGCCTCGGCTGCCGACGCGCATGGTAGCTTTTGACTTCCTCGTCGTAGGCGCTCAGGAACGCTCTGCCGAACACCGCGCTGAAGTCGTCTTCCACCGCCAGCACAGTGTCGCCATGCAGATCCGTGTAGCGCTTCCAAAGCCTGGCGGCGCGGGCCAACGGCAGCAAGCGCTCAAGACGGCTTTGCGTGCCGGCGCGGCTCTCGATTTGTGCCGGCGAAAACCGCGTGAGCAAATCCATTAGCGCGGCACGCATACCCGCCACCATGGCGATGTGATGTGCGTGCAAGTCGTGGAAGGCATCTTCAACCGCACTGGCCGGCGTCATGAAACCGGGGAACGGCAGGCCGAACATTTGCCGCAGGGCGGCGCTGCCGTCGGGGAGCAACTTCAGCGGATTGTTTTCGCGATCGAGCAGGACGGTCATGTCGGCCTTCACTTCCCGCTTGAGAATGCTGCGTGAGGACAGCAGTTCGACGGTGCCATTCGCAAAGAGCGAAAGCAATTGGCCAGCCGTTTTCAACTGCTCGGTTGACCAATCGCAGGTGGCTTTGTCGAGCCCCGCGCCCTTGAGGAAGGCTGCCAGCAGTGCGTCAGCCGAGTGTCGTTCGTTGCCGTCTGGTTCGTTCGCGACGTTCGATGTTTCGGCTTGCTCGGAGCCGCGCGCACGCGATCGCGAACCGTCCCCGCCGAGCGTCGCCGTTTCGTCTGCGACGGGCTCGTCGTGCGTCTGGTGTAGACCGTGCGCGGAGACTGACGGTATCTGCTGCGGCGAGCGATCGGTCCTTGTCGACGCGCGGGCAGGCGCGCTTGCGGCGCGTCCCCTTTCGGAGCCGGCGCCGCGCGCGCCATCGATCAAGGCGAACAGCGCCAACGGGTCCGTCGGAATCTCGAGGACGCTGCCGCTTTGCGCACGCTCTTTCCGGTCCGGCAATGGCGCAGCTGTGTCTTGAGCCGCAGGCTTGGCGTCGCTGGACATGGCCGTGGGTTCGTCCACTTGCAGGACGTAAGGCCCGATACGAATCGCGTCGCCGGTTCGGACGGGCTGCTCCTGCGCGCAGGCCAACGGGACATCGTTGACCTGAACGATCGAGACGCTGCTCAGGTTCTTCAGCACGCAATGCGTGCCGTCGATTTGCAGTAGCGCTTGAAGCCGGGAAATCTGGCGCGTCTCGTCGGGGAGCACCAGTTGATTGTCGGCATTGCGGCCGATGGTGCCGCCGGGGGGGCGGAACTCGACCGACGTCCTCGATTTGACGGGCTTGCCGGCATGTTCGATGACAGTCAATTGCATAGGCGGTCCAAGAGATATCGAAGTGATGCCGCGCGCTCCCCGGTGCTGCGCGTCACGATGATGCAAGATGCCGGCGGGCTGCATCGAACGCCGGGCCCCAGATCGGGTGTCCTTTTTCGGCGGTCGACAGTTCGAAATGCGGATCCAGTTGGAGCACCTTCTCGAATTCGGCGCGACACAACGTGATCCGCCCGATGACGCAATAGCTGAATGCCATCAGCTTGTACGCTTCAATACGCGTCTTCCGGCTTGACGTTTGGATTTCGTTGCTGTCATGCAGGATTTGAATCGTGCGCGTGTAATTGCCCGCAGTATACGAGTCGCGCGCGCTATGCAACATGTCTTCGGCAATGCGTTGGTTGGGAGAAACGCTCATGCATGCAGCAGTCACGACAACCGCTATCAATGCGGCGGTCGCCGAAAGGCGTCGTACGATCGCTCTACTTATAGAGTAAATGTTCATGTCAAAGTGCGCGCCGTCGTTTCAGCATTAATTACGTGTTTCCGGTTGTCAGGTAATTCTTGCGATCGTTTTTTTTGCTGTGCCACGTGTTGCTAGCGCAGATCCGATGAACTATAGTCTACTCACCTTTTTCCGAAAATCTCGGATTATTAATTTGTGAAATAACGAGAAGTTCTGCGCGCTTCAATCGATCCGTTCGCTCGACGCTGTCCCCGCGAGCGCGGGCAGCTATCGTCTTGCGCCGTCGCACCGTTGAATCTGTTTGCTTTCATAAACCCATAATTATTAATGGGGCGCGATATACCGCTTTGTTTAGAGGGTTTGTTTTAAACATGGATTGGGTCTCGAAAGCGAACCAGGTTCGCTTATTCGCTTGCCTCTTCGCCTTTGTTGCATTGATTTCAGGTTGCGCAGCCACTGAGCGATCGATATCGGTTCCTTATTCGGTCACGCTGCAGGTTGCGCCGGATATCAATCCAGATGGGTGGCGACGGCCGACGCCGATTGCCGTCGAGGTATTTCGCTTGAAGTCGGGAGACGGCTTTCAGCGGGCCGATTATTTTTCGCTCCAGGACAGGCCGGAGCAGGCGTTGGGCGGAGATCTGGCGGGCGTCGATCGATTTGTGCTCAGGCCGGGAGAGTCGCGCACGCTGCATTACGCAGGCGATGCAACAGTACAGCAACTGGGGCTGGTGGCCGGATATCGCACCCTCGAAAAGAGCCGATGGAAGTCGATGATTGCCCTGCCGACGGCCAAGCACACGAACCTGCTCAAATTCTGGCAAACATCGCCGCATGAGATGCGCTTGGTGATTGCCGTGCGAAACGATGGATTGGAGCCGCTGGATCAAGACGGCAGAGGTCAATGAACGAGATCGCCATTTCGCTACTTGCCGCGCCGTCATTGCGCGAACGCGTCGTATGGTCGGAAGGCATGTTCCTTCGGCCTCAACACTTTCAGCAGCTCGAACGCTATTTCGAGCGCTATGTGCATCTGCGCTGCGCGCCGATGCAATGTTTCCACTGGGGCTTCGCATCGTTGAGCATCGACCCTGAAGCGCTCGCGCAGGGCAAGATCGCGCTCGTCTCGGCGGCCGGGGTCATGCCCGACGGCACGCCGTTCGATTTCGCGCGCGCCGAGGAGGCACCGCAAGCGCTCGAGATCGGACACGACGTCAAGGATGCCGCGGTCGTGCTCGCGCTACCGGCCCGGCGCGGAGACGGTATCGAAGTCTCGTTCGGCCAGGATCCCGCCGCTCCGCTCGCGCGTTACGTCGTGCATGAGAGCGAGATTGCCGATGTCAACGACATTGGGCTCGAGCCCGCGCTCGTGCAGTTGGGGCGGCTGCGCCTCAGGTTGATGCTCGAGGCCGACGCCGGCGACGACTGGCAAACGTTGGGCGTGTTGCGCGTGGTCGAGCGGCGCGGGGATCGACAACTGGTGCTCGATGACGGCTACATTCCGCCCATGCTCGATGCGCATGCCGATCCCGTGTTGTCCAATTACATGCGCGAGTTGCAGCGGCTGCTCGAACAGCGCAGCGAAGTGCTGGCCGATCGACTTGCGGAACCTGGCCGGGCGGGCGTTTCCGAAGTCGCCGATTTTTTGCTTCTGCAGCTCGTGAACCGCTATCTCGCGGTGGCATGGCACACAGAACACATACCCCGGCTGCATCCGGAAACGCTGTTTCGCGAATGGCTCAAGCTCGCCTGCGACTTCGCGACGTTCATGCCGGACACCAGACGGCCGCGCGCGTTGGCGGCCTACGAACATGACGATCTGCGCACATGCTTCGGCGAGTTGCTCGACGAATTGCGCCGGTCGCTATCGACGGTGCTCGATCGCGGCGCGCTGCAAATCGCGCTGCAAGACGGCGGCAACGGCGTGCGCGTCGCGGTCATACCCGATACGGAGCTGCGCGAGCAAGCAGGCTTCATCCTGGCCATACGGGCTGATATGCCGGCCGATACGATTCGTTCGCGCTTTCCGACACAAATCAAGCTGGGCCCCGTCGAGCGCATCGTCGATCTGATGCATCTGCAGCTTCCCGGCATCGCCGTGCGTGCATTACCGGCCGCGCCGAGACAGATTCCGTACCACGCCGGCTGCACTTACTTCGAAGTGGATAAAGGGGCTCAATTGTGGCGCCAGCTCGATCGCTCTGCCGGGCTTGCCCTGCATCTTGCCGGAGATTTCCCTGGGCTGGCCATGGAGTTGTGGGCCATCCGGGGCTAGCGCCGCGAGTTCGATATGAGTCAAGTGAACGATCCCATTCCGAGCCAACACGGCGCATTCGCCACGCTGGACGCCAATCGGGTGCCATTCGCACGCGAGGCGAGGCCGTTCGTGGAGAACGAGGCCGAGTCGGCTGCTACGGCCTCCATGGTCGATGTCGCGGACGATCGCAACCCGCTCGTGGCCGCTGCGAATCCGTTGCTCAACCTGGTGCCGCAGATTCGCTACACGGTGCATCATCCGAATCCGGGTTGGTTGCGCGAGCATTTGGCCTCACAGGTGCGTGAGTTCGAGGTGCGCGCGCGACAGGCGGGGGTCAGCGCCGAACAAATCGGCGCGGCGCGCTACTGCCTATGCACCGCGCTCGACGAAGCGGCCGCGTTGACGCCATGGGGCGGCGCGGCGAATTGGTCTGCCGACAGCTTGCTCGTCGCGTTCCACAACGAAGCATGGGGCGGCGAAAAATTCTTCGAGGTGCTCGATCGATCGATGCAGCGTCCGCGTGAGCATCTCGCGCTGCTCGAACTGCTCTATTACTGTCTGGCGCTGGGGTTCGAAGGGCGCTATCGCGTGCTCGACAATGGGCGCGCGCAGCTCGACGAGTTGCGTCAACGTCTGGCGCGCACGATTCGCGGCGAGCGCGGCGAGTTCGATCCTGCGCTTTCGCCGCATTGGCGCGACGCGCTGATCGCGCGCGAGCGCCCGGGCCGCTATGGGGTGCCGATCTGGGCCTTCGGCGCGCTCGTCGTTTTGCTGGGTTTCGGTCTGTTCGTCGGACTCGATCTTTCGTTGGCTGCTCGCTCGGATCGCGCCTTCGCGATGATCGATCGTCTGTCGATCCCGAAGCTGCGACAACAAGTGAGCGCGCCGGCCCCGGTGCAGGCGCCCCCCGCACCGCGGCTCGCCGGTTTTCTCGAACCGCAGATCCAGGCCGGGCTCGTGCAGGTACGCGATGAAGCCGACCGCAGCGTGGTCGTATTGCGCGGCGACGGATTGTTCGAATCGGGCTCGACTTCGGTCATCGATCGCTATCAACCTGTGCTGGATCGCATCGGGGAAGCGCTCGAACGCGTACCCGGCAATATCGTCGTGGCGGGCTATACCGACGATGTCCCCGTGCATACGGCACGCTTTCCGTCCAATTGGAATCTTTCGTTAGAACGGGCCCAGTCGGTTGCGCGATTGCTTGCGAGCCGCCTCAGCGATCCCGGGCGCATGCGCGCGGAAGGCCGCGCCCAAAGCGACCCGGTTGCGCCGAACGACTCTCCCGCCAACCGCGCGCGCAATCGACGCGTCGAGATCACGCTGCTGGCCGCGCCGCAAGCCGCGGCGACAGGAGCGCAACCATGACCGCGTCCAAGGCAATGACGGCGCGCGTTGCGCATGCCCTCATGAATCGTCGAATCTGGATCGTCGTCGGCCTTCTTGCGTTGGCCGCTGCCATCTGGCTGATCGGTCCGCTCGTGGCGATCGGCGTCTATCGACCGCTGGAAGGCGTTGCGGCACGGCTGATCGTCATCGTCGCCATCGTTGGCCTATGTGTGGCGCGTGCGACGCTCTTGCGCTGGCGCGCGGCACGCGTGAACGCGCAGTTGCTGGCGCAGCTTCAAGGTGGGCAAGCTCAACCGGCTGCGCGGGAGACCGAGCAGGCGCCGCATGTGGAGGAGCTGCGTAATCGCTTCGACGAGGCCGCCCGCCTGTTGAAGACGGTTCGGCTCGGCCACGCCGCCCAACGTGGGGGTGCGCTATCGCATTGGTTCGACGCAATGACGAGGCGCTATCTGTATGAATTGCCCTGGTATGTGTTCATCGGCGCGCCGGGGTCCGGCAAGACGACGGCGCTCGTCAACTCGGGGCTCAGCTTTCCGCTGGCGGAGCAGTTCGGTCGTGCGGCCGTGCGCGGCGTGGGCGGCACGCGCCATTGCGATTGGTGGTTCACGAACGAGGCGGTGCTGATCGACACGGCCGGCCGGTATACGACGCACGAGAGCAATCGCGTGCTCGACGAGGATGAATGGAAAGGGTTCTTGGGATTACTCAAAAAGTATCGCGCGAAGCAGCCGCTCAACGGTGCGTTGTTGACGATCAGCGTGTCGGATCTGCTGGGGGCGTCGGAAGTGGAGCGCACCGAACATGCGATGTCTTTGCGCAAGCGTTTGCAGGAGTTGCGCGCCGAGCTTGGAATTCGGCTTCCAGTATACGTGCTGGTCACGAAAGCCGACCTGCTGGCCGGATTTTCCGAATACTTCGCGAACCTGGGGCGTGCTGAACGTACCCAGGTGTGGGGCTTCACTTTCCCGTTGGCCGAGGCCGGCGCGCCGGGTTTCGATCTGCGCGCCGCCTTCGACCGCGAATATCGGCTTTTGCATCGGCGGTTGAACGAGGCGTTGCCGGAGCTGTTGAGCGCGGAGCCCGACACGTACCGGCGCGATCTCATCTATTCACTGCCCCAGCAGTTCGCAGGGTTGCACGAGGTCCTGGGTCAATTCATCGAGCAGGTGTTCTCGCATTCGAAGTTTGCTTCGATGCCGCCGTTGCGCGGCGTGTATCTCACGAGCGGCACGCAGGAGGGCACGGTTTTCGACCGTGTGATGGGCGGCATCAAGCGTTTCTTGCGCATCGATCCGGTCCCGCCCGTGGCGCAGGCGATGCCTGGCGGAAAGAGTTTCTTTCTGAAGGCGTTGCTGCAGGATCTCATCTTCAATGAAGCCGCGCTGGCGGGCGCGGATCTGCGTTGGTATCAGCGCAGGCGCGTGATCGCCACGGCAGGGTACGGCTTGCTTGCGTTGCTGTGCGCACTTTTGCTGTTCGGTTGGATCGGCAGCTATTGGCGCAATCGGGTCTACGTCAACGAGGTGACGGCGCGCGTGCCCGCGATCGACCAGCGCTTGCTGAACACGACGGCCACCAACGCGGAAGACATCGCGCACGCGCTACCCGTGCTCGATGCCATTCGGAACATCGCGAAGGCCAATGACGTCGATCCCGACAACCCCGCCATGCGTTATCGCTGGGGGCTGTTTCAGGGCGACAAACTGCAGTCCGCGGCCGATAACGTCTATCACCGGGCGCTTGACGAACTGTTGCTGCCGCTTGCCGCGCGCAAGCTCGAAGCAGCGGTGCGCAATGCGCCCGCCAATGATCCCGCATACGCATACCAGGCGCTCAAGGCGTACCTGATGTTGTACGACAGCGCGCACTATGATCCGGTGTTCATCGAGGCGGTGCTCGATCTCGAGAATGCCCCCTCGCTGCCCCGCGGTTTCACGGCGGCCCAACGCGATGCGCTGCGTGCTCACATTGCCGCGTTGTTTTCGGGGCGCGTGGTGTCGTCGCCATTCGCACGCGACAGCGCGCTCGTTGCACGCACGCGTGACGCTCTCTTGCGCTTGACGTTTGCGCAACGTCTCTATGTGCAACTCGCGCGCACCTTGCGACCGGCCGCGGCACAGTACGACGCCGATGCGTCCCGGATGGCGGGCGCCGATGCTGCGCTCGTCTTTCGCCGGCAAAGCGGCGCAAGCTTGAACGCGGGTGTGCCCGGGCTCTGGACTTTCGACGGATATTGGAATGTATTCGATCGCCGCGTCGATCAGGCGGTCGATGCGTTCGCGCGCGAGCAAGCGTGGGTGTTGGGTGCGAAGCAAACGGAAGCACTGACGCCAGCCACGGCGCAGACGCTCGCCAACAATGTGCGTTCGCTCTACTTCGATGATTACATGAGGGTTTGGGACGATTACCTCGCTGACCTGCGGCTGCAGGATATGAGCACGCTCGCGCAGGCGACGCAGGTTGCGCGCTTGCTGTCGTCGCAAGACTCGCCGCTGCAGCGGTTCGCCAATGCGCTGGCACACGAGGTGTCGCTCGTGCCGAACGGTAATCCGGCACATGGCCTTACCGCGCAAGCGCAGGACAAGTTCAACGGTGCGCGCGAATCGCTCGCCCAGATCTTCGGTGATCAGCAAACGGCGAGCAGCACCGCTACGACCGATGCGAGCGAGCCCGAATCGGTCGTCGATGCACACTTCGCCGGCGTGCGGGAACTCACGGCGCGCGATTCCTCCAGTGCGGCGGCGCCGATGAGCGACCTCATCAAGCAGATCGACGCCGTCTATATCTATCTGAACGCGGCTGATTCGGCGCTTCGCGGCGGCGCGGCGCCTCCGCCTTCCGACGCCCCCGATCGATTGCGTGCGGCGGCCGGCCGCACGCCAACGCCGTTTCGGCAAATGCTGGTCGAACTCAGCGACGCCGCACAGGGCAGCGTGACGAGCGTGCAGGACCGGAACATCGTGCAAAGCGCTTCAGCCAATATCGGCCAGTTCTGCCGGCAGGCGATCTCGGGCCGCTACCCGTTTGCACGCGGCTCCGCAATCGATGTGACGCCCGGCGACTTTGCACGCTTGTTCGCACCGGGCGGCATGATGGACGATTTTTTTCAGAAGAACCTGCAAGGGCATGTCGATACGAATGCGCAACCGTGGCAGTTCGTCGGCGGAGGGGGCGCGCCGTTCGTCAGCTCGTTTCAAAACGCGGCCGTCATACGCGATACGTTTTTCCCAGGCGCTGCACACGATCCGTCGATCACGGTGCAGATCAAACCGCTCGATATGGATCCCACCCTGTCGGAGTGGGTGCTCGATGTCGACGGGCAAGTCGTGCGCTATGCGCATGGGCCGCAAGCGCCGATCACTGTGAAATGGCCAGGGCCGGGCGGCACCAATCAGGTGCGTCTGCAGATCACGGATCTATCGGGGGCGACTGATGGCTTCGTCGTGTCGGGGCCGTGGGCGTTGCTGCGGATGTTCGACCGTGCGTCGACAGGCGCCGGCCGTGGGTCCGAGCAGATGATTGCGAGCTTTTCGCTGGGCCATAAATCGTTTGCGATGCAAGTGACGGCCGATTCGGTCCGCAATCCGTTTCGACTTCCGCAACTGGAGGCGTTCACGTGCCCGGCGAAATCATGAAGGATATCTGTGCAAGCGAGCGCCCGACGCTGCCTGGTTGGTACGGCAAGTTGCCTGGCGCTGGCGATTTCGTCAATCGACGCATGCCGCGTGCGCTTGCGCAGGGCTGGGAGCGTTGGCTTGCGCAGGGGATGGCAGCGTTGCACGAAGCGTGGCGTGAGACGTTCGGGCGAGGGTACGCACAGGCGCCGGTCTGGTCGTTCGCGATTCCTGCCGGCACGAGCGAAGGGTGGGTTCAGTTCGGCTGTCTTGGGCCCAGTCACGATCGTGTCGGGCGTGATTACCCGCTTGTCGTCGCCGATGCAATGAGCGCGTCCGACTATTCGCCGCACTGGGGCCGTGTCGCGCTTGCGCGTCTCGGGCCGATGGCCAAGGCGGTGACCGACGCGATCGAACACGCGCACGGTGCGGAGCAGTTCGATGCGGCATTGGCCGCGCAGGCCGGGTCGCCGGGTACACCGCCGCCGTCGCCGGCCGCGCAAGGAGGATGGTCGAACGTGTTGGCGAGCTTCGACCCCTATGGCGCGACGAGCTTTTGGTGGACGCACGAAGCGGCCCACGCGCCCTCGCGGACGGGCGTGCATACGGGGCCGTTGGACCGTGCGTTGTTTCGGCGCTTGTTCGGCGAAGGCGCGCAGCGCATCGAGTAGACCGATGTGGCGCGACGCAAGCCGTGTGTCGCGTGTTCATCGCAGTGAGAGACGGAGGGCAGTCAGATGACGGAATCGCGATTCGCGGAGGGCGTGGCGAGCGCCGATCGCGACGCCGGGAACAGCGTCCGGCCATTGCCGAACGGGCATCGGCTCGGGGAATTCCAGCTCGACTCGGTGCTGGGCGTCGGCGGTTTCGGCATCGTCTATCGCGCGTTCGACCGCACATTGCAGCGCGTCGTGGCCGTGAAGGAATATATGCCCGCGATGCTCGCCGCGCGCGCCGGCGACTATACGGTCGCGCTGCGCGCGACGCGTTTCGCGCAAGCGTTCGATGCCGGGCGCGCGGCTTTTCTGAATGAAGCCAGGCTGCTGGCGCAGTTCGACCACCCGGGGCTGCTGAAGGTGCTGCATTTCTGGGAGAGCCACGGCACCGCGTATATGGTCATGCCGTTCTACGAGGGGCAAACGTTAAAGCAGCTCGCGGACAAGAACGTGCGGATGGGTCAGCCCGAATTGCTGTCGATGCTCGCGGCGTTGCTTGGAGCGCTCGACGTGCTGCACCGCGCGCAGTGTTTCCATCGCGACATTGCACTCGACAATATCCTGATGCAGCCGGGCGGCAAACCCGTGCTGCTCGACTTCGGGGCGGCTCGCAAGCTGATCGGCGATATCGTCGATGAAACCGCGATGATGCTCAAGCCCGGTTACGCACCGATCGAGCAATACACTGACGACCCCGCGTTCAAACAAGGCCCGTGGACCGATATCTATGCACTGGGCGCGGTGGCCTATGCGCTCATCACGGGCGAAGTTCCGCCGGCCGCTGTCGTACGCAGCATCCAGGATCAGTACAAACCGCTCGCTTCGCGCACGCTTGCTGAAGAGTTGCGGTACAACCAACGGGTGCTGGCGGCGATCGACAAAGCGTTGGCTTTGCGGATCGACGATCGGCCCGATTCGATCGCGGCGTTCGCCCAGTTGCTCGGCTTGCGTGAGGCGTCGTCGGGGGTGTTCGTTTCCGTGCCCGGTGATGCGCCTGGCGAGACGACCAGCGGGCATCCGGCTTCCGTGCCGACGGTTGCGGAAAGCGTCGCGCCCGCGAAAGCTTCGCCGCACAGTGAACGAAACACGCCGACGCGCGCCGATGCAGAGGGCAACGCGCAGGCTGCGAGTGTGTACGCAAGTGTCGAACGCGTCGCACAGTCCAAGGCGTCGCTGCCGGGGGGAGATGTCCCGAGTGCCCCAGGCAGCGAGCCTCTCGCCGCGGCTGCTGCAACCCCCGCTCCGGCTACGGCCGCGGCTGCGACAGATCGCGTTGCTTCCGCCGAGGCCCCAACACGGACAGCGCTGATTGACCTTCCTTGGATGCGTGATCTGTCCGCACACCTGAAACGGCTGCGCCATGCGTTCGCCGAGCGTCGCTGGAACACGCTCGTTGGGCCGGCGCTCATCGTCGCGGTGGTGCTCGTCATCGGAGTGGCGTTGCTTCGTCTCGTGATACAGGCACCCGTCGCGGCGCCCCCGGTCGCGGCGCAAGCTCCAGCCGTCGCGCAACAGGCTGTTGCGCTTCAGCATCTGCCGGCTTCGACCGTGTCGGGCGCGACCGCGCCAGCGCCGTCGATGTCGGCGTCGATGAGCGAGCCTGGTCAGAGCGTCGTGCAAGCTGCGTCTGCGCCAGCTGCCGCGGTGGTTGCCCCGGCAGTCGAGGCCAGCGCGCCCGGTGCGCCCGGTACGCCCGGTACGCCCGGTAGATCGACCGGTGTTGCCGCGTCGCTGGCACCGCAGCGGGCCATGCAACGGCCCGAGCGCGATCTGGCGAATCCCGCCGATGCGTCGCGGATGGCGGCGGCATCTCAGCCAGCGGTTGACCGGCCGCAGACGGTCCCGGTGCGCTTCCATATCTATCCGTGGGGCGAAGTGTACGTCGACGGTGTGCGTCGCGGCGTGACACCTCCGTTCATGCGGATGAATCTTGCGCCGGGTACCTACGACATCGAGATTCGCAATGGCTCATTGACGCCGCTGCACCGCACGGTCCGCATCGGGGCCGGCAGCCAGCCGGTCGACATCACGTACACGTTCGAATGATCGCGAGGACGATGATGAAACGCGAAGAAGCCGTGCGACCGATGAACGAAGCGATGCTCGCGCCGATCGTTGGTGACGCGCCCTGCGGCCCCGATCTCGAGTACGACGAAGACTTCCTGCAGTTGCAGCAATGCGCGGCAGGCCGGCCTGAGGAGCAATACGGCGCGACCGTCATCGCGGCGCGAGCGCCCGATTGGGCTCGCGTGGAGGCGTTGGGAACGGCGCTGTTCGCGCGGACGAAAGATCTGCGCGTGCTTGCCGAGCTCGCTGGCGCATGGGTGCGCGCGCACGGCTTGCCCGGTTACGCGCAGGCGTTGCGTCTGGCGGCGTCTCTCTTGAGTCGCTACTGGGATAGCGTCCATCCGCAACTTGCGATCGACGACTTCAGCGATCCGATGCCGCGCGTCAATGCGCTCAATGCATTGACCTGCCCGCAGGGTGCAGCGCGTTTCGCGCGCGATTGCTTGTTGATCGGAGCGCTGACGGTGAAAGAGGCCGATGCGGCGCTGGAAGTCAGAGACACGACTGGCGCGAGCGATCGCCTGTTGCACGAGTTGCGGGCCGCGTTCGACCAAGGTGACGCAACGGTGCGAGCCGCGTTTGATGCGCTCGACGCGTTGGCGGACATCAGAGCGATCGTGCGCGACAAGCTCGGAGACGAATGGTCGATAGAGGAAAGCGCGTTTGAAGGAGCGTTAGCACACCTAAGGAAATCGATAGGCGAAGCCCAAGTCGATGCCTCACGCAAGCAGCCGGCGCCGGGGGCAACCGCAGATGGTTCGCCGAACGCCGTTGCTTTGCAGGCCCCGTCCGCCGATGCCAGCGCATGGCGGACCATGCAGATTTCGAGCCGGGCCGACGTCGACCTCGGCCTCGAACAAATGTGCCGCTATTTCGAACAGCATGAACCGAGTCACCCCGCGCCGATTTTCCTGCGCCGCGCGCAGCGTCTGCTCGCCCTGAACTTCTACGAAATCATTCGGGACATTGCGCCCGACAGCCTGCACCAGTTGGAAATGCTGAGCGGCCGCCCCGCAGACGGCGAACGGCGCTTGACCGAAGAGACCTGAACCGTGTCGCGCACACCGCGTGCGCAAGGAGCAAAGCAATATGGCAAACCTCAAATCGTCGGCGAGCGGACAGAAATTCATTGCCCGCAATCGTGCGCCGCGTGTGCAGATCGAGTACGACGTCGAGCTTTATGGCGCCGAGCGCAAGGTGCAGTTGCCTTTTGTGATGGGCGTGCTGGCCGATCTGGCCGGCGACCGCAACGACGCTTTGCCCGACCTGGGCGATCGCAAGTTCATGGAAATCGACGTCGACAATTTCGATGAGCGTATGAAGGCGATCAATCCAACGCTGTCGCTCGAGGTGCCCAATACGCTGACCGGGCACGGCAATCTGAAGGTGGAATTGTCGCTGCAGAGCATGGACGATTTCGCGCCCGCTGCGCTCGCACGCCAGGTCGAACCGTTGCAGCGCCTGCTGCAGGCGCGCACGGAGCTGGCCAACCTGCTGTCGTACATCGACGGCAAACGAGGCGCCGAGGCATTGTTGGCCAAGGCGCTCGCCAATCCGGCCTTGCTCGAGGCGCTCTCGAAAGACGGCGCGGCGCGAGCTGGCGAATCCGCTGACGGCCATGGCATCGCTACGGAAGGAGACTCGGATGAATAACCTGGAACCTCATAGTCTCGGCGTCGCTACGGCGCGTCCGATCGACGTGCTCCCGAGCAACGAATTCACGGCGCTGTTGAACCAGGAAATCAAACCGAAGACGGAGCAGGCGCGCGAAGCAGTGCAGCATGCGGTGCAGACCCTCGCGCATCAAGCACTGGAAAACACGGTGACAGTCTCATCGGACGCATACGACACGGTGCGCCAGTTGATCGCCGAAATCGACCGCAAGCTGAGCGCGCAAATCAACGAGGTGCTTCATCACGCCGCGTTTCAGCGCCTGGAAGGTTCATGGCGCGGGTTGCATTATCTCGTCAACCATACGGAATCCGACGAGATGTTGAAGGTTCGCGTCATGCCGGCCCGCAAGAATGAGTTGGCGCGCATGCTCAAGCGCCATAAAGGCGTGGCATGGGATCAAAGCCCGCTGTTCAAGAAGGTTTATGAGGAGGAGTACGGTCAGCTCGGCGGCGAGCCGTTCGGCTGTCTCGTTGGGGATTACTACTTCGATCACAGCCCGCCGGACATCGAAATGCTGCGCGAGCTATCGAAGATCGCCGCGGCCGCGCACGCGCCTTTTATCGGCGGTGTGTCGTCGGCGCTGATGCAAATGGATTCATGGCAGGAGTTGTCCAATCCGCGCGATCTGACGAAGATCTTCCAGAACACCGAATACGCGGGTTGGCGGAGCCTGCGCGCGTCCGAAGATTCGCGCTACGTGGGTCTCGCGATGCCGCGTTTCCTCGCACGCTTGCCCTACGGCGCGCGTACCGACCCGGTCGACGAGTTCGACTTCGAGGAAAACACCGAAGGCGCGCGGCATGACCTGTATACGTGGTCGAACGCGGCCTATGCGATGGCGACGAACATCAACCGCTCGTTCAAGCAATACGGCTGGTGCTCGGCCATCCGGGGCGTGGAATCGGGCGGCGCGGTCGAGCATCTTCCCTGCCATACGTTCCCCACCGACGATGATGGCGTCGACCTCAAATGTCCGACCGAGATCGCGATCAGTGACCGGCGCGAAGCCGAGCTCGCGAAGAATGGCCTGATTCCGCTGATCCACCGCAAGAATTCGGATGTGGCCGCGTTCATCGGCGCGCAATCGCTGTTTCAACCCGATGAGTACGACGATCCCGACGCTACGGCCAATGCGCGATTGTCGGCGCGTCTACCGTATTTGTTCGCGTGCAGCCGGTTCGCGCATTACCTCAAGTGCATCGTGCGCGACAAGATTGGCTCGTTTCGCGAGCGCGAGGACATGCAGCGTTGGCTCAACGACTGGATCATGAATTACGTGGATGGCGACCCGGTGAACTCGTCGCAGGAGACCAAGGCGCGCAAGCCGCTCGCGGCAGCGCAGGTGGTGGTCGACGAGATCGAGGACAACCCGGGCTATTACGCGGCGAAATTCTTTCTGAGGCCGCATTACCAGTTGGAGGGGCTGACCGTGTCGCTGAGGTTGGTGTCGAGACTGCCCTCACTGAAGGCCGACGACCGGTAACCCCTGGGTTCAAATTCTTAAACGGAGAGCGCTATGGGCGTGGCGATGTTCTTGAAGGTCGACGGCACGACGGGAGAATCGGCCGACTCGCAACATACGGGCTGGACCGACATTCGTTCGTTTTCGTGGGGCGCGAGGCAGCCGGCTGCGATGTCCAGCGGAGGCGGCGGCAATGCGGGGAAAGCGAATTTCGACGATCTGATCGTGACGGCATACATGGACAAGTCGACGCCGGCCATCATGAAATACTGTGCAAGCGGAAAACACCTGCCGAAGGTCGAGATTTCGTCTTGCAAGACGGGCGGCAAGCAGATCGAATTTTCGCGCGTGACGCTCGAAGAGGTGATCGTCACGCTCGCGCAGGTCGCCGGGACTGACGATAGCGACGCGACCGATCGCCTCGTCATGAAGTACGGTTTTCAAGCCGCCCGCGTGAAGAAACAATATTGGGAGCAAAACGAGAGCGGCGGCAAGGGCGCGGAGGTCACGATGGGGTGGGACGTGAAGAAGAACACCGAGATGTAACCGGTCTGCACCGCTATGCAAACCTACGACATCCGCGGTGTGCGCGCCGATGCCCGGCGCACGCGCGAGCGATTGCAACCTGCGTTGCTAGACCGCTTGACCGATGCAGCGCCGCGCTCGCGCGCCGAGTTCGATTCGGTGCAATCGATTGACGCTGCCGGATTGCGCGAAACGGTGCTGCGCGATTTGGCGTGGCTGCTCAATACCACATGCGTGCTCGACGCCACGCAGGAAGCCTGCTATGGCGAAGTCGCGTGCTCGGTCGTCAACTATGGCATCGCGCCGCTGGCGGGTACCTGCATGTCCGAGATCGACGCGCGGCGGCTCGAAGAAATGCTCAGGCTGGCGATCGTCCGCTTCGAGCCGCGTCTGCTGCCCGATAGCGTTGAAGTGCGTTGCATCGCAGATTCCGCACAAGGGGGCGTGCGTCATAACGTGCTGACGTTTGAAATCGCTGCATCGCTGTGGGGGCCGTCCGGGCCCACGCCGATGGTGATACGGACCGACCTCGACCTCGAATCGGGCGTCGCGTCCTTACATACGCTTGCGGAGCGCTGATCGATGCGGGCGCACTTTATCGACTACTACAACCGCGAGCTCGCCTATCTGCGTGAACTTGGCGCGGAATTCGCGCGTGAGTATCCGAAGGTCGCGGGGCGCTTGGGCATGAACGGCATCGAGGTGGCGGATCCTTATGTCGAACGCTTGCTGGAAGGCTTTTGCTTTCTGACAGCGCGCGTGCAGATGAAGATGGACGCCGAATTTCCGCGCTTTTCGCATCGGCTGCTTGAAATCATCTATCCGAATCATTTGGCGCCGATGCCGTCGATGGCCGTCGCTCGGTTTCATGCCGATCTGCGAGCCGGTTCGTTGAATCAAGGGTTCGTGGTGCCTGCGGGCACGAGCCTGCGCAGCGCGATACAGAGCCATCTGCCGACGCCCTGCGAATTCCGCACGGCGCATGAAGTCGTTTTGTGGCCGGTCGATATCGCCGACGTCCGCGTGACGGCCGTGCCGCCAGACTGGCCGAACCCACGACGCAGCGGCGCCTTCGGCCGTGCCCGCAGTGTCCTGCGCATTCGTATCGCTGCGCAAGCGGGCGCTTCGCTGGCGCGTTTGCCGATCGAGCGGCTCGCGTTTCATGTTGCGGCGGCCGAGCCTTATGCGGCGCAATTGCTCGAACTCGTGACGGCGCACGGCCTGGGCGTCGCATGTCGAGATCCCGCCGATGGGCGCTGGCTTGCCTGGCTCGATGCCGCCTCGATCTCGCACGAAGGTTTCGGCGCCGATCAAGCGCTGCTGCCTGCGGACCCGCGCGTATTCGACGGCTATCGGATTCTGCACGAGTACTTTGCCTTTCCAGCGCGCCTTTTATTCTTCGCTATCGGCGGCATCGACCGCGCGATTGCGCAGGCTCGCGGTGGCGAACTCGAATTGATCGTCCCCTTCGATACACGCGATGCGGCGCTCGAACGCCACATCGACGCGAGTGCGCTTGCGTTGCACTGCACGCCGATCGTCAATCTCTTCGCCAAACGTACCGATCGGGTGGCGCTCACGGCGTCCAGCGCCGACTACAAGCTCGTGGTCGATCGCACCCACGCGCGCGACTATGAGGTGTATCGGGTGCAACGCGTGATCGGCCATCGCGTCGGCGAGGGGGGCGATTGCGTATTTCATCCGCTGTATGCGTCGACGGCGGATGACGAATCGAGCGGCGGCGCGTATTTCGCGTTGCGCCGCGAGCCGCATGTCGTGTCGACGCACGGGTCGCGCAACGGCGAGCGATCGCGCTATCAGGGGACCGACGTCTACGTGGCGCTCGTCGACCGACGGCATGCACCGTTCGACGAACGCATCGGGTTGCTGTCGGCCGACACGCTCTGCACGAATCGCGAATTGCCACTCATGATGCCGTTGGGCGGCGCAAGCGACTTGACCACGAAGTTATCCGCGCCGATCGATCGCATCAAAATCATTCGCGGGCCGACGCGCCCGCGCCCGCCACTGGCCGGCGATCAAGCGACCTGGCAGTTGATCGGCCATCTGGGCCTGAATTATCAAGCGCTGACCGGCATCGACGATGAGGCTGCAGCCGATGCGCTGCGCAGCGTCCTCGACATCTACGCCGATCCGACCGATGCCGGCGTGCAAGCGCAAATCCGAGCCATTCGCCGCCTCGCCTGCGCCTCGATTTTCGAGCGCGTGCCACAGCCGGGTCCGCTCGTGTTCGGGCGCGGCGTGCGCATCAAGATGACCATCGACGAACAAGCGTGTTCGGGCGAGCGCCCCTATCTGCTGGGCGCTGCGTTGGAGCAGTTCTTCGCGCGCCATGCATCGATCAATTCATTCACACAGTTCGCGCTGTGTTCCCCGCAGCGAGGCGATATCGCGGCGTGGCCCTCGCGCATCGGACGTAGGCCCGCAATATGAATGCGCCCGAGTTGCGGCCTTCGCCTCAACCCTCCCGTGATGAGGCGCGCTATGACGCATATTGGATGCGGTTGCGCGACGCCGCGCCGCAACACGATCTGTTTCATTTGCTGCGTTGGCTCGACGCGCTGAGTGGGCAGAGCGCGACGCTCGGTCGGGCATCGCATCCGCGCGACGAGCCCGTGCGGCTTGGCCAGCTTCCGTCGTTGCGCTTCGCACCGGGGATGGTCGCATCGGTCGCCTCGCCACCGATAGTCGCCGGGCCGCCGCGTGTGACGGTTCACGGGTTCGGCTTGTTTGGACCCAACGGGCCGTTGCCGCTTCATTTGACCGAATACGCGCACGAACGCGAGCAGAGCTTCGGCGATACGTCATTAGCGGCATTTGCCAACCTCTTCCATCACCGGTTGATTGGGCTGTTCTACCGCGCATGGGCCGATGCACAGGCCGTCGTCGACCACGATCGGCCCGGGCCTGCGCGCATCGACGCCTACGTGGCGAGTCTGTCCGGCCATACGCACCACGGAGGACTCGATGCGCAGGACAGCGCAGCACAAGCCTTACCCCCACACGCGTTGTACTTTCATGCCGGCCATTGGGCCCGGCAAACGCGCGATCCCGCCGGGCTCGCGCACATGTTGAGCGGCGACTTCGGCGTGGCGGCGCGCATCGAGGAGTACGTCGTGCATTGGGTGCGTATCGATGGGGCAGCACGCACCACGCTCAATGCGACGGCGGCGCATGCGCGGCTCGGTGCCGGCGCGGTCCTCGGGCGTGCAGTACGCGACGCGCAATCGCGCTTTCGCATTGTGCTGGGGCCGATGCCCTATGACCGCTATCGCGCATTTCTCCCGGATGGGAAATACGCGAGGCGCCTCGTGCAATGGGTGCGCCGATATGTCGGCGCCGAGTTTGCGTGGGATGCACGGCTCGAACTGGAGCCCGACGAGATCCCCCGTCAAACGCTGGGCGGCCAACATCGCCTGGGCCTGTCCGCATGGCTTGGGCAGCGCATGAGTCAAGAGACCTCGCGTGATCTGTACCTCGATCTTCTCGCACGGGACGAACGCCTCTCCCTTAACCGGTGAAAGACCATGTCCGATGTCAGTCGCGCTACGTTGTTCGACAAGCTCGACGCTCAGCTATATAGCGCGTTGGAGCAAGCCAGCGCCCTTCGACGAGGAACGAAGCCATGTCGAGAATCTTTACGCTCGAATCAGCGCTCGGCGACGAACTGAAGTTTCATCGCCTGACGGGCGAAGAAGCGCTGAGCGCGCTGTTCGAGTACCGCATCGAAGCGCTGGCCTCGAGCCATAGTCTGTCTTTGCGCGAGTTGTTGGGAAAACCGGTCACGGTGCAAGTGCGGACGCAGGGAGGCGCGATACGCTACATGAACGGCGTGGTCGCGCGCGCATCGCTGAGCGGCCGCAGGGCCGAGCGTCATTACGGCTACGAGCTGATCGTTCGCCCCTGGTTGTGGCTGGCGACGCGACGCACCGACTTTCGCATCTTTCAAAACAAGACCGTGCCCGAGATCGTGCAGGAAGTGCTTTCACGCTATGGCTTTCCTGTCGAAACCCGCTTGAGCGAAAGCTATGTCCCGCGCGAGTATTGCGTGCAATACGACGAGAGCGACGCGAACTTCGTATCGCGGCTGATGGAATTCGAGGGCATCTATTATTTTTTCAAGCATGCGGCCGATTCCCACACGCTGGTGTTGTGCGATGCGATGTCATCGCATGTCGCGTTACCGGGCTACGAGACGATTCCATACCTGGCGCACGACCGCGCGACGATTGCGGACGAGGAGCACATCGACAGTTGGCTCCCTGCGCAGGCGGTCAGCGTCGGCGCCCATCAGGTGAGCGACTACGACTACATCAAACCGCGCGCGGATTTGTCGGCAAGGCGCGTCGATCCACGCGGGCACGATCATGACAGCTACGAGGCGTTCGAGTGGCCGGGCGGCTATCGCGATGACGCGCAAGGCGAACGTTATACGCGGCTTCGGCTCGAGGAATTGCAGGCCGAGCACGAACGCGCGGAAGCGGGTTGCGACGTGCGCGGCATGGCGCCCGGTTATCTGTTCACGCTGACGCGCTGCCCGCGTGCCGATCAGAACCGCGAGCATTTGGTCTTGCGGTGCGACTACCGGTTTCAGGAGAACCCTTACGCGAGCAACGATGAAGCACACACGGTGGAGCATTGCACGCAGCTACGCGTGCAGCCGTCGAGCCTGCCGTATCGGCCTGCGCGCGTGACGCCCCGGCCGCGCACACATGGGCCGCAGACGGCGACGGTGGTCGGCCCGCCGGGGGAGGAAATCTGGACGGACCGACATGGACGGGTCAAGTTGCAGTTTCGATGGGATCGCTACGGCCAATCGGATCAGAACTCATCGTGCTGGGTGCGCGTATCGAGCCCCTGGGCGGGAAGCGGGTTCGGTGGCGTGCAGATTCCGCGCGTGGGCGATGAAGTGGTCGTCGATTTCATAAACGGCGATCCCGACTATCCGATCGTGACGGGGCGCGTGTTCAACGGCGAACGTACGCCGCCATGGGACTTGCCGGCGAATGCGACACAAAGCGGGCTGTTGTCGCGATCGTCGCCCGGTGGCGCGACCGAGCACGCCAATGCACTGCGCTTCGAAGACAGCAAGGGCGCCGAGCAGCTATGGCTGCATGCAGAACGCAACTTCGATGCCGAGACCGAGCAGAATCACACGCTCACGATCGGGGCCGACCATACGCATACGGTTGGCAACAACGAAACGATGAGCGTGGGCAGCGATCGGCAAAGAAGCGTAGGGCAGAACGAGACCGTCAGCATCGGGCAGCATCGTACGGCCACAATCGGCGGCAACGAGACGCACACCGTGCAGGGTAGTCATACGCATGCGGTGGGACAGGCGCAGACCGTGACGATCGGAACCGACCGGCAGGCCACGATCGGCGGAAGCCATACGGAGACGGTGGTTGCGAACAAAACCGTCAACATCGGGCAGCTTTATCACACCACCACGCCGCAGATGAAGACGACGGTTACAGCGACGCACATCGAAGAGATCGGCGCGCGCACATCGTCGATCGCGCATGCGCATGTGGTCGACGTGGGCGGGGCGCAGACGGTGAGCGTGGCTGGCAACCACACGATGAGCGTCGGCAACGATGTCGTGATCATCGCGGGCAATCAACTGTCGCTGCTTTGCGGCAACGCGAGCATCACGCTCACGAAGAGCGGCAAGATCGAGATTCAAGGTGTGACCGTCGAATCGGTGGGGTCGGATAGCCACAGCATTCGCGGCAAGACGGTGACCGCGTCGGCCACAGGTGAGCATACGGTCGAAGGTGGCGTTTTGAAGCTGAACCCTTGACTCTTGAGAGACGCAGATCATGCAAGTCTGGCAACCCACGAACCCGGTCGAGCTCAGATTGATGGATGCGCATACCGACTGGCTCTCGTTCGCCAAGGACCGCGGCGCCCGGTTGATGATTTGGCGGACGAACGAAGCGGACGCGCAACTCGTGCAGTTGTATTTTCAGGCGCAACAGGAGCTCTCCTGTGCGGTGTTGCGGTTGCGCAGTGGCTTTTACGACGAAGCGCGCTATGGCGATGCGCTGACCGATGAGATCGGTCGCTTCTACGAGAGCCGGCGCGAAGCGTCGCACGCGCAAGGGATAGAGGCCGACTGGCAGAGGCCGCCCCGGGGGAAATCGGGTTCGATTGCATACCTGTTCGCTGTGGCCAACAGCCTGATCCGTCATCACCCCGATATTTTTCCGGCGATTGTGCTCGTGCTCGAGCCCGTGCAATGCGCGGATGAGGCGGCATTGACGCATTGGCTTGGCGAACTGTTGACGACGATGGGACGCGCGCCGCAGTTCGGCGAAAAACTGCGCTTCGTCATGCCGCGCATCGAAGTCGAATCATTGTTGCCGCTGTTGGCTGCCCATCCGCGGACGGCACGGATGATCGAAGGACGTTATTCGATGAAAAGCGTCCCGCGTGAACTACTTGCAGAGTCGGGGGAGCGCGGTGCGAGCGGTGAATTTCGTCGATTGTTCATCGAGCTCGGGGAAACGGTCGGCTCGGGCGATGCCGCCACGCTCGAACGGCTTCGCACTGCTGCATTGGCGATTGCGGAGCGTGAGAACTGGTTCGATCAATGCGTCGTCGTGCATTTGATCGCCGGTGCCGCGTATCTGAAATGGCGCGAGCACGCGCGTTCGATCGAGGCATACCAATGCGCGGTTAAAAGCGGCGAACGTGCAGTAGCGGCCGGGCACCCGGCCGGGCACAAGCTGGTGGCCAACGGTTTATTCGGCGAGGCAAGCGCACATTTGACGCAAAAGTCCTTCGCACCAGCGGCTTATTGCTATGAGCGCGCGGCCGCATCGACCGGCGCCGCGAAAGATGCGTTGATGACGGTCGAGGCATGGCGCATGAGCGCGGTGTGCTGGGAGAAATCTGGCGAACGCGAGCACGCGCTCGAAGCGGGCTTCAGTGCGCTCGATGCAGGGCTCGCACTCGACGAATCGATGCGTGCGAGCAGCACGCTACCGCTTGTCGTCAAATGGATGGCATCGCAAGTGGGTGCGTTCGACCGGCGGCGTGAGGAGCTCAGCCAGAAGGTCGCGGCATTGAGCGTAGCAAGGTGAGCGTGTGATGGAAATGCGCGCTGTCAAACATCTGGACCCGGTCGTTGGCGTGGATTTGCATGCGGTGATCGTCGCGCCAAGCCCGACGCCCGTGTTTGTGCCACATCCCCATATCGGCTTCATCCTCGATCTCAGGGAATACATCACTGCCGCGATGGCCGTGATCGGCAGTATCGCCATGACGATCGTCGAAGAGAAGGTGGTCGACTATCTGCAAGATCACCCCGACGTCGTGAAAGATCTCGGCGACGCCGCGCAGTGGGCTGGGAATAAGCTGGACGATGCCGAAAGCAATGCGTTGGTGGCCAAGGCGATGACCCTTGGATCAGACGCGGCGAATATGGGCGGAGATCTGGCTCGCATCGCCGGCGATATGGCGAATGCGACGGGTGCGGGCGTAGGGATGGGCGGCGGCGGACGGCCGATCTTCGTCAACGGTTTCATGCGCACGACTGCGGGAACGCATACTTACCATGTGCCGGGCCTGCATTTTCCGTTGGGCGAATCGTTTGCACCGGTGCCGAGCGAAGAGCCTGTGCCGCCCGAGCCGTCGAACGATGCTGAGTCGTACATGGGCAGCAAGACCGTGCTTGCGAACAACGACCCGATGTCGTTCATGGCGCTGCCGGCGATGAGCTGCTGGTCGATCGGACTCGAGCCGCCGCAGCATAACGGTGTGCATACGCAGCGGACTTATCCTTCGATGCCGTCGTCGTTCATGCTGCCGATTCCGGTCGGGCGGCCCGTGTTCGTCGGCGGGCCGCCGACCATGAATATGGCCGCGTTGGCGGTTGGGCTGTTCAAGGCTTTTCGCGGGTCGGAATGGGCGAAGAAGCTCGCGGACAAGCTGCATTTGAAGCCGGGGTTTCTGCGATGCAACGTGCTGGGCGCCGACCCGGTGAACATGATCACGGGGGAGGTGGTCATGAGCCAGCGCGATTTCCTGGTTTCAGGGCGGCTGCCGCTCGTGTGGGGGCGGCATTACGCTAGTCACGATGCGCGGCGCGGCGCGGTTGGCATGGGATGGCAGACACCGGCCGACATTCGGCTTGAACTCAAGCGACACGGTGGCGCCGTGGGCGCGGTGGCGTATTTCCAGGATCATGTGACTGCGTTCGACGCAATGCCCGGTGCGACCGGCTGGCCTGCGCGTATTCACGATTGGCAATATGGGCATGCCCTCTATCGGAGAGACGGACGACCCGTCGTGCGTACGGCTGCCGGGATCGAGTATGAATTCGACCTGCCGCGAGGCGGTTGGCCGGCCGTCGAAGCGCTTTTTGATGACGTGACGTCGATCGTGCCGATCACGCGAATGGCCGATCTTCACGGCAACGCCTGGGTGTTCGAGCGCGGACCAGAGGGCGACCTGATGCGAATCACGGAGCGCACGAGGGAGGCGGCAACCGGGCGCGTGATCGAATGCGATGCCGCGGTGGGCCAGCGCCGCGCTCGCGGGCTTCCGGCTCTGCTGGGGGCATTGACGTTGATCGAAGAAGGGCGCTCGGCACATAGGTTGGTAGGCTACGAGCACGATGACGCCGACAACCTGGTCGCCGCCTCGAATGCGATGGGGCAGCCGCGTCGATTCGAGTACGCGCAGCCGCACCGGATGGTGCGGCATACGAGCGCGCGTGGCGTGTCGTTCCACTACAGCTACAGGCAGCACGAGGACGGCGTGTGGCGGGTTGATCACACATGGGGTGACAACGGCGTTCTCGATTACCGCTTCGACTACGACATCGAGCATCGAGAAACGCGAGTCACCAATTCGCTGGGGCACACGACGATTCTCCAGGCCAATGAGCGCGGCCTGCCATTGGCACGCATCGATCCGCTCGGCGGTATTACGA
Organism: Trinickia soli; assembly: GCF_002879855.1. Lineage (GTDB taxonomy): Bacteria > Pseudomonadota > Gammaproteobacteria > Burkholderiales > Burkholderiaceae > Trinickia > Trinickia soli. The sequence goes on along the minus strand of NZ_PNYB01000017.1, from coordinate 31,916 downwards.
GTTACCGGTACGACGCTTGCGGGCGCGCCAACGCCGAAATCGACCCCGCAGGGCGCACGACCGCCTGGGAGTACGACGCCTGCGGCAATTTGATCAAGCACACACTGCCCGATGGCGGCAGGTTGCTCGCAGAGTTCAATGCGGAGAACAAGCCCCTGTCGGTGACGGAGCCCGGCGGCGGGCAATGGCGCTATGAGTGGGACGAACGAGGCAACCTGCTGATGCAGTCGATGCCGTCGCAAGCGGGCGTCCGCTACGAATACGATCCATGCGGGCAGGCGGTCGCCAGTATCGCGCCGGGCGGCGCTGTCACGAGGTTCGAGTACGACCAGCGAGGGCACCCGGCAGGGGTGATCGATGCGCTGGGCCATCGCACGCAGTACACATGCGACATCTTGGGAAACCTGATTCAGATCGTCGATGCGCTGGGTCACGTCACTCGCTATGAATACGACCGCAATGGCAATCTGACGCGCGCAATCGAGCCCGGCGGCAGCGAGACGCATTGCGTCTATGACGCTGACGGAAATTTACTGCGTCATCTCGATCCGGCTGGAAATTTGACGCAACAGGCCTATTCAGCGCTGGGGCACGTTCTCAAACGGGAGACGCCCGACGGAAATGTCGTCGAGTACTGCTACGACACCGAGGAGCGACTGATCGGCGTAGTCAACAAGCGCGGTGCACGCTACGAAATGAAGCGCGATGCGTTGGGCCGAATCGTCGAGGAAATCGATTTTTGGCGTCAGCCGCGCCGCTACCGGTACGGTCCACTGGGTCAATTGGATCGCAGCATCGATCCGTTGGGGCAAGAGATTGTCTACGTAACGGATACGGTCGGACGGATCGTAGAGAAACAGGTGGAAGATCCGCGTCAACCGGATGGGGTCCGCACGGAACATTTTTCGTACGACCGCTTCGGTCGGTTGATCGTGGCGGCCAGTCCGGACGGTCGCGTAGAAATGCGCTACGACGAAGCGGGGCGCCTCGTCGAAGAACGGCAAGACGACTTTTCGATAACGCACCGGTACGACGACGCTGGCCGACGCATCGAGCGATGCACGAACATATCGGTGGCCGGCGCGACGATTGCACACACCGTGCGCTACGGTTACGACGCACGGGGTGAGATCGATTCGATTCAAATCGACGGTGCGCTCCCGTTCAGGCTCGAGCGCGACCCAATGGGCCGCGTTTGCGTAGAACGTCTCGGCGACCAATTGCGGCGCGACTACTCGTATACGCCGGCCGGGGAATTGGCGCGGCAGATCCTGTTGGCTGACGCCGGTCCCGTGTTCGCGACGGAATACGCTTATGACCCGAACCGCGAAATCAAAGAGAGGTGTGATTCGCGGCTGGGCATGGAGCGGTTCGACTACGACAGGATGGGCAAGCTGACGGCGCACCTCGACCCGGCCGGCAAACTTCATCGTTTCCTGTACGACCGCGCAGGCGATCTGTTGAGCACGCGGGTTCGTGAAGACGGTCGGCGGGGCGGCGACACTTGGTTGCGCGAGGGAGAGTACGCGGGCTGCCGCTATACGTTCGACCGTATCGGCAACCTCTTGCGTAAGCAGGAGGAGCAACAGGATTTGAGGTTGCGTTGGGACGACGACGGACTGTTGGTGGAAGCGCTTTCGGTGCGGCGGGCTGTTGCGCCGGAAGACGGGGCTTTGCGTGTCCACACGCGCTATGCCTATGACGTTTTCCATCGGCGTACGCGGAAAGTCTCTCGCATCGAACGGGCAATCCGCGCGCCGAGCGGTGCAGCGTATTGGCGTGCGGAAGGCGAGCACACGCATCGATTTTTCTGGGAGGGCGATGCGCTGGTCGGCGAAATCGCATATGGCGACGAGCGCGCCAGGATATCGTTGACGGGGGCGGCCGACTTATCCGCGTTGCCTGTCGAGCGGCAGCTACAGGCGAGCGAATGGGTCAACTATCCGGGAACGTTTCGGCCGCTCGCGTGTACCCTTTCGCGTTATTCGTCGGCCGTACCGGATGGCATTGATGACGATCCGCAGCAAGCGGAAGTTTCATCACCGGGCATATCTCCTCGTTGGGAGTCGCAATATGTCTTTCACACTGACCTGAACGGGATGCCGATGCGGCTCACGGACCGATCGGGCAAGCTCGTCTGGGAAGGCCGTTGCGATGCCTGGGGCAAAGTGGATCCCGCTGGCATGCGCGCTGAAATTGAGCAACCTCTGCGATTTCAGGGGCAGTATTACGACCCGGAATCGGGGCTGCACTACAACCGGTTCCGCTATTACGATCCGGCTATCGGACAGTTCGTCAGTCCCGATCCGATCCGAATGCTTGGCGGCATCGACCCGTACGCGTACGGCCGCAATGGGTTGGGCTGGATCGATCCATTGGGTCTATCAGGCGATTTGATCCATATGGTCGAGCATTATTTCGGTTACCCCGATGACCCGGACATTGAGCGGCGCGTGCGCGCCGCCGTCAAAGACTATTTGCTGGAAAATCGCTCGCTATTAAAAGGAAAATCGAATATCGCCGCCGCTCTGCTGCATGACGGCACCTTCGATGTCACGCATGGAGGAGACCAGGTGGGCCATCCGGAAAGCATGCTGCTGGACAAGCATGGCAGCGCGGCCAAGTTGATATGGTCGGAACTGCAACCGTGCACCACGCAGTACAAGTTGCGGGCGGCAGGTGACGAGGATCGGTTCATGATGGCCGTGGAGCCCTGCGCCAGCAAGATCGACAAGCAGGAGCCCTTCAATGGGAAGGACAAGGGGCTGAAGCAGGTGCTCTTTTTCCTTCCGCCCGGCATGGCGAGTCGTGCTCGATCGAGCAATGAAACGGTTCTTCAAAGTATGCGGCAGGATCTCGTACGTAAGAAACCGCGTCTCAGTGACACGAGCCTCGAGGATTTTCTATGGCCAAGCTGGTACGTGAGATGAGATGGGCGGAGCACTTGGCCTGACGGCTCACTCCTACCCCCCCGACCGCATAAAACTCTGCGCCAACTGCTTCCACAGATGATCGGCGGCAGGCGAAAGCCGCCGCCCGACACGCGTGACCATCTGACTGGCGAAACCGGTGGCGATCGGATGATCGATAGGCACGGCCACCAGTTCGCCCAATTCAATGCTACGCCGAGCGGTAACCGACGACATGAATGCGACGCCAAGCCCTGCGGCAGCGAGCGTCTGTGCCGTATTGAACAAATCGACGCGATAGGCCGGAATCACATTGAGGCGGACGTCGTCGAGCAGCGATTGCAGGAAATGCTGCACGCCGAAGGCTTCGGTCATGAAAATCAGTCGCTCATGGGCAAGCTCCACGGGCGACACCTTCGTCATCTGTGCGAAGCGATGCGTAGGCGCGACGACCGCGCATAGAGGTCTCTCTGCGAACAGATGAATGCGCATCGCAGGATCATCCGCGGAACGCGCACACAGGCCGATATCGACAACATCATCGCGCACCAACGAAAGCACGGTAGGCGTGGGCCCTGACCGGATCTCGACGAGGATATCGGGGTAAGTCATCGAAAAGCGTTGCAGCGCGCGCCCGATCAGATTGCCGATGAAACCCTCGCCCACGCCGAGCGCCACGCGCCCGCGCCGCAGGTGCCGATACTCTTCCAACCGCGCGGCCAGATCGCGTTCGCGCCGTTGCCCGTCGCGATAGTGATCGATCAGCACTTGGCCGATCTCTGTCACGATCGCATGCCGTCCGCGCCGCTCGATCAACGGAAAGCGTAGCCGCCGCTCGAGTGCAGCCACTTGCCGACTAATCACCGACGCGTTGACGCCGAGCGCCTCGGCCGCCATTCGTACCCCGCCCATCGCCGAGATTTCGGCCAGATAACGCAGCGCGCGCTCGCCGATTCCGTCGACCCAATCCGTGGTCGCCGCATCCGTGCCGCCAGCTGCCTTGCGCATGTCTCGTGTCTCCTGGTATCGTGCTTCGCTCCCCGAGCGTTGACTTAAAGGCAACGTTTTGAACGCGATTCTGTCATGGGTTGGCATTTTCGTCGATGCAATACTCCGCGACAGTTATCGGCGGTTTGCCATACATTGCTTCAATGCGACCGCCGGCCGTTTCAATTCGGTTGCAGCTGCAAGGGAATAAGGGAGGAGTGCCAAACAATGAGCGAGAGCCGCTACTGCGAAGTTGCCGATTTGGCCGAGGCTAAATCGGAGCTCGACGAAATCCGTCATCACCTGCACCGCCATCCAGAGCTGTCCTACGAAGAAGCGGACACGTCGGACTTCGTGGCCGACAAGCTGACCGGTTGGGGCTATGACGTGACGCGCAACATCGGCGGGCATGGGCTCGTGGCATCGCTGAAGGCCGGCACCAGCGCGCGCACGGTCGGCGTGCGTGCCGACATGGACGCGCTGCCGATCAAGGAAGAGACCGGGCTCGACTACGCGAGCATTCACGACGGCAAGATGCACGCATGCGGCCACGACGGCCATACCGCCGTCTTGCTCGGCGCCGCCCAACACCTCGCGAAAACGCGGCGTTTCGACGGCACCGTGCATCTGATCTTTCAGCCGGCCGAGGAAACCGGCTACGACAGCGGGGCGCAGCGCATGATCGCCGATGGCCTGTTCGAGCGCTTCCCTTGCGAGGCGATCTTCGGCCTTCACAATCACCCGGGCGTGCCGGCCGGGACGTTCGGTTTTCGCGCGGGGCCGATGATGGCCGCCGCCGATCGCGTCAAGGTACGCATCCACGGCCGCGGCGGTCATGCGGCACGGCCACATCTGACGATCGATCCCGTAGTCGTGGGCAGCAGCATCGTGATGGCGTTGCAAACGATCGTGTCGCGCAATGTCGATCCGAACGAAGCGGCGGTTGTGACCGTCGGTTCATTCCGCGCCGGCCATGCGCCCAACGTGATCCCCGAGGACGCCGTGCTCGAAATGAGCGTGCGCTCATTCTCGCCCGAGGTGCGCGACACGCTCGAGCAGCGCATCCGCACGATCGTGGCCGCTCAAGCCGAAGCATACGGCGCCAAGGCCGAGATCGACTTCATCCGCGGCTACCCGGTCCTCATCAATAGCGAGGCCGAGACCGAATTTGCGCGCAACGTGGCCGAGGAACTGGTCGGCCCCGAGCACGTCATCGCTCCATTCCCGCCGATGTCAGGCAGCGAAGATTTCGCGTACTACCTGCAGCAGCGCCCTGGCTGCTTCTTTCGCTTGGGCAATGGAGCAGGGCGGCCCATGTTGCACAGCGCCCACTACGACTTCAATGACGAGAACCTGACCATCGGCGCTGCATTTTGGACACGGCTGGTCGAACGCTTTTTGAGCAAGGAGCAAGCATGAGCACCGTGACGGACTCACGCCTTCTGACGGACGCGGACGCCCCCGCAATGTCGACGTCTCAGCAGCGCAAGATCGTATTGGCAGCGGTGATTGGCAACCTGCTCGAATTCTTCGACTTCACGGTCTACAGCTACTTCGCGCTGACGATCGGGCGTGAGTTCTTTCCCGCAGGCGATCCGGTCACGTCCTCACTGCTCGCGTTCGCGGTGTTCGCCGTCGGCTTCGTGATGCGTCCGATCGGGGGCTTCGTGCTCGGTCGCTACGCCGATCGCGCCGGCCGCAAGCCGGCGCTGACGCTCACGATTCTGTTGATGGCGATCGGCTCGGTGTGGATCGGGCTGATGCCGACTTATGCGCAGATCGGCCTTGCCGCGCCTGTGTCGATCGTGATCGCCCGCCTCGTGCAGGGCTTCGCGCAAGGCGGTGAATTCGGCGCGGCAACGGCCACATTGTTGGAAATGGGCGGTGCGACGAGCCGGGGCTTTCGCGCAAGCTGGCAGCTCGCGAGTCAGGGCGGGGCGGCGTTGCTCGGGTCGGGTCTCGCGGCAAGCCTCGCCTTCCTGCTGCCCGAAGCGACGATGCACAGCTGGGGATGGCGTATTCCGTTCCTTCTCGGGGTGTTGATTGCGCCCGTGGGGATTTACCTGCGCCGGCACATTCGCGAAGAGCCGCGCACGTTGAAGACAACTGCGAAGCAGCACGATCCGAAGCGCGGACTGTATCTGCGCAACTGGTTTCTGATGATCTTTTCGATTATGGGCATGTCGGTTTCGGCGTACGTGATGATCTATTACATGCCGACCTACTGCATCCAATACCTTGGGCTGCCGTCGAAGATGTCGATGCTTGCGGGCGTGGCGGCGAGCACGATCTCGCTCGTGATGTGTCCGATCTACGGGGCCTGGTCGGATCGACTGGGGCGTCGCAAGCCGTTGATCATCATCGGCCGCATCTTGCTGATCGTGCTGCTGTACCCGGCATTCTGGGTCATGACCCACTTCCTGACGTTGCCCGTGGTGCTCGCGGCGCTGATCGTGCTGATGCTCTGCTATACGATGGGCTCGGCGCCTTCTTACGCGCTGATTCCCGAAAACTTTCCGAAGCATTTGCGCGCGGCTTATATGTCGAGCGCCTATGCCATTGCAGTTTCGGCGTTCGGCGGGACGGCTCAGCTCGTGGCCGCCTGGCTGATTCGCGTGTCCGGCAACAAGATGGCGCCGGCCTGGTACATGATCGGCTGTGTCGCGATTTCGCTGATTGCCGTGTCGATGTTCGAGGAAACGGGCGGTAAAGCGCTCGATTGATCCGACGCCCAATCGATTGCGGCGCCGCCCTTCAGCGTGATGACGCTTCTCGCCGCGAGGAAACCGGCCCGAAGCGCTCCATCACGAATTCGATGAAGCTGCGCAGCTTCGGCGACATTCGACGATCGCGCAGGTAGAGCAAATTAAGCGGGCGCGCGGGCGGCGCATACCTGGGTAGAACACGCGCGAGGCGTTTTTCTTTGATGTCAGCCTCCACCAGGATCGAAGGCAGCATCGCAATACCCAAGCCGGCGAGGACAGCCTTGCGCAGCGCCGCGGCGCTATCGATCTTCAAGCGCCCGCCCACCGGGACGCTCACATGCGCGTCGTGCAGCGATAGCAGCCACTCGGGCTGTGCGGCCCGCAGCTCGGAGCGCGGCGGATAGGCGTACGTCAGACATTGATGCGAACGCAGATCTTCGGGTTTTTTCGGGGTGCCGTTGGCTTTCAGGTAGGACGGCGACGCGCACAGCACAAGACGATACGGCCGCAACGGTCGCGCGACGAGATCGGGTGTGTTGGGCGTCCCCAAGCGGATGGCCGCTTCGAATCCGTCCTCCATGAGATCGGACACGGCATCCGACGTGACCACGTCCAATTGCACCTCGGGATAGCGGTCGCAGTAATCGGCGATGGCGGGAATCAGGCATTCGTTGCTGAAAATCGCAGGGGCCGTAATGCGTAGATGTCCGCGCGGAGTCGAGAGATGATCGAGCGCCAAACGTTCGGCATCGTCGACAAGGCCAAGTATCTCGACACACCGCTCGTAATAAGCCCGCCCGAACGGCGTGACTTGCTGCTTTCGCGTTGTGCGGTGGATGAGGCGGGCGCCGAGCCGGGCTTCGAGCGCGTGCAGGTGGTTGCCGACCATCGTGGCCGAGAGCGCGCAGGCTTCCGCCGCCGCCGTGAGGCTGCCCGCTTCGACCACGCGAACGAAAACGGTCATGGCTTTGAGAAGGTCCATTCGTCAATTACCAAGTTTTAATGGATTCTGTGGCAAGCGTGGGCCACTTTATCAAACTTTTGCGGGTAATTAATGTGTGCTGTGAGCGATAGGAAAGCAATCCCGCTTGTGATGCTCGCGACGGATTCTATTCACCATGCACGCAACTCTCACTCGATCGCCGCGTCTGGCACTGCTGGCGACCAGTCTCGGCTTCGCAATCATTTGCCTCGATGTCACTGTCGTGAACGTTGCGCTCGAGCGCATCCGGTTCGCGTTGGCCGTCGACCCGGCGCACCTCGGCTGGGTGCTCAACGCCTACGCGCTCGCGTTCGCCAGCCTCCTGTTGAGCGCGGGGGCGCTCGGTGACCGGTTCGGCGCGCGACGCGTCTTCACGTGCGGTTTTGCCGTATTCACGCTGGCCTCGGTAGCGTGCGGTATCGCACCTGATGCGGCCGCGCTCATTGCGGCCCGAACAGCGCAAGGGATCGGCGCGGCCTTGTGCGTGCCGTCATCGCTGGCCTTGCTGCGCCTCATTTTTCCCGATGCCGCATCGCGCGCCAAAGCCGTCAGCATCTGGGCCGGGACAGCCGCACTTGCGCTCGGAGCAGGGCCTATCGTCGGTGGCTTGTTGATCAGCAGTTTCGGTTGGAGAAGCATCTTTTTGATCAACGTTCCAGTCGGCATCATCGGCATTTGGCTGACGATTCGACATGTTCCCGACAGTACCCCCGACGCAGCTCGCCGTATCGACTTCGTCGGACAATTGCTTGCGGTCGTGTCGCTGGTGGCGCTAACGGTCGCCGTGATGGCAACGGGCGATCGCGGCTGGACGAATGCGACGACAGTGGCCGGTATGGCCTGCTTCATCGTTACCGGCCAGTTGTTCGTATTCGTCGAAAAACGCCAGCAACAGCCGATGTTGCCGCTCTCGCTGTTCCGGATACCGGCTGTCAACGTCAGTTCGCTGACGGGGCTGGCGCTGAACTTCGGCTACTACGGCTTGATGTTCGCCATCAGCCTCTTCTTCCAAAGCGTGTGGAAATTTTCGGCGCTCCAGGCCGGCCTTGCGTTTGTGCCGATGACCGCCGTCGTCACCGTCGCCAATCTCGTCTCCGGCGCACTGACGGCCAGATTCGGCTACCGGATGCCGATGATCGCGGGCCAGGTGTTGGCTGCGGTCGGCCTCCTGTCTTTAGCGCTGATTGAGCGCACAACCAGCTATCTGTTGGTCGCCTGTCCGTTGATTGCGATCGGCGTCGGGGTCGCGCTGGCCGTCCCGTCGATCAACACGGCGCTGCTTGACCACGTCGAAAAAAGCCTGACGGGCGTGGCCTCGGGGGTGCTCAATACGGCGCGACAAATCGGCGGTGTGTTGGGCGTTGGCGTGTTCGGTGCGCTCGTCGTCGGCCCGGAAGGCGAGATGATCGCGGGCTTGCACATCGCGGTGGCTCTGGCCGCGACTGTGATGCTGGCGAGTGCGGCGATAGCTGCTGTTGGTTTAAAGCCGCAGCGAATTATTTTAAAAAATTGCGCGATGAACCGGATGTAAGCTCTATTCGTTTCAACGGTCAGCGAACGAGGACTGGCGCAAGCCAATAAGCTGCGAAAAAATGGCGCTGAACACGTGGTTTATAAATGGGGCGCGCTCTGCCGTTCATCGGTGGTGCGCGCCCGCAGCGGTTTTTTCGTGGCCAGGAGAGGAAGGAGGGGTCATGAAAATCGATGCTGTAACGTTCGCAAAGAGTCTGGCGCGCCAAGCTGCGGCTGTGCGTTTTCATCGGTATCACCGTGTACAAGCTACTGCTATTCACCGCACGCTTGAGCAGTGTCTTGGTAAAACGAACCCAACGGATATTGCACGCGCCGATGCATACGCGCGCGAGGTGCTGGGGCACGCACGCTACGCACCGTGGTTGTATGTGTATTCGGCCATCGCCGGATGCTTCAAGGAAGGATGGATTCCAGACAATTTTTACGGCGGCGTGGTCGTTCCCAAGCTAAAAGGTGGGTATGGGAAGGTTTCGAGCTTGAAAGCGCTGCAACGGCCAATATTCAGTTGCGCGGCGTTTCCGGACATTGCGTATTTTGCAAACGGGCTTTTCATCGCACCGGATAACACGCCGATTGCGCCGGACGCGGTCCATCTTCTCCTGTTTGCCGGCCGCGACACGGTCGTTTTCAAAATCGATAACTCGATGCAAGGGAAGGGGATTTTTTTCCTCGACCGAACAACATTCGATGTAGAAAAAATTAAAGCGCTCGGCAATGGAGTTTTTCAGGAAAAGATCGTCCAGCACGAAACGTTGAGACGTTTCGCTCCGCGTTCGGTCGCCACGCTACGCATCACGACGGCGGTCAGCGACGACGGCGTGCCGTCCATTCGCGCTTGCTATTTGCGCCTGGGGCGCGATGTCGATACGCACGTGCAATCGGCCAGCAACGTCAGGGTTGCCGTGGATTGCACGACGGGCGAGCTAAGCGAAGTGGGGTATCTGCCGAATTGGATGCGCGTGCGCGAGCATCCGGACAGCAAGGTTCGATTCGCGGGCGTCACGGTGCCCTCGTTCGATCAATGCGTCGCCACGGTGCTTGCGCTTCATCGGAAGGTGGCGTTTGATCGTTGCGTGGGTTGGGATGTCGGCGTCGGTCATGACGGCCGGGTCCAACTCATGGAATGGAACGCCGAACACAACGACATCAAGTTCAGCGAAGCCACACAAGGGCCATGTTTCGCCGACCTGCGATGGGAGCGGCTGGTGTTACGGGAAACCCCGCGATCGAGCGCGGTGGGTTCGCGGGTGCCGGCGAGCACCGGGGCCGCCCTATAAATGGCGGGAGAGCCGGCGCACTTTGCGAGTGACCTCGCGAGGCGCCGGCGTTCAACTAGGGGCTTATCTGGCAGATCCCACTATGAAATCGGCATGCATGCCGCTGCGGTAATGCCCCGGCTCGTTGCAAAACACGACATACCGGCCTTTGCTCAAGGTGAATTGCGCCGTCACGCTTTCGTGCGGGCGCAGATCTTCCACGCCCTCCAGCCCCTTCACCGCGTCTTCCTGAACCTGCTGCGTTTTCTCATCGTAGGGCAGAGCGCCATCCGGCTTCTGCCATCGTGCGAACAGGAATTCATGCTTGATCGTGCCCGATTGGTTTTCGATCGTGAATTCCACCGGGCCCGGCGGAATCTGCTTTGGGCTGATCACCAATGACATGTGCCCATTGCCACCGTCCACCAGTTTGACGACCACCTTTGCGGGTTCGCTTGCCGCCGCGCCGAGCGGTGCGGCAAGCAAAATGGCGGCGCACGCGAGTAGCGACGTAGACCAAGTTAAACGCTTTGACATTCTTCCCTCCGTTGCCGGCATCGTGCGCTTGGCGAAGTTGAGTCAGTGACCACCATACATTGAACGCCAGTGTCCAACGCCGGGTCGATGGCCAGTCTCCGTTGTTCCAGCCGTTGTACCACCGATACCGGTGCCCGGTTGTGCCGCAGCCATCCCTGCGGAGATTCGTGCCTCCGCCGCTTGAATATCGGCAGGGTAGGAAGCGTCGTCATTTCGCGCCGGGCTGTAGCCTGCCTGTTCGAGCTCGATCAACTGAGCCCTTACGTCAGCGCGGGTGAGTGGTGCGTGGGAGGATTGCGCGAACGAAAGCGCCGGGACGATGACGAGCGCTGTGGCGATAGCGATGGTCCTGGTAGTGACAGGCATGATTCGTACCTCTCTGGCGGCTGCGTCCAGGGGCGATGTTGCTCCCGGCCGCTGGTTACAGAGTGGCACGGCAACCTTAAGGTTCGGTTAACAGCGGGCAGCCGTAAGCGAATAAGTGAACCGCGACCATTGCGATCGATCGTCGTCGGCGCATCGTCACCTCGATCCGTCAAAGGACGTTCAGCATCGCGATTGCGGTTTCCTGCAAATGCGGCAATACGCGCTTCAATGCTGCATCCGCGCTTTCCTCGCCGATCGGCATGTTCGTACTGAGCGCAGCGATGACTTCGCCGTGCCGGTTTCTGAGCGGCACGGCGATTCCTCGTACGCCGAGCTGCAGTTGTTGCTCGATCAGTGCATAGCCGTCGGCACGCGCCTGCTCGATCTTTTCGCGCAAGCGCGCTTTCGTCGTCATCGTGTGCGGTGTATAGGGCGGCAGCACGACACTTTCGAGCCATGCCGCGACGGCGGCTTGATCTTCGTGATGCGCGAGCAGCACGACGCCGGGCGATATGAGCGGAGCCGGCACGCGTGCGCCCAACACGAACCCTGTGGTCATCACGCGGGAGACGCCGTTTCGCGCAATGACCACAAGCTCCCAATCGTCGAGCACGCTGACATAGGCCGATTCGTTGGTCGATGCACTGAGCTGTTGCAGGTACGGCTGCACGGTTCGCGGCAGTCGGGCCGAATCGAAATACGACCACCCGACGCGCAGCACGCGCGGGGTCAAGCCGAACAAGCGGCCATCCGTATAGACATAGCCGAGCGATTCGAGCGTCAGCAGATAGCGGCGCGCGGCAGTGCGCGAGAGGCCGGTCAGCGCCGCCGCCTGCGTCGGCGTCATGCGCGCATGTTCGCTATCGAAGGCCTCGAGAATCGCCAGGCCCTTTTCGAGGCCCGCGATCCAATCGCGCTTGTCGAGAGCGGCCTTCTTCATTCCGGTTTCATGCGCGCGCCGACGATCAGAGAAAACAGGCACCCGGCGGCGAGATAGCCGGCCACGAGATGCCAGGAGCCGCCCGCGAGGGTCGTGAGCGCCACCGCGATGAACGGCGTAAACCCACCACCGACGACGCTTGCAAATTGATAGCCGACCCCGGCGCCGCTATAGCGATACTCGGCCCCGAAAAGTTCGGTGAAAAGCGGCTGCTGCACGCTGACCACCATGTCGTGCGCGACATTGGCGAGCAGAACCGAAAAAATCACGATCCAAACGGTCGCCCGCGCTTCGAGGGCCACGAAGAACGGGACGGCGCTCGCGAGGCCGATCGCTGCGCCGATGAGATAGATGCGCTTGAGCCCGAAGCGGTCCGCGAGCCATGCGAAGCAGGGAATGGTCACGCAACTGAGCGCGCCGACGAGCAACCCGATGTTGAGGAACAGGTCGCGCGACATGCCGAGGTTGGCCGTCGAATAGCTCAACGCAAACGCGGTGACGATATACATCGAGAACAACTCGGCGAGCCGCAATGCGACGATGTACGCAAACGCCTTCGGGTGCCGTGTCAACGCTTCGATCACGGGAAGCTTGACCTTGCGATGCCGATGCTCGACCGTTTCGACGAACTCGCTCGATTCGTCCATGCTGGACCGCACCCACAGGCCGATCGCGACGAGGACGATGCTGAAGACGAACGGCAGACGCCAGCCCCACGCGCGGAATGACGCGTCGCCGAGACCATGGCTCAGCAACGAGACGAAGCCGGTCGCGAGTACGAGGCCGACGCCGTATCCCACCTGCACGCCGCTGCTGTAAAAGGCCTTGTTGCCTTTGGGCGCGGATTCGACCGCCATCAACGCCGCACCGCCCCACTCGCCGCCCACGGCGAAGCCCTGGACCGCCCGCATCGTCACGAGCAGCACGGGAGCCCACCAGCCGATCGTCGCGAACGTCGGCAGCAGGCCGATCGCGACGGTCGACAGGCCCATCAGCATCACGGTCAGGACGAGCATGCGCTTGCGCCCGAGACGGTCGCCATAGTGCCCGAACACGATCCCGCCCAACGGGCGAAACAGGAACCCGACTCCGAATGTCGCAAATGCAGCGAGCGTACCCATCGTCGGGCTGACCTTGGGGAAGAACGCCGTATTGAAGACCAGCGCGGCGACGATCCCATAAAGCAGAAAGTCATACCAATCGACGACAGCGCCGACGGCGCTGCCGATGGCTGCGCGTTGCGCCTGGCTCTTCGGTTTGTGAAGACTCGCACGGTGGACGTGGTCCGGGGTGTCGAAGTTGGGGGTCATCCAGTGTCTCCTGCCTCTATCTTCGCGGCATGCGCGATTTGTCATGGGGTGGTTCGTGGAGGATAGGGCGGCTCTCGGACCGTGCGCAATCCGCTTTTCGCGCTCGACGCGCGATTATCGCGCAAGGGCGTGCGGCAATCGCACCGTTTCCGGGTTTGCCCCGAGTCGGTCGGTTCGCCCATGCATGTGCCCGATGCTGTCCCTAATGTGAACGATTTAGTTAAAATTGAGGCAACGCCGCCCGGAGGTTCCCCGCATGTGCCCTGTAGCCTTATCGTCCGACGATCTCTCCGCGCGGGCTGCCGACCCGCTCAACCCGCTCGGGCTGGCCGGCCTCGAATTCGTCGAATTTGCCGCGCGCGAGCCGCAGGATTTGGGCTGCCGTCTGGAGCAGTTCGGATTCAAGGCGATTGCGCAGCACATCAGTAAGGCGGTGAAGCTGTATCGCCAGGGCGGCATGAATTTTCTGGTCAATGCCGAACCCGATTCGTTCGCCGCGCGTTATGCGCAAGAGTACGGCATGGGCATCTGCGCGCTCGGCATGCGTGTCGGCAGCGCCTCGCGCGCTTTCAAGCGCGCGATCGATCTCGGTGCGTGGCCATTCGAAGGTGAGCGCCGGGGCGCATCGGAGCTGAAGATCCCGGCTATTCAAGGGATCGGCGATTCACACATTTACTTTGTGGATCGTTGGCGGGGACGGGGCGGGCTGCGCGGCGGCGTGGGCGACATTTCGATCTTCGACATCGACTTCAGGCCGATCGACATTGCGACGGCGCACGACGATCTCAGCCATGCCGGCACCGGCCTGCGGCGTGTGGATCACATGGCGCAAACGGTCGGAGCCGGCCGCATGCAGGAATGGCTCGACTTCTATGAGAACCTGCTGCACTTCAGCGAAATTCACACAATCGATCCCGATGGACACGTCTCGCGCGATTCGCGCGTGATGGTGTCCCCTTGTGGGGAGGTGCGGATTCCGCTCTACGAGGAAGGTACGGCAAGGACGGAGCAGATGCATGCGTATCTGCCCGATCACCCGGGCGAAGGCGTACAACATATCGCTCTGGCGACCGACGACATATTCGAGTCGGTGGATGCTTTGGTTGCCAATGGCGTGGAATTTATCGAACCGCCGGGGACCTACTACGATTCGATCGACGCGCGCTTGCCCGGACATGGTGTCGATCTCGACGCGCTGCGCACGCGTCGCATCCTGATCGACGGGGAAATCGGCCCCGATGGCGCGCCGCGCCTTTTCTTTCAAACGTTCGCGAAGCGCCGGCCCGGTGAAATCTTCTTCGAAATCGTGCAACGCAACGGCTATCACGGGTTCGGCGAAGGCAATCTCGACGCGCTGGCGAGCGCGCGATCGGCTGCGCGGGCGCCGTAACGCACGCATTTGCGCCGCCGGGCGAAGGCTCAGCGTTGCTTCTTCACGAATCGCAAGACCGCATCGACGATCATCTCGCGATGCTTCGCGCGCAACCGCGGGTGCGAGGGATCGCGCCCGAACGCAGCGCCGAACGTCGAGCGGTTGCTCACGCGATGAAAGCAAAACGAGCTGATCATGAGGTGCAGATCGATAGGGTCGATATCGTCCCGGAACTGCCCCAACGCCACGCCGCGCGCAAGGAGATCTTCGATCGTCGCGATCGCGCTCGCATTGCGGCTGCGAAACGTCTTCATTTGCTCGAGATACTTCGCGCCGTGAATGTTTTCGATCGTGACGAGGCGGACGAAATCGCGGTGCCGATCGTGATAGTCGAAGGTGAATTCGACGAGCCGGCGCATGCCTTCGACCGGTTCGAGTTCGCTGACGTGCAGGTCTTGCTCGAGCGCGCGGATGTCGCCGTAGACCTTGTCGAGCACCGCTTCGTACAGCCCTTCCTTGCTGCCGAAGTAGTAATACAGCATGCGCTTGGTCGTATGGGTGCGCTCGGCGATCGCGTCGACGCGTGCGCCGGCGAGCCCCATGGCAGAGAACTCTGCCGTGGCCACTTCGAGGATGTTGCGCTTGGTCTCTTCCGGATCGTACTTGCGTCGAGCGTCGACTTTGGCGCTGGTGCTGTTGGGCGAGGCCGCCGGTCTTCCCATGTCGTCTTGCGCCTTCAGAGTAAATGGGCGCGATTTTAGCACGGCGGTTTTTCCTCGAAACGGCCCGGCGGCCCACGGCGGCCGGGCATGTCCGGCCGCAATCCGAGCGTACTTCAGAGTGCGATTCGCTTGATATCGCCGACGATGAAGATGTACGACGCTGCGCCGATCAGCGCGATGATGCCGATGAATGCAAGCGCGCCGACGAAAGAGCCCGTTGTGCTGACGATCAGGCCGATGACGAGCGGCGTGATGATGCCGGCCAGATTCGCGGCGACGTTGAAGATGCCGCCGGTCAAGCCGAGCATGCCGTCGGGGGCGATATCCGACACGAGCGTCCAGCCGAGCGCGGCCATGCCTTGCGCGAAGAATGCGAGCGACAGGATGGCAATGACGGCCGTGTTGCTCTGCACGTAGTTCGCGAGGATGATCGTCGACGCCAGCAACAGCCCTGCAATGATCGGCAGCTTACGTGCAACGTTCGGAGATTTGCCTTTGCGCAGCAGCCAGTCCGAGAAGGTGCCACCGAACATGACGCCGACCGACGCCGCGATGAAAGGCATCACGGCGAAGAAGCCGATTTTCAGCCAGCCCATGTGGCGTTCCGTCGCGAGATAAGTGGGAAACCACGTCAAAAAGAACACGAGCGTCGAATTGCCGGCGAACTGGCCGAGGCAGATACCCGTGAGCTGTCGATGTTTGAGAAGCCGGCCGATGTCGCGCCACGCCACCTTCGGGCGCTTGTTGCCCTGCGCGCTCGGGGTGTGTCGGGTCAGCCCGCCGCCCGCTTCGATATAGTCGAGTTCGGCTTCGTTCGCGGCCGGATGCTCATGAGGCTCGCGATAAAAGCGCCACCAGATCAAGCCGAAAACAATACCGACGCCGCCGACGACATAAAACAGCGTGCGCCAACCGTACGCGCCCATCAACGCGAACAGCAGGGGGCTGAAGAATGCGAGGCCGACATATTCGCCCACGGTATAGGTGCCCGTGGCAAACGCACGCTCCGTTTGCGGAAACCAGGTGGCCACGACCCGGCTATTGGTCGGAAAGCAGGGCGATTCGGTCACGCCGAGGCCGAGCCGGCACGCAAACAGCGCGCTGACGCCGCCCACGAAACCCTGAGCAAGCGTGCAGAGCGACCATAGCGTCATCGACAGAAAATAGGTCAACTTGCTGCCGAAGCGGTCGAGAAACATCCCGCCCGGGATCTGCGATACGACATAGCTCCACGAAAACGCGGAAAAAATCACGCCCATCAACGCTGCGTTGATGCCGAGTTCCTTCGTCAATTGGGGCGCGGCGATGCCGAGCACGGTTCGATCGAGGTAATTGATCATCGTCCCCGCGGCCAACAGGCCGAGGATTCGGTATCGGGCCCGTGAGGGTCGAGCCGCGGACGAGTGCGTCGCCGCTTGCAGCGGCGCACCGCTGAGCGAGCGCGGTGTAATCGGAGGGGCCATGTCGTTTGTCTCCTGTCGACCTGAGTCGGTGTAGTGGATTTATTGCGCGGTTGCGCTACTGCGCTACTGCGAGAGCAGCGCCTGCAAGTGCGCGTACATGCGGCCGGCGTTCGGTTCCACGCCGGCGAAGATGCGAAACGCGTCCACCGCCTGGTAGACCGCCATCCCGCCGCCGCTCAACGTGCGGCAGCCCGCTTTTTCCGCCGCCTCGATCAGCGCGGTGCGGATCGGAAAGTAGACGACGTCGGCTACCCAGAGCCCCCGATGCAGCAGTTCGGCGGGTAAGGGCATGCCTGGCAGTTTCGCCATGCCGGTCGGCGTCGCGTGAATGAGCCCTGTAGCGTCCTGCATCGCAACGGGGAGCGAGTCGCCGCAGACGACTGTCGCCGCCGGGAATCGTTGTTGCAATTGATCTGCCAGCGAGGCCGCGCGCGCTTGGTCGACATCGAACAAAGCAACGTGTCCGGCCCCGAGGCCCAGTGCCGCGTGAGCCACCGCGGCCCCTGCGCCGCCGGCACCAAGCTGAACCACGCGTGCAAGCGACGCATCGGGCAGGCCGGTTTGGAACGAACGCATGAAGCCGGACCAGTCCGTGTTGAAGCCGAGGCGCTTGCCGTCCTTGAACAGCACCGTATTGACTGCCCCCAATGCGCGCGCGTCCTCGGACAGTGCATCGAGCAGCGGAATCACGGCCTGTTTGCACGGGTAAGTGATGTTCAGCCCATCGAAGCCCATCCGCTCGGCGGCATCGATCAGCTCGGGCAGTGCGTCGGCATCGAGCCCGAGTGTCTCCAGATCGATGCGGCGATAGACATAGTTCAGTCCCTGTTGCCACCCTTCTTCCTCATGCATGGCCGGGCTCAGCGATCCGCCGATGCCCTTGCCGATCAGGCCGACGAGGATCGAGTGCTTACCGCGTTTGATCTCGGCGCTCATGAACGGTCCCCCGCCTTGAGCAGCGTCGCCATGCGTTCGAGCGCCAGGACGTAGCCCTGGGTGCCGCAGCCCACGATGACCGCCTCGGCGATGGGGGAGACGAACGAATGGTGCCGGAATGCTTCGCGCTTATGCACGTTCGAGATATGGACTTCGATGACAGGCTTGGCGATCGCCGTCAATGCATCGGCCAGCGCAACGGACGTGTGCGTGTAAGCGGCCGGATTGATGACGATGCCGTCGACGTTCGTGCGCGCATCGTGCAGCCAGTCGATCAAACGATCTTCGGCATTCGACTGCTTGAAGTCGATCGCCAGTCCAAGGCGTTCGCCGGCTTGCGCGCAACGCTGCGCGACATCGGCGAGGGTTTCGCTGCCGTAGATGGCCGGCTCGCGCGTGCCCAGCAGATTGAGATTCGGCCCGTTCAGGACCAGAACCGAAGCAAATGTCATAACAACGACTCCGTGTAAGCGAATGCTGAACGAACGGCCTTGCGTCGTCCGATTGCTGGCAAGTGTGCCGCCAGTCCATGCCGAAGTCATTCTGGGGTTTTCTCTAATTTGTACCAACTAGTTAGTTCATCTATAGTGCGTCACCTATAGTTGGGGCGTGTTTTGGAGCGGATCGAGCAGACCATGCAGAGCGACACTTTGTGCCATCCCGATGTACCGTCAGCCAGATCGATCGCGACCGTATCGATCGCGACCGTATCGATCAGCGGCACGCTTGCCGAGAAGCTGCGGGCGATTCACGCCGCGGGATTTCGATGTGTCGAGATCTTCGAAAACGACCTGCTTTATTACGACGGCACGCCGGGCGACGTGCGCCGCATCGCCGACGATCTCGATCTGAAGATCGTGCTGTATCAGCCGTTCCGAGATTTCGAAGGGGTTGGCGCAGAGCGGCTGGCGCGCAATGTCGAGCGCATCAAACGCAAGTTCGACGTGATGCATGCGCTTGGCACGGACCGTTTGCTTGTCTGCAGCAGCGTGTTGCCCGATACGGTGTGCGACGACGGGCTGATCGTCGAACAACTCGGCGTGTTGGCCGAGCAGGCGCAAGCAGCCGGCGTGACGGCCTGCTACGAAGCGCTGGCCTGGGGTCGGCACGTCAATTCGTACCGCCATGCGTGGCGACTCGTGCGCGCCGTCGATCATCCGAATCTGACGCTTGCGCTCGATAGCTTTCACACGCTGTCGATCGACGATCCGCTGGATGAGATCGAGACGATCCCGGGGGAGCGTATCGGCTTCGTGCAAATTGCCGACGCGCCGAGGATGAACATGGACGTGCTCGAATGGAGCCGCCACTACCGCTGTTTTCCGGGGCAGGGGGATTTCGCGTTGGCCGAATTCACCTCCCGCATCTTGCGGGCGGGATACCGCGGGCCGCTTTCGTTGGAGGTGTTCAATGACGGCTTTCGCGGGGCACCGCCCGCCGCGACGGCTGCCGACGGCTACCGGTCGCTGCTGTTGCTCGAAGAGCAAACGCGCGCGTTGACGGCAGGCGTGGCTGGCAACGAAGAATTACCGCTGTTCGCGCCCCCTGCGGCGCCGGCGCGCCTGACGACACAATTCCTGGAGTTCGCCGTCGATGCGGCTTCGCGCACCCGGCTCGTCGGCTGGCTCGAAAAGCTGGGCTTTCGCCGCGCGGGACAGCATCGGTCCAAAGACGTCACCCTGTATCAACATGGCGCGGCCGCCATCGTCTTGAACGCGGAACCCGATTCGTTCGCCAGTTCGTTCTTTCAGCAACACGGCCTTTCACTCTGCGCGGCGGCATTTCGTCTCGACGATGCCGATCTCGCGCTGGAACGGGCTGCCCGTTTCGGCTACGTGCCATTCACAGGACGCGTGGGCCCCGACGAGCGCGTCGTGCCGGCAGTGCGTTCTCCGGATGGAAGTCTTAACTACCTGGTGAACGAAAGATCGGGCCAGCCGACGCTCTTCGAAGCGGACTTTGTGCTGACGGACGTGGATGGCCCAAGCGAAGTGGGTCCGTTGATCGACATCGATCACGTCTGCCTCGCGTTGCCGATGGGTTCTCTCGATAGCTGGACGTTGTTCTTGAAAGCCGTGTTCGGACTTCAGGCGTCGTCAAGCGTCGTCGTGCCCGATCCATACGGTCTTGTGCGTTCGCGTGCATTTTGCAATCGCGATCGGTCATTGCGCCTCGTGCTCAACGCTTCGGTCGATCGTCATACGGCCGTGGCGGAAGCGGTGCAGGCTTACCACGGCACCGGGCTCAATCACGTTGCGTTCGGCGCGAACGATATCTTTCGTGCGGTGGCGCAGTTCGAGCAGGCGGGACTCCCGCTCCTGCGCATTCCGCGCAACTACTACGAGGATCTCGCGGCCCGCTATGCGCTGCCGGAATCGCTTCTCTCGAGGCTGCGGGCGCACCACCTGCTCTATGACCGCGACGAAAACGGCGGCGAGTTTCTGCATGCCTATACGGAAACGCTCGATAAGCGCTTCTTTCTCGAGATTGTCGAGCGCCGCGGCGGATACGACGGCTACGGTGCGCCCAACGCGGCGGTCAGGCTCGCTGCGCAAACGCGGCGGCGCCGGGAGGACGCCGCCATGTCGTGAGGGTCCGGGACTTTCGTTTCACTTGCATGCACCACAGACCGCGGGAAAGACCCGCGGCGATGACCTTTGGAGATGGAGATAGACGTTCGATGAAAACGACCAGGACTCAACTCAGCCGCTTCGCGGCCGCTGCTGCGGCGCTCGCTTGCGCGCCCGTGTTCGCGCAAAGCAGCGTCACGCTGTATGGCGCAGTGGACGACGCGGTGACTTACGTCAACAACCAGAAAGGCAGCTCGAACGTCTACTTGCGACAGGGCAACCTCTACGCTTCCAAGTTCGGCTTGCAAGGCAAGGAAGATCTGGGGGGCGGCACGACGGCGATCTTCGATCTGCAAAACGGCTTCGATCTCAATACGGGGGCGTTCGCGTCATCCGGTTTGATGTTCAATCGAGAAGCATACTTAGGACTCCAAAACGTTCGATTCGGTACGCTGACGGCCGGGCGTCAATACACGCCGTATTACACGTTCGTCGGCCCGCTGACGGGCAGCGCGTGGCTGACCGGCGCAACGGGCGCCCACCCCGGCGACATCGACGGGCTGGATACGACCGTGCGGATCAACAACGCGCTGGTTTATACGTCCCCGAACTGGGGCGGCTTGCAGGCGAGCGCGATGTACGCCTTCGGCGGCATTGCCGGCAGTACCGGCAAAGGACAAACCTATAGCGGCGCACTGCGTTACGTGAGCGGTCCCGTTTCGCTGGCGCTCGGATATCTGCGCATGGACAACGCCCAGCAGACCGGCGGCTTCGATCCCGCCTCGACCGGGAGCTTCGGCGTCTCGGCGCTCAATACGGGTTATGTCTCGGCGAGGGCGATTCAACATCTCGCGGCTGCCGGCAACTATACGCTCGGCAATCTCGTGCTCGGGCTCTCTTACTCGAACGTCGAATACAAGTCCGGCGCGCAATCGCTGTTCGGGTCGACCGCCGTGTTCAATACGTATGCGGCGCTGGCAAGCTATCGTTTCACGCCCGCGTTCGACATCGGCGCCGGCATCGCACTCACGTCGGCGTCGAAGGCGAACGGGATTTCCGACGCCGCACGCTATCAACAGTATTCGCTGAAGGAGGCCTATCACCTCTCGAAGCGGACGACTCTCTATGCGTTGCAGGCATACCAGCACGCGAGTGGCCAGACGCTCGGCAGCAAGGGCGCAGGCAATATCGTCGATGCCGCGCCTGCTGTGGGCGATTCGCAAAACGGCACGCCGTCTTCTACTCGTTCGCAGTTCGTCGGCATGCTGGGCATGGCAATGCTGTTCTGAAACAAAGCCGCGCGATCGGCAGCGACGCGCGCCGCAGGGATGTCCTTCGGTGCGCGTCGCCCTTGCGCCCGAGCGCGGGCGGTGGCGTATCAGGTCTGCCCGTCTTGCTCGCTAAAGATCCGTTCGGCGAGATGAAAGGCGGAATTGGCGGCGGGCACGCCGCAGTAGATCGCGCTTTGCAGCAGCACTTCCTTGATTTCGTCGCGCGTGACGCCATTGTTGGCGGCTGCGCGCAAATGCAACGCCAGTTCCTCTTGACGGTTGAGCGCCACCATCATCGCGATGGTCAACAGGCTGCGCGTATGGCGAGGCAACCCCTCGCGCGTCCAGATCTCACCCCAGGCGTAGCGCGTGATCAGCGCTTGAAACTCTTCCGTCAAAGGGGTGCGGTTGGCGAGCGACCGGTCGACGTGTGCGTCTCCGAGGACGGCGCGGCGCGTCTGCAAACCGGTTTCGTAGCGTTCTTCGTCTTTCATGATGGGGTGCGGGAATCGAATGGCATGGGAGGGTAATCAGCGGTGGGCTCGATAGCGTTCGAGCACGGCGTCGACGAACTGTCGCGCCTGCCCGCTGTAGTTGGCGGGATCGAATAGCGCATTCAGTTGTCGCTCGTCGAGCACGCCGGTGACGTCGGGGTTGTCGCACAGCACGTCGCGCAACGTCCGACCGCTTTGAACAGCTTTGTGCGACGCGTGTTCGACCAGCTCGTGCGCCCGCATACGTCCAAGCGAAGTGCCCAGCGCGAGCATCACGGCCTCGGCAAGGACGAGGCCGCGCGTCATCTGCAGATTGGCTGTCAGCCGTGTCGTGTCGACTTCGAGTCCGCTTACCATGTCGGTGACGTTTGCAAGCGCGCCGGAACAGAGTCTTGCAATGTCAGGCAACGTTTCCCATTCGGCTTGCCAACCGCCGAGCGCGCGCTCGTGTTCTTGCACCATGGCGCCCAGCATCGTGGCGACGAGCCCTGGCACGCGCGCCGCGGCGGTCAGTGCGGCGGCGCAACCGACAGGATTGCGCTTGTGCGGCATCGTCGACGAGCCGCCTTTGCCCGCGGCCGACGGCTCCGCCAGCTCGCCGACCTCGGTTTGCATTTGCAGCGACACGTCACGCGCGATTTTGCCGAGCGTGCCAGTCAGCAGACCGAACACGGTGGCCGCCTCGGCGATGCGGTCGCGTTGCGTATGCCATGGCACGCTCGGCAAAGGCAGGGCGAGCTCTTTCGCGAGCGCTTGTGCGACGGGCTGTGCCGCGTCTCCGAGGCTCGCCAGCGTGCCGGCCGCGCCGCCGAACTGCAGCGCGATGGCGCGCATGCGCAGTTGGGCCAGGCGCTCCTTATGGCGTTCAAACGCATCGAGCCATTGTGCGAACTTCAGGCCCAAGGTGATCGGAAGCGCTTGTTGCAACCAGGTTCGTCCGATCATCGGCGTATCGCGATGCTTTGCGGCCTGCGTGGCGAGCGCGTCGCACAAAGCGGCCACACCCAGGTCGATGCGATCGAGTGCATCGCGCAGCTGAAGCACCATGCCGCTATCGATGATGTCTTGGCTCGTCGCACCCCAATGCACGTATTTGGCCGCCTCCGGCGCCTGACTCGCGACGCACGCGGTCAACTGCCTGACGAGCGGTATGGCGAGATTGCCCGCGCGCGCCGCTGCGGCCGTCAGTTTGTCCGCATCGATTCGATCGACATGGCAGGCCGCTTCGATCGGCGCGGCTGCGGAGGCAGGGATCACGCCCGCTTTCGCGAGTGCGCGCGCGAGCGCGGCTTCGACATCGAGCATGCGTTGCACTGTCGCGCTCGGCGCGAATACGTCGAGCATCGCATCGGTCGAGGTGAGCCTGTCGTTGAGTCGTCCTTGGTACGCGAACATGGCGCTGAATTGAGCTCGGAAGAGGAAGGAAATGACGCGGGCGGTCGAGGCACTCGAACGCCGTCATACGTAGGGGCCCGACACGCTTAATCGACGATGTGTTCGATTATCGAACAAGTGCGTGAGTATCGAACGAATGCCTGAATCCTAAGCTCGGCTTGCGCCGATGGTCAAGTGCCGGGCAGGTACTCCACCAAGCATCCCCTTGCGCTCAACGCTTGCGAGTGCGCTTGGCGGAGACGGGGCGTAGCGGCCGGCGCGCACGCGAAGCGTCTTGCCGGTTATCGGCGAGCGTCAACTCGCGCAGAATCGCGGCCAGCGCTTCGACGAGCTCGATCGGCTCGCCAGCACTGGGACGCAGCAGGCCGACGGGCTCTTCGGCGTTCGCAACAGTCAGCGGCAGCCTTGCCAGTTCGCCGCGTTCCAGATCGTCGCGCGCGGCGAACTCTGGCGTGATCCATACCGCGTCTGAGCGGCGCGCGAGCAGGCGTGCGACGGAAACCGATAGCGTTTCCGTGCAATTGCCAGGCACGCATAGCGCGTGTGCGTCGAAGAAGGCGTCCGTATTGAGCCTCGGCACCGTGCCGCTCGGCGCGACGACGAGCGGATAAGCGAGTACGGCTTGGGGCGATGGGCGGCGTTCGCTCAAGAGCGGATGGCGCGGACGCACGGCCATTACGAGCGGTTCGGCATACAGCAGTTCGAACGAGATGCCTTGCATCGTCGAAGGCTCCGCCATGCGGCCGATCGCGCAATCGAGCCGTCCGGCTTTGAGCGCCGACAGCAACATGTCATTGGTCGCCGTCTGAAGCCGCACGCCCGCATGCGGCTGGCGTTCGCGAAGACGCAGCAGCGCGTTGGGGAGGATGCCGCTTGCGACTGTCGGCAGCGCGCCGAGTTGGAGGACTTTCACGGGCGGCGCGACGGGGTGCTCCAATGCCCCGGCGGCCGATTTCATCGCCTGCTCGACATCGACGGCGTAGCGAAGAAAGTGCTCGCCGGCAGGAGTCAGGCGTGCGCCATGTCGACCGCGTTCGACGAGCCGGACGTTCGCAAGCGATTCGAGCTCGGCAAGCGTCTTCGAAACGGCGGGCTGCGTGAGGTTCAGGCGCTCGGCGGCGCGGCCGACATGACGCTCGCGCGCGATGGCCAGAAAACAACTGACGTGCCGAAAGTTGATTCGGTTTTCCATTCCCGCACGTTATGGAACCGCGGAGCAGAAGTCAATTTACGCGCGTCTGCATGAGCCCTAGAGTGGGCGTCGGGAATCCCGCCCCGTCCCGCTCCAGTGATGGCGGGGCATGTTTATGCGGAGGAGAGCGTTCATATGTCAGACCTGCCGACGGCTGCCGCCAGCCGGATTCATGGCGATTTCGCCCAGCGTGACACGGCCGCGCATCCGGCTGCCTACACGCCGGAATACAAGACGAGCGTGCTGCGCTCGCCGCGCAACGCGTTGATTTCGACGTTGAACACCGTATCGGAACGCACGGGTCCGGTGTTTCGCGCCGACGAGCTCGGGCCGCTCGACAACGATTTGATTCTGAACTTCGCCAAAGACGGATTGCCGATC
Organism: Trinickia soli; assembly: GCF_002879855.1. Lineage (GTDB taxonomy): Bacteria > Pseudomonadota > Gammaproteobacteria > Burkholderiales > Burkholderiaceae > Trinickia > Trinickia soli. The sequence continues at coordinate 6,595 of NZ_PNYB01000017.1, read as the reverse complement.
GGCGAGCGGATCGTCGTACACGGCTTCGTGCGCGATGAGTTCGGCCGTCCCGTGCCGAACGCTCTGGTGGAGGTGTGGCAGGCCAATGCCGGTGGCCGTTACCGCCATCGCAACGACAAATACATCGCGCCGATCGATCCGAACTTCGGCGGCTGCGGCCGCATGCTCACAGACGAAAACGGCTACTACGCCTACCGCACGATCAAGCCCGGCCCTTATCCCTGGCGCAATCGCATCAACGATTGGCGGCCCTCGCACATCCACTATTCGCTGAACGGAGACGGGTGGGCGCAGCGCCTCATCACGCAGATGTATTTCGAGGGCGATCCGCTCATCGCGCAATGCCCGATCGTCAAGACGATACCGGGCGAAGAGCAGGTGCGAGGGTTGATCGCGCTGCAAGACACCGGCAACGACATCGCGCTCGACAGTCGCTGTTACCGCTTCGACATCACATTGCGCGGTCGGCGCATGACCTGGTTCGAGGCCGCCAGGCAAGGAGACAAGGCATGAATCGCACCACCTTTTCGCCCCGTTCGCCGACTGCTTCGTTGGCTCCCGTGCGCTTGCCGGAGACCGCTTCGCAAACGGCGGGCCCGTACGTTCATATCGGCCTTGCGCCGAAGCAGGCGGGCTTCGACATCTTCGAAAACGACTTCGGCCCTGTGCTCGTTTCCCCCGAAACACGCGGGCAGCGCATTGCAATCGAAGGCCGCGTATTCGATGGGTCCGGCTCGCTCGTGCGCGATGTCCTCGTCGAACTCTGGCAAGCCAATGCGCACGGTAAATATGCGCATCCCGCCGATCTGCAGAACCTGCCGCTCGATCCGTCGTTCCGAGGGTGGGGGCGGGCCTGCGCCAACTTTGATACGGGGGTGTTCCGGTTCGAGACGATCAAGCCGGGCCGCGCTGCCGGTGCGGGCGGCGTGCCACAGGCGCCGCACGTATGCCTCGTACTGTTCGCGCGCGGCATCAATCTTGGACTGCACACAAGGCTCTATTTCAACGATGAAGTCGAAGCGAATGGGCGCGACCCTGTCCTGAGCGGCATCGAATGGGCAGTGCGACGCCAGACGTTGATCGCGCAACGCAGCGAGCGCGACGGCGTACCGGTGTACTCACTCGATATCCGTTTGCAGGACACGCCCGACGGCGGTCGCGAGACGGTGTTCTTCGACATCTGAGTGCCGACCCCCGGCATGCCGATCAGGTTCGCGAGGGGCAGGGGAGGAATGTGCGATCACCGCACAGTATTGCGATAATCGCCGTTGACCTGGGGCATGAGTGCCTCTAAATTGATCGGCAATTGGAAGGAAGGAGGCGCTGTCGCCAGCGCGAATACCGATGATCGATAAGACCATTTCGTCACTTGAAGCCGCCGTCGCCGATATCACGGACGGCGCAACCGTCATGATCGGCGGCTTCGGTTCGGCCGGGCAGCCTGCCGAACTCATCGACGCGCTGATTGCACAAGGCGCGCGCGAGCTCACCATCGTCAACAACAATGCCGGCAACGGCGAGCTCGGCCTTGCTGCGTTGTTGAAGGCGCGACGTGTGCGCAAGATCATTTGCTCGTTCCCGCGTCAGGCCGATTCACAGGTATTCGATGCGTTGTTCCGTGCTGGCGAGATCGAGCTCGAACTCGTGCCGCAGGGCAATCTCGCGCTGCGCATCCAGGCGGCCGGAGCGGGACTCGGCGCCGTCTTTACGCCGACCGGCTACGGCACGCGCTTGGCGCAAGGCAAGGAAACGCGCGTGATCGACGGCAAGCCCTATGTGCTCGAATACCCCATCAAAGCCGAATTCGCGCTGATCAAGGCGCATCGGGGGGACCGCTGGGGCAACCTCGTGTATCGGAAGGCGGCACGCAATTTTGGGCCGATCATGGCGATGGCCGCGACGACGACGATCGCGCAGGTGGCGGAAATCGTACCGCTCGGCGCACTCGATCCCGAGGTCATCGTCACGCCGGGAATTTTTACGCAGCGCGTGGTCGCGGTGCCTGAAACGCTTGCGCGCGCCGCGTGAGGAGGTTTTCGATGAACAAATGGACGCGCGATCAAATCGCTCAACGTGTCGCACGCGACATTCCTGAAGGCGCATACGTCAATCTCGGGATCGGCTTGCCGACGAAGGTGGCCAACTACCTGCCGCCCGAGCGCGAGATCTTTCTTCATAGCGAGAACGGTTTGCTCGGCATGGGGCCCGCACCCGCAGCGGGCGAGGAAGACCCCGAACTGATCAATGCGGGCAAGGAACCCGTGACGCTGCTCCAGGGCGGCGCATTCTTCCATCATGGCGATTCGTTCGCGATGATGCGGGGCGGGCATCTCGACATCTGCGTGCTGGGCGCGTTCCAGGTATCGCAAACAGGAGATCTCGCGAATTGGCACACAGGTGCGCCCGATGCGATTCCTGCCGTCGGCGGCGCAATGGATCTCGCGATCGGCGCCAAACAGGTGTTCGTCATGATGGATCACTTGACGAAGTCCGGCGAGTGCAAGCTCGTGCCGCAGTGTACCTATCCGCTGACCGGCATCGAGTGCGTGGATCGAATCTACACGGACCTGGCCGTGATAGACGTGACTGCCGGCGGTCTCGTCGTGATCGATATCGTCGAAGGGCTTGCGTTCGAGGCCCTGCAGGACGTGACGCCTGTGCCGCTTTTGCGAGCCTGATCGATTGCTTCGCTGCGAAGGCGCAGCCCTCTTGAATGAACGACGTGAAGCGCCCGGGCATCGACCTGGCTTTGGGCACGAGCCTGAGCCGCAAAGAGATGTGAGCGTTGAGCATTATTGGAGTCAGCATGCAGCACGTGAACGGTATCGCTTATACGACCGCAGGCCCGCAGGATGCACCGGCGATCGTATTTTCGAATTCGCTCGGGACGACGCTCGAGATGTGGTCTCCACAACTCGATGCACTCGCCGAGCGCTATCGCATCGTGCGCTATGACACGCGCGGCCATGGAGACTCGATTTCTTCACCGGGTCCCTGCACGCTCGACATGCTCGGTCAAGATGTGCTGACCGTGCTCGATGCATTGGCTATCGAACGCGCGCATTTTTGCGGAATTTCGATGGGCGGCCTGACGGGCCAATGGCTCGGCGTGCATGCGTGCGAACGAATCGATACATTGATCGTGGCCAATACCGCTGCGCGCATCGGGTCATACGAGGGATGGAGCCAGCGCGCCGCGCTCGTGAGGGCGCGCGGCATGAATGAAGTGGCGGACGGCGCGGCGGGGCGATGGTTTACCACCGAAGTCATCGAGCGGCGGCCGAACGTCGTTGCGCGGCTGACCGATCAATTGCGCGCCACGCCGCAGCACGGATACGCCGCGTGTTGCGACGCATTGTCCACGGCCGATCTGCGCGGGGAGATCGAAAGGATCGCCGCGCCTACGCTGGTGATTGCCGGGCGATACGATCCGGTCACGACAATCGACGATGCCCGGTTCATCGTCGACCGCGTGCCGGGCGCGCGCATGGTCGCGTTGGATGCCTCGCACCTTTCGAACGTCGAAGCGGCGCAGGCGTTCAACGCGGCGCTCCTGGCGTTCCTGACGCAGTCAGAGCGAGAGCAGCGCTAATTCCTGCGCCCCTTCGCGCAACGCCGGCAGGACCCGGCTTTCCATTTCGGCGATCGCGATGCGCGCGGCTTGCACGCCGACGTTGAGCGCAGCGATCGCATGTCCGTCGGCACCGAGCACCGGCACTGCGATCGAGCGCAGTCCGACCTCCAATTCCTGGTCGACGAGCGCATAGCCGTTGTTACGGACCGATTCGAGCGTGCTGCGCAGTCCTTCTTTCGAAACGATCGTACGCGGCGTGTATTGGATGAGCTTCGTGCGATCGAGGTACGCGTCGAGCGCCTCGGCGCCCAATTGTGCGAGCAGCACGCGCCCCATCGACGTGCAATACGCGGGCAGGCGGCTGCCGATATGAAGATCGACCGACATGATGCGTGAGGTCGACGCGCGCGCGATATAGAGGATCTCGTCGCCGTCGAGAATGGCGACCGAACTCGACTCGTTGAGCGTGGCGCTGATATGGCGCAGCACAGGTTGAGCCGCGTGAGCAAGCGGCGTGGTAGCGAGGTACGCGTGACCGAGCTTGAGCACGCGCGGGCGCAGCGAGAACAACCGGTTGTCTTCTTCCGCCACGAAACCCAGCTTCTCGAGCGTATACAGGCAGCGCCTGACTGCCGCGCGCGGAATGCCCGTGCGTTGACTGATCTGCGACGTCGTCAACACGCGACGTTCTTGCGAAAACGCTTGCAGCACGGCCAAGCCACGTTCGAGCGAGGTCATGAAGTTGGGGTCGCTCACCGAAGCCGCGTCCGCGGCAGGGCCTTCATCGCGCTCGGCTGGCGCGACGGTGTCGACGTGCGTTTCGGATTCCTGGGGGCGGCCGGCGCGTTTCATGATGCTTCCCTTCGATTGTGCGAAGGTTCGATAATCGCACACTATTGTGATAATCGCACTTGACGATAAAACCGCCCATCGCCAAGATGAGTTGCAATGCGCGCGAGCCGCGCCTTTGCCAAGGATCTTCGATGGAAAACGCCTTCATTTGCGATGCAATCAGGACGCCTGTCGGTCGCTACGGCGGCGTGCTGTCGACGGTGCGCGCTGACGATCTGGCCGCGCTGCCTATCAAAGCGCTCATGGCGCGCAACGCGTCGGTCGATTGGGCCGCCATCGACGACGTCATTTACGGGTGCGCCAATCAGGCGGGCGAAGACAATCGCAACGTCGCGCGCATGGCCGGCCTGCTCGCAGGCTTGAGCGTGACCGTGCCGGGCAGCACCGTTAACCGCCTGTGCGGGTCGGGACTCGATGCGCTTGGCATTGCGGCGCGCGCGATCAAGAGCGGCGAGACTGAGCTGATGATTGCAGGCGGCGTGGAAAGCATGAGTCGTGCGCCGTTCGTCATGGCCAAAGCCGAGAGCGCCTTCAGCCGCGCAGCAAAGATCGAAGACACGACGATCGGCTGGCGGTTCGTGAATCCGGCGATGCGCGCGATGTACGGCGTCGATTCGATGCCCGAGACGGCCGAGAACGTCGCCGCCGAGTTCGGTATCAGCCGCGAAGATCAGGACGCTTTCGCGCTACGCAGTCAGCAACGCACGGCGGCGGCGCAGGAAAGTGGGCGCTTCGACGAAGAGATCGTCGCGGTCACGGTGGCTCAAAAGAAGGGCGATCCGCTCATCGTCACGAAAGACGAGCATCCGCGCGCCACGACGCTCGAAGCGCTGGCGAGGCTCAAAGGTGTCGTGCGTCCCGACGGCACCGTGACAGCGGGCAACGCGTCGGGCGTCAACGACGGCGCTTGTGCGTTGTTGCTGGCCAGCGAAAGAACAGCGTCGCGCTTCGGGCTGCAGCCCCGTGCGCGCATCGTAGCCACAGCCACCGCCGGCGTTGCACCGCGGATCATGGGCGTCGGCCCGATCGACGCCGTGCGCAAGGTCTTGAGCGTCGCGCGGTTGAAACTCGATCAGATGGACGTGATCGAGCTGAACGAAGCGTTCGCTGCGCAGGCGCTGGCCGTGACGCGTGCGCTCGACATCGGTGCCGCCGACGAGCGCGTGAACCCGAACGGGGGCGCGATTGCGCTCGGCCACCCGCTTGGCGCGTCGGGTGCGCGTTTGGCCACCACCGCCATGTACCAATTGCTCCGCACGGGCGGTCGCTATGCGCTATGCACGATGTGCATCGGCGTTGGGCAGGGCATTGCCATGATTATCGAGCGCGTATAAAACAACCAGATCGTTGAGTTGAATCAAGGGATCTTGGCCGCGCCCATGCACGATTGACAGGACGATGCGCGGTAAGCCGCGCACCGAACCGGGGGCAATCGAAGGATGGGAGAGTGCGGATGCGCAAGCCATGGTTTTCCCTGACGATGTGTTTGTCGCTGTTCCTCGTGGGCTGCGGTTATAACCGATTGCAGTCGCAGGACGAGCAGGTCAAGGCCAGTTGGTCCGAGGTCGTCAATCAGTATCAGCGGCGCGCCGATTTAGTGCCGAACCTCGTCAACACGGTGAAGGGCTACGCGCAGCAGGAGCGCGAGGTGCTCACGCAGGTCACCGCGGCGCGCGCGCGCGTCGGCTCGATCACGGTCACGCCCGACGTGCTCGACAACCCGGAAGCCTTTGCGAAGTTTCAGGCGGCGCAAGGGCAGTTGACATCGTCTCTGTCACGGCTGCTGGTCGTGTCGGAGAACTATCCGCAACTGAAGTCCGACGCCAACTTCCGCGATTTACAGGCGCAACTCGAAGGCACCGAAAACCGGATCACGGTGGCGCGCAATCGCTACATTCAAGCCGTTCAGGCCTACAACACGACCGTGCGCTCGTTTCCATCGAACCTGACGGCGAGATGGTTCGGGCTCAACGAACGACCGAACTTTTCGGTGGCCAACGAAACCGAGATCGCCAAGCCGCCGCGCGTCGATTTCGGCGCACCCGCGGTTGCGCCGCCGGCCGCTGCGACGGGGGCAAGCAATTGAGCGCGCTGCGCACATGGCTTGCCGCCCTGATCGCCGCGGCCGCGCTGCTCGGCCCGTCGGTCGCGTTCACCGAGGTCGCCGCG